>NZ_JAVTSB010000011.1:0-283748 GCF_032677645.1 Pedobacter gandavensis | reverse complement strand
CATCATTGCTCCACAAGTTTTGGGATTGATCCGCGATTCGGTGAGTCATTTGTAAAATTCACCCTACTCACCGAATTACACATATTCAACTACTGAACAGGAAGTTACACACTGAATATCTTGTAATCGTTAAACTGAAAAGCTATTTTTGTTTCACCCTTAATCACCGTTTCTTCGTCTTCCCTGATAATTCTCCATAGAAGTCAAATGTTCTTTTAACCATTTCATAGCGTTGTTTTACATCTTTTCTAATGAGCTCTGACGATTTTTCATAGCGCTAATTGTGATGAAAACAAATACAATAACTGCAACTATATAACAAGCATACACAATTAATTCCGGACCATTGTTCTTTCCATTGGAGACTGCAATTGCGATTAATGCCCAAATCCCCACAACCGCATATTCGCGCATATTTCGCAGCCTGACCATCACAATATTGACCAAGCCTGCTGCTGTAATCATGATCACCGTCCAGGTTACCGCAGAAATCCCCCATCCAGACCATTGGATTTTGGTAAGCCAGGCGGATATATTGGCAATAAAAGCAACAGAAATCCATCCAGAATACAGTGCAAAAGGCCAGTAAATAAAAAGGTAACTTTTAAAGGGATGAGCATCCAACTCCATGCGGGTTTTGATGATAATCTTACCTAAGGAGATCAGCAGTACCGCCATCAGGAGAACAGACAATCCGGTATAATCATACAACCAGGCAACGACCCAAAGGGAATTGGCAGCACAAGAAAGTACAAACCACCAACCAATTTTCAGGACCACCGAATCCTCCCCTTTTTTTAAAAAATTACGTCCGGTATAAAATACAAAAGCCAGTAAGCCCAGGTAAATCAGTCCCCAGATAGAAAATGCATATCCCGCAGGCGTAAAATAATTGAAATACCGATCTGATACCGTTTTCATGGTATTCCCATTCAGCATTCCTGAATTAGAAAGGTAGTTGACAAAGATCGTGACAATTAGAGCGATGCCATTGGCGATAGGAAGTATTTTCTTCATGTGATTGTGGATTAATTACCCTTTTTTACCAGATGATCATGTTTTTGAGCGCATGTACTATACCTCAATAACAGCCTCAGCGGTAATTTGTTCAAGCCTGTATTAGTACAATAATACACTTTAAATGATCATAAAAACAAATTTAATTTATCTATTAGTGCAATATAACACTATATTAGCGTAATTATTAGCCTTAGTCAGTCTAGAAACTATGTATTACGATTTAATAAAGGAGGTGGTAAGTCTGATTGAGATTTACGAAAATGAGTCTGATCAGCATGCTCAGGATGTGCATTCATTTGGGCTATGGCTCAACGAATATTCCAAAAAAAAAGGCCTGCAGCCCCCTTCAGAGCCTGAATGGGAAGGGAAATCCAAAGGAAGATCAGCCGATAGCGTGATTAATACGTCCTTGGTACACCTGTCCAGGTATGCAAAACTACAGGCAAAGGTGGCGATCGCGAACACTTCATTTTCTACTCCTGATGATTTCATCTATTTAATCAGTTTGGTCGCTTTTGGAAGTATGACAAAAACTGCATTGATAAAATTGAATGTTCATGAAAAATCCGCTGGTATTCAAATCATCAATAGATTGATCAGCATGGATTTAGTAGGACAAACGACTATAGATACGGACAAAAGGAATAGAATGATCCACATCACTGCAAAAGGAACCCGGCTTTTAAATGAAAGTATGGAAAATATAAGAGCAGCAACGAAGAATGTCACGGAACCGCTCTCTCACGAAGAAAAAATGCAATTGATCAAAATACTGACCAAGCTTGAAGATTTTCACGAAGCAAAGTCAAGAGCATAAGCCCTAAACTCATCCAAAGGAACCACCAGAATGTCAACTAACACAAAGAAATCACAAACTCAAATTGCCATCATTGGTGCTGGTTTTGCCGGAATCAGCGCTGCAGCATACCTGTCAAAGCAAGGCTACAAAGTAGACGTTTATGAAAAAAACGCAGACATTGGAGGAAGGGCGCGGCAACTGATTACTGATAACGGCTACCTATTTGACATGGGCCCAAGCTGGTATTGGATGCCCGAAGTATTTGAAAAGTTCTTCAACGATTTTGGCTATAGAGCGGAAGACTTTTATGAGTTACAATTGCTTGATCCTGGTTTCACGGTAGTTTTCGGTGCCGATGATGTGTTAAATGTTCCGGCCAATTTTGAGGAATTGTGCCAGTTATTCGAAAGTATCGAAAAAGGAAGTGCCGTGAAGCTTAAGCAATTTTTAGCCGAAGCAGCGTATAAATACAATATAGGCATGGGCAAACTGGTGTACAAACCCGGACTTTCCCTATTAGAATTTGCAGATGTAGACCTGATCAAAGGCCTGTTTAAACTGCAGGTGTTTACCTCTTTCAGCGAGCACGTTAAAAAGTACTTCCAAGATCCCAGGCTCATTGCATTAATGGAATTTCCGGTCCTGTTTCTTGGCGCGATGCCTGAAGATACACCAGCACTCTACAGCCTAATGAACTATGCAGGGCTAAAACTAGGCACCTGGTACCCAAAAGGCGGCTTTGGAAAAGTAATCAAAGCGATGAAAACCATTGCTGAGACACAAGGTGCAAAATTCCATACCAATGCAGCGGTAACCGCAATCGAGGTAAAGGAAAATAAAATTGTGAGTTTAGTTTCCGAAAAAGGAAGTCAGCAATATGATGGGGTAATTGCGGCTGCAGACTACCATCACGTAGAAGAAAAATTGTTAAATGCTACGGAGCGGAACTACTCCGAAAAATATTGGGACAATAGAGTGCTGGCTCCCTCCTGCCTGATTTTCTATTTAGGGGTAAAAACGAAAGTAGCACGTTTAAATCACCATACCTTATTCTTTGATGAAGATTTAAAACAGCATTCAGAGGAGATCTATAAACAAGCCCAATGGCCAACAAAGCCATTATTCTATGTCTGCTGTCCGAGCGTCACCGATCCATCGGTAGCACCTGCCGGCCATGAGAATTTATTTGTATTAATGCCGCTTGCACCAGATATAAAAGACCCGGAAGCCATCAGGGCACAATATTTCGATCTAATTATGGACCGACTAGAGGCCTATACAGGGACTCCAATAAGAGCATACCTGGATTATAAAAAAAGCTATTGTGTAAGTGATTTCATCACAGATTACAATTCCTATAAAGGGAATGCCTATGGCTTAGCAAATACGCTGAGGCAAACCGCAAACTTGAAACCATCTATAAAGAATAAGAAAGTCAGCAACCTATTTTATGCCGGACAGCTGACCGTTCCTGGTCCGGGAGTACCTCCCTCGATTATTTCAGGAAATCTTGCCGCCCAACAATTGATTAAGCACCTAAATAAATAGCCATGAAAGAGATATATGATAAACTATCGGCCGAATGCAGCGAAATGATCACCAAGCGTTATAGTACTAGCTTTTCATTGGGTATATATTTTTTAGAGGAACGACTTCGTCATCCTATCTATGCCATTTATGGCTTTGTAAGGCTGGCCGATGAGATCGTAGATAGCTTTCACGATTATGACAAGGCTATTTTACTGTCTAAATTTAAAAGAGATTGCTTTGAGGCTATTGAAGATGGAATTAGCCTGAATCCGGTGCTCAATTCCTTTCAGCAGGCAGTCAATAAATATGACATTGATAAAGAGCTGATAGAATTGTTTCTTCGCAGTATGGAAATGGACCTTGAGCAAACGCTTTATACACCCGATAAATACAATGAATACATACTTGGATCAGCTCAGGTGGTAGGTTTAATGTGCTTGCAGGTTTTTACTGAAGGAGACAAATTGCAATACGAAAAATTGAAGGATTCGGCCATGCAACTAGGTTCTGCATTTCAAAAGGTAAATTTCCTAAGAGATGTAAATGCGGATTATTATACCTTAAGTCGCAATTATTTTCCAAATGTGAACCTGGCTACCTTCTCTAATATAGAGAAAAAACAGATTGAGGCAGAAATAGAAGCAGAATTCAAACAGGCGCTGATCGGCATCCGCCAATTACCTTCATCGGCAAGAAATGGCGTTTATCTTGCTTATGTTTACTATAAAAAATTGTTTCATAAAATTAAATGCAGCACAGCGGAGAAAGTCATGACCCAAAGGATCCGAATTTCTAATGCCCATAAGTTCGGATTGATGTTCGACTCTATCATCCGTTACAAAACAAACACCATATGAAGCAGACCCTCTTTTTTATGTTGCTCCTGTTTGTAACCAATGCTTATGCAGGAGAACCGAATATTCAGGAAATAAAAAATCTGTTCCAGGCCTCCGCGAAAAGCAAAGCTGCTGCAGACCGGCTTTTAAAATTATTAGCTGAGGTTGATGAGTCCTCACACCCGCTTTTAATCAGCTATAAAGGGGCTTCAGAAATGATGCAGGCGAAATATGTGTTCAGTCCAATCACTAAACTTAAGCGATTTAACAATGGGAAACGCCTGATAGAAACAGCGGTAAAAAAGGCACCTGATTACCTGGAAATAAGATTTTTAAGATTGGCAATTCAAACGAATCTCCCGGCTTTCCTGAACTACAATGACGAGATTCAAAAAGATAAAAAGTTTGTGTTGGCCAATTTAAAAACTACCAAAGACAATACACTAAAGCAAAACATAGTTAAATATTTGTCGACTTCTAAGTATTTAACTGCAGAAGAAAAGAAAAATTTAGATTTATGATCGAAGAAACGTTAAAATTATAATCATGGATAACTGGATGATTTATTTATTGATTACCATAGGCACGTTTATTTTTATGGAGGGAGTAGCATGGTTTACACACAAGTTTGTCATGCACGGGCTATTGTGGGTGCTCCATAAAGACCACCATCAAAAAAAACCACATTTCTTTGAGAAAAACGATGCCTTTTTCTTAATATTTGCTACTCCCAGCATTCTTTTGTTCTTTTTCGGGGCAAAAGAAGGCTTCAACTGGATGTTTTACATAGGATTGGGAATTCTATTGTATGGAATTGCTTATTTCATGATCCATGATGTAGTCATCCATCAACGTTTCAAATGGTTTTCAAGGAGCAATAATAAGTACATAAAAACGATCAAAAGAGCCCATAAAATGCACCATAAGCATCTCGACAGACATCATGGAGAATCCTTTGGCATGTTGTTCGCAGCAAAAAAATACTGGCAACAATCACAAAAGAACAAGCATGGAGCACTTTGATTATATCATAGCAGGAGCTGGATGTTCCGGACGAAGCCTTGCGGTACGGATGCTGCCCTATCTGAAAACAACAAATAAGCGGGCGTTACTTGTGGACCATACGGAGAAAAAAGCGAATGACAGAACATGGTGTTTTTGGGAAGAACATCCGGATGTATTTGAGGCTGTGGTATATCGGAAATGGGATCGTTTATCATTTGCCAGCAAATTTATTGATCGGGAACTGGACATCCAGCCCTACCAATACAAAATGATCCGTGGACTGGATTTTTATGCGCATACGGATCAATTATTAGCACAGCATAGTCAGCAAATTACCAGCCTGCAAGGAAAGGTAGAAAATCAGTACACTCAGAAAGACAAGGCCTATATAGTCATCAATGGCGAAACTTTCAGCAGTGACTATGTGTTTAGCAGCATTCCTCAAATCCAGGAGAAAAAACCAGATCGCTACCAATATTTCCTTCAGCATTTTGAAGGCTGGGTCATAGAAACTGAAGGTAATTTCTTCGATCCAGACTGTGCCACATTGATGGATTTTAACACCTCTCAGCAAGCAGGTACCTCATTCGTATACGTATTGCCGCTCAGCTCAAACCGCGCTTTAGTAGAATATACTATTTTCTCCAGGCAGGAATTGGCTCCTGAAGATTATCGTACTGCACTGCAGCAATACATTCGGGAGCAGCTCAAATGTGAGCACTATACCATAGTTGAACAAGAGCATGGCGTGATTCCAATGACTGATCATCCGAACAAACGACAACAAGACCGCATTATTTATTTAGGTACCGCAGGAGGATTTACAAAAGGCTCTACCGGTTATACCTTTCGATTTATACAGAAACATACCGCAGCAATTGTTAAACAGTTGATGAGATCCGGGCATCCCAACATTTCAGCAATTTCAGCAGCAAGGTTTGACCTTTACGATGCCACGCTTTTAAATTTACTTAGCAGGGAACGCATTTCCGGTGAAGAAATCTTCTCAAGGATGTTTCAGAAAAATAGCGCTGTGAAAATCTTAAAATTTCTGGACAATGAATCTTCTTTGCTGGAAGAACTGCAGATTTTCAGTACTTTACAGAAAAGAGAATTTGCTATGGCCTTCTTGAATCGTAGCGCTTATTTGATCAGATTAAACTCTTTACTAAAGGAATTTCGATATTTCTTAATGTAATCCGATGGGTTCATCCCATATAGTTTCTTGAATTGTGTCCTAAAAAACTTGATGTCATAAATCCCCACTTTAAATGCTGCCTCATTAACATTTGTATTGGTACTCAACATCAACAATGCTGCTTTGCGTAACCGGATAGACCTTATAAATGCATTTAAAGATAGTCCTGAGATGGATTTCACCTTCTTGTAGAGAATAGAATAGCTTAGGTTACAAGACCTGGCCAGCCATTGCGCATTGAAATCTTCGTTACTTAGGTTCTCCTCCACAATGGCAATACAATTCTCCAGAAAGGCCTTATAAGTAGCCGATATTTTCTGGTTGTTATTACGAAGAGTAATGTTGTCCCTAAAATATTGGTGCAAGGCATCTCTATTGTCTAAAACGGCATTTATTTTAGCAAGCAGCAGGTCCTTATCAAAGGGCTTAATGATGTAATCATCTGCCCCGCTTTCAATCCCTTTTAATTTACTTTCCGAAGAGCTGAGGCCAGATAAAAGAATCACAGGAATATGGTTTAGCATAGGATCCGTTTTTATCTTTTTGCAGAGTTCCACCCCATTACCTCTCTCCATCAGCACATCACTGATCACTAGATCCGGCACGTATTTTTGCGCCAATTCAAAACCAATATTACCATTTTCCGCTTCATAAACTACAAATTGCTGGATAAAAATCTTCTTCAGGTACTGTCTAAGTTCCGTGTTGTCATCCACGATCAGCAAGGATCTTTTTTCAGTAATCTCCAAGGTGTTGATATTGGGCATCTGCAGGATTTCTTCATCCGGGATCTGCTCAACTCGCTGCAACAATTGATTTTGATGTCCTTCTGGCTGGATGGATGTATCAAACCAGAGTCCTTTTTTAAGCTTTATATGAAATGAAGTCCCGGTATTCGGATCGCTGGAATAATTAAGTTCTCCTTTATGGGCATCAATAAGTTGCTTTGCCAGGTACAAACCAATTCCAAAGCCTTTTTCTTTATTTATGGAGCTGTCTTTTTCCTGATAGTACTTTTCAAAGAGCTTGTTCTTGACATTATTGTTGATTCCACATCCTGTATCATTAATGAAAATCTTTACTTCAAATTCATCCTCTTCCACCTTAAACAGAATCCGACCGTTTTTAGGTGTAAACTTGAAGGCGTTGGAGAGCAGGTTGAAAATGATAATTTCCAGTTTTTCATAATCACCAAAAATCATCAGTTCCTGGTTTTCACAGTCAAATTCATACTGGATATTTTTGCTGGAAGCAATCTTCAGATAGCTTTCATAAGTCTCTTTACACAGCTGGTAAAGGTTAAGTTCATTGATCTGGATATTGGTACTTTCCTGCTCAGTGGTCCTGAAAAGCATCAGCTGATCCACTAGCGCCAACAAGCGGTTCGCATTTCTATAGATGATATTCAGCTCCTGCTTTAAAGTATCTTCCGTTTTACTGATTAACTCCTTAACGGGGTTGACGATCAATGTGAGCGGGGTCCTCAACTCATGGGTGATGTTGGTGAAGAAAGAAAGCTTTTTTTCATTGAGTTCTTTTTCCTTTTCAATTTCAATTTGTGCCAAACGCACTTTATAGTTCAGATCCAGCTGTTGTTGCTTGTACCTGACGTATAAGTAAACACCAATCCCAACGACCAATGCATACAGCGAATAAGCCCACCAGGTACGCTGCCAAGGTGGTAAAACGATAATACTGACTAACTTTTCATCGCCCCATTCACCTTCACTATTACTTGCTTTGAGGTGAAGCGTATACGTTCCTTCTTTTAATCTGCTATAATTTGCCGTTCTTATTTTACCAGCGTTGATCCAATTGTTATCCCAGCCTTCCAGAAAATAGGCATAATTGATTTTATCTGGTTTAGAGTATTCCAGACTGGTATATCCAAAGGATAGCGAAGCCTTATGATAAGGGAGTACGAGCTTTTCAATTTCGCCGCCAGTTCTCTTTTTAATAAATCCAGCATTCGCAACATCACTTAAAGGCGAGTTGTCTATACTTACCTCAGTAAGTAATATCTGCTGTCTTTCTTTGGAAAAGCTTATTTTCTCCGGTGAAAAAACATTAAAACCTTTGATCCCTCCGAATATCAGCTCCCCTGTTTTTAATCTGGCAGCAGCCAGGTAACTGAACTGGTTACTTTGTAAGCCATCGGAGGCAAAGAAATTATGAAACTTCTGATTTGTCGGATTGAATTTTGAAAGCCCGTAAAAGGTGCTCAGCCAGAATGCCCCTCCGTTATCGCGCAGGATATTCAATACCGCATTATTTGGCAGTCCATCGCTTTCTGTAAATCTCCTGTACTTCTGGTTGCTGGTGTTCAGCGAGATTAGACCTCCACCCTCCGTTCCTAGCCATAATACCGCTCCTTTATCTTCAAGAATGGTCCTTACGCGATACCCAATATCATACACCAGGTGTTTTTTAGATTTCTTGTCAATACGAATCAGTTTGCTATCCGTACCCGCCCATAAATTACCTTGCCGGTCTTCCACAAAGCAGAGAACATTTCCAATCGCATCATCAAACAGCTCAAACCTATTCGATGATGGATTAAACCTATATAGGCCACCATTATCGAATGTACTTGCCCATAAATTCTGCTGTTTATCCTCGTATAATTTCCATACATTTTCGAACTCCAAACCTTTCGTAGGATGGATACAGCTAAAATGCTCAAAAACTCCTTTTGAAGGGTTGAATCGGTTAATTCCGCCACCCCAGGTCGCGATCCAAAGGGTGTTTTTATGGTCATTTAGAATGGTGGTGATATTATTGCTACTCAGGCCATTCTTAGCTTCTTTTTTATAGTTTACATATAAATTCTTTGTTCGGTCCCAGCGGCTCAGCCCATTCCCATCTGTCCCAATCCAGATATAATTGGCCGCATCCTGCGCGAAAGAAGAGATAAAATAATTATGGTAACTATTCTTTTCCGAGGGATCAGGATTAAGAGTTTTAAAGCGGTACCGCTGATCGTCTATGATGTTGATCCCTCCTCTTAAAGTAGCAACCCAGACCCTGCCCTGATTGTCTTTTAGCATTCCCTTTATCGCTGTGCTGGTAAACAGCTCTTTGCCATTCAGATTAAAAGGCTGGGTGATCTTTTCTTCATTGATGTTCATCATGAAAATACCGCCGCCATCTGTGGTGATGCAAAGCTGATCCGGCTGATCTAAATACAAGCTCGTCACTGTCCGCGGTAAGGGTTTAAAAGAAAACTGTCCGGCGGATACGCTGTATTTATATATTCCTGCGCTTGTGCCCAGCCATAGGTTTCCAGAGCGGTCCGCCTGGATACAGGAGGCATACTTTAAAGTACTGTTTAAAAGGCCAACTGTATGCGTTTTCCTATCGTATTGGCATAAACCAACACCCTCAATAAACAACCATACCTGATTGTTTTTATCAATTTCAATAGCCGTTACCTGGTAAGAAACACGTTTTGAGGAACCGGCGGAGGATAAAAGCGGGATCTGGATCGTCTTTCCAGTTTCTTTCACATACCGTAGCAGGCCATCTTTGGCAGTGCCGATCAGCATATCATCATTGCCTTCTCTTTTTAAGACCGTCGTATTGTCGACCCGCTGTGTGCCCGATTTTGAAAAAGGATTAAAATATAGCGTACTGAATTTTTCCTGTGGCTCATTGTAAATGGATACCCCACCCATCGTGCCAATCCAGAGATTTCCAGCGTCGTCTTCTGCCAGACATTGCACCCTGTTGTTGAGGAGCGAATTTCTATCCTTCAGCTTTTTCCGGAAGATCTTAAAACTGTATCCATCATAACGGTTTAAGCCATCAAAAGTCCCGAACCACATAAACCCATTTCTGCTCTGAAAAAGACAATTCACCTCATTATTAGAAAGGCCATGTTCAATGCCCAAATAGAACACAGAAGAAAAATCAATTGCAGCTAAGGGCAATGTGATCCATAACAATGAAACAGTGATTGCAAGTCTTTTAAGCGGATTAAACATGTGGAGGTAAAGGAATATGATATTTAGGGCTGAATGTAGGTATTATTTGTGTTTTAAATAGCGGACTTACCGAGTTTACCCCCCTTTTTTAACTACTTCACCCCCTTTCCCAGCTGTTAAACCTATATACCTTAGCAAAGCGATTTACCACATCTTATCGCCAATTACCTAACCTAAACCAAATATTATGAAAACACCGGCATGATCATGCGCTGTTTTATTCTGAGCTAATCAGGGCCCGGTATAAAATCAGTCTGCAAGAACCGAAGGCTTCCGCAGCAGCAGGTTCCATCTTTATACGCTCCAACAAAAAACCTAATTCTTTATATAAAAAAACAAACCAATCCAGTTAATTATGATCAAAAGACTATACCCTTCTTCTTTTTTTAAACACCCTATAGCGATGAGAACGCTCCTGCTCTTAGTCGTTCTTTTCTCCGGAATTTCGGCATTTGCCCAGCAGGCGATCACAGGAAAAGTAACCGAAGACGGCGCTCCTTTACCAGGGGTTGTGGTTAGGGTAAAAGGAGCTTCCATATCCACACAAACCAATCCGGAAGGTAAGTTCTCCATCAACGCCCCTACGGATGCCACGCTGTTATTCAACTATGTGGGCATGAAAGAAAAACAAGTTCCCGTGAACAACCAGAAAGTCATCAATGTAAGTCTGGAATCAGACGTAAAGACCCTGGATGCCGTTGCCGTAATTGGTTATGGTACGCAGAAACGTAAGGACCTGACCGGATCTATTACGACCTTAAAATCTGACGCGTATAAAGATCAGCCGGTGCTCAACGCAGCCAATGCCTTGCAGGGAAGAGTAGCCGGTGTATCGGTTACCCAAAGCTCTGGAGCGCCAGGCGGACAAGCAAAGATCAGGATCAGAGGGGCCAATTCCATAGGTGGCAGCAACGAACCTCTATACATTGTAGACGGTGTAGCGCTGGGAAGTATCGGCATACAAGACCTCAATGTCAATGATATTGAAGCGATGGATGTGTTAAAAGATGCCTCGGCGACTGCCATATATGGTTCAAGAGGTGCAAACGGCGTAGTCATTATCACCACTAAAAAGGGGAAATCAGGCGCAGTAAAAGTGGCCTATAATGGTTTCGTCAACTTCAGCAGTCCAATGAAAAGATACAAACTGATGGATGCGGTGACCTATGCAAACATCGCCAATCTTACTGCAGGTGCTCCGGTGATCCCCAATCCGGAATCCTATGCGGGTAAAACCACAGACTGGCAGGAGCTGCTTTTTAAAGATGCCATCACCCAAAATCATCAGCTGTCTGTAAATGGAGGCTCAGACAATGTAAAATACTATGTTTCCGGGTTCTATACCGAACAGGATGGATTACTCGTAAATACCAACCAAAATAAATTTGGACTTCGTACCAATCTGGATGCTAAATTAAGCAATAAAGTATCCTTGGGAGTTAACCTTTTTGCACAGCGCATCAACTCTAAAAACAATGGCGTTCAAACCTCTAAAGCAAATCCGGTGATGGCTTCCATTGCATGGGCACCTACAGAACCTGTTTATGATGATGAGGCGACCAAACAATACAACCGCACCGGATTGTCGCCGATTTGGCCAAACCCTTATATGACCGGTATGGAAAGTGACAATAACGTGTTTGCAAATGTAGCCACCATGAATGCAAACTTAAAATATAACATTACCGACTGGCTAACCTTTACTTCTACTTTTGGACTAGACCTTAACCTGTCAAAAGCAGCTTCTCTTTCGAACAACTGGATTTCCCAGGGCAATATGAAATCTGCACAGAGCTTCTCCGAAAATTACAACTTCCAGAACAACAATGTCCTGACCTTTCATAAAGTATTCCATGAAAAACATGACCTTACCGTTACCGCTGTAGAAGAGAGTACGCAAAATACTTCCAATAGCTTTAGTGCCAATGGATCAGGATTAAGCACTACTTCCAATGGTTATTATAATCTAGGGCTGAACTCCGCTCAAAGTATCTCCTCAGGCTATTCACAATGGTCGATCCTATCTTTTATGGGTAGAGCGGCCTACAGTTATGATGGAAAATACCTGGCCACAGTGACCATCAGAAGAGATGGATCTTCCAAATTTCAGGGCGACAATAAATGGAGTAATTTCCCTTCTGCAAGCTTAGGATGGAACCTTTCTGAGGAAACCTTCATCAAGAAACTGAATGTCTTTTCTGCGCTAAAGCTTAGAGCTGGCTGGGGAGTTACCGGAAACCAATCTATCGCCCCATACAGTACTTTGGGTTTATTGAGCCCGGTAAATTATTCTTACGGCAGTACCAGCTCCTTCCAGGGCTATACTTTGGGTAATCCAAATACACCGGATATCAAATGGGAAACCACAAAACAGACTGATATTGGTGTGGACATGAGCTTTTTCAACAGACGTTTGAACATCACCGCAGATTACTACAATAAAAACACCACAGATCTGCTGCTCTTCACCCCTATCGACAATTACCTGGGAGGCGGCACGCTATTAAAAAACATCGGTGCAGTGAACAACAGAGGTTTTGAATTTATGGTGGATTTCAACGCCATTGACCACGAAGATTTTAAGTGGAATACGAGTTTCAATGCTGCCCTGAATAAGAATAAAGTAGTCAGCCTTGGTGATCAAACCATGATCAGACGCGCTCAGATCGGCGGTGGTTTAATTAATTCGCCAATCCAGGTCATCCAGGTGGGTCAGCCCTTGGGTTCATTTTACCTGATTCCATGGGAAGGGGTATACCAAAATGACGAGAATGGACATAAAGCCGGAGATTATAAATATACTGACGTGAGTGGAAATGGTACAATTGGCTTTGAAGACATGGTGATTTCAGGAAATGCCATGCCAAAAGTGCAATGGGGTTTCAACAATAATTTCAACTATAAGGATTTAGAGCTAAATGTATTTATTCAAGGTGCTTATGGACATCAGATGTTCAATGCCACTTATGCTGCATCAGCAATTGCCAGCAGCGATGTAGCCTATCCAACACTTGCCGAAGCGGCCAATTACTGGACTCCTCAAAACACAGGTTCGCTATGGGCAAACCCGACAAGTACTGCAAAAGAATACATTGAATCTACACAGTTCCTGCAAAACGCTGCTTATGCCAGACTGAAAAACGTCAGCTTATCCTATAATTTCCCAAAAAGCATGCTGCATTTTGGAAATGCAAAACTTACGTTGAGTGGTCAAAACTTGTTTACCATCACAAAATATAAAGGATTTGATCCTGAGGCCAGTTCAACTGCTGCAAATAGTGATTCAGATGCCGGTATTGATTTAGGGGCCTACCCTTCTCCAAAAACCTTCACCATCATGCTCAATCTAACCTTTTAAAATCAGCCGGAGATGGCATCACAAACTTAAAACTATTCAAATGAAAAAATATATCATTACCCTTCTAATACCCGCGCTACTGATCTCCTCCTGCAAGAAAGATTTCTTAAAGGAAGATCCAAAAGGAAGCATCACCCCTCAAACTTTTTACAAGACCGGCGAAGACTTGAATGCCGCCACCCTTGGAATTGCGTTAACTTATAACCTGGCCTGGAATCAGACCGGTGGCCTGGCTACCACCTTTGGCAGTGATGACATTACGACGCATGCCGGAGGAAACAAAATGGGCTTTTCGAATTTCGACACCTTTCAGGCCAATTCTTCCAACGACAGGATGGCCATTTGGTGGAACTATTTCTATAAAACCATCAAGTCTTCCAACTCCCTGATTGAAAATTATCCAAAAGCAACGGAAGCTACGGAAGTAGAGCGGAACAACTCCGCTGGTGTAGGTTATTTCTACCGCGCCATGTCCTATTTTTTCCTGACGCGTACCTGGGGAGCCGTGCCGATGCCACTACAGGCTAGCCTGGAACCGAAAACAAATGCTTTGCCACAGGAAATCTATGCATTGGTGGTTGCCGATTTACAAAAAGCAGAAACGATGCTGCCAAATGCCTGGTCAGGTCCGAGGCGACAAAACAATACCGACATCCTGCCTACAATAGGGTCCGCCAAAGCATTGCTGGCCAATGTATACCTGACTATGGCCGGCTGGCCTTTGAAACAAACCGACAAATATGACCTCGCCGCCAAAAAAGCTAAAGAAGTCATAGATGGCAAAGCGACCTGGGGTTATGGACTGGTAAATGCCTATGCTGATCTTTGGGATAAGGATTCCAGGTTCAATAAAGAAGCCGTTTTTGCCTGTTATTACAATAAAAATATGCCAAGTATCTGGAATTACGGAGACAACTGGGGTAACGGCAGTCAGATGGGACCTCCAAACTTTGCCCCTGGTGAAGAAGGTGGATGGGATGAGGCTTTCGGAGAGATTGCATTTTACAACAAATTCCCTGCTGGTCCGAGAAAAGAGGCCACTTACCAGACGGTTTACTTTTTGGGTAATGACCCAGCTAAAGCAGTAGACTACACGAAACTGACGCACAAACATCCTTATTTCTTAAAATACAGAGATGATGAATCTTACGATCCAGTTACCCATAAATTGAACGACTGGTGGGGAAGTGCAACAGTGTATATGATTCGCTATTCGGAAGTACTCCTGACCTATGCAGAAGCAAAAGCGATGTCTTCCGCTGGACCAGATGAAACCGCTTACCAGGCCATCAATGAAGTGAGACTCAGAGCCGGTCTTGGTGAATTAGCCAAAGGTTTAAACCAAACTGATTTTAGAAATGCGGTCATCGCAGAGAAAGGCTGGGAATTTGCCGGTCCGGAGCCTGCAGCAAGATGGTTTGACCTGATCAGAACGGAAACAGTAGCCAAAGCAAGCGCAGACCGCGACCCATCTGAACTTCCATTGAAAGGGAAACCGAATGATGCTACACATGAATTTTACTGGTCTCCATTGCCTATCATTAAATAAACCTTAATCAATATCAACCAATCATCCCTAAACCAAAAATCATGAAAATCATGAACCTCCTGATGGGCAGCTCCATCCTGTTATTTTCTTGTTCGAAAACACTGCAGCCTGGTCAGGATCTGGCCGGCAGTAAAAAACAGGCAAGCACCGCGACTACAGCTGCTGCGCTGCAAAACACGGGGCTTGCTGCCCTTAGTTCTTCCTGGGACCTCGTTTTTTCCGATGAGTTTAACACTACCGGAAGCTTCGACACCAGCAAATGGACCTATTGTACAAGGTGGTCCCCTGCATGGGCGAAATACCTGACCTCCACAACAGATTATGTGTCTCAGAATGGAAGCGATCTCGTGTTGAAAATGGACAATGCAGTGATCGCCGGAGATCCGGTTCCCTACCATTCAGGAGGAATTCAGACTTCTACAAAGTTCAGCTTCCTTTACGGAAAGGTGGAAGTCCGGGCGAAGTTTAAACAAGGACAAGGTTCATGGCCTGCCATCTGGATGATGCCGGAAACGCCTGTGGCTTATGGAGACTGGCCAAACAGTGGTGAAATAGACATCATGGAGCATGTAAACTATGAAAATTCGATGCACCAGACGATCCACAATGGCGCAGTAACCGGTCCATCCGGCGGCAGTTCTGCCACAAAAACGACCGCTTACAATACTGCCGATTACAACATTTATGGCATCATCTGGAGCCCTTCTTCGATTCAGTTTTATGTGAACAATGTGCTCCAGTATACCTATACGAGACCGGCCAATGCCACCACTGCACAATGGCCATTTGACAAGCCGTTTTACCTGATTTTAAATCAATCCGGTGGCGCAGGATGGCCTGGCGCAATTACCAATACCGACCTTCCTTTTAACATGAACGTGGATTATATCAGGGTGTATAAGGAAGTGCCTGTCTTGGGAAATCCTGGTTTTGAGGACACTGCATTAGCGCCATGGGGCAATTGGAATCCTGCAGGAAATACCGCTGTCGTGACTACCAATTTCCGTTCCGGTGCAAAAGCGATCAGACAGCAAGGCGGCGAGACTTCGTTAGAGCAAGTGATTACTGGCCTCAGTCCAAATACCACCTACATTTTTGGAGGTTATGGAAAGGTAGGTACCGCTGGAGAATCCGCGATGTTTGGCGTTAAAAACTATGGCGGTGCGGCAGTAAACACCGCAATTACCGCAACTAGCTATACCAATTCCTCTGTTACTTTCAGCACCGGAGCCACCAATTCTTCCGTTACCGTTTACATGTATAAGCCGGTTGCGGGCACCGCCTATGGCGATGACTTTTACTTCAATAAATTATAATTCTATAGCGTTAAACACACACAAATGAACAAGTTCCTTCTTTGCATTTTTACTTTACTGCTGTTAAAAGCAGAACTATTTGCCCAAATTAATATCATCCCTCAACCCCTGGAAGTCAATAGTACTTCCAAGGGTTCTTTTAACTTGTCGGACAAGACTCCTGTGGTCTTTAAGCAGCAAGATTTAGCGAAATCAGCGGCTTTTTTAAACGATTATCTGAATCAGTTTTATGGATTTGGTCTGAAAAACAACAGCAAGACTGCTGTAAAAGGGATTTACCTCGCGCTGAACAATAAAACAAGCAAAACTAGTGAGACCAGCAAAATTGCAGAAAGGAGTAAAACTACTGGAAACTACTCCCTTGAAGTAAAAAAGGAAGGTATTTTCATTACCGCTGGCACTGAGGAAGGTGTTTTCTACGGTATTCAAACCTTAATTCAACTACTGGATCCAAGTACAAAAGAGAAAACATTGGCTATACCTTTTGTGAAAATCAAGGACGAGCCAAGGTTCCAATACCGCGGAATGCACCTGGATGTAGCCCGTCATTTTTCTACAGTGTCTTTTGTAAAAAAATACATTGACTACCTGGCGCTTCACAAGATGAACTATTTCCACTGGCATTTAACAGACGATCAGGGCTGGAGAATTGAAATCAAAAAGTACCCAAAACTGACGGAACTAGGTTCTATCCGCAAAGGAACGATCACTGGTTTCTTACCTGGTAACGGAAACACGAATAAACCTCATGGAGGATTTTACACCCAGGAGGAAATCAAAGCAGTGGTTAAATATGCTGCAGACCGTTACATTACGGTCATTCCAGAAATCGAAATGCCTGGCCATGCTTCCGCAGCATTAACGGCTTACAGTTATTTAGGATGTACCGGCGGGCCATACAAAGTTCAGGAAACCTTTGGTGTTTTTGACGAGGTTTTCTGTGCGGGAAACGAGCAGACTTTTACTTTTTTCCAGGATGTGATGGATGAAGTCGTTGCCCTTTTCCCTGCTAAATATATTCATATTGGCGGTGACGAATGTCCGAAAACCAGCTGGAAGAAATGTCCGAAATGTCAGCAGCGCATGAAAGACCACCAGCTGAAAGATGAACATGAATTACAAAGTTACTTTGTACAGCGCATGGAGAAATACATCAATTCAAAGGGGAAAAGCATTATTGGATGGGACGAGATACTGGAAGGTGGCCTCGCTCCTAATGCAACAGTAATGAGCTGGCGCGGTGAAGAAGGTGGTATTGAAGCGGCAAAACAAAATCATTATGCCATCATGACCCCTGGAAACTATATGTATTTTGATTACGCCCAAACTGCTAAAAGAGATTCATTAACGATGCCGGGTCTGACTACTTTGGAAAAGGTATACAGCTATGAGCCGATTCCTGCTGGTCTTCCTTTGGAATCCAGAAAATACATTCTTGGCGCACAAGCAAATGTCTGGACGGAATACATGAACAACCCTTCAAAAATAGAGTACATGATTTTCCCGCGGATGTCTGCGCTAAGTGAAGTGTTATGGAGCACTAAGGAAAGCAGGGACTGGACTTCATTTGAAAATCGCCTCAAACTGCAGTTTAACCGTTACAAACGCTGGGGCGCAAATTATTATAAAGACGTACTGGAGAACTCCGGTAAGGCAAAATAATCAACCCTATTTTAAGACACAAAGGCGGTATTTTGCATGCCCCTGGAAAGTTAACTACTTTCCAGGGGCATTTTTTTTCTCCTGTTCGCTTAAAGCCGATCTTAGTTCCGGGCACCTTTTTTGATTAGAAATTCTATTCATCCATGAACGGCATAAAAAATGAATAAAGAGGCATCTGCAAACCTGAATTGCGTTTACAATACCATTAGCCTTATTGAAAAAAACTACGATCAGGTGATTTCTATTGAGGAGCTGGAGGATGTCTCTCATTATTCCTACAGAAACATTCAAAGGATATTTAAATATACGTGTGGAGAAACGGTTGGTGCTTATCAGAAACGGCTGAAGGTAGAGAATGCTTATAAGATGATGATTTATACCCGTGCTAATATTTCTTCTATTGCCTTAAAAGTAGGATTTGCCAACCTGGCCTCATTTTCAAAAGCCTTTAAACAGCATTTCGGCATTGCCCCAAAAGAAGCAAAATCTCAAAAGAACCCATTGATGACCAAAGCTGAAATCTTTCCGGTTGAAGCAGCACATTTGTTAAAACCGAAAATTGTCTACCTCAGACCGCTAACCGTCTATTATGGAACTGCTTTTATCAGCTATATAGATGAAGAAATAGAAGAATTATGGGATAAGTTTATGCAAAATGAGTTTCCGGAACATGGAAATGAATTTTATGGAATTATAGCCGATGAGCCTTTGATAAGGGAAAACCTCAAATGCAGGTACGATACCTGCTCCGCGATGCAGGCAAAGAACTTTCGCCTGCCTTCGAAAACAATAGGCGGAGGGAAATATGCTCAGTTTATACACCCGGGGGGATATGAAACAATCGAAGACACCTATACACAGATCTATTCAGGCTGGATTTTGGAAACCGAACTAGAGTTTGGCCCTTCACCTGTAATCGAAAAATACATCAGACACCCAGGTAATACAGCCATGGCTGAAGAGCAGCTGACCTATATATTGCTACCGTTGAATTGAAATATCAGATTGTCAATTTTGGACAACAATACGGGTAATGGTCTGTATAGTTTTGCAGTACCAAAATCTTATTATTTAAATCATGAACAAAATGGCACTTACATTAATGATCTTATCGACCCTGTTTTTTTCCTGCGCAAAAGAAGGTGCAGACAATGGCACAGATATCGGACCTGGCACTCCCGCCGATTCTACCATATCGTACATCATGCCTGAGGAGTCTGCTCCCCATGAAGGTACCTGGCTACAATGGCCACATGAATACCAATATGGCAAAACTTACCGCAACCGCCTGGATGAAACCTGGGTGGCGATGACCAAAGCACTGGTACAAGGTGAAAAAGTGCATCTTGTAGTCTATGATCAATCTGAAAAGGAAAGGGTGACCGGGCTGCTGACCAATAACCATGTTCCTCTTGCGAATGTGGATTTTATGATCAGAAAGACAGATGATGTTTGGGTGCGCGACAATGGTCCTGTATATGTAAAGGATAAAAACGGGAAACTGTTGATCCAGGATTGGGGATTTAACGGTTGGGGCAAAAAAGCAGACTACAAAAACTGTAATCAGGTCCCTTCGGAAATAGCGCTCGATAGGAACACGCCGCGAATAGACCTCAATAACGTGATGATCAACGAGGGAGGAAGTGTGGAAATTGATGGAAACGGAGTTTTAATGGCCTGCAAAAGCTCAATATTAAACGACAATAGAAATCCCGGGATGACACAGCAACGGGCTGAAGCCATATTCACCAAATACCTTGGCGTTACCAAATTTATCTGGCTGGAGGGTAAAGCCGGTTTGGATATCACAGATATGCACATTGATGGTTTTGCGAGATTTGCGAACAATTCGACCATCGTTACCATGTCTGAAGATGATCTTGCGTATTGGCAGGTGCCTGATAAGGACATCACTATATTGTACAATGCGACAAATAAAACTGCTTCCGCCTATAAATTTGTAGAGGTACCGCTGACCAAAAATGAAGTGGTAACGAAGTACGGTAAAGATGTAGGAAAAGGTTCTTATGTTAACTATTACATTGGGAATAATGTGGTACTCGTTCCTAACTATAACGATCCGAATGATGCTGTTGCCAATAACATCATTCAGAAGCTCTACCCAGGGAGAAAGGTTATCGGTATCGATTGCCGTAACTTATTCGCTAACGGCGGAATGGTTCACTGTGTAACACAACAACAACCGAAGTAAGCCCTGTAATCATAAGACCAACAACACCTGGGCTGGACTACTGAAGTTGCCATTAGCTTCCATATAGGGAGAAAATCAGTATATGATGAAAGAACATCATAAAAGAGGTTTGATAAATAACACCCTCATGGGGAGCAGTCAAAACAGGGAGTAAAGGCTGCTTTCCCATAAAAGGTGTAAAAATATTTAGTTAGAAGTGATGCCAAACGTTTCTGCGTCAAGAATAAATGAGGCGGATTTATGCTCATTAGCAACATTTGTCAGCAGGTTATCTACAAAGTAATAATCTATCTGCATGCGTTTTTTGTTCATTGTAGCAATAAAATAGCCGTGGCTTTTAATGTCACCATAAACTAAATGAGGGTTAATATCCTTGTTATGGAGCATCTTTTCAAACGCCGCGATTTCTGACTCAGATCGTCTGTCAGCATTCTTCGAAGTTATAGAAGGTGTGAGCAGTTCCCATGCCAATGGCCTTTGCCGGTAGCTTTTGGTATACTCCATAAACTTATCCTCTTGATGTACAGCCAGTACAAATGACTCATGATGATCTCCGGTTAGAAAGATGGCATTACCTACTTTTTCCCTTTCCAGCAGGTCCAATACTTTAGCCCTTTCGTATGGATAGCCTAACCACCAATCGTTATATTTTGGCAATTTGAAACCTTTAGCTACCGCATAGCCCGAAAACATGACCTGGTTTCCAATCAATTTCCAGGTGGCCTTACTCTTTTTCAACTCATTAGCCAGCCAGCTATATTGACTCTCGCCAATAATTTGCCTTTCCTCCGCATTAAAACCAGGGTTGGTATTGTCCATTTGACGAGTACGGTCACTACTTCTTTCATCCATCAGATAAAGCGCAATCTCATCACCAATTTCAAATTTCCGGCGAACCTCAGTGGCATTTTTTGCTCTGATTGGCATCCACTCCAGATAGGCTTGTATGGCTGCTTTTTTCCTTACATCCCAGGTTCCTTCATTTGGCTGGTGATTCTTTGCACCATTTTTATAAGCATCATTTGCCAGCTCATGGTCATCCCAGATCAGATAAAAAGGCTTTTTAGCATGCAAAGCCTGTAAATCCTGATCGGTTCTGTATAACGCATACCTGGTTCTATAATCTTGCAGTGTCAAAATTTCATGCTTTGGCTCATTGATACGGCCCGATGCAGGATTTCCATACTCCCCCGTCGCATATTCATAAATATAATCCCCAAGATGGAGCACCAAATCTACTTCAGGTTTTTGGGCAAGAAACCGGAATGAATTAAAATATCCATCCTCCCAGTTGTTACAACTCACAACCGCCATGCTAAAATCAGCGCCGTTCAATTCTTTTGGCAAAGTTTTCGTCTCTCCGATTTCGGACATCATTTGCTGGTAGGAGAACCTATAGTAATAGGTACACCCGGCCTTCAGCCCTTTCACATCTACCTTTACAGTATAGTCTGAATGCGCTGAAATTTCAGTCCTCCCCTTCTTCACTACATTCAGGAACCCTGGATCGGTAGACACTTCCCAACCCAATGCAGTATCAGCATAATTGATGGGACTTATCCTCGTCCAGATAATTACCCGATCCTGCAGGGGATCGCCTGAAGCAACACCATGCTGGAAATAGTTCCTTTTAAAATCAACGCTCTCCGCCATCAGTCTCGACACAGGAACGAGTAAGACTGCTGATAACACGAATTTTCTTCTGGATATTTTCATTACAGATCTACTTTTGTTAGAAACTCCAGTTTACACCTACACGCCCCCTGGCAGAATAATATTCCACCTGTTCAGGTCGGCTTTTAACACCATGATAATAGCGAAGCGCTGCATTGGTCAGGTTGTTTGCATCCAGAAACAAAGTGATGTTCTTTGGGAAATTGTAGGACGTATTCAGGTCAAGGTGGAAATCTTTATCCTGGTACCGGTCTGCCCCACTATTGTCACGAACTTCTACGAGAAAAGCCTGACGATAATTGGCGGCAATACGGAATGAAAAACGATCTTTTTCATAAAACAGCGCTGCATTGATGATGTTCGGCGACTGGTTTAGCAAGCCAATTTTTTCATCTGGACGGTCATTAATCGTGGTTTCCGATTTAGTATAGGTATAGTTCAAATTAATACCCAACCCACTCAGTATGCCTGGAAGGAACGTTAATTTCTGGTTATAGCCCAGCTCAATTCCATAAAGTTTGGCATTATCTGAGTTTAAAGGCTGTGACACCTTGTAGCTTGCAGTTGTACCATCTACAGTCTGACTTTGATTAAAGGACTGTGTGTACACCGCATCTTTGATTTTCTTGTAGAACAAACCTCCGGTTAAATAGCTCGTATTGCTTAGGTAATAACTACCAATCAAGTCATAGTTCCAGGAGAAAGTTGGACGTAAATCCGGATTCCCAAGGGCCACAGTCAGTGTATTTGGATTTACCCTTGTTGTTGGACTAATTTCATTAAAAGAAGGTCTTGCAAAAGTGCGGGTAACCGCTGCACGCAGGTCCGTTTTGTCATTTGGCTTGTAAATAAAATGTAACATCGGAAGAACTGCAGGCACACTTTTACTCCCTGAAACCGGACTTACCTTTTTCGTAATGTCATTATAAACATAGCTATTAGATATAGCTGAAGTATGCTCAAAGCGCATCCCGCCAACGATTTTCCATGCTGCGTTCAAACCCCATTCGCCCATAGCATAACCTGCACTGACTTTTTCCGTTGCATCATAATTACCTGTAGCATAAGAAGAATTAGTAGCATCGTTTAACGTATAAGTTAAATTCGCTCCAACCTTAGGAATACTGTAAGGGTTGATAAAAGATGCTGCGGTCGGGTAATCAAATTTCAGGTTATCATAAGTATTGTTTAGCTCAGGAAACCAGTTCTTTGCAGGAAAGGCTTCTTTTTCCCATAATCCAAGATATGCTTTTGGAGCGGTGGTTTTATAAACCCAGGTGGCATAACGATAATCATAGGTACTGGTTTTATGTCTGAATTTTCCACCGAATTTCAAGAGCAGGTTATTTAATAGCTGATACTTAAAATCTACGGCAGCCACCTTATCATTATCGCTCACATTACGGATAGAGGTCACAAATCTATCCAGATAATAATTATCTGCACTGTAAGGTGTAGTTGCAGAGAAATGCGTTTGTACATTGTTCGGATCATCACCTTCATAACCTGCAGGGCCATCTCCTTTTAAGAACTTATAATCTTTTCCATCTACATTAACCATGTTGTCGTATTTTACGGTCTGTACCCAGTTGCCATAATAATAGCCTCGTAAATCCTTTGTAGCAGAAGACGGCCCCTTATAACCTGCCCATGATTTATACCAGGCAGCACGTGCATTCATGCTGAGTTTGGCACTAAGCGTGGACTCAATACCAGCTTCCCCACCATAATTCTTAAAATAATAGTCTACAACATTCCACCTTAAAACCGCATTGTTGGTTGCGCGATCAAAATAGTGCATGGTTTTACGGTTTCGCTCATTATCCAGCAATTCCGTATAATACCCTCTCGCATATACTTTAGTGCCGGGTGCAAGGCGATAATCTACTGCCGCATTCAGTCCTTTATTAGTCCGGGTTCCCTGATAGTTTCTAACATCAAGACTGTTCACATTGTGAAGCTGATTTCCATAGCCTACCTCATAATCATCTGTACCATAAGTACGTTGGTTGACCGTACCCAGCACTAAAAATCCGAATTTATCGTTTAGCAACCGGTCTCCATATAACAAGCTACCGTTATAACCTAGCTTATCATTTGGTCTTTCAGCATAAGGCAAAGCGCCCATGATACGGAATGTTCTTTTCTCAGGAGAAGTACGTGGAATAAAGTTAATTGTACCACCGATAGCATCCCCTTCATATTCCGGGGTAATTGCCTTGATGACTTGTATGTATTGAATAAACTCCGATGGCAATAAATCCATTGGAACGGTACGGTTCCCCAGCAGATCGCCTGATGTTTTAGCTGCAGGCATACGATCCCCGTTAATGGTGGTAGAGCTCCATTGAGATGGTGTACCTCTTACGGTTACATAACGACCTTCCCCCTGATCACGGTCTATACTCACACCGGGTATCCGCTGTACAGCTTCTGCAGCATTGATATCAGGAAGCTTACCAACCGCATCTGCACTGGCAACATCCATAATGGCGCTTGAATTTCTTCGCATCGCGATGGCTTTACGTTCTCCGGAGCTATACATTCCCTGAATTTCCACCTGTTGTAAATCTCCATTTGGGCTGAGGTTTATATTGCCTAAATTGGTTGTCTTACCATTGATCATATGAATCAGCGTATCCACTTTTCGGTATCCGACCATAGTTATGGAGATCTTGTGGAATCCTT
This sequence comes from Pedobacter gandavensis, assembly GCF_032677645.1. Classification (GTDB taxonomy): domain Bacteria; phylum Bacteroidota; class Bacteroidia; order Sphingobacteriales; family Sphingobacteriaceae; genus Pedobacter; species Pedobacter gandavensis_A. Next base: position 258,918 of record NZ_JAVTSB010000011.1, on the reverse strand, counting down.
CTGGTAATGAGATAGAGAATGTTCCGTCCAGTCCCGAAAGCTTTTGTATTTTTAGTTCGGTAACGCTGACGGTGGCGAAGGCAATTGGGTTGCTGCCATCAATAACAGTTCCCCTCAATGTACCCTGAGCATAAGAAATACTTAAACACAGGAAAAACACAGCAATTGTTAGATAAAAATATCTCATAGCAATTACTGATTAAAAAGTGGTTGATTTATGAACTGATAATTGAAGAAACTACGCGTTTCCATCTGCAGAAAGGCCAGTACCTGATTTTTTTGTTTAAAGTAGAAGTTATCCATGCTTTAGAAGTTTATGATTAAACATTGTTTAGCAAAACTAAACTTTGTTTACAACCATAAACCTACCTCAGCATTAAGTTTATGTTAAATTAAACCATCACCTTCTCTTGGTCATTTTTTGGAAAGGCTTTAAATTTATAAATGAGCACACCTTCTTGGTTATATAATGTAATCGAATATTTGACGCGGGGCCAAAGCTCATTAAAGATTTTTTATATTTGCAGCTCAATTAGTGAATCATAAAATGTCGACAAAGCAAACAAAAATTGAGAATTTCGATCCATCACAACCTGGATTGCCAGATTCAAGTATATATGGATTACCATTTACAGCAGAAGAAAGTGATATTATTATTATACCAGCACCCTGGGAAGTAACTGTAAGTTATGGTAGTGGCGCAAGTAATGGTCCTGAAGCTATTTTAAATGCCTCATTTCAAGTAGACCTATTGCACCAGGAATTTCCTGATTTGTGGAAATTAGGGATTTTCATGGACGAAGCTCCTGAACATTGGTCTCAAAACAGTGAAAAATATAAAAGTTTAGCCTTACCCATTATTGAAGCTTTGGAAAACGGTGTTGATATCAATACAGTACCTCAATTACAAAGTGATTTAGCGGAAATAAACAAAGCCTCAGCACAGTTCAATTCCGAGGTAAAAGAACGCGCCTTATATTGGATGAATCAAGGTAAAAAAGTGATCTTACTGGGTGGAGACCATTCTACACCGATGGGATTTTACCAGGCCTTAGCAGAAAGACACGCCTCCTTTGGAATCCTGCACTTTGATGCACACATGGACCTGCGTAATGCTTATGAAGGCTTTACTTATTCCCATGCCTCCATTATGTTTAACGCCATTAAACTCCCACAAATAGAGAAAATTGTACAAGTAGGTATTCGTGATTTTAGCGAGGGAGAACTGGAAGCGGTTCAAAACTCTGGTAAAGTTAAAGTATTTACAGATACTGATTTAAAAGGCAATAATTTTGAAGGAAAGAACTGGAAAGATCAATGCGATGAAATTCTGGCTCATTTACCTGAAAACGTTGCAGTAAGCTTTGATATTGATGCCTTACAGCGTTGGTACTGTCCAAATACAGGAACTCCGGTACCAGGCGGTCTATCTTATGAGCAAGCGACTTACTTATTGACTAAGTTGGCTAATAGCGATAAAAACATTATCGGTATCGACCTGGTTGAAGTAGCACCAGGTGAAGACGATTGGGATGGTAACGTAGGTGCCCGACTATTGTTCCATTTGTGTGGCGTATTTGCCAAAAACAATCAATTGGCAACAGGCGATAAAATTATTTTTTAGTGAAAACAGCATAAAAAAACAGCCTGTTGACTATGAGATCAACAGGCTGTTCTCTTTAAAAGCCGAACTGTTTACTTCAGAAACACTTTTCTTATCGCCTTATTCTGGGCATCCAGGATGTAAATATTGCCATCTTTATCAACGGCCATATCATCCATTGAACCGATTTTTGCCTGGGAGAATGCACCATCAGCAAATCCAGGATTCAATTTCACAAGCGTTGAAACTTTTCTGCTGTTCACATCAATCTCTCTTAATGCATAATTGTACCTGTCACCGGCAATCAATTTACCAGGACCATATATCGCCAATCCACCTCCAATACTGTTGAATCTTACAGAGAGTCCTGCTCCGTCCTGATACCCTGGATCAGAACTACCTATGAAATAACCTTCATTTCCAGCTCCGGCAGCGATACGTGAAACTGCATTGTTACTACTTGAACCAGAATCTACATAATAAAGATTTCCATTCGCATCTACTACCGCCTTAGCCATTGGCCAGGATGGCCCGCTAATTTTCGAATAGCCACCCGCAGTATTTACTTTGTTCATCCCTGCATAAGCAGCCACAACATTTACATACAGATTACCTGCATTGTCGAATGTCATCAAACCAGGTGAAAACCCGGAAACATAGACCGTATTTTGTCCGGATGGTGTGATCTTCCTGATGTGGTTACGTCCAATATCCGACACATATATATTGTCCTGTTTATCGATAACCACCCCATAAGGCGTATCAAAAACAACATCCGCACCATTGATTTGTAAAACACTGACTACACCTGCTGGCGTAATCTTTTTCACCAGATGATTCAACCTGTCGGCCACATAGATATTGCCAGAATTGTCTACTGCTATTCCGGCCATGAAACCTCCAAAAGTATCACTGTTAGGTCCACCAGCTAGTGTCAGCATTCCTGCTCTTCTAAAATCCTGTGGTGCCAGGGCTTCTTCCCCATCCACCACTACTTTTAGATCACCGGTGCTTAAGCCTGCCGGTGCATCCAGTACCAATGTATTTTCTGTGGCGGTTTTTACAGTTGCCAATAAGCCGTTAAAGTATACCTTATTGTTTACCGCGCTGCTGCTAAAACCCGATCCTTTAATTGTCACTGTGGTACCAGCCAGACCGTTATCCGGACTTACCGAAAGGATACCGAGCGTTTGGTCTTTAAACTGAGGACCATTCGTCGCCTGATCATTCACGACCACTTTTACCAATCCAGTCCCTGTACCGCCTGGCACTAACAACTTAATCTGGTTTTCTGTGGCAGACTGAACGGGAATCTCAATTCCATTAATGAACACTTTATTTTCGTCCAGTACCGTACTAAACAAAGCACCGGAAATGGTCATTTCGGCACCTTTTGGTCCGCTTAAAGGTGTTACGATTTGAATTGATGGCGAGGCTACTACCGTAAAGACAGGTCCAGCAGTTTTCTGACCATTGATATTTACAGAAAGTGGTCCGGTTTTAACCCCATCAGGGGCCAGCACAACCAGTTTTTCTTTCGTTGCTTCCAATACGGTCGCCGTTGTTCCGTTAAAATCGATCTGGTTACCTTCCGCTAATTCTTCAAAACCAACCCCATTAATCGTCACTTTTGTGTTTTTACCACCGCTTAAAGGTTTAATGCTGCTAATCGCCTGATAAGTGAAATTCTGACCTTTCGCTTCCTTGCCGTCCACCTTCACTACGATCGGCCCGAAACCTGCGTCTAAAGGCACTTCGGCAACGATAATCTCGTCAGATACGCTGACCACCAATGCCGGTTTTCCATTGATAAAAACCGTAGCCGGCCCGGTGGTACTGCTGAAACCCGCTCCGGTAATCCGGATCTGAGAACCCGCAGGTCCGTTGGCGGGGAATACATTTTGGACGCTTAAAGCCTGGTAGATATATTGCCCCAGGTTAAAATCACGTGAATCATATTTCAGTGCCAATGCACCGGTTGCGCCACCTTCCGGCATCCGAACCACGATGTTGCTTTCTGTGGCACTGATCACTTCCGCCGCTTTTCCGGAAATGGTAGCCGAGTACAAACTGAGATCAGTTCCAAAACCCTCGCCAACAATGGAAACCAGGGTCCCTGCATTCCCACTATTGGGGTAATAGCTGTCTATCTTGAAAGGCACCACAGGCACTGCTACCTTATCCTTTTTACAAGCGCCAATAAACAGCAGGAAGCACAGCATCATGCCAATACTAAAATTCCATTTGTGTTGAATATTCATCTTTTTATGACTTAATTTCTAAAATAAACTAAAAGCTATACCTCAATCCCAACTGCATTTGCGCTCTCGATCCGAAGTAATCTATACTATATGGCTGACCAGGGTTGTTAAAAGTAAAAACAGGATAATTACCCTCATTTTGCTGTGGTGGAAACAACGAAGGCGTTAAACCTACACTGCTGGTGGAATTAAAAGTGTTTGGCGAGAAATACTGAATGCCCCAGGTCTTGCTGATCAGGTTGGTGATATTCATAACATCTACCGTAAAGCTTAAAGACCGGGATTTCGCAGCGTTCACAAACAACTCATGGGAAAGGTGTAAATCTGCCTGTACATTCCAGGGTGTTCTGCCTTTATTCCGCTCCGTATACCTGCCTCTTCTACTGCTCAGGTATTCATTCCCATCAATAAACTGATTGAATGCTACGGCTTGCTGAACCGCAGTCTGAGTAGAAATATCCTTAAAATAACGGATCGCTTCCGCTCTTAAAGGGATGTAAGTTAAACTCAGCTGCTGTGGTAATCCCTGGATATTGCCGTTTACGATCCCATAAGTAAAAGGGCTCCCCGATTGCGCACTGAAAAACAAACTGATATTGGTTCTACCCGCTCTGCTCCATTCGTAATTATAACTGATGGTAGACACAATACGGTGGCGAATGTCAAAATTACTGGCGCTTAGTGTTGGGTTGTTTGGAATCAAAGCCTGATTCAATTGCCAGTTACTTTCCATGGAGTTACGCACCCCATTGCTCAGGTCTTTTGATTGTCCGTAGGTATAAGAACTGCTCAGATTTAGCCCATTGATGAATGTTCTGGCAATGGTACCAGTCAGGCTGTAACGATAGCCTTCTTTGGTATTGCTCAGCAGGTAAATATTGGAGAAACGTGGATCTACTACACCACCATAAACCGGCTGCTGCTTTTCTTTATCGTAACCATAATAAAGGGGATTGTCTTTGGTATTCAACTGCTGGAACAACACGTCTTTTAAGTTTTTAGTGTACATTCCTTCTACCGTAAATCGCCAGTTATTTGCTGTTTCGTAATCGATGCCTAAACTTCCACGCAATACCTGAGGCATTTCAAAACCATTATCCACCAGGTCGACTTGTGTACGACCGCTATTTGGATTATTGATAACTGTTCCGTTTTGTTCAATAAATCCGGCTATGCCATTCGGACTTGGTTTAATTGGATCTGTGCCTGGCAAGAACGCCTGCTGATCGGCCCTCTGATCAATCGCACCAAAAGTATTTCCGGTATTATAATAGGCATAAGCTAACCATGCAAAGGGAATCCGGCCGGTAAACATTCCTACTCCTCCTCTAAAGATTAATTTTTGATCACCCAATGCATCGTATCTGAAACCTAACCTTGGCGACAATTGCACCTTGTTTAAGAATTTGTTGTTGATTCGGTTCAGTGGTGTGTAGGTGTAAGTGCTTCCAAAATACGGGTCTGCATTAATATCGCGAACCTTATCGCTTAAAGTCGGCATGCCTGGCAAATTCACGAAATCAGCACGTAATCCTGGCGTGATGCGTAATTTATCACTGATCCTGATTTCGTCCTGCACATATAAACTGTACATATTGACGTTGAAATCCGCTGCCGGATTCGCCATCAAGTAATCTCTGCTATTGTTGAAATAATTGTAACTGCCTCTTACACGGTAAGGATTGTTGTTCGTAAAATCTTCAATACTCTGATAATCCACACGACCATTCCAGGCATTTACGAAACCATATTGAATGTTATACAGCTCGTTATGCGTCCCGATCAAGAACTTGTGACGCCCTTTTGTCCAGTTTAAGTTTGCGGTAAATTCCCAGGTTTTCTGTTTCATATTGAAGATACTCGCTTCGCGATCTGTCCCTAAATAAATGGTAGTTCCTGGTGTGCGCCCCATAATCTGCACTTGCGGCAAGGTTGGGTCGCTTAGTGGATCCCTGTTGTCATTTACATGGGTAAAACCGACTAACAAATTACCGGAAAGCTCATTATTGAATCTGCTTTTCAGCTCAGCAACCGTACTGGTCTGGTTGTTTTCCTGTAGAAAAGCCATGCTGCTGAACCGGAAATCCTGCTGATCGCGATCCATGTGGGTCGCCTTACTGAAAATCGTATTATTTCTAACTGCCAGCTGATGTTTATCGCTGATGTTCCAATCTAAACGGTTAAAGAATTTCTGCGATTTGCTCCAATTGGTGTATACGTCGGCAGTACCAGCGTCAAAGATGCTTCCATACCGGTTTTTCACGGTATTTGCAATGGATTTCGCATCTGCTACACTGAAAATAGCATCGGTTTCCGCAGTGCCTACAAACAATTGAGTCGGGTCCTGACGTCGGGTAATCTCTTCATTACTAAAAAAGAAGAGCTTGTTTTTGATGAAGGGAAAACCTATACGGAAACCTGCCTGGTAATCGTAGAAATCATTGTTCATTTTACCCAGACCACCTACCCGATCCTTGCCGGTAATTGCAGCATTTCTTCCTAAGCCATACACGGAACCTGTAACCGTGTTGGTACCGCTACGCGTTACAGCATTGACCGATCCACCGGTAAAGTTTCCGATTTTCACATCAAAAGGTGCCAGGTAAACCTGCATGTCTTCTATGGCATCCAGAGAAACCGGATTGGTCCGGGTGCTGCTGCCGTTCATGCCTGAAGTACCGGTTTGTCCGCCTTGTGAAGGGCTAAAACCAATGGCATCGTTGTTTACGGCCCCATCAATAGTCACGTTATTGTACCTGAAATTGGTTCCGCCGAAACTATTGTCGCGGCTGCCCTGAGGGGTTAAACGGGTGATATCAGTGATACTTCTGCTGATCGTTGGCATATTTTTCACCTGCTCCGAGCTGATGTTTTTACCGGTTCCGTAATTGCCCGCTTTCTGGCGGACGGTTTTTCTGGCGGATATATCTACGCCTTTCAGCTCCTGTGACGCTTCCAGCAAGACAAAGTTGAGCTGCTGACTGCCACCCAGACGAACTGAAATGTCATTTCGCACTGCATTCTGCATCCCCATCGTAGAAACGGTCACCAGATATGCTGCGCCAATACGCAGGTTATTCAGGAAATAACGACCGTCTTTATCCGCCGACATGGCGTAACGGGTACCCGATGGCGTGTGAACTGCTACAACCGTAGCACCAGGCACCGGTAATCCTTTGGCATCTTTCACCTGTCCGGTTAAGGAGCCACTTGTTTCTTGCGCCATGCTATAAAACGACACCAACATCAGGGCGCAAAGCATAACGACTGAATATATTTTCTTCATTTTTTAAGTTTAATTGTGTTACGAAGCCTTTATTGGGTGATTCGCAAAGCGCCATCAATAATATGTAATACACCATTTCCAGAAAGAATGTCTTGTTTAAGCAGTTTTACCTGACTGGTATTTCCGATTCCTTTCAGGGTAATTCCTTTAAAACTTCCAACGACACTTTCATCCGGCACCAGGGTCATCGTTACCGAATTACCGTCCAGCATCGTTTGCAGACTTGCATTAGAAGGTCCGCTGCTTAAAATATAATCGTAGATGAAGCGCCTGTCTTTCAAAATATGATAGTTTACGAAACGCTTCAGCAGGGCCTGATCAGTATGGCTGATTTGTTCGATACTGTGATACCCCATGGCCTGCATGGCGGTATTATCAGGTGCGAAAATGGTGAATGGACCTGCTTCATTAATCGTTGCTAAAAGACCCGAACTTCTTAAAGCCTGGGTAAAAAGTGTGGTGTTGGCTTCTGCAGCGATCGCATCACCCAATAAATCATGTAAGTATGGCGTCAGTACCCGGTTAACCACCTGAATCAATCCATTGGAAGCCGGAATATTCTGCGAGATTACCCGGGAACCATTCAGGGTCAGGATGGTATCCTGCCCTTTGATCCAGTGTGTGGCATACAGCTTACCTCCCCGGGAACGCAACTCCTGATTAAACAGGAAAGGGAGCTTGTTGAGCTCATACTTTCCGTCCAGGGTATGGTAGTTCGCAATCCGCGAAATGATGGTCGGATTGGCCGTCATGACACCTACCGCTCCTGAATACCCCGCAGCGGAAAAAGCGGCATCCGAAGGCACCAATGCCGTATAAGGACCCGAACCTTCCTGTAAGGACTTATCTAATCCACTACGTTTTAAGGCAGCGCTAAATGCAGAGAGGTTAAAGTTATCGGCAATCACCAGGTTGATCTTATTGTTATCGTATTCGTTCTTTTCCTGATCATCTTTACTGCATGATGTGCCCAATATGGTCAGCAGCATTAAAGAAAGTAAGGCGTTCTTTTTATATAAATTTGCCATGTTTAGTTTAATTTAAATCCTTTAGGAAAAATCAGGCGATCCACCACATGGATAGGTCCATTTAAGGTATTGATGTCAGTATCAATCACCGTTGCTGCCGGATATGCGGAGCCTTTTGCCTTCATCTGGATGCTGTTGTTTACTGATGAAAATTCGATTGGCATTTTATAGGCAAATTCTGCCGGTGGATTTCCCCCTGCATTCACCATGTAATCGTTCAGTCCAGCATGGAGTACATTGCCGTAGAACACCGTATTATTGGCGATCGCTTTATCACCACCAGTTGTTGCAGGCTGGAACATCCTTCCCCAGTCGCGGTGAAAGTTGTAAACCGTATCCATCGGATAACCACCCACTCCAGTAAACAAGTTCTCATCAAAGTAAATGGTACCTGCACTGCGCTCATTGAATTTCATCACATCGGCAAGCGTTTGAAATCCTGCTTGCTGAAAAGCTTCATCTGTTGGTGCAAACAAGGTCGATATCGTGATATTTGGCCCGATATACCCTTGATAAATCGGTTCATTAATGCCCCATCCAACGGAATACAGCTTTCTGTTACTGATGTAAGGCAGCACTTCTTCCGGCTCAGGTCTATAGCCGAAAAGCGGTTCCATATAATTGATCATGGTCTCGATATAACTTTCATCGGCCAGGCGCTGGGACTCCAGAAATATCGTAAATCTGCCATCCGCTTTTAAAGCTTCCAATATGGTTTTGGTTGGTTTTTCTATGGCCTTTTCCAGGACATACAATCCACCGTCGACCGCTGGAGCATAGTTCAGTTTACCGGAGTTTTTGCCATTGATCAGCAAAGATTCTCCTTTGATACCGACATAGTTTTTATAGTAATAAAGGTCATAGCGATTTACTCCTTCCCCTGTATTTTCATAATAAGGAAGGTAAAGACCCGGTTTCTGCAGCAAGGTTTTCACTACAAAATTGTCGACCCGCTGTTTCAATTCTGTCTGCGATACTATGCCAAGAGTCGTATAAAACATCATTAAACTATCCAGCTCTGCTACCGGCATCTGAGCGATTGCAGCAGCGCTTAAACCCGCAGCCTGCATCGCCGCATCATTTGGGGCGAAAACCGTATACACTACTTTGCTGCTCCTGGCTTTCAGGATCGTTTTGAGGTTACTTTTTTGCCAGGCACTATAGTATAGTTTTGCGGGAGATGCCGCTAACAATTCTTCTACGGTCTGTGTGGCTTCAGGTTGAAAAGGAACCTGGCTTCCTGCCGGGTCAGGTAGAAATTCGCTCTTGGTACAGGCGGCAAAAAGCAGCAGACCTGAGCATAAAATAACTGACCTTAAATTTCTCATATTCATCATGATGTTTTATTTTTTTATCGCTTGATCTGGTGTTACCATTGCATCGGCCAGGTGATGAACAAGCCCATTGCTACATAAATTGTCATTTTTCGCGACGATGTCGCTGGTCGCTGAGTTGATCAGATTACCCGTTGGTCCGTCTTGACGTAAGTTTAATCCATAACCGAGCTTAAAGGTGGGATATAGTTTTCCGCCTCCGAAGGTCATGTAATAGCTGCTGTTCTTTAGGTAATAATTAAAGGCGCCATTCGAATTGATCCTGGAGAATACCTGAGTATCGGACACAAAAAAGTGCCTGTCGTATAAGAGGTAAACCCCAAAAAGCAAGTCCCCCTGATATTTGCTGGCATCCATTTCATTTAAGGAAGCAGCAGTGATCCCTACATTTTTAAGGGCTTCATTATTGGGTGCAAAAACAGTAAATTCTGATGTTCCTGCCAGTTGATCCCATAAGTTGAACTTCTTTAAACCGCTCACAAACACGCTGTAATCCGGATGTCCAGCCAGCCAGGCTTGTACGGTTTTTTTGAAATTAGGTTTCATAACGTTATCCAGCACATGCAGGTTACCATTGGCCAGTACCACATCTTGTCTGATCACCTCAGATCCAGAGAAATACAATTCATTTTCTTCCCCGCCATTTGGGTTGGTAGATGCCCTGGAAACGTACAGATTCGCGTCAGATAAAGTGGCATAACGCACATCAATGCCATTGTTTGGAATGTCGCTTACTTTCAATTTACGAGGTATCAAATGATATCCAATCACCTTTTTTAAGCTATCCAGGTTCATTTTATCAAAATCCGAAGGGTTATAAACCCCCATCCTGTTGAATGCTTCATCGGTAGGTACCAATACCGTAAAAGGCCCTGCTCCATTCAGCTGATCTGCAAATCCTGTTTTTACAAGCGCGGCATAAAACAGGCGCATTTCATAGTTGTTCTTCACAAAATCACCTGCCGGACGGATGTTCTCATTCGGTACAGCAACCGTTAAATCCTCATGCTTACAGGATGCCAGCAATAAGATTTGCATTCCTATCGCCAGTATCATCAGCGTTTTACTTCTATATTTTCTTTTTTCTATGAAAGTCATATTCTTAATAAATTGGCGGTGCATATTTCCTTTGAACGGTGGTTAAATAAACCTTTCCGTTTACTATTTCAATGGTGTTTACGGTAGCGAATGTGGCAGGATTGTTGACTCCAGAGTGGATGTTGACCAATAGGTTAGGCAATATCGCAGCGTTATCATTGCTCTCCATTCTGATTTTACCGTTTCGCAGGCAATTCACAGAAACCCAGTTCCCACCATTATCGGTAGAGCCACTATAGAATGGATTATTAGCAATGTCCATTCCCGGCACAAAAAAGTCGAAGCGCTGCCAAATGTTGGTGCTGATGCCATTGGCTGATTTACTGGCCCAGATCGGGAAGCTAGAATAAGGGCTAACCGCCGGACTTTCGGTATTTAGCTTCACATTGGCGAAGTATTTCCCTTTATAACCCGGTACGGTAGGCGCTTGCGTACTCAATACTTGCTGATCTTCGAAAAGCGAGAGATAAACGTTCATGTCGTCCTTCATTCCCCACTGGAAACTTGCCAGCAAGAAATTGTCTTCTTTAAGCGACTTATCGGCCTGCCAATACCCTTTTGCGCTCATGTTATAGAAATTCACATAGGCCAGTGAGTCGGACAGCGGAAGTTTATGGAAGATCTCCTGACGCAATAGCACACCTGTCTTTTTACTCACAAAATCCTTCTGTAACAGATGCAGGGTATAAACTTCCTGATTGGTTAAATTGATGGTGGTATCAATCAGAATGTCCTTTTTAAGGTGGTTTTCCAATTGGAAGAAAGGCACGGTATTTTTAGGTCGGTAGGCAAACATGATGCGTACTTTTCCTGAAGGCACCTGTGCCCAGCTGCTCAAATCAAATCCGTTTAGAATCGGACCTACCAATACATTTTCTTTTCCGGGATACTCCGGATTGTTGATCGAAGTACTGTTTCCGATATGTGAAGGATATGGCGGTGCATATGCATCCCGCTGATCCAGAAAATCACCTACAATTTCTGCGCTTACCGGCATGCCGCTGGCATCGACTACCGGGTTGATGAACATACAGAAAAACGGCACTTTATTGTCCTTGCTACCCAGCGTTTGCACATAGTTCAGGTTGTTGAATACGCGCAGGTAGGCAGGTTCTTTAATTTTACTATATTCGACTTTTACACAACCCGAAGCCAATAGCAGAAAGTTACAGGCTAGCAGCCAGAGAAATGTTTTGTTCATTTGAAATAGCCAATTCTTTTTCATCAGATTATATTTTTTTATAGCGTAAAAGGCGATCATCAGCGGAGTCCTGAGGTTTTTTGCTGCTTTCATTATTTGTTATGTTTGACAATGATCATTTTTGCTTTGGTGGCTGCTACGCTTCCTGTGCCCGACTGCCCGATTAAGCTGACCGTATAAATCCCGGGTTCATGTACCGGCAATGCTCTTCCCGGCCGCAGGTACAGGTCTTTATTGGCGATAAAATCATCGCTTTTAAGCACCTCTATATCACTTGCCCAAATACCGGGAACCACGTTAGGCTTAGAGCGGTAAGCCATTATTTCATATGGGCTTTGCGCATAACTACTACTCACATAAGGACGTTCAAACAAAGGCACTCCCGGCTGAAGGTTGACGCCAGCATTGGGATTATCCTCGCCAGTGGCAATAGACTGGCCGTTATTCAGTGTAAACGTGAGGTATGGATTGCCCGTTGAAAGGTTTAAAAACCTTTTAAAGAAGAAATAGCGGTACTGATTTCTGGCATATGTAGCATCTTCCTGCGCAGGGCCACCGGTATAAGTTGCTCCACTCAAATCGTTGGCTACTATTAATAATTTAGGACTCCCCGCAGCATCCGGAGATAGCCAGGCGGTATAATTTTGCGCAGGACGAAGTACCTGTGATCCCGTAGCAATAACCTTACCTGAGGCAGCTACAGCTTCAATGGTATGTGTGCCCTGAATGAAATTGCTATAGGCACCAGCAGCGCCAAAACCAAGATCAGTTGCAATGGTTTTACCATCCACTCTAAAACTTACTTTTTCGGTGTTCAAGGCATTAACACCCTGGACCCTGAAATAGGTATTATTAACCGCAGCAGTATTGTCATTGAGTATTTGAAATGAATTCTGATACGTATCAGCAGTCTCCGAATTCTCATTGATCAGGTAATTAAAACGCTGTGGCGCGATTAAAATCGTGTAAATACCTCCAGGTTGATAGGTTTGAATCGGCGCATACGTTAAAGCGGTTGAGTTCATCATGTCCTTTGGAATCGTAGAAGTTGGCGGATCCAGGATCGTGTATGGATTCAATTCCGTACCAAGGGCAGGCATTTGTCGGCCATCTTCCATCAACACTTTAAACTGGTACGTGCCATAAGGCAACTCTACATACTCAGAAGCGAGATTAACTGAATTCATGTTACTGGTTTGCGTATTCACTAAAGTGCCATCCGAATAAGCCAGAGAAACGCGACCCGTTAAATCTTCCTGGCGGCCGCTGCTGTTGAAGGCGGGGTTTTTAATTTTACCGGCAAGGTTGACGATCCTGATTTTAAAATGATCCGGTTTTGAGGGTGCCGAAACCCCTCGTTTCACCGGAACTACGTCCGGCTGCCCTTCCATTGCAAAGGTTGGCATCAGGAAATAATCCGTTGGGTTGTTGTAATCATTTTTGATCTCGGTTTTGATATCATTCCCTAAGGAGGCTTGATAAGATCTGGTCATGAAGTCCAGCTTGACGACTTCCTGCGCATTAAAAAGGTTTTGCGGGATGTACCAGGTCTTGCTCAAATACCCGTTGACAGGGAAATACGGGGTTCCCGGTAATTTAACCGGTTGTCCAACAACCGGGCTTGGGGTGATAAAACTGGTCAGACTATCGCCATTGGCGATCACCTGATTATAAAGCGAAAGATTGATCACCCTGGCCGTAGAATTGGCGCGGTTCTCCGTTAACACACGGTTGTCTGCTTCAAAATTCAGCTTATCCTTTTTACAAGCCTGAAATAAGAACAATGCGACCAGGAAAAACAGGGGGAGGAATTTATATTTTAGCTTATTCATTATTTAAGAAGGTTATAGGTAAAGCCCAGCATAATTTCTGCACCACGGGTAAAACTGCGGTTGATGTATTCGTTACCGTACCATTTACCACCAGTCTGAGGATTTGCGTAAACAGTTTTTATAGCCGGATTCAGGATGTTCTTGGCATATCCTTTAAATTTTACGCTTTTAGTGATGCGCTGACTGAACACAAAATCCAATACTGGTACTGGTTGGGTGTACAAATCAGGTTCGCCGGTCAGGTTGATCTGCACCAAACGCTCTCCGACCATGTTAAAAGTCATGGTTAAATCAGTACCCGATTTTGGATTTTCATAGTTTAACCAAAGGTTGATAGAATACGGTGCCTGTTCAAAAAGCGGAGAGTTTTTTGGCGTATAACGATCCAGGGAACGGATGGCTTCATAACGCTCCGGTGTTTTTTTGATGTCACTCTGTGCCAGTAATAAGTTAGAGCCGAAGTAGAAGTTTTTCAAGGGATCATATAAAGAACCAAGGCTTTTCACGACCTCTAACTCCAATCCCCATACCCTACCTACGTTCGGATCGTTCTGAAACTGGATGGTTGGAAACTCCGGGTAAGTGGCTGCTAAACCTGCGGTTTGCAGACTAAATACCTTTACCAATTGGTTTTCGATACGTTTACCAAAGGCTGAAACCGCCAGTACTTCTCCTTTTTCCGGGAACCATTCCCAGCGGAAATCCAGATTTTGCGTAGATTGGTTTTTCAGGTTTGGATTACCAACCACCAATCCCATCTGGAAAGCATCGAACTCAAACACATTGGTGATTTCCCTTAACTCTGGTCTGGCCAAAGTGGTATTGTAAGCGGTCCGGAAATTCATGTTATCGTTCAGGGTGTAAGTGGCGTTTACCGAGTAATAAGGTTTAAAACCAGTCTTGTATACGGAATTAGGGTTGATTGGATTCAAGGGAATCCGTCCACCGTTGGCACCTCCGGCAGTTAATGAAGGATCTAAGAATACGCCGGCGGTATCTACTTTCGATCCGATATTAGTAGTTTCAAAACGCACACCCCCTGCAACACGTAGCTTTTCAGTGATTTTCAGATCTACCATCCCATACAGGGCATTGGTTTCAAAATAGCCGGTATAGTTGTTTGGAGACTTCTGGGTATTGTATAGGAAACCACCGACAGGCATCATGCCTTCGCCCTGATTGGCTGAAGGCAGCTTCACTCCGATCACCTGGTTACTTACTAATCGATTCAGGTCGCCCTCCACATCGTACAGTGGGATAGACTTATAAGTAGTGAAGTTAGAACCTGGCAAGAACAACTGGTTCTCGGTGAAAGTGCGGTCGCGGAACAGGTAATTTACCCCTGTTTTAAACTGCTGGGTTTGTCCGAACAATTTAAAAGGAATACTCAGATCTGCTTTATAGTTGTAATTTTTCTCATCCAGGTTACGCCATCTACGTCCGTTTGGTTCTGCCTGCATGATGCCATAAGGACCAAATCCATTCACATAACCGGAGGTTAAAGCGTAAAGATGTTTCGTATAGGTAAGCCCTTCAGAAGTACTTCCGGCGCCAATCCCTGGTCTCGAGTACCAGCCGCCGCCTCTTGGCATATAGTCTACTAAACTGGCGAAACGGAAATCCGGATCGTTTTGCTTAGACCTCGAGCTGGCCACATTATAGCTTAAACGAGGCGACATTTCTGTGTCCAGAAATTTATGCTCTCCCTGTAAATTGAAAGTATTCAGGTTACGAAAAGTCTGTTTTAGCGAATAAGTAGTGGTATATACATCGCCGGGTAAGCCGGTATATTCATAACGGCCGTACAGATTTGTTGCCTTGCTTTCTCCTCCCCAACTGCCCAGATACTGCATGCTGATTTCGTTACGACTGTTAAAACGGTAAGTTAAACCTGCCAGCGTACCGTAATTGAGCGTTTCTATGCCTGTGTTTTCTTTATAGGTCTGGTATTTACCCATGTATAGACTGTTGGGCGTGATGTAGTTTGGGATATTCCGGGGACTATATACATCGGGGTTACCAGTTACGACACCTTGATAGATACTGTATTGGGTTAAATCTCCCCCCGAAATATCGGTGATGCGCCGGTAGTAATTCCCGCCAAGGATCAAGCCTATTTTGTGCTTTTTAAACACATCGAAGCTATTTCCATAAGTTGCAGAATACAACTGATTTAAGGGCGCTTTTTTATATTGGGTAGTCATAACCGGATCAAAAGACTGCATGATGCTATTGATGCGATTGACTTCCTGATAAGCGTTTGGACTATAATTACTGTTCGCAATCATGCTTTGAATAGATCCCAATCCATCAGGATACTGCTTCGCCAGGTTCTTAAAATCAGTGCTTAGGTTTTTGTCTTTGATCTTTCCACCGAAGGTTCCCATCTCACTGTTCCAGAAGCTATTGTATTGACCATTTAAACCTACATTTGAATTCAATCCGCTTTGCGCGATAATTTCAAAGGTCTCCTTTTCAGGAACAGATTTGGTTTTCAACTCTACAATACCTGCAGCTGCGTCGGCAGGTTTATCCGGGGTCACTGTTTTATAAATGGTAATGTTGTCTAATAAAGACGCGGGTACTAAATCTAAAGGAATAGTACTGCGGTCCGGATCTGAAGAAGCCAGTCGAACGCCATTTAGCTGCCCGATCACACTCCTGTCACCCAAACCACGGATGGCTACATATTTATCATCAGTTACTGTTACGCCCGATACGCGTTGTAAAGCTTGCGTAGTGGTAATACTTCCGGTACGTTCAATCAATTGAGAAGAAATCGCATCCTGTATCACCGAAGATTTCTTTCTTTCGTCCAATACGGCAACTTCTGTATTCGCTTTCCTTCTTGCCTGTACCGTTACCTCATTCAAGGCATTGCTGGAAGCAGTCATGGCTATATTCAGGTTAGCGCTGTTTTTATCAATTTTAACAGTTCTGGTATGGTAGCCCATATAGCTGAATACCAGCGTCACTTCCATATCCGTAAGGCTCAGGCTAAAATTACCATCTACATCAGTGGAAGTTCCGCGCTGCTGGCCTTTGATCTGGATAGATACTCCGGGTAAACTTTCTTTGTTTGCAGCATCGGTTACTCTACCCCTGATCCTTTGCTCAACGGGGATCGCTTCAATCACCACATAATGTGCCACCACTTTATACCTTAGACCAGAATTGGAAAGCACATTTTTGATGGCTTCCGCAACGGTCATGTCATTTGTATTCAGGTTTACTTTTTTTGTACTAATGTCCAGCACCTTCTGTGGAAGCAGAAACTTAACGCCAGTCCGGGCTTCAATAAGAAGCAGACTTTCTTTAACGCCTATTCCTTCCAGCTTCAGATCTACCTTGCGGTTCAGATCCTGGCCGGTTACCGTGTTGGCATACAGCATGCCTACCATGGTCAGCTTAGTAAACAACAGGACAAATGAACATCTCATCAGCAAATAAATTATTCTTAAAAATCTGGAACCACCGGGTTCCTCCAAAAGTGAAGGATTAGCTATTGATCCTTTTTGCATATATTTGAATGTTATACGTGTTAAAATGCCCTCCGGGCTAATAATAGGTGTATCAGCCGGTTTCCCGGCTTTCATTTCATCCTGCCTCTGTGTCTTCGAAAACTAATAAGGCAGGAAGAATTTAATGAAGCGTTCCCTCTAGCCTTCCAGGGCCATTGGGAACGTTTTGTTTAGTAGCTAATCTGTCATAACCGCCTTTCCTTATTTAATGATGATGTTTTTACCTTGTATCTGATATTTGAAATGTGCACCGGCACTTAAAACCCGAAGGGTTTCGTTTAGAGGAATATTGTCCTGAAGGGTAACGGTGACCACTGTTTTTGCTTTTTCGGGAGATTTGAAGCTAAAGCTTACATCATAGGCCCGTTCCAGCTGTGCTGCGATTTCCTCAATAGTCTGACTATTGAAAACCAGCCTTGAATTCTTCCATCCCTGGATATCTGCAACCTTCACATCGCTGGAAACAGCCTGGTCATTTAAGGTTTTTAAACTGAGCTGCTGTCCGGGGGTTAATACTGCGAGTTGTTCTTTCCGGCCGTTATTGATCCGGTCTACCCTTACTTTTCCCGTAGCCACCTGCACCCTGAATGGTCTTCCCGAAATGGCATTCACTTTAAAGGAAGTTCCCAAAACCCGGGTGCGGATGTTTTTTGTTTGTATAATGAAAGGCTGTGCAGGGTTCTTTGCTACTTCGAAAAAGGCTTCTCCCTTTAAGGATACGCCCCGGATGGAATCTTTAAACTGTTCCGGATATTCCAGGCTGCTCTCTGCCCCCATGTAAACGATGGTTCCATCGGTTAAGGTGATCGTTGCCCGCTGTCCTTTTACCGTAGTAAATGTTTTTATGGACAACTGAACGGTTTCGGCTTCTGTAAGCGCCTTATCCTTAACGTTGTTAAAGGTATAGATCCCAATACCCAGAATGATCGTGCTCCACACTGCAGCATATTTTAGAAAGTTATTCCTTCCGAAAAAGCCTTTTACAATTTTTGGCTGATTACCTGATGTAGCCGGTTTACGCTGTTCAAATTTCGATTGCCAGCTGCTGAGCTGCGCATCGTATACGACAGGTGCCTTAGTTGCGCGCTCCCATTCTGC
This sequence comes from Pedobacter gandavensis, assembly GCF_032677645.1. Classification (GTDB taxonomy): domain Bacteria; phylum Bacteroidota; class Bacteroidia; order Sphingobacteriales; family Sphingobacteriaceae; genus Pedobacter; species Pedobacter gandavensis_A. Next base: position 240,656 of record NZ_JAVTSB010000011.1, on the reverse strand, counting down.
TTCAGATTCCTCATCGATCAGTTCCTGTAAAATTTCCAGGGTACCTGGTCTCTCTAAATACCCACGTACCAATTCCAGCTCGCTGGAAGTACAAGTATCCTTCAGGTATTTTTTTAGTAGTTTTTTATCTATGGGGTGTTGCATATCCTGGCTCCTTCAATAGGTATAGCGCAGAAAATGAGGGATAGGGTGAATGGGTTTAAAAAAATAAATTTACGTTCAGGTATTCATGTAAACTTTTACGCAGGTGGTTCAAAGAATAGCTCATATGACTTTTCACGGTATTGGCGGAAAGGTTCAGCTGATGCGCGATCTGTGGATAGGTCAGATCTTCTTCCCTGCTCATTTCATATACCTTGCGTCGCTGTGGACTCAATTCATTAAGTTTTTCCTGGAAGCAGGCTTCAATTTCGGTATAGATCTGGTTGTGGTCAGCATGTCTGGAATCAGGCATGGTTTCTTCATGATAACCTTCCAATGGCTGAGTAGCTAAGGTCTTTTTACGGAAGAAGCTGATCACGCTGTTGCGTATCGCGCGAAAGAGGTAGGCTTTTAAGTTCCCATCCGGACAAAAATCCAGGTGTCGCTTTTCCCATACCCACATCATCAGGTCCATCACCAATTCTTCGGCAACTTCCGGATCACGCACATATTTTAAAGAGAGCGAGTAAAGCGGTTTAAAATATCGCTGAAAGATGAAGTCAAAAGCTTTATCATTTCCATTGCAACAAGATTTCAACAGCTGATGGTCTGATAATTCACTTAATTCTTTCATAATCTTCCTGAATCTAACGGTGGTAAACCTAGCAGGAAGAAATAAGCTTATAGTTAATGTGGAGTTATGTGATTGTTAACTTCAGCAAAACGCATGATATAGCTGACGAAAATTATAAATCGCTGTTCAAATTAGGACTGTTGCAGCTGTTGCTGGAAGGTAACAACGATAAACTCAGCTGGTCTTACGATCGCTACTTTTAATGTAATGAGCATTTTACCATCTAAAATATCCGTTGGAGTCATGGTAGAGCCAAGTCCAATCTGAACATCAAAAGCTTGTTCCGGGTTTGCCCCTGCCAGAGCACCTTGTTTCCAGAGATTAGTGAGAAAGGTGTTCACCATCGACTTTACCGTCAACCAGGTATTGGCATTATTCGGTTCAAAAACATATGCCCTCAGCGCAGCCTTTATTGACTGTTCTATCATAATCAAGGTTCTTCTCACATTGATATACCTCCAGTCCTGGCTGTTTCCATCTAAAGTTCTAGCTCCCCAAACTAAGGTACCAATCCCTTCGAATGGAAGGATCACATTGATCGATTTTCCGGTATAAATATCTATATTAAAACACTGCTGGGCTTCGCTGGAAATTTTTACAGTAGGTGTCTTCACGCTATTCAGTGAGTAATTAGCCGGAGCTTTCCATACTCCCCTTGTATTGTCTACCATCGTATATAAACCAACCATAGCACCACATGCCGGCATCTTATTGAAAAGATCTCTTGCCTGATTTAAGAGCATACGATAAAATGGGCTGGAAGATTTTAAGGCCAGATGGTGTGTTTTATTAAGGTTAAAAATGGCTAGCTTAGTCTGATCATAGTCTTTTTTATCTTGTCTAAACGAAACAAGCTGTGCTTCAAGTTTAGTTTTCTCGTTTTGATAATTAACGAAAATTTCCGCCAGCTCTGCTTCTAGAAAAGTACTCAGACTTTCCGGGAGATTTTCAAAAGTCAATTCATCAGCATCAACAATTACAGTATTTAGCCATGGATAATAGGCTGCTCCATAATTCAGAAAATTAGTACCAATGCTTGTTCTGAACTCCTCAAGCACCGCATCAGGGTTTTCATTAGCGCTGTGATTCCTTAAATCAAATACAACAAAACAGCTTTGCATCGCTGAACAATGAATAAGTACTTGCTGATAAATATCATAGGCAGCCTTTCCCAGTACAATGATATCAGGTATCACGATCAGGGTCGGTAACGGTTCATTTTTAAGGAGGTCAAAAGGACTTTCCGGTAGTTCATCGCTGGGTTTAAAATCCCTGTCGGAAACCTTTATGCCTTGAGTCTTTCCACTATTATCTCCAGGATCGCCATAAGTACCAATAGACAAAATCACACAAGAACTACCACCATTTGCATAAAATAATCGAATGCTATTGTAAAAATAGAGTTCATGATCCTCCTCATAACACAAGGTGTAATCCTGAGTACCAAGCTTAAATTCCTGAACTGATTTCAGGTTAGTGATATGATCTGAACTACCCGCTGAATCCTTTTTCTGTACTAAAAACGAAGGCTTAAATGCGCCACCGAAACTTTCAATATATTCGGCGAATGAATTAATCTTAGTAGGGATACGGATCAGGGATTTACCAGCTCTTTCCGCTTTGAAAGTATAGCCGATAAAAGCAGGGATAGCGGTTTCAACTGCCACTGCAGAATTAGGGAAAGCATTTTCTTCCACGATGTAAACACCCGGTGAACTGTAATTTGCCATAAGAGCGTTTCAGATTAAATTATAATTACATCAGACCATTCTACTCATTTCAAACTGTGTTGTTTTTTTACAAAGCCCAAGTCCTTCTAAAAACACGGTGGCAGAAACAGCCGTATCATCTACATTATAAACATAGACTTCCTGTTGTTCAACAACCTTATAAATATAAGAAAATAACTGACTACCAACTCCTTTACCCCGATAAGCCGGGGCAACGGCAAATTGATTTACTTTTCTTGATGTTGGATTAAATATGGCATAACCTACCAATAAATCATCGAGATAAGCCCCTATAATCCGACCATGTGCTTTGCTATTTTCCAGGGATTGAATATCATTTTGCCAGGATGGAAGCGTATCCCAAAAAGCGATGAACTCCGGCCATTTAAAGCTGTCCATTTCTTTCAGAGAAGCGATCTGGTTAGGCTCCTTAACCTGAATTTTCCCTGAATAGCAATTCAGCGTTCTGGCCACAGTATAGCCCATTTTCTCATAGGCCTTTATGGCAGGATGGTTTCCGGTGATCACTTCCAGCACCATCTGCTGTACTTTTAGCTTCTTCAATTCAGGCAGCAGATGATCATACATTTTCCGCACTAAACCTTTACCCCGGTAATCTGGAATTACCCCTGTAGCACCATTGTAAACAGTTAATCCATTAGGAGTATCCCTTAATCCATGTAACATCACAGCAACCATCTGATCGGCATCAAAAACACCAATAGATAATTGAAGCTTAATATCTTCTGCAGCAATTTTAGACTTCAATTGATCCAGGGTCAGCTGTAATGGCACGATATAATCCGAAAATGATAAATTGATTACCGCAACCAACTTTTCAAGATCCAGATTTTCTAAATTTTTTATTTCCATATTCATTAGCAAGGAACACAAAAATAGAAAAAGCCCCTTATTAAAATAGTTTTTTAATTTATCCTGACAAAAATCTCTGGATCCAGCTCAGAACATACTACGGTCAGCGTATCACCGACCATCAGGGCATGCTCTTTATTAACTATATGCTGGGTCCAGATTTTACCATTAGCCGGATAAGAAAACACAGCATAGGGCGTTTGTCTATTCTTACTGTGTCTCACATACAACTCTGTCACGACTCCATCTACCTTAAGTTCGTGTCCAAACAACTGACTATCAACAAATAAATTATGCAAGAAAATCACTAAACCAGCAGCTGGTATGCAAACAAACAATCCAAACAAAATCGATTTCAACTTTTGCCATTTACCATGGTCAAGCCAGATCATATATAGCGCATACAAAGATCCCAGCCCGATTATACAGAGCCAGGTAACCATATTAAAACCATAATAACGATGGGAATGAAAGATCCCAAGGTAAGTACAGATCAAAAGGAGAAGCAGGATTACCCAGGACCAGATTATTTTTAATTTCGAAGCAGGCTTTCGGTTAGATCCGTAAAAGACATCACCCTTCATAAATAAATTTACCTTTCATTATATTCTCAGCATCTTATTAGTTAATCAGGGCAAGTATAATTAATAATCAGCAATATTCAACTGGTCTGAATGATTATTTTGAGATTCTCCAGGTGGCTATCGCCCTACAGATCAAAACTAAACAAAGGCATTACATCTGTTGATCTAAAAAATCATACAATTTAGTACCTACCAGATTTTCAGCGATAATCTTTCCATTCGGATCTATTAAATAGTTTTTTGGTAAGGAATTTACGTGATAGATACCTCTTGAAACACTATTCTGCCAGCCATTTAAATCAGATACATGTTGCCAATTTAATTTATCTTTTTCAATGGCTTCCAGCCAATTTGCTCTTTTCGTATCTAAAGAAACACTAAGAATTTCAAACCCTTTTTTATGAAAAGCCATATAAGCCTTTACCAAAGCCGGGTTTTCGGCTCTGCAGGGAATACACCAGGATGCCCAAAAATCCAGTAAAACGTATTTCCCTTTATAATCTGAAAGGTTAATACTTAGCCCATCTGGATTTAGCTGCGTAAAATTGGGGGCAGATTTGCCCATTAAAAACCTTGATTCTAATACCTTTAAGTCGATAGACCATGAATTTTGGTTATAAATTTCTGGCACCATTTGATGTAACCTTACAATTTGATGCTCAGGTAGTGTATACAGGTAAGACAATAAAAACCTGGTTCCGAAAGGAGTTTGTATATATTTTTCTATGCCCTTTACCAATAATGTCGTGTCATTTTTAACCTCCCTCAGTTCCTTTCGGGCTGTTTCAAAGCTTTCCCGAAAACCTTTATCCTGAATATCAAATGTTTTCAAGAGTGTATCTAAAAACCTGATTTTTACGTCCTGAGGTATAAAATCAAAAGATCGATTGTATTTTTCCCCATCATGTGTCATCTGAAAACTATACAGCTCCAGTCCTTTTGCAGTAGTTTCAAAAGAAAATTTGCCGTTTTTTATAATGGTCTCTAAAACTGGAGGTGTTTTTAAACTGGAAGCATTAGGAAGGATAAGGTACATCCTGATCACCTTGTTATCCATTCGTTTATCAATTTCCCCATGAATGACGAAACTCTTTTGTGCGATTAAAATATTAGGAAATATTAATAACCAAAGCACGCAAACGAACTTGAAATTCTTCATATTATGGGCCGATTAAATTAATTGAAATTGTACATTGCAGGCAGATCTTACACTCTCCATTCCTTTTTCATACTTCTCGTAGTTAACTGATTAGCTTCTTTATCATTATCGAATTTTTCCTTAACCGGATCCCATTTTAACGGACGTTTTAAAGTGTAAGCGATATTTGCCAAATTCCCTACAGTTGCAGTTCGGTGACCAGTTTCTACACTAGCAACCGTTTCTCCACGTTGTTGTATGGCATTAATAAAATCAAGATAGTGATTTGTGCTTACATAAACCTTTTTCTCCGACTCAGAAAATACGTGATCTTTTAAGTTTATTGGATCAGTTACCAAACTACCCCTTTGAACTTCTAATTTACCCTTACTTCCAATAATTTGTATTGCATTATTTTTGCCAAAATTCTCGTGCGTTACCTTAATTCCATTTGCATAGGTTAAGGATAAAAACGGTTGATCTTTGCCATTTGGTGGCGTGATAAGCTCAGGCCCACTTTTATCCATATCCAATCCCCATTGCACGATATCGAACATATGCGCGCCCCAATCCGTTACATCACCCCCACCTAAACCCTGATAATAACGCCATTTGGCCCAGTTAGATGGCTTTGCCAGCGTCGGATTAAGTAAATTATTATAATGCACATATTCATTCGGTCCCAGCCAAAAATTCCAATCTAAACCGGCCGGAACTTCTTCCTGAGGTAAGTCGTAAGGTAATGGTGCTCCCCCGATACTAACTTTGATGGACTGGATATCCCCCAAACAGCCATTCCTCATGATTAAAGCCGTTTTTCTGAATTCTTCATGGGAACGCTGCATGCTCCCGGTTTGGAAAACTCTTTTATATTTATTTGTCGCATTCACCATGGCCCTACCTTCCCCAATACTTAATGAAAGGGGTTTTTCGCAGTAAATATCTTTGCCTGCAGCCGCTGCTCTTACTGCAATAGGCGCATGCCAATGATCTGGCACTGCAATGACTACTGCATCAATGTCCTTACGGTTCAATAATGTTCTAAAATCGTCGTCTCTATAACAACTATTAGAAGAACCCGAGGCATTCCTGCCCGCGTAAAATTGGTTTACTTCATCCGCAAAAAGGTTCATTTTAGTTTTATGAACATCACAGGCGGCTAATATTCTGACCTTATCAATTCCCCTAAAGGAGTTAAATAACCCAAACGACTGCTTTCCTGTACCAATAAAACCCAATGCGATCTGATCGCTAGGTGCGATAAAACCAACACCCCCCAATACATGACGGGGAACAATCATAAAGCTGGACAAAATCGCAGCTCCCTTCAGGAAATCTCTTCTATTAATGCCTTTGGGCTTTTCTGGTTCAGAATTCATAAAAATTAGATTTAAAATAGGTTTACAAAAAAATTGCTCCAAATTTAATTGGATCACATTTAAAAATAACCACCCGACACCAACCAGACAATAGCGGATTATACTAAAATGATGGATTATGCTATCATTTTTACTCCTTTCTCATTTGGTCACCTGGATTGATTTGTAGAAATAATATAAATTAACAAACTTTTTTCTTTTCAGATTATGCTTAGAAGTAAGCAAGCCGTACCTTTGCGGAAAATTAAAAGACATGAGCGACTTCAAACCATACCCAGTATTAGAATACACTGTAAACCTAATTGAAAAGACCATCAGTGGTGCTAAAATTGAATATGCTTCTGCAAGCCTAGCAACATTGAAAGATGGTAATGACACCATAGATCTGGAACTGGATTTTGATAGCACTGGAAAATTGATAACCATCATTATTAAAGATCCAAAAGAGATTATCTATAGTGAAGATTTAATGGGCCCTTTAAATAATCTGGAGGAAAATGCTAAAGGAGAAATAAAGGCGGCATTAAAAGGTGTTACCGTTATCGTTAATGGTTTAGATGTAGCAACTAATATGATTTTCCAGGAAGTAAAAGACGAATTAGATCAGGTTAGTAACAGTTATGAATTTATAAGAAGTATCGAAAGAAAAGGAACAAAAGCTAAAAGCAGATTTAAATTTGGCAAACACCTTTTTGAATTAACGGTGATCAATGAACCAACTCAGGTTATTGTTACCGCAGAGTTCCCTGAGCCTTTTGATGCAACGATCAGAAAAACGATAGAAGCAGATGTATTAAAAGTACAAAGTGCAGTGTGTGCTGAATTCAAGTTCAGTTAAAATCAGCCTGCTATCCAGGTGATATTCATCAGATTATTGAATATCACCTGGCTTTACCACAAGCTACCTTACCAGATCTTCTCCGGGAGGCTCTCTTTTACAAACTGGCTAAAATCTTTTGGTTTTCTTCCCAGGGCATCTGTTACACCAGTGGTGATAAACTCATTACGTCCATCCAGAACTTCAGTAAACAGGTAAGCAAATAAATCAATGAATTCTTCGGGGACTTCATATTCCCGCATTTGAGCGACATACTCCGTTAAAGGGATATCATGGTATTCGATGGAGCGATTGCTAGCCCGGGCAATTTCATCAACAGCCTCCTTGAAACTCATCAGACGTGGACCGGTAAGCTCATAAACCTGCGCATTGTGCCGTTCTTCGGTAAGCGAGGCGACTACCACATCAGCAATATCATCAACATCCACAAATGGTTCTTTTACCCCCGCTACAGGCAGCGCAAAATAACCGGCTAAAATGGGTTCCAATAAAAAGCTTTCGCTAAAATTCTGATTGAACCAACTGGCCCTAACAATGGTCCATTTTAAACCACTTTCCATGACTAACTTTTCGCAACGCTGTGCCTCAGGTTCGCCACGGCCAGACAAAAGCACGACCTTTTGAACACCCGATTTTATGGCCATTTCCAGGAAAGCAGCGATAGATTCTTCTGAACCTTTAACCGCCAGATCTGGCTGAAAAGTGATATAAACACTCGAAATTTCTTTAAGCACCTCTTCCCAACTGGATTGATCCTCCCAATCAAATTTGGGCACAGCGCTGCGGGAGCCCTTTCTAACTGCAATATTTAAGGCCTCTAGTTTTTTGGCGACCCGACTTCCCGTCTTACCATTGGCTCCTAAAACCAATATTGTTTTTGAACTATTTTCCATGGTTTCTTTTTTTACTAAAACTATTGCTTTAGAAAAATAAAAAATAGAACAAAGCCGACAAAATTTAAAGGATCAATTCAGTAAGATTCTCCACCAATTCTGTAGAACGTTTTTGATATTGATGAGGAGATAACCCCGTAAACTCCTTGAAAGACCTGATAAAGTGCGATTGATCCGCATAATTATTTTCATAAGCAAGATCCGAAAGCTTATCAAACTGATTGGTCTGGAGTTGTTTTAAGGAAGATTGAAAACGACATATCCTGGAAAACAACTTCGGGCTAATCCCTACATACTCCTTAAACTTTCTTTCAAAGCTTCTTTCTGTAAGGCATAGTTCTTCCTGTAGCACTTTTAGGGAACTGGTGCCACCGGAATGTAGGAGTTGATCCAGGGCGAACTGTATCCCCCCTTCCTTTCCAGATCGTTTATCTTTAATTTTGCCTACCATAAAATGACTTAAGACTTCTATTTTCTGTGCGGTGGTGCAAACATCATTAAGTTTATCCGACAATGTAGACTCCTTTCGCGCAGAAAGTGCATCAAGTTCAAGACAGGAATCTGTTAGTAATTCCGCATTCAATCCAAATAATGAGTTTAAAGCGTTAGGATGAAGACAAACGCCCAGCGTATCAAAATCACCAGTCATAGAAATCTCCGAAGGCCTGGTGGATTGTCCGAACAAAAACAAGCTGGGTAATAATTTTTGATCCCGAACCAGTTTCCCTTTACTATTTTCCTGAAAAACAATTCCCGGACAGCCGTCTGCAATAGTCCTAAGGGTCTTTTCAGCTGTTGGAAGCCCCACATCGGTTTCCAATTTATAAAAATACCTGACATAGGGTTTCAATATTTCGGAAGGTAAGTAGGTCTGAAAATTCATAGCCTTGAATATTACTTCGGTATATTTGGTTCTCTCTAAGATACCAAAACGGATGCTAAAAATCATGCTAATTTTAATCTATACGATGTGGATAAGTTAGGCGCTATAAAACTATAAGTTCTTAATATCTTTACTCCCATGAAAATCGGGGTAATGATCATATTTGCTTTTTTAGTTTTTGGAACAGGCTATTATGTAGGCGTTATCCTGGAGTCTCCCCTGGTTGCTGCCGCAATCGGAATTATCATGATTTCTTTATTTTTCTGGAACCGCATCAGTCGCTCCAAAAAAGCAGCTCAAAGGAAGCATAGAGAACGTATGTTCCTATCACATATGAGAATGACTCATAAAAATCAATGGCATTAAAATATTAAGCTCTCAAAGTTAAAATCAATATGACTTTTCCTGGAAAACTCCTGTTTACAGTATTATTACTAATCCCTGTTTTATTCCTTTCCTGCAAAAAGAAGAAACCATCCCATCCGGATGAAGAACCACATGGTGGACAGTCCATATTCAATGATCATAATAGCGGAAATTTACCCACTGAAATATACCAAACCAGTTATCAGGAACTAAAAAATTAACCCGGGCAAAACAAACCTGTTGCAGCATTTGTCATCAACTATAGAAAATGGCTTATCGAATCAAATACTTCCTCATTGCCTTACTTTCAGTGAGCTGTAGCACGAATAATCTCTTTGCGCAAAAAACCAATAATTTAGTTAATGCCATCAATGAGCAACTAATTCCATTAAAGACAGTTTCTGATGAGCTGGATTTCATGGATTTTGCCCCATTAAATGCAATATTAAAAGACAAGCAAGTTATCGCCCTCGGCGAAGCCACTCATGGCACCCACGAATTCTTTCTGTATAAACAGCGGATGTTAGCTTATTTGGTGAAACAACAAGGGGTCAAAACGATTGTCCTGGAAGCTGACTTCTCTGGGAGCCAGGTGATGAATGATTACCTGATAAATGGTAAAGGTACTGCAGCACAATGTCTCCTTGGAATGGGGTTTTATGGTGTCAGTCAGGAGTTTCTTGACTTAGTTCATTGGTTAAAATCTTACAATGATACACAGTCCACTGAAAACAAAGTGAGCCTGTATGGTTGTGATATGCAGTATCCGGTATTTGCTGCCAATAAAATAAAAGATTATTTACTACAAAAAAACCTGCTTACTTCAGACCTGAAGGCAGGATTTGATGCCATGAACAAATATTACCCTGGCTTAACGAAAAATGAAAAAATGGCAATCCACAATACGATTGCTAATTTATCTGCTCTTAAATTTGAAGACCCGGATGTAGCTAAAAATCCCCTATACGAGCGCGACCTAAGACTATTACAACAATTTATCGGGCTTACTGATTCCCAATCAAAGCTATACGGATCAAAGGCAGCTATCCGTGATCAATATATGGCTGAAAATTGTGACTGGATTTACAATTACACGAAGCAAAATAAGATGATGCTTTGGGAGCATAATCAGCACATTTCCAAATCAAAAAACAACTCTGGTCAGGTTCCCATGGGTAATTTCCTGGCAGATACACTAAAGGATAAATATTATGCGATAGGCTTTGATTTTTACAAGGGCAAAATGAGGTCCTTTGATGTCACATCAATGAAAAAAGTGGATGTTGAGTTACCTCAGGCAAAAGATGGTTCAAGCGGAGCAATCTTTGCACAATGCAGCGCACCAAATTTCATTCTTGATTTTAAAACGGCCGTAGTAAACCCGATAGTTAGCGAATTTTTAAACACTAAACTACAATCATCTGCTTATGGTGCTGATTTTAAGGAAGGACAAGCCCCTTTTTACATCAAACATAAGCTAATGGAGTCTTATGACGCCATCATTTTCATCAAAGAAACAAGTCCCGCAACAGATATGAAATCTGCGAACTAAAACCTAGTAAAGTTTCCAAACCGAAATACGATTTGATTTTAGGAGGGTTTCCCCGGCATATGTGCCAGTTTATCCCTTAAAACCTGGTATTCTTTTTCCAGGTGCCGGAAGGCTTTGCTTCCAATGACTCCCTCCGCGTAGTCCATCTTTTTCTTTTCATAATCCGCAGCAACCTGAACAAAACGCGCTTTAATCCCTGTGTATTTCTCTTTTTCTGCTTTTTCAAGCGGACTATCCGGAGCACCATTTAGATTTCCTAAATAGGCACTATCAGAGATTAATTTCTCATTGGAAGATTTAAAGCAGACGTAAACTTCCATTTGTTCCTTCAGCATCCAGTCTTTGTCCAACGGAATGAAACAGCTCCCATCCCCTCTTCTGCCAGCATTCAGAAAGGTACTTGCCCGTTTTCTTGTTGGGTGACTAACCAGTACCATCATAATATCATCGAGAGCGCTATGCTCCTCCATCCCGGAATCCCAGCTTAACTGCAGGCCATCTGCTGCTTTACTGACTTTCAGATCTGTTGCCATTTCCAATAATCCCCGGCTCAATACAACTTTACTATAATCGACCTTAATATTAGGATAATCGCCTGTTAAAGCCTGTTTTTTGTTATAGGAAGTCGCCAGATTGTGCGGGTTTTTAACCGACCCTGCTGATTCCATCTTAAAACTGACATTGATAAAATCCTTCATCGGTTTCAGTAGTTCCATCGCCACCGACATTTCCTGACGATTGGCCTTTTGTTTTAGACTTACTTTACCTGGTTTACCGTTAGAACGGCACACCGGCTGCCCTTTTAACATATAGAAAATCGTATTGCCTATTTTCCCGGAAGGATGTCCAAAAGGACCTGGTTTGCATATTGCCATGATATTTAGCGTTAGTTCGTCTGAATTGACTGCTAACCAAGATACAGACAAACTTTAGTATATCCTATGAATCCCCTATAAAGTTACTAATTTTATTAGCAACCCTACAAAAACCTCCTACCCCTCTAAATCAAGGTTTTCAGGCCATTTTGCCCAACAAAGCCCTAGAAACATACAGCAAAATTCGCAAAAGAACTTACAATTTTAAAAGCTCATCATCCATTGTATTGCTCAAAATCCGCCCATGGCCAATACTAAAACAGCTTATTTTAACAAATAAGTTGTAACCCTGACTACTGTTTACGAGTCTCACGATTATTAAAACCACAACCTACCCTTATTTTCAACGAAAAACCATGAAATACCTCTTTACCTTATGCTTATTAGCAGCTACTCAGTTTACAAGCTTTGCGCAGGACTCCAATAAACCAACTGATGCCCGTCTGGCGGGAATAGACACCTTACTCAATAGAATATTAAAAGATCAACATGTAGCTGGCTTCTCTGTGGCTATAATTGATGGCGATCAGGTAATTTATAGCAAAGGATTTGGTTATAGAGATGTGAAAAACAAGAAACCAGTGACTACAAACACCCTATTTGCCGTCGGATCAACCACTAAAGCATTTACTGCCGGAGTGTTGGGAATGTTGGAAAAAGAAGGAAAGCTCTCCCTTGATGGCAATGCCGTTTCTTATCTACCGCAATTGCGTTTTATTAATGACCAGATGAATAACCAGATTACCGTACGGGATCTGATGACGCACCGTACAGGGATTTCCCGCTACGATATGTCCTGGTTTATCTTTAATACCAGTAATCGCGATAGCCTGATTAAAAGAGTGAGGTATATGCAGCCAAGTGCTGGTGTCCGGGAAAAATGGCAATACAACAATTTCATGTATTTAGCCCAGGGCATGATTGCTGAAAAACTAACCGGAAAAACCTGGGAACAAAACATAAAAGAGCGCTTCTTTTTACCCCTGGAAATGAGTCATTCGACAACCTCTTTAGCGGAATTTCAGAAAGATCCTGACGCTTCTCTACCCTACACCTATGATGGAAAAGAGATCAAAGCAGTAGATTATTATGATATTGATGGTATGGGCCCGGCCGGAAGCATCAATAGTAGCGCGAACGACATGGCCAATTGGGTGAAATTATGGATCTCAAAAGGCAGTTATAAAGGGAAAGAGATTTTACCGCCGGCTTATATTACAGCAGCCTCCAGTTCTCAGATGGTGATGAATGATGGATTGCCAGATACAGAAAATGACATTTATACGGATAATTACGGCTTAGGCTGGATGATCAGCTCTTACAGAGGTCATTACAAAGTAGAGCATGGTGGAAATATTGACGGCTTTAGTGCCAGTGTTTCCTTTTTCCCTACTGATAAACTTGGTGTGGTCATATTAACGAATCAAAGTGGCTCTGAAGTACCAGGAATTGTGCTGAATAGTATTTCCGATCGGTTATTCCAATTAAAACCTATTGACTGGAACGCTAGAATCGTTAAGAAGAATGAAACGAACGCTGCAAAAGCGAAGCAGCTGAAAAAAGCCGCAGATTTAAAGCTTATTCCAAACACAAAACCTTCCCATCTTTTAAAAGATTATGCCGCAGTATTCAGCAATCCCGGATATGGAGAGATCAACATTTCTCTAAAAAATGATACGCTATTTGCAAAAATGGGAAAATACAATACCTGGTTAAAGCACAATCATTACGATGTTTTTGAGGTAAAGGATGTCAATAAAGACGGAAGCGCAGATACCGCAGCAAGCAGTTTAAAGTTTAATTTTAGTACAGATATGGATGGTAAAATAGCAGGCTTGTCCGGTACATTTGAACGGGATATTCAGCCTATAGTGTTTACCATGAGCCCTAAACTGATTAACCTGGATATCAAAACGCTGGAACAATATACCGGAGAATACATGATGGGAAAGGTGCCTGTTAAAGTCTCTCTCAGGGAAAAAATTCTGTATGTATTTGTACCGGGACAATCAGATTATGAAACCCTTGCCTTAGGCGATCATACTTTTAGAATAAAGACTTTGGACGGTTTTAGCTTAAAGTTTGAGGTTAAAGACAAGAACAAGGCTGAATCTATGACGTTTATCCAACCTAATGGTTCTTTTAAAGCCATTAGGAAAGCAAAATAAGGTTCTTTAGATATTAATGAAAAGCTGCAGGCAGGATTTCTTCAATGATGACCTGTTGCAGCTTTTCTGGTTCAGAATTAAAAACGGTATGTCCGGATTTTTCAAACCAGAACATGGCTTTCTTTGGCGCTTTTAAAGCCTTATAATAATCGGCCACCAGGTAATGGGATTTCTGGATTATTCGTTACCGCCTGCTTCCACATTGGAACCCAGATGGCTAACCATGGATGACACCTATCAAACATGGTCTCAAACACCCCCTAAGATTGTCTTATTTTAACGCGGTTAAAACCAATTATTCCTGGCAACTTTATACTGCCGGGAAAACAGATCAAAAATGTTCCCCGGAAAATTGGAGCAGCGACCAACGAAAAACGGGCGAAACCGAAAAGCCAGACGAGTAGGAAACTAAAAACAATACATCATGTCGGATAACAGTGTTTCTCTCCATAGAGTGCTTAAAGCAACTCCGGAAAAAGTATATCGCGCATTCACTCAAGCCCTGGCAATTGCTTCCTGGCTTCCTCCATATGGCTTTCTTTGTACGGTTCATGAAATGACTGTAAAAACTGGTGGGATCTTCCGAATGTCCTTTCTGAATTTCTCTACCGGTAATGGTCATTCCTTCGGTGGAACATACCTGGAGCTCAAACCCAATGAGTTTCTGAAATACACCGATAAGTTTAATGATCCCAATCTTCCAGGGGAGATGATTACCTCTGTTTGGTTGCGAAAAACCATCGTTGGTACGGAAATAAAAATCACACAGGAAGGAATTCCCGAAATGATCCCTGTAGAAATGTGCTATTTGGGTTGGCAGGAATCCCTGGAGAAGCTGGCAAAATTAGTAGAGCCTGAGATACCTGATGCCTGATAACTATTAGTGCTGAAAGTAGTAGTTTTTTTTCTTTATAATTGCCGGAACCCCGGCAGTCAGGGTATGGTGTGGTGTATTCTTGGTTACAACGGCTCCAGCAGCGATGGTGACATAATTCCCTACAACCACCCCTGGCAATATAACTGCTCCTGATCCAATGTGCGTAAAATTACCAACCTTACAATGCCCCAAAATAATCGCGCCAGGAGATATTTCAACAAACTTCCCGATCACCACATCATGGTTGATCAGGCTATCATAGTAAATCATGGTTCCCATCCCTATTTCAACACTATTGGAGATTTTTACACCGGCCAAAATATTGCAACCCTCGCCTATATTTACATCATAGTGCCCTACATCTATCTTCTGACTAATGGTAGCCGTTAATACCCCACCTAAGGCTATAAACTTATGATACATTTTACCTCTTAAATTAGGGTTTCCAATCCCAATTGAAAACCTGTTATCAACGTTTAACAAGTATTGCCTGGCAGCCTCCATAGAGTTTATGATTGGGAACTCCCCAAATAATTTATCTTCAGTATCGGTATTTAAATCATCATAAAAAACCAAATGATTTAGTTCATTATTTTCATGAAGAATTCCCAACACATCCTTAGCAAACCCTTTAGCTCCTATTATTAACATAATCGATTTTGATGACAATTAACATTTAAAATAGAGCGCTAATTATTTGACATTTCAGTATCAGGGAAAAATGTACTTACAAGGCCTGAAATAGCCTTTCCATAACTTTACCACTTGGAAATTGAAAACGTAAAAGCCTGGCTGATTGATATTAAATTTGCAAACGATCAGAATTTGATAGCTGGCAAGAAATATTGACTTCGGGATAAACAACAGGTAAAGCATGCCGTTTGTTTTACCCTATTTTTAACCCCCTTTACTTCCGAAGAATCTTATCCATCGCTTTTCCTTTAGCCAATTCATCAATCAGCTTATCCAGATAACGTATTTTTTGCATGAGCTCCTCCTCGATTTCTTCGACACGATAACCGCAAATTACACCGGTAATTTTTGAAACATTTGGATTTAATTGCGGTGCCTGCGCAAAAAAGGTTTCAAAATCGGTTTTGTTATCGATAACCTCTTGTAGTCCTTGTTGATCATAACCTGTCAGCCAGAATATGATTTCATCTACCTCATCTTTTGTCCGTCCTTTTTTCTCTGCTTTTTGAATGTAATGCGGATACACACCTGCAAAAGACATTTTATATACTCTTGTATTGTTCATTTTAAGGGTTGCTAACTTTCAATTTATTCATTTTTCCGGAGAACTAAAAATAGGGAAAGCGAATCAGGTATTCCTAATTAAGGCAGGAATTTTTATGGAGTACTTCTATGTTTTTAAATCCCACCTTACGAAAGCGGGTCTGGGCGTCTCCATATTACCATTATCACTAAAAAAACAATACGATTCCTTAAAAGTATCCTTTATTGAACTCATAGATATTCCAGTGAATACCGAGGTTGTGGTCGCGTATAAATCAAGTAATAAAAATCCAGCATTGCAATGGTTTATTGACAATTATAGTAGCAAAAACGACTAAAACATGGAGAATCCGGTGCGGTATGAGTAAACCTTATTTGTTCATGATTTCATCTACGCTATTCAAAAACTTTCCTTGTTGATCTACAAAAGGATAATGGGAGCAATTTTCTATGGCGTAAAAATTCGAAGAGCCCGTGATCTTTTTTAAATCTGATAGTTGTTTCTTAGAGAAAACACCATCTTGAAGTCCATAAATAGCCGAAAGCTTTATCTTTTTATTTAGGAGGTCTTTTAGAATGGGCTTCGTGTCAATATTGACCCGTGATTCATTTTCATAAAACAGTAGCGGAGCTTTATCATTACGAATATTGGATTTGGAGAAGCTACTGTTCTCATACTGCTTATCCACTCTTTTTGATGCTTCGGTCGGTGCAGGCATTTTGAAGAAGCCATTGTGCGATGCCACCTCATAAGTCTGTTTCCGATAAACTGCACTTCGCTTGTCAAAGGATTTAATATTGGAAATCTTTTTAAGGATTGCTGTGTCCTTTTTTTGCGTTGCAATTTTTAGACTAGTATTAAGTATATGGTCATAAGATTCCTGTTGCGAAAACAGCCCCCCAACTAAAATGAGCCGCTCTACTTTTTCGGGAAAGGTGTTTGCAAACATGGTGGAAACCAGACCACCGAAACTGTGCCCTAAAAGACTCACTTTTGCTAATCCGTATTTTTTCATCAGACCATTCAGATCTATACCGGCCTCATCAAATGTCAGTTTTGCACCAGGATCAGCAGACCGCCCTTCACCTCTTCGATCATATACGATTACATAATAACCCCTCTCTGAGAGCGCTGCTGCAGTGGTTCCTTCAAATAAGGTGGAATTACCCCGGGGGCCACCATGTACATATATTAAAGCCGGATTCCCTTTTTCACCATAGGCTTTCGAATATATTTGTTGAGCAATTGTTCTTTGGGGTTTGACAGATAAAACGGCAATAAAAAGAACCAGTGTTATTTTAAATTTGAGGTTAGTTATGCGATTGCACATACAGGAAAGGCTAGACATTTGATGATGAATTCTGCTTTAAAAACTTGGTGAAGATAGGATTAAACTCATAATTTTTTGGGGTGTTCCCAATAAATTATACCTTTCCGGAAAAAACTGATGAAGAAAACCAACCTACTAATTCTATCCCTTTTTATTGCCAATTTCAGTTACGCACAAACCACATTAATGGATAGTTTAATTCAAAAAAACTACTCCAGCTTTAAAAAAAACAATAACAACGCTTTCGAAGGTAAAGGCTGGACTATCCTACAGGATGAGATCAGCAAAAGCAATTCTGTTTTATTGGGTGAATCTCATTTCTCCAATGAAATCCCTTACTTCACCAACGCGGTTGTCAACAACAATAAATTCGATAACTACATTCTGGAAATAGATCCATATACGGTAAACACCATAACGACAAAAATAAAATCCTTATCCCCTGCTGAACTCGACAAATTCCGTAAGGAATCCGGTTCGGCATTATCTTTTATGCAGGGTGAAGCCGAGTTCGAAATGTTCGCAAACATCATTAAGCATAACATTAAACCTTATGGAGCAGAACAAATCAGTTTATTTTCGGACAAGTTGCTCCTTTCAGAATTGAGTAAACAATCCAAAAATGCTAAAGCAAAGGAAATTTACGCGCAGATGATCGCTGCTTCCAGTGCTTTTGACACGAAAAAAAACACCACCTTCTATTTGTTCTCTGAGGATTTTTTAGCAAAAACAAACGCATTAGCTGCGCTGAATTTATCAGCCAATGAAAAAGAGCAATTGGAAGCGCTAAAATTAAGCAGGGAACTATATATGACCAGAATTCATCCTTTAAGGATTCAATACCTGAAACACCTGGTTCTTGAAAAACTCCCTGAATGGAAAGACAAGAAGAACCTGTTCAAATTTGGCGCTGTTCACCTACCTAAAGGCGAGAGTTTAAAGGAAATATTTGATGTCGGTAACCTTGTTTCCAATATTGAAGATGCAAACTATCGGAAGTCGCTCCACATTATGATCATTGGAAAAGAAGAAAGTGAAACATTGGCTGATTTAGAGGAATACAAACCTTTCCTAAAGGTCGTAAAAGATGACAATTGGTATGCTTACGATTTAAGGCCTTTAAAACAAGCGATCTCTAAAAATAAACTTAAAGTAGATGGCCTGGAACTGGAAAGAATCATCAAAGGCTACGACTATTTCATTTTCATTCCAAACCTTACTAAAACCCCGAAAACAGGAAAAATAGACCATTAAAACTGGTTAAGAGTCGGCTGCCTCACAGCAAGCCGACTTGCTAAAACCCTCATTTACAGCACCAAAATCCGGATTCTAAATCCGCTCTAATCTTCTGCTTATCCTATTCACAGGCGCTGATTATATAATTGTAATATGAAAAAACCATATTTCAGCTATATATTCTGTTTCCTCACCCTCGCTTCCCTATTGAGCGCCTGCCAATCCAAACAGGCAGATCAAAGTGGAAAGACCTACCCTATCCTTGCCGTAGATGCCTCCGGCGATACCATCCGACTTACAAAACCTGCACAAAGGGTAGTTTCCCTGGTACCAGCTGCACTTGATGCACTCTATATGCTTCAGGCAGATTCTGCTATCGTTGGGATTCCCAACCGCATTTATACCGACCCAAACGTCTATCCATACTTCTCAAAAATTGATGTCCGCATTAAAAACAAGCTGATTCCTACCCCTACTTTAACAGAAAGCGGTATGAACATGGAAACGATCATCAAGCTGAACCCGGACCTTGTCATCATCCCTTCGAACAACACCGACGCCATCCAGATGCTGAAAGAACTGGGGATTGCCGTATTCGGCATCAGCTCACAAAACTTCGGAGAGCTCAACCTGGAGGTACTTAATCTTGGAATCCTACTTGGAAAAGAAGCCAGGGCAAAAGAACTGATCGCCTTCAGTCAGGGGAAAATCGAAGAATTAAAGAAAATAAACAAAGACATTACCGATAAGAAAACCATTTATTACGCCTGGTCTGGTGGCCGGATTTACTCCACAACAGGCAGGAAAGGACTGATCAATGACTGTTTTGAAATGGCCGGACTAGAAAATGCCTGCCCATACGAAATTGATGCACCCAATATATCTCCGGAAACCCTCATCAGCTGGAATCCAGACATCATGTTACTTTGGAATACTGATGAAAGTGTATTATATGGTAAAAAAGAACTTTCCTCACTGGATGCGCTGAAGCAAAAACGGGTCTTCAATCTTAGTCCGCCATTCTTATACGATCCACATACCCTTAAAATTGTACTGGCCTCTATCGCCATTCATCATTACAGTTACCCAACCGCAGCTGCCAATAACCTTAGCGAAGCGCAGCTGGAGATTCTATCTGCCTTATATGGTCCGGAAAAAGCTAAACTAATCTTACAATAATGCGTCGTATATTCATCAATTTCATCATTTATGGGCTGCCCATTCCGGTAATCATCATTTCATTACTAATTGGCTCATCCGACAACATTGGCATCGCCGCATTTTGGGATTGGATCAGGAGCCTGGTCGATAGCAGCCATCCAAGTCCGATGGTTGTGGAAAACGTGATCTACAACATCCGCTTGCCCAGAGCATTGATGACATTCCTTGTCGGTGCGGCATTGGCTACTGCCGGCGGCGTACTGCAAGCAATCTTCAGAAACCCATTGGTAGACCCATATATCCTGGGAATCTCTTCAGGCGCAGCATTTGGCGCTTCACTGGCGATATTAGTACCCCTATTGTCTATTCACATCACCGCATTTATTTTCGGGGCCGCAGCCGTTTCCCTGACTTATATCTTTGGCTACACCAAAAACTCCTCTTCGATTACTATAATCCTGGCGGGAATGATTGTATCGGGCTTATTTTCCGCCAGTCTGGCCCTGGTTCAGTACCTCAGTGACCCTTTCAAATTACAGGCCATCATCCAATGGACGATGGGAAGTTTACACCTGAGTTCCTGGCATAAAGTACAGCAAAGCGTGCTTCCCATATCTTTAGGACTCCTCGGCTTGTATTTAATCCGCTGGAAGCTCAACCTCCTTTCTCTTGGAGATGATGAAGCCCGGGCGGTGGGTGTGAATCCTACCACGATCAAAATCATTGCGGTTTTACTGGCCACTATTGTTACGGCAGTTGCAGTGGCGAGTGCCGGTATCATCAGTTTATATGGTCTTTTTGTACCCCACATTACCCGCATGCTGGTGGGTGCGAGTAATACCAAAACCACGCCGGCAAACATCTTCTTTGGCGGTACTTTTCTGCTGATCATCGACAACTTTTGCAGAACGGTATTTCCCTACGAAATTCCGATTGGCATTTTTACGATGATCATCGGTGCGCCCTTTTTTATATTCCTTATCAAGAAACGAAAAATCAACTGGTCATGAGTGTAGCTGCGATAAACATAGAAAATGTGTCCTATTCTATTCAAGGAAGAACGATACTCGATAACGTTTCCCTTTCCCTGGCTGCCAATCAGTTTAGCGTCATACTAGGCCGGAATGGTTGCGGGAAATCAACGCTATTCAACCTGATTACGGGTAAATATCCTTATGCCTCAGGTCAGATTGACCTCCTGGGGAAAGAGCGCTCCGGCATCCCACAAAAGAGCCTGGCGAAAACGATTGGATTCCTTCCTCAGTTTCACCAAAGCGTATTTCCCTTTTCAGTATTCGATGTGATCCTCACCGGAAGAGCCGCCTTTTACAGGTTTGGTCCTTCGGCTAAAGACCGTGAAATCGTCCTGCAAACACTCGAAAACATGGGGATAGCACACCTGAAAGACAAATCGTATACTGACCTCTCCGGAGGAGAACGCCAATTGGTATTGATCAGTCGCGTGATGGCACAAGGACCAGAAATACTGGTTTTGGATGAACCGACCAATCATTTGGACCTCCATTTCCAGACCTTGGTTTTAGAAAAGTTAAAGACTTATTCCCGCAGCGGTCATACGGTGATCTGTATCATGCACGATCCGAATATGGCCAATATCTACGCGGATCATACTTATTTCATCAAAAATCAGAAGGCTTATGACAGCACATTATTGAAAGCTGAAAGCGATTCGGGGAACATCTACGAAGACCTTTACGATACGCCATTGATGCAAATCCAGGTCAAAGACAAGACCATTATTATCCCACAATTCTAACATGTCCTACTATATATCAACCCCCAAAGGCGCACAGATTGAACGCGCCAGAGGCTTTTCCTTCCAATCGAGAAAAGAACTTTTCCCGATGCTGAGTCATGCTCAACTTCCAAAAGATTTACAGCAATTTGAGGAAACCTACAATAACGGAAATTCGGGTGTATTCCTGATCGCCACAAATCCTGATGGTCAAATTATCGGATGCATTGCAGCCGTACCTTACGACCAGAGGTTTAACCATTTCCAGCTCGCTTCAAAGGACCCGGGCTATGAAGTTTGCAGATTATTTGTCCTCCCTGCTTATCGTCATCAAAACCTTGGCCGCAGGTTGTTTGCTGAACTCCAAATAAAGCTCCGGAATCAAGGCATCAGACAACTGTATTTACACACCCATCCCTTCCTGGATGGCGCACAGTTGTTCTGGGAAAAGATGGGTTTCGACTTCCTTCATCAGGATGATGATCAGCCTTTTTACACCATTCACATGCAACAATACCTGAACACCTAACAACACCTCCCTTACCTATAAACACCTCCTAAAAAATCATGAAAAACCTTTGGTTTATTCCAACAATTTGCGCTATTTCCAGCCTCACAAATCAAGTACAAGCCCAGGAAATGGGCACTATAAAAGGCCTGGTTCAGGACCAGCAAGGTATCCCGGCAGCCAATATTAATGTTCGTATCGCTAGCGCTACCGGCATCAGAAAAACCGATCCTAATGGCATATTCATACTCCGGAACCTCCCTTTCGGTGATCATCGGCTGATCTTTACCGGCATAGGTTTTCAGTCGGATACGATCCTCGTTTCCCTAAATGAAACACACAAAGAACTCCGGGTGCTTTTGAAAGACAGTGACGATCAGCTACAGGAAGTCGTCGTGATGGGTAGAAAAAAACAATCCTATGTAAACACGAAAAGCTTTCTGGGCTCCAAGATAGAATCTAAAATCACAGAGATCCCACAAACCATTTCTACGGTTACCAAGGAACTCATGGAAGACAAACAAGCCTTCTTAATCACCGATGTAGTGGCTGATCTTCCCGGCGTCACACAATTCTCGGCCTACGACGACCTCACGATCAGAGGTTTCAGAAACGGGAATGAAACCGGCTTTCGCCTGGTGAACGGACTACGCTCCGGATATGGCTACGGAACCAGTTATTTCAGGATTCCTTTAACCCTGAATCTGGAAAGCATAGAAGTGCTTAAAGGCCCTGGTGCTGCGCTATTTGGCGACATCAGTCCAGGCGGAACCGTCAATTTAAATACCAAAAAACCGCTGGAAGAAAAAAGACATAGCATCTCCGTCAGTGCCGGTTCTTTTAACACCATACGTTCCATGCTGGATTTCACCGGAAATCTGGATGATGAAAAAAAGATCCTTTACCGGCTAAATGTCGGACACGAAACCACCAATACCTTCCGGGATGTGAACGCCCGAAAATCAGTCATGATTGCGCCTACTTTTACCTTCAGACCTACCGCCAATACCACCATCAATGCGGAACTGAATTACAGCAATTTTGATGGTTATCTGGATAGAGGAATGGGCATCAGAGGCGGCGACTTTTATGCCTTAAAACGTTCTTTTACGTTGAGTCAGCCCAGTGATTATTTCAAGGTCAATGACATTTCCCTGAACGCTTCCCTGAATCATCGGATTAACGATCAGCTTTCTTTCAATGCCAACTATATGAAATTCATTTATGCGGAGAATCTGTCTGAACACCGCACGTTAAATTCCTTTGCTGATGCGCCTTTAAATACGGTAATGAACATGCGTTATATCCAGAAGCAGACGAAAGAATTTACAGATAATGTATCTGCTTACCTGCATTACAAGGGCGCAAAACATGATTTTAAATACGATGTCGTTGGCGGGCTGGATTATGTGCAGTATGAAACCGATAAAAGAGGTCACCAATGGGAAGCCAGATCGCAGACCATAGACGGCAAAATAGTTCCCTTAACTTTTGACCTGAACAACCCGACTTATGAATTGAGAAATCCTGCTTTATATAACCGTTTGCCATTAGCTCAGTTTTTTACAGATTACCTCAATTCCTCTTACCAGACGACAGGTGTTTTTATCCAAAACAGAATCAATTACAAAGAAAAACTGAACCTCCTTTTCGGACTGAGATATGAAAGCTACGGCGATAACAGAAAGTTTGAAGGTGCGCAGTATGAAAAGATAAAACAGGCCGTATTCTTACCCAGAATCGGCTTAACTTATGCCATCAACCGCCAGTTGAATTACTTTGCCAGTTACAGTCAGGGCTTTATTCCAATCAACCCGATGTTTGTCCGAAATCCGGAAAACTATGGCCGTAAGGAGCCTTTTAAAAGTCAGACCAGCTACCAGATAGAAACCGGTTTAAAAACTGAATTCTTCAACCAGCGCGTATTTTCCAGTCTGTCCTTTTACCACATTGAGCGTAAAAACATGCTGGTCAACAGCGGACAAATCACCGACAGTGGCAACCCGGTTTACAGACAAAATGGAAGGGTAAAATCACAAGGTATAGAGTTTGATATCAAAGGGAGCATCCTCCCATTCCTGGATTTAAGCGCGAACTATGCCTTCAACATTACCGAGGTTATGGAAAGTGATTTAAAGCTGGAAAAAGGGATGGTGAATGCCAATGCGCCTAAACATCTGGCTTCATTATGGGCTAAATATACCCAGCGTCAGGGTGCCATGAAAGGATTAGGAATCGGCCTTGGCGGACAATATGTTGGCGACAAGAGAATGGAAAATGCCGTCCAGAATATTCAGTCGGGCGAGATGGAATGGAAGTTCTGGCCTTCTTATTTCATCGCCAATGCAGCCGTTTATTATAAGCTGGACAAGATGAGTTTTGCGGTAAATGCCAACAACTTATTTGATAAATACTACTTTGTAGGTGGCTTCGATTATACCAGAGCATTTCCGGGTAGCCCAAGAAACTTCATGACTTCCATCAAATATACCTTCTAAAATAGCACAGCACTAAATGCAAAAACGTTACTAAAAGAATAAGGCGAATGGTGATTACCATTCGCCTTTAATATGACCTGAGTTTTTTAGTTTCTGAGCTGTTGCTCATAGATATTGCCATAACAATTCACTATCTGTGAGGGATCTAACCTGTAATTAGCTAACGTAACCGGCGAACCGTATTTTTGCTGGAGTGCAGGAAACAACTTGCCATCATACGCAATCGCGATCTTATTGTCATCGATCATGTAAATGGGCAGATGTCTGTTACCTACATCAAAGCAAAACAAGCCTACCAATTCCAGGTCATTGGAATGAAGCACAATACAAGTGCAGGGTTTAATGAATATCCGGACCACAAAATTATCGTCCTGATAGATCACTGTCCCCTGTTGAAGTACTGTTGAAGTCGGTTTATCCAGATGAATCATCCTGCCGGACATCGTCTCCCTTTTAATTTTTGTCCGGTTCACTTCATACCATTCCAGGACCAAACTGTCCTCTTCCTGCTGGCCCGGAGGCTGAAGAACAGGCAGTTTGTCGATCCTGATGATTTCTTTATTTAACATTTTTCGCTTTTTTGTCGGCTACTTTGGCTTTCAACCAGTTACACCATTCGTCCATTCCTGTATCATGCAGACTGCTGATAGAGATCACATCCAGATTAGGATTTACTTCTCTTGCATCTTTTGCTGCTGCTTCTACCGAGAAAGGAACGTATGGTAATAAATCTGCTTTAGAGACCAACATCAATTCCGAGGTTAAGAACATACGTGGGTATTTCTTAGGTTTATCGTCACCTTCTGTCGTAGCCAGAACCGTTACTCTGTAATCTTCACCAAGATCAAAGGCTGCCGGACAAACCAGGTTACCTACGTTCTCGATAAACAACAGGTCACAGTCGGTCAGGTCAATATGATCTAAAGCCTGTAAAACCATTTGTGCTTCAATATGGCACATACCACCGGTTACAATTTGTAAGGCATTAATCCCCACTTCACGCATACGGATCGCATCTCTTTCTGTCTCAGGATCTCCTACCAACACGGCAATTTTAAGATCATTCCCTAAACGTTTACCCGTTTCCTGCATCAAAGTTGTCTTTCCAGAACCTGGCGAAGAACAAATATTGATCACACAGATCCCTGGAATTTTATCGCGAACTGCTTTAGCTACATAATCATTAGCTTTCAACAAATTAAGCGTTGTATTGTCACATTGTACCGACCCTACCGGCATTTGATTACTTTTCGGTGTTGCTGTCATGTTTATATTGTTATTTTATCGTTAAAAATTACTTGACTAATTCGAAGTTCCTCTCCCTGCACAATCTGATCAGAAGGCTGCCCACATACGCATACAAACTTGTGAAAGCGTACCTCAAATTCAGAGGTACAGGCTTTGCAGTAAGCGATAATTGGCAGCAGCTCGATTTCTAATTCCGTTTCACTGAACCTCGTTTCTTCCAATACAAAAGCCTCAAAGGCATTTTGAATCAGAATTGGCTGGACATTACAGAGTAAGCCCGCCTGTATTTTTATCTTGTTGATATTTTCATACGTTTCCGGATAAGCATCCTCTAACGTTTTAAAAATATCCTTGACTATTGCTATTTCATGCATAATAATGATGATTAGGTAAGTTCTGCTACCGGTTTTTTATGTTCCATAAAATCCGTACACATACTGGCAACCGTTTTCAAAAAATTATAAAGTAGATCTCCGTTATTACCCAGGGCGCGGACTAAAACCATCTGATCGGCACACATCGTGAAACCAAAAGTGATGTCTTCATACTCCCCTCTAAAAATCTCGTCCAGTTCCTTTTTAAATTCCGCGGCTAAATCTGAGGCAAAAACCAGGGTGCCCTGATGGGTGTATCCCTCATGAAACAGCATTTTATCAATCGGCTGTTCTTTGGGTTTTAACACCTGGTTGTCTACATACACTATTTTACCTTCCCTGAAGATCTTCGTGGTACTGTGCAGCTTTTCAAATTGAAAGATCTCCTCACGGGAAACGCGGCCTGCACAAATAATATCCCCCCAAAGCAAAGAAGCTCCTTTTTCAAGATGTACCTGATTCACCGTATGGAATATGGAATCTTTAAAAGGGGTGATCGGATAAGGGATATACTGAAAAAACGCATCCTTCCCTACCTTCACATCCGTATGCTGTGTAGCACCGGTTTTCATGGGGTGCAACTTATTATAAGACTGCGAGTACAGATGAAGTTCAGCCTCATCTCCTACCTCAATATCAATTTTCAAATGATCCTCATCCATAATTCCCGGAGAGGAACTCATGATGATTAACTCAAGATGTTGATTTTCGCGTTGCGACCCATAAGGCACTATTTTGTATGGCATATTGTAAAAGCTGTCTTTTAAAACGCTTTTACCTTCTTCTACACATACGCTGATCTTAATTGCACTATCCATGATTTTTGTTTTTTATCCTTCTAATAAGGCATATTTCTTAATCCAGTTCTGAACCTCATCTAAACCTTGTAAGGTCATCATATTGGTCAGGATAAAAGGACGCTCTCCGCGCATGCGTTTTGCATCGCTTTGCATGATATTCAGATCCGCACCAACATATGGCGCAAGGTCAATCTTGTTGATCAACAACAAATCAGACCTGGTAATTCCAGGGCCACCTTTTCTTGGAATCTTCTCTCCTTCAGCCACATCAATCACGAAAATGGTCACATCGGCCAGATCCGGACTAAAAGTAGCCGTCAGGTTATCTCCACCACTTTCTACGAAAATGATCTCCACATCAGGGAATTTCTCTGCCAGCTCTTCAACCGCTTCGATATTCATCGAACAATCTTCCCTGATTGCAGTATGCGGACAACCGCCTGTTTCTACACCAGCAATACGCTCTGCAGGCAGAGAAGAATTCTTTTGAAGGAATTCCGCATCCTCACGGGTATAAATATCATTGGTAACCACACAGATGCTGTAATCATTACACATCGTTCTGGTTAATCTTTCAATTAATGCGGTCTTACCTGACCCAACGGGGCCTGCAACCCCAATTTTTACATATTTTCTCTTCGTCATTTCTTATGAAATATAAATCCGTGTATATAATTTTTCATGCTGCATACATCTGATATCCTGAGCAATACAGCAAGTCCCTAACATTTCCTCAGGCATCTCCTCCTGACTTTCCACCAGTTGATCGATCAAACCGTGTAGGTTGTACAAAATCTTTTGCGCATCCATCTGGCTGATCGGTACGAGCTTCGCACAATTGGTCACAATACCGTTTAGCGTGTTGTAATAAAAAGCATGCAAGGCATCCTTCATCGGGATTTTAGACGCATGCGCATACATGGCAAAAGCCATTGCATAGTGTCCATGAACCTCGCCGGCCTTTATCGCCTGAAGGTATTTTGTACACCTCGCTACTGGCTTCAGGTTTTCCGTCACCTTTAAGAAACGAATACCCAGTTTCTTGCTGGCATCTCTGATTTCAAAAGGCGCTTTATAAGCGGCAATCAAATCATCCAATTCCTGGACTTTTACCTTGGTGGCATTGCCTTCGCACATCTTCCAGGCCATCATAAAAAAGGCCGCATCATTGTAGTAAAAGCTGTGCTGCAACATCGTTTCCGCATATACCTTAACGGCTTTGCTATCATTCACAATCCCCTTGCTCACATACGTCTCCAATCCGTAAGACTGGGTAAAGCTGCCGATTGGAAATGCAGAATCGTTAATCTGTAATAGTGTCAGTAATGCATTCATCTTATTGGCTTGCTAAAGAAATTACCTGCCCTGAGGAACTCCATTTGTGGATCATCAGGGTGGAGGTTTTTTCAATGATTAGATTCTCTTTTCGCGGTTTGAATCCGCCCCTTTTTAAGAACCGATAAAGGGGGGATTCATAGGCGATAATGACTTCTTTCTCTTTATTTATAAAGATCGGGCAATGCTTGTTTCCAATTTCAAAACATACAATGGCCATATCCCGAAAGGTAGCCGGTTGAAATACGATACAATCGCAGGGTATGATCTGAACCACGATGATGTCCTTTCCTTCATGGTAAATAATATCCCCATGAAATAGCTGCTCCTGAGCCAGATGGTGGATCGCGATTTCGCGTCCCCCATCTGTTAGCATGCGCAGGATTCTCTTCGTCGTGTCATACCATTCCAATTGTAAAATATCAATCTTACAGTTCGAATAACGCCTCGCATCGTCGTATAGATTAGCAATAACCCGATCTACTTTTATCATACTAGAAAAGGAAATAACGTTGTGCCATAGGAAGTACAGCCAAAGGCTCGCAGGTAGCAATAACGCCATCTACACGTACATCATAAGTTTCCGGATCTACCGAAATTACTGGCATTGCATCATTGTGAACCATGTCTTTTTTCATCACCGTTCTGCATCCTTTTACCGGAAGACTGGTACGCGCCAATCCGTAACCTGCGATCGCTCCATTTTCTAAAGAAACTTTAGAAACAAAGTTGAAACAGATGTTAGACAAGGCTTTACCATGGTTACCAAACATCATTCTATAGATAATCGGCTGTGGTGTTGGAATAGATGCATTCGCATCACCCATCTTAGCCCCAAGGATCATTCCTCCTTTGATCACCAACTCTGGTTTTACACCAAACATTTCTGCTTTCCATAAAATCAAATCGGCAATTTTACCTGGTTCAATTGATCCTACATAAGTATCAATACCATGCGCTTTAGCCGGGTTGATCGTATATTTAGAGATGTAACGTTTCACCCTGAAGTTATCATTACCTTTTCCTTCATCCTCTTTTAAAGGACCTCTTTGAATTCTCATTTTATGAGCAGTCTGGAAAGTACGGGAAATCACTTCACCTACTCTACCCATCGCCTGACTATCAGAACTCATGATGCTAAACACACCCATATCCTGCAGAATATCTTCTGCTGCAATCGTCTGAGGACGGATTCTTGAATCCGCGAAAGCCACATCTTCTTTTACGTTTTTGTCTAAGTGATGGCATACCATCAACATATCCAAATGCTCTTCAGCAGTATTGATCGTGTAAGGCTTAGTTGGGTTAGTTGATGCAGGCAGGATGTTAGGATACATCGCAATCTTCATAATATCCGGAGCGTGACCACCACCAGCACCTTCCGTGTGGAAAGTATGGATCACACGACCGTCAATTGCACGAACGGTATCTTCTAAGAAACCAGCCTCATTTAACGTATCAGAGTGGATCGCCACCTGGATATCATATTTATCTGCAACCCTTAGTGCCATATCGATCGTCACAGGATTAGCCCCCCAATCTTCGTGGATCTTAACACCAAGAGCCCCAGCCTCTACCATTTCTTCAATAGGTGCCATGGTGGATACGTTACCTTTACCGAATAAACCTACGTTAATTGGCAAAGTATCAAATGCCTGAAGCATTTTCTCGATATACCATTTACCGGAAGTTACCGTAGTTGCATGTGTACCATCAGCCGGACCTGTACCACCACCAATAAAAGTAGTTACACCACTGTAAAGTGCAGTTTCCACTTGCTGTGGACTGATAAAGTGAATGTGGGTATCAATTCCACCAGCAGTAAGGATCATCCCTACACCACTATGAACTTCTGTAGAAGCACCAATAACCATTCCCGGAGTTACGCCGTCCTGAACATCAGGATTACCAGCTTTACCTACGGCAACAATTTTACCATCTTTAATTCCAACATCACCTTTCACAATACCCCAATGGTCGATTACCATCACGTTAGTGATACAGAAATCCAGTACCCCTTCGTCTGCTAATGCACGGGCAGACTGGCCCATACCATCACGGATCGTTTTACCACCACCAAACTTGTTCTCTTCACCGTAAACCGCGAAATCTTTTTCAATCTCGATAAACAATTCTGTATCGGCTAAACGCACTTTATCACCTGTTGTAGGACCAAAAAGCGCTACATATTTTGCTCTTGGGATGTAAAGGTCGCCATCAATATATTTAACGGAACCTGCTTCAAGGCCAAGTTTGTCTAATCCTAAAGATCTTAAACCAACTACACTACCCATAGCAGTCATTCCAACTACCTTAATCCATTCTCTTCTATTCCATTCTGCCATAATATTCTATCTTAATTTTACGGTTCTATACTTTTCTGCATTCATTTTTTCGATCGCTGCCGCTTTCACTTTCTCATCGGTGTACTTGCCACTGGTTAAGCCATTGAAACCGTGAATCTCTTTGTTACCACCAATCTCAACAAGGATAATGTCCTTGCTTTCTCCTGGTTCAAAGCGGATGGCAGTACTTGCCGGAATGTTCAGTCTCTTTCCAAAAGCACGTTCTCTATCGAACTGCAAATGACGGTTTACCTCAAAAAAATGATAATGTGAACCTACCTGTATCGGTCTGTCTCCTGTATTTGTAACCGACAAATGCATGGTTTCGTAACCTACATTGGCCTGAATGTCTTCTTTTCTAATAATGTATTCTCCTGGTATCATTTCTTATGATTTTAAAGATTAGCGAATAGGGTTGTGAATGGTCACGAGTTTCGTTCCATCTGGGAAAGTAACTTCAATCTGAACATCATGGATCATTTCAGGAACGCCTTCCATTACCTGTTTTCTACTCAGTAACTTGGTTCCGTAATCCATCAATGCGGATACAGTCCTTCCATCTCTTGCTTTCTCCATGATTTCTGCACTGATATAAGCAATGCACTCTGGATAATTTAGCTTCACTCCTCTTTTGAGGCGTTTGCTGGCAAGCTCACCTGCAAGATGCAGCATCAATTTTTCGGTTTCTCTGGGTGTTAAACGCATAAAATATTATTGTATTAATTTATTGTCTGTAAAATTTTCAATGTTAAATGGCCGACAGGTTAAAGTAGGTACCCAGGATAAAGCGGTTGTTCTTTTCTGAAGGAAGTGCCATCCTGTTTTTGTAACTGATGTTATTGTCGATATATCCTGCAAAAAGTTTCCAGTCTTTAGTTACAATTGGTTTGTATTCCAATGCCGCATAGCCGGTCCAGTTTCTTCTGAAATCATTGCCGATTTCTTTGTCCTTACGGGCGCTCGCAGTTTCATAAGCTCCTTTTAAAGAAATGCCCCAGCTTTTGTTCAATTGCTGATCTAACCTCAACACTGCGGTTTTATAAACCACATCTCTAAGCATAGTTCTATCTGTACCTACATTTCCTTTGAAGGCATGAATCGGACTGGAAGCCAGCATCGTATGATCTACGCCATAATCAGAATATTGTAGATCTAAATAGATTTTTGTGTTTTTGGACTGATACATATTGGCCAGGGAAAGGGCGTGATTGTCACCATTTGCAACCAATTGCGAGTAGTTATAAGACCATTTGGTCTGGAGAGCTTTATTGAAAAACTTACCTTCCCAGGTTAAATAAGCACCCATCGGACGCTCAGATTGTTTGAAATCTCCGGTACCATATCCAGAAGTTTTGATCAGCTGATCAAAAGTCTCGGTAGAGGTATTATAAACCTGTAAATGAAAAGTGTTTGTCTCGTTAACTTGATGAGAAAACGTAGCACCTACTACAAAAAGATTCAGGATACGATCCACATAATCTGTGAACACATATTCGTAAACCGGGTTGTTGGCAAATTCATAACTTCCAACCATAGCAGCTTGCTTACCCAGAATTACTTCCCAGTCTTTTTGCTTACCAAAGCGATAGTTGATCTGCGCCCAATCCAATGCCCTGGACCCATTGTCCTGAGTAGTGGTATTAAAGGACTTGTTTAAACGAAAACGAACTTTATAGGATAAATCCGGATTGATATTTCCACTCAATAAGAGTCTGGTTTCATCCAGTCGGAAGCCGGCATTTAAATGACGTTCTTTATTCTGGCCGATATTTAAGGAGGTACGGCCTAATACATTAAGGTTAAATATAGAAGAGTCCGGTTTTTTAGCCGGCTGGATGATTTTAGTTGCTGGTTTTACGCTATCAATTGGCGTTTGTGCCAATGCTACTGCCGGACAAACGGCACATAAAACTACTCCTATACTGGTTCTTATTTTCATATCGCTTTACTTATTGATACAAGTATAAGCGACAGACCTAATAACGCGTTAAACCGGGTATTAACGCGGTATTAGGCAAATATAAGAGCGAGATTAGAAATCAGCGATAGGACAGGTTATAGTCACGATAGTGCCCTTTCCCTCAGTAGATTCGATCGTCAGACTGGCGTCATGAAGTTCAAATATGTTTTTTGCAAGGACCAATCCGAGGCCATTTCCATAGATACTGCCCACATTTGAAGCCCGGAAAAAGGATTCAAAAATATGTGGTTTATCACGATCCGGGATTCCTATCCCCTGATCTATGACCCGGATTACAATTTTAGAATGAATCACTTCAATACTCACCTTTACTTCCTTATCATTGCCATATTTACAGGCATTGGAGATAATATTGGAAAGTCCGATGAAAAACAAGTCCTGATTTACATAAACACTCAATAGGTTGCTATCCTCCGGGATATTCGAGAAATCAAGGAATATACGGTGGTTATCATTCAGGTATCCTTCCGATTCTTTCACACTATAAAGTAACTCATCTATCCGGACCAGACTCATATTTTGCACTTTCCCATCATAACCGGTTCTGGAAAGCAAAAGCAGGTTATTGACGATCAGGTTCATCCGATCCACTTCTCTGGACACCATTTCTAAAGAATAATGTGCAGGATGTTTGGGATCCAGACTATTCAGCGCCAATTCAGATTCGCCACTGATAATGGTCATCGGTGTTCTCAGAGAATGGGAAGCATTACTGATAAAGCTCCGCTGCGATTTCACTGCAATCTCCAGTCGGCTTAACATATCATTGATATTCGAGATCAACACTTCGATCTCGTCTTTTTCTTTTGTTTTCTTTACAGGCAACCTCATATTTAGGTTACTGATATTGATCTGCCCTATTCGTTTATTGATCGATGCAATCGGATTCAGCAGTTTATCTGCAAAATAGAAGGAAATTAAGACGATTAAAAACAAGAAAATCGCGACGCCTGAGATCAGTGCGCGGTTCAGATCTGCATGCTCTGCATTTCCAAAATCATCTACTGCCGAAGAAACCACAACCAGATTTTTATCGTGGTCTTTGTCTTCGAAAAACAGCGCCACATAGGCCGTATCGTTTAACATCAGCTCGGCCTTTCCCTTTTCAATAGCTTCTTCAAAAAAAGAATTGTCCATTGGCAACAGCGGCTCGTAGTGAGGTTGCTTTTTGTCTTTAGAAACCCTCACCAGGAAATTCTTTCCAAAGGAAAACTGATCAATGAACTGATTGCTCAACTCATAATAGCTCTGGTCTTTATAACTTTTGGAATTAAAGACATGAGTCCCTAACATCTGGGCATTTTCCTCTAACCTGAGGAAAAACTTACTTTCCAGCGTTCTGGCCGTAAAATAAGAAACGTAAACCGCAAATGACAACAGGATAAAGGTTCCTATGGCCGAAGACAGCAGAATGATTTTGGTTCTAATTTTCATAGTTATCCTGGACTCTCAATACATATCCCATACCAATCACGGTATGGATCAATTTAGGACTAAAGTTCTTGTCAATTTTTTTTCTCAGGTAGTTCAGGTATACATCCACTACATTGGTACTGAGGTTGAAATCCATCCCCCATACCTCTTCCAGGATATCCACACGGGTAATGATCCGGTTCATATTCTGCATCAGGTATTCGAGTAATCTGTATTCTGTAGCGGTGAGTACGATGACTTTCCCTGCCCTGGTCACGGTTTTACTGTCTTTATCCAATACTAAATCGGCAATAGACAGGATATTTGCAGGAGTCGTACGTACCGTTCCCGATTTACGCGATTTACGGTACACACGAGCCTTTAATTCGTCCATTTTAAAGGGCTTAGTCATGTATTCGTCGGCATCCTGATTAAAAGCTGCCACAATATCTTCCGTTTGATTTAAGGCGGAAAGAATGATAATAGGGACATCAGGATCTGTTAATCTGATGTTCCGGCATACTTCAAGGCCATCCATACCGGGTAACATGACATCCAGAATAATCAGGTCGAACTGATGCATCCCTGCCATTTTTAAACCTGTCAGTCCGTCCATAGCTACACTGATATCCA
Organism: Pedobacter gandavensis; assembly: GCF_032677645.1. Classification (GTDB taxonomy): domain Bacteria; phylum Bacteroidota; class Bacteroidia; order Sphingobacteriales; family Sphingobacteriaceae; genus Pedobacter; species Pedobacter gandavensis_A. The sequence continues at coordinate 205,870 of NZ_JAVTSB010000011.1, read as the reverse complement.
GCTCACTATTATCGTCCATCAAGCCTCTTTTTATCAAAGAAACTACCGCTATTTCATCCTCTATTAAAAGTACCTTCATCTAAACTCCCTATTTTTAGCTATTGTCAAACTGCAATTACAAATTTAGTGAAAAATGACGGGCTCCTTTTTTGATCTCAAAAAAAAAGACATTCAATCCAGAAGAAAAGGCAATAACACAAAGCTTCGGATAAGACCATCAATTGATCTTTTTAGATAAAAAAGGATCAAATTGGTTTAAAATTATCCTATTGATATTCCATATTATTGAAATTAATAATATTTTTCAAAACGCAATCCTTAAATTTCCGATGATTACACATACGGTTAGAAAACTTGGCATAATTGATGATAAATGCGGCCGATAGGTTAAAATAAACATGCAATTTAGATTAACTTAGAGAACTTACTAAAAATACCCGATGGATTCAGTATACAATTTAAATCAATTGAACGCGCTGGTTCAGGCCTCCCCTTCAGCTACTGCCATTTACAACAGTAGAAATATTACGATCGCTTCCGCCAATGAACACATGTTAAAATTGTGGGGGAAAGACGATTCGGTGATCGGAAGGAATATGATTGATGCGATTCCTGAATTGAAAGATCAGCCCTTTATTCAATTGCTACAGCAGGTATATGATACCGGCATCACCTACCAGGGTGAGCAGGAACAGGCAGACCTGGTGGTGGATGGCAGACTTCAGTCTTTCTTCTTCAACTTCAGCTATAAAGCGATATTGGCTGAAGATGGAAGTACACTAGGCATTATACATACCGCAATTGATGTGACTGAGCTGGTCCTCGCCAAGCAGAAGATCAGTGAGACGGAAGAGCGTTTATCCTTCGCCATTCAGGCCGCAGAAATTGGCACCTGGGAATTGAATCCATTAAGTCAGGCCGTGTTCTGGAATGCGAAATGCCGCGAACTTTTCGGCTTTGAATCGGATCGGGAAATCGATTACAAATCCGTCCTCACTTGTATCCATCCCCATGATAAAGAAAATGTTGACCTTGCCGTTCAGGCGGCCATCAATCCGAAAATCGCCGCAGATTATGATCTACGATACCGCACCGTAAGTGAGCATAACCAGCAATTACGCTGGGTTCATTGTAAAGGAAAAGCTTATTTTAATACACAAGGAGAAGTATACCGCTTTGCCGGAATCGCAGTAGACATCACCAATGAGGCAACGGCCAGTTTAGGTGAACAGCAACTTCTTTCCCTCATCAATAACAATGCAGGCCATATGTCTATCGCTGATATGGATGGAAGGCTCATCTATATGAATTCTTCAGGCAGAAAAATGTTAGGCGTCCCCGATGATATAGACATCAGCAGCATGACTGCCGCCGACTTTTATACACCGGAAGAGCTAGACCGGGTTCAGAATACCATCATCCAGCAAATCACGGATCTTAATGGATGGCAGGGCTTGATTCACCTCCGCAATTGTGAAACAAAAACCGAAATACCCTGCGAAGTAAACTATATATTGATTAAAGATCCTTTCTCGGGAGCCATCATCGGAAGAGGTGCCAGTGCCCGTGATTTACGAACAGAGATTAATGCTAAATCTGAACTGAAACGCCTGGCTACTATCGTAGATATTAGTGAGGATTTTTGTAATTATTGTGACCTTAACGGCAATACCATCTATATCAATGAGGCAGGTGGGAAATTAATTGGTGTTGACCCACTAAATACGCAAGGCCTGAATTTGTATACTTACCATAGTGTACAATCTTCGGAAGAAATCAGAACGGCCATCCTACCTGAACTCTATAAAAACGGAAAATGGTCGGGAAGATTAGACCTGGTACATCAGATTACAGGAGAAATCATTCCAATCCACAAACAGCTGTTTATGATACGTCATGAACTGAACAATGAACCGATTGCGATCGCCGGAATTGCCCGTGATTTAAGAGCTGAAATCAATGCTAAAAACGCAGTCGATAAAAAGACTAAGGAATTGAAATCGCTCTTACAGGAGATGAAATTCCTTGCAGACTCTGTTCCTGCGGTCGTATGGACGAGTATGCCCAATGGTATGCTGGATTACATTAATGAGCGTTGGCATGAACGTAATGACATCAGCATTTCCGAAGCACTGGAAATAGGCTGGACAAAAACAATACATCCGGAGGACATCAAATCGGTGATCGATCGTTGGTCTGTCAGCCTCAGCACCGGTGATCCTTACCAGACTGAATTCCGAGCTATGGATAAACATGGTGCTTATCGATGGTGGTTAGTTAGAGCATTACCGCTCAGAAATGCGGATGGCGAGATCGTAAAATGGTACGGAACCAATACCGATATCACTGATCAGAAAGAATTAGAACGTCAAAAGGATAATTTCCTGGCCGTGGCTAGTCATGAGCTTAAAACTCCGGTGACCAGTATAAAAGCCTATGCCCAGGTGTTGGAAATGATGCTTAAAAGGGCCGGAGACACCAAAAATGGAGGTCTGATGGCAAAAATGGATAGTCAGATTAACAGGCTGACCAGCTTAATCGGAGATTTACTGGATGTCACCAAAATCAATTCAGGTCGGTTAGAGCTGACGAATGTCCCTTTCGATTTTAACCAGATGGTGTTGGATATCATCGATGATATCCAGTTTACTTCCGACACCCATCAGATCAAACATCAGCTATCCTTTAAACGAATGGTCACAGGAGATCGCGATAGAATCGCTCAGATAGTGGTTAACCTGATGACTAACGCCATCAAATACTCCCCTGATGCTAACCATATCATGGTTTATACCGAAGACCATGATACGGAAGTCAGATTGTGTGTACAGGACTTTGGCATCGGCCTCAGCAAGGATAAAAAAGACCGGGTTTTTGAGCAGTTCTACCGCGTAAGTGGTACGAAGGAACATACCTTCCCCGGCCTTGGCCTCGGACTTTATATTTCTTCGGAAATCATTAAACAACTGAATGGTAAAATCTGGGTGGATTCTGTTATTGGACAAGGCTCAACTTTTGGCATTTCGATACCGCTGATCAGGAATTAAAACCTGATCAGCTCCTCGCTAACGGTTAAAATCATCCCCATCAATATTCATTAAAAAGCTGAGTAAAAAACTTCGTTTTGCAGGGGGAAGAACCGCTTCCCTCCGACTCCCATCATAAGCATAACGATACCCATATACATTTTTCAAGCCCAGCACATTATTGATGTTCAGGTTAAAAGCAGAAAATCCTTTAATCCAACCCGGCAGATGGGTAATCCCAAGGCTGACATTGTGGTTATTCTGAGTCCTGTCGGACATAAAAACCTTGCTTAAAGGATTAAAATAACTCCTGCCGCTGCTAAAAGTATAGGTTCCTGAAAATTGCCAGTGAATATCCCTTGTACTCCTCATCGCGACCAGGTTAAAGGTATGCTTCGGAGCAAAAGAAGGCCTTGCTGCGCTTTCAAAATCTATATAATCACGTTTAGTATCCAAATAAGAATAGGAAACATAGTATTCCGTTAAGTCCACACTCTGCTTGTCTTTCCAGAACACATCAAGGCCTCTGGCATATCCTTTGCCTTTATTGTTGAAATCAGAAATCTCCAGCGGCGGACCATAAGCCTGAAATCCCGAAAAGACCGGTGTTTTAATTTTCACGAGCTGCTGATAATCTTTCTGATAAAGGGAAAACCTCAAGATCCTAAACAAGATTTTCAGCTCATATTCCAGTGCATATTGAACAGACTTTTCATAATTCAGTGAAGCGGTTTGGGTAAGAAAACTATCATCAGGTTTCTGGTAGTAAATGCCATAGGAAGCCATCAGTTTATTTTTTGCATCCGGCTGAAAATATAAGGCCGTTCGCGGGGCCAGATTCATCTTTTTAAGGTAGGAAGATGACTCCAACCTCAACCCCGACTTTAAGTTCAATTGATCCGTAAAATAGATTTCTGATTCTACAAATCCCGCAGCCAATACATCGCTATAGCTTCTGGAAGTTCCGGCATAGCCTTCTGATCTGGTATTCTCAAATAACTCTCCTCCCAGGTTGATCAATGAACTCCCCCTGAATTTCCTGGTAAAGTACAACTTCTGATGTCCTACTTTATCATCCTGATGATAAGCAACATCATTCACCTCACCAGACTCCAGCGTGCTATTGTAAGCAGCACCTGCATATACTTTCCAGTCTGAGCCCATAAAGTCCTGATAATTCGTGTTTAGGTATAAATTCTTGTTCCGGTTATAAAGCAGATCTTGCTCCGGATGATTTGGATTATTGATTTTAAAGGACAGTCTGGTATCACTATAATCGGTAAAAACCTTTACCATTCCTGTGCCCGAAGTTTTCAATTTATAATGAAGTGATAACTGTTCTTGCTCCGGACTCTTTTCCCATAAAGTGTTTTGTTTTACCAGCGCATTATAGGGAGAAAAGTTGTAATAATTTCCGCCCAGCGTCAGGGAACTGTTCTTAAAGCGATGGGTATGCGCCACGCCAAGGCCCAAACTAATTAAGGCAAACTCCGTAGAAGATTTGTTGGCTAAACCCCGGGTGTCCATCGTTAAAATGGAAGACAGAGCTTGTCCATTCACAGCACTATACCCATTGGTACTGAAAGTCGTTTTATCAAAAATGAAGGCAGAAAATCTACTTCTATTCGCCAGATCCGGCAAGCGGCTACCGAAAGCATTTTTAACGAGCATACCATCAAAAAGCACTGTAGTTTCTGCCGCAGTCCCTCCCCTTACAAAAAATCCGGTTTCATTGCCTGCGGGGGCAGCACCTGGAAAAGTTTGCAAAGCGGCGGCAACATCGACCGCAGCACCGGCAGTGAGCACCATCGCGATGGCCCCAAGAGTATAATTGCGGTTAACCTCCGTCAGATTGCGCGTATTCAAAATCTCAATTCCCGCCAGGTTATGCTTGTTTTCATGGAGTCTAAAATTAACACGAAGGCTATCCCCTTTGATCAGCAAACGCAGACTGTCGGCTACATACCCAATTGCAGAAACCCGCAGCAAATAACTGCCGGAAATATTGGCCTTCAAGCTAAACCGTCCTACAGAATCTGTCGAAGTAGAACTCCCACTACCTGGCGCAACAATCCTGATATTTACCCCCGGCACCGGCAAACCATCGGCCGACTGAACTTTGCCAGACAACACCGTTTGTCCGTAACTAAAAAAACAGCACAATATAAATCCTGCAAGCAGGGATATCTTCTTGTTCAACATGCTTGTAACGAAATTAAAATGTGGGTATTGAAAAACAGCCTCCAAAAGACAATTGGAGGCTGTTGATACAAGATTTGAAAACGTATTGATTAACTTTTAAGATTTATGACTTTAGAAATCCTGCCCTCTAAATCCACAAGATGGTATCTATCTAAAGTTTCATGAGTTTTAGGAATCGCCAGTTTGATACTTTGCTGAAGTGATTTCAATTCCACTCTCACAAGAGAAGAAACATCCGTTTCATTGGCTCCTGCAACCTTTGTAGTCAAGACATCCAATAATGCCCCAACATAACTTTTCTGTAAGTTCCTGCGGTAGCTATCCATTTTAATGTTAGACGATTTCAACTCTTTCCAGATGCTGTTATGTACCCCTTTTAAATGTTCCACTACCGTATAAGTCCCTTTTCCGAAACGCAGGTTATTGGCCATAATCTGATGTAACACGCCAACATCCAATAAGGTATTCAGGGTCTTAATCTGCATATCTTCTACAAAATTGGCCCCTGTCGGGTTTTGTTTAGCGTCAAATGAAGGTTCCATATCTACATTCTGGATGCTGGCATTCAACAACCAAAAAGGTGTAGTAAACAGCTCTTTATCAAAAAACTGAATCGCTTCTACCTGTAGTTTTCTTGGTGTAGCCGAATATACCGCTGCCTTTTCATCTTCAGCACTATAAGTACGGTAGATACTACCCACATTGCTCAATACATGGTTTAGGTAACGGTAATACTGATCTAGTAAGGCCCCATGGGTTCTCCCCGTATTGCCATATAAACCACCTTTTTCATAAGTCCAGGTTTTTAAGTTCGGTAAGATGCGTTTCAGGTTTTTAATCCCATAAGTACTCGCTTTCATCGCGTTATCACCCAAATCTTCCGTCTGAACGCGGGGGTCGCCACGTCTGGTTTCACCATCGCCAAACCATAACCTCGGGTTTTTACCTACACGGTCTACAATCCATCGTTTCACAATCTTCTGATCTTCTTCAGCAGTAGCTGCATGCGTACTTTTATAGCCCCATTCTATCGCCCATTGGTCATAATCACCAATTCTTGGGAACAAGTATTTTTGAGGAATATGATCTTCCGGCTGAGCCACATAATTGAAACGGGCATAATCCATAATACTCGCGGTATGTCCATTCTTTTTCAGGTAACTGAGACTTCTTAAGCTATCCACAGGTGTTTTACTGCTGGAACCAAAGTTATGACGTAAGCCTAAAGTATGGCCTACCTCATGACTGGAAACAAAACGGATCAGCTCCCCCATCAGTTTATCATCAAACTTGCCTTTTCTGGCTTCCGGATCAGTTGCACCAGCCTGAACCAGGTACCACCTGTTTAACAGGTCCATGACATTGTGATACCAGCCAATGTGTGTTTGTATGATCTCGCCACTTCTCGAATCGGCAATATGCGGACCGTAAGCATTGGAAACTTCCGAAGGAAAGTAGTTGATCATGGAATATCTGGCGTCATCCATGTGCATCGTTGTATCTTGCTCCGGCCATGCCTTGCCCTGGATTGCATTTTTAAAACCTGCCTTTTCAAAAGCGATCTGCCAGTCATTAACCCCATTGATCAGCGCTGGAACCCATTGTTTTGGCGTAGCGGGATCTATATAAATGATGATCGGTTTCTTAGGCTCTACCAATTCTCCTTTTTTCCATTTCTCTATATCCTCATCTTTAGGTTCTAATCTCCAGCGACTAATAAACTTCTTCACTTCTGCACGTTGCTGTCCGTCACTAAAAGCGTTATAATCATAACCAAAATACCCGACCCTCTTGTCAAAAAACCTTCTTTGCATCGGTACTTTAGGCAATAACACAAAAGAAGTATTGGTTTCCAGACTCACTGGTGGTGTTCCCGGACTTCCAAGGACCGCTTTAGCAGTCATGGTCTTACTAATGGCAATCTCCACATTGATCGGATAAGTACGGATAGATTCAATAGCCGCATTCTTAAAATAACCTGAGTTCAGTTTACTTTCCAGACCAACACCCGGATCCAGACTGTTTACAAAGTTCGCTTCCATTAGAAACTTGGAAACATCGATAATACAGCTACTCGAATCCTTAGCATAGGCAACGATTGGAAAAGAAGCCACCAATGGATTTAAATTGGAGCGTTCTACGGCCTTACTGATGGCACTATTCGGGCTGGCTTCAGAGATTAAAATACTGTAACGGATACGCAAAGTAGAATCAGCACCCTTTTCAAATTGTATCGTTTTTTCATCAAGCTGCTCCCCCGCATACATCCCATAACCACCTGGTGCTTTAGATAAGCGGTTGATCACCATAATGTCTCTTTTTAACAAACTATCCGAAATCTCGAAATAGGTCGTATCTCTATAGCGGTGGACCGTAAACAGGCCTTTCTGCGTCTTAAAGTTCTTGCTAATGATCGCCTCATAAGGTTTTATCTTTTTAAGGGGATTGATTTTCGGCTTCGCATCTACCTTTTTGGCGGTATCAGCTACTGCATTCTTCCCTTTTTTTGAACTTCTGTTCTTTTTTTCCTGCGCATTGATCGTAAGCGTACTGCCCGCCAAAGCAAGGAACAACAGGTATTTGCTATATTTTTTTATTTTCATTTTTTTATATAAACTTGGGTTAATCATAAGATAATTCTGGGGTGACCTTTACACTGGTGATGCCTGGTAGGTTACCCACTAACTGTTTAAATGAACTGGCTCTTAAGGCCGATGCGCTATCCCAAAGAATAATTACCGGTATAGAGAAAGACTCCCCCTTCTCGAGGTTATAATCTACTCTGGAGCCTTGCTGCTGGCGGTTGCTTCTCAGGTCGAGCATAATGCCCTTTTTTTCCATTTTTGCCCATTGTGATAAATAGATCGATGCAAAAGGTTTGAACATATTGATCAGCGTAAAAGCTGACTCATCCGCCTCAGCATCAGCAAGTGGAATACAGATATACTGATTGTTACCTGTGCCATTGTCCAGGTTTACAAGATCCGTTTCAAAACTCATTCCGCAAGAGGTATAAGCTCTTCTGGAAACCACTTCATCTTCCTGATTTAATCCGGAGCTATTAAAACGTGGCATTTTCTTTCGTTCAGGATTAGGAATTGCGTCCCCGCCTTCGCAGGACAAGAGGGAAGTGCTGAGCGCAATCAGGGCATACCCCTTCCATCCCTTGTTTTTAAATAAAGGTTTCATATTTCGATATGTGTTTAATTTAGTTAGTAACCAGGATTCTGTTTTAATTTAGGGTTATTACGAATCTCCATGGAGGGAATCGGAAACAATAACATTTCGGCAGTAAGCCCTTGTTTTTCGGGAAGAGCCCCTAGTACTGATAAAGCTTTTCCTGTCCTTTTCAGGTCGAAAAAACGATGTCCCCACTCCCCACAAAACTCCGATCTGCGCTCTTGTGCTACAGCGGCCAGCAAACCTTCCTGACCTACAGCTGTAGTTTTGCCCAATCCTGCTCTATTTCTGATCAGGTCTAAGTCCTCGGCAGCTAAACCGAGTTTATTTTGCATCACCCGGGCTTCTGCCCTGATGAGGTATAATTCGGCGAACCTCATTAACACATAATTAAGTCGCTCCTTGTTGTCCATTGCATATTTATTAACGAAATAGATGCTCTTCCCAAAATAGGGCTCCAAATTCGGACTTGGGTTAAAATCTACCCAAATGGCCTTTCTTTGATCGCCACTTTCAAAAGCATTCGCAGTCTGTTCATTTAAAATTAACCGGGGCGTCAATGCAGGAACAAATCCAGGGTAAGCCTCCGGATCAAAAATCGCGTCTATATAACCTTCCGGTAAGCTGTTTATCGGGATCAATGGCGATAAGTAAAGTCTTTCATTAATATTCCCTGCATTACTTTTGGGATCGATTTTCAATTGCAAAATGGTCTCTTTACTTTTCATATCAAAAGCAAGCTGCAAGCGCTCCAACTGACGCGAATTACTGTTAATCACCTCTTCAGAGGTTGCTTCTGCAGATGACCAATCCTTTTGGTAAAGAAATGCCCTTGCCAGTAAAGCTTGTGCGGCAATTTTAGTTACTTTGGTATTACCCGTTAAATGGGAAACCGCAGGATCAGAAAGTAAGGTTACCGCCTCCTTTAAGTCTAAAACAATCTGTTGATATACTTCCCTCTGCCCGGACCTTGTTATGTTTATGGTTTTCCTATAATCAGTAGTCAGGGCTAACGGAAGATCACCAAAGAAACCCGTTAGATAAAAATAACAATAGGCCCTGAAAAATTTGGCAGAAGCTTTCAATTCAACACGTTTTGCCTGAGTCAGTGTGCGAGACGTTGAAGCCGCCTCCCCATCTAAAATAGCATTGGCTGTATAAATTATCTTATAGCCCGCTGTCCACAAGTCTTCCAAAATGATTTTATTGTCAGGCAGCATACGGCTCCTGAATAGCTCAGTTTGATCCGGAAAGTTAACCATATCGGCAGGAGCAAATTCATCTGCGGCTAATCCGGCATAGATGGTAGTGGCGCCATTCAACAGCAATAAACCCTCTCCAATTGAGGTCATTTGGCTATACATTCCCGCCAGGGTTTGATCAGCTTGCGCATCAGATGTAAAAATCTGAACGCTCGTTACTGAATCTAAAGGTTCATCTATTTCCAAAAGTTTCTTGCAACTTGTGGCTAAAATTGCAATACAAAATACTGCGCAGGTCAAATATCTATCACTAAATTTCATCTTCATTTTTCGCTATCAATTAAAAACTACAATTTAAACCCATGGTCATTATTCTTGATGGTGGCATCAGTCCAAACGATAAGATTTCAGGATCCAATCCTTTAAAATTCGTGATCACAAAAATATTACTGGCAGCAACATTCACCGCTAAAGATCCAATACCTAAGGACTTCAATCTAGCAGCTGGTAGACGCCAGGATAGCCTAACATTTTTAAGGCGAATAAAATCAGCCTTCTGATACAGCGCATCGGAAGCCGCAAGGTATCCTCCGGAACTTTTAGTTAGATTTGTGAACTTACTATAGAGGGCCTGGTCACCTGGTTTACGCCAGCTATTTTCATACAAATACAAGCTGACATTACCATTTCCATTACCTGTTGGGTTAAAGGCTTTATCCTGTTTCACGTAATAAAAATCAGCATACAATTCAAAATTTTTGAACTGAAAAGTATGGCTCATCCCTCCTGAATAATCTGGAGCTGTATTTATGGCTACTCCACGGTCATCCTGTCCCGTACCCGCAGGAACATCAAACGATTGGAAAATTTTACCATCCCCATTCAGATCCTGATAGGTATATTCTCCGGTTTGTGGATCCAATCCGGTGAAATGAAACAAGTATACCGTTTCGAGCGATTTTCCAATTCTATAAGTAGCATAATACGGTGAATCTTCCAATCGGGGATATCCGATTAATTTGTTAGTATTCTTGCCCCAGTTAAAACTCATCTGCCAGCTAAAGTTTTTACCCCTAAAAACAGAAGCGCCAAGCATCAACTCAACCCCGCTATTTTCTACCTCCGCAGGTGAATTTAAGACCACGGAACCAAAACCACTGTAAACAGGTGTTGGGAATGCCAATAGCTGGTTGTTGGTAAAATTGCGGTAATGAACAAGATCAAACGTAATGGCATCTTTAAAAAACGCGAGGTTCAGGCCTATTTCCCGCTTATCATTTCGTTGCCAACGAAAAGCATCGTTCGGCTGAATCATTGGAATAGCGGAATTTACCCCTTCATAAGGCAATAATGGATCTGAGGTTGTACTACTTCCCCATTGACTTAAATATTGATAGTCACCTATCCTATCGGAACCAAGGATACCATAACTTCCTCTAAACTTTACCATACTAATGGCTTTAGGAAGCTGCTTCCTTATCCAGGGCTCATCGGAAGCTATCCAGGCTAAACCTATTGAGCCAAAATTCCCCCAACGATTTGCAGGGCCAAAACGACTACTACCATCTCGTCTTCCATTTAAATTAATGATATACTTATTGTCCCAGGCGTAATTTAAACTCCCAAATACCCCGGCATACTTATACTGACTTTCGGATTCTGAATTGATAAACTTAGTCGCGAAATTCATGCTTTTCAATTGCTCATCAGAAGCAAATCCAGAAGCATTCATTCGTCTGGAATTTACACCCGCGTATTCCCAGGTGAGGCCAATTAAAGAAGTTAATTTACCCTTTCCTATAAAAACACTATAATCCACTGTACTACCTATATTCATGTTTTTAGTGACACCTGTTCCCGTATTAATGGCTGATTGCGATCCCGGGTTGGTCACTAAATTAAAAGAGGAAAGGGGGATTGCCGTTTCGCTAAAGGAGGTATTAGAATTATACCCCATACTCAGGTTCAACTTAAGATTCTTTAGCAGGGAATAATCGAGCGTCAAACTGGCCATCATTCCATTTAACTGAGCTTCACTTTTATGTTTAGTCTCCGGAAATCCTGACATTGAAGTTTGCCATCCGGTAAAATTTAACATTCCTTTTTCGTCAAGAATTTCAGGACCATTAGGTGGTAACATTGCGATAGAACTGCCGGATAAATAGCGAACATTATTATCCGCATAAGTGTAGTTGGTCGTAAGAGAAAAGCTTAAGCGCTGATTAGCACTCCTATACCCTAAATTAGAGTTGAAAGTAAGTCTTTGATTTTTTCCACTTACGGCAGAAATGTCTTTGGTGTTGTTAAACCCCGTAGATACTCTGAAGGATATTTGATCCGTACCACCGCTTAATCCTGCATTAAAATCAGTCCAATTCCCTGTTCCACCCCACAAATAGTCCTGCCAATCTGTATACCTATGCTGGTCATATTTGAAGAGTTCCGGCGCATTAATCAGGTTTGGTTTGATGCCGTCATTTTTAAAACTTTCAGCTCTCATCTCCAGATATTGTTCCGTATTTAGCATTTCCCAACGACCAACAACGGCTTTTATCCCATGATTCAGGTTTGCTATTAAGGTTGGCTTCCCGGACTTACCCTTTTTAGTGCTGATTAAAATCACGCCATTTCCACCACGACTACCATAAATCGCAGTAGCATCGGCATCTTTTAAAACTTCAATAGATTCTATATCTGCTGGATTCAAGGTGTATAAAGGGCTAATAGATCCACCAACACCAGTTTCATTCAGGCCTCTGGAAACATAAGACCCGGGTCCCTTACCTGTACCCTTACCCATTCCCAGGGTCGTTAATGGAACACCATCTATGATATATAACGGTTCTGAACTAATATTACCATTGATGGAACTCCTTCCCCTTAATTCTACTTTTGGGTTGGTCATTTCATGGCCGTCTTGTGCGGTAATCATTAAACCCGGAACTGCGCCCTGAAGGGCAAATATCGGATTCGTTAACAACTGTTTTTCAATCTGTTTCGAGTCTACCCGAGCAATATTCCCGGTAGTTAACCGCTGTGTAGTTTTACCATAGGCCTGTACCACTACCGCATCCAGCGCATTGGTCGTTTCTTCCAGTTTAACGTAGATCGAAGGCACTTTTCCTATGCCAACATACTTTGTCACATAACCCATAAAACTGAATACCAGGGTATCCGTTGGCAGTGCTTTAATGGAATACCGACCATGAACATCTGAATAAACGGATCGTTTTGTTCGTTTAACCATAATGGTTGCGCCTGGCAAACCTTGATCATTATCTTTTGCAGAAACCATACCCGTGATCTCTACCTCATTCAGTTGCTGACTGATTTTCGCCAGCACCTCTTCCACAAAGGATTTTTCCTTGATTAAAATGGTTTGCTCTTCCAGCTCATAGGTTAATCCTGTCCCTGCTAAACACTGTTTAAGGGCATCGGTAACACTGCCATCCTTCACATTTAAGCTAACATTAACAGGTTTCCGCGTTACATTCGCGTCATACAAAACATCGTAACGACTTTGTGAACGAATCAGTTTTAAAGCTTTTTCTAAGCTGATATTGGTTTGGTTGATATTGATTTTCTGGCCAAAGCTACTGGCACTTACCTGTAGCATCGCCGCAAATGCAATTATAAAAATGAGTTGAATACGCATCATGATTTTTCGCCTTAAGGCTGGACTGAGCTGGTTAGACTTCATATCCGGGCATATACTCAACTTCTGCCTACAGGATTTCATCCTATAGGAGAAATTACTACTAAATTTCATACATTTGAATAGTTTGGGTTATCGGTTTAATTGTTTGTTCGCATGAATATTAATCAGGGATAATCCAATACTTTTCAGGAGTGTTAGCGCACTCCTGAATTATTAAAATTCCCTGCAGTTAAGTAGAATTACTTCATCACAGTAACCCTCCTTCCATCGATTCTAATCTTCAGGCCTGTTATCGGTTCAATAATTTTGATTAAGCCGGAAATATTCTTTGAACGGGATACCCAGCCTCCCAGCTTGATCGCCTTTGGATCAACATCCTGAAAAACCACATCCACATCATACCAGCGTTCCACTTTTTTCATCACACTGGCCAGATTTTCATCTTTAAAGATAAAGTCGCCATTTTTCCAGGCCATGACGCTTTCCAGATCTGCCTCCGCTTTTTTCAACCGGTCATGCTGTAAATCAAGTATGGCTTGTTCCCCGGGTTTCAGTAAGACATTTTGTTTTTTACTACTCGTTTTCACCTGGCCTTCCAGCAAAGTGGTGACCTGATTTTCTTCGTCCGGATACGCATCCACATTGAAATGAGTGCCCAATACCTCTACCACCTGGTTGGAAGTATGGACCAGAAATGGCCGGTTTGCAAGATGTGCCACTTCAAAGTAAGCCTCCCCGCTTAGGGTCACTTCTCTTTTCTTAGCCTTAAAATCATTGGAATACTTTAGCTTAGAAGCTGCATTTAGCCAGACTTCCGTGCCATCGGGAAGACGTACCTGATACTGACCACCCCTTGGCGTCTCAATCGTATTGATCAGGCTTGCATTTTTATTGCCGGAATCTTTAATGGTATAAATCAACTGTCCGTCTTTGGTCTTGGTAATCTGTACGCCCCCTTCAAAGTTCTGGCTTCCGTTTTTCAGGGTATCCAGTAGAATCACTTCACCTGTACCCAATACCAAACGCGCTTTATTAGAACCCGGAACAATCAAACTTGCCGCCAGTTCCTGATCATTTTGATAAGTATTGCGCTGCTGGAAATAAACACCAATGCCCAGACACATTAAAAGTGATGCTGCAATGGAAATGCTGGTCCATAATCTGCTACGACCTGGTGTTTTCAATTCCATTGCCGGAGCAGAAGAATTCAATACCGCAGTCAATATGCTATTTTCCTTTTCAGTAGAAAATGGACTTTTGATGGGCTCAAAGTCTTCGTAATGCTGGTCTATGATTGTTTTCAATTGCTGATCATAATCCCCGGAATCAATGAGGCGCAACAACTCCTCAATTTCAGCTGGACCGCCTTGCTTACTGAAATACTGCTTAAATAAATAGGAAAATCTTTCTTCTTGCATAATTATATCAGATGGGGCCAACAGAAATCTGCCTCATCTACACTAAAGAGTAATAACTCAGGGAAAAGGGGGTAATGGATTTAAATATTTTTTTTAGCGGATAATTAGGGTACTCGTTAACACCAGAATGATACTAAGATCAATCCTACCATTTACGTCTTTACGAATAAACTGAACCGCTAATTGGATATGTTTTTTGACTGTTTCAGGGGATAATTGAAGCGCTGAAGCAATTTCGTCATGCTTTAAGCGGTCGTACCGGCTCATTTTATAAACCTTTTGCTGCTGCTCAGGTAATTTATCAACGGCCATTTCTATCAATCTCCGGTAGCCATCTGCGGGATTATCGAGTTCCTCCAGCGCCAATTCAGTCAGCGCGTCTTTTTCAAATGCAGCATGAACAACGCTTTTAGCTGCCATTTTTTTAAGCACTAAAAAAGCCTCATTTCTACATAGAATATATAAGTAACCACTAAAGTTGTTGATGTCTGTCAGCGTTTCCCGCCTTACCCAGATCTTGATAAAGGAATCCTGAATAATTTCCTCCGTGAGCTCCATAGAATTTGTGAGCTTAAAAACAAACTCAGCAAGGGGTTTGGCATACCAATGAAATAATTCAGCAAAGGAACGCTCGTCGCCTTCCGCTATTTTTTTAAGAATATAAATTTCATTTTCCAGTGGTCTGACTGCCATTATTTAATTTTCCTTTTTGTGGTGGTTCGGGAAATCAATATTAGAAATAATTTGGCAATATATTATCATAACCGATGCTTGCTCCATAAAATTACCCCTATGATAATTATGGAGCAAACCCGGGTATTATTTTTATTCAGTTGTTAATGATTTAACTATTCTAGCGGCATTTTCATTTCCCGGATTCAATTCCAGGGCCTTTTTGTAATTCTCCTTTGCCAGTTGTTTATCGCCATTGGCCAGATAAGCTTCGCCCAGACTATCATAAGCATTCCCGCTTTCCGGATACAGCAAAGTGTTTATCCTGAAAATCGCGATGGCTTTTTTGAAATCTTTGGCATTTAAGAACTGATATCCCTGACCATTGATATAACTTTCAGAAATCATATAATGGCTTGGATCCTCCGCTTTTACTTTTTTAAACGCAGCTAAACCTTCGGCCAATTGTCCGTCATTTATAAATTCATACAAGGTTTTTTCTTGCTTTGTCAATTTTGGATTTTCAAATCGAACCGGATCATTAAACATGGAATACACCAGATAGGTTTTCTGGTCTGCTGGATTGACCAAAAATTTCAGCTTCCGCTCCCAGCCTTTCATCACATACGTATCCGGAGCAACTTTAAATAGCTCTGTAGGCGCATCCATATCTTTTTGAAGGAAAAGGCTTCCCTTTTCTTCATACACTTTGCTCAGTCCATGTTTATCTGTCTGGTAACGGCCAACAACCTGATTAAAATCACTGGCATTCAAGGCTAGCTTTTTATAAACCGGAAAGTCATAATCCGGCCAGTTAAAACTAGTACTAACCGCGCGCAACACCTCATTAATCAGGTCTGGTTTATTTCCATTAGTTAAGATCACTACCCCATCGCCATGATTTGTATTTCCTACGATCATACTGGAGAAACCTTCATTCCAGCCACCGTGGTTAAAATATTGCGTCTCATTTCTTTTTTCGAGGAAAATCCCCAGGCCTTCAAAAGGCTCTACAAAGGGGCTCACAAACTGTTTAGCCATGCTTTGAGATAGCACCTTATGGCTTTTCCCATTTAAAGTCGACTGTATATCAATGATGAATTTTGCAAGATCAGTTGCGGTCGTCCAGAGTCCGGCAGGTGCCATTTCCGGATAAGTATGTCTTTTACCAGGAACTTCTGTACCATTGGGTAAATAACCTGTCGCTGCTAGTTTTAATTGTCCGCCAGTTAAAGGCTGATCATAAGTACTGTTGGTCATGCCTAGTGGTGTCAGCACCAATTCTTTCATGATCTGCGGATAAGGTTTTCCTTCGATATCTATCAACATCTGCTGCATGATGCAATAACCACCACCTGCATAACGTAAAGAACCACCAGGGATTTTATCCACCCTGATCTGCGGAGAGTTTGCCGGCTTTGCACCATTGAGCACCTGAATCAGCGTAGGAACGGAATCACCAACAGCATAACCTGCAAAACCACCTACAGTAACTCCGCCGCTATGGCTCAACAAGTGTTTCAGATTTACCTTTTTTGCAGCTGTAAACTCATTATCCGGAAGCTTCCAGCTTTTCAGGTAAGTATTCACATCCGCATCCGCGTTGATTTTCCCTTGCTCCACTATTTTTAGTGCCGCATAAGCGCTGACCGGTTTACTAATCGAAGCTGCCTGAAAAAGCGTTTGAGCAGTAACCGGTTGTTTACTTGTTTTATCTGTAATTCCGTAACTTTTAACATAAGCAATCTTTGAATCCCTGATCACCGCGATAGTCAAGCCCGGAACATCGTAATGTTTCATTCTCGATTCCATGGTCCAGGCAGAATCCCCCTCAAAACGAATGACGGGGATCAATCCTGACTCTACCTTTTTGATCAGCGCTTGAGTTGAAGGGGCTGTTTGCGCAAACAGCTGCTGAGTACTTAAAGAAGCAATCAGGAATACAAGGGTTAACCATGGAAATTTCATCATGTGCTTTTTCTTAAAAGACGTCAAATAGTTTCAATAGTTACAAGTTCTAATTAATTGATTAGCAATCGTCTGTTTGGAATATCAATAGTAAGCACCTCACCTAACCAGTCCATACTCATGATCCCATCATAAATCAATCCTTCCAGAAAGTAAGCCTTAGTATCTTTCATCATCACATCCGTACCTGGAATTGATACTTTACTAAGCGTTGTCGTATAATACTTACTGCGCTTTTCAGGATTAAACTCGCTCTTATTATATTTGACCTCTGCCTTAGTGGTATCTATGCCCAGCGGCTTCATCAATTTAGAATTGAACCGATATACCTTAGCACCGGCACCACTATCAAAAGAAACCTGTAAGGTTAACTTGTCATTTACCTTTACCTCAGCGAAAACATCTAAAGCTTTTTCCCGGTCATCAGCAAGCTGCAAGGGTACCGACTGGCCGGTTTTAGCCAGAGCCTTTAAAGATTTGGCCGATTCAATCACAAGAGATTTCGTTTTATAGTTAATCGTGATGGGCGTATTTCTAAATGGCAATAAGGAAATCAATCCGTCGAAAGGGAAATCCAAATCTATGATGGAAACCAGCTGATCGGTATAATTAAGGCCACCGATGTTGATCGAATTTGCCTTCCACAACTCTGCTGTTATCGCCTCGCCCGTAGCTCTATGTGCGGTATAAGTACCATCCAATTTATTCAATCCAGCTACTTTATCTGCAAATTTCTTCGTCATCAGGTTGAGTCCGGCAGCGGTATCGAATATAAAATTACCCTCCACACCATTAATGGTGGCTTTAATCATCAGATGTCCACCATCAGACACTTTCATAGGCAGGGTTACAGGGCTATTGATTTTAACCTGACTAAAGGCAACCTGCATCTGAACAAAACTCATCACGAAGCTGAAGAATAGCACTGTTAAAAGAAAGTCCGGACGAATTATTCTGGTATTATTTTTCATGAAAATCTATTTATTATTGTTTAGGGTTAATTAAAAGTCTGCATATTACACAAAAACCTGCTAATCCAGGCAAAATCTTGCATTCCATCTCCAATAAAAGATGGAACAGTTTACATTAAAATGGCCTTCAGATCCCTGATCTTTAGTTTACCTTTGTGTAATCATGAAAAATGAGATTACATCACATCCTAAAAAAAATAGTTTCCTGTTCTTTCTTTACTTAGTAGGTCTTAGTATTATAGGTTTTTTAGCCACAGACATGTATTTACCCGCATTCGATAAAATGCGCGTAGACCTTGGCGCCTCCAAAAGCAGCATCAGTGCTACCTTAAGTTTATTTTTAGCCGGTTATGGCATTGCCCAATTGCTATGGGGGCCGATCTCCGATAAATTTGGCAAACCAAAAACCGTGTTGATGGGCTTAAGCATCTTCACTTTAGCCTCATTAGGTATTTATTTCACACACGATGTCAGCCTCTTATTACTGTTGAGATTGATACAGGCGATAGGCGTCTGTGCAGCTGCCGTAAGCTGGCAAGCCCTGGTAATCGAAAGATATCCCAAAGAGGAAACCAATAAGATATTTGCCTCGATTATGCCTTTGGTGGCATTGTCACCAGCATTAGCACCCCTAATGGGCGCATTCTTACTCAACTATTTTGGCTGGAGATCAATATTTGTAGCACTCGCTTTAATTGCAGTTCTGCTCATCATTTACACCTTGACCATTAAAGAAGAGAAAACAGTACAAACCGCTAAAGCGGAGGAATCCACAGCCGACAAATCTTATTTATCACTCTTAAAATCCAAAAGATATTTAGGGAATGTATTGCTTTATGCCCTTTGCTCCGCCGCATTTTTCGCCTGGCTCACCGGCTCGCCATTCTTCTTAAAAGAGATGGGCTACAATGAAAGTCAGATTGGATTAAGTTTCTTCCCCCAAACCATTGCGTTTTTAATCGGTGGTTATGGTTATAGAAGCCTGGTCAGTAGAATAGAAGGGAAAAAGTTACTCCCATACTTAATGATTCTCTATTCGGCAGCCTGTTTAGCCCTTTATTTAATTACCATCACCATCACGCCTAACTTAACCATATTAATGATCCCATTTTGTTTAATGGCTTTAGCCAATGGTGCAACATACCCGATTGTTGTGTCAGAAGCTATGAAATCAGCCTCGCATAATGTAGGAAAAGCTGCGGCTATGCAGAACACCATTCAGTTGGGGATCTGTTTTATAGCGAGTGGAGTCGTTTCCTTGTTTTCAAAAGATGCCTTATTAACCACCACTATTGTGATGACTTGTACCATCCCATTCGTTTACATAGGCTATAAACTGACGCTAAATAAAGCACTGAACTAATCATCCTTCGCTTTCCGGCTATAATGATAATCAATCACGCGACCAGCTACTTGTAGCTGGTTGTTTTTTACCCTGTTTTTTTGGCCCGAAGGAACCTCCAGCAGAACCGCTGAAGACAAGGCTGGAATCGTAAATTGAATCGCTTTGCTGACATTTCTGGCGATAAACTGCTGCGTCACCAGGTTATAAATATCCACTTTAGCAAGCGGTTTAAAGCGGAGGGTTTTAGCTACCGGATAAGGATTGTAAAACAACCAGGAAGGAAAGCCTGGAGCTGCATAAAAATCAGTCACATTGAGGTCCAGCTGTAAGATCCCTTCCACAATGGTTTTCCTGACCATACTCCCAAAAATCCCCACATGCCCACTCCCATAAACACTGAACTGGGAGACTTCAGGATTTTTACCAGGCACCCATTTTGGCCCGTCCCCTTGCGCAACAGGCGCTTTTAAATCCAGATACCGATCCTCAAATGTGGATGCTTTAGCCAAACCTTCATAAGCGATCACCCCTTTAGTCACCTCCGCCAGATCAGGCAAAGTCTGATGAGCCGCCGGCATATATCGGGGATAAAAGAACCTCGACGCATTTACCGCATTCAACATCCATTTCCCGATGGCTGTAGCGTAAGCAGGCTGATATTTCACCAGGGGGACCAGCGGCCAGGCCGCATCAAAGGTGTTCATTAGAAAACTGTAGCCCCCATGGTCTACCGTACTTCCCACCGTACCGGAAATGTCTATACCATTCCAGTTTCCGGCCAGAAAGCCCCAGCCTTCCCTACAAACCGCAGTACCGGAAAAAGTCCAGTCCAGCATTTTTGGAACATCAAAATTTGTCCCTTCCTCCGCATTCATTCTTGCGGCCAGGTAGGCTCCAAAAGGCATCAGTAATTCATAAGTGGGGTTGATTTCCGCTGCATTTAAAGCCTTCATCGCGCGGATGGCACCTTGTAAATAACGCGGATCTCCGAACTTTTTATAAGCTGCATACAATACATAGGCATGTCCGGCAGCAGCATCAGGTTGCAGACAGATGGTATTCGTTTTAGGCAACATCGCCCCATAATCAAAATAAGAATAGTGGTAATTACCGTTCAGGATAGAATCGGCTTTAAAGAACTTTTCGGCAATCTTTTTGGCAAGGCGATCAAAATCAGGTTCTGATGGATACTTTTCATAAATGGCATAAAAGAGTACATTGGGATACACATCATACCACCAATCTCTGCCATATCCACCGCCCAGCAGCGCCACTTCCGGAGCCGTATTGTTCATCATAATGTCCCAGCCCGTATCCCTGTTGAAGTAGTTTTTCAGCATCGAAACATAGTTTACACCCTGCTGATTGCTTTTATCAATACCAACCAGGGAAGCGCCTAAAACAGCGCCCATATTGGCAAGTGCCTCATGAAACATTCCCTTATTGTTGCTTGGGCCCTGTCGCACATCCCCAATAGCAGTATACATTCCCATAACCGGTTGAGGGAAATTTTTAGCCGTACTGTCCATCCAAACCAATGGCCAGTACTCCCCTTTGGCTTTAAAATCATAGACCGTACTGTCGAAACGAAGCGCCATCTGTTTCCAGTCAATGATCATTAAGGGCTGAGGAAGGTTTGCCATTTCATTGACGCGCGCAATGCGAACTTGTTTAACCTGAGCCCTGGCAGCGATGACAACAAACTGGCTGGTTAGGAAGGCAAAAAGAAAGGTTAACTTTAGGATGGATTTCATAAGCGCGTTTATAAAGGACAATCATCTCCCATAAGATACATAAATCCAACTCCTTAAACCGGTTAGGCGTAAAAAAACAAATGATCAGAACTGGTGTTTACTAGAAATCTAACCTTAAAAAAAAGACATGAAAACAAGCTACCCTATTGGAGTTTCCCTGATTGCGCTGACTTTCTTCAGTTGCAACTCTGCAAAAATGAGCAGCAGTACACAAAACAAGGATACTACAGCTACGACTGTGGTGGATACCAACATCACACCCAAACCAATTGGCGGGGATAAAGACGAACATGGCTGTTTAATCGCCGCAGGTTACACCTGGTCGGCCTTAAAGAAAGAATGTATTCGCTCTTTTGAATTAAAAACCAAAATGAAAGACCTGAACAACAGCACCCTTGCCGGATACGTCATGTTCTCTCCGGATAACAAACAGGTGGAATTATTTGCTGCTGAATTTAATCCGACAGTTATCCTGAATGCAAAAGGCACTGATGTATATGCCTCAACCGATAAAAAATACATGATGGCTAAAGATGCGCAGAAACGATGGTTCGTCACCAAATCTGAAGATGGAAAAACCAGCACCATCTTACAACAAGAGTAATTAATCCATACTTCGGCCTGGTTTTTGTCGAGGATTCCAATTCATGATCCTGAAATTATCGACATTAAACCAGGCCCTAATTTAATTGAACTTGAATAAAAAATTAATCCTCCTCTCCGGACTTTCCATTGCGCTACTTGCCTTAGCTTTTTACTGGTTTTCCAGCAGCAAGCAAATCAATAATGAACTTAACGTAACTGTTGACCCTTCCTTATCCGCAGAGAAGGTGAAAATTCAATTAGGTATGCATTCCGGCAATGTCGATTCTACAGACGAGCGTCTGATCAAAGAAGGTTTAAACAAGGTGGTGTTTAATGGGATATCCAGCAGTCATTTTGATACGATTTGCGGAGAGAATGATTTCTTTGTGACCTACGATAACCAATACTATACGGTCCTCAGACATTTTATACCCAATGATTTCTATGATGGCGTCCCTAAACCACATCAATATAACTTCGACTTCAAAAAAGTAAAAGACGGCATTCACCTGACCTTAAAGATCCTGGGGCCAGACGGAGAAGAAAGTGAAATTGACCTCGCAAAGGTTGCAGAGGCAAATCAAAACTCCGGAGGCCGTAGAAAACAATAACCAGATCCCCCTTGAAAAACCATTATACCATAGCCCTAAAATACGCCCTCAGCTGCTGTTTCTTAATAACAGCGCTGCATGCCCATGCTCAAAAACCAAAAGACGATAAAATTGTAGGGTACCATATGTCCCGAAAAACCGGAAAGATGGAGTTTTTCAATAGTAAAGCAGAAGTCGTTGCCGCATATCCCTTTACAAACATTACACTCGATGAGCATGAAGTAGGCTTTCTGGCAGTCGGCACCTCCACAAAAAGAGGATTGATGAGTGATAGAGGTGTCATGGTAGTAGATACCATTTATGATTTTCTGGCGGTAGTGGATAAAGAACTTGCGCTGGTTAGCCAAGGTCAAAAATACGGATTGATAGATTTCAAAGGGAAGATTGTGGCGCCCATAATTTATGACGACATCGATCATTTTAAAGCAAATGGACGGTTTACCGTGCAAAAGGAAGGTAAAACAGGTGTGATCAATAGAAAAGGTGAATTTATTGAGCCGCTAAAATAAAGAGATGAAAATCAAACACCTTTTTATTGCGGCCTTCGGCCTCTCCTTCCTGATGTTTATTTTGGGATTCCTGTTATATAGTGCAGACCATTACACTGCCATAGATATTGTAGAAGGTGGCTATTCACCTTTCGCCTCCGAACACCTGCTTACACTGCTTACTTTTTTCGTACTGGCGCTCTTTGGTTTGATCAGACTCTGGAAAAAGGGACGCGCACAACCCCCTTTAATGTATGTTCTGTCCCTGGTTTTTGTCTTCATCGGGATCCCGATCAGCTTTGTGGTCTGGCTCCAAATCACTTCTAATACGGAGCATTATGATGCCTGGCTATTGGGGTTTTTACCCATTGTTTACATCGTCACTGCCGTAGCGCTATTTGCAAAATCAGTTTCAGAAGAGGCCGTTCTTGCATCAGATAAGGATTACCACAATAAATTCCTCAACTACCTCAACCAAAAGATGGCGAATACAGCACATCAGCCCTACTATGTCATCATTTTACTGGTTCCGGTTTTTGTGATCGTCGTCGCCATATTAACCTTATTCGGACAAGATGCAAATTCGATCAGTAAAGTGTTCACAGAAACCACCACCTGGAATTTCTCTACCAAAACACATCCCCCATTTTTAGACCATACCGGTCATTACTTGTGTACAGTGGCTGTTTGCGGTGATCCGAAAGTGGTAAAACCGCTTCGCCTGGGAAGAAGACATGGACGGGAGATTGTGGTAAACAGGCAGTTGCTCATTGCGAATGCTTTTGAAGAGTTAATCGCAGAAAGCTGGCCCGCAGCACACCGGATCATCAGAGGCTTTTACGATAAATATGGTTACCCATTGTCAAAAAAGATTACCAGTCCGCAGGGATCAAATCTGGTTTACCGCTTGATGAAACCACTGGAGTACTTTTTCCTCCTATGCCTGTATCTGGGTAGCGAAAAGCCCGAAGAAAAGATTGCTAAACAATATAGCTCCTAAAGCAAACCGGTTCCAATTATTTCTTCTTATAATCCCCTGGTAGTTTCACCAGCATCATTTGATACAAATCAATTGATGCGACCTGATAACTATAACTAATTTCTGTTTGTTGAGGCACCTTAAACTGAATCACATCTGTATTAACCAAGGCCCATTTAAACCTGGTATTTAAGGTATCACTTTCTTTATTTGGCCCTTCAAAAGTACTTTTATAGTGTTTTACCAGCTGTAGTCTCCCAGAATGATCTCCCTCAAATTTCAGGTCAATAAACCGTTTAATGACGCCAGCGCTAAGGTTTTTGCTATTGGAATGATAATAATTATCCGTCAACGCCTCATAATCATTAAAAAACTTCCGGCATTTATCCGTTTTACACCATTCGGCAAAACCTGATCTCAACATGTAAATGGTATCCGCATTTTTGGTGTAACTTAATTTCCAATCCTTATTGACCAGCAAAGCAGCAAGATCAAACTGCTGGTTGGTTCTCTTTAGAAAAATAGTGTCGATCTGGTATTTTGCCCCCTTTGCTTGTCCGCCACCACGTGGGTTGTGTAAAATGATCGCATCACTAACAAAACCTGCTTTAACAATCGGCTCATCCACATGAAGTGGAGGTGCTTCCATGATCATCATTTCTGAAAGCAGAAACTTATTGTACCTCAGTTCTTTTAAATAAAAGCTCCCGTTTTTATCTGTTACCGTTTCTCCAACGCGGCAATCCGCAACAGGATTTTTATCATAATCGACAATCACACCAGAAATTGCTGGTCTGGCTAGCCGGGAAATACAGGAAGAAAGTAAAGCAATGGAACAGAGTGGTAATAAGAAACGTAATTTAATCATGGATGGATAACATGGTTTGTTGAAACATTTACGGGCTGATTTTGTTCCCCTTGTGTTTAAATCAGGGATTAAAACCTGAAAGTAGCCATTTAAATTAACATACAAATATGCTTATTAACGAACTTTTTGACCTGAAAGGGAAAGTGGCCATTGTAACCGGTGGTGGTAATGGAATTGGGAAGGCCTGTTGTGAAACCCTTGCCGGAGCGGGAGCAGCAATTGCGATAGCCGATTTAAAACTGAAAGATGCAGAAGCAGTGGCGGCAGAAATCGTCAGTAAAGGCGGTAAAGCCATCGCAGTGGAATGTAATGTACTTAACGATGAGGATCTGATCAACCTGGTGGAAAGAACCAACCGGGAATTAGGTGGCGTTCACATTCTGGTTAATAATGCCGGAGGTGGCGGTGGTGGTCGTGAAAACCCATTTAACATTACCGTAGACGACTTTGCGAAGGTTTTCAAACTTAACGTTTTCAGTGCATGGAGATTAGCACAACTGTGTGTACCCCTAATGAAAAAAGATGGTTATGGAAGTATCATTAATATCACCTCCATGAGTAGTGTCAATAAAAGTCCGAATATGAGTGCTTATGCATCTTCTAAAGCCGCTTTAAACCACATGACGAGCAATCTGGCTATGGATTTCGGACCGGAAGTCCGCATCAATGCCGTTGGCCCGGGCGCTACAAAAACGGCAGCTTTAGCTTCTGTACTAACGCCGGAAATAGAGGAAAAGATGCTGGCACATACGCCAATAAAACGATTGGGTGAGCCCTCAGACATTTCAGGGGCGGTATTATATTTCGCAGCACCGGTTTCGGAATGGGTAAGCGGACAAATACTGTTTGTGAACGGTGGTGGAGTTCAAACCCTGGATTAAAGCAAAACAGGTGTCCTTTACCACTTATAATAAGCTATAAAGGACACCTGACCTGTTATTTTAACAATTTTTCAAGTACTTTATCCAGCTTCTCTTTATCCTTTGCGTAACGCTCTAAATTAAACAGCTTTACTTCTTTAAATTCTATCGGGTGACTTTCGCTCTGTAGCGAGATATAGCCACCAGTTAAGGCTTTGCCATCCTGCTTCATTTTCGGATCATAGTTAGAGACATTGCCTCCACCGATTTGAGGTTTAGAATATTCCAGCACGACTTCTTTATCAATGATGTGTTTGATCACAGAATCACCAAGCACTAAAAACTCTGCCGTAACCCATTGGTCGCCTGCATAGGTTTTGGACTTAGAATCTAAACAATGTGGGGTAAACAATTTACCATCATACACCACCTGCGTACCTGGCGTACATAGATTACTGGTTGGACGAACATGTTCACCATCGCCTCCAAGGATCTGTGCTTCTATAGAAATCGGGAAATCCTGGTTCTTCAACATCGTTTCCGGTGCCTGTCCATGCAACATGGCGCCACTATTTCGGGTAGCCCATCCCTCTCCACCTTTGGCCTGATCGCCAACAAAGCGATAAGTCACCTTTAAGAGGTAATAAGAGAAAGGTTTCTTGTAAAAGATATGGCCATACTGTTGGTCAAAATTCTCATATCCGTCGTAGTTCACCTTAATCAGGCCACCTTCTACGCGAAAAGTATTGGCATAATTGTCGTTATACTCATGTTTTGCAATTTTAATGTTCCAGTCTTTCAGATCTTTTCCGTTAAAAAGATCAATCCAGCCTTTTTGGGCGGAAACCTGGTTGACAAACAGGAAGGTCAGGGATACAAAAAGTGATAAGCTGATTTTTAGTTTCATAATTTAATTAATGGTTCGACTTTAAAAATAGGGATTTAAATCAGATCCGGCAATTATTATCCTGCTTATAAGCTAAAGAATTAACCCTGATTACAAGAACAAACAACCTTTAGATAAAAATACGATATGGATGCAAACAGTAGTAGTTATATGGCCGAAAAATTTGTGTTATTCAAAAACATTACTGAGCTTTAATAAGTTATATTGAAAACAACAGCTCACAAGAAATTACCTAAACTTAGAAATCATGAATGAAAAACTCTCTGCTCATGCCACTGTAACCCGCCATTTTTCTGTAACCGCTGAAGATGTTTTTGATGCCTGGCTGAATACCGCCATGATCGGAAGATTTATGTTTGGTCCCGAAGTTAGGGAGGAAAAGATCCTAAGCCTTACATCAGATCCTAAGGTAGGTGGCGCTTTTTCCTTTGTCGTTCTTAGAAATGAGGAAGAAATCGATCATGTTGGTGAATATTTAGAGATCAACCGCCCCCTTCGTCTAACCTTTACCTGGGCAGTGGGTAAGGATTCTAAAGACTCTTCCGAAATTGAGGTAGATATTGTGCCTACTTCTACAGGTGCTGAGCTTACCCTAACACAGAAAATGCCGGCAAACTGGGAACATTTTGTTGGAAGTGCAGAAAGCTCATGGACAAAAATGCTGGATGCCCTGGATAAAATCCTTTAAGCCAGAATCCTGTTCCCGGGGCAGTTCACAGACCCGAAGAAACCCTGAAAAAATCGATTATCTGCCAAATCCGCCCCTTAAGGGCATCAAAAATGGAAAGAATGAGCTGCTGGAAGCAGCAAAGCGGCTCCTATTGAACTAAAAAGTTTCCCACAACATCGGCCTCTAATGGCCATCTGAGGCGGAAAAAAGCGATTATGAAATATTTTATTAAAAAAACTTAGAATTCTTTTAAACAATCCTTATTTTACACTTGTTATTAGTTTCTGTTGAGTGACTACTTTGTAGGAACAATAACACTTATCTTTAATAATTAAATAAACTACAATGCCAGAAGGAACAGTAAAATTTTTTAATGAGTCAAAAGGATTTGGCTTTATCGTACCAGAAAACGGAGAAGCAGAAATCTTTGTACATGTAACTGGATTAGCAGGCCCTGTTAGAGAAAACGACAGAGTTACCTATGAAGTTGAAAACGGCAAAAAAGGCCTGAATGCAACAAATGTTAAAGCCATCTAATTTATTGATGATTTATCAAAGCATCTCCAAAAGAGATGCTTTTTTTGTTTCTAACCTTTTCGGAAAGGGATAAAATAAAAAAGCGGCAGCATTTCAGGAATGAAAACGCCTGCCGCCTGAAATGATTTACTTCGAATTAGCCGAAGTACTTTGTATTTTCAATACCCATGCATATTTGCCAGGCAAGGTTTCCGGCAATTTCACCACAACCCCACCATTACTTTTACTCCAGGTTAAAGGCTTACTAACACCTAGTAAATAGATCTTTGATCCTGCTTTAGGCTGAACGGAAGCGATAGAGATCTCATTGTTCTGCTGCTTGTTAAAGATTGCATAAGTGGTTTTACCATCCTTACTTTGCGTAAAACGCAGGTTATCGCCTTCTTTATAATTCGGCAGACTGTTTGTCGCATAAATGGCCTGTTTATTAATTTTAAGCCAGTCCCCCATTTCACCCAGGCGTTCTACACTAGGTGCAGGAATTTCACCTTCCGCAGTTGGTCCAACATTTAATAGGTAATTCCCTCCTTTGGCGGCCACATCAACCAGATTATTGATCAGGGCTTCTGCCGTTTTCCATTTGAAGTCGTTCTTCACAAAACCCCAGTTGTTATTGATGGTCATGCAACTCTCCCAATACTCCTGAGAATTTGTCTTTAAAATCTCCTGCTCAGGCGTACCAAAATCACCCGCTGCATTTTCATACTTATTCATGCCTTCCATACCGCCACGGGCTTTACTGATCCTGTTATTGATCACTAAAGAAGGATTAAGACCACGCAAATAGTTATAAAGATCTTTCCCCTGATCTTCAGTCCATTCAGAAATCCATTCTCCGTCGAACCACAAAATATCCGGGTTATATTTCTTAATCAATTCTGTCAGCTGAGGTTTTAAATACTCTTCTCTATACTTCGCGAAATCAGGTTTTACGGCTGGCTTTTGTTTTGGGTTGGCTTGTGGATGATGCCAATCCATGATCGAATGGTACAGGCCGAACTTGATACCCGCAGCTTTACAGGCATCGGCTAATTCCTTAACGATATCTCTTTTAAAAGGCGTAGCATCCATGATGTCATAATCCGTCACCTTGCTGTCCCACATACTAAAACCATCATGGTGTTTCGAAGTGAATACAATATACTTAGCCCCTGCGTCTTTGGCAATACTTACCCATTTCTTCGCATCGAACTTCTGCGGATTGAATTGTGGGGCGTATTTTTCGTATTCTGCGGTTGGAATATGATGGGTTTCCATAATCCATTCTGCGCCTCCATCCTTTCCGTTGTAGGTTCCGGCAGGAATCGCATATAAGCCCCAATGGATAAACATTCCGAAAGTATCGTCATGCCACCATTGCATCCGCTCGGTTTTAGCAGACTTTGACTCTTCTAAATAATTTTTTTGTGCAAATACCGGACAGGATAATAACAATCCGGCAATAAGCAGATAGCTTTTTTTCATACTTGTGTGATTTGGTTATTACAAATAACGGAATATAGGGCATCCGGGATTCTGTGATAATGCCTAATCATTAAACGATTTTAGCTTTCTGTAACACAAGTGCTTAACGGAATAAAAAAGAAAACAAACCTCCGCAACAATTGGCTGTAGGCTAATTCCTGAGCTCGTTTAAACAGCCTTTTTAGTAAAGTTCCAGAAGCTGATTTTCCTTCTGGTCACAAACCCCAGCTTTTCATAGAGTTTTATGGCGCCAACATTGGTTTCAGCAACATGGAGGTAGGGCGTTTTACCAGCCAAAAATATCTGATTGCTGGTATGGGCAACCAATTGCTTCGCATAGCCTTTACCAGTATGGTCCGGATGGGTCACCACCGCGCTAACTTCGGTATAGTCGTCCATTTTCATGCGCTCTCCGGTAACAGCTACCAGCTCATTTTCTTTGTAAATCCCGTAATAATTACCCAATTCAGGCGTATTCTGCTTGAAATAGCCCGGTTGTACCAGATTGATGAGTCGAAGTAAGTCGGCTGTATGTTGCGCCTTTAAAGAGATGATCTTGTTGGGCAGATCCATTTCAATCTGAGCAGCCAGTACCATTTGCTCACAAACCAGCTCTTTATTTAAGGTTAATGAGGCACTATAATCCGGCTTTTCGCCAACCACATAAAAGCTTGCGGCCAGCTCAGAATACTCGTTTAAGTGTTTTTCTGTGGAATCAAGACTGATAAAACCGCCAAAGGGGCAATAGTCGGGCTGATAGAATTTGACATCACCATAGTTTATGGCGAATTTTTCATGGCTTTCTGTTAATGAAAACCAAACAGGGTTATCTAATTTATTTTCAGTTGTGATCATAGGATGTTGAAACGGCTAAATATAGCCTCAGCCCCCGGCAAATCAAAGTAAAAATACCGTGATTCAAGGATAAGGGTTTATCTTATGCCTGATATCACGGTATCTAAATATCAAAAGAAAATACCTAATCGTACTTCAATCCCGGATAGCCCAGAAGCCTTCTCCATAGCGCCAGCTGACCGATAATACTCGCCTCCCGATAAATCGTGAAACTAATCATCTCATAATAAGTCATTTTCATGAAACCCATATCGACTTCACTATCAAGTTTTTCATCATCGATACTGATCAATGCCTCCCTGGCAATTGGGCTGATCATTTCCCAATCTTTTAAATACTCTTCTTTTGTAGGGTACTTTGCCCCTTCCTGAATCCCTTTATGATCTGCAAACAGCTCATATCCTGTCTGTTTCAATCCGGGATTCGTTTCGGCAGTCATCCAAAACCGCTGTCCAACCAAAGAGCCTGTCAGCCAGGCCATGTGGTTTGCCTCCGTATTTAAACGGTTGTACATATCTTCTTCTGAAACCCCTGTAAGGGCCTTCTCAAGAAAGCTAGTCTGCATATCAAACAAGGACACGAATCCCTGTACTCTGGTGCTAACACTGGTCACCTCCATGGCATTATGATTTAAAGGTTTAAATAATAATCGTTATCTACTATTAAAGTTAAGCAGATAATTCTTAGAATAAAGGGGAGTAACAGGTCAATATAAAGGGGGAATCGCGCCAATTCGGAAACTTAATGCACAAAATTCTGTTATGCATTCATAAACCAGCGATAATGCTTAAAAACTACCAGTCGAATTTTAAATTCATCATCAATAAACCAGTCTTTTATACTTCTATATTGCTGATTGTTGTAAGTCTGGCTTTATGCCTGCTCTTTCAGCAATCCTTAGATGCCTGGTTTAACAACACCAAGCTGTTAATCACGGCAAATCTGGGTTGGTTCTTAATCCTGACCGTCAACTTTATCTTGGGTTTCTGTCTGTATCTGGCCTTTGGGAAGTTCGGCAGAATCCGTCTTGGCGGAGAAGATGCGGAGCCCGAATTTAGTAATCTATCCTGGTTTGCGATGTTATTCAGCGCCGGGATGGGAATAGGGATTATGTTTTTCAGCATTGCTGAACCTGTTTCTCACTTCGCCCAGCCTCCACGCCCGGCAGGTTCAGAGCCGGAGCTAGCCATACAAGCAATGGAATTTACCGCCTTACACTGGGGATTACACGCCTGGGCGATCTATGCCGTAGTTGGACTCGCACTGGCCTTTTTCTCCTTCAACAAGAAACTTCCACTCACCTTTCGTTCCCTATTCTATCCGTTTTTAGGGGAACGCATCCATGGTTGGTGGGGGCATTCGATAGACATCCTTTCCGTAATCGCCACATTGTTTGGTCTTTCCACTTCCCTCGGACTAGGTGTACAACAAATGAACGCCGGTTTAAACTTCCTGTTTGGCTGGGGAATGTCTACCACCCTACAATCCTTTATCATCATCATTGTGACTTCCATAGCTACCATTTCAGTAGTTTCCGGTTTAGATAAAGGTGTTAAACTCCTGAGTCAGGGAAACATGATCATGGCCTTCACGCTCATGCTGCTCGTATTTGCCTTTGGCCCCTCTATCTACCTGCTCAAAAGTTTCATTCAAAACACCGGATCTTACCTTGCTGATTTCATCGAGATCAGTACCTGGAACGACAGTTACCGGCAATCGGGCTGGCAAAACTCCTGGACGGTATTTTACTGGGCCTGGTGGATTGCATGGTCGCCTTTTGTGGGTAGCTTTATCGCAAGGATCTCGAAAGGAAGAACCATCAAAGAGTTTATTCTTGGCGTATTGATTGTCCCTGCCATCATCACCTTATTATGGATGACCGTATTTGGTGGTACCGCCCTTCATTTTATCCTGGAAGGAGACCATACTTTAATTGCTGCTGTCAATAGCGACATCTCTACCGCCCTGTTTGTCTTCCTTCAAAAGATCCCTTTTACACCAATCCTATCCGGACTTGCGGTACTGTTAGTGGCCTTTTTCTTTATCACTTCTTCGGATTCAGGGTCTTTAGTGATCGACAATATTACTTCAGGTAACGCGCCCTATACCCCACCATTACAGCGTGTTTTCTGGGCATTCCTGCAAGCTATTGTAGCCATCGTATTACTTTGGGGCGGCGGACTGGAAGCTTTACAAACTGCCGTGATCATTGCCGGACTCCCATTTGCAGTCATCATTTTACTGATGTGCTACAGCCTGAAAAAAGGATTACAGGAAGAGCTGAATAAGAACAAAAAGAAGTTGCGCTCTAAACAAGAGAAAAGCTACAGAGATACCATTTCAGACCTGATGTCTGAGCAAAAGTAATCCCTTTTAAAAACGAACAACAACAACAACAACAACAACAACAACAACAACAACAACAACAACAACAACAACAACAACAACAACAACAACGCTATGGCATCCACCCCTAAAATAAACGTACTTGCAGGTCTTGATCTTTCTGAAATGGATCAGCCGCTGATTCAATACCTGAGGTTACTGGCAACACTATTACCCTTAAACAAAGTCACCTTTTTTCATAACATCAAGCAATCAGAGTTACCGGAATCCTTCAAAAGTCCGGAGCAACTGAACACCATCGCCAATACCATCAAGAAGAAGCTGGATAGGACTATCCCTGCCCTGCTCGGTGAGGAAATGCCTTACGATATTGAAGTCAGCTTTGAAGACTTTACCGAATTGTCTTTCACTAAAACCGCTAAAAAGAAACAAATCAACCTTGCGGTACTGGGCAATAAGCAAAACCTGGAAGGCAATGGCGGACTAGCTCACAAGCTGATCCGGATGCTTCCTTTTGAAACCTTACTCGTTCCGGAAACCTACAACCCAGCACCTAAACTGATCATCGAAGCAGTCGATTTCTCCAAATACACCCCTACAGTGATGCAATGGGGAAGCCTGATTAAAAAACACAACCAACTGCCGGAATTGTCATTTCAGCCCGTTAATATCTCCAAACTGTCCTGGAAGTTCTTCCCCGGCCTTTCTAATGCAGAAATCAAGAAGAATACACAAGAAGATGTGAAGATCAAATCGGAAAAGTGGACAAAGCTTTATCCCAATGCGACCCCTTTAAAAGTTGTCCCGGCGGAAGATAAAAACATCGCTTCCGCATTGATGCACTATGTGAAAAAGGAAAAGGCCGACTTATTGATTATGGGCGTTCAAGGGATTACCTCAGTCACCACGCTTTTTATGGGCAGTGTCGCAAATGAGGTGCTTTACCTCGAATGCAATGCCTGTATGCTATTTGTAAAACACAATATTGAGTAATGAACCAGCTAGTTACAGGCAATAAAAAAGGTGTCCAACTTTGATGGACACCCTGCAATCATTACAATTTCGACTCATATTCAGGCTTTTCCGCCACATTGTACATATGATGAAGCGGTAAAATGACGGGATCGTTACCCGACATCCCATTCTTGCTCAGGATGGGCATGAGCATCCGTCCAAATTCCTTAAAATGATCCTCAGATTCCCAGACATCTACCACTAACCATCCGTTGGTTGTAGGTGCTGCCGCGTGGTGCAACAATCCTTTTGGAAAGGCATGACCTGCTGCGATCAAATCTCTCCAAACCTGATCGTACTGCTCCCCTGATACCCCGGGCATTTCGAAATAAACCATTATCTTTTCCATGTTTAAAAGGTTTAAAAGGCTATAACAATCGGGGAATTCTTAAGTTTCAAACTGCGCCTATGAAAAAAAGCTCATTAATCTCCCTGGCCAGATGTCTGTCTTTTTCGGTTATAATATCTCCGGCATCATGAGTACTCAGCCAGATTTCTACTTTATTCCAATCATTGGTCCAGCGCGGATGATGGTTATTCTTCTCCGCCAGAAAGGCCACCCGAACCATAAAAGCAAATGCCTCCTGAAAATCTTTAAAGATTAAAATCTTATAAAGTTTCTTATCAATCTCTTCCCATTCTTTCTGAACTACATTTTCCATGGTCATACCGCTTGATTAGCTACTTCATTGTAACTATACCCTAAAAAAACAGCTGGACCTGGCTAAAGTTTTTCATTTTCAGGATAAGGAAGAAAAAACTGATACATAACGGAACCTACTTATCTCCCTTGTCCACTGTAATAGCCGCTACGAGACTCCAGTTCGTCGTATCCACCCAAATCGATCTGGTAGCCCGGAACAGAAAGATCTACGCTTGAAGAGGCGTATATGGCGTTATCCACTGAAATTCCAGGGAGGCGTTTTAACAGATTTTCTACTTTATCATTCGGATTTAAACGGAATTCCGGAGCAAGATATTCAGTCGTATCTCCCTTGATCCGGATGGCCCGGACCGCTGCAAAAATCCGGACTTCTTCCAACAAACGGGCTTGCTCCCGGAGGGTAATTTTGCCGAAATCAAACACTGGATTCCCAGGACTCAAGTCGAATTCCGCGCTATAATCTGCATACCCAACACTGGTCAGCAACAGTGAAAAACGACCAGCAGAAAGTCCCTTTACCTCAAGGTAACCATCAGCAGGCACCTTTCCTGATTTCTGGGTCAAACCTTGTTTTCTTATAACGAAATTGACATTCAAAATCAGTGAGTTAATATATTCACTAAGAACCGTAACTTTAGCTGAATACTGGGAAAATACAGGCGCAAAAATCCCTGCTGACCATAGAATGGTCAGTAAATATTTGAAATACATAGCTGATTATTTAAGAAGATTACTGGTCTTTAGCTTCATCAAAAATGATTTTTTCGAGCGCTGGTCTGTACATCGAACCTACAGGAATTGGCTTCCCCGCTACCCAGACATTTCGCTTATCCAGCTTAGCAATTCTTGTACTGCAAACCAGGAAAGAACGATGTACCCGAATGAACCCGGGAAGGGACAATAAGTCCTCCGCCTCTACCATAGTTAAGCGGGAACGAACCACTCCCCCGGTCAAGACAAACTGCACATAATTGCCTATACTTTCTGCGTATAATAAATCTGAGCGCTCGATCTTAATCAGCTCATATCCGCTTTTAATGAAAATAGAAGAAACTGCTTTTTCCCGCGGATCTGAGGCTAGCCCTAACTGACTTTGATGGCGAAGCTGATGGTGTTCGAAAGCTTTATGACAGGCTTTCAAAAACCGTGGAAAAGAGAATGGTTTCAAAAGATAATCTATCGCATCCAGCTCAAAGCTTTGCACTGCATGTTCCGAATAGGCGGTTGTAAAAATCACCATGGGCGGGTTTGGGAGCGACTTCAGGAAATCAATTCCCGATAAGCCCGGCATCTTAATGTCCAGAAAAATCAGATCTACCTGCTCCTGTTGCAGGTACATCAATGCTTCTTTACTGCGTGTAAAACACGCTGCAAGCTGTACACAGGCCGCTTCCGAAGAAAGGCTCCGGATCACTTCCAGCGCAATAGGCTCATCATCAATCGCAATGGCTTTTAAAACTAAGTTCTTCTTTGAGATCATAACAATTGGATGGTTAATTCCGCAATAAATTCATCGTCTACCCGACCACATTTCAATTGATGCTTTCCTTCGTAAAACAGCATCAGCCTTTCTCTTACGTTATTCAAACCTATTCCGGACGACTTTCTTTCCGGATCTACAAAAACCGCCTTAGACACGCTGTTTCGCACTTTAAAATGAATACTATCCGCTGTACAGGACAAGTCAACGATGATCCATGACTTTTCATCCCCATCTATCCCATGTTTAAAAGCATTTTCCACAAAAGGAATCAGCAACATCGGAACGATCAAATGATCACATTGGGCAATATCGAGGTTAGCTTCCAGCCTGATCTGATCAGAAGGCAGGATCCGTAGTTTTTGTAAATCGATATAATTTCGGAGATAAGCAATCTCATCTTTCATCGGGATAAAGTCCTGGTGATTATCCTCCAGCATGAAGCGCATCATATCTCCCAACTTCTGAATACCATCTGCTGTTCTTTTGGAACCGTCGATCAATGCGGTCCCATACAAAGTATTTAGCGCGTTAAACAAGAAATGCGGATTAATCTGGGCCCGTAAAAACTGTAGATCTGCTTTGGAACGTGTCAACTCCATGGCGGACTTATTCCATTCCAACAGCTCGTCCTTCTGACTTCGATAAACCAGCCAGGTACAAGGGACGGTAACCAGCATCTGAAAGAGCCAGTTTTCCAACCAGATGACACCGAACATATTGTTATAGGTCAGGAAAACCACCACAGGAAAAGCATACACGAAAGTAGAGACAAGCAATCTTACGACAAACTCGACACTCAGCTTATCATCTTTTAAATACCTGGGAAACAACCAGAAAATATTACTCACATAAATAAACAGTGCAGTATTCGCTGCCAAAAAATACACCAGGTAGTACCGGTCATTCTCAACCAGATTGAAAATAGCAAAGAAGCCAGGGATCATCAAATAGATGAACAAAAGTCCCGAAACCTGATTCGCGATCAAAGTATAATACCTGGATTTCGAGCCTGAATTTTCAATTCTATAACAGAGATATTCTCTTAAAGCAGCATAAATCCCATATAAGGTGAGGAACAATAAGCCCCGCTCCCAGCCCATCCAGATCGATTTTAAGGGCTGATCATTATATCCAAACATCGAAAAAAGTCCATATCCGTTATAGCTATAGTCTGCCGGATGTGCGTAATAAGTAGCCACATTTACCCCGAAGGCCATCAGAAACCCCAGGGCTAAAAACTGAAAAACCAGCAGTAGCCAGGCCGGATACCCCTGCTCTTTAACCTTTAGAAAACGGGGAATACTGAATAAATTGATCCATAAATACACCATCAG
The DNA here is from genome assembly GCF_032677645.1 of Pedobacter gandavensis. Lineage (GTDB taxonomy): Bacteria > Bacteroidota > Bacteroidia > Sphingobacteriales > Sphingobacteriaceae > Pedobacter > Pedobacter gandavensis_A. Next base: position 168,809 of record NZ_JAVTSB010000011.1, on the reverse strand, counting down.
GAAAAGCAGGATCACGCCGGTTCTCGGCAGTAAGTTAGTCCAGACAGCAGCGGACATACCCGTTGTAATCCCGGCAGACAGGAATACTTTGATGATCGACATCGCAGCCAGCAGGACGAAAAAGAGAATTTCGTGGTAGAGAACTTTATTTTTCATAGTTTCAGGATCCCTGATAGGTTTCTTGTAGCTCAGGATCTGACACAAGGATACGGATCGGGCTAATTCCCTACAAAATATGGGATCGAAAGCTTATATCTGGTACAAAAAGCTAAAATAAGGTACAAAAAAGCACAAAAAAGCCGGACAAACACCTTTTGAAAGATACCTGTCCAGCCCTTACAGCATTAAGATCAATTGAATCTTCTCTTTATGCTGTTATTATTCTAAACGACTCCTTGCGCAATCATGGCATCAGCAACTTTCACAAAACCTGCGATATTTGCCCCTTTTCCATAATTGATATAACCATCTGCTTCCTGGCCATATTTCATACAGATTTTATGGATCTGCGAGATAATCACTTTCAATTTACCATCAATTTCTTCACGATCCCAGGAGTAACGTTGCGAGTTTTGAGACATTTCCAGACCGGAAACAGCTACACCACCTGCATTTGCCGCTTTACCTGGTGCATATAAGATCTTAGCGCGTTCGAAAACGTGAATGGCTTGAGGGGTAGTCGGCATATTAGCGCCTTCTGCCACACAAATACAACCATTACTCACTAACAATTCTGCATCACTTTCATTCAGTTCATTCTGAGTTGCATTAGGGAAAGCAACATCGCATTTAATCCTCCATGGCTTTTCATTCGGAAAAAACTCACAACCAAACGCGTCTGCATATTCCTTAATTCTTCCTCTACGCACATTCTTCAGTTCCATGATGAACTTCAGTTTTTCGGTATCAATTCCATTCGGATCATATACAAACCCTTCCGAATCAGACATTGTAAGCACCTTAGCACCTACTTCAATGCATTTTTCTACGGTAAATTGTGCTACGTTTCCAGAACCTGAAATCACTACATCTTTACCTTTCAGGGAATCATTTTTAACCGCCAGCATTTCTTCCACGAAGTAAACTACTCCATAACCGGTAGCTTCCTGGCGGATTAAACTGCCACCCCATTCATGGCCTTTACCGGTTAAAACACCAGTAAACTCGCCTTTAATGCGTTTATATTGACCGAATAGATAACCAATTTCTCTGGCACCCACACCGATATCACCGGCAGGAACGTCAATATCAGCACCTACATGGCGGTACAATTCTGTCATAAAACTCTGGCAAAATTTCATTACTTCGGCGTCAGACTTCCCTTTAGGGTCGAAATCTGCGCCACCTTTTCCACCACCCATTGGGAGGCCGGTTAAGCTATTTTTGAATACCTGTTCGAAGGCAAGGAATTTAAGTACGCTTAACGTCACCGAAGGATGGAAACGCAAACCACCTTTATAAGGGCCGATTGCACTGTTCATCTGCACTCTGAATCCGCGGTTTACTTCCACTTCACCTTTGTCATTTAACCAGGGTACTCTAAAAATTATCACACGTTCAGGTTCAACAATCCTTTCCAGAACCTTATTCACCTTATATTTCAGGTTTTCTTCCGTAAAAGGGATAATGGATTCCGCTACTTCGTATACTGCTTGTAAAAATTCTGGTTCATGCGTATTTCGGGACGCTACTTTAGTCATGAATTCATTAATTGTTTGGCTCATTTGTGTGTGTTAGGTTTAAAAATTGGCAAAAAAAAAGGTCATTGCATTAAAAACGCAGACCTTTGGTCTTGGAGTTAATCAGGCTTTCTCAGGAAAAGAGTTAGTATTTGAATTATCAGGATATGAAATCTACTGTAATCTGTTTCATTTGGCTCCGAAAACAAAAATAACCTTTATTTCGAAAAATAAAACTAAATAATCAAATTAACACAAAGCATATTAAGCGAAAGCTTAATATATGTGAGCAATTACAGCGGCAAAACCAAAAATACAGGTGTTTTCTAACCAATAATTAGCCTCTAAACAACATTAAAGGAACATGAATGCGACTTGCCAATTGATTAGTGATGCGTTGATGGAAAAATCCTTCAAAGAAACCATATACCCTTGGGATTGTAATGACCAATTGCGCTGCTTTTTCGGTTGCGAATGCGACAATCCCTTCCGCTACATGCTCATGGTTTATAAAGTGGTATTCCGGATCCTGATCGTCCCAAACCTCATGTAATGCCGACAATTGTACCAGCTCATCCGGATCAAAATCTCCGGTACGATGCTCTATATTTAAGATCAACAAAGAGGCACCCAAGGCATTTACAAAGGTTTTGATCGCCAAAAGTGGTGTCAATTCCAACACATTTTTCAAATCACAGGCAAAAACTACTTTTTCTATTTTCTGGAAAACAGCACCGGAAGGCACTGCCAGTAAGGGTGCCGGACAATTTTTAGCCAAATCCAGGGTGTGACTTCCTATGAACACCTGCTCCAGCTTACTTTTCCCCGTCATTCCCACTACTACCATGCCTGTCCGAAGTTGCTCAACTAGCATATCTACTGCCGGAACTAAAGTCCGGTCGTCATTTCTGGTTGAAATCTGTGTATCCGGCAAAACGATCTCTGCTAAGTTTTCTTTTAGTTTCGTGATTTTTTCCAGACTTCCTGCCGCAGATTCCGTAAAACCTGGCCCTACCGGAGCAAAACCAGTTGTTGCCGGCATCAATATAGACTCAAAAGAATGGTACAATACGATTTCCCGGGTTTTCAACTGCCTGCTCAATTGCGCAGCATACCTTGCGGCATTGTCCGCAGCCTCAGAAAAATCAGTAAGCACCAGCATACGCTTTGCGCTATAAAATTCTGACAACCATTTGTCTATTGCCCTTTCAAGTTCATGAAAATCTTTGTCGGCTAATGTTCTTTGTCCGCGTTCTATAACCATCCAATCGCCTTTTAAAGATCGATTGAGGATAATGGGATCCTTTTCGTTGGTCACCATTTCTACCCTAAACATCCTACAATAGTTAGATGTGGTCACAATGCCACTTAACTCCAGGCTACCGGCATTGAATTCAACAAAAAATGTTTCCATGTCATTTCTCCTTTTTAAAAATTCCTTTCTATATATTTCCCATCAATTGTATCCTTATCTTCCGGGGCCGGGCTCTTTTTATCAGGTAAAGTACTAAACAAGGTATCCCAAAGTATCGAACTGACACCAAATGATTTATCTGGTTGCTGATAATGATGTAAATGATGGTTTCGCCATAACACTTTCAGATATTTCGGGGGTGGAAAAGCGTGAATAGCATAATGAATAGAAACATAAATGAGGTATCCCGAAATGAAACCAGAAAAAAATACCAGCGCATAACCTTCTGAATCAAAAACTAAAACAGAGAGTCCACAAAACAATAGTAACACCATAGAAGCCATAATTAAACTTGGCACCGGGGGCATAAAAAGCCGCCTTCTATCTCTCGGAAATTCATGATGATTTTCATGAAAAATGTACACCATCCGCTTTCCTATCCGACTTACTGCCGGAAAATGAAACAGGAAACGATGCACCAGGTACTCGAAAAACGTCCAGGTAAACATGGCACTCAAAAATATCCAGAACATCAGCATTATCGAATAATGGTACCCAGACCAGGTATAATAGACTAAAAGGATAACCATGGGAATGTAAATGCTGTAAATCACCCATGGACGGGTCTTCGTCAGTGCTTCAAGATACCTGTTTTCAAAAATCCTTGCTTGTCCTTTGTTGTTAATTGTCACATAATCCATCACATCCCCTTTCGCTAAAGCAACCTTGAACCAGAGCGCAAAAAAATCAACATACAAGAGCATCCAACATCAAAGGAATGACTGTTAGTATAACAAATGCCTGCTCATACTGGTTTTAAAAGGAAGGTGTTTTTTTTTATTTAAGAAGCCTCATAAAAGGCGTTTCTCATAGCAATAAAACCTCAATCCAGGCCTGAAAGCCAGGTCAATTTCACCCGCATATTCATACCCTAGCTTAGGAAACAACCGCTGAGTGGCTTCGTTCTCAGAATTGGTATCAATTCGAAGCAGCGGAATCCCGCGATCAATGGCTACTTTTTCTGCCTGTTGAAGCAAAGCCACGGCAATTCCTTTACCCTGGTGATCCGGACTTACTGCCAGACGGTGCGTTACAATGGCAATTTCATTCAGATCCCAACCTACCTGCGCATATTCTGCGTCCTGATCGGTGGTAATTGCAGCAATTCCGGCGATTTCCCCATCCACATCCGCTACCCAAAGCTGTTTAAGGCTGATATCCTTTTCAAAAGCAGCTGGATTTGGGTAAGTATCATCCCATTGCCAGTTCCCCGCAGCATTCATCAAAGGTACTACCGCTTTCACCAGCTCCATTATTGCTTTGATATCGTTTAAAATTGCCTGTCTAATTACCATAGTACCTCAAAATTACTAAAAAACCTTATTCCATGACCAGGTATACCTGCTTTTAAAAGCAATCAGACCTACATGGAATGATGGAATCGTGACAATCCTGTCTTAAAGAATTCAATAGTATTGCCTAATTTTGAATATTACCATTTAAAAATCTTCAAATGAAAGTTAATCAACCTAATAATAACAGCAATATTTCTCTTCTGGCACTCCTTTTCGGACTTTTACTTTTCATCAGCCCTGCTGCTTTTGCGCAAACCACCAGCAAAACTATTCCTGCTGTAGAATTCCAGAATCAGCTAAAAAACGCTGGTAAAGCGGTAATTATTGATGTAAGAACTCCGGAAGAGTTTAATACCGGACACCTTGATCAGGCTAAAAACCTGAACATTTACGACGCAACCTTCCAGGAACAGCTATCCAAAATAGACAAAACACAACCTGTTTATGTGTATTGTAAAGGTGGCGGAAGAAGCGCAAATGCGGTTAAGAAGATGCAGGAACTTGGTTTCGCAAGCGTTTATGAGTTAAAAGGCGGCATTATGGCCTGGGAACAGCAAGGTTTACCTTTGAATAATGCAGAAAAACCAAAAACAGACCTTTTTACCAGCACCGATTTTGATAAAATGCTGAAAGCAAATAAAAATGTGCTGGTAGATTTTTATGCAGAATGGTGTTTGCCTTGTAAACAAATGGAGCCGGTCTTGTTGAAGTTAAAAAATCAGTTAAAAGGCAAAGTCGCGATAGAAAGAATAAATGTTGATGAAGCAAAATCATTAAGCAAATCTATTCATATCGAAGGACTTCCTGTAGTGGCAATTTACCAGAATGGTGTTGAAATAAAACGAGTTACAGGATTTCAATCCGAGCAAGATTTACTAAAACTTATCCAGCTCTTGAAATAAACCGGTTCCTGAAAGGATTATTTTAACCGCTTCGTAAAAAAAACAGCTCAGTTGAGAAACATTACTGATGTTTCGGTGTTACCAATTTAATATCTCTTTATCCGCATTAGCAGTAGATAAAGAGGTATTTAATCGAAGGTAAAAAACATATGAGTATACTCTCCAGCTTCAAATCTACGCTGCCCCTCCTCTTTCTAGGCTTTTCCATTCCAATTTATGCACAAACTACATCTCAGCAAATAGAGACCGATAGTCTGACCAGTCCGATTGTAGAAATTCCCGTCAAAAAACGATTCGTCCGGGCAGCATCTTCCTTAATAATCGCAGAACTTATTCCCTGGTCTTACAGCAAATTTATCACCCATGCGGAGTTTTCGAACGTCAGTTTGAATACGATTAAACACAACCTAAAGCTCAAAAACTGGGCCTGGGATGATGATGCATTCCCGACCAATCAGATCGACCACCCTTACCATGGGAGTGTATTCTTTAATTCCTTCCGTTCTAATGGCTTTACGTTCTGGCAATCTGCCCCTGCGGCATTGGTAGGTAGTTACCTCTGGGAAACGGCCGGTGAAAATCAGGCACCCTCTAAAAATGACATCATCAACACCACTTTCGGTGGAATTACCATCGGTGAATCCGTTCACCGGATAACCAGGAAAATACTTCAGGTGCGGAGAAGAGGGTTTAGAAGATACCTGAATGAAACGGTCAGCATGGTGATCAACCCTACCAATGGCTTCCGGAGAATTGCGGATGGCGAATGGGGGAAACTACCTTCACATAAAGAGCAATTAGACACGACGAAGTTGCTGCTGGAAGCAGAAAGTGGGATCAGAAAGTTCAACATGAGAGATGATCAGTCCAATTTTGGTGTGTATGGCCGTTTGAAACTGATCTATGGAAACCCGTTTGAAAACTACAAAACCCCATTTGGTAGCTTTGTATTTAACGCGGAAGTTGGCCAGGACGACAGTTCCTTTGTGAACTCCGTAAATATTGTAGGTATAGTTAACGGCTGGTTGTTAAGTTCCAATAGCCGATCCAGACACCTGCTGTCCATCACTTCAAACTACGATTACATTAATAATCAGGCCTGGTATTATGGCGGACAAAGTATAAATTTCAACCTGTTTTCTGAGTTTGGGCTAGACAGTAAGACGAAGTTAAAAACATCTATCGGTATGGGACCAATCTTAATCGGTGCTTATGGTGAAAACGGCAAGTACAATGGTAGATTCTATGATTATGGCGCCGGTGGCGGATTAAATGCGAATGCAGAAGTCAATTTATCGGACAAATTCATGTTTGAAGCGCATTATAACGCCCGCTTAACAGGCACCTGGAATGGGAATACCTCCAGTTATTTCGCACAGAGTATTGCCACAGAACTGGAATATGCGCTGAGTAAGGAAATCTCCTTTTCTACCGCACCAGGCATAGTGATGATCCAGGAAAACTACAAGACTACTCCTGATGTACACAAGACCCTTCCCAACTTAAAAATCGGCTTTAAATACAGGTTTCTGTACAATTAACCCTGTTTTAACTAGATTTTCTCCAATTCTACAACATTGGATCTGCGATGATTTCATACCGGTTTTAAACCCGTATGAAATCATTTCGGTTCAAATAGTTTCGTTTTCAAGTCCGGATATCGGGTCCTCCCCACAGGTATTACCTCCCCGTTTTTCAGCATCAGCTCATATTTACTCCCCGAATTTACCATGAATTTTTCACATTCATCCATGGCAACGATATAGGATTTATGCACCCGCTCAAAGGAATCCGGAAGCAACTGTTCCAGTTTTTCCAGTGATTTATCATGTAATTCCAGTTTCCCGTTACTCAAATGAAGTTCGGAATAGATACCGGCCCCTTTGATATAAATCAGGTCATTGATATCAACCATAGAGATCTCCCCTGCTTTTTTTACCGCCAGAAACCGGAGCCCCTTCCCTGCCTGTTCTTTACTGGAAATCCGCAAAAAGGCCTGTGCCAACCGATTTTCATCAAATGGTTTAGCCACAAAATCAAGTACACCGTATTCGAATGCATTAATCGCCTTATCCGTATACGCAGAAATCACAATGGTGTGAAAAGACCTGGACACGACTGATTCTAACAAATCAAAGCCATTTTCTCCGTTTAAATTGAGGTCTAACAGCAAGACATCGATCTCTTGCGTTGCTAAAAACGCCAGGCCTTCTTCCACCGATTCAAAACGATCCAGGCTTGCTAGTTTCTCTGCAAAAAAGCTACGGGTCATGCGCTCAATTCTACCGGCAATCCGTGTTTCATCTTCTATAATTAATACCCTCATTTGTATATTTTTATGGTTGTTTTCCAACCTTGGTCTACAGCCTCAGAACTAAAATCCCATTGTTCCCCATAACTTTCCCTCAATCGCGCCGTGATGTACCTGAAGCCTGTTCCGGATTTCTTCCGCTCTTTGCTACCCCGGTTTTCAGCAATCGTTAACAAGGTATATTGTTTGAATTCTGGCTGATTCAGGAGATTTAGCTGAAAGCCAATACTTCCATCTGGCAATGGTTTACTGTGTGTAATCCCGTTTTCTAGTATGGTATGGATGATTGCCGGAGGAATTGTCTCTTTAGGATCAATCCCGGAATCCGACCAGTTATAGTTTATTTCTTTTCGGAACTGCATTACTTTCAGGTGGATTTTACAGAGTTCAATTTCCTTTTCAATAGGAATTAAGGTCTCCTCAGCAATCTCATTCAAGAGGTCAAATTCCGCAGAAAGCGCCTGAATAAAGACGACACCTTGTTTTGGCGATTCCTCGATCCAATCCATCAGGGAAGTCAGCGTGTTCTTAATGAAATGCGGCTGTATGTTTTTCTTGAGCAACTCTGTTTTCAGTCTGGCAGAAAGTAGCAAGGCCGAGTGATATTCCCTTTCAGCATCCCGGGTTCTGATGGTATGCAGGTAAAGCATACATAAAACAATGATATTGAAGCTGATAAACAGGCTGAAATCATGGTGCAGAAAATGATCGATCAAGGCGGAAAGCAGTAGGCCAGCCATCACAATCCCTGCTCCTTTCTCTTTTCTTCGCATCGCATCCCCTACAATTCCGAGCGCTGCAAACCACATTACGAGGCTGTAACACCAGGAGGTTAGGTCGTAATGACCATAATTATAACCATATATGAAGAGTAGCGAAAGCAGCAATACTGCGAATAGCAATCGTTTTCTTTTGAAATGAAACTGAATGCTAAAATACAGAGGGATTAATAAGGCAATCAGGAAATTGAACAAACCAATGAGCTCTAGTCTGAGGTAAAACTTTGAATATGGAATGCTAATGTAAAACTTGCTGAATTCTATGATCAGGAGGGTGAAAAACAGAAAACTGGTAATGCAAAATATAAGTACCGCATAATCTTTTTTCCTGCTGTTGATGAAAATAAAGAGGTAATAGACCGCTGCAACCAAAAACACACCGGCAGTCATATTGATAAAAGAAGCAAAAATGAGTGGCGTTTTAATCAATTCATCATAAGGTCCGACAGTGATCCAAACATCACGGAGATCATGGCTCAAATAGGATTGCGAGGCCCTTATAGCTACTAAATGCTTCCCTTTGCCGGCCAGCGAATCGGGAATCATAAAGCAGGTACTTTCCGTTCCGGGGCTTTCTTCCTTTCCGGCTTGTTTAATTGATCCGTTTTTCCCGATATATATACCATCCCAATAGACCTCAAAAGCGCCAAAGGCATTGACTTTTAGTCCGAGGTGCTCATCTGGATTTTTATCCTTTAGTAGTTGCAGGGGGATCCGTGCCCAATAAATCCCATCCTTGATATTTGTCCGCGCTTCTGCCCAATTCTGGTCGTCATAAGCCGGGGAAGCCCAGCTTTTATCATCTCCAGCTTGATAAACCAGATCAGTAACCAGGGAATTGGGCTCCTTTTTACAAGAAGCTAAAGAGAGCAAGAGGATAACAAATAAAATAAAGCGGTTCATAGGGTAAAGGTAATCGGATTATCAGGGAGAAAAATGTCATTCAAAAGGATATAGAGCAGTTGACACGTTTTCACGGTCAATAAATCATCCGACTCCCTATTCTTGTGTTAAACAAATAAACCACCATGAAACTACTCATATTTTTCTGCTTATCAATAAGCTGTTTTCTAAATGTAACAGCACAAGAACGTACTACTGAGAAACCATCAAAGGGCAGCACCCTGCAACCGGCAGCTGGAAGCAAAGAAAAACCTGAAAAAGGCAGTGCTTTCGACAAAACCCTAAATGAAGTGGCTATTACGGCTGATAAATCGGGGGTTAGTTTGAAATTAGACAAGAAAATATTTGTGGTAGGTAAAGACCTTTTATCGCAAAACGGTTCTGCGAACGACCTGCTTGGCAACCTCCCTGCGGTAGCGGTTAGTGCTACAGGGCAGGTGAGTTTAAGAGGAAATGCCAACGTACTGATCCTCATCAACGGAAGAAAAACGGGGCTAACGCAAAGTAATGCGCTGGATCAGATTCCTGCCGGGCAAATTGACCGGGTAGAGATCATCACCAACCCTTCTGCGCGTTACGACGCTGCCGGCGCTGCTGGTATCATCAATATCATCCTCAAGAAAAACAACAAATCCGGATTTACAGGTCAGGTCAGACTGCTTGGCGGCCTTCCGAATGACACCCGCATAAACCCTAGTCTGAATTATAAATCAGATAAAATCAACTTCTTTTCTACGTTTGGGATTCGCAACACCGATTACGTTGGCCTATACCGTTCTGAACAATTTATTAGCCCTGGCGATCAACCAGCGACACGATACAATCAATTGAAAAATGAGAAAAGACATGACGATGGGAAGCTCCTTTATCTGGGTGCCGATTTTTTCCTGAATGATCAAAATACAATCACTGCTGCTTTTTTGAAAAACGCGACTAAAGACCATGACAAGACCACTTTAAACTATGATTACAGCAATAACCTTACAGATAGCGCTTTAATCCGCAATGGAGAATCCAGAGAAAAAAGATCTTACAACCAGTTAGAATTCAACTATACACGGACATTTACCCATCCAAAGAAAAAGTTCAGCATAGACTTACAATATGATTTCTGGAACAGCGAAAAATCCTGGGATCTGAATACCAGCAGAATCAGACCAAATCCAGAAAACTTGCCTGGCATCAGGACAAGTGCCGATGGAGGAAGCAAAGACTTCCGTTTACAGACGGATTTTGTACAGCCGCTTAAGGAGCACACCAGCCTGGAATTCGGATTAAAAGTAGAAAACAGGGTAGTGAGCAGTGATTATCTGGCGGAAAAGCAGGAAGGAAATGACTGGGTAACCCTTGATCAGATGGACAATAAATTAGATTACAAAGAACTCATCAGCAGCGGATATACCCAATTCAGCAGCAAATTGGGCAAGTTATCTTATTTATTAGGGTTACGTGCGGAGCTAACAAAAGTGCGTATCGAAGACCGGGAACGTAGCTACGATAGCGAAAAGGATTATGCGAGAATTTTCCCAACTGCTCATTTAGGTTATCAAATTAAAGAAGGAACAAGTTTGCAACTGAGCTATAGTAAACGGATCAACAGGCCTTCCCTAAGTCTCTTATATCCATTTAATGAAATCACTGATTTTAACGCGCAATACGTTGGAAATCCGAATCTGAATCCTGCTTATGCGGATATTTTTGAACTTGGTTTCTTACAGAACTGGCATAAAATCACCTTTAACCCCTCTATATACTATCAACATACGGCGCATCCGATTCAGGATTACACCTATCTGAAAGCGGGAAACACCTTTATTACGACGCCCGTTAACATCGATTATGAAAGTCGCCGGGGTCTGGAACTCTCCATCTTGTATCAGCCATTAAAAACCGTTCAACTGAATGCAGAGTTTAATGTGTATGCCTTTAAACAGCGTGGATTTTATCAGGAACAGGACTTTAATTTTTCCGGTGAGGCCTTAACCAGTCGCTTTAGTGCGCAGTTGAAGTTACCAATGAGTTTTGGTTTTCAGGGACGCTATAATTTTAGCAGCGCGGAAAGAAACGCACAAAGCCGTACTGCTTCCGTTCATGCTTTAGATCTTGCCATCAGTAAAAACCTGCTTAAAAACAAGGCGACCCTGGTTATCGATGGCACGAACATCCTGAATTCGCGTCAGTTTAAGACCCGGACTACCGGTAGTAATTATATGCTTAATCAGATTAACAACCCAAATGCCGACCGCTACCGCATTAGTTTTGTCTATAAATTCAACAACAAGGAGGGGCAAAATGTCCGTCAGGCAAAAACAGGAAACCGGAATTAAATCGCTTAACAAAAACGCTGGTTTCTACCAGAAATCAGCGTTTTTCTTGCTAGCACTTAACTGTTTTCTTCTTTTCACCAATTGCGCCTTTATCTTTTATTTTCAAAATATAGTCAACCGCATAGGGTACTTTGCAAGCAGTACCATTGGTATTTATAGTAATGACCCCCAACTTTTTAGCCACCTCAATTGCAGCAGCAGTTAAGGGCAGTACATAAGCACCTACCGCAATAATAAAGTTATTCATTTGATACCGGACACGATTGTCGGCCCTTGGAATCTCCCGAAGCACCCTTTCTAATAAGCCTTTTAAAGCCTCAATATCTAAGGTTTCATCTGGTTTTAATGCGACCAGATTACAGAGTGTTGCCCAACCTGATGCAGCAATATATTCTTCCTGATGATCAATCCATTCGAGGGCCAGTTCCCAGCCATATCGACTGCCGGCAGTTACCCAGGGCACTGTCCATTCGCTAATATTGGTTGATATAGCTTGGGTTACCCAGGTTTGCAGTTCCTCCTTCGTCATTTTCTGATCGTCGGCGATTAATCCGGCCAGGTACATCGCATCTGCATTTCCGGTGGCATACAGGTCTTTCGCCAGCTGGTAATCCATTTTAATCTTTTTCTGAATGGGCTTCATGTCCCCTACTCTGACACCAAAAAACGGTTCCCTGACCCCATGTTTCAATAGAATATTTTTGATCTGCTCGCTGCCTTTCGATTGCAGCTCGTCCATAATTTCTTGTACAGTCATAAAGAATAGGTTTATAATCGGTTCTTCTTATTGCGATTCCGAACAGTTACGAATTTAAGCTTATTTAAGCTCAAAAGCACCTTGATTCTGGAGATATCGGTAGCACAACCAAGACAAAATCAGTATATTGCTATTGCATTAAAACAGAGAATCATGCTTGAATCCTTGCCAGTTTACCTTTCTGTGCTTTTTTGTCTGACAACAATTGCCACGGTAATTTTACTTCAGTGGACGATTCTTGGCGCTGATTCCAGATTCACCAAAAAAAAAGCAGGCACGGCGGCCCTCATTTTAACCTTATGGATGATCCTACAAGGTATTTTAGCCTTTAAGAATACCTATAATACGGACACAAATTCACTTCCACCAAAAATCATTCTTTTTGGCATCTTACCTATGGTCATTGCCATTGTTTCGTTGTTTGTGAGTGTAAAGGGCAGGGTATTTATAGACGGATTGCCTTTAGAAAATCTGACTTATCTAAACCTGATCAGGATACCTGTTGAAATCGGGCTTTACCTGTTGTACCTGAACAAAGCTGTTCCTGAAATCATGACTTTTGAAGGGAGGAATTTCGATATCCTCGCAGGCATTACCGCGCCATTTGTAGCCTTCTATGGGATTAAAAAGGGAAAGTTAAGTCCTAAGTTGATCCTGGCATGGAATGTCATTTGCCTGGCTTTGTTGATCAACATTGTATTTATTGCCCTTTTATCTTCCCCATCTCCTTTTCAGAAGTTCGCATTTGATCAACCCAATATCGCGCTACCTACTTTCCCTTTTGTATGGCTGCCAACCCTAATTGTACCGATTGTGTTGTTTGGCCACCTGGTTTCCATCAGGCAGTTGCTCCGTAAAATATGATCAGGAAGAGCTGGCTAACTATTATCATAGATCAGGATTCTTTAACTGCAAGAGACAATATATGTACCGCTTCTTCCAGTTCTTCTGTACTCAGGTTTCCAAAACCAAGGCGCATTGCGGTGAAGTTATCTGTCTGATATAACAGTTCCTGAGGCAGATGCAGGTTTCTTTTCAGGCAGTTTTTACTGATTCTCATCAGGTTGAGTTGCGGGTTCCATTTGGTCCACACCGACAATCCGCCAGGTGGCGAAGCAAAGCTCAACTCTTCTCCAAGCTCATTTTGCAGGAGTTCCGTAAATACATCCCTTCTTTCCTGGTAAATTTTCACTGCCTTTTTAAGGTGTCGCTGAATCTCCTTCTCTTCCAACAGTTCTGCGAGGGCTTGTTCCATCAACATATCACCCTGCCGGTCTACCAGTCTACGGAATTTCGCCATTTCCCGGATCAGGTTTTCCGGAGCAATCAAATAACCAGAGCGGAAGCCTGGTGCCAGAGACTTACAAAAAGAACCTATATATACGACCATCCCGTTCGTATCCGCGCTTGCCAATGGCAATACTGAATTTCCGTTGTAGTGAAAATCGTAGTCATAATCATCCTCCAGAATGATAAAACCATGTAATTGCGCCAATTGCAACAGCTCTACCCTTCTTTCTGCACTGAGGGTAACGGTGGTTGGGTAATGGTGGTGAGGCGTTAAATACAACATCCTGATTTTTTTGGTTTTGCAAAGTTCCCGGATTGCCGCTACGGAAATCCCATCTTTATCTACGGGCACAGCAATAATCTTTCCTCCGGATTGCTGAAAACACATATTGGCCAGATAATAGCTCAGATCGCCAACGATGACCAGATCTCCGGGCTCAATTAACATACTGGAAGCCATGTAAATGCTCATGTGAATCCCTCTGGTGGTCAGGATATTGTTTTTATTAATATGTAAACCTCTGGTATTGTTGAGGTATTGCGCTAAAGTTTCTCTGAAATATTCATTTCCTTCTACATGGGAATAGCCGAAATGCTTGTAATTGGTTTTACTCTTTAGAATACCACCGTAGACTTTCGACAATCTTTCGAGCGGCAAAAGCCTGATATCGGGCAAACCATCATTGAATTCCAGTTTGGCGGAGGTAGTTACAGGAAGTACATCCAGTAAGATGCTTTGCTTAAAGCGGTAGCCGGTTTCAGCCGGATAGCTAGTCAGGAATTTTTCATCGTAAGGTTGCAATGCCGTATTTTCCTGTGGACCCTTATTTCTGACGAAAGTTCCTTTATTTGGCCTGATTTCCGTCCATCCCTGGGCGTCCAGCTCATCATAAGCGGCAATAATGGTTTTTCTGTGGACTTCCAGATCTATGGCCAGACTTCGGGTTCCCGGCAATTGAACGCCAGGCAAAAGTACCCCCCGCTGGATGGCATTGATCATTTGATGGGCGATTTGAAGGTATACCGGACGGTCTAATAACCGATCGATACGGATCACGCTTTGAAATGGAATTTGAACCGGACTACTCATAAACTTAAAACTGGTACCTATTAACTCCCCGGCAAGGTAATACTTTTGATCCAAACAAATGAAATCAATGGAATTAGAAGAACTATTACAACATATAGTGAACGATGACGAGGTACATGCCCGCTTTCTCAATACGCTCTCTTTACAGGAAAATATAGGGGCTAGAAAGATCTCTGCGAATGAACAGCCGGAAACATCCACCTATATGGTATTAAAACATGCGGCCGAAGAACACCGTCATGCCTTCTATCTGAAAAAACAAATCAGCCGGTTAAATGCAGCGGCCTGCCCTACTTATGAGCCGGACTACCTCTTGGCCCCATACAGTACTAAATACTACCTGAACAAACTGGATCTGCTAACCAGCCGCTATTTGAAAAACACGTTACAATTACAGGGTTCTGCGCTGAAATTTGCCGCCTACCTATTGGTTACTTATGCTATTGAGGTACGTGCAGACGTGATTTATCCCATTTATCAGGATGTTTTAAATAGAAACAACAGCAAAGTTAGTGTCAGGTCTATCATTTTAGAAGAGCAGGGTCATCTGGAAGAAATGATTGTTCAACTGAAAACTTTCTCACCTTCCTGGGAAGATCATGCGCAGCAGATTATTGCCATAGAGCGCGAATTATACCACAGCTGGATGGATGATCTGTCGAAAACCATATCCGCTTAATCCAGCCATTCTTCATTTTTAACGACAACCAACAAAAAAGATATCAAATGAGTAATACTACAATACGTAATGACTGGTCTATCCAGGAAATAGAAAACATTTATCACCAGCCTTTATTGGAACTTGTTTATCAGGCAGCAACGGTACACCGCGAATGCCATAAGGCTAGCGAGGTTCAGGTTTGCACCTTACTTTCTGTGAAAACGGGCGGCTGTCCGGAAGATTGTTCCTACTGCGGTCAGGCCGCAAGATACCATACCGGCATCACGGTAAAGGCATTGATGGACAAAGATGATGTGGTTGCCATCGCTCAAAGGGCGAAAGACGCCGGTTCTTCCCGTTTTTGTATGGCCGCAGCATGGCGTGAAGTGCGCGACAACCGCGATTTCGACAAAATCATTGAGATGGTAAAAGGGGTCAATGAAATCGGTCTGGAGGTTTGCTGTACTTTAGGAATGATCAATGAGGCGCAGGCAGAAAGGTTGCAGGAAGCAGGTTTGTATGCTTATAACCACAACCTGGATTCTTCAAAAGAATATTATCAGGAAATTATCAGTACCAGAACATATGATGATCGTTTAGCGACTTTGAACAATGTTCGAAAAGCAGGGATCTCCGTATGTTCAGGTGGGATTATCGGACTTGGGGAAACTCATGAAGACAGGATCCGTATGCTTCATACCTTATCAAATTTAGAGCAGCATCCGGAATCAGTACCGGTGAACGCCCTGGCCAGGGTAAAAGGCACGCCTTTAGCAGATTTACCGAAAGTGGATAGCTGGGAAATGGTGAGAATGATCGCTACCGCCAGAATCCTGATGCCTAAAGCTATGGTCAGATTGAGCGCGGGAAGAGCAGAAATGACTACCGAAGAGCAAAGCTGGTGTTTCATGGCTGGTGCAAATTCTATTTTCACCAGCGAAAGCGAGGAAATGTTGGTGACACCTAATCCAAAACTGGATGATGATCGTAAAATGTTCGAATTACTGGGCTTAAAGCCGATGCAAAAAGATAGAGCGGCTGCTTGTTCAGCAGTCAAAGTATAACCTCATGAGGGGAGGAAAATGCCGGATTTCTGGTATTAAAGTAGAGGAGGCTTTGCCTCTTCTGCTTTTTTTATACCTTGTGCTATGGAAACGCTCCCAATTCTTCTTTTGACAATCATTGTGTTCGTCAAGTCGTAGGTATCCCTTTTTCGGATAAAAATTTTTGTTTTATTGTTATTCAGGAAGGTGCCGGAAAGGTATTTTGGCCGTTATGCCCTGAAAAATGACTTGATGAACTTAGCTTTTGGTATAGTTTTTTATTATGCCTTGTCTGATGTGTTTTGTTTTTATCCCTTTTATTGAACTTACCTGAGCTATCAATGTGAGCTATTTTATCAGTATCAGGCGTTTTATCAGTCCTCGTATTGTACTTAGCCCTTTCCTCCTGAGTTTCTTCGTAAGAATCTTCTGTTTCAATTGATTTTACATTTAAAGAACCGGCATGTACGCTGTCGGAAATCTCCCTTGCATCTTCATCAATAAAAGAAATATAGGCCTCCATACGGCTTTCTGCAAGGTTGTTATCGATAGCAACGACTTCATTACCTACATGTCTTCTGGATCCGCTAAGCACATAGGTAGACACGCCGGCATCAGGAAAATGGATCAACAACATCGCGCGGTCGTTCCTGTTTCTCCAGGGTAGGTCTGCCGGAACTTCCCATTTGAATTCAATTCCGTTTTCATGCTTAGAAATCGTGGTTGTATCTGCTTTTAACAGGCTTCCCATGCTAACCAGGGCTTTAGTATAATCCATACTGATATTTGGATATTCTCCCTGTATGGCGAACTTTTTATTATAAGAAACGGCTTCATTGTAAAAATTTCTATCCGTTCCTTCCGTAATTAGCCTGAAACCAGACCGGATAAAGTTCATATTTGGCCTTAGAAAGGCATTTACGACAGTCATCTTCTCACAATTGGCTTTTCTTGGGAGGGTTAGCGCTTTACCACTATGTCCAACTGTTCTGATAATTGACTTCCCGTTTAACATATAACCGACCAGGTTGCCAACGCGACCATTAAAACCTCCAAATAATCCATTACTTAAACTGCCCATGACTGCTTTTTAATTGATTTACAATAGTTTGCATTGGTAATGTACGGAATCCTTTCGGTATAAGTTCGTATTGCTGATTAATTAAATTAATGGTTATTAGGATATCTATTAGTCCTTCAAAGGACTAATAGACCTAATAAGGACCTATCAACCACCTATTTGATATTAATCAAAGTCTTATTAAATAAGTAAGCAGCATGGACTGATCCCGAGTGCAGTCCGAAGGTAGAGCCCTCTTTTGTTACCGTATTGTTTTTAGCGCTAAAATGCCTGGTTTTTCTCTGAGACTTTAAAGATTTCACACGTTTTACGTGATTTTACAGGCCGCTGGACTGGGGATGGTTTATTTCCCTGCTGTTCCGGAATAATTTATTCGGTTTTTTATCTAAAACCAAAACACTGATCATCAAATAGATAATACACGAAACAGGTGTTAAAACGAGAGTCAGCAGGGTTTTTTATGATTATTTTGCAGTTACATTATTGTTTTTTAATAAATTTTTCTATCTTTGCAATCCCGAAACAAGGGAACATAATTGATTCCGTAGCTCAGCTGGTAGAGCATTACACTTTTAATGTAGTGGTCCTGGGTTCGAATCCCAGCGGGATCACAAGATTCAAAATCAAAACGTACAAAAGGCTGTTAATCGCATGATTAACGGCCTTTTTACTTTTACGGGGGTACCAAAACTTGCACCAATTCTCATAAAAAAAGTGAGCGATTAGGTGAGTCATTTGGAAAATTCACCCTACTCACCGAATAGCACATATTCAACTACTGAACAGGTAGTTACAAACTGAACATCTTGTAATCGTTAAACTGCAAAGCTATTTTTGTTTCACCCTTAATCATTAAATGATGAAAACGAACTTCAGCCTGCTTTTTTATCTGAAAAAGCAAAAGAACTACATCAGCGGCAACACCCCTATCTACATGAGAATTACGGTTGATGGTAAACGTACAGAAATCGCGACCAGCAGGGATTGTAACCCAAGCCGTTGGAGTAAGCGATCCAGCCGACTAATCGGAACTAAAGAAGATGTTAAAATGCTTAATTCCTATCTGGATCAACTGCAAAGCTCCATTTACCAGGCACATCAGGAGTTGGTGAGTTTTGGTATCGAGATAAGTTCTGAAGCCATTAAATGCCGGTATCTGGGTAAAATGAATGGTTCACACACTTTACTAGAGGCTGTTAAAGATCATAATGAAAAGATGCAGTCTTTGGTGGGTAAAGGTTACGTACAAGGTACATTGAACCGCTATAAGGTCTTAGAAAAACACTTATCAGCTTTTATGCTTTCAAAATACGAGCTGACGGATATGGATATTAAAAGAGTAGATCAAGCTTTCCTGAATGACTTTGACTATTATTTAAGGTCGGATAAAGACTGTGAGAATAACTATGTGGTTAAAAACGTCAAGAACTTGGGAAAGATCCTGCGCATTGGTTTGGAAAACGGCTGGGTGGAAAAAGATCATTTTCTAGGTTACAAAGGCAAAACTAAGAATGTTGACCGTTATTACCTTAATCAAGAGGAACTGGAACAGATCGCCGGAAAAGAGTTTCTATCTGAAAGATTAAGGCAGGTGCGTGACGTCTTTGTCTTTTGCTGTTTTACCGGACTGGCTTACGTGGATGTGTTTAAACTGAAACAAGAGCACATCCAAAAAGGAAATGACGGAGAGCGATGGATTTTCACCAACAGGCAAAAGACAAAAACCAGATCTGCAATTCCCCTACTGCCTACAGCAGTTAAAATTATGGATCGTTATGCAACAAACAAGGTTTGCGTAAATAAAGGGAATCTACTTCCTGTTCCCAGCAACCAAAAACTAAACGAGTACCTGAAAGAAATAGCGGATCTCTGCGGGATTGACAAAAAACTAACCTCCCACATTGCCCGTCATACTTTTGCAACCACGGTAACACTTTTAAATGGGGTGCCAATTGAAAGCGTATCGAAGATGCTTGGGCATACCAATATCAGAACGACACAACACTATGCTAAAATATTAGATATTAAGGTCGGTGCAGATATGGCTTTATTAAAGGAAAAGTACCATTAAGCACTAATTAAATTTGCTGATCCTCTTAGACGGTCTTCCTGTCTTTTTTAGTTTTTTTGAGGGACTTTTATAAACCCCAAGTTGCGCAGGGGTTTTCTCTCCTTTATTTATTCTAGCCTTTTGGGGCTAGAATAAATAAAGGCAAGGGAGTTTTTGGGTACCCAAAAACACAACTTGCCGATTACAAAGCAAATAGATTTTGTAAGCGGAAAATGAGCTTTGGAAGCGAATTTTTGTATGTCGTCTGGGTAAAACTAAGCAACTAGTCTACTTAGTCAGCCTATCATTTAGTTACATAATCGACATTACACTTAGGTAGCTAAACACTGAGTTACTTTGCTATTTATCCAGCTTATTACTTATGCACTAGGCGACATAACGCTAGGTTGACATTAAATAAATTACAAACTAACCTCTTTAGGTAAAAAGTCTTTTGGAGAAATCCCAAAATGATCAGCCAGTTTAGCAATATGCACAAGGTTATACTTTGCTCTGTTTTTTGCACTTTCTACATTGGTCACAAATGTGCGCTTCACATTTAAAATAGTCGCGATATCTTCTTGTTTAAGCTGCTTTTCTTTCCTTAGCTTGATTACGTAATCAATCACATATTGTTCTATCGGGGATATGTTTATAGGCTCATTCATAGTATTGTAAAGGGATAGAAAAATAATAAAATAAAAGACATACATGTATGACATTTTTATTCTATATTTACTATACAATCAATTTATCAAAATATGAGATAAACTACAATAGTTCAATTATTTAACCCAACGAGCCTCGCGACCGAAAAACTGGTAATTTATCGTGCGAGTGTAAGTATGGCGCCAAATCCCTACATTCGTAGTCCTGTGCCGCTTAGGTGGGGCTGGCGCTTGCTTATATTTTTGTACGATAACCATTTTGAAAGAAATGGTAAAGCTGATGTTTCAATTTATTTTGAAGTTAAGGCGGGCTTACCAGTGCCTCGGTTGCAAATGTAGAATGCAGGTGTCCAGCCCCCTCTAGGGGGATCTAGCTTCTACTAGGCTCATTAATTTCAAAATTATGAGTAACAGAAACAAACTCCGGTACAATCAGCTTACAGATAAGCAGATCCTAAACCCACACGTATTCATTTCAGATTTTTGCAGATATGAAATAGACATTGAAGCATTTCGCGCTGAAATTCTACTGCTGATCAAATCAGCATGCACCAACAAACAGTATGGAAAGAGTGAAGAGTACTTTTACAACTACAGGTGCTTATTGAAATTACTGGAAGCAGGTCACATCTTCTTTTGCAGGGACATAAAGTTCTCTTTGCATTGTGATCCATGCACACTTACTCCATGCGAAATAGACCTTAACAGGTACTATAGCACCCTTATTACCACCCACTTTAAAACCCTTTCGGATAAGGAAATCAAGAATACCCAGTGCTTTTTTAAAGAATTTTTCAGCTTCATGAGCTTAAATGAATGGCGGTTAATATTTAGCCGGATAGTGGAATATGCCTACAGGCAGCCCACTATTGATGAGGTTTTAGAAGACGGAAGTGCAATGGTGGTTGTCAAAGAGTACATTGAAAAACTAATTGAGGTCATCTATCTGATTGACAGCAGCCAGACCGTATTCTGCATCAATAACACCACTACAACAGTAAACTAAGACCATAAATGATAACCGAACTTAATACATGACGTCATGAAAAAGCAAACTAGAAAATACAAGATCGATGAGTATCTATTCAATCTCAATGTATGGCAATACCGTAAAGCGATGCAGATTCTGCCAGACTTGTTAAGCATTTCACTAAATACCTTCCATAATTACAGGAGGATACCCATCGAAAGCTCACAGGATATTCCTTATGAAAAAGTGATCCTCATGGAAAAGCTATTTGACTTTAAGCAGGGTACACTAGCCTACCAGCATCCGGAAATTGAAAGTTTAAAAAGTATGCTGATTGATGATTGAACCACTCCGTTTTCTTCAAGCCCACGGTCTTTTCAGTAAACACCCACGCAAAAACTGCGTGGTGGTCTTGGGCTAAGGTGTTTTTGCAAGCCGCAAATGCGCGGAGGAAACTCTTTTGCAAAAACACCTTTCTTTATTTCCCTTTCTTAAATAAGGCATCCAGAAAGGTAGGATTCAAACCAGAACCCCATATTCACTATTTTGTAGCCTTCAATATACACTAAAGAATCCTCGGAGGATTCTTACAAGCCCGTTTGCAACGCATACACGTAAAGAATAGGGCTACTGCCCAATTCCTGCTTGCTTCCTTTCCCGAAAGAGAAAAGGAGTTGATCTGTATTGAGCTTACCTACCATTTAACAAAGTAATCTCACTGGTTGCATACGAGTTGGAATTCCATTCACCTGACACTGTCTAATACACTTGTCTAAATTTTTAATTCTTTCATCGTCATTGACCATTTAATATACAATATTCCTTAAAGCAGTATCCAATCACCTACAGAGAAATTTATTAAAATCACCATCCTGCTGAATCAAGCAAGAATCCAATAATTATATCATTACCTTTATAAAAAAGGTAAAAAAATAAAATCTTGCAATAATTCAATAATGGAACGGCTATATTTCGACAATAAAGATGGTAAAACAAACATGAATAAGGATGCCTTGAATGCTCTAAACGATATCATGTCGCAGTATTCCACTATTGCTTCGCACCATATAACAGATGAAAGTTCTAAGCAATTTTTAGGTGTTAGGAATAGTATTTGTCGTTTCTGTAAGAAGACCACACCGGATGTGAGCTTTAAAAAAGACGCTCATGCACTACCTCACTGTATAGGCAATAATGCTCTTTTTACATATAACGAATGTGATCTTTGCAATTACAAATTCGGTAGGCTTCTTGAAAATGAATTTGCAAAATTTATGCATTTAAATCACACTATAAGCGGAGTAAGAGGTAAAAATGGGTATCCAAAATATAAAATGGACGATGCATTGATTAAAACCACTGGTTCAAATATTGACTGGAGCGACGTTCCAATTGAAAACATTAATCATAACAAGGATGCAGGACTAATCAAAATTAAACAGAAAATACCTGCATTCATTCCAATAGCTATGTACAAATGCTTCGTTAAAATGGCCTTAACTTTAATGCCAGATAACGAATTAGTTCAGTTTGAAAACACACTTGACTGGATAAATGAAGAAAACCATCAAAACACCAAATACCCTTTCGAGAACCTACTTCTATTTCATGGCAACGTAGCAACTACCGAGAGATTTCATGGGATTTCGGCTATCTTGGTTAAGCGAATGGATAACACGGACCGTACTAAACCTTATATTATGTTTAGGCTCACATACGCCACCTTTATGTTCCAAGTACCAATTCCTTTATCAAAAATGGATACAACAAAAAAAGTTACAGAGTTCCCTTATATTCCAAATTTACCAGATCTTAAATTTGGTTTTAACAAAATGGAAATAGGTTTAATGAATTTACATTATACTGAATCATTAAGGGGTACGGAGATGACAGTAACTATCAAAGATTTAGATGGCTCAGGCACTGTGAAGTATATAGATGCATAATTAGTGAATTTTCAATTTTATGGCTTGTTTCTGTTTTATAGCTAAGTCCTCTAAATTATTCTGATAATCCAATTCAGAATTAGTTTCAGTTAAAAAATATGTTATTAATTCTTTAACTGAAACTGTTCATTTTATGATCTCTAATTTGTCTTCCATTTCTTCATAAACAAGAATTTGACATGTTTTATCTTATCAAATGAGTTAAAAATAAACTTCAAATCAAAGGGCCTTAGATTTATCAGGATATTTTTATTTTAACATACGTTGCCAAAGATCAATTTCCTTATCCCTTGGAATTTCTACAGTACTAGTACCCTGTCTTTCATAATAGTTATCTCCAAATTTTACTGGCTCCCCATTAGTTTGTATTTTCAAGATCAATATGGATTTTCCATAGTATTCAAAGTAATCAATACTTCTCAATATCTGGTCTATATATTTCGATGGCGAAATTTTAGAATGTCTAATTTTATTTTCAATCAAAGTACGATAAGCCTCATGATTTTTATGCATTTTCACTTCTTCCTGCACTCCTGTAATTAAAAATTCTTTAAATGTAATTGATTTGTTTTTGTAATAAGCTTCATGAAAATCACTAGCCTTTTTGTCGTCCGCTACACCGATTATGACGTAGCCAATACTATCTTTTGCTATGTTTGCTATGGCAGTCAACGTTTTAAGGACTTTATCAAAACAATGATCATCAAACCTTCCTAAATCATCCATTTTATGAAGACCAATCTTAAAATCATAACTAGCATTCTCAGTCTTCGAACTTCCTAGTATGTTTTCCAGTTTCAAGACTCCGTTATTCAGAGCCGGATCATTTTCTTTACGTTTAACAAAGTCTTTCCTTATTAACCCTTTAACGACCTCAATTCCGTGTTCTCTTTGCTTTGCTACTTTATAGCCTTCAGCATTTGAAGTAATATACCGATCACCAATTCCTTCTAAACTTCTAACAAGGTTCTTATAATTGACAATTTTCATCTGCTCCTTTACCAATAAGTCATAAAACGCTAAAAAGAATACTTGAAAAGAGCGATTTAAATATGAAGACTCATTATGAAATAAGACACGATGAAATGAACTCCCAGTTGATTCAAAGGTTTTCCTAAATTCATCAAAAACAGACTGAAACATAGCTAATATATAAGTCTCACCAAGTTTTTTTATTGTTTCTTCAATTACTTTATTATCTCCGTAAAAACTATCAAGATTTTTTGACGTAGCTGCGGGACGAGGCTCAAGGATTAAAGCCCCTAATAAATGAGCGACGAGTTCCTCATCTCTTGACTCTCTAATATTTTCATTTGTGATTAAATTATGCTTCCTCCAAAATACGCCCCCCATATCTATACCATATCCTAGATCTCTACTGTTAATAGAAATCTTTTTCATGTTATTTAAAGTTAGTCTGTCACTATGTGAAACGTCACCTCTAATACTTTCTGATAGTTGACGAACCAATTTACCAAATGTATTTGTTGAGCCTGCCTGTCTTAATTCTTGACTAGACAAATGTTTGCCATTTGAATTTATTCTTTTAAAAATATCATCAATGGCAGATTCCTCCTTAAATATCGAGACTGAAAGAGGTAACTGATAACTAGATATATTTTTACATAATTCCCTACTTAGTTTTGGATGTTTTTGGACTAATTTCCCTTTATCCAATAAATACTTAGTTCCAGCAAAGGTCTCAAGATCAAAATATTTATTATTGAAAGTAAATTCACCCTCTATAAATGCGGTAACCGCATTTAACCTTTGCATACCGTCGATTATTTCTAGGATTGTTCTCCCTTTATAACTGATTTCAGCTACTAAAAAAAGGGGGACAGGATAATTCAATGAAATTGAATCAATGAATTTTTCTTTTTCTTCAATAGTCCAGACTAGTTTCCGTTGATATCTTCTATTTACTAGAAGTTGGTCTTTCTGGTAGTAGTCAAAAATTGTTTCTACAGTTTCAGGTCGTATAATTAGTTTCTTTGTAATATCGAGAGTCATAATTTAAATATTTTATGTTTTTCAATGTAAATTAATTAAATAGAAAAACCAAAAATTAAATTTATATTCCTTGACAACAAGTTAAATAACTCATATTTACTAACACTAAAACAAATCATTCGCTCTTTGTATAATTATTTGATTCGTTATTAACGATTAGATCTTACAATTTATTTTGGTTAAACAATACACTAAGACTTGTGTCTCGTCCTGAAAAAAACCTTACAGTTTTATATTTACGCCATCAGCGACTGCATCATTACTCAAATTATTTCTGCCAGATTTTAAACTAGAGAATTTTGAATTTAAGAGCGTTATTTAGGATTTGAGATTTTCCACATCGAACTTGAAGAACTGAATACCCCTCCCTCGGAATGGGATGGGATTAAAGTATTGTCTAAAGGCTTTTTCCCTCAGATTCGGATTCAGGATTTCCCTATTCTCGGGCATAAGGTGTTTTATCATATTAGACTCCAAAGATGGCTTAATATAGAGACAGATAAGGTGATTTACCAGGCAAGGTGGGGTTGATCTGCAAACGCTATTTTCCGGAGGCGGCCAGAGTGACTGATCGGTTTCACGTGCGGAAACTAACCATTAAGGCACTACAGGAAATGCGGATCAAATACAGGTGGTAAGCTATGGATGCAGAAAATAAAGCTATAGAATAATCGGCTTCGGTTAAAACGGTCCATTTATCCATTTTGCATCAGTCTCAGTAGTTGGTTACACTTCCGTCAGACATCACCTTTACACCCGACTTTAAATTTCTTACTTATAAACTCTGGTACATTATCAACCCTGATACATTTTGGTTTTTTTCACTAAAACTAATTTACCTGGTTCACAATAACATCAGCAAGAAGTGGATAATGCCATTAAGTAATTTTGGGGGACTCCGCAAATACTTGCAATTTGGTTTCCTGATCGGATGGTGCTAGATTTGAATTAAAATGAGCAAGGCGGTAACACTAAAAAATCAACGCCATGACACAGTTTATTTTACATTCCCTTTAAAGAAAAGGTCATTATTCAATTCCCGATAGTATTGACGAATGTCCACGTTTAAAATAGTTGAATTGTGAATCCCAAAATGTATTGATGACAGGAATTCTCTAACGTGTTGAATTGGATTATTCTTTTCTATCTTAATCCAGTTATGATTACACTCCACTTGAAGGAAGTTAGGGTACTCTACATTAGAATCTTTACTAGTGTTTACTCCAGCTTCTTCATATACTTTTCTTTGTTCATCCTTCATTAATTCAAAACTGAAAGAGTAATCAAAGAGGCCATCTTCAATACTTAGTATTAAATTATGTCTGTTTCTATAATCTATATTTTCGTAAACATCATTAAAATCAATATCATCAATTTTAAAGTCTAGCTTTTGACAAATTAGAAAAGAGAAAAGTTGATCACTGTGATTCTTTAACGGTTCAAAATCCCCAATCTTGTTTCTTTTTACTATTGAGCCATTAGCAAATTCCTTTAATTTTTTATTATTCGCTAGCTTCCTCAAAGCTGTTTTAAATTCCTTTTTGCTTAACGTAGATTTAACTTCTCCAACACCAACGCTAGTTTCTACGGGTACAAATAGCTTATTGTTTTCTTTTAAAACAGGTGTTTTTTTATAATCATAAATTATAACATCACATTGGGTACTATGCTGATCTTTAATATTAATTAAAAACCCTTCAGCAACTTCCAAATCTTCATAAACTATATTCCTAAACAGCTTTCGAATTATCTCTTCTCTATATTTTCCATATTCACCTGGATGAAACAGATTTTTTTCCTCATTATAGAATAATTGCCTTGGCATAGTTCCATATTCTCCGATAAATCTATTTATGCTATCGTCCAAAATTTTAGTAAAAATAGTGCTTGGCATATATTTTTTTTTTAATAAAAATCAGATATTTAATGTTTCAATTTTTTGTTTTTAACTTTCAAGTTTCTATTACTCGTTAATAAAATACTAAGATAGGAAGCTTTAATAAAGTAACCAAATAGATAGAAGTAAAGTACATTGACAAAAAAGCAATGAGCAAATCAAGTGAGCAATTGAAAACCCTATTTGTTCAGCTTAAAAGACCCAGATTAAAGAAACCTATTGATTATTATCTATGTTCTACTGAAGAAGAGCTGAATAACCTCTCCAACATTATCATCTGGGATGGTGGCTTAAGCGGCTATACCAATATCTCTGAAGGTTTCATCGTTGCGATTAATAACAATCCTGTTTACAAGCATGAGTTTGTTCATGCGATCTTAGGCCAAAATGCAAACTGCTTCTTTTTGCAGGAAGGGATAGCGACAATTTATGGAGGAATGGATAAAGGGGTAAAAAGTTATGAAAAGGGAATTGAAGAATTAAAATCATGCTATGCTACAGGTCAATGTAATTTCGATAATTTATATGATAGAGAGGTAATACAACACTATGGCGAACAGGTTGACTTATACTTTTGCAGCAGCTTTCTGTAAACATCTGATTGACAACATGGTCTGGGTTATTTTTATAAGTTGTATTACAACCGGGAGATTACCACAAAAAACTTTTTGGAAAAAGTTAGCGAAGAGACTGGCAAATGCCAGGTAGAAATTAGAAGAGGAGTTGAAAAATTAATACTTCAAAACTAAGATTAAACCGAGTTAATAGTGAACAATCACAGGATTGAAAAAGTGATAAATATACCTAAATCTTTGTTTTTTATTGAACATTTTTAGAGAAAAACTCGTAAATTTATTTATAGCAATTGCAGCTAAAACGTACAAATAAAAGGTGAGCGATTAGGTGAGTACTAATTTCAAAACCTCCCAGATAATGAATAAACGCTGATTTTCACACTAGGTGTGAATCCCAGCGGGATCACCAGAAATAGCAACAAAACGTTTAAAAGCCTGCAAATCAATTGACTGCAGGCTTTTTGTTTTTACCCAAAACTACAATTTATTCAATAAATCACATATAAAAAGTGAGTGATTCGGTGAGTAAATTGAAATTCCCCTGACTCACCGAATAAATTTGTAACATTCTGAATTACAGAAAGTTCATTCATTAAACGACTTGACATCCATTAACTGCAAGGCTACATTTGTTTAACCTTAAATCAGTTGATTATGAAAACGAATTTCAGTATGCTCTTCTACATGAAAAAGCAAAAAAACTATGCTTGCGGTGATTCCCCTATCTATTTAAGGATTACTGTAAATGGAAATCGTTTGGAAATCACTACAGGACAAGAATGCAAACCGGAACACTGGAATCCCAAAACCGGAAGATTAACCGGAACTAAGGAAGATACAAAAAGGTTTAATGCCAATCTGGACAACTTACAGGCAATGGTTTATCGGGCACACAAAGATCTGGCTCAAGCTGACTTACCTATTACAGCAGAAAGTATCAGAAACAAATTTCAGGGCAAAGACACCACAACACATACCCTATTAGAGGCTGTGAAGAATCATAACAAAAAAATGAAAGCTTTGGTAGGTAAACAATATGCGATTGGAACTTTAAAAAGATTTGAGATACTGGAACGCCACCTTCAAGCCTTTATGCTCGAAAAACACAAGGTCACTGATGTAGAGATCAAAGAAATAAACCATGCTTTTATCAGCGACTTTGAATTTTACCTTAGAACAGAAAACAGCTGCGCGAATAATACCGCTATAAGATACCTTAAAAACTTCGGCAAGATCATCCGCATTTGTTTAAATCTGAAATGGATAGACAATGACCCGATGTTTGGTTATAAACTTAAATCTAACCCTGTAGAACGACCTTTTCTAACTGAGGATGAAATCCAACGAATTGCCAAGAAACAGTTTACTACCGCAAGGCTTTTACAGGTAAGGGATGTATTTCTGTTCTGCTGTTTTACCGGACTTGCTTACGCTGATGTTCAAAAACTAAAACTTTCAAATATTACCAAAGGGGTTGATGGAAACTACTGGATCTTCACCAACAGAAAGAAAACAAATATCCGTGCGGCCATTCCCCTACTGCCTTCTGCAATGACTATTTTAGACCGATATAGTGAAAATGACTATTGCCTTACTAAAGACAGAGCTATGCCGGTAGCGAGCAATCAGAAGATTAACGAGTATTTGAAAGAAATTGCAACTCTATGCGAAATTGACAAACCATTAAGTTCCCATATTGCTCGTCATACATTTGCAACTACGGTGACCCTTCTAAATGGCGTTCCCATTGAAAGTGTATCAAAAATGTTGGGACACACTAACATCAGAACAACGCAGATTTATGCGAAAGTACTGGATGGATATTAAGATAAGTGCGGATATGGCATTACTGAGAGAGAAATATCGCTAAATGTATAACATTAGCAAACAACCAATATCGCATAATAACGCAAAATACAAACTCTTCTAAAACACAATTCGGGATAGTTTGCTAGGTTTCTATTTTGCGTTATTATGCGAAATTACTTGTTTTTCGATACAAAACCTTGAAACGCTACTTTAACCGCCTAAAGGATAATGGCAAGCCTGGAAGAACGGGGGTCATTGCCCTTGAAAGAAAGCTTTTGGTATTAATCTATACCCTGTACAAAAATGATCAGGATTATATCATTGGTTATCGGACAGGAACGGAAATTGACAATACAGATTCAGGCGAAACCGATTAACCACCTACTTGGCAGAAAACAAAAATAGCCCGATTAAACGGGCTACAGTAGATGGTCTTTGCACTGCATGACAGGACATAACCTCTTATGTTCGTAAATATAGCAATTACGCTCTGTGGAGCATCGTTTTTTTGCTATAAGGCCTTTTATTGCCTATTTTGGTTCCGTGGTCTAGATCAAAAAAAGCACTAATAAATTTGCTTTTTATAATAGTATCTTGCAGGTTACGAAACAACAGTTGGTTGCATAATCAGATATGCAACCAACTATGTTCTCAGCTGTATTTAGCTATCCACAACCTTAGCCAAGAGGGGTTAACTACAAAACCTTTCAAGCAGATATTTTGAATAAAACGGTGCAGTTACTATCATTAACAATGAAAAAAGAAAAAAAACGACACTTAAGACAACTGAAGCGGTATTACTATTAAATAATTTTGGTTTTTCAACAATAATGCGCTCCATTTTTCTTGACTTATAGTAATAGAAGTAATTAACAATTACAATAGCTATTAAAATACCAATCATTGGCCATTTAGAGATATTATAACAAAAAAGAAGAATGGATACTATATTTAGAAAACCATTAATTATGAAACTCTCCATTAAACTTAAACAAAAAACAACAGTAGAATGAGGTTGATCATCTGGAAGAATCTTCGTATAAAATAGATAGTAGTAATAATAAAGAATACTCATTAGGGTTTTATATTATTAATTATTTCTTGTAATTTCTCATTATAATGTGGGGATTCGTCTCGTTCAACACCTAAAAAGTCTTGAAGTAAAGGTCTCACATTTTTTCTGTATCCGGGATCACTCGCAATTTCTCGACCAATCTCCCATCCGATACCCCAACCAGCACCTGCTGTTCCTCCAAAAGTAGAAAAAGCATTACTTGCATGTTCCATAATAAACATCCCATCACTAACCTTCCCGTTAGAATAATCAGCATTAATATTGTAGAAATTATAAGCCCCAATTCCTCTTCCCAACCACTTAAAACCCTTCCCTACATTTTTTGATAAACCTTTTGCCTTAGTTATCATTTCGGAACTTTGATATTGGTTACCAATATATCTTTGAGAATAATTTCTCATTTGACTCAAATTATACCACGTCTTATTATTATGCATCATTTCTTGTGCACCTGCTCCAGTTGCACCAACTAATCCTAAAATTAAACCGGTATTACTCTTCGATTTGCCTTGAATAGTTGCTCCCTCCAAAGCAATCACATCATTATTTGGATCGAATGGCCTAACACCTGGTGCTGGTGGTACAATTTGGTTTGGTTTAACCGTATCCAAACCAAAAGGATCAATATACATCATAGGATTATTCAAGACATAATGATAGGGATTAATATTAAAGTGGTATTCAGCAAGCCTATCCACCACATTCCACCTGCCAATCACCGGATCATAGAACCTCGCCCCGTAATCGTACTGATTATTACAAAATTTTTGGCTTATTTCTATTATAACTAATTAGACAACCAATCATACTTCTCTTTGCTAAGAAGCTCATAATTAACACTATTAACAATTAGATAATACGACCCAGGTTCCTTTAATACTAAATCACCAACCTTTATTGACTCATACAAGTCCTTTGTAACCATCATAGTCAATTGATTTTCATTATTAAAAGAATAGAAAGGAGGAAATAATTTATCACCTAGTGTAGTTAACTTTGGACTAAAGCTAACCACATTAATTTCAATTTGGAATTTGTCCGAATCACATTTTTCGCATTTTTTCTTTTTATAGACAATTCCATTGA
Source organism: Pedobacter gandavensis (assembly GCF_032677645.1). Taxonomy (GTDB): domain Bacteria; phylum Bacteroidota; class Bacteroidia; order Sphingobacteriales; family Sphingobacteriaceae; genus Pedobacter; species Pedobacter gandavensis_A. The sequence goes on along the minus strand of NZ_JAVTSB010000011.1, from coordinate 137,128 downwards.
AAGAAGACGCAACAAAAAGCTGTTTCTTTTGAGTAATTAATTTCTGAAAATCTTTTTTAACTCCTTTAGCGAAATGGTAATTATCGCATGAACAAAATAAAACTGTTATTAAAAATGCAAGCCCAATTAATCTCATAATTTTTAGTTTTTATTATTGTGAGAATTCGGTAGTATTATTTTCTTTGGTGCTGCTCCATCAAGTCCGGATGGAATAGTCTCCACCTTAGACTTTCCAGAAGATAAATCCAATCCCTTTTGAATATTCCCACCCTCGCCTTTTAAATTATTAAAGTTTTTATTGGGAATGGTATTGTCAGGTAAGGAAATCCCTGTAGCCTTCTCAATCGGATTTTCAATTGCATCAGTACAATTCATTGTTACAACATTATATTTTTCTTTGCCTGAATTTATATCGTCTGCTTGCTTTGAAACACTCTCAAAGATTTTTTGATCAGTTTTGGAGTCTGTCTTAAACGTTACTTGATCTGTATAAGGACTGTTATTTGTGTCACCTTTTGCCTGTGCAATAGCATCACCCATAGATTTTGCTCCAGTTAATGGTTGAACTATCATTTCCCCTTTAACTCCTACAGTAGCCATTTTCAATAAACTTGCATTCTCTGTCGCACCCATAGTAACGTAGTAATAATTTCCCTTCCCATCTTGAATTATGCCTCCCATATGACCGTTTCCACCAGCACCATCTTTGGCAACTAGAATTGTAAAATCCTGACCTTTCATCCCGTCTGGATCAATAAACCTAATCGGATTATTGAAAGCATAAGTATAAGGAGAATGCCTTCGCATTTGCTCAGCAAGTGGATCTATGACGTTCCAGCGGCCTATTACCGGGTCATAGAACCTCGCGCCGTAATCGTACTGCTGCTCTAATTTTTTAGGTTTTTTGTTTCTATTCTTTTACTTTAGATTTATTGAGTACCTCATCACCATAGGACTCATTTCTAAGATTAAGGTTCTTTAACATTGCTTGAATGTAAGCAATTCTTTCTACTTCACTAAAACTATCTAAATTTCTCTTGAAACAATTGACAACCTGGACAAGCAAACCCTCCAAATCATAATCGGTTATAATCTGAATCCCATCTTTTTTTGTATAGATGAAATAGTACAAGGGAAAATGAGGCCCCATCATCTTAAAAGAATATACACCTTCAACAAATTGATAATTTTTGGCTTTATCTTTTCCTAAGACGTGATAGATCGAAATCCCGGCCTTTAAACTATCCTTTCTTTCATGCCACAGAAAATTATACAATTTAGTTCGAACACTATCACCAACATGAACCATCTCAAATGGATTTATTTTTTTCTTGACGGTTTTCTTTTTATTTTGGGCGACTACACTTCCACCTGACACAACCAGAATAACAAATATTATATAAATCCTGTTCATCGTTAATTTTTCTTTTTTTGTTCGTCTATTATTTTTTGTTGAGCCTGATTCGGTTTATCTTCTTTGCTTGGCCTACCGCTTTTACTATTTGGATTCCCTACCTCATAGTGTAAATCTTTATTTATTTCACTCTTGTCCGAACCATGAACATTTTCATGCGTTGCTACAGCTCCAATGGCTTGCGTTGTCGACAGACCTTCCAACTTAGAGCCAGAACCAGTCTGGATCTCACTATTTATACTACCTTCATATATAGTAATTGTTGCTTCCTTAATACCAAAACTACCATCCTTGTTAACAACACGACCATAATTATCTGATGCAATATCATTGCCCTGAATAGTTTCACCAAAAGTAGTACTTGTCTTACCATTTGAAACTTCTTGTTTTAGAGTGGATGAAACAACAATATTGGTTTTAATATCATTATTCATAACTTTATCTAATGATGCTTTATTGCCCACAGCTAATAATGCATTTCCATAAGTTCTCACTGAGGAAGAAGCATTCGAACTCCAAACAGCTTTTCCATTTGGCCCAATATTATAACTAACTCTTTTTCCATCAGTTCCGACAATCCATTCAGGTTTCATCCCATCAGGATCCACAAATTTAATCGGATTATTAAAACCATAATTATATGGAGAATGTCTTCTCATTTGCTCAGCTTTAGGATCTACAACGTTCCAACGACCTATTACCGGGTCATAGAACCGTGCGCCGTAATCATATTGTCCATCTGTCTCGTCCTGAAAAAACCTTACAGGTGGTCTTATATGCCTATAGCTTTACATTTTTTTAGAAAAAACTAAAGCAAAGATGCAAGCACCAATGCTTCCTTTGATAAAAGGACAGTCAAGCGAATACTCACCAATCAACTATTGAACTTTGCTGCTAAAACATCAGGAATTTAGGAACTGAATCAGATGCTCTCTCCCATTTTACTGGAAGGATCCGAAAATTTAATTGGCAAGGAATACAATATATGGACCGTATGAGCGTCTTATATATGAGAGCGTTAATTTAGAATGAAGCGGGAATGGTCGGAGATCATTCCCGCTTTCCTATTTAATTGGGTTTTCATATTCTTCATTGAAAAATTCAACCAAACCTACTCCAAAGCAGTTCAGAATATTAATCAAAGTGCCAATGGTGATATTAGCACTCCCCGCCTCATACTTGCCATATTGGGAACGATTTAGATTATTTTCATAAGAAAACTTATCTGGACTGGTATAACCCTTGGATTTCCGTAGGTTCTTAAGTCTTAATCCTATTTTCTTTAGCTCGTTTTCACTTGTTAAAAGATCACTGTTTGCCATGAAATAAAGTAAAGCAAATACTCCACATCAACACACTCCATAAAAAGAGTATTTTTATTTGGAGTATAGATTTTATATAGTTATCTTAGGGTATTAAACAAATAAACATGTAAATAAACTATCATTAAAACATTTAGAGTCTTGCGGTTGCATTATCTGAAGCCGTAACGCAAGACAGCAGAATACCTAACCTATTTACTAATATGCTATATTAGCGTATTCCAAAAATAGGTGCGGGACTGCTGTACACTTGTGATACGTAAGGCTTCAGAAACTTTTATGCAACCACGAGATGCAGTTCCGCATTTATTTCTGCATCTCCAAGGCTCATTAATTTCAAAATTATGAGCAATAGAAACAAACTCCGGTACAATCAGAGTACAGATAAGCAGATCCTAAACCCACACGTATTCATTTCAGATTTTTGTAGATATGAAATAGACATTGAAGCATTTCGCGCTGAAATTCTACTGCTGATCAAATCAGCGTGTACGAACAAACAGTATGGAAAAAGTGAAGAATACTTCTACAATTACAGGTGTTTACTGAAATTACTGGAAGCAGGTCACATCTTCTTTTGCAGGGACGCAAAGTTCTCTTTGCATTGTGATCCATGCACCCTCACACCTTGCGAAATAGACCTTAACAGGTATTACAGCACACTTATTACCACCCACTTTAAAACCCTTTCGGATAAGGAAATCAAAAACACCCAGTGCTTTTTTAAAGACTTTTTCAGCTTTATGAGCTTAAATGAATGGCGGTTGATATTTAGCCGGATTGTGGAATATGCCTACAGGAAGCCAACTATTGATGAGGTTTTAGAAGATGGAAGTGCAATGGTGGTTGTCAAGGAGTACATAGAAAAACTAATTGAAGTCATCTATCTGATTGACAGTAGCCAGACCGTTTTCTGCATCAATAATTCCACCACAACTGTAAACTAAATCAAAAAATGATAACTGCACTTAACACATGACAACATGGAAAAGCAAATTAGAAAATACAAGATCGATGAGTATCTATTCAATCTCAATGTATGGCAATACCGTAAAGCGATGCAGATTCTGCCAGACTTTTTAAGCATTTCACTAAACACCTTCCACAATTACCGTAGAATACTGGCAGAAAGCACACATGATATCCCGTATGAAAAAGTCATTCTGATGGAAAAACTGTTTGACTTTCAACAGGGGACATTAGCCTACCAGCATCCGGAAATTGAAAGTTTAAAAGTATGCTGATCGATGATTGAACCACTCCCTTTCCTTCAAGCCACGGTCTTTTCCGTAAACACCCCAGCAAAAACTGCGTGGTGGCCATGGGCTAAGGTGTTTTTGCAAGCCGCAAATGCGCGGAGGGAAACTCTTTTGCAAAAACACCTTTCTTTATTTCCCTTCTTAAATAAAGCATCCAGAAAGGTAGGATTCTAGCCAGAACCCTATATTCACTATTCTGTAACCTTCCTATACACTTAAGAGTCCTCGGGGGATTCTTACAACCCCGTTTGCAAAGCATACGAGCATAGAATAGGGCTACTGCCCAATTCCTGCTTGCTCCTTTCCCTAAAGAAGAAAAAGATATAACCACTACAGAGCCCAACTCTTATGATCTGCATTATCATTCAACAAATTTCATCCAGTCACAGTTAAGAATCTTGTAAAAGAATCTGATCTACCAGAGTTGAAATTTATACTTTTGTTTTTGCATCTTTATTGAAAGAGTACACTCGTCGAAATAATTCCATTTATACTTCAGTTCATATGAAACGTTGCTCCTTTCTTTTTTTCGTTATAATTCTGCTTTCAACATCTGTTGGCTTTGCCCAAAACAACCGCAATTCTTTGCCAGAAAATTTGAAGGAAGCGATTACATTTTTAAACACAGATTGTCCAGACAGTTTAAAAACGCTGATTAAAACGACTGAAGATGAAAATTTAAAAAAATTAGTCTATCCTTGGGGTGGTAAGTATATGACCCTATTCAATTGGAATTCTTCTGAAAACCCTGAACCAAAACTTATCCGTCACCTTCATAAAAAAGGGATTAACAATTTTATTGAAACCGTAATCTTAGTAGCCTTTAAGCAATCTCTGCTGGGTCAAATGCCCCATGAGGATGAAATCATCAAACCCTACCTTGAAATAGAAAATAGATGGAGTAAAGAAGATGCAATTCGAGCTACTACCGATACTTTAAGAGGCATTTACATTCCAAAAGATATGGAAGACTGCTTCCTACAGATCAATAGCTTTTGGTCGGACAGTACAAAAAAACAAGTTAAACAATGGAATGAAAATGAATTCACTGCAAAAGTTCATCTGGGCTTTGGTATGTGGCTACGCAACAATTGGCAACTCTGGCAAGGATCCAGACTTTCCGCTTATTTCAATTCTATGGGTGTAAACCATCCCGAAAGCATATCCGCCATCATTCTTACTAGCTATCATCGTAAGCTAACCGGAAAGGCTATTATGTTAGAAGAGCAAGTGAAATCCGAAAAGGAATTTTGGGAACAGGCAAAAGAAAAAGAAGAGGTAACCAAAAAAAACGAATACTTAACTTTCAAAATTGGCGATACGGTCTTATTTAAATACAATTATGGTTATAGTACCCCTGAGCAAGAAAACTCACACGACAATGATAGCTGTCAAGCAAAAGGTCTAATTTTGGACAAAAATGAAAAGAATTTCAAACTAAAAATCAAAGTATTAGAAAGCTGTGATAACATGGGTATTATCTATTACGATAACAAAAACACCCAAAGCTATAATATCAAAACAAAAAAATGGGAAAAACCCAATAAAAAAATTATCAATCTAATTAAAATAGTTAAGGAATACTGGAGCAATTATGAGGACTGGGAAGTAAACTACTAAAAGCACCCCTAAGAAATCATTCATTTAACAATATGACACTATTAAAAGGCACATAACAATTCAACTATTTACAATCTTTATTTTAGTAAAAAATGGAAAATCTTTTTAAATCAATATTAGATGAACAACTAAGTTCAGTTGAATTTGTACAAGATTATCTGCAGCTTCATTTTGATGGCAGTACTTTAACCTGCTATAGCTGGCCTAATATTATTAAAGGTTCCAAAAGTTTTAATTTTTATACTATAGGTTACCGTGACGCACTCTGTGAGATCATTACCGAAAGAGTAACTCGAGTATCACTAATTGAAAAAACTCAGTTAGATATCTTTTTCGAGAATGACCATCACGTTAGCTTGAGCTTGAAAAGAAATGACTTAAATGCTGGGCTAGCTGAGTTTATCTATTTTTTTAATGCCGAAGGAGAATGGTTTGTTTTAGATTAAACATACCTTTCAGTCGTCGGTTGTATTGCACAATCATCAGCAAAGGCATTCCAAATTAATCCTATCGGCACTAAGATATTCAAACTTAATTCACTACATTTATAGTATTGCATTTGCAGCAAAAACGTACAAAATAAAGGTGAGCGATTCGGTTAGTACCAGTTCAAAAACCTCCCTGATAAGGAATAAACGCTGATTTTCGCACTAGATGTGAATCCCAGCGGGATCACGAAAGCCTCAATGTAAATTGAGGCTTTTCAGTTTAAAATATATTCTATAAGTCGTTTCTTCAAAAAACAACAGATCATGTCAAACCATCTAAACATAAAACCCCTTGGGCAATTTTATAAATTACACAAAGGGTTTATTATCGTTAATTAATTTTTTCAACAGTGTGAGTCATTACGAAATGTTGATTACAATTTTACCAAATGCACCTCGAGATAAGTGCTGATATGCTTTAACAGCATCCTCCATTGGATAAACTGTATCAATAACGGGTTTAATAGCTAGATCATCAAACGCTTTGTTCATTTCTTCAAATGCCTTACGGTTTCCTACTGCAATACCCTGAATTTTAGTCTGTCTAAAGATCACTTCCATTAAGTTTAAGTTTGTAGTCTGCCCAGCCATAAAGCCGATCACCGAAATTTGTCCGGTAACCTTCGTTGCTTGAACGGAATCATTAAGACCTTCTCCCCCTACTACTTCAAGTAATTGATCGACTCCCTTTCCATTAGTCAACTTTTGAACTTCAGCAGCCCAATCGGTGGTTTTAATGTAATTTATCACCTCTTTAGCACCCAATTTGCGTGCACGAAGCCCTTTTTCATCACTACTAGTAGTCACGATTACTTTTGCTCCTAATGCGCTTGCAATCTGAATACCGAAAATAGATACACCACCAGTTCCCTGTATCAATACCGTATCACCTTTTTTCAATTTACCATAGGTAACTAAGGAGTACCAGGCTGTAAGCGCCGCAATTGGTAAAGTTGACGCTTCTTCATCTGTTAATGTGGATGGTGTCATTACTGCTGAATCTTCATGCATAACCATATATTCTGCAAGCCCACCAGGAAGTGGTGAACCAAAACAAAAGTCCGGTTCATTTGGACCTGGTGCCCCTTCAATCCATTTTGAATATAAATGCGAGGTTACGCGATCACCAATTTTAAATCTAGTTACACCTTCCCCAATTTGAACAATGGTACCTGCTGCATCAGAGACAGGGATCAATGGATTGGGGACCATGTCAGGCTCATAAATACCCTCAACAATTGCTTTATCTCTGAAATTTAAGGAAACTGCACCAACTTTAATTAGCACATCATGGGATCCCGGAGTCGGAATATTAATATTTTCCAATTTTAAGTTTTCTAAACCGAAGCCTTTTAACTGCCAGGCTTTCATTGTTATATTTTTTTGTGACATATTCTTTTCTATTTTACCAGACAAAGATCGACAATCAAAACTTATCAAAACAGGCTCAGATTAATACAATAAAATAGCATCAGTTCTAAAAAAGTAATCACAAACACATAAGATACAACACCTTAAACACATACATTAATTTATAAAACGACTACAACAAACCAAACAGTTATGAATGAAATTATCATTTCGTACCTTTGGAATCCATGATAGACAAAACATTTCGTTACGAAGAAGTAGCATCAAAGATTGAAAAAAGCATTTCAGTTTTGGGGTTAAAGACTGGAGATCGACTTCCTTCAGTAAGAAGAGTCAGTGCGGAACTTTCGGTTAGTGTCAATACAGTATTTCAGGCTTATGCTATTTTGGAAGCAAAAGGATTAATAATTTCAAGGCCAAAAAGCGGTTACTATATCAATTCATTTGCTGTAAAAACTTTAAGCAGACCTGATCATAAAAACTATGTTCCACTACCATCAACTATCGAAGTCAGTGCTATGGCAACTGCAATGATGAAAAACGCAAGGGAACATGGAATAATCAACTTTTCTATCCTGGCTCCGGTAAATGAATTTCTTCCCATCACAAAACTAAACAAAGCGGTTCAAGCATCTATGAAAGAGTACACAGGTGAAAGTTTCCAGTATCCACTAGTGGAAGGTCATCCCAGACTACTCAAACAAATTGCAAGGCGTACTTTTGAATGGAATCAAAGTATACCTCAAGACAATATATTGATCACCAATGGCTGTTTAGAAGCCATAAATCTTTGTCTCGATGCCTTGACAAAACCAGGGGACACTATAGCTATAGAATCCCCCACTTACCATGGAATCTTGCAAAGTCTTGAAGTAAGAGGACTTAAAGCACTTGAAATCGCAACAGACCCCAATACCGGACTTGTTTTAAAAGAATTAGAGCTTGCCCTAAACAACAATAAGGTTACCGCATGCATCTTCATGCCTGCTTGTCATCACCCATCAGGTGCAATGATGCCTGAGGAGAACAAAATTAAACTTGTCAAGTTGCTTTCTGAAAAGAATATTCCTTTAATTGAAGATGACTCTCTGGGGGAATTGTACTTTAGCATTAACAGGCCACTTCCAGCAAAGGCATTTGACAGTACCAACAATGTTCTTTATTGCTCCTCTTTTTCAAAATCTCTTGCTCCTGGTTTCAGAATTGGATGGGTATCCGCAGGTAAATACCATGCAAAGCTTTTAAAACTAAAATTCGGATCTAATATCTCAACCACAGGTCTCCTACAGGATGCAATAGGGCGGTTTTTAGAAAGTGGTCAATACGAAAATCATTTAAAAAAAATGCGCATTTCCTTTAAAGGGCAGGTCGTTAGATATACAGTAGCTATTAATCAATATTTCCCTAAGAATACAAAGATATCTACACCAAATGGAGGACTAAGCTTGTGGATAGAACTTCCTAAGGAAGTTGATGCATTACAACTCCAAAGAAAAGCCATTACAGAAGGAATTGGGATTTGCCCAGGACATATTTTTTCTACTTTGACATTTTTTCACAATTATGTTAGAATTAACTGTTGCCCATTATGGAATATAAAAATTGAAAATGCCATTAAAACGCTAGGGCGTTTATCACAAAAAATGATTGAATCAGGTTTATAGGACTCACCAAATAAGATTTATAGATAATTTGCAATCCCAAAAACAAGTTCAAAGATACTTGTTAGCTATTTATTTAAAATATTAAGTATCCAATTTAAACAGTCCATTGGTTCAACTAGAGACCATGAATGAGGATGTCTAGTTCCATCTAGTCGATATCCTTTCCCAATGGCCGATATAAATTCAGCTTCTTTATTTCCATTCAGATTTAAAAAATTAATCATTGCTGATAGATTTGCAGCATTCATATCATAATAATCACGGTTTCTTTCTTTAAGCGCCCATAAAACGTCAGGATCACAATACACCCTTACAGGCAGATGCTTTAAATACTTTGCATTGCCTCCGTCTTTCTGTGATCTGGAATACATCGAACATTGAATATATCTTTCAGGATGTTGATCGGGTTAAGCCAACTTTATCACCATTCATCGTAATATCTCGTTTCGATCTGTTATAAAGGTCTGCTAAATCAACAGGCGGATCAACGCCAAAAACTGCTACAGGAACTATTGAAGTTTTGTTACCATTAGCTTTTGACATTTCTGTATATCTTAAAGCAAGCATCCCACCCCCTGAGAACCCACCAATGACGAATTTATTCTTTGGAATAAGATATTGTTCAGCAACCTGATTAAAAGTAGCATTAAGAAAATCAAGGGCTAACTGATCATCATCTAATCCTCTGTCATTATTAATTGATAATACTATTGTTAAAACACCCTTTTCCGAAGCATACTGTATTAATTTTTTGTTACAGCTAATTACACTTTCTGCATTTTCACCAGAAGACGGAAGTAAAACCAAAGCACCTTTTACATTCACAGTTGGTACAATAGTATAGTAAAAAAGCGATTTGGAATTTCCGTCGTTTACATAGATATCCGTGCTGTCTAAAAATGTAGTAGTATGCTTTTTAAGTAGTTTTAAAAATGCATCATCGACATTTAAAAACTCGTCATCAATATAACTCCCTTCTAATTTAAGCCCCGTTGCAAAAGTTCTACTCCCTCCGCCTTGTAATACACCTTCAATAAAATTCCCTTCTATTTCTCCATTACCTAAATAAGTATATACGCCTTTGCCATGTGGTTTCCCTTTTAGCATTATTCCTGTATAGCGTGCAGATTCTTTACCCTTATTATACCAGATTAGGGTTCCTGAGCCGTTCGCAAAGTTACCTTTACAAGTGCCTTCCCATGTAACACTGTCTTGCAATGAATAATTTTCATCCCATACCTTACATCCTGTTTTTAAGTCTTTAATATAAGCTCCCGTTGCTTTTTGTCCAAATGTAATCAAGGAATTTAAGCAGATTATTAGTATGATTATGCATTTCATAGGAATTTAAAATGGATTTGAGTATGAGTTAGCAGCACAAATGTAATATTTTCCAGAAGCAAAATGATTAAATTTAGTTTAGCCCTAATAAGATTTGTTAATCCATTTTAATGAAAGAGAGATTATGAAAAACGCTGTTCCCATCTGCATAAGATATATGTCTGTCTTTCATTATTATTGTTATTACTTTTGTTACCTGGATGATGTGAAACGCCTTTTTACAATTCTTTTATGATCTTTATAATTGCGAAATTGATATAAAAATCTGCTGGCTTTATGCAAGCATTTTAGAGGAAGGTAAATTAGTGTTTTATTATTAAAACCATCAGCTGTTTTTGTTGTTTAGTTGGTATAAATATTATAACTAAGAGACTATGACTATTCAACTGAACACCGACAAAAACTTAACAATACATCAGGAATACGAAGAAAAAATTAAAAATCAAATCAATGAAGGCTTGGGGCTATTCGATGATTTAATCACCCGCCTGGAGGTACATTTATCTGACGAAAATGGAAGTAAGGAAGGCTTAGATGACAAACGTTGTTTATTGGAGGCAAGAATTTCAGGTAGAGAACCTGTTGCTGTCTCCAGCTTAGGAAACAGTTATGATTTAGCCCTTCATGGCGCCATTACCAAGTTAAAAAGCAAGCTAGAAACAATAGCCGGCAAACTTAAAACACACTAGGTAAACGTACTGAAATCGCGACCAGCTGGGATTGTAATCCCAGCTGGTCAAAGGTGTAGTTTTACCCGACAGCATGGTTTCCATATAAATTCTATCTATTTTAAAACAAATCATCCCGATTACAGTTAGAGAATAGCAATTATTGAAGTTTATTTATGGATTTTACAGTAGAATTAGAGGATATGGTGGCTATGATGGTTTCCATTATATGCGGTGGTGCAATAGGTTTTGAGCGAGAGTATAAAAATAAGTCTGCAGGTTTTCGTACCATAATTCTCATTTCCCTTGGCTCTACAATTTTCACCATAGTTTCCAGTCACGGAGCTGGAGCAGATGACCGAATTTCGGCAAATATCATCACAGGAATAGGCTTTATTGGAGCTGGTGTAATATTCAAGGACAAAATTTCTGTAAGGGGAATTACGACAGCTGCAGTCATCTGGACTTCAGCAGCTATCGGAATGACAGCCGGTATCGGTTACCATGCACTAGCCTTATGTCTTACGATCATCACACTAGCTGTACTCTTGATGGTCACCAAAGTGGAACGAATGATTGCTCAGCTTCAAAAGGAACTCATGTTAAACGTAACGTTCCGGAGTCCGGACTTCAATCAAATTGACCATCTTGAAAAGATCTTAAGCAGCAAAAACCTTTCTTTGGAACGTGTGGAAGTATCAAAGGAAAATGATCATCTCATGGCAGTATTCAAAGTTTCCGGTAAAAAAAAGTATTTGGTAGAAATGAATGAAACTCTTGCCACAATACCAGAAATTATAAGTTTTTCTTAAGCTATCTTTGTCTACCGATCTTGATAAGGGGCTTAAGTACAACGATCCGAAATCCCTGAATAATATTTATTTCTTATGTCCACTTTAAAACCTGATATCAAGATTTGCTTGATGCTACTGCTATTCCCCTTTGGACTCCATGCGCAAAATGCTGGAAATGTACTTCCTCAAAACAACCATGTCCTGGATACTGCAAAACAAACAGACTTGATTGATGTGGCCAAATCTCTTTTTCACATTAAGCCCGGAAAAATAAAGGAAAAAAAGGGAAAGCATATTTACTTTTCAATATTGCCTGTTGGCGCAACAGTGCCCGGGGGATCCGGGAGAGCTTTGATCACCAGCACTACTGCCGCTATGTATCTTGGCTCAAAGACTACCACCAATCTATCCACCGCAACTTTTACGCCTTACTGGAACTTTGGCAGCCGCTTTGGTCTTCCCATACGCAATAATATCTGGCTTCCGGATAATACCTGGCTGATACAGGGAGATACCCGTTTTTTGGTTTATCCTCAATATACCTGGGGCCTGGGTACCAAACGAGCTGAACAAGAAAAAGTGCTGCTAGACTACAAATACATCCGCTTTTACCAGAATGCATTGAAACAGATCCGCCCCAACTTTTACTTCGGACTTGGTTACAATCTGGATTATCGTTTTAACATCAAGCCTGAAAATGGAGAGATAAACCTGGCCAATTATACCGGTTATAAATATGGTACAGGCAGCAATTCAGTTTCCTCAGGACTGAGTTTAAACATGGTCTATGATACGCGCAGCAATGCCATAAACCCGTTGCCTGGTATGTACGCAAACCTGGTGTACCGGATCAATCCTACCTATTTGGGCAGCAACAATACCTGGAGATCTTTATACCTGGATGTCAGGAAATATATATCCATGAACAAGGACAAACCCAATCAGCAAAATTCCCTTGCATTATGGTCTTATTTATGGACTGCATTAGATTCCAAAACCCCATACCTTGATTTACCAAGTACAGGCTGGGATCCCTACAACCGTTCGGCAAGAGGAATAGACCAGAACCGCTATAGAGGAAAAAGCCTGTTTTATCTGGAAAGTGAATACAGGCGTGACATTACCAGCAATGGTCTTGTTGGATTTGTGGTGTTTGCCAACGTCAATAGTGTTAGCGGAGAATCTCAAGGCTTATTTTCTTCCTGGAAACCAGCTGCAGGAACCGGACTCCGCCTGAAATTTAATAAAGGATCCAATACCAATATTGGCATTGACTATGGGATGAGTAAGGGCTACAAAAGCTTCTCGTTTAACCTTGGAGAGGCATTTTAACTGGTAATCACTGTGCGCTATCCTGGCGCTCTGCTCCAACTTTTTTTTAGTTGTTCAACAGAAAATGGTTTCAGTAAAAAAACATCAAGATATCGTACAAAGCAAACATCGCACGCGACTCATTTCTAAAGCTATTTATTGTAAGCTCTTTTATCCTACTCTTTGTACTCAACATGTTTTTGGGAACTAAAGAAGATTATGATAGAATAATTCGAGAACACATGTGGTCCCGCGTTTTCGCAAAAGGTCTTGTTTTCGTAATTATTCATTCCGTAGCCGTATTGGTTCTTTTTATAGTCTGCAAGGTCTGCAAAGTATTGTTCAATAGAAGGACGTATGTATGGTTAATAGCAATTCATTTATTTATTCTAATCATTTCAGTAACCATACTTCTTTAAGATCTCATTTTTAAGTTGCTAAACCATACTACATGTTTGTACTTCAAAAGTAACAAATAATGACTTTGATTAACATGAGGCCCAACCCATCTCTAATTCTGAGTGAATACACATTACACCTACGGCAGGTACTTAATGTTTTTAATAGAAATGTGTTCAACGACACTCTTTCATTTGAAATTGACTGTACTTCAATGCCTAAATTTGAACAAAAGGGATATGAAAAATCTGCCGAATTTAAGGCTTTGATATCGACGTTGGATGGTAACGGTAGAAACGGTGACCCAGCTGTATACTGGTTTGAGATAATCTCGATACACACAGCTAAAGACATACATCACATCCATACGCTCAATTCAGAACTGGAAAAATTGGTTTTCATCCTGGCCTCTCATTTCAAAAGGAAAAGGCGCAAGAAATTCTTGCGCCTTTTCCTTTAAAATATTTGTCGAATTAAAAAGACCAATCCCCTCACCAATTTTAAAAATTATTGAGGTAGGTAGAATTCACAGGTGATATATACATCACATCACCAACGGCCCCCTTTCCTTCAAGTGTAAAATCAGGATTATTAGAAAGGTTACCTGATGTTTTTGTAAACATGCGCACCTTATAATTAGCGCCCACCTTAGTGCCTATCATTACATAATTATATTTGAAAGCAGCGTCTGGTGTTGAAGAATATTTCCGATGGCGAATAAAGGTAATTTCCTCCCCAGCAGGCACAGTAAATTGCAACTGCTCATTTTGATTTGATAGATTTCTGGACCAAACCTGATTCCCTAATGTAAAATATAGAATGTTCTCATCATCAAGTATCAAAGTATAATTAGTAGCATTATATAGTTTTTCAGTAGCTTTTATCGTATCAGCTCCTATTGTGAGCTTTGGAAATGCAGGAGTAAGTGAAGCCAATAATTTTACCGACGGATTAGTTTTATCACGTAAAATAGCATAACCAGTATAAGGAGAAGCCGTTTTTGCACCCATAAACAATAAAGTCTTGTTATTATTATTTACATTAATTTTAGTATTGACTCCATCTGTAAGCAGGTTTAGCACCGTAGCAGTAGTTGCGCAAGAAACAAAGGAACTACTCATTTCATCGAAAAAAATCGGGTTTTGCCCATTACCCATCATGAAATATTTAGATAACCTATATGGAGTATTCACACCATCCTTTATCCTTCTCCCGCCAAAATGCCCAGTATTGGTTGATAAATTGGTATTAAGTGAATAAAGCTGTCCATCATTTACAATATAGAGACCACCAAGAGCGCCCCAGGTAACAGTGCTTGGCACTTTAACGGTCGGTGCTTCATAAAATAGGTTGTTAAAACTATTTAATTCTTTCAGAGAACTAATATCCACTACGCTTAAATCCTTATCACTCATTAAAAATAAAGAACGATAATTAGCATATGTTCCTGTAGGGTTTGTTCTGTAGTTGTATTGAAAATCTAAAAGTGATGCTTTACCATTGAGTTTTTTACTATTGATGACACTATAGACATTTTCCACTTTATCATCAGGGATAATACCAACGGATGACTTGAATAAATCAAGATCTGTGGAACTGCCGTCGTCTTTTAAAACATACCAGCCACGAGAAAATTGGGTTCCAATTTTCAAAGAGGAGATCACATATTTAGAAACACCAGTTTTTTTGTTTTTTGCACCGAAAACTAATACCCACGTTTTAGGGCTTTGTTTAATTTGATAATCAATAGCCTTCGTTTTAGCGATGGTATCGATTACAATAGCGCCTGAAACAAAGCTATCATAAATACCCCAAAAACACTCAAAATCAGCATCTTTATCCGTAGAAAGCACCTCAGGATCAATGGTAATCCTATCTACTGCAGCAATTTTTGTATAGGAACTTTCTATACCATTGATCGTAATAGCTTCTTGGGGTGCATAGTTGTAATTACCCTTATCTTTTGAACAGCCGAAAATAAAAAGCGCTACTACCAGGCTTAAAATTGTATATATTCTTTTCATTATATTTAATCTTAAGAATTATGGAAATACGACCAAATCACCAACCTCATCTCTTAGCGGATTGCCCGGGTGGGCAATATTATAATTTATCAAAGCTGCCTTAATCACCGACATATAATACATAATGCGGGAAGGATCGGGCAAAAGTGGATCTTGAAGCACACTCATAAACTCCTGGTCCCAAATCTCTCCAGTTTTGTCTATCATAAACTTGTGCTTTACCGTACTATACTTACCATAATAGGTATTTTGATAAATCCCCCCCCAGGCTGCAGGCTTATTAATGCGATCGGTAAAATCAAGTCTTCGCCACAGGTAGTTCGCCTCTCCTTTTTTAAAATTCTCATTTTCAACCACATTAACCCTAAGTACTGCATCAGCTGTTTTTAGAGAGACATCTCGTAACATAATCACAGGAACCCGGCTATGAACCTGACCGGCTTTTATGACAAGACTTTTGCTCACACCGGGATCATCGAATGAAATAAAATGTACGCCTGGAACCGCATTGCTTACCCCATCCACCTGTACTTGTTCTAGTTTAAAACGACGATCTTTTGAAGATGTCCCTCCTATAGCATAAATATCAAAAAACACGGTATCCTGGAGAACATCTTCACTTTTGTAAAAAAAAGTATAGGTACTAAGCGCACCAGCCGCAGCAGCACCCGGCTGATAGATGGCCGATACAGGCGGGCCAAACTGTAAGGTTGCCAAATCATTAAACAAGAAAGGTTCTTCTTTACAAGAAGCCATGGTCATCAAAACCAGCGCAACTAAAAAATATTTTGTTTTCATCATTTCAAGCATTAATTAAGGGTAGCACCTTCTGTTTTAGGCATTGGAATTAAATAATTAACGGTCGCATCACCTGGAACGAACAATATATTGGCCTTTGGTGCATTTAACCGTTTATAGGCAAAAAATGCCTGGCCTTCTGCGTAAAACTCCTTGCGATACTCATTAAGAAGTACATTTTGAAGCAGAGAATGATCTGAAGGCAAAGTAGTTTGTTGTATATTACGTGTGGTACAGAAAGCCGTCCATAGTGCCTGGGCATCTCCAGCTTGTGTTGATTCAATCGCGATCATATACATTTCACTAATCCTCAATAAAGGAATTTGCTTAAAGTTTTTACTTGATTCATCAACTTTATATTTCTTTAAGACATAGCCTTGTGCTATACTTTGAGGCAGGTTAATTAATTCCCAAAGGTTTACCTCACGAATATCTGTTCCTGTATTGCCATAAAGCTGTGAATTAATAACCGAATTGTCGCTGCCCTTTCTCAGTACACCATTGGCATATAGTGAACTGTATTTAGTATACAAAGCAAAGTCATCCAGGCCAAAAATATGTTCACAAGTCAATACGTAATCCTTAGCAGCCATGTCGCCGGCCAGCCCTAAACGGAATGTTGGATTACCCTTTGCATCTTTAGCATCAATAACAATTTTGGCACATTCATAAGCTTTTCCTTGATTCTTGAACCACAAATAAGCACGTGCCTGCAATGCCTTTACGGCATAGTAGTTCATTTTCAAATTACGGTACGCAAAGTAAGCATCTGTGGGAATAACGTTTTTAACAATGGGATCAATATCTTTCACCAATCCTTCTGCATCAGTCAGGTCTTTTAATAAGGCTTCCTGAAAAGCGGAAAATGATAAAAGTGGATTCGGCGTTTTAGACAAGTGAGTTACATAAGCTAGCTTGTTTCCAGTATTAATATCCGTTGGAATAGGGCCAAACAAGCGAAGGATATCCAGATGGCAATAGGCACGCAGTGCCAAGCATTCCGCTTTAATCGTCTCGTATACACCCGGAGTTTTAAAAACATATTTATTTTCATCCACATGATCAAGAATGGAATTTATGCCTGCAATAACCTTATATTCGGCACTGTATATTGCAGACAATGAACTTTCAACACCTGCATCCGTATAATTAAAGCGGGCTAATTTATAGGCAACACTTGTACTGATTGTGGCATCCCCATCCCAATTGGAAATGGGATACTCTATGGTCGTCATCGTCATCGCTCTTCCGTACAAATTAGCTCCTTTCATTTGGATGTATATCCCGTTTAACGCATCTTTAAACCCTCCTTCTGTTGAAAAAAGCACCTCTTGGGTCATTTCAGTTTTAGGGTTAACGTTTAAATAATCTTTGCAGGATGTATTTGTTAATGCCACTAATAGGAGCATAACAATGATATATTTTAGATTTTTCATATCCTTAATTATTAAAATGTGGTATTTATGCTCAATGAAAATTGTCTGGAGAATGGATATTGTATTCCGCGCTCTTGTTTTACTGTCGAGAAGTAGAATGCATCAGCTACACTTAAAGAAATCGATAGCGCTTCAACACCTAATTTCTTGCTTAAGTAACCGTTATTGTACTGTAGATTGATATTCTGACAATTAATCGTGTTTTCATCCTTAACAAATCTGGACGTCTTGTTGGTTGCTTGTGTAACCATTAGACCTTTAAACTCCACGATATCTCCAGGAACTCTCCAACGGTCGTTGTACACCCTGGCATCTACATTATACGTGTAGTCTGCGTTCTCCACTTTATTGATAAGTGTCTGGTTGTAAAGCTGTCCACCGAAACGAAATCCAAAGGACATGTTTAGCGACAGGTCTTTATAACGAACCATTGAACTTAAATTACCCTGGATTTTCGGGTCTGTTGACCCTACTGCCGCGAGGTTAGCTGGATCCCAGGTATAAGTATGCTGCCCGTCTTTAGCTACATAAAGTTCTTTACCTGTACTTGGATCAATACCCAAAGATGGAACCACCCATATGGTATTAGACGAATATCCTTCTTTAAACAGCGTACTTGGCGTAGGTCCTGTAGAGTTTTCGATTGCTTTTTGAGCGTCTTTTAGTGCTTGTGAAATTTGAATGATCTTGTTTTTATTGTGCATTAAGGCCGTAGTGACACTCCAGGTAACTGCCGAATTGCGCACAATGAATCCTGTAGCTCTCAGTTCAAATCCCTTATTATTCATCTTACCAATATTTTCGATATAGCTTGTAAATCCATTTGAAGCGGGTAGGTTTACGGAAGAAACCAGATCGTTTGTTTTTTGGATATAGTAATCTGCCGTTAATTTCAGGCGCGAATCGAGAAATTCAGCATCTATACCCAAATCATATTTCATGGTCTGCTGCCACTTCAAATCCTTGTTACCCAAGCCTATTAAATAAGCGCCATTCGAGTTGACGTAACGATCATCAGTATAATAGCGGTAAGAAGAAAGTGCCTGATAGGGACTAAAGTTCTGAGAGCCTGTAGGGCCTACAGATCCACGGAGCTTTAGGCGGTTAATGGCATTCAAACCTTTAAAAAACGCCTCATTATGAATATTCCAACCTGCTCCTATTGACCAAAATGGTGCAAAACGTTTATTGGCGCCAAATTGGGATGAACCATCTAAACGGAATGAACCATCTACGAAATAGCGGTTATCATAAGTATAATTTACGTTACTGGTAACCCCGATCGCTCTTACTAAACTTTCCGATCCGGTAGGCCTACCATCTTTGGCATACTGTTGTGCCATGGAGATTAAATCAAAATTTGGATTAGTAAAACCTTCTGCAAGAAAACCATAATTCGAAGATTGATTTTGGCGGATATTATAATCCAAACCACCGAAGATGGTGTGTTTACCATTTATCGTTTTAAAATAGCTTAAGTTCAGGGCCCCATCATAAGACAAATTACTGCCTACACCATAGTTGTAGTCTCCCTTTCTAAAAACATCAGCATCGCTATAATTTGCAAAAGCCGTATGCTCTGCTGGTCTGAATTTATCGCTTTTAAGCTCCGTTTTGGTAATCCCAATTCGTCCCCTCATCACTAAATCTTTATTAATTTGCCATTCAACAGAGGTGTTATTGGTAAGTTCTGAAGTACTAGACTTATCGAAAGTGTTTAGAGTCGCGTTATAGAGCGGATTAGTTGGTAATGTAGACCAACGACCTGTGTAATCAGCATTTCCAGGATCACCTAAAATTTTAATTACATCTCCATTTTCATCATAGGCCTTCCAATAAGGATTTAATTTAACATAATCGCTAAAGTTTCCATAAGGCGAATTGGCTGAACTACCTTCTGATAACATTAAGTTATTACTAAACTTCACTTTATTATAAGTATAAGCGAGGTTAATGGTTCCATTATAGGTTTTGCGCTTAGATCCTTTCATTACGCCTTGAACATCATTCATTTGCATGGATGCCGAATAGCGGAAGGCTTTATCACCTCCTTCTAAACGCAGGTTATGGCGTTGACCCACCCCCGTATTTAGCGGCTTAGATAGCCAGTAGGTATCCACCCCACTATTTACATCAGTTAAAAGAAAGCTGTAATAACGTTTAAGGGGAATATCATAATCAGGTCTTTCGCCATTATACAGCCCCATTGTATTTTCCAGCGCTAGCTTTTCTTTTGCATGCAAAAGGTTATAAGCACTTAAATCAGGCATCTCGATGTTTACATCACCACGATAAGAAACACGAAGTTTCCCTTCTTTTGGAGCTCTGGTGGTAATCACAACTACCCCATTTGCGCCTCTGGAGCCATAAATAGCAGTCGCCGAGGCATCCTTTAAAATCGTAAGCGATTCTACCTCATTCGAATTCATGTCCAATAATTTCTGCAGCGTGGTTTGAAAACCGTCGAGGATGATTAATGGAGTGTTTAAAGCCACACGAGACTCATTTTGCAGATCATCTACATTGGGCAAACTTGAATTCCCTCTGATTTGGATTTCAGGTATACGGTTCGGATCGGTACCAAAGGAATTGCTCTCAATGATATTGAATGAAGGATCCACATTACGAAGAGAGGTAATGAGGTTACGATTACCAAATTGCTCCAATTCTTTAGCGGAAACGGTTGTTGAGGCACCGGTAAAACTTTTATCTACCTTTTTAAAGATACCTGTTGATATTACAACTTCATTCATTGCAGTAACATCTGGCGTAAGCTTTACATTTACCACCAACGAATTGGCACTTAAAATAATTTCTTTGGGTTTATATCCCATGAAAGAAAAATTAAGTACATCTGCATCATCATTTACTTTAATAGAGTACCTCCCATTTTTATCAGTACTGACTACTGCATTGGTTTTCTTACTCCTTACGGTTACTCCGGGTAGCCCCTCACCCTTTTCGTCGGTTACAGCACCTGAAA
Organism: Pedobacter gandavensis; assembly: GCF_032677645.1. Taxonomy (GTDB): domain Bacteria; phylum Bacteroidota; class Bacteroidia; order Sphingobacteriales; family Sphingobacteriaceae; genus Pedobacter; species Pedobacter gandavensis_A. The sequence goes on along the minus strand of NZ_JAVTSB010000011.1, from coordinate 116,236 downwards.
CAATGCGCTGTTGGTTGGCAACCGATATAGGTGTTACCACAATCATTTTATTTTCAATCTGATATTGAAATGGTTGGTTTGCAAAGGCTATTTTTAGCGCTTCTCTAACTGGAACATTATTGAGGTCTAAATCAACAAGTCCTGCGGTTTCCATTATTCGATCGCTATAAATAAAATCATAACCAGTTTGCTTCCGAATTTCTATAAAAACGCTCACCAAAGTGGCTCTCTTTCTCTTTAATGTAACGTTATGACCGTAAGTACTTGCACTAACTTCCAAAAAACTAGCCGTTAGTAATAAAACAATTAATTTCATTACCAGCAACGTTTTAACCATACCGGCAGATGGCCTGCATAGTTTAAGGTAAAAATTCATACATTAGAATTGGTTTAAGGGTGGATAACCATCGGTATTCCACTGTTTTCATTAATAATTGTTTGCACAATGCCCGATTATATCGGGGATGATGAATAACATTAAACAAAAGCCTGGAGTGTTCCACCACTCCGGGCTCTATTTAAACTATTCTTTAAGGAAGGGTCAGTTTGTTTTCATAAATAGTTTTCGGTTAGGTTGGTTAAGTTAGGTTGGTTGTGTTTAGTAGCTCCAAATTCAGAATCTGTCATTGAAGGTTTGATATAGATATGTCTAAACAAAAAGACTTAACCCCTAAAGGAAATAAAAAAATTAAAAAGTCTAGGCACACAAAGGCCATCTCGACGCTATTATTTTTCACCCAACTGTTCAGCTAAACCGATAAGAAGTCCGTCTTTTGCTTGAATGTGCTAGGCTCAAAAAGAGTAGAATTAATGTCTTCCGAACATCTAGATCAAGATTATCGTTATGCCTTTCCAGAGTTACAAATTGCATGGAAAAAAGAACGTGAAGCTGTTAAAGCTGTCCTAAAAAAACATAAGGTACAGGTATTTCGCCCCCGTTTATTAACTGATGGTGAAAAACAAGCTGGAGGGGATAATGGATATTATTTTCATTGCTTCATTTATTGAAGATCCTCCGACTCACCGAATAATGACTATTCAAAAAGCTACTCCTGCCTCTTCTATTAGGAAAAGCAAAAGAACTTCACCAGTGGCAACACCCCTATCTACATGTGTCTTGTCCGGAAATTACTATACAGCGTAGAATCCTAAAAGATGAGATATCAATTTTGAGCTTTAATGTAAAAAGGTTACTTTAGAAAACCTTAATCTTCTTTCGTTGCTAAGGACTTAAACGAACTTAAATGATTCATGAACGTTTCGAATGTGAAATTTTAAGAGCTAGCAGGATCAGGCTATTGCAATTGATGGAAACAATCAATTACGAAATATTATTTAAAATTCCAGAGGGTTTTAACAATAATATAATTTGGCAAATTGGTCATTGTATCACTTCTCAACAGAGGCATATGTATATGCGTAGCGGATTACCAATTTATATATCTAAAGAATTCATGGAGTCCTTCAAAATTGGATCGTCTCCAGGTTCCTGGAAAATTACTCCAGACGTTAATGAGCTGAAACATTTATTGATTGATACAGTTAACCACCTTGAATCAGATCTTGAATCCAGTTTATTTGTCAACTATACTCCCTTTGAATTACCCATCGGAATTCAAGTGAAAAATCATGTTCAGGCATTACAAGCCGCTAACTATCACGAAGCAGAACATAGTGGGAAGATTTTTACGTATTTGAAGCTGCTAGTCAAAGAATGAAGTACCGTTTCTCATAATCTTTAAGGAAAAAGAACTGGAGAAAAAAAGCAATGTGCAAAAAACACACATTGCTAATGCCGATACAGCTTAGCTGTAATAATTTCAATTGTTTTTCAACCAATCGATTGCCTTTTTACTAACCAACTCTTCAATATTGTCTTTTGTAGCTTCTGGAACGTAATCCTGGTATGTTTCACCATAATCTAAGTCACCCCATGCCCAATAAAACAGGTAAAAGTCGAAGATCAGCTCTTCATAGTCAAAAGTTAAACCCGCTGAATATAAATCATTTAGATTACCCTTGATATTGATGGATATAGCTATTTTTTCAATAAAAGTTCTGCAATACCCAGCTATTGCATCGAGTTTTTCTGGTAATACAATACCTAGCTCGTTGAACGAAGCAAGAAGAATTTTTTCTGATTCAAAGAAGTTTGTTGGCTTTGATATCCCTGCCAGGATTAGCAAGGAGGGCGTTTCGTAACCGAGCAACAACATTTCAACTGCCCAATCAACTGCCTGATCGGTATTAAAATCTATAATGTGCTGATAGGCTAACATCTTGTTTGTTAATTCACTAGTTTGCATCTTTAGTTTGTAGGTTTATTTAAATTGATAGGTTTATAAACGAGAATTACTCTAACCAAACTAGCGTTAAAAGTCATTTATCTAAAGTTTAAAATAAAGTGATTCCATAGCCAACAAAAGAGAAAACCAATGCAAATACCATTACGGCAATAGAGGTTTTAAGGCCAATAATATTTGTAGATTGTTCTTTTGTGTAACCGCTATTTGATTGAAATTTAATAGACAATAGGAAACCAATGGTACTATCAAACAAGCCTAAAAAACCGTTAACTAGGAGTGCTGTCTTTAAATCAGCTATTTTACAAATTAAATAAGCGAGAATGATGTATAAAACCGCTGAAAATATGCTTAAATAAGAATATTTGAAATTGAGTTTTCTGGATAATACTGCCCCAAGTGTCGCTATTAGGACCATGACAAGTAAACCTGAAATTAAATAGCAAATCAGAATATTTAAGTCTTTCATTTTGTTGAGCGTTATTATTATTGATACTTTTAAAAAGGACTCTTTTAACACCCGAAAGGTACGATCATTATTGATTTATAAAGCAAACATGGTTTTGTTTTGTTACTCCGCCCAACCTATATCCATAATCAATTTTTCTTTCCCAGGAGCTCTAATCACCACTTGCATTAAAAGATGCAAAGATTAAATTTTTTCTATACAAGTTCTATTTTCCCCTGAATAAGCTCCTGTTCTACTGGTGTTTTTGCTAATGCTTTTGCCCGTTCAAAATAGTGCTTCGCCTTAATTTTATCTATATTTTTACTGAGCTCTCCCAGCAGTATAAAATAAAAATGGTTGGTCTCCAGCTTTAACTTCTCGGCTTCAGGTAGTGCTACCTCAGCACCTTTCGCCTTATACAGCGCAAACGTCCTATTGAGCGCAGCTCCAGGCGAGTAGCTAACCATTAACAACTGGTTATAAAGTTGTAAAATCTCTTCCCATTTCTCTACAGAATCTTTCTTTGTACAATGACAATAAGCGATTCTGGCTTCCAGATGATAAGTACTGAGCTCTTCTCCAGTAGCTGAAAGGCTCAAGAAATAAACACCTTTATTAATTAGCTCATTATCCCAAACATGTTCATCTTGTTGTTCATATAAAATCAACTCTCCTTCCTCATTTTGCCGGGCATTAAACCGGGAAGAGTGAAAACACATTAAGGCAATTAAGGCATTTGTTTTGGGTCTATTTGTCTTTTCATATTCCGTAAGCAAGACAGCCAGTCGTAAGGCCTCAATACAGAAATCTTTTCTTAAGATCTGATTCTGTGTCCGAGAATAATATCCCTCACTAAATAGCAGATAAATAATATGGAGCACATTATCCAGGCGTTTAACCAGGTTATTTTCGGCAGGAAAACCCAGTTGAATCTTCTCTGTGCGCAACTTTTCTTTCGCCCTGAACAACCTCTTGTTTATCGTTTCCTTGTTCGACAGGAATGCTTCGGCGATTTCATCAATTCCAAAGCCGCAAAGAATACGTAATGCTAGCCCAATTTGTGCTTCACTAGCAATTTCTGGTGTACAAACAGCAAAAAGCATCTGCAGCTGACTATCCTTAATGTTTTCTTTTGAAAAGCTAAACTCATCGGTGCTATCCGATAATTCCTGATCCTGACTAAAAGCTGGAACCACCTTATCTTCAAAAATTTTGGTTCTTCTAAAATGGGAAAGCGTCTTTTGCTTTGCCACAGTATAGAGCCATGCAGCAGGGTTTGCTGGTGCTCCTTTTGTTTTCCAGGTCTCCGTGGCCAGCAAAAATGTTTCGCTAACGATATCCTCAGCCAATTCTATATGTTGCAAACCAAAACGCTTACTAATTACAGCAACCATCTTTGCGAATTCCTGTTGAAATAAATGTTTTAAAAAATCTTTTTCCATATTTTATGACCAGCGCAGCAGCATTAATACACAGCATGCGCTGGTTTAAATTTTAAGCAAATACTGGTCTAATTTCAACGCTGCCGTCTGCATCGAGCGCCGGACAACCATGAGCCAAAGTGGTTGCTTCTTCCAGGTCATCAGCAGCAATTATGATGAAACCACCCAATCTTTCCCTGATCTCCACAAATGGGCCATCTGTAACCACACCGCCCGGCTTAAGCACCTTGCCAACTGGTTCTAGTCGGGCGCCATGGGTTTTTAATTTCCCCTGAGCCGCAATCCCACCTATCCAATCATTCCATTTTTTGTTCAGTGCCTCCTTTTCCTGATCCGAAGTATTACTTTGATCATAGCTACTTTGGCGAAATACGAATATGAAGTCTTTCATGTGATTAGTTTTTAGAATATTTCCAATATAAGAATTTGATGGTTGCGCATTAACATCTATTTCAGCAATGCTGCTTTATGTTGGCCAACCTCATAACCTCCAGCAGCGGTCCGAAACGCAATATTAATGCGATTATAACTGTTAATAGTGGTTATTGCTAATGTCAAATCGATCAATTCTACTTCGGAAAACTGTGTAATCACCCTCTTATAAACCTCATCAGCAACATTACCATCCCTAATTCTTGTTACTGCTTCTGCCCATTCTAAGGCAGCACGTTCACGGTCGCTATAAAGCGAAGCTTCCCTCCAGGCGTCCAGCAGAAAAATTCGTTGGGGATTCTCCCCTATGGCGATCAAGTCTTTAGAGTGCATATCCAGACAATAGGCACAGCCATTGATTTGTGATACCCGGTAATAGATTAAGTGTAAAAGCTCTTGTTCAATTGTACCTTTTGCCAGGTAAGCACCTACGCCATACATTGCTCTCATCGCATTTTGGCCTTTTTCAAAGGCATTAAGTCTCTGTTCCATGTTATTATTGTTTTATAATTTTTTATTTATACCACAATAATGCATGAGCTTATCAAAATTGGACAACCGAAGGTAAAATAAATCCACACACCACCTTATTCTACCCTGTTTTTGACTGAGGGTGTTGCCTTGGAATAATGCAATCAGATAAAAGTCAATGCATTAAGATTTATTTTTTTGTATTTTAGCAATTACGTAAATAACTTTTACAGACATAAAAAATATCCTTGTGATAATCCGGGAATTGATATAACCTGATTAAAAATAACGTCTCTATAAATTAAAAATGATAACAAAAAACGATATTCTAAATCTTGAAAACCAGCTTTACGACGCTATGAAAAGTAGTAACGTAGAAATACTCGACAAACTGTTGCAAAGTTACAACAGTCAACCCATTGAAGCCCAATATAGATATATTCGCTTTTGGAAAAACAACTAATACTCAAGTTCATCATACTTCTCCATCCTCCTGCAATTCAGTAAACGCTCATAAAGTGCGTCCTTTTCTGCATGAAGTTTTTTAAGTTCGTCTACTGTTTCAATTAGTTTATCTAATGGATTGAAAGTACACTGGTGTAATCCGCTATAGTTGCTTGATGAACCTTCATAATTATTCTGAATATTATAAATAGCAGTTTCCTCATCAAAATTCCTGATCGCTGCTTCCGGCACATTTAATATTCCAGCAATTTTCTCCAAAAGACCTTCATCAATCTTTTCCCTGGATTCCAGGACTGAAATCTTTTTCTGACTCCATTCCTCGCCCAAAGAAGCGGCAAGCCCCTCCTGTTTAATCCCCATCATTTCACGGAAACGCTTAATATTTCTGCCTTCATGGGCTTTATTTGGCCGATCAGTTGTACTACTCATATAGTCTATATAAATCAAAAAATAAGTCTTCAGTTGTGTATTAAAGTAAATCAGCGGCCAGGTTTTATCCACATCAACGAATACCCGGGTTCTTCAGGAACAGTACCAGGATGTTTTTTATTGAAAAGAGGTGTATTTAATTCCGCTGCTTGAAATGGAGCTGCTGCAAGCTTTCGAAAGCCGGCCAGGTGTGTAAATGAGTTACTAAACGAATATAACTATAATGATTGATTTTTCTTGTCTAAATCAGCAACTAAAAAATGCGCCAAAGCGTCTAAAAAATGAGCTTAAAGATTAATATAGACATGCTGGGTTTTGGTTCTTTGACTTGAAATAATTAAAGCCTAACATGAAACTACAACCAACGATTAGCAATCCACATTACCAAATTGCCTCCTTTTTCTACTGTGATAAAAACAGCATGGAGTCTTTCCGTTTTGGAATGATTGACCTGGTCAAAACAGCCTGTTCCGATCGATACTACGGCAACCAGAAAAACCATCATCACAACCATCAGCAGTTTGTCAAGCTATTAGAGCTGGCTCATGAGCTAAAGGATAGTCAGGAAGATTTTAAACTAAGGATTAATCACCCGCTTTACAGACTTTGTGACCGCCATTTTCCCGCTTTAAATTTCCCCACACTATCCGATCTGGAGGTAAATAATATTCGGTTGTTTTTTGAAGAGTTCTTCAACTATAGAAATTTAGAAGCATGGAGAGGGATTTTAGATGCGCTTTTGGACTGTAGCAACGGGAAAACGAGCTTAGATAAAAGCTATAACTCAAAATTACATGAATCAGTACTGATCAGTGAGTATATAGCTAAGATGATAGAGGCCACGCGTTTGGTCTGTGAAACAAAATCACTGCCTTATATCCTATTACATCATGCCGGGGATTTCAGGCCTGAGGAAGAAGAAAAAAAGAGCCTTCCGGCAGTAATTAACTTCATAGCAGATGTGATTGAGCCGGAAATGATCTATTGCCTGAACCACCAAACCGACAGCGATGGCAGAGACCATGCCGATCTGATATTGGTTATTTCTGAAGAGTCCCCGCAAAAATTCGAGGAAATTAAAAGGGTGATAAATTTTGTCTTTTTAAAGGACCTTCATTTAAGCATCACCTTATTTAAAAGTACATTTTTCCATAAAATGGTGACTGAGGGCCATATCTATTTCAGCATCGCCTGTAATTCCGAAAGCCTGGTTTATCACGATGGCAGTATGCCCCTCCCAAAATTAAGAACGGACAGAAGACAAGAGAAAATAAAAAAAACCAATCATGATTTTCATGCCGGACTTACAAAAGCCAAAACTTTTTATACTACTGCTGAGGTTTACCGGAATGACAACTTCATATTATCAGCCTTCATGCTGCACCAGGCAGCAGAGCTATGCATAAGAGCCTTAATCAAGTCACTAACTACCCAGGATAAATCAACGCATAGTATAGGAATGCTGCTCCGGTTCAGCCTGCGTCTCAGCACTAAATTAGCACTTCAAATGAACAATGGCAGCGCCGAAGATGAACGCTTGCTAACGATGTTTGAAGGTGCTTACCTGGGTCACAAGTATTCCGGGAAATACAACATCGATACTCATGACTTAAATCTTCTTTTTGAAAAGGTGAAAACTATGCATATCACAGCCGAAGAAACCTTTCTAAACTGGATGAAAAAATACGAACACTTACTAAATACTGCTCAAAATGAACAATAAGGGCTCACAAAATACTCCATTAAGGAAAGCCTCTACCCCTTACAAACTAAAGTTGGATAAGGATACAAAACTGCCTGATCCTGCCGATTTGTTTGCAGTAGAGGAATCAATAATTGAAAACAATTCATATTTCAACTATAAAACTATAAACTTTAAAGGCCGGACAGTTACCATACGTTCAGGCTGGCCTGAAGAATATGACCAGGAAATTAACCTGATTAAAGACTATATTCTGGTATCCTGCAATTGCGGCAGCGAAGTAATCCGGCTTTGCCCCCACGTCACCAGACTATTTACCCGCATGATAGAGAGAAAGGATCACGAATTCTTTGAGTACTTTAAAAAACACCCTTTTACAGATCAAATTTTCTTTGATCAATACCTAACGCTGAAACCTCACTATGAACATGATGTAAAGGCTTTTCCTAAGCCCGAGTACGGCCACATTTACAACTTTGAGGATGACATAAATGCTGAACATTTTGCAGCATATCATTCATTTTGCCTCTCTCCAACAAAAATTGAAGAAGAAGAATCAAGCATAGTTGCCTATGCTATAGCAGTGCATTATGCTTTTTCCGTTCCTTTTCTAATTCCTTGCAGGGCAATAATAAATACCGAAAAAACCGATGTAAAATCCTTTGGTAACTTTTATGATCCTGCATTAGCACCGGAACGACTAAATTCAGCGGAAAAACTACTGCATTCCCATAGCCTTGATTTCAATCGGCTCCTAAATTTCGAAAAAGCACATAAGCAAAATAGGTATGTCAGCAATGAAGAAAAAACAGAGATGCAGCAGATTGCTTTCAATGAATGGAAAAGGATAATTCCTACGCTAAAGGGCCAAAAACATCTTTTTTACCATCGTTTTCACCAAAAGCTGCCTTTTAAGGGAAATCTTGCAAAAAACACCATGAGACCGATAGCTTTAGCAAATGATCTGGTTTCATTTAGTTTTAAGCTATCCGAACATGAGGGGCATTACCAACTACGCTATCATGCCTGTGTAAACGGGCAAGATGCTGAAGTCGATGAGGTATTACCGCCAGAAGAACCTTTTTTCTTTTCCCTGAAACATGCCACGGGGATATTTTACCAGTTCTTTAGCCTGGAAGAAGGGAAAGCAATAGGCGAATTGGTTAAAGCAGGAGGAATCTTTACCATCCTTCAGAAGGACTTTAAAAACTTTAACAACGCCATTTTATCAAAACTTGCACTTAATTATCCAACAACTTTCCAACTGGCAAAAGAAACAGAGCCACTGAGGTTAATCACTAAATCAACTCAAATCAGGGTTGAAGATAAAGGTGAGTATGTTGCCTTTATACCTACAATTGTTTATAGTGAAGGTTTTGAGGTAGCGGTTCAATCCGGTGGTACTGAAATGCTCCAATTTAAAAATGGTTTAGTTCAGGTGCTGCAGCGAGACAAGGCAAATGAAATGGCGTTTAAAACATTTTTCATGGCAATGCACCCTGCATTTAAAAAGCAGGAGGCATTACCGTACTTTTACCTGTCAAAAGAAACCATTAGAAATGAATTCTGGTTTCCCAAAACAATCTATAACCTCAATGACCCTAATGTTAGTTTTACTGGCCTGGAAAGCCTTACTGGTGTTGATTTCCAAATCGAATTACCTGACATATCGGTAAACTTAGAGGAAGAAAAAGGCTGGTTTGACATTGAGGTGTCGGTAACTTTTGGCGAGATCAAGCTTAGCCCTGAAGAAATCCAGAAAGCCCTTAAAAGGCGTACCATTACCTTGTATCTATCCAATGGAAAAATGGCGCATTTACCCGATTCCTTTTTTAATCAGTTGACTGCGGTTTTCCGAATTGGTACGCTGACCAGAAAAGGTGTAAAACTTGCCGGACAACACTACACGCTAATTGATCAGTTATACGATAAAAAGGAAAGACCTGATCTGGCAAATATGGTAGATGAAAGGGATAAGCTATTCGGTGAGCAGGAAAAAATACCGCTGGTGCCAGTCCCTGACAACGTGAATGCCATCCTGCGACCATACCAGTTAATGGGCTATAGCTGGTTGTGTCACCTGCATTCCTTAAAATGGGGTGGCCTGTTGGCCGACGATATGGGGCTGGGGAAAACTTTACAGATACTTACCCTGCTCCAACACCTCAAAACCACCGGTTTAGCATCAGCCCCCCATCTGCTCATAGTTCCCACGTCCTTACTTTACAACTGGCAGGATGAAGCCGCTAAATTCTGTCCTGAATTAAATCTGCTGATTTTTCATGGAGCGGATCGTAAAAAGGAGGTATCTGAATTAATGAAATATGACCTGATCATTACGTCCTATGGCACTGCTGCTGTTGATGTAAAGTTTTTATGCAACATCAAATATCATTGCCTGATCCTGGACGAAGCACAAGCAATTAAAAACCCCTTCTCACAAAAATTTAAAATGGTGACGCTCTTTGATGCGCAGAACAGACTTGCGCTTACCGGAACTCCTGTAGAAAATAGCGCTACCGATCTCTATGCACTGATGAATTTTGTAAACCCTGGTTTTTTTGGAAGCATGAAAATGTTTAAGGACAATCTTGCGGCCCAAGGCGACGACCAGGATGCCGGGCGGACCGAAACTTTACTAAAAATGACGAAGCCTTTTATTTTAAGACGTACGAAAAAACAGGTAGCCACTGATCTGCCGCCTAAAATGGAAATGATTCTATGGTGCGAAATGGAGCCCGCCCAGCGAAAAATTTATGATCAGTACCGGAACCAGTTTAAAGCTTATCTGACCGATAAGATTGACACCATTGGACTGGAAAATTCTAAGCTATATGTGTTGGATGGGTTAATGAAACTCAGGCAGATTTGCAATTCACCAGTGCTAATGAAAGATGCCCCTGCCTTTGAGGAGACTTCCTGTAAAATCGCGGAACTGATGGAACACATCATGGAGAAAACTATGGGCCACAAGCTATTGGTGTTTTCTAATTTTACCGGAATGTTGACCCTGATCAGAACAGAGCTGGAAAAGCAAGGCATACCTTACGCCTATCTGGATGGTAAAACCAAGTTGGATAAAAGAAAAGCCGCTGCAACCACTTTTCAGGAAGATGAGGCTTGCAGGGTATTTCTGATCAGTTTAAAAGCCGGCGGAACAGGGCTCAACTTAACTGCTGCTGATTATGTATACCTGGTAGACCCCTGGTGGAATCCAGCAGTAGAAAATCAGGCTATCGACCGCTGTTACCGGATTGGACAGGATAAACATGTGATGGCTTACCGGATGATCTGTAAGGGCACCCTGGAAGAAAAAATCTTAGTTATACAGGATAAGAAAAGAAAACTCGCAGGTGAATTGATCCCAACGGATGAGGGAATATTGAAATCTTTTGGGAAAGATGATTTGTTAAAATTATTCGGATAGATAATGGTTACTGAATGGTTAAAGTTCCCCTTGTTGCTTTACTGGATACTCCTTTTGCATCAATAAAATCCACGAAAAATTCAAAAGATGCTCCCGATTTATAACCCCCTGCCTGCAACATGGCTTGGGTGATCGTAATTTTAGAACCTGATAATCCAAAACCTCTCAGGTCATTTCCTAAGGCATACCAATGTACGGCTGTATTGGCAGGTACATTGGTCACTGTAAAGGTTTGCGATCCGTTTTTTACAATCTGTGCTGATGCAGGGGAAAGATGGGGTGGAATTGGATTTCCCACATACTCACTCCTTTTATTCATATTGATCAAGCCATAGTATCTAACATATTCTATTTCCATAATCGCTGGCATAGCAATTTTATTGATATTATTCCCAACAAAATCACCACCAACACTCAGGCAAATATTTAAATCAAAGTAATCATTGAACGGCCATTCATCATATCCCTTACCATTGTTGGTGAAAGTACGCATCAGCATACCATTAAAGTACCATTTGATATAATCAGGGGTCCAGTCGATTCTGTACTCATTGAACTGGTTCAGCGTAACACGAGTTGGCAGCGTAACCATATTTGATGCACCATAGGATTTAGCTGAATGTACATTATAGTTTACTTCACGATCATTTTGTCCTTTAATTTCTACGATGTCAAATTCGCCGCAACCGGGCCATGTTTTCAGATCATAGTCTTTGTGACGCTCGCCGAACCCAAAAATTGCCGGCCAAAGTCCAGCGCCTAATGGCATTTTTGCTTTGATAATATATCTGCCGTAACGTTGCTTTTTGTTGGAAACAATTTTTCCTGATGTATAATTGAAACCATTATATGACTCATTTAAAGCAATAATCTTTAATTTACCATCTTCCACTTTCACATTTTTTGATCTGCCAGTGAAATGCTGAAGCTCATGATTACCCCAGCCATAGTATCCATTACCGGTACTCATATTCCATTTCTTTGGATCAGGAGTACCCGTGTAGTTAAATTCATCACCCCAGGTTATTGATGGACTGAATTTATATTGGAATCCAGTAACAGATGGATCAGATTTGTTTACTACATCTTCCCAGGCTACTATCTTTAAATACCTCTGTGAGGTTAAAGACTGCTCAGTTGCTAATCCGATAATTTCTATAGCTGCTACCATTGACTTACCTTCTGTTTTATATACTGTACTATTAACATCGGGAATATACAGTTATTTCCATCTATTCTAAATTTGGGGCTTATATTCACCTTTATCAACTATTATTTAGAGGCATTCTCATTCTGCACCAATAGTCTTTTACCTTTCGGAAATGACTTCACTATAATGTCTTCTTTACGCTGCTGTGTTTGGTAAAGTAGTTCTAAATAACTCAAAAAAACTGATTGGTTCTTACCATATTTCACTCAGGACAAATGTCCTTTCTTAATTTAATTAATATTCTGAAGTTTGTCGATGGAAAATTACAAAAGTAAAATGAATAAAAATATAACGACCATCGCCTTTGATGCTGATGATACACTATGGGTAAATGAACCCTATTTTCAGGAAGTTGAAAAAGAGTTTTGTGTTTTGCTTGAGGACTATTTGCCACAACATTCCGTATCGCAGGAACTGTTTAGAACGGAAATGCAAAACCTGCACCTGTATGGTTATGGAGTAAAGGGCTTTATGCTTTGCATGATTGAAACCATTAGCCGGGTTTCTAACGGGACGGCTTCATTGCAATTGGTAAACAAAACCATAACGCTCGGACAAGAGCTTTTACAAAAACCTATTGAACTTTTGGAAGGAGTGATTGAAACTTTAGAAAGCTTAAAAGGAAAATACAGGCTGGTGATCGCAACAAAAGGCGACCTGTTAGACCAGGAAAGAAAACTTAAAAAATCTGGATTACAGGATTATTTTCATCATATTGAAATAATGAGCGACAAAAAAAACAGTGATTACCAAAAACTGTTAAAACATTTGGATTGTGAACCTTCGAACTTTTTAATGTTAGGAAACTCTATAAAATCAGATATCTTGCCTGTATTGGAGATTGGCGGATCCGCTGCCCATATCCCATACCATATCACCTGGACACACGAACAACACAACCATAATTTGAAACACGATAATTTCATAGAACTGGAAAGAATTGATGAAATTCTTAAACATATATCACACTAAAATTTTAAAAAATGAATATCAACATTAGAGAAGAAAGACCCGAAGATTACGCTTCAATTTTTGATCTGATTGAAAAAGCCTTTAGGAATGAGGAATATAGTGACCATCAAGAACAATTTTTAGTAGAAAGATTGAGAAAGTCAGGAGCATTTGTGCCCGGATTATCTTTAGTAGCCGAAGTTGAAAACAATTTAGTTGGTCATATTTTGCTAACGGAGATCGAGATAAAAACTCCTGAAGGTGGGATTAAGTCGTTGGCACTGGCACCTGTTGCAGTCCTACCCGAATTTCAGGGTAAGGGAATTGGAGGAAAACTCATTGAAGCTGCACACGAAAGCGCAAGAGATTTGGGCTATCAATCGGTTATATTATTGGGTCACGAGAAATACTATCCAAGATTTGGCTATCGTCTTGCAGACGAATTTGGTATATCTCTGCCATTTGATGTTCCAAAAGAAAATTGTATGGCCATCGAATTACAGCCTGATGCTTTGAAAAAGGTTCAGGGTGAAGTAGTTTACCCAAAGGAATTTTTTGAATAAACTGTAATTACTGATCTAGTGCCAAAAGGTTGTTTTTCAGAAACATAACCTCCACAGCTAAAGCTTCAGAAACGGATATTCAAAACTTTATAACTGCTGGATCTGTTTATAATCCATGGCTTTAATCAAATTTACAAACAAAGGAATTTATTGTAGCCAGGGTGATTTTTACATCGACCCCTGGAAACCGGTTAATTTGGCTGTAACTACACATGGACATGCCGACCATGTAAAATGGGGCAATAAATCTTATTTGTGCCATGAGCTTACCAAACCTATTCTAAATCAGCGATTAGGTGATTTAAACATTGAAACCTTACCTTATAACAAAGAAATCAACATCAATGGGGTAAAACTTAGTTTATTCCCCGCGGGTCATGTCATAGGCTCCGCGCAAATCAGGTTAGCATATAAAGGTGAAATTTGTGTAGTATCTGGAGATTACAAAACCGAATATGATGGGATTAGCACTGTCTTTGAACCGGTTAAGTGCCATACATTCGTAACCGAAAGCACCTTTGGACTACCAATATATAAATGGCAGCCTCAAATAAAGATTTTCAACGAGATCAAGAATTGGGCTTCAGATAACATCATCAAAAACAAAACCACAGTTTTAGTCGCTTACAGCCTTGGAAAAGCACAAAGGCTGATCAAGAACCTCCATGGAGAAGTCCCAATATATGTTCATCAGTCTATTGCCAACCTAAATGACGCTTTTATAAAAGCCGGTGTAGACTTACCTAAAACAATTAGAATCAATGCAGAGACTAAGAAAGAACAGTTACAACAAGGCATAGTTATCGTTCCTCCTGCCCTCTCTGAAGGCCGTTGGATAAAAAACCTGGTCAATGCAGCCACCGGCGTGTGTTCTGGATGGATGCAGGTGAGAGCTAGCAGGCGATGGAGAAGTGCTGATGCCGGATTTGCACTAAGCGATCATGCCGACTGGCCTGGATTATTATCTGCCATTAAAGCAACTGAAGCAGAAAAGGTTTTCGTTACGCATGGCTCTACCGCAACCTTTGCGAAATACCTAAATGAAATTGGAATTGAAGCTGAAGAAGTGCAAACACAATATGGCAAAGAGGAAGAGGAGGAAGAAGCTTGAAACGCTTTACAGCACTGATTGCATCGCTCGAAATGAGCAATAAAACTAACGATAAAATCGCGGCATTAGTCGACTATTTTAACGAGGCCGACAGTTTGGATAAACCCTACGTAATCGCCATGTTTACCGGGAAACGACCTAAACGGCCGGTAACGACAGCGTTGATTAAAGCCTGGGCAATTGAACAGAGTGATATTCCTGATTGGCTTTTCGCAGAAAGCTACCATAGCGTAGGTGATTTAAGTGAAACGATAGCTTTGGTATTGCCTACCCCTACTTATACTGTTGACCGTAAATTACATCACTGGATTTCTGACTTAGCTGCCATTGATAAATTAGATAATGAATCTAAAAAGAGCTTTATCCTGAAAGCCTGGGACAGCTTAAACATTCAGGAACGCTTTATTTTCAATAAACTAATTTCGGGCAATTTCAGAATTGGTGTTTCTAATAAAATGTTGGTCAACGCCCTGGCTAAACAAAGTAATCAGGAACCCAGTAAAATCATGCACAGCATTATGGGTAAATGGAATCCAGACGAGATTACTTATGCAGAGTTAATTGAGGGGGTCCATGTAAATACGGACAGCTCCTGGCCTTACCCTTTCTGCCTGGCTTATGCCCTGGATGCTCATCCAGATTCACTTGGCGAGCCCTCTAAATGGCAGGCCGAATGGAAATGGGATGGAATTCGTGGTCAAATTGTTAAAAGGAATGGAGAATTATTTATCTGGTCGCGCGGGGAAGAGCTGGTGACAGAACAATTTCCGGAACTCCATTTCTTAACGGAAGAATTAAAAGACGGAATTGTTCTGGACGGAGAAATACTGTCTATCAAAGCAGGAAATGTACAGCCATTTAGTATTCTACAGCAAAGATTAAATAGAAAAACAATTAACAAATCACAATTAAATGATGCGCCTATTGGTTTTTATGTTTACGATCTTTTGGAGTATAAAGGAAAAGATTTAAGAACAGAACCTTTACAGTTGAGACGTCAACTATTGGCAGGCATAATTGATCAAATGAACCATCAAAATACCGTATTACTCTCGCCAGTTTTGGAATTTAAGGAATGGGATGAACTTGCCAAAGCGCGTGAAGCCGCACGCGAAAACAATAGTGAGGGTTTGATGTTAAAAAAGCTGGATTCCCTATACCATAGCGGCAGAAAGCGGGGCGATTGGTGGAAATGGAAAATTAACCCTTATACAGTTGATACCGTAATGATTTATGCCCAAAAAGGAAGCGGTCGCCGGGCGAATTACTATACCGATTATACATTTGCCGTTCGGGATGGTGATCAACTCATTACCATAGCCAAAGCTTATTCAGGCTTAACAGATCAGGAGATTAAGGAGGTAAATTCATTTGTATTGAAAAATGCAATAGAAAAATTTGGCCCGGTACGTACTGTAAAACCCGAACTGGTATTTGAAATTGCCTTTGAAGGAATTGCGGAGAGTAAAAGACACAAAGCCGGATTGGCCCTGAGGTTCCCAAGAATTGCCCGTTGGAGAAAAGACAAGAACGCCATGGAGATCAATACACTTGATGATTTAAGGCAACTCTTACATGCTACATTGACACCTAAAAATTAAAGTTAATTTGAAGATGAAATTAGAAAATAGCAAGGGGTATAAAAAAGTGATTAAATGGCTTAAAGCGAGTAAGAAAAAACCGTTTAAATTTCAAACTGATGCCTGGCAATATTATGCTGAAGGCTACAGTGGCCTGGTTAATGCCCCTACCGGATTTGGAAAAACATTTTCTTTGTTTCTGGCGGTAGCTATTGATGAAATGAATATACTTGAAGCTCTGCCAAAAAATCCAACAGGCAAAAAGCTAGTGAAGCGGAAACCTTCTGGCCTGAAACTGATCTGGATTACCCCTCTGCGCGCGCTGGCAAAAGATCTGGCACGTGCCATGGCTGCGGTTTGTAAAGAGCTGGAACTGGATTGGCATATTGGTGTTAGAAATGGTGATACTTCTCAAAGCGAAAAACTAAAGCAAAAAAAGCAGATGCCGGAAGTCCTGATTATCACTCCGGAAAGTATACATCTTCTACTGTCTCAAAAAAACTACTACGCCTACTTTGATGAGCTCAAATGTATAGTGGTGGATGAATGGCATGAACTTTTAGGTAGTAAGCGTGGGGTAATGACCGAACTCGGAATTTCCAGAATTAAAAGTCTGATTGCCAAAAGACATCCGGAAAAATTACTTCGAATTTGGGGGATATCTGCTACTATTGGTAATATAGAGCAGGCTATGGAGGTGTTGGTACCTTACCCCGACTTGCTAAAAACCATTATCAAAGCTGACATCGAAAAGAAAATAGACATCAGATCTATTTTGCCTGATCACATTGACCTGCTACCCTGGGCTGGTCATTTAGGGCATAAGCTGGCACACAAACTGCTACCGATTATTCACAAAAGTAAAACCACCCTAATATTTACCAATACCCGTCGTCAAGCCGAATTGTGGTACCAAACTTTACTGGGATTGGATGACAACCTTGCAGGATTACTTGCAATCCACCACGGGTCAATTGATTACGAACTTAGGAACTGGATTGAAGACACCCTACATTCCGGCGCACTAAAAGCCGTGATCAGTACCTCCTCTTTAGATCTGGGGGTTGACTTCAAACCTGTTGATACAGTGGTGCAGATTGGATCTCCTAAAGGTGTCGCGCGTTTCTTACAGCGTGCGGGTCGAAGTGGCCACTCTCCTTACGAAACTTCAGTCATCTACTTCCTGCCAACGCATGCCCTTGAGTTAGTTGAAGCAGCAGCAATTAAAGAAGCCGCAAAAACCTTTAATATTGAAAGCCGGGATCCGGTAGTCATGGCTTTTGATGTATTGATACAATATCTGGTTACACTGGCTGCAGGTGATGGATTTGAGGAATCTACTTTATTTTTTGAAGTGAAACAAACCCATGCTTTTAATGAATTATTACCACAGGAATGGAAATGGGTAATGCAATTTATCACTACCGGTGGGAAGAGCTTAATTGCTTATAATGAATTCAGTAAGGTTAGCCTGGTAGAAGGATTATGGAAAGTGGAAAGCAAGCAAATTGCGATGAGACACAGGCTCCACATTGGCACCATTGTTAGTGACCCTATGCTTAAGGTGAAATTTATTACCGGTAGTTACATAGGGATGATTGAGGAATCTTTCATCTCCAGGATGAAGGTTGGCAGTAGTTTTACACTTGCCGGGAGAGTATTAGATTTTGTGATGGTGAAGGAAATGACCGTACTAGTACGAAAAAGCAATTTAAAACGGGCAATAACACCTAGCTGGATGGGTGGTCGTATGTCATTAACGGCCAATCTGGGTTCTATATTGAGAAAAAAATACAATGAAACACTGGACAAATCACACCAGGATATCGAACTCGACTTTATCTATCCCCTTTTTGAAAGGCAGGCGAAGGTTTCGCATGTCCCGAAAGATGATGAATTCCTGATTGAAATGATTGATACGAAAGATGGATACCATTTATTTGCTTACCCATTTGAAGGCAGACAAATCCATGAAATTATGGCTGCCTTGATTGCCTATCGCCTGGGAAAAACAAAACCAATCAGCTTTTCCATTGCCATGAACGATTATGGATTTGAACTGTTGAGCGACCAGATCATTCCCATGAATGAAGCGGAAGTGAAACGATTGTTTAATCCGGAAAATTTAAGTGAAGACATCGTGGCCAGCATCAATGCGACAGAAATGGCCAGGCGAAAATTCAGGGCTATTGCCTGCATTTCAGGCCTGATGTTTCAAGGTTTTCCAGGAAAATACGTCAACAATAAGCACTTGCAATCATCAGCCTCATTATTTTTTAGTGTATTCAGCGATTATGATAAGTATAACTTATTATTGCGCCAGGCTTATGATGAAGCTTTTTACCAGCAGATTGAAGAACCCAGACTAGCAGCAGCATTACATCGGATTCAATCCAGTAAAATCATCATCGTAAAATCAGACCGATATACCCCGCTTTGCTTTCCAATTAAAGTAGACAGCTTAAGGGAAAGCTTAAGTTCTGAAGAACTTAGCCAAAGAATTGAAAAAATGACTATTGAAACAGAGAAAAAAAATAATAAAAAATGATAGTGAATTGCAGATCTGAGGAGCTCATCCTAAGTAAAGACCGTGCGATATATTGGAAAAGTAAAGCACTGTTAATCATTAGCGACCTACACATTGGCAAGTCTGCCCATTTCAGAAAAAATGGCATTCCGGTTCCTAACTTAGTCGGATTAACAGATTTCCAACGTTTAAACATATTGATTAAAGAATTTAATCCAGGAACCCTGGTGATCACGGGTGATATGTTCCACAATAACATCAACAGTGATGCAATTGCTTTTCAGGAATGGCGATCTAAATACCCCCATCTTAAAATAATTTTGGTGAAGGGGAATCACGATGATTTAAAAAAAGAAGATTATGAGGCGTTCGGCATAGAAGTTTATACTAAAGAACTTTTGATTCCTCCTTTTAGATTTATCCACGACAAGCCCCATGAAATCGATGCATATTACAACATCTCCGGACATCTACACCCTGGAGTGGTCATTTATGGCAAGGCCAGGCAAAGGCTCAAATTCCCCTGTTTTTACTTTGGTGCAGAGGGAGCCATTATGCCTGCCTTTAGCGTGTTTACCGGACTAAAAATATTAACCCCTGAAACAGGCGATCGCTTTTATGTGATAACGCCTGATAAGGTGATACCCATAATTCAATGACCAAAACATACCGGGGGAAGCAGCTAAACAATTAAATAGGGCCAGCTGTTTATAGTTTAAACCATTAATTGTAAAACTCCTTTTAAATTCAGGCCCCATGACTCAAAAAACTCAGATCATCCTCCATGCTGCAAGGATGGGAAACATTGAAGTGCTTCAGGAACTGATCAATCAGAAAACCGACCTCAATGCACAGGATGAAAAAGGGTACACCCCTTTAATCATCGCCTGTTATAACAACCAGTATCAGGCCGCAAAATTGCTTTTGGAATCCGGAGCAGCAATTGATGCTTGTGACCATGGTGGAAATACGGCTTTAATGGGCGTAGCATTTAAAGGCTACCTGGAAATTGCGGAGCTTCTGATCGGTCACGGCGCCAATTTAAACCTCCAACACGGTAATGGCGGAACAGCACTAATGTTTGCTGCGATGTTCGGTAGAAATGAGCTATTACAACTTTTAATGAATTCTGGCGCAGACAAAACAATCCTGGATGCCCGGGGACTCTCGGTATTTGACCTCGCCGCTCAGCAGGGAAACGAAGCGGCAATAATCCTACTTGAAAACTAAACCAAAAAAAAATACCCGATCTAATGGACCGGGTATTTTGATTATGCTGGAACCTGACGAGGTTTTTCACGTTCCCAGAAGCGATGCCGGGAGATGGCCATAATAAACTGGCTGGCAAGTTTAGCAGCATCAGCCCCCAGCACCAGTCCCTGTTTAAGAACCTGATCATCAGAAAAATCCTCTGGCAGGTCTTTAGAGAAATAAGTCGATTCCAGTACCCCTATTGCCTGGTCGTCGGCCGCAATAGCTTTACAATGTTTGAAAGCTTCATTTAAAAAATGAACCGCATTGGCTTCCCCTTTTAAAGTCGCCACGCTACTTTTTCCTCCAGGAACATAAACTGCATCGTATAATACAGATGCCGCAGTTAAAAAGCTCTCATCCACTGCAATCGTGGATTTATCTGCCGCAATTACCGCGCCCAGGACGGGAGAAATCACATGTACCACCCCGCCTGCCGAAATGATTGCTGATTTAACTGTATTTAGCGAAGCAGCATCAACCCCATTGGCGGCAAGTATCGCAATTTTACGACTCTTGATGTTATCTTTTATCGTATCAGCCATACTCAATGCAGCAGATTTTTCAAGCTTCCCTTCTACTTGAACAGGCTGATAATCGGCTGGATTACCATCGGCTGGAATGCTATGATTAATTGGCTGTTCGACTTGTTCAGGCACTTCAAGACCAAGCGCAAAGGCAACCTTTGTAGCCAGGCCTTTATCAACCAGAGAAAGGATCCCAACCATACGCTGGCGGATCGCTACAGTTTTTACTTTACCCAGCTCAAAACTTAAAGCATCAATCAAATGATTTTTTTCAGGATCAGACTGGCTGTTTACAAACAACCTCGCCTGACTAAAATGATCAAAAAAGCTTTGACTTCTTGCCCTCACCTTTTTGGCATCAATCCGCTCCTGATAAGAAGTAAAACCACCATCTGCTGCTTTTACCTGAGCAGGGTCATCATTGCCCAGTGAGTTTGGCCCATAACTTGTTTTGCCCCTATTGATGGTTTGTCGCATAAAACCATCTCTTTGGTTATTGCGCACTGCAACCAAGGGTCGATTGATGGGGATTTCATGGAAATTTGGCCCCCCTAAACGAATCAATTGCGTATCCGTATAAGAAAACAACCTGCCCTGTAATAAAGGATCATTAGAGAAGTCTATTCCTGGCACAATGTTTCCCACATGGAAGGCAACCTGTTCCGTTTCTGCAAAAAAATTGTCAGGGTTACGGTTTAGCGTCATTTTACCAATACGCTGTACTGGCACCAATTCTTCAGGAATTAATTTTGTCGGGTCCAGCAAATCAAAGTCAAACTTAAATTCATCCGCCTCAGGCACAATCTGGACGCCCAACTCCCATTCCGGAAAAGCACCACTCTCAATAGCTTCCCAAAGATCTCTTCTATGGAAATCGGGATCTTTACCCGAAATGTTCTGCGCCTCGTCCCAGGCCACCGAATGCACTCCCAACAGTGGCTTCCAGTGGAACTTTACAAAATTTGACACTCCCTTTTCATTGATAAAGCGAAAGGTATGCACGCCAAAACCTTCCATCATTCGTAAACTGCGTGGAATCGCCCTGTCGCTCATCAACCACATGATCATATGGGTAGATTCAGGCATCAGGGATATAAAATCCCAAAAAGTATCATGGGCTGAGGCCGCCTGAGGCATTTCATGATCTGGTTCCGGTTTCACCGCATGAACCAGGTCAGGAAATTTCATGGCATCCTGGATAAAAAACACCGGCATGTTGTTACCTACCAAATCAAAGTTTCCCGCTGTGGTGTAAAATTTAACCGCAAAGCCCCTTACATCTCTAGCCAGGTCAGTAGAGCCCTTAGAACCTGCAACCGTAGAGAAACGAACAAAAACAGGAGTCTGGACTGTGGTGTCATTCAGAAACTCCGCCTTGGTGACACTCCCCATAGACTTATACAATTCAAAGACTCCATGAGCTCCTGATCCCCTGGCATGAACCACACGCTCAGGAATACGTTCATGATCA
This sequence comes from Pedobacter gandavensis, assembly GCF_032677645.1. Lineage (GTDB taxonomy): Bacteria > Bacteroidota > Bacteroidia > Sphingobacteriales > Sphingobacteriaceae > Pedobacter > Pedobacter gandavensis_A. The sequence continues at coordinate 93,926 of NZ_JAVTSB010000011.1, read as the reverse complement.
AAATGGGTGATTTTCTCCCTAAGAATAAAGTCTTCTAATAAAGTTGCACCACGTTCGCCCGCTTTCAAAGAATTCTGATCGTCATTGATCTTTAAGCCATGATCGGTCGTCATCATTTCGCCAGTGGCATCAGCGGTGTGCGGTTGTAGCGCTTTAGTCTTTTCGTTTTCAGGTTGTTTTCCCTGCATATCTTTTTTTGCCATAACTCTAAATTTAATCGGTTGTGAAATGATATTGTGATTGCTGAATGATACACTATAAACTTAAGGCTGCAACCTGCAGCAGCATAAATCTGACCAGTAGAATAACTGGTATAGGTAATAATATCTTCCTATATCCCAGGTTTTGTGAAATGCTGCTGCTTTCATAATTTATACGTTAGTAACAGAACATACTTCAACACACTGAAACATAGAATGTTTCAAAATAAATTTTTAATATTTCTCCAAACATAATATAATTTGGAATGTTCTCAGGACCCAAGGATATTCTATAAGGACATTTAGAATTCTCAATTAATCAATGAATTCTATTCCACTTAAACATGCTAATCGGTTCTGGTTGATAAATTCTATAACCGAAAACTAAAGGAATTGCAAGGGGATTATATCCATTGGTGCATTGATTTCAGATTTCCGACCTTACTATCCTTTAGGAGAGCACTACGCACATAGCCTCTATTATTTGGTATCTTTGCAAGATATTTTTTGAGACAAATTAATAACATCTGATATGAAAATAGGAATAATAGGTGCCGGATCAATCGGCTTTAATCTAGCCAAAAAACTTGCTCCAAACCACTCAATTGTTATCTCGGCATCAAAACTTAGTGATGAGCTTAAAAGAAAAGTAGCATCTATAAACGTAACTGCAGTCGACATTAAAGACGTTGTAAAAAATGTTGATGTCGTGATTCTCTCTATTCCAACGAAAATTATCCCTGAACTGCCAAAGGATCTCTTCAATGATGTCCCGGATAATGTAATTATTGTAGATACAAGTAATTATTATCCATTCAGAGATGGCCATATCCTGGAACTTGATGAAGGAAAGATAGAAAGTGTATGGGTATCTGAACAATTAGGAAGACCTGTGGTCAAAGCATTTAATAATTTACTTGCTCATACGCTTGTTCAGGGAGGAACACCTAATGGCACTCCAGGACGCATTGCGATTTCCATTGCAGGAGATAATGATGAGCCAAAACTGGTTATTAGTAACCTGATTGATGAATTAGGGTTTGATACAGTAGACACAGGTAAACTTGAAGAATCATGGAGGCAGCAACCTGGAACGCCTGCATATTGCACAGAACTCAACAAAGTTGAGCTTAAGGATGCATTAACCATAGCCAATAAAGCTAATGCTCCTCAATTACGGGATCAAGTGATGGAATACCTTATTGAAAAACAATTCAATTTAAGTCATGAGGAAATCGTAGAAAACAATCGTTTGATATATTCAAAAGCACCGCCCCCTGGTTTGTCAAAATCATCCTGAGTATAATCAGTGCCGGAGTAAGAAAAAAGGCCCAGCAATCTTTAAAAGTTAAAAAGTAATCATTGTAAATCCTATGGATATAGAAGAGTTTCGAGCATACTGTCTGTCATTTCCCCACACCCACGAGGGGATGCCTTTTCAGGGTTTTTTCAAGAATTCGCGGTCTATACTTGTATTTTATGTGGGAAAGAAAATGTTTTCTTTTTTTGATATCGATAAATTCGATTACTGCACGTTGAAATGCGATCCGGAAGTTATTGAGACACTTAGAGAGCACAACGGCATCCAAAAACCATTTAACCTGAGCTGGAAACACTGGATCAGCGTTGCTTTAAATGGCGACGTTTCTGATGAGATGGTAAAGGATCTCGTAAAGAAATCTTACGCACTAGTCTCAGCAGGTTTATCAAAGAAAAGCACCTAAAATCAGTGAACCTGGGCCGGGGTACGTGCATTGACGTGTTAACCCCATTTTAATAACAGAATTGGGTTTTTAAGAAACTGCATTTAAGATTCCACTATATTCCTAATGGAATTCACTATCTTCATTATACTAAAGCAGCAGAATACCCGATCCCAGATTTCCGGTTAACCATTTAAATACGGAAAAGGAATACCCAGAATAATCATTTCCTAATGTTTATCAAACCACACTTCTACCATGAAAAGATTAACTCTTTCAGTTCTTACTGCATTTTTCTCCCTGTCTGCCCTGGCTCAAAAAGACAATAAAATAACCATCGGAACAATTGACAGCATCCAATCGAAGATTCTGAATGAACAAAGAAAAATCTGGGTATATGTACCAGATAGTTGGACCCCTGACTCTAAACAACGATATCCTGTATTATACTTATTGGATGGTGCTGACCATTTTTCTTCCGTAGTAGGTATAATTCAGCACCTTAGTCAGGGAATCGGTAACACCATTTGCCCCGAAATGATTGTTGTTGGCATTCCAAACACGGATAGAATCAGAGATCTGACACCAACACATGTAGATGCACCTCCACCCTATACCGACAGTTTGATGTTAAAAACAACAGGAGGTGGCGAACGTTTTGTTTCATTTCTTGAAAAAGAACTGATGCCGCGTATTGATTCCTTATACCCAACGCAACCTTACAAAATATTAACCGGACATTCATTTGGAGGCCTAACAGTGATGAACGTTGCAATAAACCATACAAAACTGTTCAACGCCTACATTTGTATAGACCCAAGCATGTGGTGGGATCAAATGAACTTGTTAAATACAACTCAGAAGGCGCTAAAAGAAAAGAATTTTTCAGGTACCACTTTGTATTTGGGAATTGCAAATACCTTGAGAGAGGGCATGGATATCACTAGAGTCCGCAGCGACACCACTAAAGGCACCAGGCATATCCGATCAATTCTTAATTTGGATCAATATATTAAAGAGCAAAAGGAAAATGGATTAAGGTATGATAGTAAATATTATAGCAATGAAGACCACGGATCCGTACCCTTAATCACAGAATATGATGCTTTGCGTTTCATCTTTAACAAGTACAGTTTTAAACTTTCCCCCAAAGACCTCACAGATCCGACTGTAGACTTAGTAAATAAATTTGAAAAACATTATCAGGAAGTATCAAAACTGTTGGGTTATAAGGTTTCCCCACCTGAAGAGGTAATAAACAACCTGGGCTGTGATTTTTTGCGGCAAAAGCAATATGCCAAAGCTGAAGGACTACTGAGAATAAATGTTGACAATTACCCTGAAAGTTATAATGTCTACGATTCTTATGGCGACTATTTTAATGCAACTGGAGATAAATCAAAAGCAATTGAATATTTCAAAAAATCTTTGTCTATCAAAGAAAACCCAATGTCCCGTGGAAAATTAAACACGTTATTGCCAGGTGGATAAACACCAGAAATATAAACAGATGCGCGCTGTTGGCTTATTTACGATATATCTCTTTCAACAAGTGCATCATATATAAATTGATCTCCCATTGATTGGCTACCGGCATCTTAGTAAAGGGTAAATGAACCATATAGGGTGCCGGACCAAATTCAGTAGTAATGGTTATTTTATCTATTTTTTTATTTTGATAATCTCTGATAATTTCATCCCACCAGTTCAAATGAGCCTCCAATGCTGTTTTAAATTCAGGTAAGCGTGGATCAATGACCTGTGCACTTTGGGACTGCCCTACTCTGGAATGAATATGTCCAACTTGTTTACAGGCTAAAGCAAGTGCCTCCTGTTGATCTTCGAGTAAACTTTCAGCTACATTGCACCAATGAGAAAAATCTGCGGTTATCCTTAAATCTGGTAATTCCTTTAGAAACCGGTGTGCTATATGTGAGGCAAATAATGCTTTACCCCGGTGTGTCTCGTGACAAATAGGAATACCGGTTTCCAGAGCAATTGCATCTGCGACAGTAAATAACGCCAGGTTCTGCTCAAAATTAAAATAATCCTTACCTGTCTGAGCGTTGATTTTCACCGGATTAAATGACGCGAGCAGCTGTAAATGTTTTATATAATTGGCTTTATGCTCCTCAAAATCCTTTTCAAACGATTGATAATATTGGCCAATCAAAAGCAAATTGTTCTTTTCCAATGCTTTGATCATGATACCTTGTTCATGTGGATCTTCAGGAACAGGTGTCTCCACACCATCATATCCTGCCAGTTTTACTTTCTGACAAAAATCATCCCAGTTACTACTTTCAGAACCCCAGCGAGGACAATAGAATTGTATTTTCATATTTAAAATTGTTGTTCTAGCTAGACTGTACTGCCGGATCAAATAGCAATGGGAAAAATTGCCCCTCCATCTGGTCACCTTCAGGAACCGCAGGTACACCATTGAGCAATACTTTATTTGAAGCAGATTGTGTCCCATCAGCAAACACGTTTAATACAAATGCCCCTCTGGAATGATTGGATTTATTTTCATTGGATCCATGTAATAATAAAGGATGATGAAATGTGCCATAGCCCTTCTTCATTTCAATGGAAACAGGAACAAATTCTTCTTTTTGCTTTTCAGTCAGGTGATCTGCAATACCATTCATATCGCCCGCTAGTTCTGGTTTTTCAAGCAAGCCCCATTTGTGACTTTTAGGAACATATAGTAAGCAGCCATTTTCAGTCGTGGAGTCATCTAATCCAATCCAGCAGGTTAAGTGCTGCATTGGGACAGTCCTGGTCCAATAAGAATAATCCTGATGCCAGGCAACAACTCCGCCATGCTTTGCCGGTTTACAAAATAATTGGTCATGCCAGAACCTAACCCCTTTATTCCCTAGCAACTGGCTTGCAGCCATCAGAAAGGCAGGGTTCCAAAGCGTATCATGAAAACCTTTTGTAATACGCCAGGCCCCCAATGCATGAAACAAAACAGTTTCCGGATTTGAAGATTCATTGGAATGGAATTCATGAAAGAGATGGTTTCCGGGATGATTCGCATTGGTAATCTCCTGTAAATCTCTTTTTAAAACCTCAACCTGCTCCTCTTCTAAAAGCTTAATGTTACTTAAATACCCATGCTCATTAAAAAATTGGACCTGCTCATCGGTCAACCGGTATTCTTCCCATTGGACTTTGCTTGCCGGTTTTTTAAATGTATCAGTGAGCTGATGATGAAATTCTGAAAGATCTTGCATGTTTGGTTCGTTGATTGATCACTCAAAGTAATTGAATAAAAAGATACCAGGGTTAGCTTATTTTGACTTAATAATCACTTATCTTGTGCTTAAAATAAGCTATTAAGTCAGAATGAGCATAGAATAAGATATTTCCCATGAAACCCGTTTTTGAATCTATTTTACCGCTACCATCAAGTTCTTTAAAGGCTTTCTTCCAGGAGAAAGACGAATTTGATGCGCCATGGCATTTTCATCCACAATTTGAATTAACCTTCATCCTAAAAAGTTCTGGTTTGCGCTATGTGGGGAATAGTATGGAGAATTTTGAAGACAATGACCTGATTCTATTGGGCCCAAACCTACCGCATTGCTGGAAAAACGTAGGCCCACAAATCAATAAAGCCCAGGCCATTGTGATTCAATGGGATATTGATTTATTGGGAAAAGACTGGTTGAGACAACCTGAATTTACCCATATAAAAAGGATGTTAGACCTTTCTGAAAAAGGAATCCGGTTTGACAAACTATTTGCCGGCGAAGTTAAAGACACCTTCATCAGGATGCTTAAAATGGAATCCTTTGAAAAGTTAATGTGTTTTTTAGATCTCCTGAACCTAATGGCTAACCAAATTCAATTTCAAACCCTTTGTGATCACAATTTTGCGATAATGACTGCTTCACAGCAAAGTGACCGGATCAATTCCGTTTATCAGTATGTGAGACAACATTATGGAACTAAAATAAGATTGGAGGACATAGCAGGGCATCTACATATGAGTGAAGAGAACTTCTCCAGATTTTTCAGCAAAGTAATGAAAAAAACCTTTTTCATCTTTTTAAACGAATTCAGGCTAAATATGGCCTGCAAACAACTCATTGAAACAGATCTGCAGGTTAAACAGATTAGTTACGCTTGCGGTTATGAAACACTACCTTTCTTTTTCCGCCAATTTAAGCGATTTAAACAAATCTCACCTTTACAATTCCGGCTAAAATACCATAAAATAGCCGGTGATTTCGAAACAGTATTATTGCAGAATAATAAGTGATATATACCATCTACTCAATGAGCCTAAACGAAATGGATAGCTTTAAGTTCTTTTGTTTAAATCTTAAAACCATGAAACAGAAAAAACTTTTAAGCCTTGGAGTAATTTTGTTACTCACGCTTTCAGCACTCTTCGCTCAAAAACAGCGTCCCACATTAAATCTCAAATCAGGAGATTGGTTTGAAACAGGTATTCGAATTCGCAATGAAGCTAATACCTTCGATTATAACTTTGATGTTAGGTATGAGCTCTCCAATAAAATGCCAAATGGAAATTTGGTTTTTAAAGTCTCTTTTGAACGATTGAAGTTAAAATATGCTGATGCAAAAAACACCTGGTTGGGCTATGATTCCTACTACCCTTCTTATTTAGAAAACAGAAAAAAAAATCTAACTAAACAGCGTTATGAAGTCACAGCTGATAGTCAGGGGAAAGTATCAGAACTGAAGTCACTATCGACCCCTAAAAAAATCAACTTCTCCTCAATTGATGTGAAAACGAAATCCACTGTTCCAAAAACAGAATTGTCTGTTGATAATATTTTCCCAATTGCCCATTTAAAACAAATTTCTGAGACCATCATCAGTTCGCTGATTGCCGGTAAGGGCTTGCCTAAAACATTAGACTTGCCAAACTCCACCGGGGGGAATCACCTTGCTAATGCAGTTTTAACATCGGGCTCTTTCCAATTGCCAAAAAATGCACTGATCAAAGGTAATATTACCAATTTAGTTAAGGCAGACAGCATTTATGAAATTAATAAGGAGATTTTCAGGTTTAATAAAGATGGTTCTTTTAGTGCTAGTGTTTTGGCCGGTTTAAATTATTCAAGGCGGAGGTTTATTTTTGGAGAATTTGATACCTATAAAACCTTCAGTCTCCCTTTGGAGCCCTTAGATACACTGATCATTAAAGCAGATGCGCTAGATTTCGACAACACCCTTTCTTTTGCAGGAAATGCAGCAGCAAAAGCCTCCCTGAGTAAAGATTTGGTCGCTGTTTTTAACCAGCAATGGGTTAATGAAAGTAATTATCATTCAAAATCACCTGCAGAATTTTTATCTTTTCAAAAACAAGGGCAAAAAGATTTGGACGTGATTATAAACAAGTACGCTAACCGTGTTTCGCCGGAAATTTTAGAGTATTGCAGCACTGATTTTAAGTATGTGCAGGCTGGGACCAAATTGATGTACCTTTCTGAATACCGTAAACAACCAAAACCGAATATCTCTATTGATAAGTTCCCTAGGGAGTTTTTTGTAGGTATTGATACACTGCCTGTTTTTATGAGTGGTTTAGATGGTGGTCTTTATTACGATTATTATCTAATGTGGTTAAGCTCCTATCAGCAAACAAAATTGGGTATGGTTAATGCCGACCAGCACGGCTTCTACGCTGATTACGCAACTGCTTTGGCATCTTTCGAAGGGTATCCCTTATATTTTACCATTTATGAATCATTAAGAAAAGAGCTTCACAAAAGTGAAGTGGAAAGTACTGAAAAGCTGAAGAATTATTATGAAGATTTCATCCATAATTGTGGCGATTCTACCTTTACAAATCGAATCAAAGAGGTTTGGACACAAGCAAGGCAATGGTTACCGGGAAATCCAAGCCCGGTTAAGAAACTCCTTTTAAAAGACGGAAGCGCTCTTGATCTCGCCCGATTTAAAGGAAAGCCTCTGGTCTTAATTGTAAACAATAACAATCCAGATGCTTTAAAAGGCTACATTGAGCTTATAAAAAAGCAAAAAGGTAGTAACGTTCATTTTGTTATCGCCCAATCTAATTCCTCCAATTTTGAGAAAAGTACCGTTGATCAAAAACTGAAGGATCTTCCCAATGTCACTTATGTCGAATTAAGTGATGACTTAAACAAACAAATGAATTTTGACCTTTATTATCTGCAAACCAAGGTATTTACATTTACTTCAGACTTTAGCGTCATATCCAGTTACTTGTTTGATGCAGCACCTGATGAACATCAGGTAGTAGAGGAAATGATAAAAAACGCAATAGATTCGAGTGTAATGACTAGGGATCAAAAGGCATCATTAATCAATACTTTAGGGTGGAGCGTTTGCTCCGCTCTGCTTACTTCAGTAGTTGTGTTTTTGGTTTATAGAGCAAGGATTGCCAGCATAAAGAAGAAGACCTTATTAAAGAACAAAATCAAGGATCTGGAGATCAAAGCAATACGCTCACAGATGAACCCACATTTTATATTCAATGCTTTGAATTCCATACAATCCCTGATTAATAATCATCAGTATAAAGAAGCTAATGTTTACCTGGAGAAATTCTCGCTGCTGATGCGAAGGGTTCTGAATAATTCGGAGAAAAGCTTCGTAACGCTTTCAGATGAGCTGGATGCAATCATACTCTATTGTGAGCTGGAGCAGCTGCGTTTTAACTTTAAATTTGAAATTGAAGTCTCTCCTGAAGTGAATACCCAATTAATAGAAATTCCAGGCATGATCATTCAGCCGCTGGTAGAAAATTCAATTCTACATGGTTTGGCTCAAAAGGGAGATGCGGGACTCCTTATGATTCATATTAGTTGTGATCAGAAATACCTTAAAATTGTAATCAAAGACAATGGTACCAGCTTAAAAGAAAATATAGCTGAGGGCAATAAAAGCTTTGGATTAAAGCTGGTCAAAGAACGACTAGTCCTGCTAAATACCGATGGAAATGTAGGAAACTTACATTTAAGTAGTAATTTAGGTGAAAATGAGCATGGCGTTACTGCTGTATTAACTATTCCAATAGATTAATGAGGATCTTAAAAGCGATATTAATTGACGATGAATCGAAAAGCAGAAATAACCTGCGTCAGTTGTTGCTGGAATATTGTCCAAATGTGGAAATCATTGCTGAAGCAGGCTCCGCTGTTGAAGCACTTAAATTAATCAGGGAATTAAATCCTGATTTGCTTTTTCTAGATATAGAAATGGGAGAAGTTTCCGGATTCGATTTATTAAAATTATTAAATGGTCAGCAGAAGTTTGAAGTTATTTTTGTGACCGCTTTCGACAAGTATGGGATTCAGGCAGTTAAAGCATGTGCTATAGATTACCTGCTTAAGCCAATTAATATTTTGGAATTGAGCAATGCAGTTGAAAAAGCAACCATCCAAATCAATCCTAAAAAAGAAAATGAAAGGTTAAAGGAATTGGTTGCTAATATAGATAGAGGAGATGATGAGCAGAGAATCGCGATCCCTTTATCGGATAAAATAGAATTCTTAGCGATCAATAAAATCATAAGGCTTGAGGCTGAAGGTAATTACACGCATATTTATGTAGACCATAAAAAACAATACCTGGTCTGTAAAACATTAAAGGAATATCAGGAATTGCTCGAAAACCATAATTTCATCAGGACGCACCAGTCCCACCTGATCAACTTCCGGAAAATCTCTGCCTATGTAAAAACAGATGGCGGATATATAGCTATGGACGATGGTAGTCAGGTACCAATATCCAGACAAAAAAGAGATGAGGTTTTACTCCGAATCCTGAAAGGAAAATCTTAACTCATTCTTTTTAACAGTCGTAAATGTGAAGCAATTCCTCCCCAATAGGTTGTCTGATTTGGTGATATATTGTGTTCCAATAAAATACTGTACAATATTCTGTTAAGTTTCGGGTAATGAATATGATGGTAGTGCGGGAATAAATGATGGGCAATATGATTATTAAAACCACCAAGTATAAAATTCGCTGTTTCACTGAATGGATGCATATCATTTGAACTTTTAATCTGGTTCATCAGCCAGGATGTTTTTATAAAACCATTGCTGTCTGTTGTAGGATATTCGGTCTGTTCCACATGGTGTGTCATAAAGAAAGTGAATAACAAGAACAATGATTGTGATAAATGCATTGCCAAAAAACCTGCCAGCACAATAAACCAGGGCTGCATAGAGAACAGTAAAGGCAATAGCAGTATAAAAGTTAAATAAAACGCTTTTTGAGCCCAAAATGAAAGATGATATTTAAGGTTCTTATTTTCTGTGTATTGGTCAGTTGAAAATAGAATTACAAAGTCTTTAATAAAAATCCAGAATAGAGAATAGATTGTATAGGCAAATGGTGCATAGAAATGTTGGTAGCGATGAAACCAATAATGTTCGCTGTTCGGAATTACCCGAATAAGTTTCGAGATTTTCAAATCAGAGTCATAGTCTTCGACATTTGGGGCGTAATGATGTGAGTGTATGTGTCTTTGTTTCCAGGCCTCTGCGTGTGCGCCAACAATGGTATAGATGAAAATAAAACACAGGTTATTTATTTTTTTGCTTTTAAATATGGTGTTATGAGAAAAGTCATGAGAAAAATTAAACGCAAAAAGCAAGGAGATAAAACCATACAAAACGAAACATAAAACAAATGCGATTGAATTACTTGTGGTAAATAATGCGGAGTAGCAAACAGCCGTAAATGTGAAATAGAATATAAACTTAGTCCATATTTTCAGTGTAAAGTTGACTTTATTCACGATGAGTTGCTCCTCCACTTGCTTGTAAATGGTTTTTAGCAATTCGCTGTCCCGGGCAATATAAATGTGCTTATCTTTCAAATGGAATAGGTTTAAATTGCTGCTGCTGTCCCATTCCTTTTAAAAATCTAAAATGTGAGGCAAGAGATTTTCTGTAAGGCATTTCCATATAGATCAGGCCGTGTTTTTGAGAAAGCTCTTTAAAAATGGGAAGGATTTCTAAATAATGAACGTGGCAAATGTTTGGCAATAAATGATGTAAAGCGTGGGCATTGAAGCCGCCCAAAGTCCAATTGAAAAATGTGCTATCCGCGTTATAGTCAACGGATGTGCACATTTGCAGTTTTGGCCAGCTCATATTAAGTTTATTATCTGTGTCTGGAACAGGATGCGCTACATAATCGGATAAATGTGAAACACCCAAAACGCCAACAAAGATTAGCGATACAAGAAAGTGGTTCATTAGAAATGCCAATAAAACTGTTGTCCAATCAAAGGGCAAAAGGTAGATCGGAAGAACAATCATATAGCCGATATAAAGAAATTTGTAAAGAATGAGTTTTATGACTTCATTTCCTGGAATCTCTATTTTAATGGTTCGACTTGAGTAATTAACTAACATCAGTGTTTCCCGAAGGAAAAACCAATTTATGGAGTACAGCAAATAAAGAAATGGAGCGTATATAAATTGATACTTATGAAACCATTTTAGCCGTTGATTTTCGGTCATTCGGAAAAGTGGATTGTTCAAAACATCAATGTCGCTACCCTCCACATTCGTGTACAAATGGTGTGATTCGTTGTGATTCTTTCCCCAAACGTAGGCGTTGTTTCCTTGCAGGTTAAAGCTAAGAGAGAATAATAGTTTGTTCCAGAATTTACTTTTTACTGCAACTCCGTGTGCGGCATCGTGTGAAATATTGAAGGCTGTCAGCAGAACAGAAAGTCCCGTAAGCAGGTAAAATAAGTAAAAACCAATTGTTGTGGTACTTGTAATCATCAGTACATAAAACAAAATGTCAAGGCTGAAATAGAGTATGATTTTAAAAATCATGGTCTTATTACCCGTCTTCTGAATCCCTTTCTCTGAAAAATGCTGGTCGATTCTCTCATTTAATTCTTTGTAGAATTCAGAGCCTTCATCCTTTGTAAATTTCAATTTATTCATTTTGTCAATATTGTCGGTGTAATTTCAGTCTTGTTAAAAGGCATCTAACTCTTAAATGTACGCAATACATACTCTTATTGTTAATAAGTACAGGAAAAACCATTGGAAAAACAGTTATCTTAGGTTAAAGACATCTTCCCGAGATGCATACCTACAGTGTCACATAAGTTCGTGAAAATATAAAAAAACAAACCATGAAGAGATTCGTATTAATGTTTATTGGAGTCTTGTTTTTTAGTCTCTGCTATGGGCAAAAAACAATTGATACTGAGGAAGCAAAAATTAAACAAACAGTGCTGAGTTTTTTAAACTGGTACAGACTGGAGCAAAGCGCAGACATTTCAAGAAAAATAGATAGCACAAAAGTTTATAAGTCGATTGTAGTTCGAAAGGAAGTAGATACGATGATTAAAGTAAGCATAGCTATGAAAGAAGTCGAACGTTATTTAATGTATTTAAAATCAAGCAACGGCCTTTCTAATACTTTTCTAAATGACTTAAGACAATATTATCAATTGATCGCAAATGATGTTGAATTATGGGAACCATATCCAGCCAAAGATGGGATGTTTGCAATACCTGGCTTAAATTATGACGTTATTTTCGGTTTTGAACCGGAAGATATCCTGGAGCACATTAAAGAAGGTAAATTCAGCAGAATTCACCTTCTAAATGACAAAGCAATGGTGAAATTTGACATCACCAATATCAATCAATATATTTTTACGTTGACTAAGGTTGATGACAAATGGTTAATTGATTATTTCGGACCTGACAGCAGTAATGTTGATAAAATGTAAGTCATTATTTTTCAATAAAGTTCCTTTCTTATTTCAATAAGGCTGTTTTCTAGTTTTTGATGATCAATGCTTTCAGGAAGCGTTGACTGCTCATAGGCAAAATCTATTTGTTGTATAAGTGCTTCAGCCTGTTCAAGCAAGACACTATATTCAAATTTCCCTGATCGGATAGCTAGTAATTCTTCCCGGTTTGATCGGTTTACCTGTAATTCTCCGGTTCTCAAAAGCTCTTCAGTTACCTGAAGGAGCCTGATTGTATGCATCATATTTTTTGCATCATAGTCCTTGCCATGCTGTTTGTTGTCCAAATATCGATCCTCATTTCGCTGATCCACCCAATCCCAATATTCCTTAAATTCTTTGCAGTACATAGAATAGCTTTCTGCATTGAAAAATACATAACCAATTACCTGCGCATCTTTTGGGACAGATGATAGGGAGACATCATTTGAGTTCTCGTTTACGACTATCCCTTTATATGGAGTTTTACTTTCAGCATCATAAAATAGGGCAAACAATCCTTTTACATGAGGAATATTAACCAGCCCACATCTCTCCTGGCTATAGTTCCTTTTCTCCAGCCATGACTTGAGCGCTGCCGAAGTATTGCCTTCCAGCATATAACAGAAATCTAATACAGAAGCCCTTTTTTGAGGCATCGGATTTACAATTTTCTTTTTTAAGCCTTTTGCTTTTCTTACCTGAGTTATTGCGTAACCACCGAAGGTCTCTTTGCAGTTTTTTGACAGGAAAGTCTTTATGTTTAGCCTTTCCATTAAAGGGTGCTTGTACAATATGCAGTCTGCCGGACTAGCGAGCATTTCGAGGATGTTAGGATTGCTCTTACTCAACAGATCCATAAACCGACCTAACTCATAATACACCTCATTATTCCTTTCATCGCTAACTTGAGGAATGTAGCTGAGTCCATAAAATTCTGAGCGTGGCAAATAAAATACACCCTTTAAATCGGTATCTGACTTTGAAGTAGCAAGCCCATAGGCTCGACTTCCGCTTATGCACTCAAAAAGTAGTAATCCTTTATCTTTTATTTCTTTAATTGTCATAAGCTTTGATCATTTTCAAAAAGAAAGTATCCAGTAGACCATAATCGAATTTCGTTTGTTCTATTATTTTAACTGCTTCACTACAAAGTTCAAATTCCCTCTCGATCCAGTTTTTCAAGTCTTCGTCGATTTTTACCGCCAAAGCTTCTACTGTAGTTGTTTTAAATATAACCAGATCCTGAACCATCTCCTGCAAGTTTTGCGGCATTAATTCCAGCAAAGGATCTATTGTCATTGCTGCGATCCCATTTTTTTCCAGGCACCATTTTGCGGCAAGCAGTGGACGCAGCACATAAAATAATTTTTTTATGCTGATCTCATTGTTGTCAGTGATGGTGCTCATCGCGGATTTCCCTATGCCGAGATAATGATTTGTATTTATTCTTTGAGAAAAGAAGTGCTGGCATAATGCCCATAGTTCCGATCTAAAACCTGCTACCTCCGAATAAACAATAGGAGATTGGAGCCATTCAAAAGGCGTGGTGTTTGATTTTGCAGTCAATTGTAAAACCTTTTTCAGGTCCCAGCCATAGATATCAAGCTCATCATTTATTGGAAATCCCAAGTGATCTTGTTTTTCTGCGACCGATAAATAGAAATTCGCTGACCTTATATAGATAAACCGCACATCAAAATCGCTGTCTGGAGAGGGGAACTGCCAGCCCCGGCTTCCGGATTCGCAGGCATAAAGTATCTTGAGTTGATTGTTCGTTTCTATTTCCTGTAGTTGATTAAGTATCCTTGTTTTCATTGTCGTTCTTTTAAAGGAAGACATAGCCTTACCTATTTTACAAATATTTGTTTCAACTGATCAACGATCTGCCCGCTTCCGGACAAGCTGATGGTGTTGATCTTTTCTGCGATCTTTTCTACATATTCCATTTCTTTCAATTTGTAGAGCATCACATTGTCTTCCATTAACTTTGCCGTGTTTAACAAACTTCTGGTAGATGCAGTTTCCTCTCTACGCGTGATTAAATTGGCTTGTGCCCTTTTCTCTGCAATTAAAACCTGGTTCATAATCTCTTTGATATCTCCTGGTAATATGATGTCTTTTACTCCGCAGTCCAGTAATTTCGCGCCTAAACCTTCAGCTTTGCCCGCACAGCTATTCAAGATAGCTTCCGAGATCTTGTGTTTATTTTCCATAAGTTCATCGAAAGTCATTTTTCCAACGACCTCCCTTAAACCCAGTTGGATACTGATATACAATTGCTTGTCAAACTCTTTATTTTCCAATAAAGCTTTCATCAGATCAGTAACCTTGTATTGGGTACTGAAATTGATGCGCAATTGTGCTTTATCTTTGGTCAGTATTTCCTGTCCAATGATTTCCATATTCAATTGACGCATATCCGTCTTTAAAACATGGATTACAGTTCTGTTCTTCCAGAATATGTAATTGCCTGGTTCCATTATTTTTTCACAGTTGCCATCAACTATCAGCAATCCTTTTTCATAATTCTCCACTTTGAAAACCCTGATATGAGCTGATAACTTTGATTTTTCTATGGTATTTTTATCGATATCTGCTGCAATTTCGTAGTTATCCAAATTGGCTGTGACAAATGAATATTTGTTTAAACCTTTCCAGAATGCATATTTTCCTGCAGTCAATACCTGCATGAAATTCTTATTTTGATAAACCAGTACCAACTCATTGTCTGCCACTTCTACGGTAGTTACCAATTCTTCAAAATCTTTGTTCAATAACAAAACGTCTAGTTCTGAGGCAAAAAATGTTTTTGCCATATCGTAAGTCATTACTGATTCTCCAAAACCCAACCAGTGGTTTCCGGTAGTCAATACACGTTTAAATTCTTTTTTTCTGTAAACCAACCCTACAGAGTTGGTATTGATCATTACTCTTTTCATATTTTAATTCTTTAGTTGGTTGCTATAATTATTCATAAGCACATTCAAAAGACATTCATCTGTTTTATACGGAGGGACAAATGATACTCGGTTTCTTTTTAAAGTATTTATCCTATTCTTTAAAGATCTTCTTGCTGCTTTGAGCAGGTTTTGATCTTTCTAATAACTGATAGCTACAGTAAATTCTGCCTTTCTATGTTGTACCTGCAAAGCTTAAATCAAATTGCTTTATGGTATGGAGCGTTATTTCCATAAAGCGGAATGTCTTTCCTGGTGCTTTTTGCAATGGAACATTTGAAAAGTGTTCCTTCTTTCTGAGGACCTAAATCCGGTGCATTACCTTTTTGCTACTCCATACTCTGGAGGCAGGATTCGAACCTGCAATTGGTTTGTTACTCTACCCCTGAGTTATCCTGTTTGACCAGGAGCAGGATTCGAACCTGCGACACACAAATTGGACAATCAGCCATTTTAAACATCAGAATATTACCGCTGAACAGCGCAATACTTTGGAGCCATTAGAGACTCACAACTGTGGATGTTTATCCTTTCGACTATCATTCCCTTTCGGGAATATCTTAATGTACTTTCGTACGTCTTATTTTTTCAAAGAACCTGTCGTATTGTTGACATTACAAAGATGCCTGAGCCACTACGCAACACAATTGCGTAATAAAAAACAATTCTCAATATTTACATATCAAACTGTAAATCAAGGTGATAATTTTACATTATTCTCATTCCAGTAATTTTTCTATTTCAATTACGCAATCCCATTGCGCAGTAGTTCTCATTTCATACCTTTATAAGGTGCCGATAATGATTTT
Source organism: Pedobacter gandavensis (assembly GCF_032677645.1). Lineage (GTDB taxonomy): Bacteria > Bacteroidota > Bacteroidia > Sphingobacteriales > Sphingobacteriaceae > Pedobacter > Pedobacter gandavensis_A. The sequence goes on along the minus strand of NZ_JAVTSB010000011.1, from coordinate 77,510 downwards.
TTAACCCCTAAATATGTTATGTCAGTAAATAAACTTGCTTTGATTCGATATAAAACCATTGATGAATGCCTGAAAAACAGGTTTAGAAAATGGACACTGGATGATATTATCGAAAAGGTCGCTTCCAGACTATTTGAATATGAAGGAATAACATCTGGCGTAAGCAAGCGTACTGTTCAGGCCGACATTCAATTAATGCGCAGTGATAAGTTGGGATACAATGCCCCAATTGTCGTATCTGACAGAAAATTCTATAGTTATGGCGATTTAGCTTACAGCATTACCAATGCTCCTATCAATTCCGGTGATGTGGAGAAAATGAAAGAAATTGTTGGTGTGCTCAAACAGTTCAATGGCTTTAATTATTTTGATGAGATGAGCGATATGATTGCCCGGTTGGAAAACAACCTTAATAAATCCACGAATCCCAGCAAAAACTACATTCAATTTGAAAGTAATAAACAGCTACGGGGATTGGAATATATCAACCCACTTTATCAGGCTATTCTTCAGCAAAAATCACTGTTGATTGGTTACCGGTCTTTTAAAGCATTACAAGCCAGTCAGGATATTTATTTCCCTTATCTTTTAAAAGAATACAGAAATAGATGGTTTGTTATTGTAAAGAAAAGGAAGGGTGCGCAATTGCTTACCCTCGCTCTTGATCGGATCATCGAATTTCAGGAACTCCCAAATGAACCCTATGTTGAATATAAAGGTGTAGATTTTGACCGTTATTTTGAAGACCTTCTTGGGGTAACCAAATCCGAAAAAGATCGGCCGCATAAAGTCGTCTTAAAAATAAATAAACAAAATGCGCCCTACATCCTAACGAAGCCCTTACATCATAGTCAGCAATTGTTGGAAGAGGATTCTGATGGTTTGACCTTTAGAATTGATGTGGTCTTAAACTTTGAGCTGGAAAGAGAAATCCTTGGCTTTGGTGAATGCCTGAAAGTTTTGGCACCTCGAAACCTGGCTTCCAGAATTAAAAAAAGGCTTATTCAATCTGCCCAACAATATGAAACAGAAGAGTCGATACCTTAGAGTAAGGTATGGTTGATTAAATCACATCAGTATAAATTTCCAGGGGGTAAATTTAACTAAACTTTTATTGCGCTGAAGCGTTTGTTTAATACCTGATGAATTTCCCTCAGATGTAAACAAGTGACTGATGTGTTTTTCCGTTGCAGCAAGTTTTACAGCAGGTGCCGGCCTGCTATTGGTAGGCGGTATTGCCTTGATTAAGGCTAAAACTACTCCACAATACGTACTGGCCTGCATTCCGATCCTTTTTGCGCTGCAACAGGTGATGGAGGGTCTGTTGTGGCTGGCACTTTCTCATGCAGCTTATGCCCGGTGGACTGACCTCGCAATGTACCTCTTTCTGGCATTTGCCCAGACCGTCTGGCCCATATTGGTTCCCTTATCGATGTTGTTGTTTGAGAAAGATCCCCTGAGGAAGAAAATTTTAACCGGCTTATTAGGAACAGGTATACTGGCAGCTCTATACCTTGGCTATTCGCTATTGAATTTTAATGCCTCGGCTAGAATAGAGGAACACCATATCAGATATTCGCTGCAATTCCCTTTCCAGAGCAAACTGCTCAGAGGTATCCCTTATATGCTGGCAACGGCCATTTCCCCATTTGTTTCCAGTAACAAATGGCTCAGAATTTTGGGCTGGGCGCTTGTGCTTTCCTATGTATTTACAGCAATCGTCTATACAAACTATCTCACTTCTGTATGGTGCTTTTTCGGGTCGATATTGAGCATGCTGATCCTTTTCATTATCATAAAACTGAACAGGGAAAATTATAATTCATCTCTTTGCCAGGCGTAATACCAGAAAGAGAGGTAAATCTGGATAATTTAACTCAGAACCCCCAATAAAAATACATTTGTTCTTTTACCGGCGGTTATCATGCTGCCGTTTTTTTTTATCCGGACAACCCACATAAGCTTCTGTATCAAATAATTTTAGACCTTAGCAGGACAGTAAAGGTTGCTAATTCCCTTTTAGGGATTTATTATTGTCATCAAACACCTAAATTTAACCGAATGAACCTCTTTTTTAAGCATTTATCTTTTCCGTTCCTCCCGCTACTCCTGATCTGGTCCGCTACCGGTCTGGCGAAAGATCCTTTGGTACTAAAACCTGCCGCCCTGCAATGTGAATATCTCAACAATCCAATAGGAATTGACGCTGTGAAACCGCGTTTATCCTGGTTAATGATCGATAACCGTCAGGATGCGAGGCAAACTGCTTATCGGATTATTGTTGGAAAAGATTCATTGGAAGTCAGTAAAAGAAAAGGAAAATCATGGGATTCCGGGAAGTTAAATTCCGAAGCGCGCTTAGTTAATTATGGCGGCCAACCTCTGGAAGCTTTCAGCAAATATTTCTGGACCGTAGTACTTTGGGACAAAAATGGAAAGCCAGCGGCTCCGGGCCCGGTTAGCAGTTTTGAAACGGGTATGATGAATACGCCATGGCAAGGTGCCTGGATCAGTGATGGGAACGATATTAATAAGCGTCCTGCCCCCTGGTTCAGAAAAGCATTCGAATCTTCAAAACAAGTTAAATCTGCAAGGGCCTATATTGCGGTGGCGGGATTATATGAGTTATACCTGAATGGAAAAAAGGTAGGGAACCACCGGTTGGACCCCATGTTTACCCGTTATGACAAAAGAAACTTATATGTTTCCTATGATGTAACAGCCCAGCTTCAAAAAGGTAGTAATGCCATTGGTGTGCTTTTGGGCAATGGCTGGTACAACCACCAGGCATTGGCGGTATGGAATTTTGATAAGGCCATATGGAGGGCAAGACCTGCTTTTTGTATGAACCTCCGGGTTACTTATACCGACGGAACAACGGCGGTAATTAGTTCAGGCGAGGACTGGAAAACGAGCTCCAGCCCTATTGTGCTGAATAATATTTATACGGCGGAACATTATGATTTCCGCCAGGAACAACCTGGATGGAATACCGCAGATTTTGACGACCGTAAATGGGAAGCTGTTGTGCTCAGAAAAGCGCCTTCAGAACTGGTGGTTAGTCAGGCCATGCAACCTATCCGGAATGTGAAAGAAATTCCGGTTAAATCCATGAAAAAGTTCGACGATACGACCTATGTTTTTGACCTTGGTCAGAATATATCCGGGGTAACAAAAATCAGGGTAAAAGGAGAAGCAGGTACCATCATCCGTTTAAAACACGGGGAACGCCTGTATGCGAATGGTAGAGTTGACCTTTCCAATATTGATGTTTACTACCGACCTCAAGATACTTCCGACCCTTTTCAAACTGATATCATTACCTTATCAGGAAAGGGAGAAGTTGAATTTATGCCAAGGTTCAACTATAAAGGCTTTCAATATATTGAAGTGACCAGCAGTAAGCCAATTCAGCTCAGCAAGGAAAGTATCACCGGCTACTTTATGCACAGCGATGTGGCACCAAAAGGCAGCATCAGCTCCTCTAACCCATTAATAGACAGGTTATGGTGGGCAACCAACAATTCTTATTTATCTAACCTGATGGGCTATCCTACGGATTGTCCACAAAGGGAAAAAAATGGCTGGACCGGTGACGGACATTTTGCGATAGAAACCGGACTGTTTAATTTTGACGGGATCACGGTTTATGAGAAATGGCTGGCAGACCATAGAGATGAGCAAAAGCCGGATGGTGTACTTCCGGATATCATTCCTACCTCAGGATGGGGATATGGAACTGCGAATGGCACCGACTGGACCAGTACCATTGCGATCATTCCATGGAACATTTACCTTTTTTACGGAGATAGTCAACTGCTGGCCGATAGCTACAACAGCATGAAAAAATATGTGGATTACCTGACTCAAATCAGTCCGGCGGGACTCACTACCTTTGGTCGTGGAGATTGGGTGCCTGTAAAATCGACCTCCAATCTGGAATACACTTCCTCTACCTATTACTTTGTGGATGCAACTATTCTTGCAAAAGCAGCCAAACTACTGCACAAACAAAAGGATTTCGAATACTACAGTAAACTTGCCGACAAGATCAAAACTGCGGTAAACAACAAATATTTTAACGCTGAAACTGGAATTTATGCTTCCGGAGTGCAAACAGAATTGAGCATGGCCTTACAGTGGGACCTGGTGCCGGAAGGGCTAAAAGCTAAGGTTGCGGAGAATCTGGCCAGAAGAGTTGCCGCAGATGGTATGCACCTGGATGTTGGGGTGCTTGGTGCCAAAGCAATATTAAACGCCCTTAGTGATCATGGACAAGCAGAAACTGCGTATAAGTTGGCGGCTCAGGACACCTACCCTTCCTGGGGATGGTGGATTGTAAACGGAGCCACTACCCTTTATGAAAACTGGGATATCAAAGCAGAAAGAGACATCTCTTTAAACCACATGATGTTCGGCGAAATAGGTGGCTGGTTCTTTAAAGGATTGGGTGGTATCCATCCTGATGAAGCCTATCCAGGATTTAAGCGGGTACAGTTACGCCCCAATTTTGTATCCGGGCTTGACCATTTCAAAGCGGAACATGAAGGCCCTTATGGCAAAATCATTTCCAGCTGGAAAAGATCCGGGAATAAAGTGATTTACTCCGTTACCATTCCGGCAAATTCAGATGCCGTCATTAATTTCCCGGTAGCAGGTGGTAAAAAAGTATACCGCAACGGTCAGGTGATCGCCTCGAAGATCAGGCTAAATGCAGGTGTATATCAATTTGAAATCGCCTAGCGATTGAAAAAAGGCCTTAAAAGAAGGGGAAATCATCCCCTTCTTTTCCGATAAATGGATTCTTATTTCTCCCTGATCACATTTTCAGCATAGCGTCTTTAAATAATCCTCATTGAAAAATTCTGCAACAATTAAGCGTTTGTGACTCTAAGGTAATATTTGATAGATTGCGGAATAAAACTATATTTATCAAAAAAACCTTTACTAGTTATCATCCAATGGGATTATTCAGCAAATTATTAGGCGAGTTTATAGATGTTATTGAGTGGGTAGACCAGAGTCAGGATACCTTAGTTTGGAAATTTCCGCGTCAGGACAACGCGATAAAAATGGGCGCAAAGCTTACCGTGCGTGAATCGCAGGTAGCCATTTTTATGAATGAAGGTCGGATAGCGGACATATTTACTCCCGGTATGTATGAGCTCAGTACACAGAATATCCCGATTTTGACTACGCTGATGAGTTGGAAATATGGCTTCAACAGTCCCTTTCAGGCAGATGTGTATTTTGTGAGTATGCGTCTTTTTCTAAATCAAAAGTGGGGCACTAAAAACCCTGTGATGATACGTGACGCGGAATTCGGCCCTGTTCGTCTACGTGCATTTGGTACATTCAGTTTTAAAGTACAAGATCCCAAAGTATTTCTGAGTCAAATCACTGCAACCAATCCTGATTTTAGTCTGGAAAACATTAATGAGCAACTGCGTGATACGGTAGTCTCCCGTGCTATGGATACCGTAGCCGAGTCTAAAATACCGGTACTTGATCTTGCGGCCAATTACAATGAAATGGGTCTGTTGATTACGCAAAATATACAACCTGATTTTGCAGAACTCGGACTTCAACTCAGCAAATTATTTGTTGAGAATGTATCCTTACCTGCTGAAGTGGAGCAGGCGCTCGATAAGCGCAGTCAAATGGGCATCATAGGAAACCTGGGTGCTTATGCTCAGTTTCAGGCCGCAAATGCCATCGAAAAATCTGCGGAAAACACCATTGGAGGCAACCTTGGTGCAGCAGGTATGGGCCTTGGTGTTGGTGCAGCGATGATGGGTCAGGTGGGCAATATATTTCAGCAAAATCAGTTTAATCCCAATGAAAAAGCTACAGATACACCACCATCGCTAAACATAGTAGAGTATCATTTCGCAAAGGATGGAAAGCCTGATGGACCTCACAGCCTTGCAACTATAAAAACCTTAATTGATTCTAAGGTGATCAGTAAAGAAACTCAGGTTTGGAAAAAGGGAATGGCCGCATGGGCTCCGGCAGTGTCGTTGACTGAGTTATTTGACCATGAACCCCCTCCACTAGCTTAATTTCATGAACAACACGATACAACCCAGTGTCCTTAATCTTTCTCTAAAATGTAATGGCTGTGGCGCATTACTATATTTTACACCTGGTAGTAAAAACCTCAAATGTGATCATTGCGGTCAGAGTAATGCTATAGAAACTAATCAATCGTATACAACCATCAAATCTTTTGATTATGAACTCTTTATAGACCGCATCAATCAACACAAAATAACTGACGACAAGAAAGTAGTGAACTGTAGTAATTGCGGTTCACAAACTGTTCTCAGCTCTTTTACCAGCTCAGATAAATGCTCGTTTTGCACAGCCCCACTGGTGTTAAGTCCACAAGCCGGGCAGCAATATCTACCGCCACATTACATTTTACCCTTCGAAATTAACCAGCAACAAGCTATTCTGTACTTCCAAAAATGGCTCAAAGGGCTTTGGTGGGCACCAAATGATCTGGCAAAAAAAGTAAGCGCCAGTGCTTCGAACCTTCAGGGAATTTACTTACCGCACTGGACTTATGATACGGACACCATCACCGGTTATGATGGAAGACGTGGTGATTATTATTACACCACAGAAGAGTATACGGTAACTGAAAATAACAAAACGGAAACCAGAACAAGGCAAGTGCGCCATACCCGATGGTCAGCGGTATCGGGCAAGGTAGATTGCAAGTTTCGCGATCTGATTGTATCTGCGAGTAACTCTCTTCCTACTGAAACCTTAAAGGATCTGGCTCCCTGGAATTTTAAACTGTTGGTTAAGTTCGACGAACGCTATATGAGCGGTTTCCGCTCTGAAACCTATCAGACCGATCCTCAACAAGGCTTGTTGATGGCTTTTAAACAGACCCAAGACAAAATTAGATCTGAAATAGAACATGATATTGGCGGAGACGAGCAGGAAGTTGGCAATACCACAACGGAGTACCTCAACAAGGCTATAAAATACATCATGCTGCCGGTATGGGTCAGTGCTTATGATTACCATAATAAAATCTACCAGTTTACAGTGAATGCCAGTACTGGTGAAGTTATTGGAAAGCGCCCTTTAAGCTGGATCAAGATTGTTCTTTTTGTATTCATGATATTGATTTTAATCACTATTGTGGTGGCATGTATTTAATAAAAGTTGTTACCTTAATTAGCCTTAACAATTAGTTTATGAAATCCTTATTACCCCTGTTTGTCTGCCTGTTCCTTCTCAAAATCGCCTCCGCACAAAATCAAAGCAAAGATCTGCGATATAAGAAATATGCAGGCCAGTATGGCGGCACCTCAGGTATCAGCCTGTTTGAGGATGGAACATTTTTACTATACGGTTATGCCACAGGGGTATTTGGCAAGTATGGATTTGAAAAGGATTACCTGCTCTTCTATCCGGATCAGCCGGAATTATTCGAGGTGTTTGCCCATCAAAACCCCGCTTTAAAAGACAGTACCAGAATAAATTTCGCCGGCTTTGAAAGAGGCAGTAAAACCTTCGCTCAGTTTGACCAGGACAGCATTAGGAAGGTGTTTAATGATGATGTGAATTGCATCAATGCACCATTTGTTTACCAGAAAGCTGGTCAGACCAAAACGATCATTTTATCCAGATTACCGGAAGAATCTGCAAAACCAAATGCAGCTATTGAAGGATCCTGGCATTATCAAAATACTTCCGGGTACAATGATTTTATCCTGATTCACCATGCGCCAAAGCGCGAGTACGAAAACTTTTCCGCCATGATCACTCCAGCAGCTATAATCACTCCTGCCAAAGCCGGTGATGTGATTAAGCTTTCTAATTACGGCGGAAATAAAGGTTATACTAAACAAAACCCAGCCGGAGAAGAACAAGCCGGGTGGAAAGAGATGCTGGAATGGAAAAACCAATATGATCAATCAAAAGGAGTAAATAAGAACCTGATTTATGCCAATAAACATTACAATATATTCCCTGAACCGGATGCTGCTACCTATCAGTATGACTCTAAATCCAATCAATACACTGACAGTTCAGATCAGGAGAATAATGCTTATCACCAGCAAAACCAGTACAACGACCCCAGATATCTGCGTAAATACATCAAAATCCAACCAGCAAGCAAGGGCAAATTCAGCGAGAGTAATTTAGCCCAAAAAAGCATCTTCTTCAGCGTGTGTGGCGAGGGCTCTGAGCGATCCTATCATTATCAAGGTTTTGAAAAGCAAGAGGAAACAGCTCCAGATCATTAAACTAAGACTAACCTTTTAAGATTTTATCTGGTTAGTAAGATCTCTTATTAAGGTTACTTTTTCTTTTGGAATTTTAGTGATACTTAGCCATTTAAAAAACAAGCCATAGCCCCATCCTGAAATGGATTTCTTATTTTCCCTGATAAAACTCAGCAATTCAGGTTTGCTTTTACGATCAAAAGAATTGTGACCAATTTCTGCTGAAGCTTTTAAATAGCGGAGCAAAGTGAGGTATCGAACTGACTTGAATTCCTTTTCCAGGTCAGTAGAATATTTTATTGCCCGGGTAAATTCTTCTTTAATGATCAATAATTCCAGCAAGGCTAATTGCTCCATCTCCGCAGATCTCTTGTTCTTTCTTAAATAAGCAATCTGGTTCTGGTAGTTTTCAATTCCTTTCTCCAATGCCATGTTGGCTTCATTTGATTTGCCAATAGTTTTATACAAAACACCCACTTCTCCCCAGCTGCCATCAAACTTTTCAGCTAAGGTCAGATAATCATTTATTCCACTTATCGTATCTCCAAGTTTAAGATAGCTTTCTGCCCGGAATGTGAAATCAGGCGTTATAAAGTTCATTATTTTAACGGATCCAGCTGTGTCTATTTTAATTGCCTTACTTAAATAGTCAATTGCTTTTTTATAGTTTCCGATCTGATAATTTGCTTCGCCCAGGTTATTCAAGGATATTTTAGTCATTGCCAGACTATCATTGATATTAATGGCGGTAGTAGCCAATTCTACAGCATATTTAAACTCATTTCGATAATAGTGATTGTTACTTTTTTTGACCAGGGCAAGCACCATAGAGTCTGTTCTAAGTAAATCCTGATCCGATAGGATACCCAGGTCGATAAACCATAAAGCTTTTTCATATCGATTCCCGGAATTCTGGTTTAAGTCCTTTGGCGAATTTTTTAGCTGATTTCTATTCAGATTGATTTTTGACAAATAAGCTGCCTGAAGAATTCCGTGGGGAATTTCTTCGATTTGATTGCTGCTAAGATCCAGCGATCCAACATAGAAGTTTTCCCATCCTTTGACAGGCAGAAATGAGATCCCACAATTTTCTAAAGAAAGAGAATAGCCTTTTGAAGGTATCGTAAATAACCCTTTCATTAATTGTTGTGCATTGATTTGGCTGTTATTGTCCAAAATAAGGTTTTTAAGAGAAGTCCATTTACTCAGGTCTTCCGGGAAATTCTTTAAATGATTTACCGTTATATTTTTAACTGGATATGGGTCATCTTTTCTATAAATCCCTCTTATTGAATTATACCGTTTAAAATCGCTGATTTTTCCTGCATTCAGGCGCAGCTCCTCCAGGGATGACAGGCTCGCAATTTGCTCAGGAAGGCTATCCAGATCATTGAAGCTTAGGTTAATTTTCTTTAGGGCATGAAGTCTCCCTATACTGACAGGAATATGCCTGATGTTATTAAAATCTAAAGACAATTCTTCCAGGCCATTCATGCTTCCTATTTCTTCTGGCAAGGTAGTAAGTTGATTATTGGAAAGGTTGAGTGTCTTTAACGTTTTGACAGCCGTCAGGGATTCCGGGATTTTTTTAAGGAAATTATCATTCAGGTTGAGGACTTTCAGTTTTTTTAACTGGCCAATATTGGATGGTAATGTCTTCAAATTACCGTACTGAAGCTCAAGCATTTCTAAAATGCTTAAGCTCCCTATGCTTTCAGTTAGTTCCGCTATTGGATTAGCACTGAGGTTTAACGTTTTCAGACTTTTCAAACCGCCAAAATCCGCAGGTAATGCGCTAATCAGGTTTCCTGATAAATCTAAATGCTTAAGCTGTTTCAAATCTGAAAAATTATCAGGCAAAATCATCAGGGAATCGTAGCGCAATATCAGGGTTTTCAGTTTTCTTAGTTTAAGAATACTGTTTGGCATGACTTTCATACCGGTCGAACTCAGATCAAGGCGAATTAGTTCCTTAGGAAATGTGGATTGATTCAAAAACAGCTTTGAATTTGAAAGTTCTAATGACCGTAGTTTGCTGAGGTCTTTTAGATTAAAGTTCAGCTGTAAGCTGTCATTTCTACCTTCAATACTTAATTCTCTTAACTGCTTTAGCTTAGCAAAGTCCTGATCAAGGGACCGGATACTTGAGCCGCGAATTAGGATAGATCTTAAGTTTTTCTGATTAGTCAGAAAGTTCACAAGGCTTTTGTTGGCCTTAAAATCTACACTGTGTAGTTCGATTTTTTCTAGCTTTTCAAAGTTCAATGTGCTGAGATCTCCATCATTTTCATAAAGATAAGAGAGGGATAGATTTTTTAACAAGGGCAATTTCTGCAATTTACTCAGGACATCGAAATAGTTTAGATATTGGGCCCCTTTAAAGTTAAATTTCGCCATCTCTAAGGAGATAGATTCGAGATTTGGAAGCGTTGTAATCCATTCTGGAAAAGCCACAACATTTGAACTTTGTAAGGAAAGTCCTATTAATTGGCTCAGAGACTTGAAAGTATCCGGAATAGGTTGCTGAAAGTTCTGAAAAAACAAATATTGAAGGTTAGGTAATTCTTTAAGGACCCTAATCCCATCCAGATAATCAATTTTCCATTCCCCACTAAACTTTAGACCTATAATATTTTTATAGGTTCCGATGATTTTAGGTAATTTAATTTCAGTAGTCTGTATTTTAGCGCCGTATCTCCCTCCCAAAATCAAATATTTCATCGAAGGGAATTTAGACAACAATTCAACTTCCTGATCGAGTTCAACTTGATTGCTAAATCGCAATTCAACAAGTTCAATTTTATTTAACTGCTTCAGCTTTTCGGCAGTAATACTTTTGAGATCTTCATATTCAATAGAAATACCAGTCACAGAATCCGGAAGCGTTATGATAAACCGGGGAATAGGCAAATTGCCGGGGAAACTCATTTTTCCAGCTATCTCCTTTAAATCCTGAGCAAAAAGAGGAACTGAAAAGACAAACACAAAAAACAAGCTTAAGGAGAGCGATTTCATAAACATTAACAGCTTTTTTAGCGAAGCCTAAGCTAAACATAGAAACAATATTCCATAAACCACTACATTTCATAACTTTAAGCTTTAGATCGCAGGAAATCCCGGGACTAAACATCATGGAAGAGAAAAATGGTTGATCAACTTCATCAGTATTATCTGGATAAAAAAGAGCCAAACAAGAGCTGTTTGCTTGCCATGCGAGACATTATTCTGAATCAGGATCCAAACATCAGAGAAACGCGGAAGTACGGAATGCCCTGCTTCTGCTATTATAAAAAAATGTTTTGCTATTTGTGGACAGATAAAAAGACAGACGAACCCTATATGCTCATGGTAGAAGGGAAATATCTTGACGAACCCGAACTGGAAGAAGGCAATCGCACAAGAATGAAGATCTTCAGAGTCAATCCCAATAAAGATTTACCCCTGAAAACAATGGAGCGTATTTTAAAAAAAGCTTTAGACTTGTATCGGGACGGAATAATAAAAACCTAAAATATCTTACATAAATTCAGATTACACCAGAGGAGTACAGAACGTGTACAAGTGTTTGGAATTTCAAAAATTAAATGGTTAAATTTAAGGGAAAGGTTTTTATTTATTTTCTTGAAAAATCATAAACTATGGGATTTTTGCCGAAAGTAGTATCATTTATAGTTCCAGCCAGACTTAAGGGTCCAACAAAAAGGTTACTCCAACAGTTACTTCATTCGGGTTTAGCAAAGGTATCCGGAGGTCAGGAAGAGGCTTTATTATGGTCTAATGCACAGGCTAAATTAACCCCTTATAGGATGATACAGGGATATTTACATGGCACTTTCCCTATGCCTAAAGTAGATAATAACCAGATATTTATCTGGTACGATCCCGATCCCCGTGCAATCATACCCGTTGCTGATTTTAAAATCAGGAATGATTTATTACGTTGCTTAAAAAAAGAAAAGCTCCAGGAGTTAGACAAACGATTTGAGATCAAGGTGAATACTAATTTTGAACAAACCATCATCAATTGCTCAAAACCAAGGGGGATAAAAACTTCTACCTGGATATCCGCTGAATACACCCGGATGATGTTAGAACTTCATCAAATGGGGATAGCCCATAGTTTTGAAACCTATCAGAATGGGGAGCTTGTAGGTGGTGTTGTAGGTGTTGCTTTAAATGGTTATTTTATCACTTTAAGCCTCTTTAGAACTGTTGATAACGCTAGTAAAGTTGCTTTTTGTTATTTATTAACCAGACTTAAAGAAGATGGATTTAAGCTACATCTTACCGGAGATTCGGATAGCTGGTTTGCACAGTTTGGGGCGGTAAATATCACCCGAAAAGATTTTAGACAAGAGCTAATACCTGCGATTACAGCCCCTGTCACCTTTACTTCCCTAGTGCCGGAACTCAGCATATAGTTCCGGGTTGCCCATCCTTTAGCTCCTGATTTCTACACGGTTTACCAATGGGGATCCCGCCTGAAAAGCATCGATATTATCAAAAGTCACTTTCGCAATTTCGGTCATGGCTTCCTGGGTTAAAAACCCCTGGTGGCCGGTGACCAACACATTTGGAAAAGAGATTAACTGACTCAGTTGTTCATCCTGAATGATCAGTTCAGAAAAATCATGAAAAAAGAATTCCGACTCCTGTTCATAGACATCAAGTCCCAATGAACCAATAATACCGGATTTTAAAGCCGCAATAACGACTTTGGTGTCAATCAATCCTCCCCTGCTGGTATTGATCAGCATCACACCTGGCTTAATGCCTTTAAGGCTGTGTTCATTAATCAGATATTGCGTATCTATGGAAAGCGGACAATGTAAGGAGATGATATCAACATCATTCAGTGTATCTTCCAGAGCGCCATATTCCACCCCTAATTCCTGCATCTCCGCAGATGGGAATGGATCATAAGCTTTGATCTGACAACCAAAACCCTTCAATATTCTACAAAAGGCTTTTCCAATATTACCTGTTCCAATAACCGCTACCTTACGCGCATTTAAATTCACACCCATTAGCTTTTCGAGGGAGAAATTCCCTTCTCTAACTCGATTATATGCTTTATGTGTTTTGCGGTTAAGCGTTAAAATCAAGGCCATCGCATGTTCAGCCACAGCCTCCGGAGAATAAGCCGGAACACGTAGCACCGGAATCTCCAATTGATCTGCATACCGGACATCCACATTGTTAAAGCCTGCACAGCGCAATACGACTAACTTAAGGCCAGATTGATGTAATATATCAAGCACCTGCTTGTTTAGGATATCATTAACGAATATACAGATCGCTTCAAATCCTGCCGCCAGGACAGCAGATTCTTCGGAAAGTGCGACTTTAAAAAATGTGATCTGATGGCCGGAGTTATGTTGACTCAAAAAATCTTCATCATACTGGCACGTACTAAAAACTGCAATTTTCATAAAACTGGATTTGTTATTGTAATCCCCCGACGTTTTCATAGCCCGGTTGGATAAGGTAGCTAATATTTCAGTTTTTTATATACTAACCATTAACAATTCCTTGTAGTTTCACAAGATCAGTTATGAAAATTTTCCTCCCTGTTAAAGTGAGTACACCTTGTTTAGCGAATTCGTTTAAAACCTTGAACAGCGTTTCATAAGTGGTCCCAGCATAAGAAGAAATGTCCTGTCTACTGATTTCTACATCAATAAAGCCTTGTTCATCTACTCCAAACTGCTGGTGAAGGGAAATAAATGCCTGTGCAATGCGAGCTTTAACCGGCATATGGGCTAAATCCCGCATGCTTCTATGGGAATCATCCAGTTCATTTGCCAAAAACCGGATCAGCATATAAGCCAGCTCTGCATTTACCTTTAAGGTCGCTTCGAAAAAGGCCATATCCAGGTAACAAACCACAGCTGGTTCGAGTGCTGTTGCCGACACCGGATACAGCAGTTTTTTTCCCAGTCCCATGTGCCCGATGATATCTGCCGATCTGGCAAAACGAATAATCAGCTCCTTGTCTTTATCCCATCTTTTATGGATTTTAAAACTACCCTTCTGTACAAAAAAAATCCCATCAACAGCCTCCCCCTCTTTAAAGAGCTGCTCTCCTTTTTTTACTTCAAAATTCCTTTTATGCACGGCCAGAGCCGGAAGCCATTCAGGCAAACAGAGTTTGCATAAGAAACACGTTTTAAGATCACAAGCATTAGCGCATTCCTTCATTCTTCAAATATGCAATTTTTATACTAAAATTTGAATCAACAGATTAAAACAATTGGAGATTACGATTAACAAATACATTGCACAAACAATACTATTAAAAGAAAAATAACTAAATATTCAATCATAAATATATTTTAAAATATATTTATTGTTTTGTAATACGAAATACAAACTCTACATTTGCCTGGGCTCAGCTAACGGAAAATCTATTGGAACAAAAAGACCAGGATCTGAGCATAAAAGAAGTCAAAGAAAATAATAATGAAAAAAAACAGGCCTAAAATTGGGATTCCTATCGTTCCATCTTTACTAAATCTGACACCAAAAGACAACACCTTATTTAAAGGTCATTTTCTAAAAAAGCGTTTGTTGCAAATCTCCCTTCTATCCATTGGCGTAGCCATTCTAATCAGCTTGATTGCAAAAGTTCTGGTTTTACTGATTAATCTGGTGACCAATATCTTTTTCTATGGTGCTATTGACATCACTTTTCACAGTCCGGCTGAAAACGACCTCGGATTATTCGTAATTATTCTTCCTGTAATCGGAGGTATTTTGGTCGGATTAATGGCCTTGTTTGGCTCTAAAGCAATCAGGGGTCACGGCATACCCGAAGCTATGGAGCAAATTTTAACCAATCACAGTAAGATTAAACCCGCTATTGCTTTTTTGAAACCCATTTCGTCCGCAATTGCCATTGGATCTGGCGGGCCTTTTGGCGCTGAGGGGCCAATTATTGCGACCGGAGCTGCATTAGGTTCAACTATTGGACAACTTTTTAAGATCACCTCTAATGAACGTAAAATTATCCTTGCAGCAGGTGCTACCGCAGGGATGTCGGCAATATTCGGGACCCCAATTGCAGCCATTTTTCTGGCTATAGAATTACTACTTTTTGAGTTCTCTCCTAAGGCCATTTTACCCGTAGCACTGGCCTGTATTACCGGAGCCGCGGGCCATCAACTGCTTTTCGAATCAGGTCCGGTTTTTCCGATGCCCGATTTAGGGAGTCCCACAAATTTTGCATTGGCCATTTATAGTGCCATTGGCATCCTCATTGGTTTTATCTCACTGGGGCTCACAAAAATAGTTTATTGGGTGGAAGATGCTTTTGAAAAGCTTCCTATCCATTGGATGTGGTGGCCGGCGATAGGTGGACTCGCTGTAGGGATAATTGGATATTTCTTCCCAAATACACTTGGAGTTGGTTACGATAACATTACCAATATGCTTTCCGGAAAAATTCCGCTTGCCTTAATGCTGAGTTTATGTTTTTTTAAGTTTCTTTCCTGGGCAATTGCACTTGGCAGTGGCACTTCAGGAGGCACCCTTGCGCCCCTTTTAACCATCGGTGGTGCGGCAGGAGCGATTTTAGGAACGCTGATATTGCTGTTTTTCCCTGAGTCAGGAATTAGTGTACCAATGGCAGCACTAATCGGCATGTCGTCCATGTTTGCAGGGGCTTCCAGAGCCTATTTAACGAGTATTATTTTTGCCCTGGAATCTACTATGCAATCGCAGGCCCTACTCCCATTACTGGGTGCATGTACAGCCTCTTACCTGGTTTCCTTTTTCTTTATGGAAAACACGATCATGACCGAGAAAATTGCCCGACGGGGCATCTATACACCAGATGCCTACGAACCAGACATTCTTAGAAGAATTGTGGTTTCAAAGGTGCTGGGAAGGGGTAAAAAGCTGGAACCACAAAGTCCTCCTTATAAAGAATTCTTAGCAGAAAACAGGCCCCACCTCCATCTTAATGATCCGCTATCTAAAGCCGTAGAATTGATGGCCCTACATGGCGAAGAAGTATTGCCAATAGTGCCTTCAGAGAATTCTAACGAGATAATTGGGTTACTTAATTATCATGATATACTCCATGCCTATAAGTTATATCATAAAGAAAATCAAGAAGTAGGAATTAACCTTTCTTTAAAAAGACAGCGCAAAAAAATCATGATACTAAGTCGTAAATTAATAAGGAGGCCGTAACTTACAACCGGTAGCGAAGCTTGATGTTTCTTCCTATAGCTTTTAGTAGTCCGGGATAGTCTTCTTTAGTCCCTTCAACAACATCCCAGTCGCCCTTTGAATTGCAGGCAAGCTGATATTCCATATTATTGAGGTTAATCTGGATGGTACTGGTTTCTTTTGTTATCCCCTTCGTTAAAACCACGTAGGTATAGTCTTTCTCATCAAAAGTGATGCGCATTTGTAAATTCATATTGCAATTAAAGCGTTGGAAATGGGCTTTTATTGTGTCCGGTTTAAAATACCCTAAAAATAACCAGGAACGGTAAAAAAGCTAAATTCTCTTGCAACTCCAATTTCAATAGCCCGGATACCCTTATCTACTTATCCCGGATAAGTGTAACTAAAAATGTTTGAGAAACCGCCCCTACTTAAATAGGGCTTAATCTACTCAGCACTATGACTTTATGAAATGATGTTTGAGGACCCCCCCAAACATCAATCAGATTATGAATTTATACTTCTACTTTATTTTGCGTTTCCCCACATGCGGTTTATAAACTTCCGGCTTGGACGCTCTATAAATTGATAAGTAACATAAGAGATGAGAATGAGTAAAATCAGATAGCCGATACAATACATCAATCCAGGGAAAAAATCAATATTCTGCTTCCCCCTTCCTATTCCCACCGTACCCGGCAGGTATGCACCATGCGAAAATGGTTCCTGCAGAAAGATTTGCATGAGGTAAACGGAATAAGAGATATTCCCTAAGAACTGCAGAAACTTCCGGTTACAGAAAGCGGCGATCTTACCCGTATTTGCCGTAAAACTAAGCACCAGAACTGCAAACAGGAAAACGGTTAATCCATCATTCAGCGAAAAGTGCATTGAGATAATAATCCCTAAAATGATGATCAATGAGGCCATATCAGAGGCGAAGGCTTTTTTAACCGCGCGCAATTCATAGAGCAGGTATACGAGTACACCAGCAGTAAAACCAGCTATTCCACGGATATATCCATAGTCGAATGTGGTGTTTAAATTATGAGGAACCGGGATAGCAGGATTAATCGGGTTTACCCTTGGCAGTAAAAACATAATCGCATAATAAGCCAGAACCACCAGAAAGAATAAAAGTACCGCAGCAAATGTCTTTTTCTTATTGATAAACAAGGCAATTAACGGAAACAGCAGGTAAGCAGCCCATTCCGCGCTGATACTCCAGGAAGGGATATTCCAGGAATAGATGTTTGTAAAGCCAAAGGAATGCAGTAAAAGAATATTTGGTAAAATATCAGCCGGCTGTTCTAAGATGATCGGCGGATTCCCCCAGTTGGTAAGCCAGCGCACAATGACGACCAGCAGCAGGAGAGAAAATAAATGCAGGGGGTAAACTCTTGCAAATCTGGCCACAAGAAAGCTTTTCAATGAGGAGGCCTGTATTCTATTTTTAAATTGGCTGCTATAGACATGCATCATAATAAAACCACTCATGATAAAGAAAAGATCCACCATGAGGTAAGATTTTTCAAAAAACATCGTTTGTGAAGCCGGAACAAATCGGGCGACTGCCATTTCAAAATGAAATACTGCGACCAGTAATGCAGCGATGCCCCTTAAGGCGGTTAACGAAGGAAGGTATTCTACTTGATGTGCTGTAATTGGAATAGGTTTGGCATTTACTGCCACTGTTTCCCTGGCGGGAGGAGAATAAATAGGGTTTTGGTTCATATTAGGTTTGAAGGTTTATAAAAAGCAATGCGCGCTGATTGTAAAAGTTACTATATTTTTTCAAATAATAGAATAAATATCGTTCGCTGTATTTTTAAATCCAGCTTCTATAGCAACTGAGCCAATTGGCCGGTTTTATTAAACGTAATTGTTACAGTAAGTGTAAGCTATGCACAGCAGCGAGATTATAAAAAGGCAGCATATTTGGGTCAAATGACCCTATTTCAGTTTCGGTATTCCTTTATCTTAGTACAGCGTTTATGCTTCCCCTCCCCAGGTAAGCCTACCTGTCGTCTAAAAACCTAAAGCCTGTGATAGAATCTAAGAAAATAAATGATAAGTATTTAGAAGCGCTGATCGTCTCTATTGAAAATTCTCCTCCGCAGGCAATCACGAAGAGATCAGAAGCCGATACCTTTGAGCTGTGGAGCGATCCGGCAATACTAGAGCAGTTATCAGGGAATATCGGAGCAATCTTTGTCAGAAGCCTACTGAACAGGTTAAATGTTGATGAGCATCATGTATTTAAATGGAGGCTGGAGAATAAATACAGGCAATATCAAATCTTAAATCATTATGTACCGGACTCCGTTGCCGAAAGCATGGGCCTCTCTGCACTATTAAACACAACTGATGGCGTTCAAAAAATCAGGGAATTATGTGCAGATGGCTTTTTCATAAAAGCAACATTAGGTCACCGAACCGGCGAAAATAAAAACTTCGACAGAACTGCTGATCTGGAAAACATCATACTTTCCCATCAAAAGGAAAGTGATCAGACCGAAAAATGGATGGTACAAAAGAGACTGAATCTAAAGGAAGAATTCAGGCTCCACACCTTTAGTAAAAAGGTGATTTACGGCCTTACATTTATCATGAAAGGTGAAGATTCCTTAAAGGGTGCTTATGCGGAGGAATTTGTGAAAGGGATTTTAGAAAAACTACCTGAAACCATTTCTCAGGGTACTTTAATTGGCTGGGACATTGGCATCACCGACAACAATGAATATTATGTGATTGAAACCAATGTTACCGGATTTCACCCGGAATATGCTCGTGGTTTTCAAACCAGTGGATATTTTGGAGATACGGAGTTTGGTTCTATCATGTGTGCCTGGTTAAATCATTATTTTAGCCTCAATTATCAGGTTTCCATAGATTCAGTGGAGAACAGCCTCCTTTCCAGCAATCCTTTCTATCAGGAATTCATGTATTATGCGGCATTATTTAAGAAGGAACAGCTGGAATTCCTGAGGAATCAGGTAAAAGCTACTAACATCGCTGGCATCCTGTATTTAGGCGAACAGATCAACCCGCTTTTAACTAATTTACTGACCTATTTTCAGATAGAGAATTTTGCCGACACCTACTATTTAATTGTAAACGGGAAAAATGCGCCCATGCTCAGGCAATTTTTTTCCGGACATGCCGACGTCATGATTTTAACGGAGAATGATTTGTTTACAGCAGATCAATATCAGCTCATTGAGCAATTAAGCTATGAAAGACGGAAAAAGATTTGCTCCTATCGAGCACTTCGCCGAATTCCGGAAATGGCTATTTTTATGCTGTGATTCTTAAATCTAAAATACGTTTGTTTATGGTGGGGCCTTTTGATCCTGAAAATTCAAAGAACATTAAGGAAAAAATTAATTCATTAGAAAACAGATTTAATTCTTATTTTTAAAACCAATAGCGCTACGGAGTATTCCAGGAGTTTAATAAAAACGGTGATTAACATATGAATACCAAGAATCCATTATTAATCTATAGAGCCTGGTTTGTCAATCTACCGATGACTTTGGCGGACCATGTTGCCCATTCGGTTTTTCTAACCCTTGCCAGGTATGAACCTCTGACTAACCTTAGACTCAAATGGGATTTCAGTAGTCATTCGATTCATTGCCCCGGGGCCTGGGCAGTCCCACTCTTCAACATGCTTAACCACCAGGTTCACCTGAAACAAGAGTTTAGCAACCAGCAAATGGCCGTTATTCTACTGTGTGCCACACAATTGAGCCTGCAACACCAAAACCTTCCAGGTCTTGATTTCAAGCGGGCGCAGTATATTAAAAATTTATTAAATGGAGATATGGAGCAGGCAACAAATTTCGAGCTGGAATTGCAACATGGCAGCGTATTTTTAAGCTGCGACAACTTCCTCGATCAACTTCAGGAAGCTGGTTTTAATTTTACGACAATCCATAGCTATCGGATCAAAAACCCCTAATCCTATCCTCAGTTACGAATGTCTTTTATAGTCTCCCGGAAAGTACCCCAGCTACCGAAACACCCTAATTAAAATGCTCCTTAATTTAGGAAATGGCGCTTCCCTATCCGCATTCCTGCGAGCGTTCCGGCACCGAATCACAGACTCCCCCTTCCCGCCTAAAAAGGCAATCCCTATCCTATAAAAAATTCAGAACAAATTATTATTTAGCACTTTTTTGACAATAAGATCAAAAATAAACCGTAATAATTATTATTTTAGAGTTTCAATAAATAGTATTTCCCAATCGAATAAAACATATCCGGATTAATGTACTGCCGGAATTAACAACATTTAAGAATGGAGAAACCGGGAAAGAATATTAAAAACCAACCAGCCCCCCTTTTGATTACTTAAACCAAATCTAATGCCCTCACCTCAGCTGCGATACGCTAAACTGTACCTTGTACATACAATCGTAGCAGATCATATTTTTCTAGTGGTATGAGGAGGATACGCGTGGCCATTGCAGAAGAAAATGAGCTATTCAGAAAAGGCCTCATTGCCCTTTTATCTGCGGATCGGCAACTAGAAGTTCCTATAGATATGGATAGTGGCAGCACCTTTATTGAAAAAATAAAAGGATTAAATGTACCTCCTGATATTGCCTTGATTGATCTTAATCTGCCAGGATTTAACGGTTTTGAATTAACGCAATTGCTCCAAAAAGATTACCCAAATATTCATGTGATCATTTTTTCGGCTTACGATCATGATCAGTCGATAGCCAAAGCGATTGATATGGGTGCAAGCGGTTATATTACTAAAAGCTGCAAATCCAGCGAACTGTTTGAAACGATCTTCAAGGTATATGAGCAAGGCAGTTATTTTTCCAAAGAAATATTGCAACGCGCAGTTAAAGCCTCCCATTACCGAAATGCTAAACCAGATTTTTCTTCCTTCCCTGTTGTGCTCACAAAGCGTGAAAAAGAGATTTTAAAGCTGTTATGCAAGGAATACAGCAATATTGAAATTGCAGACCGCTTGCAGTGCCTACTGTACCAGAATTAATTGCAGCAGGTAATTCCTACAATTCGCCGGCAGCAATGGCTAAAGCGGTGATAGATTTGGGTCGCCCGGCACCACGTATCAATGCACAAGCAGCTGGTTTTGCCATTCTGACTGCGATTTACCCTGGCGAAAGAGCCCGTTGCGTTGGCGTAGTCACCGCTGCGAATGTCAACACGGCTGCTGGCGCGCATGCTGTTCCTGCACTTACTGAAACGCATCTCATTTGTGTCAATGTAAATGGTGGCGGCTTGCATTGGGTGGCGCAAGGCAGCGATGGATTGTGCTATGATCCTGGAGATGGGAACTTAAATCACAATTGGGCGCCGGTAAATACCGGAGATGCCATGGGCCCAAACTATACTTTCTCTGGTTTATGGATCGTGGTTAGCTAGCCCTTCTATGACCGGAATTTGTTTTCGTAGTTAAAGAGCGTCTTTTGATAAGACGTTCTTTTCGTTGTTTTAGCAAGGGCAGATCTGCTGCTCCATTTCTACTCCTGTAAACACCTTGGTTTCTCTACTGCTTTCCGGAATTTCAAGGTTGGCCATCACTTTTTTTGCCAGCTCATGGACACGTAGTTTCATATATTCAGGTTCCAGAATCTCGGCAACATCTCCAAACATCAGGTACCAACGGGCAAATCCCTGGTCTGTTCTATTGATCATAAAGGTCATTTCTACCTGAGCACCCATGATCTTTTCTTCTACAAAGCCATAATTTTTTCTGCTGCTTTGCAGGTATTTTGCGGTTTTTCTATCGATCAATATCCTGACACAGATTTTCTCTTCCACATGACATCCCATATTTCGGTATTCCTCCAGTGCACCGTGGGCCTTCAGGTAAGGCTCAGCGGTTCTTCTGATCTGTGCAATGCGGTCGGTACGAAACTGACGGTAATCCTGCCTCAAATGACAATATCCTAAAACATACCAAAAGTTATTTTCATGGAAGAGGCCAACGGATTCAATGGTCCTTTGGCTGGCTTGGTCGGCTTCAACGGCCTGATACCATAAAATTAGTTGCTTCTGTTCTGCAATACTTTCCATAATAACCTCCAGCGCATCCGGTACATTTTTATTGAAAAGCACCTGACTTGGATTAACCAATATTTGTGATTCCAAAGCACTGATCCAATCCTTATCTTTATTTCTCAGCACCGATTTCACTTTGAACATGGCCGAGCTAAAATAAGCGCCCAAAGTTTTATCAGTCATCTGTTGCATGAGTTTTTCCGCAGCGACAAAACTACCGGCTTCCTCACGGGTAAACATGACAGGAGGCAGGCGGTATCCTTCCATAATGGAATAGCCAGAGCCGGCTTCGGATACAATAGGTACACCAGAGCTTTCCAGACTACGGATATCGCGGTAAATTGTGCGAAGGCTCACCTGAAAACGATCGGCAAGTTCCTGTGCTTTTACAATCCTGCTGGACTGCAACTGGATCAGTATCGCTACGATCCGGTCGAAACGTTTGGGGCTTTCATCGATCATTTTATCAGTATTTATTACCTGCTAAGATAACCATTCTCTAAAGAAATGATTTCGGTATTTAATGAAGTTTTTCCAACTGCTTTGCCGCCTCTTTTTTCGACAATACTTTTGGCGTAAATGTAACAGGTGATAAAGGCAGGTCATTTTTATCCGTTGGCGATGCATTTATGGCATCAGCCACTTCCATCCCTTCTACAATTTCGCCGAATACGGTATAATCCAGATCCAGACGAGGGATGCCTCCGATGGTTTTATAAGCGGCTCTTTGTGCCGGAGTATACTGATGACCTTTCTTTTTTTCCATAGCATCCAGCTGTTCATCAGTCTGCGGTTTACCGGCAACCAGATAGATTTGAGTCAGGTAAGAACTGTGTTCCGGATTGTCGTTTCTACCAGCTCCTAATGCTCCTTTTTTATGAAAAAGCGCTGGAACAATCTCCGCTGGAATGCGGGCTAATGGCTTTTCAGGACTTAATTTTTCTCTGTCGAGGATCGTTTCATCTAACTCTCCCCCCTGACTGACAAAAGCTTTGATCACCCGGTTAAAAGCGGCCTGATCATATAAACCTTGCTTGATACTTTTCAAAAAGGCGTCCCTGTGTTTGGGGGTTTGATCGTAAAGCATCAAGGTGATATTGCCCTTATTGGTTTCCAAACGGACAAATTTTGTTTGTGTATAACCGATAAGGGTAATTAGTACTAATGATAAAGTCGTAAAAAGGAATTTCATGTATTAAATTTTTGGCAGGCTGTAACCATTATGGTATGGAGCCATTAAGTATTTATTGTTAATTTGTTTATCGGTAAACTGGTTTTTCTGTGCATCCCAGGTTAGTTTTTCCCCGCTTTTATAGGCGATATTACCCATTTGGGCGATGCTGGCTACATGCGCACCTGCCTGAATGGAGCAATTCAGTTCGTCTTTCTTTCTTGACCTTACACAGTTAAAGAAGTTGACCATGTGGTTATTGAGGCCGTTATCTGAAGCTTTCACCAAAGGTTTACTGACCTTATTTCCGCTTTGTCTTTCTTCGACCACTTCCCATCCCCCTCTATTCAGAATCAACGTTCCATTGTTACCAACGTAAGCGATTCCATGATCCCTGTTATAAGAACCATTGTCGATGCCCATTGCAGAATCCCATACCAGATTGAATTTATCAAACTCGTAAAGCGTGGTCAGGGTATCCGGTGTTTCTTCGTATAAATCCGGATAGGCGAAACGGCCACCTAGTGCCGAAATACTTTTCGGAATAGGCGATCCCATGCCCAGCAAACCGTAATCCAGTAAATGTACGCCCCAATCCGTCATTAAGCCACCAGCATAATCCCAAAACCAGCGGAAATTAAAATGATATCTACTGGAATTAAAGGCTCTTTTCTGTGCAGGTCCCAGCCATAGGTTGTAGTCCACACCAGCCGGAACAGCAGAATCCGGAACCACTGGTCCGGGTTTCATCCAGCCTTGGTAGCACCAGACTTTAACCGTCCTGATGTTGCCGAGTTGTCCACTTTGCACAAAATCTACTGCATCTTTGAAATGCTGCTGACTCCGTTGCCATTGTCCTGCCTGCACTACTTTATTGTATTTTTCCTGTGCATTTACCATTGTTCTGCATTCCAGAATGGAATTGCCAACCGGCTTCTCTACATATACATCCTTGCCTGCTTCACATGCATGGATCATCATTAAGGCATGCCAATGATCTGGCGTTCCAATAATTACGGCATCAATATCTTTATTATCCAGCAAAGCGCGATAATCCTTATAGGTTTTAACCTTTGAAGCATCTACATTTAAGCCTTTCAAATCCCCCATCCGTTTATCCAGTACATTTTGATCGGCATCACAAAGTGCGATCAAATTTACACCGGGAACTTTTATCGCAGCTACCAGATCCGACCAACCCATTCCATTAATCCCAATTACCCCGATATTGATCTGGTCGTTGGCACCAATAGTGCGTTCATATAAAGCATAAGCAGGATTGTCAAGTGCAGAAAGTAGTACAGTACTGCCAATGGCGCCAGCACTATTTCGGATAAAGTTTCTTCGGTTGAGCATCGTTTTGGTTTGAAGGTTCGTTAGGACTGTAAAGTACTTAAAATCTTTCAGCCGGCAAAACTCAGTCCATTGGCATTTAAAAGGCATACCAGATAAATAAAGATAGTATTATGCTTTATTGTAATAGTAATACTATTACATTTGCAGTAAAGACATTCGAAATGGATCAGTTACTCGCAAACATCAAAATACAGGTGAACGACAAAATTTATGTCAAGGACCCTGAAACCACTGCACTCGGCAGGAAGATCATCAAGCATAGTTTGATGATTATAGATGAAATCGGCTTTGATAATTTCACGTTTAAAAAACTTGGCGAGCTGATTGGTTCCAATGAGAGCTCTATTTACCGTTACTTTGAAAACAAGCATAAATTACTGGTTTATTTATCCTCCTGGTATTGGAGTTGGATTGAGTACAAAATGGTATTTGCCACGGCCAATCTGGAGACGCCATTAAATCAATTGTTAAAAGCACTGGAGATCGTGACTGAAAAAATTGAGGACGACCTGAATACGCCTTATATTAATGAAGCTTTACTGAACAAGATCATCATTGCAGAGTTCACCAAGACCTTTTTAACGAAAGAAGTTGATGAAGAAAACAAAGAAGGCTTTTTCCTGATTTATAAAAGAGTGATCAACAGAATGGTGGCCATGGTGATCCTGATCGCTCCGGAATACCCCTACCCAAAAAGCCTGATTTCCGGTATTGTGGAGGGGGCATTACACCAGCATTTCCTGAAAGATCATTTCAAAACCATCACAGATTGCAATGAAACCGTTAGTCCTTCAGATTTTTACAAACACCTTATTCAGCACATTTTAAGTCCTAAATCATGAGCCCTGCCAAAAGATTCTTCAGTCTGCTAAAACTTGATAAAAAAGATGTTTACCAGATATTTTTCTACGCGATCATTGCCGGACTCATTAGTCTATCCCTGCCCTTAGGGATTCAGGCAATTGTGAATTTCCTTCAAAGTGGCAGAGTTAGTGTATCCTGGATCGTTCTGGTGATCGGTGTAGTAACCGGTGTTGCTTTTGTGGGGATTTTATCGCTCATGCAATTGCGGATTACAGAGAATCTACAGCAGAAGATCTTTGTCCGCTCTTCTTTTGAGTTCGCTTACCGCCTTCCGAAAATCAAATTTGACGAGTTATACCAGAATCTTTATCCCCCTGAAATTGCCAACCGTTTCTTTGATACTTTAACCATTCAGAAAGGCGTTTCAAAGTTACTACTGGACTATTCTTCTGCCTTACTACAAATTGGCTTCGGAATCATTCTGCTCTCCCTTTACCACCCATCCTTTATCTTATTTGGACTGATGTTGGTGATCTTACTATACCTGATCTTTAAATTCTCTTATACTACCGGAATTGACACCAGTATGAGCGAATCCAAGTATAAATACCGTGCAGCAGATTGGTTACAGGAGATTGCGCGCAATAAATATAGCTTTAGAAAAACGCTGAACTTCGACTATGCCCTTCAAAAGAACAACACCTTAACCAATAATTATCTGGATTACCGGGAGAAACATTTCAACATCATCAAGCGTCAGTATGTGCAGTTGATTATTTTTAAAGTGATCATTACAGCCGGCTTGCTCCTGATTGGTGGTTACCTGGTCTTGAACCAGCAAATGAACATCGGCCAGTTTGTAGCCTCAGAGATCATCATTCTGCTGGTTATTAATTCAGTCGAGAAAATTATCCTTGGTCTGGAAACCTTTTATGATGTACTAACTGCGGTAGAAAAGATTGGAAAAGTAACTGACATGGAAGTAGAAGAAGTTTTAGAAAATGAGGAAAAACCTCTTTATGACCGCATCGCACTGGAAACTGATCAACTGTCCTTTCGGTTCCCTGATGCTCAAAAAGATGCCTTAAAAGACATCTCTTTGAAAATTGAACAGGGTGAAAAAATCATCCTGAATGGAGGAAATGGCGCAGGAAAAACGACCCTGATCCGAACCCTATCCGGGATTTTAAAACCCAACAGCGGAGCTTTGTTTATCAATGACGATACTTTCCGAAAAATTGATATTAACCAGTACCGGTCACAAATTGGTACGATCATGTATGGGGAAAGTCCTTTTGAAGGTAGTATACTGGAAAACATTACGTTCAATGACCCGGCAATTACTGCTCAGGACATCCGCTGGGCATTAGATGCGGTGCAATTGAGCAGCTATATCAAAACGCTGCCTCAGGGGCTGGACACACAAATACTTCCGGAAGGCAGGCAAATGTCCTCTTCCAATGCGCAGAAAATCCTATTGGCGAGAAGCATTATCCGTAAACCGGCAATCCTTTTTTATGAGGATCCAACAGACCGTTTAGACCCGGACACTGCTGAAGAGATTATCGATTTCATCTGTTCTGAAAAACAGGGCTGGACGGTAGTGGTCTCTTCTGTTAACCCAACCTGGAAGTTAAAATCAAGCCGATCCATTACTATGGAAAACGGAAGAATCATCAGCGATCTAAAAAAATAAAGACATGCTCCATCTATCTGATCAAAAATACACCCAACAACATATCCTGGAACGCTATAGTGCAGTCAAAAACCTCAGAAACCGACCACATTACAAGGTACTGAACAGGATAATTTTAGCACTCTTTATCATTGGGATTATTGTGCTCTTTCTTCCATGGACACAAAATGTATCCGGTTCGGGAGCTGTAACAGCCCTAAAACCTAGTCAACGGCCGCAAACTGTCAATACCATTATTCCTGGTAAGATTGAAAAATGGTATGTGGAAGAAGGCGATTTTGTAAAAAAAGGAGACACAATCATTTTCCTTTCCGAAGTAAAAGAAGAATATTTTGATCCGAATTTACTACAAAACACAAAAAACCAGGCTGATGCCAAGAAGATGGCATTGGAATCTTATGGCGGAAAAGTAACTGCTTTAAACACACAAATTACCGCATTGGAAGGCGAGAAATCCCTAAAACACCAACAGGCAAAGAACAAAATCAGACAGTCTCTTTTGAAAATAAAGAGTGACAGTATGGATTTTGAGGCGATAAAAACACAGGTAAAAATTGCAGCTACCCAGGCTGAACGCTCCATCCAACTCCAAAAAGAAGGACTAAAACCCTTAACGGATGTGGAAGAAAAAAGGCTAAAATTACTGGATGCGCAGGCAAAATCGATCACTCAGGAGAATAAATTACTGACCGCCAGAAATGAACTGATCAATGCCAGGTTAGAAATAGAGCGACTTTCTGCAGAGTACGCCGAAAAAACCGCTAAGGCCAATAGCGATAAATACACCGCAATGAGCAGTCAGTTTGATGCTTCAGCACAGCTGAGTAAACTGGAAAATCAATATGCCAATTACAACATCCGCAATGGAATGTACTATGTTAAAGCACCACAAGATGGCTATGTAACGCGCGCACTACAGTCGGGAGTAGGCGAAACGGTAAAAGAAGGTATCGCGATTGTCAGCATTATGCCTGCTGCTTACGAGCTTGCGGTGGAGACTTATGTAAATCCGATAGACATTACGCTTTTAAAAAAGGACGAAAAAATCCGCGTATGGTTTGATGGATGGCCAACCATTGTTTTCTCCGGATGGCCGGATATGTCTTATGGCACTTTTGGTGGCAGAATTGTAGCGATTGACAATTCCATCAGCCCAAATGGCAAATACAGGGTACTCATTGCGCCCGACAAATCAGAAGATCCATGGCCAAAGCAATTGAGTATGGGTTCCGGTGCAGAAACCATCGCACTGTTAGAAACCGTACCTGTTTGGTTTGAGATTTGGAGAACCCTCAACGGCTTCCCTCCTAACTATTATCAATCGGAAAAACCTGCTACTTCTAAAAAATAAAGGCATGAAAATCAAATTATTTATATTCCTGCTACTCCTATGCCGTTTACCAGCAAGCGCCCAGCAGCTGAAACCGGAAGTACTCAGCTTTAATGAGTTTTTGGGCTATGTAAAGAAGTATCATCCGGCAGCACGTCAGGCAGATTTATTGCTTACTGAAGCGGAGACCAGGCTCATGATGGCTCGTGGCGGTTTCGACCCAAAGCTGGAAGTAGATTTCAACAATAAACAGTTCAAAGGAACGGAGTATTATTCCTTATTTAACAGCAGTTTCAAAATACCAACCTGGTATGGAATAGAGGTTAAAGCGGGCTTTGACACGAATGAGGGCTACTACCTGAATCCACAAAACAAGACACCAGACAATGGTTTGGCTTCCTTAGGGATTACCGTTCCTTTGGCACAGGGCCTGCTCATCAATCAACGGATGGCTGATTTACGCATCGCAAAAATCCAGCTACAGCTGAGCAAATCTGAGCGTCAGTTACAGGCTGTAAATGTGATTTACGATGCCACTACTGCTTATGTGAACTGGAAAAAAGCGCATGATGAAGCACAACTTTACCAGGAATACCTATCCTTTGCAGAAAAGCGGGCTGCGGGAATAACAAAATTGATTAAAGCGGGTGATAAAGCTGCGGTGGATAGTATTGAAGCAAATATTGTAATTAAAAACAGGCAGTTAAATTTAGCTGAATCCCAACTGAAACTGACTAAATCCAGACTAGAACTCTCGAATTACCTCTGGATTGAAAACATCCCCATGGAGCTAAAAGAAACGATGCTTCCGGAAGAGAACCTGGAAAACGTGATTAAACTAGCGCTCAATTTTGAGGATACTGAACCAGAATCGATGGTTTTAGCGAGCCACCCTAAGCTCCTGGCGATGCAGAACAAAATTGAAATACTGGGTATCGAACAGCAATTAAAACGCAATATGTTATTACCGAAACTGGATGTGGGCTATCATTATTTATCGGAGCCTTCTTACCTGAACAACTACCAATCCGGCAACTACAAGTTTGAACTAAAATTCAGCGCTCCGCTTTTCCTTAGAAAAGAACGAGGGGCTTTGAAATTAGCAAAGCTGAAAATCACAGATCAACAGCTCGACCTTAACCTGGAACGGATACAACTTAAAAATAAAATCACTGCGCAGCAGACAGAGATTAAGTCCATTCAACAACAAATTTCCATTACCGCTTCATTGGTCAGCGATTATGAAAAGATGTTGCAATTTGAAGAAAGGCTGTTCCTAATGGGTGAAAGCTCTGTGTTTCTGATCAACTCCAGAGAAAGCAGTCTTGTGAGTAGTAAATTATCCCGTATTGCACTTCAAAACAGGCTCCTGATTTCCGATGTAGCCTTATTTAAAATCAAAGCAAATACGGAATAAGGGTACTTTAGTAATGCATTTTAATCACGATATTATTGGCATGATCCTGTTTAAACATGGTATCTTCAAATTTCGGTGCCGATAATTTAGGGATGAAATTTCTGGAAAAAGCGTAACCTTCCTTAGGAATACCAAGCATATTGGTGTTACATTTTCCATCGTTGTTCTCATCATGATACAAGGCTACGGCATAATCTCCTTTGGGTAAATCAAGGAAAGTAAAAGTCTCCGTTCCTGATTTCACGTCCCTGACCATTGATTTATATTCTTTTCCTTTTTTAATAAAGGAGTCTTTGCTATTGTATAAGCTGACCTGGATTTTCCCTTTCAGCTCATGGATATTAGTCACGGTGATTTTCAAGGGACTCTGTTGCGCAAAACTAACTTGAGCCACAAACAGTAATAGGATTCCAATTAGATTTTTCATAATTATAGGTTTTTGTGTAATTGAAAGATTATAGTTCCTTAAAAAAGCGGGAGGCCATTTCCTTATCTTTATGAAGCAAGGCATTAAAAGGCTCTGATTTCTTGAGCAGGTGCTTTTTGACGGAGCTCCTGAAAACGGAGGCCAAAGTCCTTTTTATAGGAGACACCGAATGTTTTAATTTTTCAAAATAATCCTCCAGCGTATCTCTTCTGAAATGCAATAGTGCTTCCAGCTCATCACCATCCGCATAATATCCGCAGTGGAAATTCTTCTCCGCAAAAGCCTGTTGTGGAAAATCCATTCCTCCGAGTCCAAAAGCTTGAAATGAGCGGTTTAGAAAATCCTCATAGCTGGTACGGCACAAGGCGCCACCACCCAGATTATAGGTTTTACCGGTTAATTCCGTCTGATGTTCAATCCCCTTTACGAAGGCTCTGGCTGTATCTTCAGGCGTCAAAATCTCCATGGAAGTTGCTAAAGGCATGTGGAACATGATACCAGAAGGCTTGTGATTACTTAAACCCATGATTGCGGCCAGGCGAAAAATACAGAACTTGAGTCCACTGTTACGAATCAGCTGTTCAGACTCAATTTTGGTGACCGCATAATGATCTTCCGGACTCGGCGATAAGGCGTCTGTAACTTTAATCCATGGCGTATCTAAACGATCCCCATACACTGAAATCGAAGAGCTATACATAAAAAAAGCCTCCGGCGAATACTGCTTTAAACCCAGAATCAGGTTTTTAGTACCATTCACATTGACGGCATGGGCCATTTCCCGTTTCTCATCAGCTAAGGGAGGTATAATCGCTGCCAAATGAATTAAATAGTCCTTTTCCAGGCAAACCTCTGCTATTTTATCCGGATTGGTAATATCCCCGTAAACCACTTCCACCTGTTTTTCATAAGGCGTTAATAACTTTACAGAATTGTCTGTCTTTTGATCAAAAACGGTGACCTCATATTTATCAGATTGCAAAACCAGTTGCTTTAATACTTCGTAACCGACTGTTCCGGAAGCTCCTGTCAATAAAATTTTCTTCTTCACTTTCATATCCGCTTATTAATTTTGTAGACAAGAATTTGTTTATTATTCCTGATCATTTATTAATAAGCATTAATTATTCCAAAAAATTCAAATTGCAATATTTAAATGAGTCAGCCTCCCTAAATCCTAACCATAATGCCATAAGCCAAACACCAGACTAATCCCAATAATGTAGAGTTCATTCAGCTTATATTTCTTCATTAAAATCAGCGTGATTATGATCCAGATGACGGCTGCAATATCCAGGTTTTGGAAACTGATTCCTCCCGGAAAAACAATGTCCTTTCCCAGGAATAAAGTCAGGTTAAGGATCACTCCTACTACCGCAGCGGTAACGAAGCTGAGTACATTGGTGATTTTGTGATTTCCATGTGCCTTTTCTATGATTGGACCACCTACAAAAATGAATAAAAATGAGGGAAGAAAAGTGTGAAAAGTGGTGAGCAATAAGCCCAGAATACCCATAGAAATGGAGGCATCAAAATGATTATATGCAGCCATAAACCCCACAAAAGCGACCACAATAATCAGTGGCCCGGGCGTGCTTTCTGCAAGTGCAAAACCATCGATCATTTGCATTTTACTTAGCCAGTGAAGCTTGGTAACTGCGTATTGCGCCACATATGGCAATACGGTATAAGATCCTCCAATAGTCAGGAAGGCTGTTTTAGAGAAAAAGAAGGTCAGTTCTCTCCAAAATGCAAAATCACTGGTCAGGTAATACAAAGCGAAAGTTGGCAGGAGCCAAAGCAGCACAAAAACCAAAATTTGCAGGCCTGCACTTTTCCAGCTGGTCCCCGTCCCCGCGGCAACAGAATCTTTGTTGAAATAGTATTCTTTTTCGGGAAGCAGTTCCTGGTTTTTTTCAGCTTGTTTTTGCTGAATCAGATCCGGCCATAAGTAGTTAAATATAATGGCTAGTCCGATAGTTCCAAGGATGATAAACACCATGGAAATATTGAAAAAGAAAATGCAGGAAAAAGCGAGTGTTGCGATGGCAATATGATAAGGTGTGCGAAGTGCTTTTTTCCCGATCCCCAGCAAGGCCACGATAATCATCGAAATCACTGCCGGTTTAAAGCCGTCGAACATGGCAAACATCCAGGGTTGGTTTCCGAAATAAACATAGCATACGCTTAATACGAGCAGGATAAACATGGCGGGTAACACAAAAAGTATCCCTGCTGCTAATCCTCCCTTTCTACCATGCAGCTGTCTGCCCATATAAATGGCCAGTTGCTGAGCCTCCGGGCCAGGTAATAACATACAAAGGTTTAGCGCGTGAAAGAAGCGACTGTCGCTGATCCATTTTTTCCGCTCTACGAGGAATTCATGCATGATATTGATGTGTCCGACTGTTCCGCCGAAGCTGATCCATCCCAATATAAACCAAAATTTTAATGCGTCCTTGAATAAGGGTTTCTCTGTCATGTGTTGTTTTTTCTGCCCATAGCAATGCCCATCCCCGTATTTGGAGGTTTAAAATCAATTGCTAAAATCAGCTAGGTTAATAAATCAAAAGAAGGGCTGTTGTCCGGAATTAGCCGCAGTTTTTGTTCGTTATTTCTTGTTTCTGACGTGAAATTAGGCAAAAACAACGACCTGACAAAGGTATTTGTCACCTAATTTTAGCTGCGATTTAAGGCTAAAATCGAGCCCATAAAGACCGCAAATCCAGTTTACTTGTACCGGAGTAAATCTGTGGTGCGACAATTCAACAGAAGGCTTTATATGAGATAAAACTCAACTAGTTAAACTATGTTAAATAAAAAATAAAACCTGTTCATCCTGGTAGATTAGCTCTACAAACCTAGTTAACTAAACCTGGATGATCCTGCGCTACAAAAACTTACAGCTATTTACAGCCTTTTTATTGGTCAGTTTATTGGTCAGTTCCAGGCTTAAAGCACAAACCAAAGCTCCGGTATACCTGATCAAAGGAAAAGTCCTTGATGAAAAAAAACAGGAACTGATGTATGCCCTGGTTAATTTATATCATTCAAAAGATAGCACGCTGGTCACCGCAACCTTAACCAATGAACAAGGAGACTTTAGCTTTTCCAAAGCTCCGGAAGGCAGCTATCTGATTGAAATAGTATCAATGGGTTATCAAAAGAAATTCCATGGCCCATTTGTAGTCAATCCGGGTTATCAAATGATCAGCATTGAAAACATCCTGATGTTACCGGAAACAAAGCAGTTAAATACGGTGGATATCCTTGCTAAAAAACCATTAATAGAAAGGAAAAACGGAAAAGTGATCCTGAATATTGCCAGCAGCACCATTGCATCTGGCAATACCGCGATGGAAATACTCAGCAAAGCTCCTGGTGTGACGGCCGACAATGAAGGCAATTTCAGTTTAAGGGGAAAAACGGGTGTCAATATCATGATTGATGGCAAGCTGACTTATCTATCTACTACCCAGTTGAGCAACCTGCTTCGCACTACTCCGGGAAGCTCCATTCAGAATATAGAAATCATTTCCAATCCTACGGCTAAATATGATGCCGCAGGAACGGGAGGAATCATCAATATCAACCTGAAGAAAAACAGCAGTTATGGGACCAATGGAAACGTTCAGCTTGGCGCTGGTTATGGCACCTTTTATAAATCTGATATTGGCATCAGCCTCAACCACCGCAGCAAAAAAGTAAATATTTTCGGGAATTACAATTACGCCAACAACAAAGAATATGAAGACCTGTTCGTCAGAAGAAGCACAAAAGCACTGGAATCGGCAACCTATTTCGATCAGGAAGCCAAACAGAACTATTTCAAAAGAAACAATACGTATAAAGCCGGGCTCGACTATTATTTAAACGATCATCAGATCATTGGATTTATGGCGAGTGGTTATGTGAACAATAACAAAATTACAGACCATATCCTGACCAGAATCGGGGCACAACCAGGGATAACCGACTCTACCGTCCTTGGCAATAATCCGGGGAAAAGCACCTTTCGTAATCAAAGCTATAATTTAAATTACAAGGCTGTTTTAGACACCTCCGGACAAGAACTTAATGTAGATATAGACTATTCCAGGATCAAAAACACGGAACAGACAATTTACCAGAGTGAATTTATGAATGCTAATGGAATCGCATTTAAAAACCCTTTGATCTTCCGGAATGCTACCCCTACAAAAATCAATATCCTAGCTGCAAAACTAGATTACTCCTACCCTTTTAGCCCGAAGTTAAAGCTGGAAACCGGTTTAAAAAGTAGTTATGTAAACACGGATAATGACTTCCAATCCGCAAATTTTCAGGATAACAGCTGGATAAATGACCCTGCAAAAAGCAATAGATTTACTTACAAAGAGTATATCAATGCGGCCTATGCTTCGCTTCATAAAACATTTGAAGGAGGGACAAATGTACAAGTAGGCTTACGCACAGAACTGACCCGGTCTGAGGGAAATTCCATCACTTTACAAAGTGTATTAAAACGTAATTACCTGGATTTCTTCCCCAACTTTGCCATCAGTCACAGCTTATCAAAAGATCATGATCTGGGCTTTTCTTATAGTAGAAGAATTGAACGACCGGGCTACCAATCGCTGAATCCCTTTATTTATTATGCAGATTTATATACGCTAGCTCAGGGCAATCCTACACTGAAACCGGAATATGCAAATGCCTTAGAACTGACTTATGGTTATCAAAAGAAAACAAACTTTAGCCTTGCCTATACCAAAACGAAAGATGTGATTGCAACTACGCTGCTGACAGATACCATCAAGAAAACACTGTTATTATATGAGCAAAACCTGGCTTCCAGAAGCACCATCAGCTTCAATATCAACAGGCCTTTTGTGCTAACCAACTGGTGGAGTACCAATAACGACCTGACGCTCTATTACAGCCGATTTTCTACTCCGCAATTGATGGGTGTCCCTTTCAAAAACGGTAAAACCACCTTCATCCTGAACACCACACAAACCTTTCAGCTGCACAAAACCTGGAATGCAGAATTAGCGGCCAACTACACTTCGTCACAAGCCTATGGCACTTATGTAGCTAAACCGATCTATGGAATAGACCTGGGCATCAGTAAATCTTTTGCCAGGGAAAGAGCGAACCTTAAATTCGCAATTAATGATGTGTTTAACACGAGGGAGATCAAGATTAACAGCGCTATTCCTTTACAGGATTATCGCCTTACGCAGAAACAGGAAAGCAGGATTTTCCGGCTGACCTTTGGCTATAGCTTTGGCAGTACGGTTATTAAACCGGCCAGAGAACGCGCTAACAGCTCTGAACTGGAACAAAACAGGGTAAAAACAGGAAATTAAAACGGCTACAATCTTAAAGATGGCAGCTTTCTTTTTTCTTCGGGGAGCTGCTTAAATTCTTTATAAGCATCCATGATATATAATTGAAGACCGGCAACATCCAGACGTTCCAAGGCCTTAAAAGATGGCCGGTACATCACCATAAAGCAATCTAACTCCGCACCCTTTAATGGGCATATTGCCTTTACTGCGGTATTATTGAAACGTTGATCCACTTTTCTTTCAACCAATTCTACTTCCATTCTACGTTTAAATTTCCTGCCGGATTTCCCCTTTTTACTAAAATAACGGAAAGGACTGAAAGCCAGGGGACGGTTAACTCCGGTATTGAAAGCTTTTGCTTCGCGAAAAGCATCCGGATATTCCGCTCGCGGATCGAAAGTTTTCCCACTAATCACTACCGTACTTAAATCATATCGGTTGTGTTGAAGGTAACGTTTAACAGGCCT
The DNA here is from genome assembly GCF_032677645.1 of Pedobacter gandavensis. Taxonomy (GTDB): domain Bacteria; phylum Bacteroidota; class Bacteroidia; order Sphingobacteriales; family Sphingobacteriaceae; genus Pedobacter; species Pedobacter gandavensis_A. Next base: position 41,040 of record NZ_JAVTSB010000011.1, on the reverse strand, counting down.
TAAATTAATCAGAAACAGCGTATCGGGCTTATAGCCCGGCTGAAAAAAGACAAGCACATCATTTACAGTTGCCGGGATTTTAAACTCCCCTCTTTTGTTTGTGACTGCTTTCTGCTGGTTGTTTAAATTGAATATTTCAACGTATTCCTGAAGCTCACGAGTCTGCCAATCGGCTACAGTTCCCTTAATTTCCTGCGCAAACAAGGAGCCGCTGGACAAAAGATAAACGGCTATAAAAACAAAGAGATTACATGATCGGGTTTTTAATTCCATTGACTGCTTGTTTTATTAAAAAACACCACCATATCAAAGTTCTTAGCCATAGACAATTTTTTATTGACCGGGCTACTCCATGACCCTATCATTCTCATTTGAAGTGGCTGAATAAAAAACTCATTTAAAACCGGATCTTTTAAAGCAGTTGGTAACTCAATTATAAAATTGCTGAACTTACATTGCTTAAAATAAAATTCGTACCCTTTATCCGAGTCTACTTCAGGAAAGTAATGCGCCTGAAAACCCAACATTGGTTTGTTCTTTGCCACAAAGACATTGACATAAGCTTTACCATGGTTGAAATCTGTGCCAATTGCAAAATACTTATCCCCGTATTTTTTGTCGAGCAAAGTACCCATTGCAGGAACTCCATATAATTCATCCTTCGCAATATGTCCGTTATGGGCCCATAAAATCAAACGCTGGTCCTTCGCTCCTTCTTTGAGAAAAATTGCGTTTGTAGCCATGTCTACATCCCTCGCTCCGATTTTAGTTTCATAATAGCGATCAACAAGTTGTTGAAGTAGCGTAACATACAACTTAACAGAGGCATTTCCATTGACTTTTTCCAGGTTGTTCAAAGTAACTTTCATTGCTTTGAGGTCTTCCTTTTTTATGTTTTGGTACGCGGCACCTTTAATTCTTTCCAGTAAGATTTTATCTGAGGCTTCGAGCGCCGGAATCACCGTGAGAATCTTGCTAATGACGTTAGAGAAATTTCTTGCTTCTAAGCCATAAACGTGAACTTTATCGGCTTGAGGCTGGCCCTCATTGTACTTTCTTAACCAAACCAACATTTGTCTATTGGTACCAATTAAGGCTGAGCCAGGCAGAGAAAATAAACTGTCCGTCTTACCATTGATGTATTGATCTATATCTTCAACAGCCAGGTAATCACTTTCAAAAGCAATGGCTTTATAGCCCATATTGGTCACAAGAAACCGAACCAGCCGATCCTTGTACTGGAAAACCTCAGCAGTTCCATGAGTAACCTCCCCGAGAGAGATCAATTCCTTCTCTTTTAATGTTTCCTTTAAAAAAGCAAGGTCAGCAAAACTACTATCTGCCTTCAGCGTTTCTATTGGCCGGATCAGGTTATTTAAACTAGGAACAATTTGCGTTTTTTTATCTTGCGAAAACAACTGGAAGGGCGTCCATATGATAAAAAACAAAATAGCGACCCGGGTAATTTTAAAGGATTTCATACGATAGCGGTTATTTTAGTTAAAGTTATTATTCATTCACATCAAGCGAACATTTTTAACTTACTTTAACACAACCGATACCTCAAGCTAGTCTGGCAGCTTCTATACTTCTAAAACCTAAATTGTTTTTAAAAGTATAAAAGCGCCAATAACTGCTCCGATTAAAAAGGCTGAAAATGCAAACTTGATTAAACTCTTCTTTGTCATGCCTCTAATCTAGAATTAATTCTGGTGTTTCTATGAAAAATTCAATGTTCCGACGTACTGCGTTTCCGCAGCAAGTTTCCCATCTAAAGAGACAAAGAAAATCCAGCAATGTAGTGTATCACCTATAAATGATTCGGGCATGGATATTTCTGCCCTTAAATCCGAACGCCGGGGCCCTTCGTGTTTTACACTATGGTCCTTTTCCCGATTATAAACGAGTATATAAGCCAGATCATCTGCTCTGGTGGTGATACTTCTAAACTCTGGCATCTGCCAGTTTAATATAACCGCCTCCCCATTCAGCAATGCTAATTCTGGTTTTACCACCGGATCTATTCCCTTATGAAAACTAAGTTTTAGCTTACTATAATCCATTTGATAATCCGGATAATCGCCAATCACTGCATGTTTCAAATGATAGGCACAGGCCAGATTCATCGGAATAAACCGGTTACCGGCAGCAGTACGGTATCCAATATGAATTAAATCAGAGAACTGTCCCATAAACCGATTTAAAAATTCGAACCTTTTGCGTTGCGCCAATTGCGCTATACTTGCTTTTTTCGTTGTTTTTGCAGGCAGATTTTTAACGATATCTTTACCCTTCCATTTTGTGGCAACTACGTGCCCTACTCTACCTCTGAAGCTACCGAATGCCCCTGGATTATAACTTCCCATATTTCAAATATTTAATATAATTACCAATACAATTGACCTGCATAAACGCTATTGGAGATAGACTGCCGGCTACTGGAAATAAAAGAGATGTACAACTCCATTAAGGCGTTCTTCTTTTCCAGGGTTAACAAGAGCAGATCATTACCGACATGCCGGTTTGCTCCTGCTGTCACATAATTTGAGGTCATAGATTCGGGGAAATAAGCCAGCATCATTACCTGATCTGTCCAATGGGCGTATCCTTCCTCAAATGCCGGATCCCAGCTAAAATTAACCCCATTTCCCAGCAATGAACAGCTGACTTTTTCGGGTATAGGCAAGACTCCGGCAGTCAGTTTCGCCTTACTGAAGTCGACCCCAATATCAGGATACTCTCCTTTTAAAGCATTCTTCCAGTGGTAAACAAAGGCTGGGTTTTGCGGATGTTCTTTATTGAGCCTTGCAATAATTTCATATCCGATTTTGACATATGGCATAACCGGATTTAAAAATTCGGAAGTCACCTTCGTTTTTTGCATCACTGCCAACTGTAATTTACTGCGTGGTTTATCGCTGACTCCAATGGAGCGCGTTACCATTTTTCCATTTAAGGGATAGGAAACTGTCCTAGCTAACTTCCCGGTTGAGAGCCTGTCTCTTGATGTTGCCATAATTAATAATTTAAAAGTTAATACCAAATGTATCTTTAAGAAATTTAATAACACTCAAAAACAGTGTAAATTACCCAAGATTACCCAATTTTACCTCCACTTTACCCAGGATTGCCGAAAATTGCCGGAACTTGCCGGAGATTGCCGCTCAACTGCCGGAATCTGCCGCTCGATAATCCTGACATTCAGTAAAAACGCTGCATAGCTGCTATCGTGATGCTTCTTTTTGAAGGGTTGTTGAAGAAGTGATGAAGGAGTTTTGGAGGGGCACCCTTAAACAGATCTCCTATACATCTTCGGCACTTCTTCATCAATCCTCCAACAACCCCGAATTCTACACCAATTTCAACTAAAGCTTCTCCGGGCAGCATAGCCTTTCCCGACAGGATCAATATTTCAAAAACAAGACTCATTAACACAAAAAAACCCCGGCCATTGGCCGGGGTTTCAAAAAAACTTAATTAAAACTATGGGTTTGTACTGATTTGCATCATGCCCGCATAATTATAAAAATTACCGTTATTCAGGGTACGTGCTCCGCCCCTCACATAATACAAGCTTCCTGGTTTTAGGTTTTTCAGTGTAAACTCATACGTATCATTTTCCACTGCTGCATCAGAGATGGCTTCTGTATTGACCACTCCCAATCCATTCTTTGTACCATCAACATTATAATAGTTATTGATATCCACACCAGCTGTCAATCCTGCAACCACTGCTACACGGGCAATTTTCTGGTCATTTCCAGGGGTACGTTTTGCCTTGATCCGAAGGGTGATGGAGGTCGATGTTTTCGACACCAGCTCAGCACTTACTTCCATATATGGCGTCACTTTCAGGTCTGCCACCACATTTCCCTTAATATTCAAAGAAATGGTATCTCTGTAGAAGAATGGTCCTTCTGCTACTACCTTATAATTTCCGCTAAAGATGAAGGTATTGGCATAACTACCATCCGATTTAATAGAGGAATTGATTGGCTGAGGGTTCTTATAATCCGTTTGATATAGACGAATTTTCGCACCGTTTAAAGTCTGTTGCGGCACATTTTGCCCTGTTAAGGCATCCACAATATTTCCGGAAATCCCGGCATCAGGTGCTTTATAATTGTCCTTTTTACAGGCGGTGCAAAATACAGCTACCGCAAGGGAAAGGTATATAAATTGTTTTCTCATTTGTTTTTCTTTAATACGCGGTTAATACAAAGGATTTTGAATGTAAACAGGCGATCCTTGTGGTACTGGCTCATAGTATAATTTCTCAGGAAAAGTCCTTGAGTTTTTCGGTGCCAGCGCTTTTTCAAACGTATATTTCATCGTATTAGGATTCCCGTTTGCTTCCCACATGATCCATGGGTATAAAGCATGAAACTGCGTATTGTTCAACACCGTTGTGGCTGTTCTCCACCTGCGTAAGTCCCATACCCGGTGATTTTCAAAAGCCAGTTCTACCTTTCTCTCATGTCTGATTTTTTCCAGGCTAACGACAGTAACCGTCGCAATTCCTGCGCGTTCTCTGATCAGATTTAAAGCGGTCATCGCTTCCCCGGTTTTACCCAGTTCGAAGGCAGCTTCTGCATAGTTCAATAAAATTTCCCCGAACCTGAACACCATCCATGGCGTTGTAGAACGACCGTAAGGCACCCGATTTACCGGATCCATAAACTTCTTGATGTAAAAACCAGTTTTAGTAGGATCATTAGTCGTTAATGGACCATCTTTACCGACTCTTTTAAATTCGGATTTTATAGTCGGGTAACCATCACTTAAAACTTCAGAAGTATATTTAACCCCATTATCAATTACACCGCGACGAATTTCTAAGACTCCCCCTTGCCAGGCATCAAAAGGCGTAAGGATTGTAGCAAACATCCTCGGGTCTTTACCGATGAATAGATCGGTTGGTTTATTGTAAACGATAGGATTTCCTGAACCGTCCAATACTTTTAGGATACCCGGACTCCCATCTGTATATTCAAATTCTTCCACCATTTCCAGTGTAGGGTTTGTGGCATTTCCATAATCTACACGGAAGCTTTGTGGCGCATTGTAATAGTCGAAACTATGCGCTTTATCAGGCGACTGAAACATCTTGGTAAAGATCGCCTCTGTAGCTGGTGCGTTTAAGAATAGCTTCTGAAAATTGGTTGCTTTATCAGTATCCCCTTTATAAAGAGAGAACTTCTTTGAATCCATAATCAAGGCTGCAGCGTCCATTGCTTTTTGCCAATAGGCATTCGCTAAACCCGCAGGAATTCCGACCAGGCCATTCAACTGCACCGTTGCATATTTTGCACTGGAAGCCGCGTACAACATCGCTCTTGATTTTAAGGCCAATGCGCCATACTTCGTAATGCGGTTGGCGTTTGACGCATCATAAGACTCCGGCAGATCCGGGATCGCTTCATCTAATTCTTTGGCGATAAAATCGTAAATCTCCTGTTCTTTAGAACGTTGAACTTCTAAAGGAGTAATATCATCTCCTGGCGCATATTGCTGTACACTAGTTACCAAAGGTATTCCGCCGTAGCGTTTTACCATGGCGAAATAATGGAATGCACGAATAAATTTACCTTCTGCGATGAAGCGTTTTTTCTGATCATCAGTGATCAATGCTCCCGGCAATTTCTCGATAAAATCATTCACACGTCTGACACGTCTATAGTCCCAGCCACCATACCAGTTGCCCACAATAGAATTATTAATATCTCCCCATGGATAAGACCGAACCGCTTCATCTGTGGTTGTAGATGCATAACCGGCCTCATTATTGACCGTAGAATCCATGTCTTCCGTCTTCATGTCATTGTAAAGCGTCACGGTAAGCGCTTCAATTCCGCTCAGACTTCCATAAGCTTCTGCTCCGGAAACCAGGTTCTTGGGTTGTCTGTTTAAAAAGTCCTTTTTACAGGCTACAAAACCTGTTGCCATTACGGAAAGCAGGCCAAAATATATTATCTTTTTCATCATTCAATCAATTAAAGGCCAATGTTTACGCCCACTGTCCATACTTTTTGTTGAGGGTAATAAGAACCGCGTCCATCTGGTGCTTCAGGGTCCATGTATTTGATTTTATCCGCGGTAAATACGTTTTGACCAGAGATGTATAATCTCGCTCTGCGGATTCCAATTCTTTCCGTTAATTCTTTGTCAAAGGTATAGCCAAGGTCAAAGTTTTTCAACCTGATATACGTGGCATCTTTAAGCCAGAAAGTAGAGGTTTTCTGATTATTAGTACTTCCTGAAATGATGGTAGAAGGGTATTTTCCTGGAATCCATGCACTATTAGGGTCGTAAATATCAGCCCTGTGCCAGCGATCTTCAAACATCGCATAGGTATTGGCGTTATTATACATTGGGTTTTGTAATTCCCCGTCGAAATAGGCGTTAAAATTAGTTGCTCCCTGGAATAGTAAAGAGAAATCGAAGCCTTTATAACCTACACTTAAGTTCAGACCATAGAAAACTTCTGGTGTATTACCTCTTCCGATAATTGTGATATCTGAATCATCGATCACACCATCGCCATTCACATCCTGATAACGGATATCACCAGGTAAGAGGGTTTGATTTCCTTTTTCATCTTGTACCGGGGCATTATTGATTTCTTCCTGCGACTGGAACTGGCCGCTAGCTATGTAACCACGATAAAGGTTGTTCCAGCGATCGGTACCATTGTTTTTCCAATTGAGTAAGGAGTTACTCGAAGGTGCTCTTTCCTGATATCCGTTTTTAGTACGTGTGAAAGATACATTTGGCGAAACCATGTATTGCCAATCGCCAATGGTATTTTTATGCGTGATTAAGAGCTCAAAACCACGGGTATTGTCGCCATTAAGGTTTTCCTGTGGTAAATTAGCACCAAAAGTATTCGGCAGACTTAAAGTACGGTAAGCTAGTAATCCTGTTCTTTTGCGGTAAAAAACATCCACTTCCGCGCTTAGTAAACCTTTCCAAAGGGAAATATCGACCCCAAGGTTCATAGTGGTAGAATTAAACCAGGTTAACAATGGATTGGCCAGACCTTTATCAGATAACCCGGGAATCAGACTGCTACCAAACAGGTAATTGCCGTTTGGATAATTAAATCCGTTTAGGTACTGGAATGGAAAAATGTAATTACTTCCAATTGTTGGATCATCGCCACCATCATCGCCCACTTTACCCCATGAGGCACGGATTTTCAGGTTGTCAATGGCCTTAAATTGTTTCATAAATGGTTCTTCACTGATTCTCCATCCTGCGGATACATTGGGGAAGAAACCATAGCGTTCAGCTGGCGCAAATTTGTAAGTACCATCGTACCTGAAGCCAAACTCTACTAAATATTTACCAGCATAATCGTAATTCACTTTTCCTACATAGCCTAATCTGGCGATTTGTGCAGAAGATCCGTCGTTGTTTTGATTCTGTGCAACTCCGGCAAATAGTTCATCAATGTTATCCAATAAGAATTCTCGGGAGGCTTCGAAATCAGACAAGATGTTTTCCTGACTTTCAAACAAAGCTAATGCCGATAAGTTATGCTTCGTTCCCAGTGTTTTTTTGTAGTTCAACTGAAACTGAAACACCTGCTTATCATTCTGTGCGGTACGTAGAAACAACTTATTCGGATCATTCCCTACATAGGCTACGTTGTATTTATCCGTTGCCGCATCGTATTTATAAAGGTTGTATTTCTTGGTGTAATTCTTAATATCGCGGTCTTCATTCTGATATGAAAACATCCCTTTAGCACTTAAACCCTGGATAAAAGGAACATCATACACTAAGGATAAAATTCCCGAAAAGAATTTCTTTTTGTCGGTCGCATAACCAGAATTATCTTTATCCATCAGGAACACCGTGTTCTGGTGCGCATTGTTAGGTGGCGCAAAATAATCTTTATTGTTATTCGCGTAAATTGGGAAGGTTGGGAAAGACCTTTGAATACCACTGATCAGCGTTCCTGCACCTATTCCCGGATAAGAACGATCTTCCAGACGCCCGCCAAGGTTTAGTTCAGCAGTTAGGTTTTTACCAATTTTAGCATTGATATTACTACGGAAATTGTAGCGTTTAAAGTTGGTATCCTCACTTTTCCAGATCCCACCCTGGTTTAAATAACCAACGTTGAAAAAGTATTTCACTTCTTCTGTTCCACCGTCCACATTGACGTTATGGTAAGATTGTGGTGAATTTTTACGGATAGATGAGCCAAACCAGTCGGTACTTGGCAACTCGCCACTTTTATATTGCTCTACCACTTCCCTTGAAAAAGGTAAAGATAGCGTGGTGCCCGGGTTGTTGTTTTTGATCCAGGTGTTAACTGCTGCCTCATTAGACAATTCCGAAAACAAGGCTGCATCAGCCAGTTCCGGATAAGTAGCAATTCGCTGAATTCCCTGATAAGTGCTGTAATTGATGCTCGTTTTGCCTGGTGTTCCCTTTTTGGTGGTCACCAATACTACACCATTTGCGGCACGTACTCCGTAAACGGCTGCCGAAGCATCCTTCAGGATGGTAAAACTTTCTATTTCATTGGGATCCAGTTGTGAAAAGTCTGAGGGCACCCCATCCACAATCACCAGGGCATTTCCTAATCCCCTGATGTCGATTCCGCTGGCATCCTGCCCTGGTTCTCCACTACGTTGTGTTGCTCTAAGACCTGGTAATCGTCCTACAAGCGCATTGCTGATGTTTGCCACAGGCGATTTCACCAGCTCTTTACCTTTAATCGTAGCTACAGATCCGGTAACAGATACTTTTTTCTGTGTACCATAGCCCACTACAACCACATCATCGAGTTGGTTGTTTTCTTCGGCCAGGATTACGTTTAACGTAGTTTTCGTACCAACAGGGACTTCTTTGCTTACATATCCTACCATGCTAAATACCAAAATATCGCCTGGTGTAGTATTTAGCTTGAAGGCTCCGTTGCCATCTGTACTGGTTCCATTGCCACTCTTATTTTTTACCGATACGGAAACACCTGGTAATGGCTGTCCCTTGTCGTCTTTAACAATACCCTGTACAATGGCAAAAGTAAGGTTAGATTTTTTGTACGGTGCTTTTAGGAGGGAAAAACCGGGTGGTTTAGTCGCATGAAAATCAGCGTAACCCTGCTGATTTAATAACTGCATCGCGATCAACAAAGCAGTACCCTTTAAGATGGGTATTTTTTTCTTCATAGAAATTTAATTTGGTTAGTTGGTTTAGTATAACGTTTTAACGCTGAAATTTTAAGCATTTTCGTTAGAACCAAGGTATACGTATTTCTATTTTCTCAAAATAATTTAACCGCACAACCGTTTGCGCTAAATTCAAAAACACAGCACCCAACTAACTAAGTTTCAGCTAAGAAAACCTCATTTTCACCTCGCTAAATCAATTAATTGGATTTTTTACTCTTAATAGGTTTAAGTCGGCGTTAAGGCGATTAATCAGGCCACACAAACGTTTGATATGATCAATGAAGGGAGAATTCAGATAAAAAATAATAATATTCCACAAAACTGGTATATTCGTGGCAATTATGGGTTACGCAAAAGAAAGAGGAAAGCTGGAGAAGCTATCAGGAAAAATTGTTGGTCTGGATATTTATAATGAGAAAAACTTCGCTATTCTCGTTGACAGCCATGAAAAATACTCGCATACAATCAGAATTCTAAAGAATAAAGAACCTGAATTGTTTATGGAGTTATATACTAATGAACTACAGGAACTAAAAGGCGTTAGAAACGCTGTGAAAGAAAGTGAAACTGATGAAGCTCGTCAGGCGAATTTCTTACTATATAGAGATACGATTGTACGTATCATGGGTAAAACCATTGATATTACGAAACAAACCAACTAATTTGGTTTAAAAAGTATAAGTTGAGCCCCGGAGAAATCCGGGGCTTGTTGGTTTAAGGGTATTTGACGTTTGCGTTTTTCAGACTGACATTTGTTTCTCAGGCTGATATTTACTTTGGGTGGTCCAGTTGAGGTTTATGTTATTGATAACCTTCATTCTGACTAAACTCCCCTTTATTACTTACCGCATCGATTTGTGTTCTTGGGATTGGTCTCGCAAGATTAAAATCTTTGATGTTCAATGCGTTTGGATTGTAGGCTTTTACACGTTCCAGCAGTTTTCCGGTTCTTTTCAGATCGAACCACCGGATTTGTTCTCCGGCAAATTCCCTTCCACGTTCATCGAGGATAAAATCGAGGGTCATTTGCGCTGCACTAACCTGCATTGCGGCAACTTTACCTGCTTTTGCAGCTCTGGTTCTGAGTACGTTGATGTATTTAGCGGCATTATCGGGGTCTTGTAATTGCAGGGATGCTTCTGCAGCAATCAGGTATAATTCTGCAAGGCGGATCACGAAAACATCGCGGGCACTTTGGGCCTCATTGATACTGCTTCTGGTAGGATCATCAAACTTACTCAAAGTAACATAATGCAACTGGTCTTTTACGGTTCCATCCGTATTATAAACCGCGTTACGGTCGTAGATTTTATACAATTTACCAGTTGGGGCATAGACTTTTTTTGTTGCAAAAATAGCAGTATCTCCTACTTTCATTCCGGCAGGTCTGGTGGTTCCATTGGCATACCATACGGTTTTAAAAGAACCTTCATAACGTGCATCATCATCCGTAAATAAATCCAGTAAAAAGCGGGTAGGCATATAGCGGTCAAAAGGTCTTCCATTGATGATATCGCGTAACATTCCCGGCTGATCGTCGTACTTCATGGCAAACAACATGTGACTACTGTTGCTGCCTCTGCTATGTCCTAATGGGTTTAAAATAGGATCAATAAGGTCATTTAAAGAGAGATTCGTAGAGTAGTTTACAGCATAAATCACCTCTTTATTTTTCAGATTTGCCATTTTCCACAGGTCTCCATAAGCAGGCAATAGCGAGAAGCCATAGGCACCGTCGATCACATTGAGCGCCATTTCTTTTGCTTCTTTATATTTCTTTTGGGTCAGGTACATCCTTGCCAATAGTGCTTGTGCCGCTGGTTTTGTAGCCCTGCCATAATCTTTGGTGCTTGCTGGCAAATTGGCTACCGCGAATAATAAATCCTCCAAAATCTGTTTATTGAAGGTTTCTACAGGCGTTTTATTTGCGGTTGTGGTTACGCCTTTAGTTTCATCCAGGGTAAAATGCACCCCTCCCCAGGATTCCACAATGTGCCAGTTGTAAAACGCCCGGAGGAATTTAAGTTCTCCTTCTCTGATGGCCTTTGTAGCTGGATCCAGACCGGCACCAGCAATCTTATTGATCCCTGCATTGCATAAATTTACCGCGGTATAGAGTTGCTGCCATTCTGTGGTGATCGCCACATTTGTGCCTTGCAGATTGATATATTGCGTTAAATCGGTGGTCACATCACCTGCACCACTCATCCAAAGGTCAGTTCCCATTTCTGCCATTCCATACCCTTCTTCTTTCCCATACCACCATCGCTGATAAGAATACGCGGCATTCACCAGGGTTTCGAAACCTGCCGGCGTAGTGAATACGCTTTCTGCCGTGATTCCGGAAAGATTCTCTTCATTTAACATCTTTTTACAGGACGACAAGGCCGCCAGTCCGCTAAAAATGATTAGTCCTTTAATTATATGATTTTTCATGATCTATCTTATTTGTGGATAATAATTCTGTTTAAAAGCTGGCATTCAGGCCAAACGTCCAGAGCTTCGTCATTGGCGCACCTTCTGATCCACCTCTTTCCGGATCATATTCTTTTAGCAGTTTTGATTTGGTATAGGTAAAAGGGTTTCTTGCAGTTGCATAGAATCTCATGCTTTTCACAAAACTCTTTTCAAGTTTAAGTTTTGGAATGGTATAACCGAGGGTAATATTCCTGATTCTCAGGAAAGAGCCATCTTCATAACCCAGACTGGTAGAATACAAAGTGGAAGCCAGAGAAGTGTTTTTATTTGGTCTCGGATAGGCGTTTGTTGCATTTTCCGGAGTCCAGTAATCGATGATCGTTGAGCTGTTGTTCACACCCTGTGGATCATAGCGACGTAGAAAATCTGCGTACACCATTTGCCCCATTCTTGCATAGATAAACACGTTTAAGTCCCATGCTTTATAGGTAAAAGTATTTTCTAAGCCGCCACTCCAATCAGGACGGTTGGTTCCTAAGATGGTACGGTCGTTGGTACCATCAATTTTACCATCACCATTCAGATCTCTCACTTTGATATCCCCTGGTTTTTGTCCGTATTTTGTGGCTTCGGCAGCTTCTTCAGTTTGCCAGATACCGATCTTTTCATAGTCGTAATAAGATTGAATCGGAGAACCTACAAACCAGGCATTTTGTACGTCTGCCTGAGCGCCGCCAGCCAGTTCGATGATACGTTCTTTGTTTCTGCTGAAACTAAGGGCACTGGTCCATTGAAAGTTTTCGCCGATGATATTTTTAGAGGACACATAGATTTCCAATCCCCTGTTACCGGTTTTAGCGACATTCTGAATCACGCTGCTCAGACCTGTGGAGGTTGGCAAACTTCTGTTCAGGAGTAAATCATAGGTCTTAGAGTCATAATAATCGACTGTTGCAGAGATTCTGTTTTTGAGGAAGGAGATTTCCAGTCCAATATCGCTGGTCTTGGTTTTTTCCCAGGTCAGCTGCGTATTTCCTGTTCTTGGCGAATACGTATAGGCTGGTGCCGCGGTATCATCATAAGCAAATGCAATTTTCGACAAGGTGCTTTCTGTAGAATACGGGCTGATGTTGTCACTGCCCGCAATCCCGTAACTGTACTTTATTTTCAGGTCGCTGATGACTTTATTGTCTTTCAGAAACGCTTCATCGCTGACTCTCCAGGCTACCGCTCCCGAAGGGAAGAAAGCCCATTTATTACCCGCTGCCAGCTTGGAAGAACCATCTGTACGTCCGGTTAAGGTAAGCAGGTATTTTCCTTTGAACGCATAGTTTAAGCGCCCCGCAAAGGAAACCAGGTTGTTCATGGTGTAAGCAGTGGTTACCGCCTGATTGATGGTATTACCGAGGCCATAAAACAGCTGGGATTTGAGCAATTGATTCTCACCGGAGGCGTTCACATTATCCCCCCTGTTGAACAGTAAACTGTTGATGCCGGTTAAGGTAAAAGCATGGTCTTTGATTTGCTTGTTATAGGTCACAAAGTTTTCAATATTGATCAAATGTCCGTTAGAAGCACCATAAGTTGCTTTTGGATTGGAACCATTACGATCCAGAGAATAACGATCTGCATAAGTACCGATGCGTTCCATATTTAGGTTTGCGCCAAGGTTTGAGCGGATCACCAGCCCCTCCAATGGTTTTAACTCCATGTATGCCGATAAAATTGTGCGGTTAATGACCGATTCGCTGGTATAAATATCCGGTTGTTCATCCGCTAGTGGATTTACAAATGTTCCAAAAAGCGGGTAAAACATGAATTTTCCGGCATCATCATAAATTGTTCCTAATGGCGCTACTTTATTGGCCTGGTTTAAGGGATCTCTACGATTTTCCTGCTCATAATGGGTAAACTGAGCCTGTAATCCAGTGGTGAATATTTTACCTATAGATTGGTCTATGTTTAAACGAGCCGAATAGCGATCCGACTTGTCTTTCTTTAACACACCTTTCTCATTCATATAATCTAAAGAGAAGTAAACCTTCGTTTTTTCCGTACCAGCGCGAACGCCGATTTGATGATCCTGCTGATGGCCATCATGGAAAAGCAGGTCCTGGTAATCCAGAAACTGATTGTTCTGAATGGCTGAGTATTCCGCGGTATTAAAAATCTTAGCATCATCAGCTGGAGTAGCCCAGGTTCCTGTAGCACGGTTTGCCTCTCTTTTAAGCGCAATATATTGTCCTGCATCCATTACAGATGGGTATCTGGACACTTTAGAAACACCGTAATAGGAATTGAAAGAGATGGTTGCTTCTCCGCTGATTCCTTTTTTAGTGGTGATGAGGATCACACCATTCGCTCCTCTTGAACCGTAAATTGCAGTAGAGGAAGCATCTTTCAGGATGTCCATAGAAGCAATATCGTTTGGGTTTAAATCCTGAATACTAGGGTATTGCACACCATCCACAATGATTAACGGACCGTTTCCGGCAGAAATGGAGCGCGTTCCACGGATATTGATGTTTACCCCCGAAGAAGCAGATCCGCTATTTCTGGTAATGTCTACCCCGGGAACTTTCCCCTGAATAGACTCTAATGGGTTGGCAGAAGGCACTTTGGCAATCTCATCGCCTTTAACGGAAACTACAGAACCCGTCAGGTCTCGCTTTTTTACCGTCCCATAGCCCACCACCACCACCTCATTCAGGTCGTTTTGTTCAGGTGTTAATTTAATATTCAGATTGGTTTGCTTACCTGCACTGACTTCCTGTTTTTGAAAGCCGACATAGTTTAGCACGAGAATGGGGTTGGAAACGTTTGCAGGAATACTTAAATTAAATTTCCCATTGGCATCGGTACTTGTCCCGCGGGTACTTCCCTTCAGCTGAACGCTTACGCCGATCAGTGTTTCCCCGGTTTTGGCATCGGACACCTGGCCCGAAATTTTGCGGTCCTGGGCGTACAGTGAACTGCATAAAAGACACAGCACGGCCAGTGTTAAATAGAATTTGCTCATTATATTTGGTTAGGTTAATTTCTTTCGTCCTTAAAACAAGTCTACAAAGAATCAAACACCAAAATTTAAAACGGAGGAAATAAAACTGTGCAATCGTTCCCGAAACAGGTGAAACAGAATACGTTAAAGATTTTAAACTGAAAAGGGCCATCATGAAGACGGCCCTTTTCAGTTCTTTTATAAAAAGACTACTTTGATTTTGCTTTCAAAAGATCTAGTTCTTTCTTTAAAAGATCAATCTGTGCTTGTTGTTCTTTGATCGCAGCGACCAATACAGGGATCAGACTTTCGGCCTGAACCTCACTGTATTTCACCACTTTAGAATCATTTTTCCCGGCATTATATTGCTTAGAAACTTCGGCTACCATTTCCGGAAATTCAGGGAGCACATTGCTCACCAGAAAACCATATTGGGCACCTGCCGGAAGCTCCAGATAATTGAACTTTTTAGTGTCGTACTGAAAGGTAACGGGTTCAAGATTCTTCAATTGCTGTGTTGAATTGGCAATCTTGTCTACGTTAACTTTTAGTTCTTTTTCATTGATTTTTTGTGCGCTCGCACTCATTGCAAAGGCTGTCAAGACAAGCCCAAATGCAGCGGTTTTAATTAACATTTGACGTTTCATGATTTTAAATTTTAATTAAAAAATTTACATTGTTATTCTTCAGACCAATTTCTTGATCTTTCTACTGCTTTTTTCCAGTAGTGAAGGTAAGTTTTAGCCTGGTCTTTTTCCATGGCAGGCTCAAATTTCTTCTCTATATTCCATTGTTTCTTGATCTCCTCTACGCTACTCCAATAGCCAACAGCAAGACCAGCAAGATAGGCTGCACCAAGCGCTGTAGTTTCCAGAATTTTAGGTCTGACTACATCGCTGCCAAAAATATCTGCCTGAAACTGCATTAATGCGTTATTTTCTACCGCTCCGCCATCTACTCTTAATTCTGTAGATTTCTTTCCGGAATCGGATTCCATACTTTTCAAAAGATCATTTACCTGGAAAGCGATGCCTTCCAATGCCGCACGTGCGATGTGTGCTGCGGTGGTTCCTCTGGTAATACCAAAGATCGAACCGCGTGCATATTGATCCCAGTAAGGAGCACCTAAACCGGTAAGCGCAGGCACGAAATAAACGCCACCATTGTCTTTCACCGAAGCGGATAAGGTTTCACTTTCTGCAGAAGTTCTGATGATCCCAAGACCATCGCGCAACCATTGAATCGCTGCTCCACCCACAAAAACACTACCTTCTAAAGCATAAGTTACTTTATCATTGATTTTCCAGGCTACGGTTGTCAACAAGTTGTTTTTGGAGAATACTGGCTTCTGACCGGTATTCATCAACATAAAGCAACCAGTGCCATAAGTGTTTTTAGTCATCCCTTCGTCTACACACATCTGACCGAATAATGCGGCCTGCTGATCTCCGGCGATTCCTGCAATAGGGATTTTAGAGGCGAAAAGTGTGGTTACAGTATTTCCGTAGACCTCAGAACTTTGTCTTACTTCCGGTAACATACTTTCAGGAATGGTTAGCAATTCTAATAATTCTTTATCCCATTCCATGGTATTGATGTTGAACATTAAAGTTCTGCTGGCATTGGAAACGTCGGTAATGTGCATCGCACCACGGGTAAATTTCCAAACCAACCAGCTGTCTACCGTACCGAAGCAAAGTTCTCCGCGTTCTGCTCTTTCCCTTACTCCTTTAACGTTATCCAGCATCCATTTCACCTTAGTTCCGGAGAAATAAGCATCAATGACAAGCCCTGTTTTTTTCTTTATCTTATCTGTCCAGCCTTGTTCTTTAAGCTCGTCACAATATTTTGAAGTACGTCTGTCTTGCCAAACGATAGCGTTGTATACTGGAATTCCGGTTTCTCTATCCCATACAATCGTCGTTTCCCTTTGATTGGTGATTCCGATTGCAGCGATATTTAATCCGTTTAAATCAGACTTAGCAATTACTTCTGCCGCGACAGAAGATTGCGAGTACCAGATTTCATTTGCATCATGCTCTACCCAACCTGGTTGCGGAAAGAATTGCTCAAATGGTTTCTGCGCTACAGCAACGATCTCTCCATCATGGTTAAAGATAATGGCACGGGAACTCGTTGTTCCCTGATCGAGGGCTAGAATGAATTTTTGATCTGGCTCCATTTTATATAAATGATTAGAATTTAAATTTTAAATTAATTTGTGCCTGTTATGCTATGTCGCTTAGAATATGGTGTAGGTTTTAGCCAGATTTTTGAAATCTTCAACTTCCTGCGCTACCCATGCCTGATCGCGTTTCAGCTCTTCAGCAATGATTCTTGCCACTTCTGGTGCAGCTTCAATCGCGGCTTTTACATCCAGGAATAACAACCTGAAACGACGGCCTACTACATCTTCTACCTTACGGGCATATTCATTTCTAACTGCCCATACCACCATTGCTTTCGTATATGGGTAGGCTGGAACCAGCCTTTCCTGAAGAGAAGGATTTTCCTTAATCAGGTTATTAATACCTTCCAGATCAGTTCCATAGAAATGAAGCGGATCTGATTTATCAGGTGTGGCAACATAACCATGAATGTGAAGTTCTTCAGTTTTACATGGTTTTGCCGGTAAATATCCTTTTTCAATCGCTTTATCTACCGTATCCTGGGCCATCCTTCTAAAGGTAGTCCATTTACCACCGGTAATCGTGATCATTGCTGAATCCGATACGATGATCTTATGACTTCTGGAAATTTCCTTAGTTTTTGATCCTTCCTGTTTTGGGGCTGCCAATGGGCGTAAGCCAGCAAAAACAGCCAGTACATCTGCACGGGTTGGCTTTTTTCTAAAGTATTTTGCTGCTGTAGAAAGGATAAATTCGATCTCCTGATCTAATGCCTGAGGCTCCAGTTCCGGGTGATCTCTTAAAGTATCGGTTGTTCCTACAATTAGTTTATCATGCCATGGTACGGCAAATAATACCCTTCCATCATCAGTTTCAGGAATCATCAAGGCATTATCACCTTCCATGAAAGAACGGTCAAGGGTAATGTGTACTCCCTGACTTGGGCGTACCAAATGTGGTGCTTCTGGTTTATCCATTTTCAGGATATTATCTACATATACGCCGGTTGCATTGATCACTACCTTAGCAAGGACGTCATAAGTCTGACCGGTTTCAATATCTTTCACTTTCACACCGTTTACTTTCTTATTGCTATCTTTAAGTAAACCTTCTACTTTCATATAGTTTAACACGGTGGCACCGTTTTCGATAGCCGTCTGTGCGATGTTTAATGCCAGTCGGGTATCATCAAACTGTCCGTCATGGTAAACTACGCCACCTTTCAATCCTTCTCTTTTAATTGAAGGTAATGCGGCAATTGTTTTTTCTTTATTGATATATTTAGAAGAACCAAGGCTTAATTTGCCCGCTAAAAGGTCATAGAATTTCAATCCTATGGTATATTTCACATTATCGAACCAGGTGTAGTTTGGAATCACAAATGTTTCATTTTTTGTCAGGTGAGGTGCATTTTTCAACAACAGTCCCCTTTCATGACATGCTTCACGCACCAGGCCAAGATCGCCCTGCGCCATATACCGAACACCGCCATGCACTAACTTGGTCGCTTTACTGGATGTTCCTTTGGCAAAATCTGCCTGTTCCACTAATAAGGTTTTATAACCACGTGTAGCGGCATCCATTGCAATACCCAAACCTGTAGCCCCCCCGCCAATGATGACTACGTCCCATTTTTCGCCGGTTGCTAAATTTTGTATCAATTTAAGTCTGTCCATAGTAGAAGCTTTTAACAAAATGAAACTTTCAATTAGTTTCGTTTTCTTTCACAAATTTGTCTTTTTATAGTTTTAATTCCAAATTATTATCTTGTTTTTTTCGGGCAGGGTTTGTTAAATTACATAGAATTGAACAATCGCATAAAAAATTACCTGCGCTTTACACAATTGGTGAAGGCAGTCAGGCATAAATCGTAATGTTGGTTAAGAGGATAATGAAGAAGAGTGCCAATTTGTTTGGTACAGGCCGGTATTTCTGGTAAATTATTTTCTGACTGCATTGTTTTAGTGGTTTTAAAGGAGATGAAAGTAGGCAATTCGCTGCTGATCCTGGTAAGTATCTCCTGGATTAATCGTTGCTTGTGCTATAAAGAAGCCTCATCCCAGCTCCTTACCACAACAATTGATCTTTTTCTGCAAAAATATTTCAACTGTATTTCAACGGGTTACGAAAATTATTTAATTATCATTCACTTTTTTAGGGGGAAGGCATACAGATTAAAGAAAAATTTCTATCTTTGCACTCCCGAAACAAGGGAACATAATTGATTCCGTAGCTCAGCTGGTAGAGCATTACACTTTTAATGTAGTGGTCCTGGGTTCGAATCCCAGCGGGATCACAGAAAGGCTTAGAGAAATCTAAGCCTTTGTTGTTTAAACCCTGTTTATCATACGATAAACAGGGTTTTTTCAATTTTATAGGATTCCAAAATCTACTTAAAATTCAGTCATAATCGGTGAGTTACCCGGTGAGTAAGCTGAAGATTCCCTAACTCACCGAATAAAAGAGCTAACACACTGATATTAAACAGCCCAAATAGAACAACCTTACTCCTATCCTAATTCTCCCTCAATATATCGTAACCAGCCTTCCATAATATTCTGTTTAGCAGCATTAGGCTGCCACTACCAAGATTTATCACTGATTTTAACTGCTTCATAGAATATTTTTCTACAAAAAAAGTGACCGTTATATCATCTACCGATGTAAACGGTGTTTTTTGATAGGAGATTTCGAACTCTAAAAAACACTTTATTGGATTAACCAACCGGTCGGTAGCATTTTCTATTAGCAGTTCTAATATCCTTCTACCTCCAGCATGATTTTTATTGATTTTCTGCTCAATTCTGGTTTCTACTCCCTTTTTTTCTAACTGAAGCTGAAAAAGGTCAACTTTTGCCAGCGCCTCCAGATATTCCTCTTTATTTATCATATCCACTACAGTTGATTATTAATATGTTCCTAATTTTAAGCAAGCCCTGATATCGGGCTTACTCTGGTTCAGTAAAATCAAGATCCTTATCGTGCGTTTCGGGAACAGTAAGGATGCAATAAAACCCTATACCAAAACAGATTACTCCCAATAGAGCAGCGGCATCCAGCTCCTGCACATGAGGTTTGAGATAAGCATAAAATGTAGTCATCAGTATGACCGTACCACGTACCATATTTGGAATTGTGGTAGCGGCAGTCGCACGCACATTCGTACCAAATTGTTCTGCCCCAATGGTCACAAACATAGCCCAATAACCTATCCCAAAGCCTAGCCACAGACACATCATGTAAAGCCCTTCTGCAGTCTGAATGCCCGCATACAGGTAAACTATCGTTCCAAAGAGGGTAAAAAGCATCATGATGGCTACCGCCTTTTTTCGCGAGGAGAGATAGTAACTGAATACCCCGCTGACCAAATCGCCCACTGCAAGCCCAATGTAACACCACATTACTGCAAGTCCCGGTTTCACTTCTTCAGTAATTCCCAGGGCCAGCCCAAATTCATTACTAAAGGTGGCCAGGATACCGATTACGTACCAGGTAGGCAGGCCGATTCCTATACATTTTAAATAAAGTTTTAAGCGCCTGGCATTAGTGAAAAACGATAAGAAATCGCCCTTCTTCAGATCGCTTTTTTCGGCCATATGCTTAAACATCCCTGACTCAAAAACACCTATCCTTAAGAACAAAAGCAAAATACCCAGGCCACCACCGGCAAAGTAAGCATAGCGCCAGCTAAAAATTTCTACCGTAAAGTATGCAGCCACTGCGCCCAGGAGCCCTACCCCAGCCACTACTGAGGTGCCAATTCCTCTTAACCTTTTCGGCAGGCTTTCTGAGACCAATGTAATCCCTGCGCCAAGTTCTCCAGCTAAACCAATTCCTGCAACAAAGCGAAGTATTTTATACATGGTCACATCCTGTACAAATCCACAGGCAAAATTGGCTATCGAATAAGTAATAATAGAGCCGAATAAAACAGAGAGCCTTCCCTTTTTATCACCTAAAATACCCCATAAAATCCCACCCAGGAGCAGTCCGCTCATTTGCCAGTTTAAAATACTGGCTCCTTCAATTGATATTTCGGCCTCATTCAATCCCAGATCGATTAAACTGGGTATCCTTACTATTCCGAAGAGCAAAAGATCGTATATATCTACAAAATACCCGAGTGCGGCTACAATCACAGGAGCACTTAATAGGTACTGCCATGCTTTTTTATTTTCGTTAACCATCATTTCCTTACTGATCAATGAATTTTAAGATAAACTCACTATTGTTAAAGGTCGCCGGAGCTGGAGAAATCCCATTAGAAGATAGTGGTTTGGCCGATTGCGGCCTGGTGCTGAATGTAGCAAGTGGTGGTGCTGCAAAAAGAAGAGATAGCTTTCTCGTCATCATAATATGTATTTGGTTTATAGGTTTATTGTCCAGATTAATTTCTGTTATTTTCAAATGTTGGACAGTAATCTAAATTTAGCACGACTTGATGCGAAACCCTATCTTTGGGTTATACAATCCCAAACCAATATATTGATCAACACATACACCTACAAAACAGGCAGTTACAACAACCAGAAAACAACTTTGTACAATCCAATGCTTTTCAGGAAGCTGGATAACTACTGTAAAAAGCAGCGATGAAATTTGGAAAATAAGTATATCGACTAACGCGACTGGTACTACCTTAAGATTATGGATGTTTTTTGCCCGCCCTTCACTTATTATAACTCCAGTTTATTTTTGATCAACGCATATTTCGGGGCTGATAAAAATTAATACGAACCAGCTATTGTCGTTTTATTTACCGCCACAACCTCCATTACAGCCAGGGCCAGGAGGGATTGATAGGGAGTAACCACCTTCCATGAGAAAAGGCAGCCAATAATTGACAAATATGGACTTATAGGATAATATGGTGGCAATAAGGCATTATAGCCACCATTGCTTCAGGATTTCCTTTTTTCCACTTTCTATAATGCTAAAATTTGGCGCCATGTGACTTAACGCAACATCTAACCAGCCATATTTGCAATATTTTTGTGCAACATTGAACTCAGCAGTACCAATATCAAAGTCACAATTTGAAGCCGGCACACGATAATCACCCCAATTACATTTTTTCTCGATTTTTGCCCCATATCTTTTCCATATCCCCACAAAAGCGTTATTGAAATAACCATCTGATTCAATATTCATATCATCATAAGTGATTTCATTCTCTTTGTTTACATACCATTTAGTTTTGACAACCCCATAAAAAGCACCCACGTGTTTTTGGCTTTTATCCTCGAAAAACTCATACTTTGCCGTTAAAAGTCCTTGAGTTTTTATCCCCTTATCTTTAAATTCATTATCCAGGCCAAACCTGGTCCTTCTGGATTCTTTTATTTCCTTGATGGTTATCTTTCCATTAAAATCACAAACATTCTCTTTAACACTTGATTTCCCCTTAACTAGATACTCATTTGCATTATCCGGATTCTTTACAACTGTCAAAATCTTAATCAGGATTCTTTGATGCTCATCTCCAATTATCCCATAAACCAACCTATTGTCCGTTTTCAGCCATAGGTTCGAGAAATTATAGCTTCTGAAGTATTGCGTTTTGTCCACAGGAATGAGCTCTTCTTTGTTCATAATATCAGTTCTACATAGATATTGTGCCCTTAAATCAATAGAGAAAAACAAGAAGATGAGGATAATTTTATATTTCATATTTTAGAATAATCGTAAATATTGACTCCACTATTGCATTTGCAGCTAAATTATATTAAAAAAGGTAATCCATCAAACAGAGAGACGAACAGCTTAAAAACAACAGCCAATCACTGATAAATTTCAATAAATAACGAGACTATTTTTCTAATAAATAAACTAACTTTAATTTTTCTCCTTAAAAGTCTTTCAAAAGTCATGATGAACAAATCTGCTCTCTTCATAGTTTTATTGATAACGCTCTCCTATTTTAGTTCAGCGGCACCTGCCTTCAGTTATTCCAAACAAAAAATAACCATTGATTATGAAGCTGCAGAGGAATTGATCAGATTAACCAATTTAAAGACCATCAGCGATGAGGAGCTATCCCGGTTCGCCTCCATTTATGGAAACAAACTGCTGATCAAAAAAACCAGCGGCTCCACTGGTGGTACTGAGGAAGTTTTCAAAAAAACGCTTAAAGAGATGATCACTACAGGTGCGGTTAATGGAGCTGATCCCTACAATTGGGAGAAAGTACGCATGGAGCTCCCGAATACAAAAAAACTGATTGCCTACCTAAAGCTTAACAAGGATGCATTTACGACCGAAATAGAGAACCGTATCGGCTACTACACCCCTGCTACACTTCCAACACAAGAGCTTCGAGCCTGTCTTTTACTTGGTGGAACTGCTACAGGGTTCGTGATTGGAGATGACGGGACTTTCTGTGTTGCCCTACAGCATTTTGGGACTGATTTTGAAGGACTTAAAACCATTATGGTGCACGAGCTTTACCATGCCGTTCAGCAGGCTGGTCAAAATTTGAGAAAGAAAACCTTAACGGATAAACCCAACTATAACACGAAGGCTACTTATTTCCTGATCTATAACCTTTGGTCGGAGGGTACGGCTGAAAATTTAGGTGACTTTAGCCTGATTAGCAATCCAGCTGAATACTCGAAAAAACAGCAGGAAAATCAAAAGAAAAACAATGAAAGGTTATTGGCGAATTTTAGACTGACAGAAATGATGATCTATAAAATGTATACCGACACGAATGCAAGGTATTCATCTGTTTATGCCATTGGCTTCAGTCCGGTTTACGAAGAGGTCAGCTATTCTGTTGGCGCAGAGATGGCCAGAAAGCTTGAACACTTTTTAGGAAAGGAAGCCCTGGCGGAAATGGTAATTCAAGATCCACTTGATTTTATCACCAGTTACATTAAGCTCTACCAGGAGCATCCTAAAGAAGTGCCCTATCACTTTGACAAAAGCACTGAAGTAATTATTGAAAAACTAGTTACCTGGAGGAACAGGATATAACAAAACTATTTTTTATCGCTTTGCTGATATTTTTCAAAAGCATCCTTTGACACTTTTTCTCCCTGGAGGTAATAGCTTTCGAAAAGAATGCTTCCATCAGGTTTGTACATGTGCGAAACGCCATGTCTTTTTCCGTTTTCAAATGTTGAATCCATACTTTTTTTACCCAACATATAGGTTGTCGATAGACCGTTTTGTAAATCGTCTTTATAATTGTTTTCAGTCATGATTTTACCCGCATTATAAACACGGTAAACACCGTTTCGCTGATCATTTTCGTAATTAGCCTCGGTAGTCAGCTGATCGCCGGAATAGGTTAAAGACAAGCCATTTTTTTTACCCGCCTTATAAGCTGATTTATTGACGAGTTTGCCCGCATTGTACATTTCGCTGATGCCATCTTGCCTGCCGTCTTTATATTCCTGAGCTAACCAAACGCGGTTCTCACTGTCGTAATTTTCTTTTAAACCGTTACGTACCCCATTTTTATAATGCAGTTTACATTCCATTCTTCCGCCCTGCGCGTACCAAAAGGCATCGCCTGTAATGAGCCCGTTTTTAATAGTATACAAAGCAAAACTACCTGCATCTAATGGGATTTTATATTGGCCCTCCAACAGTTTCCCATTTAAGGAGAGTACCATTTTGGAGCTATCAGTATTATAGGTTTTCAGCAAGTGCTTCCATTGAATCTCTTCAGGAAGTTGCGCAAAAAGATTTGTACTCAGACCAAGAAAAACAAAGGTACAGCTGAGTTTTAAGATGATTTTTTGATGATTTTTCATATTTCTTATAAGCCTAAGGTACATCAAAAATAGTAAGTTGATCGCTTATTCAATTCCTTTTACCTTCATTGGTAAAGTATAAATCGCTTCACGGGCAGTAATGAACAACACATCCTTATCTCTTCCTGAAAAACAGAGGTTACTTGGTCCATGAGGAACCTTAATCCGAGCAATCATTTGCCCTTTATCATTAAAAATCAACACCCCGTTACGGGCCGTTAAATAAATATTTCCTTTTTCGTCTAAGGTCATCCCATCCGAGCCATACTCCATCAGGAATTGCTTTCCGACTAGATCGCCATTGCTTTCAATTGAATATCGGTACGTTTTACCTGCCCCGATATCGGCGACATACAAAGACTTTCCATCAGCTGTCCCAACAATACCATTTGGTCTGATCATCCCATCAGCAACACGTCTTGCCTGCTTTGCCCCTTTCGGGAGATAGTAAACATCGTTGCTACTCAAATCACCGGCAGTTCTTGTCCAATAATCACGTTTATAATAAGGATCTGTAAAATAGATCTCTCCTTTGGTATTGATCCAAAGATCATTCGGACCGTTAAATTGTTTTCCTTCAAAATCTGCGAGTAACACCTTTATTTTTCCATTGGGTTTTATAGCCCACAACTCTCCATTTATATCAGCACAGGCCACCAGATTCCCTTTCGGATCGAAATATGTTCCGTTAGCTCTCCCGGATTTATCAAGGAATACCGACAACTTTCCCGCTGTACTATATTTCCAGATTTTATCATTTGGCTGATCCGTAAAGAAAACATTTCCTTCTTTGTCCGGAGAACATCCCTCTGTAAAGCTGAAATCACTGGCAATCAATTTAAGTTCGTCCTGAACGAAAAGGTTTGCAGTACCCGGATCCACTTCCTGCGCATATAGAAAAGAAGAACAACACCACAGCAAGAGTATTAAGTTAAGCTTACAAATTTTCATAGGAAAGGGTTTACCCTCAAATTTAGAAAAAACTATCAATTAGTTTATTTACGTTTCAGCTCAGACCATAGTCTACGCAAAAACAAAAAAGAGAATGTCGTATCAAAAGTTATAGATACAAAATTCTCTTTTTTGTTTTAAAGCTTGTTTAACCCGGATGATTAGCAGCTTTTTACTTTAAATCCGTAACCTTTCCGTCTACTTTGTTATTGCCTAGCTCTGCCCCTATAACCCTTTCAAAAAGAACTCTTTTTTTATTGCTATGAAATGCAGGATATGCAGTATTGGTAGTGATGTTATTATTTTTAAAAACGATTCCATCTACCGATTTCGCATAAAGTACCGGTTGATCAAAAGTATCAAACTTATTGTTTTCTATCTTGATACCAGAGTGAAAGTATTTCTTTTGACCTTTAAGATCTGGTATCTCCGGATAAATAGAAATAACCGCATTGGTAAACTGATACATACTGGTTAAAGCATTGATAAACGTATTGTTACGAATAGTAACATCTCTGCAAGATCCGGTTTCATACCAGCCATTACTATCGCCACATAACACGATGGCACTGCCCGAAGTATGATCAAATAAGTTATCAGCCACTAACGTTGGTTTTGGCGTACTAAATAGCGCACCTCTCGCTCTATTGTTACGGATCGTATTACCGGTGAAAACAACTGTTGGTGTCCATGATAAGTTTTCTATCCCAACATCCGTTTTTGATGGATCAATGTCCTTGTCCAATACATTTGTAAATTCAATTTTAAACTCTTTGATCGGATCTCCAGGATTAGATTTTATCGGTGTAATAGCAGCAATGGTATTCTTGGTATCCCATAAATCCATCGTTTTAGATTGAATAAACTGAACCGTATCTTTTAAGATTCCCCAGTCAAAACCATAAGATTGTCCTTCCATATATCTGCCAATCACCGTGCGGTCATCCAATCTTTTGATCATTTTCAGGTAGGTTCCATGAATATTGATCGCATCGTCCATCATCCCCTCATATAAACCATTTTTAGAGACAATCTCCCCTTTACATCCAGAAAAATGCGTAGCATCTGCTTGAGTAGTAAAGTATCTTGGGTCGTTTTTCCCTCTTAAACACACGCCAAAACCATCCATGTAGATGTTTTCTGTCAACTGTGCCAAAAGACCCATTCCTTCTGCATAATGCACTTTTACGTTCAGGAGCGTAATATTCTTCCCTTTATGTACAAAAATACCCGGAGTTGGACGGTTCCAGCTTCTCATGGCGATAACCGTTCCGGGAATCAGCATTTTGTTCTTCCAGTGATGCGCTTTTATCCTTCCAGGGGAAAGCTCAGTTACACCTTTAGTACCTACTCTGATATCTCCACTATTGTAAACGATATGCTTGGTCTTATTTTCAAAAGCGATCCCTGAAGTCGGATTCATCTCCCAACCTTCTCCTAAATTATAAAGGACACTATCTTTGATTTTGTAAGTTACCCAGGGAGCCGTTTCATAGATGATGGTCCCTGCGATTGGATCATTTTCTACAATCTTGATCTGCGTAATCTGTGGTTTTTCGAAATCGATACTCAGGTTTTTGATTTTCACATTCTGGCTTTCAATTAATGCCAGGGGAATCATACGGCCATGAAACATCAAGTCTGCTCCATTTCCATCCAGGGTAATGTTTTTGAAATGATCTAATTCAATACCTACGGTCTTAGGGTTATCCTGATCGTGGTTTGAGATATAGTATTCTCTTTTCAGCGCTCCTTCCGGATGAAAATTATACTTTCCTTTCTTGAACTGGATGACAATTGCATCCTGATCAGTAGACTTGCTTTTAATTTCTTTGAGTAATTTCCCCAATAAAGGGCTTATATTTTCACCGGTATTCGGTTTTATACCATAAGCGGAGAGCTGATACACTTTGGTACGAGTTTGTGCTTTTAATGGAAATATTAAACTGAAGGTTAATAGCACCAATAAGATGATTTTTTTCAAGTGATTAAATTAATTAGGGTTCATGAATTATTTACGTTTGGAAGATACAAAGTAAAAAAATAAGAGCCGGTGTGAATGGCTCTTATTTTTGACCTTCGTTTATAGTATGGTTAAAAATTAATAACCTGCGTTTTGATCATTTTTCAACAGAGGATTTAAATCCATTGCCGATTGAGGAATCGGGAACAACAGTAAACGGTTATCCCATGATTTTTTAACCACCGGGTAACCATTCGGTGCAAAGGTCTCTCTGTTCATTACAGATGCCGCATAAGTGGCGCCATAACGACGAACGTCATAAAAACGGTTCCCCTCACCTGCCATTTCGATTCTTCTTTCGTTTCTTACAAAATCAAGCGCAGCAGTCTTTGATGACATCACAATAGGTACAGCAGGCATCCCACAACGATCACGCAAATCATTTAAAGCAGTCTGAACATCAGTATCCCAACCTATGTTTTGGATACGTGCCTCTGCATAGGTTAGTAGAACTTCTGCATATCTGATGACTGGAAAATCGTCTCCTGAAGAACCTTCACCCGGATCTGAGAAGTAGGGTTGTAAAGCAACCATTTTACGCCAGCTATAACCACTTGAGGATTCGTTACCATCATTCACAAATGCCGGATCCCAACGGTAATAAAACGCACCGGAGAAATCTGTTTCATGCCATCCTTTAAAAGGAAAAAGAATCGAAGCATACAAGCGGCTGTCTCTATTGCGGAACTCTCCCATATATGGAGCACTTTTTAAATTAAGCGTAGGTACTTTTGCAATGTATTGCGTTTGATCCAGACCAGAAACCTGAGTTTCTATAGCCGCAAAGTTAGTTGCCCTGGTTTGAGTCGCGATCAATGGTCTAACGGTTTTACCATCGATATCCCAATACGCATCTACCAAATCCTGAACAGGTTTTAAAGAACTGTAACCAGATACCAGCTGACTTGGTCTCATATAGATGTAACGTGACACATCTGATTGGTTTTTTTCTGCCATATAGCCTTTAGTTACCACATACTCCTTATTATTAGTATTGGCATTCTTACCATGCCATAAGGTTTCGTAACTGAATAATCCTTTTACAAATTTATCCTTATCAATCCCTTTGGCTGCGAAATCAATGTATTGATCCATTTCATCAGCTTCCTTTTGTTGTGGAGCATCCAAAGTAGTGACACGAAATAATTCATGTTGTCCTTCGTTGATGATCAGGTTTGCTGATTTTTCGGCTTCGATAAAATTACCAAAGTACAAAGCAGCCCTTGCTCTTAGTGCCAAAGCACCAGAACGGGTAATTCTGCCTTTCTCTTTCAGGTAACCACCAGCATAGTCTTGAGGTAGTATTTCTGCAATCTCTGCCAACTCATCTAAGATGAATTTTTGCACTTTTTCTACTGGATCTCTTGGTAATGGAGGTGCATTATAAGCTAAAACCGAAGTCACCAACGGTACTTTACCAAAATAAGATGTTAGCTTCAAATAAGAGAAAGCACGCATAAATCTGGATTCCGCTTTCATTCTGTTGCGCAAATCGTTATCCATGGTACAACCCTCTACCTTTTCCAGAAAGTTATTTTGAATACGGATATCGATATAGCTGTAGCCTAAATCATCAGCAGAACTTAAAGCGTTTAACTGTGTGGCCTCAAAAGGTCCCTCCCAGGACTTCTGACTATGGCTGTTATCAGTGGTCATTTCAATATAACCATCCCAACCTGGTAGCTGACTGTAACACGCATTTAAGCCCGACCAGGCATCTTTTTCTGTCTTCCAAAACGTCTCCGCAGCGACTTCAGATGGTGGTAGTACCTCTAGTTTTTTACATCCGCCCATAAAGATCAGGACAGCTGAAGCAATGAATATTTTATTTAAAAAGGTTCTCATAATTCGTTTTTTTTATACTTCTTCTCTTACAAAGTAAGATTTAGACCAATTGACATTGTTTTAACACCGATACCTAATGCTCTTGAACTAGCGGTCTCCGGATCAAAGTCTTTCATTTTATCATCGGCACGGATGGTAAACATGTTTTCAAGATTCACAAAAATTCTAGCCGCTGAAATACCACGTTTTTTAATCAGATTATCCGAAAATTTATAACCGAAAGAGATGTTCTTCACACGGAAATAATCGGCATCAAATAAAGAGTACCCGGAAAACTCTCTGTTGTAATTATCTAAAGTACCACCACCATAAGTACGTGGATAAACTGCCTGTGGGTTAGGATTTTCTGTACTCCATCTTTTCAAATGATAAGCTCTGGCGCTACCACCCTGAAAGAATGGCACCAATGCGTCATTCTCAAAGGCAACCATCGCACCACTTATGCCTTGTCCGAATGCAGCAAAATCAAAGTTTTTATACTTTAAGCTCACATTTAAACCATAAGTATATTTCGGCACATCGTTTCCAATAATTGCTCTATCATCTCCGGTGATATCACTTTTCCAGGCCACATTTGCTCTTTGTGGCACATATTTAATGTCACCAGCATTAGGAACGCGACCAAACCTATAATACTCTCCTTTATCGATTTCCGCCTGGGAATAAAGTCCGTCAGTTACATATCCATAGTAAGAACCGATCGATTGCCCCACTTTATACATGTAATTAATTTTATCAGTACCCCTCTGATAGATCATATTATCAGAGCTGCCTAAATCAACAATCTTATTGGTATTGACCGACATATTTCCGCCAAATGAATATTGGAAATCACCAACCTGATCTCTATAGTTTAAGGCCAGCTCAAAACCTTTGTTTTGTACCTTACCGATATTTTGTGATGGTCTTTTATCAGGATCTATACCTACTTCTAACGGAACATTATAGGCCATCAAAATATCGCTTGTATTTTTGATATAGTAATCAGCAGTCACCGATAACTTATTACCTAACAATTCTAAATCAAGTCCGATATCAGTGATCGCTACCTTTTCCCAACCTAATTTGCTGTTTGCTGGCTTCGACTCGGAGATATCCGGAACCACCTGATCTTCAAAATTGTAACCCAGGCCATTGTTATACGTTTGGAAATAATCGTAATTACCAACATTGTTGATGTTACCCAACACCCCATACGAACCTCTCAATTTCAATAAATTGATCCAGCTTACACTTTTCATAAAAGCCTCTTCAGACACTAACCAACCGGCAGAAAACGAAGGGAACACTCCCCAACGAGAATCTTTATAGAATCTGGAAGAACCGTCTGTTCTGATGTTGGCTTCCAATAAATAGCGTCCTAAATAATTGTAATTCAAACGTCCGAAATAAGAGGCAAGATTGAATTGATAAAGCCCCCCTTTATTGGTCAGATCCGCACCTGCGGAGGAACCCGCACTTAAATCTTCTAAATTATCTGTAGGGAAGTTTTTGCGCGAAGCTTCTAAACCCTCGAACTTATTATGTTCGTAAGAAGTACCTGCAAGTACTGAAAAGGCATGTTTCTCATTCTTCCAGTCGTATTTTGCTGTTGCGGTGTACAAAAAACGAGATTTGCTACCCCATACCATCTTCATTTGGTTAACAGTAGCTCCGGTACCTGGTATCTCAGCTTTTGAAAAGTAATTCAATGCATTCTCTTGCAAGGCATCATACGTTTTCTTCTTATCTTCTGTTCCGGTATAAGAACCCTGACCACTAATCGTTAAGCCTTTTAAAGGTTTAAGATCAAAACCCAGATCTATAATCGTATTGGCCGAGTTTTTATGCTCCCAATCTTTTCTGTTTAAATTACGAAGTGCATTATTTCTGATGAAACTTTGTGAACCAATTACACCACCATTTATCGTACCCCAATCTCCATTAGTATGACGCGCTACCATAGTAGAAGGAACCGCTAAGATCTGGTAAGTGTTAGTTGCACCATTCACGCGATCGTTTTGCGTATTAATGTAAGAAACATTGCTATTTAAAGTCAACCAGCTTGTCACATCCGAAGAAAGCTTCGTTTGCAGGTTGTAACGTTTTGCATCCTGACCTGGCATAAACTGGTCATCATAAAGGTAACCAAGACTAGTAAAATAGCGGATCTTTTCTGAGCCACCACTAAAATTCACAGCGTGTTGTGTCGTGATTGCCGATTTATCCAATACTAAATCAGTCCAGTTGGTATTCGGATATAAATCTGGTTTCGAGCCATCTTTAAACCATCCAATTTGTTCCGCAGAATATAAAGGCGCAACACCACGGTTTACCAAACCTTCGTTATACAACTCTGCATATTCCCAGGAGTTTAGTAAATCTGGTTTATAAGTAGCTGATTTAGCACCTACAAAACCGTTATACGAAATCGTCATTACCCCATTTTTTCCTGATTTGGTAGTCACCAATACCACCCCATAAGCGGCACGGGAACCATAAATAGAGGCTGAAGAAGCATCTTTAAGAAAAGAAACCGATTCTACGCTATTTGGATCCAAACTCGAAAAAATAGTCGCATCTGAGATGACCCCATCGATCACAAATAATGGAGAAGAGGTTTCAAAGTTACCCCGACCGCGGAAGTTAATCGCTGGTGCTTCACCTGGACGAGCAATGATCGTTACCCCAGGAACTTTACCTTGTACAGAGGCCATTAAATTGGTATTGGAACGATCTTTAAGATCCTGAGCGTTCACTGTAGCTACAGATCCGGTTAGGTTTATCTTTTTCTGAGTACCATAACCTACAACCACTACTTCTCCCAATTCTTCTTTCTTTTCCATCAATTTGATGGTAATCGAACTCTCATTGCCCATAGTAACCAACTGTGTGGTATAGCCAATCATCGAGATTTCTAAAACATCACCTTTATTAACGTCGATACTAAACTCGCCGTTTCCATTGGTAGAGACTGCTTTATTGGTGCCCTTTACTTTAACGGAAGCACCGATCAATGGTAAGCCCAATTCATCGATGATCTTTCCATTTATAGCGGCAACCTTTATTGGAGCTGCGATCTGTTGAAAAGCCAGCTTTTTCTGTTGTTTAATGATAATGGTTTTGCTTTCTATTTCGTAAGAAAATGGTTGATTAGAAAACACCTGTTGCAAAACCTCAGCAAGCGTTGCATTTTTTACCTGAATGGTTACCGGATTGGCATTTTTAAGTAGGTTTTCTGTGTAGAGAAAGTTATAGCCGCTTTGGCTTTTAATTTCCCTGAAGATGGTTTTTAGTGCTGCATTAGAATTAGATAGGCTGATTCTTTGTGCATAACCGGCTGCACTCACCTGCATGATGGAGGCGATGATTATAACGGTGGTTAAACGCATAATTAATAATAATTTTTGGCATAAGCGTTGGTAGACACCAAGCTTCCCCGGATAATTTTTATACATTAGTTTAAGGTTTGGTTATTTGCATTCTGCCTCTTGTCGTCGAAAACTACGGGCATTATGCAATTCAGTTGATTTAATTAATTGTATCCAAACTCAACCGGGGGTGTTCATAGCACCTCTGGTTCGTTTTTCCTATTGGCATTAGTTTTTCTGTCGTATAATTCTTTTCATGTTTTTTTTGATATGAATACTCTGTTGATTAATAATATAATTTTTAGCTCTTTTATGGATTAGTGACACTAGTCACAAATATTTTTCTGCCTTCGATCTTGAATTTTACCGCGCCAGTTCCCGCTAATACATCCAAAACTTTAGACACCTTATCAAATCTGGAAACGCCCCCTCCGAATTTCTCCCTGGACTTCTCCCCTACATACACCACTTCGACATTGTACCAGCGTTCCACCATTTTCATGACGTTTTCAATAGATTCGCTTTCAAACATAAACTCGTTGTTCTTCCAGGCCAGATCAAGCACCTCGTCGGCAGGCCCTACCACAAAATCCCCTTTGGCTAACAAAGTGGACTGTTGACCAGGCTTTAACATTTTAGACGTCACCTGACTAGAAACCTGTACGCTACCTTTTACCAGGGTGGTTTTTATTGGCTCATTTGCATATCCTTTTACATTGAATTGCGTACCCAGAACTGTTATTCGTTGCTTATTTGTTGTCAGGATGAAGGGATGTTTTACATCCTTAGCTACCTGAAAATAGGCCTCTCCTTCCAGTTCAACCCTTCGTTCTGTGTCATTCAGGAAGGAAGCCGGATATTTTAATTGCGAAGCGGCATTTAACCAGACCTCTGTTTTATCTGGCAACCGTACCCGATAAGTTTCACCATTAGCCGTTGAAAGGGTATTTATTTTATTCGATGCCGCATCGACAGGATTACTCACTTCATAGATCAGCTCGCCCTCAGCAGTTTTCGTAATGGTTACGCCGGCTTCTTTTGCCAGCTCGCCGTTATTGGAGGTATTTAATTTGATTTTTTTACCATTGGCTAAAGTTAAGGTGGCACCAACGGAACCCGGAGCAAGGTCCTGGGTAACGACTTGCTGCTGACCTTGATTAATATCAGGTTTTCCTAAATAAAACCAACCTGTTCCAATAACTATAGCTATTGCAGCAGCGGCAGCAAATTTGGGCCAAAGTGTAACGGTTGTAGCTACCGGGTTGATTGCGGCTAAAGTCTTTTGCCGGATTATAGCAAGGTCTTCTTTAATTGCTTCATCAGGAATATCAACTGACTTATCTAGATTCCATCCTGCATACCAGGTCTCCAACAAAGCTTTCTCCCGCTCATTGCATAGTCCCTGATCATATTTATGAATTAGATCTTCAATTTCTTGTCCGTTCATGGTTTTGGCTGATGCAAAGCTGTTATAACCCGCATACAAACACTAAAGACAATGTAAACTAAGCCTGGGGGTAATGAAAAAAGAGTTTTTTTTCTAAAGGACTAGAAAAAACATAGAACCAAGCCTAATGCGTAGCACTTTTAAGGCATTGTTCACGGTCGTTTTTACCGTTTGTTCGGAAATATTGAGTTGAGTTGCGATCTCTTTATGAGATAAGAAGCCCTTGCGGCTTAATTCAAATATTTCTCTGGTACGTGCCGGAAGTGCTGTTATTTCCTGATCAATGATCAAGGTTAACTGTTTCAATCTTACCAAATGATCCGTAGAAAAGCTATTTTCAACTTCCAGACACTGGATCGCTGTAACATACGCTTCATTCAGTTTTTTCTTCGTCAACAGATTAAATATTCTGTTGCGAACCGACATAAATAAATAACCGGATAGCGTGGTTGAAATGAGCAGTTCTTTCCTTTTTAACCAAAGTGTAGTCAGCAATTCCTGTATTAAATCCCGGCACTCTTCCCGCTCTTGCAGGCGCTTAAAAGCATGAATATAGAGCGGGCCATGGTATCGGTCAAAAATTTCAGCAAATGCAACCTCGTCATCGTACTTTACTAAATCAACTAGCTCCTCATCTGTATATTTACTGTAATCCACCATTTAAAATTATCCATTTCGAAACTACATAAAAATAATAACTAATTGCAATCAACTCCATCAGCATTTGATTGATCAGAAAAAAGGAGATGGGATCTTTTAGTCTGTCAGGATGTTTTTTAACTTAAAGACGGCTTCTTCCATCAATTTGCGACTAAATCCTGTAAATCCCAGAATCAGTGCCTTAGGATGTTTAAAAGCCACAGAAAGTTCGTCAACCGCATATATAAAGATACCATTGGCCCTTGCTTTCCCAGCTACAGCGCTGGCATCTTTGTCCGTTAACAACCAGGCCACCAAATGCATTCCTGCATCTGTAGTCTCTACCCGAAGCTGATCTCCAAGTTGCTGTTTCAACAAAAAGACCAGTTCCTCCTGGGCCTTTCGGTAAACCAATCTCATCCTTCGCAGGTGTCTGGAGTAATGCCCTCCGAGGATAAATTCCGTTAAAATAGCCTGATCAATTATCGGGCTTTGCCGATCTATAACCGCTTTAGCAATTGTAAATTGTTGTGCAAGAGCTACCGAAGGTAACACCATATACCCAATCCTCAGTGCAGGAAATAAGGTCTTATTAAAGGTGCCCACATAAATTACTTTTCCAAAAGTATCCAATCCTTTAAGCGCTGGAATTGGTCTGTTCACGTACCTGAACTCACTTTCATAATCATCTTCTATGACCCACATATTTTGTTTTGCAGCCCATTTTAGCAGTTTTATCCTTTCCATTAGCGGCATCGTTTCTCCC
Organism: Pedobacter gandavensis; assembly: GCF_032677645.1. Taxonomy (GTDB): domain Bacteria; phylum Bacteroidota; class Bacteroidia; order Sphingobacteriales; family Sphingobacteriaceae; genus Pedobacter; species Pedobacter gandavensis_A. Next base: position 5,526 of record NZ_JAVTSB010000011.1, on the reverse strand, counting down.
AGAGGATATTGATGAGCTGGCGTTACATAGGCAAGCTTTGCAGCAGGAAATTGCTGCATAGCAAAATCCAGGTCCATACCTGAAGCTGAAATTGGAACCGGACATATTTTAGCACCAAAACGAGAAAAAGCTGACTTTGCTCTCAGAAAACCAGGGTCTTCCATCCAGCATTGGTCGTCTGTTTTTAAAAGTAGTTCGGCAATGAGGTGCATGGCCTGACTGGAGCCATTCACCAAAACAATCTGGTCGGCCCTGCAGTTGATTGAACGATTAATCCGAAGGTAATCTGTGAGCGCTTCCCGCAAGGGAAGATAGCCCTGCGCACTATCATAACCCAGATGTAATTCATGAATATTCCGGTACACATTAGCCGCAATCTTTGCCCATATCTGGAATGGAAAATCAGGCAAAGAAGGTATGGAAGGCTGAAAAGGCAACATCGCTTCCTGTCCAATATAGTTTAAAACAAATTTCGCATGTAAAGGTAATTCGTTAGTTTCAGGAACAACAAAAGGCTTTTCTTCGGTTATTAAAACCTTTTTCAACTTCCTGATACTGGTTTTCAACTCATTAAGTTGCTCACAAACATAGGTACCATCACCAGTTTTACTACTTAAAAAACCTTCTAATGTCAGTTGTTCAAAAGCCAGTAACACGCAATTCCTGGAGATACTGAATTCCGTAGCCAGACTTCTGGTAGAGGGCATCCGGTCTCCATGTTTAAGCATCCCATCAAAGACACCCCGCTTAATCTCGTCATACAGTTGAATGTAAAGCGGGGTTTTAAGTGTACGTTCCAGATTAATAAAAGTTAGCAGGATCTCGGGCGATATTTTGCTCATAAATTGGCTCTATTAATTCCTTATATAATGGCTCTTTTTAAAGAACCAATGTAAGCTTAGTTTTGCAGATAACAAATCAGCTGTTCCGATCATGCCAAAGACTATTCCGCATCCCCTACTTACTACACTTACTTTAGGCATTTTAACCGCCATTGGATCTATCTCCATTGACATCTATCTCCCGGCTTTTAGTGTGATGTCTGCTTATTTCAAAGTCCCCATGGTAAAGATAGAAAGTACCATAACACTGTTCCTGTTTGGGATGGCCTTTGGTCAGTTATTCATAGGCCCACTTTCTGATGCCTGGGGAAGAAAGATTCCTTTAAGAATAGGCCTGGCAGTTTACATTGTTTGTAGTGTTTGTTGTATGTTAACGAACTCTTTTACCTGGTTGCTGGCATTAAGGTTTATACAGGGTCTGGCCGGAAGCTCCTGTCAGGTGATATGCAGAGCATTGGTGAATGACTTGTACAAAGGCAGAAATGCGGCCCATGTTTTCACGCTACTACAAATTCTAATGGGCATTTCACCAATTCTGGCCCCTATGATCGGAGGCATGCTATCCGATGAATCGACCTGGAAGTTTTTATTTTTGATCATGGCCCTGATTTCAGGAGTTGGACTGCTGGGATGTTTAACTGTTCTGCCAGACGGCAAGCCCGCCACTGAAAGTAGGGAGCTAAATTTTCAAACCATCCGATACGGCTACCTTCAATGTATCAAGCATCCAGCCTTTGTAAATTATGCTTTAGTCAGGGCGGTTAGTAATAGCGCAGCTTTTGCCATGATTACCGGCTCTCCATTTGTATTCACCAAAATTTATTCTCTGACACAAAAACAATTCGGCTTCACATTTTCCTTATTCGCTGTAGGAATTATCTCTGCAGGGCTGATCAATACCAGGTTACTAAAACACTTCGAAGTTAAAGTCATTACAAAATTTGCATTGATCTTTCAGCTGATCACCGGGGCGATAATGATTTTAGCAATTTATTTTAATGGGCCCTTCTATTTACTGCTTGCAGTTGCGTTTATATTCCTCGCTATGCTAGGTCCGATTTTACCAAATACAACCGCTTTGTACCTGGCTTCCCTACCTACATTTACAGGTTCAGCATCAGCATTAATAGGATCTCTGAGCTATTTATCAGCTTTCCTGATTACTTCAATACTAAGTTTACTCCATAACAATACTGCTTACCCTATGATCTCCACCATGTGGGCCTGCACAATCATTGCTTTGAGTTGCTTGCTTTATAGAAAAGGTATTCATAACATTTAGATTTTTTATCCGATTAAAAATTATTGCAGTCTCCGTTTTCGCCTTTTGGCGGGATATGATCCGGATAATTGCGATTTCCTCTTCCAAAATTCAGGAGATTCCAATTGGAATTTTAAAATTATCTGTTTTTATGACGATTAGATCGTATTTTTTTCACCTACAGATCAAGGGATTAAACCAATAAATCATTTAAAATCAAATTTAATCACCTGTTGATGCAGAAAAGCTGCATAATTTTTCTACTTTTGCAATCCCGAAACAAGGGAACATAATTGATTCCGTAGCTCAGCTGGTAGAGCATTACACTTTTAATGTAGTGGTCCTGGGTTCGAATCCCAGCGGGATCACAAACAACAGTATCAAAAAGACTTAAAGCCTTGCAAATCAAATGATTGCAAGGCTTTTGTTTTTGGTGGATATATCAAAATATGCATAAAATCGCATATAAAATGAGCGTCATTCGGGGCGTTGTTCTTTAATTTATCAAACTCCCCTAATTTAAATTAATCATCTGGTATTCAGCTAATTCATAATCTGAACATCTTGTACACTTAGACCTGCAAAGCTAATTTTGTTTAACCTTAATGTTATCGTTATGAAAACTAATTTTAGCGTACTTTTCTTTTTGAAAAGACCAAAGAACTACAAAAAAGGTGATGCCTATTTTATCTTTTTAAGAATTACAGTAGACGGCATCCGTTCGGAAATGTCTACCAGCAGGTGTTGTGAGCCGGAAAGGTGGAATGCCAAGGCCGGAAAAGTGATCGGAACAAAAGAAGACGTCAAAACCCTGAATACTTATCTTGAAAAGATTAAATCAGAAGTATATACAGCGCATACCCTACTCAGTGTGGAAGGAACTCAAATAACTGCCGAGACTGTAAAATGTAAATACTTAGGCAAGGAAGAAAAGTCACATACCATTCTGGAAGCGATTAAAATCCACAATGAAAAAATGAGTGCATTGGTGGAACGGGACGAATATGCAAAAGGAACACTTAAACGGTTTGAGGTGTTGAAAAGGCATGTTACTGATTATCTGCTGCACGAATACAACAAGAAAGATTTAGATGTAAGGTATATCGATCATGAGTTTATTGATAGGTTTGATTTCTATCTGCATACCAGCAAAGAAAACGACACCAATACAGCAAATAAGCACCTTAAAAACCTTAAAAAGATCATAACCATTTGTCGTAAATATAAATGGATCAGCACTGATCCTTTCTTTGGTCATGTATTAAAGTCTAAACCAGTACACAGGGAATATTTAACCGCTGATGAATTACGTAAAATCACTGAAAAACAGTTCAGCACTGCAAGGCTATTCCAGGTACGTGACTTTTTCCTGTTCAGTTGTTATACCGGGCTTTCTTATGCAGACGTTCAAAAACTTAAATTATCAGACATAGGCATTGGCGTTGACGGGGAACGCTGGATATTTACCTACAGAAAAAAGACAGATACAAGGGTTGCCATTCCATTACTGCCAATAGCGGCAGGTATTCTTGACAAGTATAGAGGTCATCCTTTTTGCCTGAACAATGATAAAGCACTGCCGGTTTCCAGTAATCAAAAGATGAACGAATATTTGGTTGAAATTGCGGCTCTTTCGGGTGTAAACAAGGTCTTAGGCAATCGCATCGCTAAACGGACATTCGGAACCACAGTTACTTTAATGAACGGTGTACCTATCGAAAGTGTGTCTAAAATGCTTGGACATACTAACATACGCACTACTCAATTATACGCTAAGGTACTTGATAACAAAGTGAGTGAAGATATGGCTCCGCTTATGGAAAAATTCGTAACTCAACATGCCAAGGCAAATGAAGTTACAGAAACTAAAATAAGTGCAGATGTAGCCTTGTTGAGAGAAAAATATCAGCAAGCAATATAATAATGGAAGCCTGAAACGCAATTTGTGTTTTAGGCTTTTAATCCTCGATACCAATCGGCCGAGAAGAAAATGTGCGAAATTACACAGGTTAAGTCCAAGTCGAAGGAAACCGGGATAAAACTCTCCGTAAATGCCAAAAGCGAGAACAGTGGGCGGGATTTGAGCTCTGGGGTTTCGCAGGCCACAAATGTGAGGGGAGAAAAGAAATCAATAAACTGATATCTATTCCCCCTTGTTATGCAAATTCCTACGGTCAATTTCCTTAAAATACTCATCCTTCGTATGTAATTTATATTGGAATATTAATCAGCTTAAAAAGGCATAGAAACTTTGACTGAGGTTTAAACTATCTAATTGTAGAGATCAATTTCATACCCTTATCAAGAATAATCGGTAATTTTGATCGTGAATTAGATTAGGATTTTAATAAAGTTAATAAATACTCCGATGTTCAAAATTATAGCCAATCAAGGTAGAAATGAAATTATATAAGTATGTTCACCCAGATAGAATAGACATTTTATTAAACGCTGTCATCCGTTTTTCACAAGCAGAAGCATGGAATGACCCATATGAGTTTCAACCCTACTATCAAGACCATATAGTGAAAAATCCTTTGAAACTACTTCACGAATTTTCAAAGATTGTTATCGATTATACAGATAATGGAACAGTTCCATCATTAGAACAAATTGAAAACTATGAAAAGGAACGAACAAGGATAACAAATAATGATATTTATAAATATTTAAACAAGAAAATAATTGCCCTTTCCTTAACCGAAGAAAGAGACAACCTGCTTATGTGGTCACATTACACTAATAGCCACTCCGGATTTGTGATTGAATTGAATACAGATACGGATTTCTTCAATAGCAATGATAGGTATTTATATAAGGTTAAATATGGGAAAGATAGGCCGAACGTAAAAACTAACGAATTTGGTACTTTAGTAGTCGAGTTGGTAAATTTGATAACCGAAAATAAAGCTGTACCTACAGCACGACTTAAAGAATTATCTAAAGTCTTCAAAAAAAGTTTAGATTGGTCTTATGAGAAAGAATGGAGGCTTATCACACTTACTGAAAACGCAAATAATTTTAAATCTTTTGAAGATAACTTAAATACACTTTATTTAGGCTCGGATCACTACGAAAGATTATACATCGCATTATTGCAATTGCCTCTTGAAACTATTTCGGCAATTTATGTTGGTGCAAGAGCTTCTTTTAATTTGAAAAGAAAGCTCTACTTATTAACCAAATACAATCACTTATACTCACATATCAAGATAATGACTACAAGTATAGATGATAAGGAATTTAAACTTAATCATAGAGAAATGAAGGATCTGGATGTTTTAAAACTTGCAGAATTAAAACTTGATGTAAACAAGATAACCAAATGGCAGCGTCTGACCAACCCTTACTTAAATAATTACTACAATGAAATAGCGGATATTAAAAAGTTAAATCCTACAAGCGATAAAGGTACCCAAAAGC
>NZ_JAVTSB010000010.1:0-293555 GCF_032677645.1 Pedobacter gandavensis | reverse complement strand
TTATGTTGGATGGGATTTCCGAAAACGAACCGTTGATCCGATGGAGAAGAATATTTTTGGACAGTCTACAGCACCTGGGGATAATCTTTTCGGGCAGGGCAATACGAAAAATTTCAGACAGGTATTTCATTTGGGGGTACAGTACACTTTGCCAATGCTAATTGTCGCAGATGCTTCTGTCGATCATAAGGGAAACGTTAGATTTCAATTGACGAGAGAAGATGTCCCTATTTCTAAAAGAATTCGTTTTCAGTTTATGGTCAATACAGACAAAGAGTATATGGCAGGATTTAGATACATCGTTACCAAATATTTAGGCCTTTCTACCCACTACGATAGTGACATGGGCTACGGTGGTGGACTAACATTAAATTATTAACCTCAACATTATGAAGCATACCTATAAAATAACCGGAATGAGCTGTCAGGGTTGTCGCAGTAAAGTGGAAGATGCCTTAAATAGTATTGACGGGATCTCAGCAAAAGTCACCTTGGAGCCAGCTGAAGCAACAATTATGATGGATAAGCATATTTCGACAGAAAAATTGCAAGAAACGCTTTCTGCTGTTGGAAATTATAGGATTGAAATGTCCGGCTTTCAAAAGATTACTGAAGATAAACATACACCAAATCACTCCAGTCATCAACACCATGGCTCAGCTCATCAAGATAATGGCATTGCTCCGGTTAAGGATAATAAGGACGAAACTGGTGGAGTGTATTACTGTCCCATGCACTGTGAAGGAGATAAAACTTATGATAAACCAGGTCATTGCCCGGTTTGTGGAATGGACTTACTGAAGCAGCCTGTACTAAAGCATACTACCCAATTTACATGTCCCATGCACCCGGAAATTATTAGGGATCAGCCAGGTTCATGTCCAATATGCGGGATGGATTTGGTGCCGTTAGGGATTAATTTGGAAGAGGAAGATAAAACGTATGAAACGCTTTTGCGCAAGTTTAAGATTGCAACCATTTTTACTGTACCCATCTTTTTGATTGCAATGTCGGAAATGATACCGGGTAATCCGATTTTCAAGTTAATGGAGCTGAAATATTGGAACTGGGTCCAGTTTGCTTTATCTATTCCGGTGGTGTTTTATGCGACATGGATGTTCTTTCAGCGTGCATGGCAATCCATTGTCACATGGAAACTGAATATGTTCACCTTGATCGGTATTGGTGCGGGAGTGGCTTGGCTGTTTAGTCTTGTCGCCCTGCTTTTTCCTGACGTTTTTCCAGACCAGTTTAAAACCCACCATGGCACGGTCTACGTTTACTTTGAAGCAGCAACCGTTATCCTAACTTTGGTGTTACTGGGGCAGCTTTTGGAGGCTAGGGCACACGGGAAAACAAACAGTGCGATTAAAGAATTATTAAAGTTAGCTCCTAATACGGCAACAAAAATTGTTGGAGATAAAGAAACGACAGTTTCCATAGATGACATTCAAAAAGGCGATATGTTGCGGGTAAAACCGGGAGAAAAAATACCTGTTGATGGTAGTATTAAAGTTGGAGAGGTGACGATTGACGAGTCTATGATCTCAGGCGAACCTATTCCGGTTGAAAAGAAATCCGGTGATAAAGTGAGTTCAGGAACTATTAATGGAAATAAAACCTTTGTCATGCTTGCCGAAAAGGTAGGTTCAGAAACACTACTTTCTCAGATCATCGAAATGGTTAATTCTGCCAGTCGTTCAAAAGCGCCTATCCAAAAAATGGCGGATAAGATTTCGGGATATTTTGTTCCTATAGTAGTATTGATTGCCATAGCAACATTTATAGTTTGGGCAATATATGGGCCTGAACCTGCTTATGTCTATGCTTTTGTAAATGCGATTGCCGTATTGATCATCGCTTGCCCATGTGCGCTTGGTTTGGCTACACCAATGTCTGTAATGGTAGGCGTAGGTAAAGGCGCACAGTCTGGTGTGCTTATCAAAAATGCAGAATCCCTGGAGAAGATGAATGCTATTGACGTAGTCATCATTGATAAAACTGGAACGGTTACTGAAGGAAAACCATCGGTTGAAAAGGTCGTTAGTGCAAATCCGGATTTTGATGAAAAGAAAGTCCTTGAAAGAATAGTAGCGTTAAATAGCAGCAGCGAGCACCCTTTAGCACAGGCAACATTACGTTATGGAGAAGAAAACAAAGTAAAAGTTCAACCAATTTCAAATTTTGAAGCGGTAACAGGTAAAGGTGTAACGGGTACTTTAAAAGACGAAAAACTTGCTCTAGGTAACAAGAAGCTAATGGAACACGTTAAAGCCAAGATTAATCCTGAATTGGAAGAACAAGTTAAGGCTGCCCAAAAACAAGGCAAGACAGTTTCTTATTTAGCTATCGGGAATAAGGCCGTGGGATTTGTAGTGATTTCTGATAAAATTAAGTCCTCGAGTGCAACCGCTATCAAAAAGCTTCAGGAAGAAGGTTTAAAAGTAATCATGTTCACTGGCGATAATGAAGATACAGCAAGAGCAGTTAGCGGAACGTTGAATTTAGATGGTTTTAAAGCAGGAATGCTTCCAGAGGACAAGCTGAATGAAATCAAAAAACTGCAGGCTGAAGGGAAAAAGGTTGCTATGGCAGGTGACGGTATAAATGATGCCCCCGCCTTGTCACAGGCAGATATTGGCATTGCTATGGGTACAGGAACAGATGTCGCCATTGAAAGCGCAGCAATCACATTAGTGAAAGGAGACCTCAATGGAATTGCAAAAGCGAGGTTATTAAGCCATAAAGTTATGAGCAATATTAAAGGTAACCTTTTCTTTGCCCTAGGCTATAACGTATTGGGAATACCTGTAGCTGCGGGGCTTTTATACCCTCTTTTTGGAATTTTATTATCACCGATGATCGCTGCGCTTGCTATGAGTTTCAGTTCAGTATCCGTTATTCTGAACTCATTGCGCCTTAGAAGTGTGAAGATTGACTAATTGTTAATTAAATATATTTTTTAAATCACATTAATTATGGAACATAAAGATCATAAACAAATGGAAATGCCACAAAATCATGGCGACCATTACAAAAAACTGCTCATTATGGCAGTGCTTTCTTTTGTAGCAATGTACATTCTAATGTACTCAATGGCAAATAGCCTGGCAAATGTATATCCGAATATTAACCAATTTTATATGGCTGGATTAATGACGATGCCTATGATAATCATTGAGCTTATTTTAATGGGCAAAATGTACCGTAATAAAAAACTCAATATTAGCTTGATTACAATATGTTCAGTTGGGTTAGTTGCATTCTTTTTACTAATTCAATCTCAAACAGCCGTTTCGGATAAGCAATTTTTAAAAGGAATGATCCCACACCATGCAGCCGCTATACTGATGAGTGAACAATCTAAATCTCGAGACCCAGAAATTAAGAAATTACAACAGGAAATCATTTCCAGTCAGGAGGAAGAGATTAGAGTTATGAAAGCAAAGTTGAAATCTCTGAATAAGAAAAAAGAGGACTAATGCTTGATCATCAGTATTTCAATTTCATAGCTAGAGATGGGTGTAGGCTGAATGCTGCAATATTTAAGCCCAAGAATAACATATCAAAATCAACACTGGTATTACTGCATGGCGGAGGCCCCGATCATCAAAGTTTATTGCCTCTTGCCAAACGCCTTTGCTATGATAGAACTGTTATTCTACCTGATGTAAGAGGATATGGTAAATCAGTTTGTTACGATCCGAACAATTATACTTGGGCTAATTATGCTTCAGATATTAATGATTTATTGAATTATCTACAAATTCCTGATGCTGTTATTGGAGGAGCAGGCATAGGTACTACTATAAGCTTAAAGGCTGCGATTACTTATCCCGAAAGAGTAAGTGGCCTCATATTGATAAGTGTAGAAGATATTGAAGATGATGAGAGTAAGGCATTAGAGGTTGCTTTTTTTGAACAATACATGGATCAAATTAGACAAAATGGATTAACAGCTGCATGGGAATCAATTTTGAGTAATCTTTCTCCTGTAATTGGGGCAATGGTTCGGGACGCTATACCCAGATCGGATGCTAAAAGTATTTTAGCCGCGGCATCAATCGTTTACGACAGGGCTTTTTATAATATAAATGAGCTTCGGGAAATTTCCGTGCCATTACTTGTTATACCCGGAAATGATCAAAGACACCCTTCAGCATTGGCGATACAGCTCGCTCAGTTGCTTAAACAAGCTGTACTTTCAAATGTTGGTCTTTCAGATAAAATCAGAACGATGGAAGATTTTGCAGATGCGTTTACCACGGTGATTAATAGCTTTTTAAATTCCAGGTCATGGTAAGGTTCTATAGAATATGAAGATTGCACTATTTTCAGATATACATGCCAACCTGCCCGCATTTGAAGCAATGTTGCAGGATATGGATAACCAAAAACCGGATGCCGTTTATTGTCTTGGTGATTTAGTAGGTTATAATATATGGCCGAATGAGGTAATTGCCGAAATACGCAGACGTGGAATAGCTACATTAAAAGGCAACCATGATGAGAAAGTTGAAAAATTAATTACTACTGCTGATAGCCTTAATGAACCAGGGAAGAAATATGCCTATCACCTTATTGATGAATCCGGTCGGGAATTTTTAAAAACACTTCCGGCTCATATTAAATTGGAGTACAAATTGAGTAACGATCAATTAAATCTTGTATTAGCTCATGGTAGCACACGGAGTGTTGATGAGTATGTACTGGTAGATACAGAAGAAAGTTATGTGTTGGAAATGATGAAGGAGGCTCATGCCGATTTACTTTTTATTGGCCATTCGCACAAACCTTATCACAGGATCTTGAATACTGAAGATGGTAAATTTAAGCATGTGGTAAACCTGGGATCAGTCGGAAAACCAAAAGATAAAGATCAAAGATCGTGTTATGTTATATTGACACTTTCTTTATCTAACAGTTCACTGTTAGATAAAGAAAGTGTAAAGGTTGAATTTAGAAGGGTAGAATACGATGTAGAAAAAGCAGCAAAAGCTATTGAAGCCAGTCTGCTACCCTATGAATTTGCTGAAGCATTAAGACTGGCAAAATAAGATCAAAAACATTAAACCTTAAACATCCGCTTACTAAAAAAGAAGATTAAAAAATCACAATATGTATTAATTGTAAGAAATGGATTAAACAAATCATACTGTTTTAAATACAGCATGATTTGTTTAATTGTATAGGCGGGCATGGCACAGTTCCATAGCTGCAAAACACACAACAATCGCCCTTTAAAGGCTTTAACCTTTCGTGACATTTTTCACATTCATAGAAGTACTGACAGGAATCTGTCGGCATTATTTCGGTTTTCTGATGTTGACAAACAGGGCAAGTTATAGTAGACTCTAGTATTATCTCTTTAGTTGACATTGGCTGATTTATTTATGATTTTATAACCTGTTTCTTTTTCTACAATTTCTTTCAGTTGTGTCAATGAAATCTGAGTAGAATCAAATTTGACAACTGCTTGTCCTTTCCCATATGAGGTAACAACTGATTTTACCCCTTTTTTGGATTGTAAAGCCTGATTAATGTGTCCTTCACAAGCTGAACAACTCATTCCCCGTATATGAAGTACGGATTGCTTATAATTGAAATTACTTGTCGTGCTTTGTTGTATAGGCTTTTTTTGAAAGTATGGAGCATAATAGGGAAAGGCAGATAGGGTAAAAGAAAGAAGTGCTACGACCCAAAGAAAGGTCTTTGATTGCATACCAGTCTTTTTTTCCTCACAGCCGCAATCATCTTTTTTAGTCGGTTTATAAGTTTGGTAAAATGCTATGGCCAATACTAAAGCTGTTGCTAGAAGCAAATAAGGACGTATTGGCTCTACCCAGCTGAACATCGATGCTAGACTACCAACGGAACCAAATAGCGCCAACAGAGGTACAATACAGCACAAGGAAGAAGTAAAGGCCAACAATATGCCCGAACCTAAAAGTTTGTTGGTGTTTGCTTTGCTCATGCGTGTTCTGTGATTAAGTTTATTTGATTAATAATATTGAAGAAAGGCTGAAGTAGTTTTAAATGTTCTGATTTCAAGGAATAGAAGATTGTTTGTCCTTCTTTCCGAAATTCGATGATATTACCATCTTTCATTTTCCGCAGGTGTTGTGAAACCGCTGGAATACTCATTCCTAATATGTCACTTAGATCACAGGGACATAACTCTCTTTCCTGTTCCAATAAATAGAGAATCTTTAAGCGTACTTCGTTTCCGGCCAAGGATAGTATTCCGGATAGTTGGGTGAATGAAGTTTCATTTGTTGCGATCTTGTTTCTGCATTCATTAATCTGTATTGGATTAGCTTTTTCCCGAATACAACTGTTTACATCTCCCATATATTTACATTAATAAGAGCAAAGGTAATAGTTTTTAATTATTTAAGCAAATGCTTAAATAGGTTAGTTTTTGATATTGTTGATTTTCAATGTGATTTTTTAAGGAAAGTTGTTACCTTAGTTAGTCATGTATATTTAGTTTAATTACATTTTTAAAGCTCTTATGGAAACACTAAAGAATACCGGCTTAATATCTTGCCTACTATTGATGACTTGTTTAATGTCTTGTTCATCATCTTCCGAAAGCCAAATTGCGGGTAAGTATGCTTCTCAAAGTGAGAACAACTATGATCATTTTAAAGATACTATTGAAGTTAGACCTACGGATGACGGTAAATTTGATATTCAAGCGCTCTCTAATTGGTCAGCTGCCAAAAAAGATGACCCGGAACGTCCAAGCAAAAATAAAAAAGCTGGTTTTTGGATTAATTATGGCCCCGGTAGAATTAATGTAGCCACATTTCAAAAAAGTGATCATACATTGAGAATAGAGGAACCGATGTCCAGTTCAGTCAGAATCATGAAGGTTGATCTGGAAAAGCGAACTATAAAATGGCCAACCAAATATGGTGACACTATTATTTATCACAAGATAAAGCTTTAGGAATGGGAAGATACATCATAATTTACGTTAATCAGAAAAATACTATAAATGAATTTTAAAGAAATTTTTGACTTTCCATTTCAATCTTCTCAATGGGGAAGTATTGCAGCTTGGCTAGGAATAGGGCTCACGATATTTGGTATTGTACGAACATGGAAAAAGAAACCAAAGGCAGACATAAAAATTGATAATGGAACACTTATATCGTTTGGATGGAATAACACAGTGGTAGATTTCAACCTTAAAATAGAATGTTTGAACGAGAATATTTATGATCTTGAAGTAACTAAAGTTAGTGGAGATAATTATACCCTCAGTTTCGAACTTTTCAAGAGTGATATTCCACAAGACAAATATTGTGTATTAACAGCTAAAATGAAATCCGATTGTAAGGAAGATTTAAAATTATCTTTCAAATACAGAAATGAAAGCAAACGGACATTTGTTAAGATTTTCACTATGAAATCTGATGGAGCCATTTTTAAGCAAAGAAATGCTGCATAACCTTTCTTTGCTCTAATAAACTATCTAGGGAAGGGGGGCTGAATGCAGTATCGACCAGCAGCATAAAAGATAAGATGAGAAAACGGATTTCTTAAATTTCTATCGTTTAATATTGGTATTGTATATTTAGATGTGATTAATGTACTATCTATAACTAAAGCTCATAATTGATCCTTGAAAACGAACCGAAATGAATTATGCCAGTGCGGGTGGGGGTTGCGCGGAAAGTAGTCAGCAAGACCTCCACAGAAGCTTAAAAACCCTTAAAATAAGCCGATTGGCCAGTTTTCAGCGAATCAGAGTGATCAGTTTATTTTTTGGCAATGTGACCATAATCCGTTTATTCCCCAGGCCATGCCCCCTGAATGGCTGAACAAGATGTTAGAAAATGATCGATCTGTTTCTGATCTAGAAAACTCAAAGATAATTAGATAGAACTAACTATATGGATAGGTTTCTTTCAGCTGAAGTATGTTTTGTATTGAAGAGGTTATATTAAGACTAATTGGAAATTCAGCAAACTGATTGTGCCTAAAGGCATGGTCGCCGGTTGATACCAAATTTGCCGTGTTCGCATTTGTAAGGTACACGCCGGAAACCCTGGTAAATTTTTTGTTTTTTGACGAACCAAAAAAGCCATTTCCTGACAATCTCAGTTTTTCATCTCTGTTTTCTGGATTTGTTGACCAGCTGTATTCCATAGAACCATACAATGATTCCTGAAGTTCTAATATATCAAGACTGATCGATTGCTTATTTAGACAAATTATGTATGGTGCATTGAATTTTCCGTAACGGGAACCTTTTGTTCCCAAGGCAGACTTTATAGTCGCACTATCATTACCCCATTGTGTTTGAAAGGGATGTGATCCAATTGACCGTGACTGGATACCACGTTTATGTTCAACCTTTACAAACAAGCTAAGTTCTATCTTTACCTTTTCATCTTCGTATGTGATCGAAGGCATCCCGCCAAAACCAACTCTGAGTAGTTCTTTCTCATACTCATCGGGATCAATTTTTCCAATTGCTTCGTTGAAAAATTTAATAATCATTTTGTTACTTGGCTGACTTTGATCCTTGAATGTTATCTTTTTTAAGTTTAGTAAAAAATTGGATGCATCAATTTTATTCATGCCATCTAACAATACGTTTTCCCTTCTCTTTTGGCTCTTTTCTGTTTGCGAAAGCATTGAAATATGTTTCACCTCAATGTAAAACATTTCAGTTCCTTTTTCGGCTTTAAAGTCCGGTCTTTTTAAGGTATCGGGTATTTCTGGGTGAACGCTTAGTTTATAACCCATCGCGCTAAAAAGCGTGTATATATACAATTCAAAAAATGTATCATCGAAACTTACTTTGAATCTCGCTATCATTTCATCTTTTTCTTCATCGGGATACATTTTAAACCAACTCTCTATAGTTTCGCGTACGATGCCAACATCAGTTCTAGCGCTGTCGTTGTAATATTCGTAAGGATCGGAATTATAATCCGCAGATCCTTGTAAACTGCGTTCTTTTTGATCAAAAAGTGTCTTGTGCATAGCGAGTTTTGAGAGTTAAAATGTGAGCATTATTTATTGATCTAAATTTAATAAGTTTTTAGAATATTTCTACAATCCATTATTTTAAGACTTTGTTGAGCAGAAGCGGCGATTATTTGCCATAAAATATACAGCAGTCTATAAAACTCATGATTTTTTGGTCAGTGGTTGGAGCCCATCATGGCCTTGGGGAGAGGAGTGAGGAGGAGCTTTTATTGGAATAATGAAATTGAACTGTAAGATACAAAAGTACTTAGCGAATTATGGTGTTTTTTGTTTAAAGTTTATTTTGTAGGATGACATCAAAAACCTATCTTTGAGCCATCAAATAAGCAGTTATTTATACTTTACTATCGGACGATAGTTATACAAGTTGATAAAATGGTTTAAGCTGATTTGATTTGAAATGATTTATGCCCTAATCTACACCCTGATATTTCAGGAGGATGTAAGTGGTTGAAAATAAGATATTTAAAACGTCGGTACGGCATCCTGCCACCCCGACAACATAGATGTCAAATTCTATCAGAAACCCTCTAACTGTCACAGTTTAGAGGGTTTTTTCGTTTTAGTCATATCAAAGAAAAGGAACGGAATATCAAGGTTATTATGCCCTATTCTAAACCCTCTTTTTTTTAGCTATAATTGTCCTGTTAGAAAATGTAAAAGTCACTGCTTGAGTTTTTTATTTTACCGCCTTTTTTGCCGCTGAATTTTGCCTCTGATTTTAACAAAAAATGGAAGAGGGCATAAACAGGCTTAAAACAGTTTAGAGCATGAAAAGTACCATGTCGATAGTCAACACTTATTCCATTGAATTATTTACCATTCTAGCTTTGATCTAAATAGCCTAATCTCAATGCTTTTTCTAAAATATCAAAATTCAAATCTCTGTAATCACACCAATTATTTATCAACCTGTATTATTTAGAGAAAATTCGCCCTTCCTTTTTTAATAAAATAATCGTCTAAACTTCAAAGGAGACTGATTTGTTTTACTTTTAAAAAGTTTGCTGAAAGATTGCGAATGTTCAAATCCTAATTCATAAGCAATTTCGGAAACGGACAAATCAGTTGTAGATAGCTTTTCTTTAGCTAGTTCTATAATTCTGTTGTGAATGTGTTGTTGTGTATTTTGCCCTGTATACTTGCGAAGAATATCACTTAAATGATGTGATGATATATATAATAACGATGAAAAATACTGTACGTTAGGCAATCTATTGTCTGCAGTTTTTTTAGTTTTAAAATAGTCTGAAAGTAAAACTTCGAACTTTGTGATTATGGTTTGATTGTTCGTCTTTCCTGTTATGAATTGTCTGCTGTAATAGCGATTGGTGTAATTAAGCAAAAGTTCTAATTGCGAAACCATTACGTCTTGGCTGTAGATGTCAATAAGAGTGTTGTATTCCTGTGCAATATTCTGAAAAATGTTTTCAATTAAAGTTTCTTCTTTGGCAGATAAATGAAGCGCTTCGTTTACTGAGGAAGAAAAGAAATCATATTTGTTAACTGATTTTGTAAGCGGATAACCTTGTATGAAATCGGGATGAAAAATCAACCACCAACCTTGTGCTTCGTATTGACCGTGTGTAGATAATAGTTGCCCTGGGGCGGTCATTCCTAAAATGCCTTTATCAAAATCGTAAATGTTTTGTCCGTATTGCAATTTTCCTTTCTGGTTTCTCTTCAAAAAAATGCTATACAAATTTAAAACTACTTTGGTTCCCATCAAATCTATTTGTGTAGGAAGTTCGCCAAAACTGATAAGACTAATCATTGGATGCAGTGGTTTTTCTATTCCTGTTATGCGGTGCAGTTCGGAAATGCTGTTTATGATTATAGGTTTTGAACTATTTTTCATTTTTCAAACTTATTAATTTTTTTGTTTTAATAATCTGATATTTATTGCCCTGATGTCGTGTGCTAGCCATTTTTCAATATCATTTATAGAATGTAACATTTTTTGCTATAGCAATCTTGTTGAAAGTGATTTTTGAAATAGCAAAATCTGTCTGTGAACAACTTTTTTTAGAGCTCATTTCACGTTTTTTGATACTTTCAATAGTACTGCTTTGCTTCATTCCAACTACAACAAACCGCAATTCGGCTACTTTTACGAAAATCCCATTATCTAATTTTATAAGAAATAAAATGATATAAATATGAGTACAGGATTCAGTGCACAAGAAGCACTTAAAAGCAGAAAAATCAGCTCAGAAGAAGCGACACGTTTGTTTGACAATTTAGAGCCAGTATCTATTGAATTTATGTTAGGCAGATGGAAAGGCGAAGAACTTTACACAGGAAATCCAGCAGATGGCATTTTGGAGACAACTGGTTGGGCCGGTAAAACTTTTGAAAATGCAGAAAACGTATTTCCGTTAGTTTTTTTCACCGACAGTTCAAAAACAGAAACTTTTAATGTAGACCCGCTTATTGCAATGTCGCCCGATATGGCAACGAAATATGCTGGCAAAACTCTTGGCGAAATCAGAGAAGTGGTAGAAACACAAGCATCAAAAGCAAGATTGCGAATGGTTGAATTCAAAGGTAAAGTAAGTGCCACTATGATTTATGACAATCTTCCTATAAACGATATTTTCAGAAAAATAGACGACAATATGGTTATTGGAGTTATGGATTTTAAAGGCGGTGATCAGCCTTATTATTTTCTATTAATACGATTAGGCAATGCTCAGTAGTGTTTGAATATAGCGACATTACAAGATATCCTGCAAACAAGTGCAGCGAGCACTTGCAGGCATTGACTTTATATAGGCATGGTCGTCTCTAAAAAAAAGAGTTGGTAAATAATATCGTATATTTTTAAATGTTTTAAATTTATGAAAATCAAAGCGGCGGTATTGCCCGCAACCCAGCAGCCCTTCCTGTTAACAGAAATTAATCTGGATACTGAGCTAAGGGCAGATGAAGTACTTGTCAAAATTGTAGCAACAGGCCTCTGCCACACTGACCTGTCCATACGTGATGAACAGATACCTTTTGAAATACCAGCTATCCTCGGACATGAGGGAGCAGGTATCGTAGAACGCATCGGCAGCAGCGTGACCAAGGTAAAGGAGGGGGACCATGTTGTGTTGGTTCCTGCAAGCTGCGGCAAATGTAGTTATTGTAAATCTGGCCATCCATCCTACTGCTCGAACTTCTTCCTTTTAAACTTGGGCGGTACGCGGGGAGATGGTTCCTGTCCATATCATGACCATGAAGGCAAAAACGTTGCAGGTTTCTTTTTCGGGCAGTCTTCTTTTGCTACCTACTCACTGGCCTCTGAAAATAATCTGGTAAAGGTGCCAACCGATGTTCCTCTGGAGATACTTGGACCGCTTGGCTGTAGCCTACAAACCGGTTCCGGCACAGTGCTAAACGTACTTAGACCCCAAGCTGGTGAAGGTATTGTTGTTTCCGGTGTTGGCCCGGTCGGGCTTGCCGCTATCATGGCTGCAAAGGCTGCGGGATGCACTACGATCATCGCAGTGGATGTACATGAAAACCGCTTAACACTTGCAAAAGAACTCGGAGCCACACACACCATTAACAGTAGGAATACGGTTATTTCTGATGAGATTGTAAATAATATCTATCCCGGAGGCGTACATTATGGCATTGACACTACGGGACGTAATGATGTAATCAACCAGATGGTAGGTTCGCTTCGGTATATGGGGAAAGCTGCTATTGTCGCCATAGCTCCTACGCCAAAATTGGAAATAGACTATGCTGTGTTCATGACGGGAAAATCACTGCAATACGTCTTAGAAGGCGACAGTGTGCCTGATATTTTTATACCCCAGCTCATTGAACTTTACAAGAGGGGCCTGTTCCCCTTTGATAAGCTGATTAAATTTTACAATCTGGAAGATATCAATCAGGCTGTGGAGGATTCTGAAAACGGAACAACCTTGAAGGCAGTATTAAGAATGCCACATTAGTAACGATCCTGGATAACTCGTAACAGGTCAATTGCTGGGTAAGAATGCTTCGCATTAGGCTGGTGACCGCTGAAAATAACTGAGAACATAAAAAAGCCTTATATCTCTGGAGGGCACTGAAAAAGTCCTCTTAATAATTAGATACAAAAAGCGCAGAGAAACCAAGGTTATCTGCGCTTTTTGTATCTTAAATTAGATTTTAAGGTACCCGATGCTGGCTCAACAAAATATCCAGTTCAGTTTCTACTCAGGATTGTATGATCTGATCGTTCCCAAAGATAACTTTCTTCGAAAGATCAACGATCTGATAGATTTCAGTTTCATTTATAATCAGCTTTTGAGATGTACTGTCAGAACAACGGACATACGGCCGAGAGCCCTTTCCGCATGTTCAAGTACCTTTTACTTAAGAAGATTTTTTACTATTTCAGATGTGGACGTGGTTGAGCGCACTCGCTACCTTTAAATAGTTCTTTGAGATGAAACCTGAAGCAGAAGTGATCGACCCCAGTTCTCTGACCAAGTTTCACAAACTCAGCCTAAAGGACTTGCTGAATCTATTAATCGGCAAGACTATTAAATAACATTTCTTCCAGACGTTTTATTGTCCGTTTGCAGGGTTTGAAATGATCTTTATAGCGTTCAGTAAAATTCTAAGTGGACACTCATCCGTTAGACAATGATGTCTACCGGGATCTAAGAAAAATCCTGCAAGCCTTTCCAAAGGCGGGATAGGAGCAGTCAGGACAAACAAGGGTATTATATGATTTAGCTAAGGTTAATCCAAGTATTGACCTGTTAGCCTAATAATATTCCCAAAACCAGTAGCATCCGGGCTAGATCTTGCTGTAACCTGCATCCCTTTTACCGCATTTAAGATAAACTTAGCCAATACCATTGCATCCTCAGCATTTTTAATTTCACCGCTTTGCTGACCTTTTTTAATGACCTGAAAAAAAACAGTTTCCATTTGTTGTTCATTTTGGCAAACCAGTTTACCTACTTCCTGATCATGCGGTGCTACCTCAACTCCGGTATTTAACATAAAACAACCTTTTTGCTGTTGGTTTCCAATGGATTGATTGATAGCGAGTTCTATTAATTTGATCACCGTTTCTTTTGCTGAAATTGATTGATCTATAATTTCGTTGATCTTCGTCTTCCCAGCTAGCTGGTAGCTTTCTAATGCTTTTATAAATAGTGTGTGTTTATCAATGTAGGTATCGTATAAACTCGAGCGACTAATGCCCAGTGCGTCCACCAAATCCTGCATAGACGTAGCATTGTAGCCCCTGTGCCAAAAAAGTTGGATTGCCTTGGTCAGCACCTCATTCTCATCAAAATCTTTCGTTCTTGCCATAACCCAAAATAGCCTTGCTTAATAAAGCAAAGCTATTCATTTTAAATTAATTCCCGTAAAACTAAGATGATTACCTTAAGCCACCACTTGCAATGAGGATTTCGCCTGTCAACCAACGCGAATCTTCAGATGCAAGAAATACTGCGATATCAGCTATATCATCTGGATTACCGCCACGACCCAATGGCGTAGAGGCAATGGTTTCTTTCTGGATATCACTGCCAATAATACCCGTAGTACGTACGCCTTCAGTTTCTACCATGCCTGGATTGATTGAGTTTACACGGATATTTTTACCACCGAGCTCTTTAGCCAATACATGAGTAATCGAGTCAACTGCGCCTTTAGTTGCAGTATAAATTGAACTTGATGGCGGCGTGAAGGCAGTTACTGCCGATCCAATATTGATGATGCTGCCACCAGCTGCATTGAAATGTTTCAATGCGCCTTGTGTGCTCAACAACAGACCAAGTACATTTGTATCAAACTGACGGTGAAACTCTTCTGCTGTAATTTCTTCAATTGGACCGAATTGATAAACACCCGCATTGTTTACCAGGATATCTACCGGTCCGAAAGTGGTATTGGTTTCTTCAAATAACCTGGCGAGATCTGCTGCAATTGTTACGTTGGCCTGAATGGCGATTGCCTTACCTCCTGCTGCAGTAATTTCTTCCACCACCTGATCTGCACCAACTTTTGACGAAGCATAATTTACAACTACACTTGCACCCGCTGCTGCAAGACCTTTAGCGATACCAGCACCAATACCTTTCGATGCTCCTGTAATTACGGCTATTTTACTAGCTAATTTTTTCATATCTATTTTCGATCACTCCCTTATTGGAATAATCGTTCCGCAAATATAAATTCCAAATAGGAACGATTGTTCCGTTATTATTTATTATTAGTTTTGGATGACAAATAGGAAAATTCGAAACTGGCTCTGCCATACATTTGTCGTTAACGTTACCTTCTACCTAGCCGTTGCTCCAAGGCAAGCTGATCGCATTTTCAATGGACTGTTAATCCCTTCACCGAGGTTTTTAATAAATGCGAGTGATCGGTTACTGGCATAGCCTGAGGAGCACCCTTTATTGCCGCCCGACTGTATTTGCCATAATTATCCCTGGTTATTACTTCAAATTTTGGCTGTTGCTGTAACTGGATAATTGAACTCTTTTCTTCTCTGTCGGGCAGCAAATCTACTACTCTTCTTGTTGTTAAATTTACCCGAATACTGCCATACCTTTCCCACTTTTTGTAAACCCAGTCATCAACATTTATAGCTGTAAAAACACAAGGATGAGGTAAAGGAGCCCTGTTGATAAGTCTTAGCAAAGTAGTATCGCTGACTGGTATTGAAAAATGGCAACATATTCATTCTGCTGGTTTGCCGCCCAATTCCAAAACAGTATAAATAGCTTTTCTTCCAGACGATTTGTTGTCCGCTTGCATGGTTTGAAACGATTTCATAGCGTTCTGTAAAAATTTTAACGAACACTCATCATCTATTTTAGCATTCCTGGCATTTTGAGTATTACTTACCTGTAATTTGTTTGCGATGTTCAAGACCCCACATCGCTAGGTTTTTAATTACTGTTTTTAAATTTTGACCATAGGGGGTAAGTTCATATTGTACTGTTACCGGCTGGGTATCAAACACTGTCCGCTTAACCAGTTGGTTTAATTCCATTTCTTTTAGCTCTCTACTCAGCATTTTGCCGGATATACCTCTTACATCTTTTAAAAGGTCAGAATATCTTTTCCTATTAAAGCAAAGTGCAGCAACAATTGAAATTTTCCATTTGCCGTTAAGAACATCCATAGCATCATGCACCGCCATAATTGTTTTTTTACACTCGTAATTATCGTGTTTTTTTGTCGTCATGTGTTAGTTGGTTACCTATATGTCACTATTACTTTTTGTCAATAAGTGACAAATGTATACAAATAATATAGAGTTTTGCAGTTCAATAATCTTAAATAAAAAATATGGATTTGTTAGAAAACTTAAAATGGCGTTATGCCACAAAGAAAATGAATGGGAATACAGTGCCACAAGAAAAACTGGACTATATCTTGGAAGCAATCTGGCTAACTCCTTCATCATCTGGTTTACAGCCTTATCAGGTATTTGTAATTAGTAACCGTGAAATACTGGAAAAGATAAGGTCATTCGGCTGGAACCAGAGTCAAATTACGGACTGTTCGCATTTGATAGTTTTTGCTGCCTGGGATGGCTATTCACCTGAAAGGATGAATAAGGTCTTTGACAGAACGATTGCCGAAAGAGGGTTGCCGGCCAATGCCATGGATGATTACAAAAAGACAGTTTGGGGTATGTATGAACCCCTGAGCAACGAATGGCATAGTAACCATTCGGCCCACCAGGCTTATATAGCGTTGGGATTAGCAATGGTTGCTGCTGCGGAGCAAAAAGTTGATGCAACACCTATGGAAGGCTTTATACCTGCTGAAATGGATAAGTTGTTAGGACTCAGAGAAAAAGGATTAAAAAGTGTTGTAATGTTGCCTATTGGGTATCGAGAAGAAGAAAACGATTGGCTCGTTAATCTAAAGAAAGTAAGGACTCCTAGAGAGGTATTTATTACAGAGATTAAATAATATTTAACTGTAAACCGTCATCTAGAATACCCAATTTAGTCAGTCAGGCGATAACTTGGTTCGAGAATTACTCCCTTAGGGAGCAATAGAAGGCAAACAGAAGAAATTCTCGTTTGTATTTTCTTTTACTAATAATTAGCTATTAATCCAGTGCATAGCGGATCGGTATTGGCAGTTCGTTCTTATAGGTGGTTAAATGTGAACTTTTCGGAGGACATCAAAGCACCTTTTAATAGTAAGAGTAGTCTTTTCAACTTCTACTTTAATTGTTTTATAGCCTGCCCCATCAGCTTAGCGGTATTCACGTACATTACTTTGTAACCGTTCTGACACGCATGGTAGCCGGACGCAGTTGCCAGATAACTTTACCGGTTCCGGTGTAACCGGTAAAGTTATCTTTTGTGCTCTTTGATAACCTCGAGTCCTACAAACCTATGGACCTAATTCTTATCCAGGTCACGTTCAAAAGAGTAGTCTATCTGTTCCAAAGAGCCATTGTTCTGGAAACGGGCACTCAAGATATTCGATAATTGAGAACGGTCGAATTGATCCCCAAATGGATTAAATAATTCATCGTTTCTAACTTCAATTTCTAATAGAGCGTTAGTTTTGTATTGTTAAATATTTGAAACTAAAAGTATTTCTAAATTGCAATTGTATACTAACCAAAGACAGATTAAAACCATTTCTTTTTTATGTACTACACAACGGATAGTAATAGCCTAAAAAGGCACTTTAAGAGGATTTCAACGCTAAAAAGCGGAAAAACTATGGTAGTTAATTCAGAAATTATATATAATATTGGTTTTCCAATTCCTAAGGTCATTATGGAGCCCGGAAATTAACCGAAAATACAAATGCAGTCACCCGAAAGCTGGAACGAACAACAGCTACTTATTCAATTGAAATCAGGAGAAGAATCTGCCTTTGGAAAGTTGTATGCGCATTATAGTGAAATGATTTATGGAAGATTACTCAGGTTACTCAAAGATCCAGACATGGCCGATGAGATCATTCAGGAGTTATTTTTGAAGGTTTGGGAGAAACGTACTCAGGTTAATCCACTGCAGTCATTCAAATCTTACTTATACACCATCGCAGAAAATCTGGTATATGACCATTTTAGGAAGGTTGCCCGCGATCGGAAACTACAAGAGAAATTCCGACAAATCACTACCGAACTGTATACCCATACTGAGGAAGATCTTTTAATAAAGGAAAGCATGGAAAGCATCAATAAAGCCATCTCTACGCTACCTCCACAACGCCAAACTGCATTTGTATTGTGTAAAATGGAAGGGAAAAGCTATGAAGAAGCTGCGGAAATTATGGGTATTTCGATTTCTACAGTAAGTAATCATTTGGTAAAGGCAAATATCACTATCCGCGCATACCTCAGTAAATCTGAAGACTTGCTTCCAGCCTTGCTTATCATCGCTATCATCGGTAGCCTCTAAGCCTTAAAAGGCAATCTCTAAAAAAAAATATTTTTTTGCATTTTGGAGTAGTGTCTTTTTCCCTGACAAACGTATTAGGGTAAAAAAGCAACGATTTGAAAAAAGAGATCCCCCATACAGAATTGTTTAATAGGTACCTGAAAAATGCTTGCACAACAGACGAAATCGAGTTGTTGCTCAGTCATTTCGGTACTTTGACAGAAAAGGACCTGAGGAAATCAATATCTGAAGCCTTAGGAGAAGGCGATGATGTCCTTTCCGCGACTGCGGATTTAAAAGAACACCTGGCTGAACTCTATAAAAACATGGTGCCCCACTTGAGAAAAGATGATGGTCCTAAGGTTGTTGCGCTTCCTTTTCACAAGCGCAAGGCTTTCTTTTATCTTGCAGTAGCCTGTATGACCTTAATTATGAGCGGTACCATCGCTTTGTTTTACAGTAAGGATTCTAATTCGGAATTTCAAAATTTGTCTTCTCTAACTTATGCAGGTAAGGATATCTCAGCAGGTGGTGATAAAGCAAAACTAACGCTTGGCAATGGAAAAGTAATTGTGCTTAACGAAGCTTCGGATGGAGAATTGTTAAAGGTAGGAGGGATGCTGATCCGCAAAACTGGAAATGGACAGTTGGTTTATGAAGTTGCCGCAGATCAGGTGTTAGGTACAGCCTATACCTATAATATCATTTCAACTCCAAAAGGTGGTACTTATCATGTCATATTACCTGATGGTACCAAGGTATGGCTTAATGCGGCTTCCAGCCTTAAGTTTCCTACGAGTTTTACATACCAAAAGGAAAGAAATATTGAATTGACTGGCGAAGCCTATTTTGAAGTTAGCAAAGATGCAAAACACCCTTTTAGAGTGCATACCCCTAAACAGGAAGTAGAAGTTTTAGGAACACATTTCAACATCAGCAGTTATGTTGATGAATTGGCGGTGAAAACCACACTTTTTGAAGGGTCTGTTAAAGTCAGTAATCTCCATAAAGAAGGTAGTCACATCATTCTTAAACCTGGAGAACAATCGGTGGTGTCAAAGGGCGAAATCACAGTGGCTAAAGCAGATTTAGAAGAAGCACTAGCCTGGAAAAATGGCCTCTTCGTATTCAATGATGAACCTCTGGAAGGCATCATGAAAAAAGTATCCCGCTGGTACGACGTAGAAGTGGTGTATGAGCCAGGGCTGGATAAAAATAAACGATTTGGAGGAAGTGTATCGCGGTTTGATAAAGTATCCAAAGTATTGAGACAGCTGGAATTAACCGGCGGTGTTCATTTTAAAATTGAAGAAGGGAGGATCATCGCCATGAAGTAACTCTACTCCCGCCTTTAGAATGCAAATGAAAACAATCAACCTAAACCAAGCTGACAAAAATCTTGCTTGTAAAAAACATACCGAAAGTCTTTTGAAATACCTAAATCAATAGATTGGAAGTAAAAAACCGGAGATGCTTGGACCCATCCCCGGTAAGCTGTTTTGATTTGTTAATTCTTTAATAAGAACCAACCATAATAAGTTTTACAATTACGGGAGCCTGTTAATTTTCGAGGTTTCGAGGCTTCCGCAACTAACCAAAACAACCAAATTTATGAATTTTAATCAACTCTTTAGGCATGGTGTGCCTTTAGTTATACCTAACCAATTACTCCGTACTATGAAATTGATCATTGTGATAATGACTGTTTTTTTATTACAAGTGAGTGCCAAAACCAATGCCCAAAACATTACCCTCAAGCGAGATCGTGCAAGTTTAAAAAGTATCCTGCTAGAGATCAGAAAACAAACCGGTTATACAGTGCTATACGAAACCGAGCAGTTGGATAGAACCACACCGGTCACTGTAAATTTTAAAGACACCCCATTAAAAGAGGTGTTAACCAAAATTCTGGATGAACGGGAACTGGCATTCTCTATCGAAGACAACGCGATTTCCATTAAACCAAAGGAAAAAACGGTGCTAGATAAATTGTACAACTACATCGTAGCTGATGAAATCAAAGGTCGCGTGCTGGACGAAAATGGTATTCCATTGCCGAGTGCCAGTGTGGTCGTTAAAGGGACAAAAACGATTGCCCGTACCGATAAAAATGGTGCCTTTGCTATTGCTGCTGATAAAGGGGCTGTGCTGGTAGTGTCTTATATAGGATATGATCCTTTCGAGTACGCCATCAAAGATAAGGAGCCAATTGTGATCCGCATGAAAGTAAGTACTCTTGCTTTAAAAGATGTAGTGGTGACCGGTATTTTTGAGCGTTCTGCTAAAACCTATACTGGTTCTGCAAATACGATCACCGCTACCGACATCCGTAAAATAGGAAACCAGAATGTACTGGGCATATTGGGTGTTCTCGATCCATCAGTTCAAATTCCACAAGACATTCTAAATGGTTCTGATCCAAATAAAATGGCGCAGATAAAATTGAGAGGGACTTCTAGCTTACCAACCAATACCATCGTAGATCCATTAAGTGTAAGTAAAAATAGAAACAACAAGGATTATTATAGTGCTTATGGCAAACGTGTGGATGAGATCAAAAACACCTACACCGTTAATCCCAACCTTCCTTTATTTGTTCTGGATGGTTTTGAAGTATCCATCAGTCAGATCAATGACCTGGACATCACAATGATTCAGAGTATCACGATTTTAAAAGATGCTTCGGCAACCGCTATTTATGGATCAAGGGGTGCAAGTGGCGTGATTGTAGTAGAAAGAGTAAAGCCAAAGGGAGGTGAGCTCCGCTTCAACTATAAACTCGATTTAACAGTTGATCTTCCTGATTTACACGATTATAATTTATTGAATTCCAGACAGAAATTAGAATCAGAGCAACGGGCTGGTGTTTATAATTCTGACTTAACAAATACAGAACAAGATCTTAAATCCCTTTACAATGATCGATATAAGGAGATATTGCGTGGCCGTGATACCTTTTGGCCTGCAGAACCACTGAGAAATACACTAAGTCAAAGACATGGTTTAACCATGGATGGTGGTACTGATCGCATGACTTACGGTCTGGATTTTACCTACAACCAAAACAGTGGTGTCATGAAAGGTTCAGATCGTACTTCTTATAATGGAGGGGTTTATCTGAACTATCGCAGCGATAAGTTTTTGCTGAGTAACAGACTAAGTCTACAATTTACCAATGCAACCAATTCCCCATGGGGCTCTTTTTCTCAGTATGTGGAAATGAACCCTTATTTTAGTCCTTATGATGAGAATGGTAATGTCGTACTTTATCTGCAACGAAATACGATAGCTAGTCAAAGGGAAGTCTATGGAGATATCTATAACCCGATCTATAATACCACACTGAATGGCAAAGATTTCAGAAAAACTAATAATCTGGTCAACAATACCGCAGTCACCTATAATTTTAGTAAAGACCTAAGCTTAAGAGGACGCCTTTCGCTGACTTCTCAAAACGACAATAGTGAAATTTTCTTACCTGCTGATCATACTACTTTCCGAGCTTTAGGAACTGATATCTTTGAACGTGGTTCCTACACCACCGGCTTTGGTAAACTGTTTTCTTATGATGCTAACATCGACCTGAATTACAACCGTAAAATCGGTAAAAGTCAGATCTATTCCACTTTCAGCGCAAGGGGAAATGAAAAGAGCAATGAAAATGTAATTGTTCAGGTCAATGGATTACCAAGTGCCCTAACCGACAACATCTTTTATGGTAGAAAGTATGTGAACGATCGCCCTTCTGGTTCTGAGGCGACGGTAAGATCATTGGGTTTCTTAGGAAATCTGAACTATAGTTATGATAACCGCTATTTTACTGATTTCTCTTACCGCCTGGATGGCTCATCTGGTTTGGGCTCAGATAAATTATTTGCCCCATTCTGGTCTGTAGGGGCCGGTTGGAACATACATAATGAAGCTTTTGCAAAACATTTACTAGACAATGGAACCATCTCTCAATTGAAATTGAGAGGCTCAATCGGCTTAACTGGTGCACAGCAATTTGATCCATATATGGCCTACCGTACCTATAACTATTTCCTAAAGGAAGCCTATGGAACTAGTATCGGCGCCAGCTTACTCAGTATTGGGAACGAAAACCTGACCTGGCAAAGTACCATGAAGTACAATATCGGGACAGACATTACCTTGTTTAAAAACCGCTTGCAGATCAACGCTGATTATTATTACGATTATACAGATAAGTTTATTGCAGACTTTAACCTGCCATTGTCTACTGGTTTTGAAACCTATAAAGGCAACTTAGGCTCATTGGGTAGCCATGGTTGGGAAGTAAGAACGAGCTTTCAAGCCGTTACTGCAGCCAATTTTAATGATTTCAGCTTAATGTTGATGGGTAACATTGGAAGCAATAATACCAAGGTTAAAAAAATCAGTAATGAGTTGAAGGCACAAAATGAAAAGCTATTGGCCTCCACAATTACCACCAGTCCGTTCCAAAAATATGAAGAGGGACAATCTCTGGATGCGATTTGGGTAGTCCCATCTCTGGGCATTGATCCAGCCACCGGAGAAGAATTATTCCTGAAAAAGGATGGCTCTTCCACTTTTCTATGGGATGCTAAGGACATGGTTTCAGTTGGGGTATCCAATCCTAAATACCGTGGGAGCTTAGGGGCAACAATGGCTTACAAAGGTTTACAGCTGACCACTTATTTTTCTTACCGTTTCGGCGGACAACATTTTAACCAAACGTTGTTAGACAGAGTTGAAAACGTAAACTTGGTAGACAATGCAGATGTGCGCGTATTAACACAACGTTGGCAACAAGCCGGTGATGTAGCCTATTTTAAATCAATTGCCATTCAGGGCGCGCAGACAAATGCCTCATCACGGTTTGTGCAAGACGACAATACTTTAGAGATGACCTCCCTTTCTTTGTTGTACCGCGTAAACCCTTCAAAACTAAAATCATTAAAGTTAAGAAACCTGAATTTCGGAATGTATATGAACAATCTATTCCGCCTAAGCTCGATTAAGATGGAACGGGGAATTGATTACCCCTTTGCCAGAAGTTTCTCCCTTTCTATCCAAACCGGTTTTTAATCCCATCAATTTAAAGTCATGAAAAAACAATATATTTTTTTATTCCTTCTGATCATCGGCTGTTGCTACTCCTGTAAAAAATATCTGGATGTAAGACCGAAATCGCAGATAAAAGAAGAATTCATTTTTGAAAAAGAAAAAGGATTTATGGACGCCTTATCAGGGGTGTATACCCTGATGGCCAGACGAGAACTCTATGGCGACAACTTAACAATGTCCTTTCTGGACGTATTGGCGCAGCGTTACCGCGGAGAAAGAAAGACCAGTCCCTATTATAACGCCATCAATTATAACTATAATAGCGATGATAGAGGTAGTAATAAAGCACTCCTTCCGGTAAAAACTACAATCCGCACCATCTGGCTTTCTTCCTATAGTGCCATCGCCAATGCGAATAATATTTTAAGTAATATAGAAGAGAAGAAATCCATATTTACAGGTAACAATTACAACCTGATTAAAGGGGAAGCCTTAGGTCTTAGGGCATTTCTTCACTTTGACTTGCTGCGGATGTATGGTCCAATGATTTCTGAGAACCCATCAGCAAAGGCAATACCTTACCGTACCCTATTGAGTAGGGAAGCCCAGCCTCTATTGCCAGCAAATGAGGTTATTAGATTGATTATTGATGATCTTTTAGCTGCAGAGAAATTGCTGGAACAAGATCCGATAGTAAGCGGAGCTGCTAATGATAATTATGATTTTAATGTAGCCAATAGAAAGTTCAGAATGAACTATCTAGCCGTACAAGCAACCCTGGCCAGAGTATATCAGTATAATAATCAGCCTAATGAAGCCTATGCTTATGCGAAAAAAGTAATTGCCTCTGGCAAATACAGTTTTGTAACCAGTCAGGAGGTTTCTGAAGATGGCTTTTGTCGCGATCGAACTTTTAGGAACGAGCAATTGTTTGCCTTGCAGATCAACAATATGAAAAAGTATACGGATGACTATTTTAATGTAAATCCTAAAACATTTGAAGGCATTCAACTCAATAACGACAACACAGTAATTGAAGCCTTGTTTGAGAATTCAAGTACCGATTACAGGCGACAATACCTATGGTCAAGTACAGAAGGTAAATTGATCAGTACCAAATATCTGCAGCTGGAAAATCGAGCAGGATTCTGTGTCTGGCCTAAAAATGTAGTGCCGGTGATGAGGGTAAGCGAGGTTTATTATATCGCAGCCGAATGTTCGCCAGACCTCAATGAATCAGCTGACCTGATTAATGAGGTACTGAGCCACCGTGGCCTGGATCCGTTAATAGGTATCAATAGTAAGGCCGCCTTACAAGAAGCCTTAACCAAGGAATACCAAAAAGAATTTTTTAGTGAAGGACAATTGTTCTATTACTATAAGAGGAACAAATTCAATAAGATTCCAGGTAGTAATGTAGCTGCAAACAGCAGTGTATATGTATTGCCTGTGCCTGAAGATGAGTTGATTTTTAATAACTAATTGAATCAAAAATGAAGAAATTACTAATCCTGTTAATCATATGTGGAATATTTGTGGCCTGTAAAAAACAGGAGCTACAGCAATATTCCGAAAAGCCAAGAATCTATCTGAGATTAGAAAAGATACCTTTTTATGGCCCATTCCCAACAGCAACCGCTGGAAATTTAAGAGTAGACTACCTGCCACAAAATAGCAGTAAGAAAACGGATACCCTGGCCCTAACCTTGCAGGCGAGCGGCACCGCTTCCAGTAGCCCTAGGTCATTTATTCTGGAGCGAAGTGGCAATCCAGGGAATGCCATTGAAGGTGTGGATTTTGACTTTTTGGACAAGGATTTTGTCATCCCTGCCGGGCAGTATAAAACCAGCATCCGGGTGGTGATAAGACGAAGTCTAAATATGACCCAAAAAGAGGTGTCTTTTGCCTATAATTTAAAAGAGAATGAGCATTTCGAGCTTGGACCGAAAGCAGATAGTACCAGATTTTTTAGTGATAGCGGAGTTATGAGTTTGGTCGCCATTAATTTCATAGCCAGGGACATCGCCATAAAACCGGCCAATTGGGACACTTTTATTGCGACTTTTTTTGGTGCCTATAGCGAAGTAAAATACCGGTTTATCATTGATGTGTTGGCTAAAATCAGCTTCCCAAGTGATACTCAGGTTTCTTTAATGAATGGCAATAGAACAAAGCTGAGAACTGCACTGACTAAATACAATGCCACGCATCCTGAAAAGCTTAAAGATGAGAATGGAATTGACATTTCTTTTTAAAAAGTATCCATATGAACAAGATATATAAAACCACCTACTGCATCGCCTCGCTATTGCTGGTATTGCTGAGTGCCTGCCTAAAGAAAAATTTAGGCGATTATGCCCCTGATAAAGTAAATAACCTGACCATCAACAGCAGCCTTAAAGATGCTTACCTGGTCAATGTAAATGATGTATTGAACGTGAATGCTAAAGTGGAACAAAGTAAGGGCGACGGTGATTTAACCTATAAATGGTATTATTACCCCGCAGCAAGTGATACAGAAGCTGAAAATATTGAGTTGAGTAATACGGCAGAGCTCAAAGTTAAAATTGATATGGCTACTGGTTCCTATATTCTGGTAGTAGAATCTATGGATAATAAAACCGGGGTCAAAGCCTTTAAAAAGATCAAATTAACGGTGAAGAGACTGACTTCAGAAGGTTGGCTGCTACTGACATGGAAAGACAATAAAACGAACCTGTCTATTGTGAGTTCTGAAAATGAGGTGTTCAAAGACTTCCTGGTTCCTTCAAGCGAATTTCCAATCCATACTAAACCTGAAAGAATATTTTGCTTAAATCATTGGAATCGTGCCATTCAACCCATCGTAATTCAAACCGCAGAGCCTAAATTGTTCTTCCTTGACCACAATACTTTTGAAATACATAACGACGAAAATGCCGCTTTTAATGGTGGAGCAAGTCCAACGATTACGCATTTTGATGCCGATCTGATTTTTAGTACTTATTATATGTGGGATAAGGATGGTTTGGTATACCAGAGTGATGGAGGTGGAAATGTAAATTATCCATCAGGATTTGATCAGCCAATGACAGGTAATTACAAAGCATCAAAAATATCTTTTCCTGTCGTATCTGGCTATCCAGTGAGCACCGTTTTCTACGATGAGCAATCGAAAGGTTTCCAGTATCAACCCTATGAGCAGAATAAATTGTTACCCTTCCAAAGTAAACCTGTTAATGCCCCTTTTAGCATGAGCGACTTTACTGATGAGATCAGGTTTACAGCTTTGGGCGCTGGTAATAAGACCTATATTGTAGGTAAAAATTCCAAAGGAGAGCATCATTTGTATACCCTGGAGCTAGACAAAGCGCTGGATATATATCCAGCATCTTCTGTAGTTAAATTGGACATACCAAATAATGTTAGCCCTTCATTTTATGCAGTCTCAGGGAAATTACCATTGCTTTATTACATCATTGACAATAGCCTCTACCTCTAT
This sequence comes from Pedobacter gandavensis, assembly GCF_032677645.1. Taxonomy (GTDB): domain Bacteria; phylum Bacteroidota; class Bacteroidia; order Sphingobacteriales; family Sphingobacteriaceae; genus Pedobacter; species Pedobacter gandavensis_A. The sequence continues at coordinate 266,645 of NZ_JAVTSB010000010.1, read as the reverse complement.
AAAATGGGCGAAAAGAAATCTTTGCCGGCATTGTATACTTTTCCTGAGGAAGAGACTGTGGCAGCCTTTCAGATGTTTAGAGAAACCATTAAAATGAATGAAGCAGTAAACCCCTTGGTGAATAACCGTTTGGTAGTTGCGGTAAATAAAGGAGCAGAAGGCATACTTTATACTTTTGATTTATCGGCTACCGGAGCGTTAAAAACCGGTAGGTATGCGACAAGGAATGATGGGTTCGATACCATAGTTGACATGGCTTATAAAGAGTTACGCTAATCATAAATACCTGGAAATGATAAAAAAACTAATGATGGCCATGCTGTATATCAGCATGGCCTTGCCTTCACTTGCTCAGCAGCGCATAAAAGGTAATTCGAAAATATCCATTAACGCAGCTTCGAAATTTAACAATGTTAAACTCAGTATTTATCGGGAATGGCCGACGCGAAAATTAATAGATACACTGCGGTTAAAGGAAGGTCAGCAAGAGCTCTCAATTGTCGATAGCTTACCGGCAGTATATTCTTTCAGTATCAGAAAGCCCTATGCCAATACCAATGTTTTACTGGATGCTAAGGGCGCGACCATTTCTTTCAATGATGCCGATACAAAGGTAAGCGGTGGACAAATGGAAATGAGTTTGCAAAAGCACCATAGTTCTTTGGCCCCCCTTGAAAAGGAATGGCAAGGGCTGGGAACTGCCTATGGGAAGGAATCTGATATGGAGCAAAAAATTCTCCTGGAGAAAAGGATAAAAACAATAGCCGAGGAAGTAATGGTTCAAAGGTTAATGTTTATAAAGCAAAACAGGAAGAATACTGCAGGGGCCTGGATGGCCAGTAGCTACGCTTTTGCCTGGTCGCCAGAGGTATTGAAAGAACTGATACCCTTATTTCAAAAACAAGCATGGGCAAATACAACTTATGCCCAATTATCGGCCAAACTCGCAAAACACAATTCAATACAGATGACTGGTAAAAAGGCACCTGCATTTACACTTCCCTCTATGAAGGGGAATTCGGTGTCGTTGGACAGTGTTTTGCAGAAAAACGAATACGTATTAATTGATGTATGGGCTTCCTGGTGTACGCCATGTAGGGCAGCGAACCGTAAGCTGGCTCCGGTATATGCCAGATTGAAAAAGAAAGGAATTGAGTTTGTCTCCATTTCAGTGGATGAAAACCATCTTGCCTGGGAAAAGGCAGTACAAGCAGATAAAATCCCATGGATTCAACTGTTGAGCGACAATGCCATGAAAGGCAGTTTCGTTACCAATTATCAGGTAAAGTCATTACCAACCACCTTTTTACTGAACAAACAAGGAGTAATCATTAAACAGCAAGTAGAAATCGCTGATCTAGAGAAACTATGAGAAAAATATTAATAGGCTTATGCCTGCTTTTTGCGGTTAGCGCTACCGCGCAAATTAAAAAAGTAACCATTGAAGGCGAAGTAAAAGGCTTAGGAAACAATGAGCTGATGTTGTTGAATGTGGATCAAAGTGTAATTGAAAAGACGCAGACTAAGGATGGTAAATTTCAAATTATCGCTGATATGGAGATCGGTGATATGCGAATGTATTCCCTGTATGCTCCTTCAGTGGGACCTTTAGGTCCATCCATGAGTAACCCTATACTCTCTTTTTTTGGATGTGGAACCAAAATTAAAATTCAGGCATTGCTGAAAGATAAAAACCTGTCAATTGTTTCTATTAAGGGCTCAGCATGTCAGGAGGAATACGATAAAATATATAAAGGTTTGAGGGCAAATAAAGCCATAGAAGCGGCATCTAAGCCCTATAATGAGGCGTTCAGGTTGTACAATCGTGTAGCAAAAACTCCGGAGAATAAGGCCAGATTAAACGCTGCAGGGAAACAGATGGATTTGTCGTTTGAGCAAAAGCAGGAAGAAATTAAGGCCTTGGTTCCAAAACATCCTAAAAGTATGCCAGTAGCGGTGATGGCAAGTCTTTACACAATGCATAGCGATGATGTCTCAGAAATGGAAGCTTTTTTAGCGCAATTTGATCCCGCTATTCAACATTGCTATTACCTGAAACAAATTCAAAAGAAAATAGCCCGTTTAAATGCTATTGCTATCGGTGCTCAAGCACCAGATTTTGAGTTGAAAGACCTGGAAGGAAAGCTGATTAGCTTAAAAGATTTTAAAGGTAAATATGTGCTGCTGGATTTCTGGGCAAGCTGGTGTGGCCCTTGTCGCAAGGAAAATCCGAATGTAGTCAAGGCTTACGAGGGGTATAAAGCTAAAGGCTTTACTGTACTCGGTGTGTCCTTAGATGCGAAGGAAGCGGACTGGAGAAAAGCGGTTAAAGAGGATGGAATGCCATGGACGCAGGTCATCAATGATAAAAAAAGCAGGGTGAATGCTTTGTATGAGATCAAAGCAATTCCTGCCAATTTTTTGATTGACCCAAGGGGGAAAATCATCGCAACGAACTTAAGAGGTGCTGAATTGGAAAAAGCACTGGAAAAATTTATAATTAAGGACATATTATAATTTCATAAAAAATCAGCAATGTATAAACTAAAAATATTGGTGTCACTATTGTTGTGGCAGGGGGCGATATACGCTCAAAATCCGAAAAAAATTTTATTGAAAAACGCAACTATTATTGATGGTGAAGCGACTGTGAAACCGCGCATTGGATCGGTGTTGATCGAAAATGGAAAGGTCAAATCTGTGTCCTATGTACCTATGAAAGACATCAGCAGTCAGACAAAAGTGATCGACTGTACCGGTAAGTTTATTACTCCCGGACTAATGGATGCTCATGTCCATTTGGGGACAGCTGACCTGAAAAATCTTAAAAGAGCGCATGCTACAACGGATAGCATCATGGGAAATCTGTTAAAACATGGCATCACTACCGTAAGAGATATGGCGGGTAATGCCCCATTTTTAGCGGAATGTAAAAGGAAAGTTCAGGAAGGTCAGGTTGCCGGACCGGAGATCTTTTACGCGGCTCAATTTGCCGGTTCCGGCTATTTTAAGAAGATTGGAAATGGACGGGATGGTGGAGTAGATTTGGGCAATTCTGCCTGGTATAGGGCAATCAATAGTAAAGCTGATGTTAAGCCTGCGATTGCTAGTGCAAAGAAAGCCGGAGTAACAGGGATTAAGATATATGCGGACCTGAGTAAGGAGCTGATCCTGGAAATTACCAATGAAGCACATCAGGCAGGGCTATTGGCCTGGGCGCATGGGGCCATTTTTCCTTCGAAACCAATGGATGTGGCAAAATCCAATGTGAACAGTATGTCGCATGCCAATGATCTTGTTTTTCAGCAGATCAAAGGAGATACGATTGAAATCGGAGCGGCCTGGGCACAGCTTTACAAGGGCTTAAAGCTAGATGATAAGGTTCGCGACCAATTGTTATTGGAAATGAAAAAACGAGGCACATTTTTAGATCCTACCGTTTTTCATGCGGAGAACAACAAAATGGTAAATGCGGTATTGATTACTCGTCGTGCAAATGAACTGGGTGTAAAGATCGTGACCGGAACTGATTGGATTTATCCTACCAAAAATGAAAGCGTTCCTCTGCTTGATGAAATGAAACTTTTGTTAGGGAAATGTGGTCTTTCTCCACTACAGGTTATTGAGGCAGCAACATGGAATGGGGCGTTGGTTACCGGATTAAAAGACAGGGGCCTTATTCGTGTTGGTAAAAGAGCCGATTTACTGATTCTAAGTTCAGACCCATTGGTATCCTTGAATGCTTTTGAGCGGCCAGAAATGGTGATCAAACAAGGTAAGGTCGCGGTTTCATCAGCAAGACTATAGCAGCTTTTGAAACGAAAAAAGGCTCCGGCGACGGGGCCTTTAGTGTTGGTCATTTGACCAAACAACTATAGGGATAATTATAGGAGAGCAATTTAATAGGTATGTAAGAAAATCAGATTGCTCGATAAGAACTGTTAATTTTCTTCGTTGTCATTAAATGAAATATTCAGAATATTGGTGAAATATTTGTAGCTACGACTAGATGCTTGTATTAGTATAAAAGGACCCTTTAAGCATTGATAAGACAAATCTCATGAAAATATCCTTACTCATACTTAAGTGCATCAATGGTATTGGCTCTTGCCGCCTTATAAGACCTGATACTAACTGTGATCAGGGTGATCAGCATAGAAATACACATGGCCAGCACAAAAGGCCATATACTCAACTCAATCCGATACGCAAAAGTAGACAGCCATTTCGACACAAACAGATAGGCCAGGGGCCAGGCCACCAGGTTTGCCAGAAAAACCATCATTAAAAATGATCCGTTCAGCATTTTAACCAGTTCGAACGTTGAAGCGCCCAGCACTTTTCTAATGGCAACCTCTTTAGTCCTTTGAGCAGCAACAAAGGAGATCAGACCGAATAAACCAATAAAAGAAATGAAAATGATTACCGTAGCAAAAACCTTAAATAATATACCCATGACTGCTTCACTCTCATAGTAACTATTGATCCGTTCTTCTACAAAGCTAGATTCGTAAACACTGTTTGGATAAGTAACATTCCATAAGGCTTCAATTTGTTTCATTGCAGGGACCATCAGGTCGCCCTCCAGCTTTATGGCTGCATTCCAATAATCATCCTTATCTGCAGAAATCACCAGGCCGGAGATATTTTCTTTTAAGGATTTGTCATTATAATCCTTTACCACACCAACAATGGGGATACTGACATGGGAAGCCTTAAGCATTTTGCCAATTGCATCCTGAGGATTCAAAATACCCACTTTTTTAAGAAAGGTTTCATTAACCACATAGCCATTGGTCGTGTCACTTTTCGTAAAGACTTTTCCAGCAATAATTTGTAGGTCAAACAGCTTAAAATAGTCTTCGTCGGCTTTACACATCCTGACTTCAAAATCTTTGTTCTTCTGTCCGTCAAAGACGAAATCAGTCGAGTTTACGTCCTGAGACAACGGAGCACCCATACAATAACTCAAGAGCTGTACGCCTGGAATTTTCAGAATCTTCTCTTTGAACAACTCACGTCTGCTATTACTGGTGCTATCTCCGGGGATGCCGATCATGGCTACCGCATTGGAATTAAATCCCAAAGGTTTTTGCTGTAAATACTCCATTTGGCGGACAATCACTAAGGTGCCGATAATCAATATGATGGTAATTGAAAACTGTAGCACCACTAAGACCTTTCGCAGGCTCAAGCCACTGTTATTCAGGGAAACCTTGTTTTTTATGGCCAGTGCCGGATTAAAACCTGATACCACCATTGCCGGGTAAAAGCCAGCTAAAAAGCTAACAAATATCACCAAAACCGCTATAAATACAAAAATAACCGGATGTCCAAACAAGCTGAATGTGATTTGATTTTTGAAAAGATTTTCCATGGAAGGAATCGCAAGCTCAGTAAGTATACAGGCAAATAATAAGGCGATGAGCACCAAAGCAAAAGTCTCCGTTAAGAATTGAACAATAAGCTGTTTACGTTTACCGCCCATTACTTTACGAACACCAACTTCCTTAGATCTGTTAACCGCCTGAGCAGTATTTAAATTAATAAAGTTGATGCAGGCCGTACAAATTAAAAATAAGCCAATGATGGAAAGACCATAAATCTGGTGTTTGTTAATCGTCGAATTGGCGAAATTATCATACAGTTCAGAAAAATGAATCTCTCTTAATGGCTGAAGTCTGTTCATTTGATTACCTGCAATATGCTGGTCAGCATAATGTGTTTTATTGAATTTCGCCAGTGTCTCCTCCAGGTCTGCACTTTTTAGCCCTTCTTTTAGCAATACATAACTGCTGTTGCCAGAGCTTGTACAATCCCAGCAGGTACTATTTCTTTCCGGAGAATTTTTGTAGCTAATGACTATTTTTAAAGGAAAACTGCTGTTTTGAGGCATATCCTGAAATACCCCCGTAACCTTTAATTCTGTTTTATTACCAAATGTGATGCTTTTGCCAACCGCATTTTGAGTGTTACCGAAATATTTTATGGCAGTTGCCCGCGATAAGGCCACTGTATTAGGCTCTTTTAAAGCTTCTGATGGAGTACCATAGGACCAGTCTATTTGAAGTACCTCAAAAAACTCCGGTTCTGCATAGTACACATCTTCCCTTGTTTTTATGATTTCTTTGCCTGTTTTATCCTTAACATGAATTACATTTCCCCCTTTGGCGATTGCGCCGATTTTCTCTATGCCCGCAATTTCATTTCTGGCAGCCGACGTAACAGGGATGGGTACACCGGAAGAATAATCGTCGAAAGAATTGTATTTCCAATCGGTAACCACCCGGTAGATCCGATCCTCATTTTTATAGCCTTCATCAAAACTCAGCTGGAAACGGATAAAGATAAAAATCAGGATACAGCTTGCCATGCCAATGGAAAGACCAAGGATGTTAATCAAGGTGTAACTCTTATTTTTCCAGAGATTACGCAATGCGATTTTTAAATTGATCCTAAACATATAAACAGGTTATTTCTCCAGGCATTCGCTAACAATATGCCAAACCTAAAAATAGGCAATAATCAACCCTTAGGTCACATTCAATAATTTTAAACTGTTCGTAAACGTACAGCGGCTGACCGGAAATGCACAATTTAAAGCGGAATTCAACTCCATTTGTAATAGATACACGGACTGCTAAGGCACTTTCCTATCCGGATTAACCCTTTTTAATCATTACTTTTGCCAGCGCTTTTAAAAAAGCATTCCACCGTATTCTAATTTATGAAACATAATTTTACAGCAATTGATTTTGAAACTGCCCAGGGGAAACGATGGAGTATTTGTCAGGTAGGCCTGGTCCGTGTTGAAAATGGGATCATTAAAGAAACCATTAACCGCCTGGTTTGTCCGCCAGACAATATTTACTTCTACCGGAACACAGAAATCCATGGCATTACCGCCGAAAGAACGCGTAGATCACCGGATTTCTCTACAGTCTGGAAGGAGATTTCTTCTTTTATTGACGGACAAACGGTTGTCGCTCACAATGGTGCTTTTGATTTTAGCTGTCTTACACAAACCTTAGACTATTATAAAATTGCCCAGCCCGTATATGAGAAGCAGTGTACCTATAAGATCTACGGACAGAAATTAGCCGCCCTGTGTCAGGAATACCGGATTCCCTTGAATCATCATGATGCCTTAAGTGATGCGCTGGCTTGTGCAGAATTGTATAAAAGACATTTAAATAAATAGTTATTTCTCTGCTTTCGCATGGCGATTAAGCCATGCCAGACAGTTCCCCTAACATCACGCATTCCAGCATAAAGGTATAGATCAAAGCGAATAATAAACAGTACCAGAGGATGTCAATTTCTCTCCTCCATTTAATCATAAATATGGCTACTACAAAGAGGGGAGTGGTACAGAGGTAAATACCAACGAAGTTAAGAACCACCGCTAAAGGCGCCGTATAATGATCGCTGATGAACAAAGAAATAAACATTTGCGCCAACCATACCGCAATAGGGAGGGTAAAGCATAATACCCACTTCCATACCAATTTCATGGGCAGGATCTCAGGGTAGGTCTTTCGGTAGTTTTTCACAATAAGCACCACCATCAGGGCAACCAACAGTAGCAATACCACCAACTGGACATACTTCTTCGTAATTGTATCTGCCCGGGTACTTACCTGGTCAGACAAGACCAGCCGGCCACCTTCAAATTTCTCAATTAATGTATTTTCTCCTGCCAGGAAGGTTTTTTTAGTAATCAGCGTGCTTGCAGTATCCCGAAAGGTCCAGACAGCATCTTCAATCCCATCTTTATAAAAGCCCTCAATCAATACCTCATTTCCCTTTTTCCGGACGAATTTACCGTCTAAACGGCCGCCCTTAAATCGGAGGGAATCCTGGTAATCCGGGGTTTTAATACTTAACAGGGTGATTTTTCCTGGTGTCATCGACCCTTCAATCTTTTGCATCTGATTGCGGACGGACTCCTCCAGCTCTTTAAGGGCTATGTTTTTTTGGTAGTCATCATATTTGACAGGACGTCTGGTGCCCACAAGTTGTTTCACCTCCACCACAAGCAGGGAGTCGAAATGGTAGACTGCAAAATCCCCGTCATAATAGTTGGAATCAGGCACTACACCAGACTTAAAAAGTACATACTGTGGCTGATCGAATCCCTGAAAATACCTCGGGGCGCTACTCGCACAAAATGCAAAAAAGGAAAGTACCGCAATAAAAGAAGGATTAAGCTTCAGATTCAAAGCAGGAACCTTTAAATGGTACCAGGCCAATGGCAACATGAGCAACGCCATAAGATCTGTAGGATCTACGACCCGCTGTATGGGAAAGAAATACCTGCTGAAAATAGCAATGAAAGCAGCAGAAGATTCACTTTTCCAGTAGATAAAAAACAGCCCGCTAAGAAAGAACACATGGATCTTATGCTTAGGGAAGAACACAGACCAGAAGATCGGGAAGATAAACAAACCACAGAAATCAGATAGCTTGCCTGTAAATACATTATGAAATGCTTCTTTTAGATAGAAGTCGTTGAGCATCAGTAGTAAAAGGCAGGCCAGGAAAGGTAAAGTCGTTAATGGTTTTAATCGATTGAAGTGGCTCATACTTGATTAGCGTTTCAATTGATACCGAAATAGCGCTTTGGTAACCCATTCAGGAGGTCAGTTCCACTCTACTTTACCAGTTTCCATTTTATAAATAGCCCCAACGATTTTAATTTCACCTTTGGCCTCCATTTCTTTTAGAATAGGACTATGCGCTCTAATATCACGGATACTAAGCTTTATATTTTCAAGGCAAATCTGATGAACATAGCTTTTATTTGCGCTGGTTTTTTCACCTTCGAATGTTGCATCTGTGGTTACTGCACGACGAATTTTGGAGAGTAAAGCGGTAATGTTACCGAGCTTTACATCGTCAATTGCTGATTTTATCGCGCCACAATGTTCGTGACCCAGCACAACAATCACTTTTGAACCGGATACTTTACAGGCATATTCCAGACTTCCTAAAATATCCTCGTTTACAATATTCCCTGCTACTCTGGCCACGAAGAGGTCTCCAAGTCCCCGGTGGAACACATCTTCCACAGGTACGCGGGAATCCAGACAGGATAGAATAACGGCTTTAGGGTATTGTCCAAGTGCCGCTTCACGAACTCTAACCGTATTATTACGAATGGTTAAGGCATCGGAAACAAACTCTTCATTGCCTTTTTTTAGAATGGATATGACGCTGTCAGGGCTTAATGCAGCCTGTTGTGCAGCTGTTAAAACCTTTTCAGAAAGTACATCTGTACTGTCAATTTCGATTTTTTCTAGTTCGTTTGGTGATTTAGTTTTGTTTTGACAGGCAACTAAACCAGTTATCCCCAGGAAGGAGATCATCAGAAGTTTTGAAATGCTCATTACACTATGGATTTGAGGTTATTCTTTCACGAAAACATTTGAGGAATCAGCTAGCTATTGGGTATATTAAGTTAGTGTTTTTTTTTGAAAGAATTAAGCTGCAAATGAAAAGGCCTCTGACCTTCGATAACTTATCAAAGGTCAGAGGCCTGATTAATAGGAGTTAAAAAGCTTAAAAAGTAACGCTATTCAGGTTTTTATCAACCAATAAACCATCAATGGCTTTAAGGTCAAACTTCAACTTACGTTTAGCTTTCAGTTTAATGATAAACAATTCTGTACTACCGTTTAAAGCTTCTTTGTCACCTAAGTTCACAAAAGTAGGATACAAAGCTTTCTTACCGTTGGTATGTAACCTATCGTAAGTCATGTTTTCCATGTGCTTCGCGTTCAAAGGTTGAATACTCACAAATTCGTAATCAGCAGCATTATATGGTAAGGCAAAGCTTAAAGCATTCACAGATTTAAGGTTATTTCCTTTCACTTTAACCTCGATGATTTCATCCTTGTTATAGTCCTGTTTTGCAGTGCTGATAGCCAGTTTACCGGCAACCTTATCAATTTTAGCATCCATATTCACACCACCATCGATTCTTGTCGCTACCAATGAAATATCATAAGCGTCGATCAATCCGTTTTTGTTGATGTCACCATTGCTGATATAACCTTCAAAATCACCGTCACCTGATCTTAAACCAGTATAGTTCATGTAAGAAGTCAAGTCATTTCTGTCGATCAGACGGTCATTGTTGATATCTCCAGGTAAGTAACTCTCTGTTCCGGGAACTTTGAATACGTACAATTCTCTACCAGAACCAAAACCACCAACACCTTCAGTAACCGCCATTTTAATATAACGGGCCGATGGATGCGTAGGGAAGTTAAATACCTTCACCTCATCTGTATTTGCCCAGGTAAACGGACCAACTGGCGTCCAGTCTTTATTGTTATTGCTATAGAATACCTGACCTTTTAGAATGATACCATTTCCTCTTCCGGAACGTGGAACGTAATGGAATTTATCCAGCTGGTTGATGGTTTTTAAGTCCATGACCATTTCGAATGGTAAGGCATTTACACCCCATTTCGTATGCCAGTTATTACCTTCATCAAAGTCGAACAACTGCGTGATTTCAGAACCTTCCTGATCAGCTGCGGTAGATTGAGCAGTGATGCCCTGAATCGCAAATTCCAGTGGGTTAGATTTCGTTGTTGCATTAAATTCCGTCCATGCCGATTGACCATCTTTATTTACCGCACGCAGTTTAAAAGAATAAGCAGTTTCAGCAGTTAAACCATCAAACAACAAAGTAGTATCTCTGATCGTCGTATAATGCATATCATTGAAATCAATTTCATAGAAATCTGCATGGTTTACTTTCGACCAGGTTGGTTTCAACGTATAAGCTTCTTTATTTTTCTCGGTCACCATTGCATTAACCGGAGCAGTTAAAGCTCCTGTAGAGATGCGCAATTGATCTACCGGCTCAAATTTGAAGCCTTCAATCGTGGCAACAACCGGATTTACCGTGATGTCAGTCGCGCTTACTTTAATCAGTAACTGAGGGTTTTTAACCATCGCTACTTTTTCAAACTCGCTTCCTTTAGTCGCAAATTTATTTAAGTTCGGAGCAGCATCATAGAAATATACATTGTCTTTGCTTAAGAAATCAGCCATCGAATTAACTTCCGTTAACTTGATTTTATCCTTGCCAACTTTCACTAAAACCTTCTTAGGTTTCTGCGAAACATTGATTCTAAGTTCAGTCGCTTTCGCTTTTACAAAACCATCGAAATCACCTGTTGCAGGGTGGATTGTTACCGTAGCACGGTTCTTTTTGTCTACTTCCGATTCAATTAAACTGGAAGCACCTTTACCTGATTTATATTGTTCTGTAGTCCCATCATCATCATATTCTGTGAATGAACTTTTTCCCGCTGGATAAACCTCATAAATACGAACAGCTTTGTTGATTTCCGTTACATTGTTATTCGGATTAGTCAATGGAATAATTGCACCGTTCTTAACGAATACCGGCAATTTCCAGATTGGCGTTGCAAAACTGTTCAGGATCACATTACCCGCATATTTTTCTCCGGAGAAATAATCAATCCATGAACCCTCAGGAAGGTAAATACCATTACGAATGTCATTGCCTTTCTCATCAGATTTAGTCGCCTGATAAATCGGAGCAACTAAGAAATTAGGACCATATAAAAACTGATATTGGGTTGCCGGACCTTGTGTGTAAGCGTTTGGATATTCCAGGAACATCGCTCTGATCATTGGTAAACCTGTTACCGCTTCTCTTGCAATACTGTAAGCATAAGGCATCAACTCCGATTTTAACTTCAGATAAGTACGGTTGATAGAAGTAGCCGGCTCCCCTAAAGCATGTGGATACTTTTCATTTGATCCCCAACCGTCCATATTCAATTGCATCGGCGTAAAGGTTTTCCATTGGAAGTCCCTGATATTTACCGCCACATTTTTACCACCAAAAATACCATCTACATCAGAAGTGATGTTTGGTTGTCCTGATAAGCCAGAACCTAAGTAAGTAGGGATATGGAAACGAATGTATTCCCAAACACCACCGGTTTGATCACCAGACCAGATGCCTGCATAACGTTGTGTTCCTGCCCAACCATCTAAAGAGATGATGAAAGGACGGGCGTCATTGCCGTATTTAGTCATGATTTGCGCCACATCGGCCACACCGTTTAGTCCGAAAGAATATCCGGCACCAACCCAGGCCACATCTGTTTTCAAGACGCGAACACCAGCTTCTTTTACCTCTTTCAGGATGTCACGTTGTAATAACGCAGAAACTTCTGGTTTAGGATGAAGGTCTGATTGTGTCCATAAACCAATCTCTACACCGTTCTTACGGGCATAGTCGCCTAAACTTTTCAGGTTTTGAATGTTACCGTCTAACGTTTCCGTCTGACCATAACCAGCGCCGTAACCATCATTTGGAAGCAACCAGCCAAAAGGCATGTCGTTCTTTTTATAACGATCAATTACCGCACGTGCAGAAAACTGGTAGTTGTTTTTTTCTCCGTTTAAGGATTCTTTGATTCCACCGTTGTCTTTCTGACTTTCTTTATAATGTTTGCCATCTTCGAACAGCATTCCTTTTTCATCTGCTTTCCAGAAATCGCGGTTATACGCATTTAAATGCCCCTGGTAAAAACCGAACTTCGGTAACAATACCGGATTTCCTGTCAATTGATAAAAATCTTTCAAAAGAGGAACAGCACCATCGCTGGCCATTAGAAATACATCCAGGTAATTGGTGTCATGTGATAACTTCACAATACCTTTTTCTTTCGCTCCGAAATCATATTTACCTTTATTGAAGGTATGCCATAACAGGCCGTAACCGTTAGAAGACCAGTAATAAGGCGTAGGGGAGGCTACTCCGCCATCCGTCCAGCTGTTCTGGTTTTCAATGGAAATCGCTCTTCCTTTGTGGGAGAAACGACCGTTCTGAACACCACCACCGTAGAAATATTCTTTTGGTGTTTCTTTAAAAGTTAAAATCACTTCATTCTTTTCAAAACGAACAGGTGCCGCTTCTTCCAGAACAACCGTGTTATTGGCCAGATTAATTACTTTTAAAAGATTCGTGTTTTTATCTATCTGAACCGAAATTTTATCGGTAGCAATCGTAATCAGGTTGTTTTCGTCCGTCAGATTTAATTTTGCAACTGCTCTTCTTGGGTTTTCTACCAGAATTTTGGCTTCCGGTTTAGCTACCGGATCTCTCATTACCCCGCCATTATTGTCCTGGAAAAGTCTGAAAATCTGATCACCGTAGAAGTCAAATGTTAACTTTTGTTGGTCAGAAAATACGATCTCAATCACAGTCGGACTAATCTTTTTCGCAGAAATGATCTTATGGTCTTTCTGTATAACTTGTTGTAAAGTAAGGGGTATGGTTACTGCTCCTGCATTTAATTGGGAAATCAGTAAGGGAAGTGCTAAGGCAAGCAAAGCGGTGTTTTGAGGTTTAAAACTCCAAAATATTTTCATCTTAATTGTTTTAGTAAATCTTCGCGGACGGCTGGAATCCACAAGAATCTAAGGGATTCCTGCAAGGTCATTCTGAAAGCTTTCGTTGAAGCTGCCAATATAGAAATTATCTGCTGGTTTTTGCTTTTGCAAAATTGTATTATTTTAGTGTATAACTTAACGATTTGATAATGCGGAGGCTAAAAATCATAAGCCAGTATTAAGTTTCCAGGCAATTATGCGCTGGTTATAAAAAAACTGGTAATTTGCTAACTATTAAAAACAGGGGGAATTATGTTTCAAATTGTAATCACGGGGCTAGGCTGGCTCGGCGTTATTTTATGTACACTTGGCTATTTGTTGTTGAGTTTAAAGGTGCTGACCTCAGAATCACTGAACTTTCAGGCACTAAACATCATCGGGGGATTATGCTTAGTAACCTCAGCACTGCAAAGTAGTGATATGCCAAATGCAGTAGCCAATCTACTTTGGGTGTTTATTGGGATTTATGCGGTAGGCAGGCGCTTAAAAGTAAGGCAGGCTGTTAAATTAAATAGAGTCTCCGAAAAGGATTAAGGCGTCCAGGCGCCACTTAAAATAAAATAAGCTTTGCCTTTATAGTATTCCAGTCTTTCTGCATAAGCTTTTTTATCGCTTTCCAAAGAAAGATAGAAATAGGCGCCATCCACCAATACAAAGATCAGATCTGCTGCCGTTTTTGCATCCGGAACCTTGATCAGTTGTTTTTCATGACATTGCTCAATCATCGTGGCCAAAGCAAGGCGCAGTGAATCTAAAATAGTCTTGTATTTTGCCTTGATCTTTTTCTCCCGAAATGCCAATGCATAAAAGGTGTAAAATAACCCATCATCAAACAGCAAGTTCCACTTCTTGGAAAAAAGCATCTCAATCACTTTGTGTAAGTCCGCAAGCGTCACGGCTTCTTTATTCTTAATGGTATAAATCAATAAATACCGGTCAAGAATGTAATCAATCAGCGCATAAGTGAGTTCTTCTTTGGTTTGAAAATAGTGAATGATCAGGCTCGGATTGATGTCCATCACCTTGGCTATCTTCGCGATTGAGGTGTTTTCGTAACCCTCTTTCTTGGCCACTTTATAAAAGATTTTTATGATTTCTAATTGTCTGGTCTCTTTGAGACTTTTTCTGCCCATGTGGAATTTCTGATTGCTCCAAATTACTGAAAACTAAACCGTCTTCACAAATTATTTATTTTAAATTGAATGTATGTTCAATTAATTTATTTGTAACTTCCTGTTAATATTGTTAGTAGATCTTTGCCGCGCAGCAGACAATATCATGAACCAAACCAACCAAACCAACCAAATGAACTAACCAATCAATCTACAAAACCAATCCAAAGAAAGCACCAACCTAAAATCTTATTGTAATTATGAAAAGAAATCTACTACTGATTTGCTTGCTACTTTTTGGGGCAAGCGGTTTCGCTCAGAACATCACTGTAAAAGGTGAAGTTAAGGATGCCGAAACCAAAGGGCCTATTCCCTCAGTTAATGTGAGTGTGAAAGGAACGGCCAACCGGACCGGTACTAACGGAAATGGGATGTATACGTTAGCTAACGTAGATCCTAAAGCAATCCTTGTTTTTTCCTATATCGGATATAAAACAGAAGAAAGATCCCTGAATGGGAAAACCCAGTTAAATGTAACCTTAACCCCCGATTTCGGCAACCTTGATGAAGTCGTGGTGGTCGGATTTGGTTCTAAAAAGAAAATCAACATCGCAGGAGCCATCGACCAGATTTCCGGAAAAGAACTCGAGTCCAGACCGGTTGCCAATGTGATGCAAGGCTTGCAGGGATTAAGCCCTGGATTAAGTATTTCCTATGCCGGTGGTGCGCCAGGCTCGGTTCCCAAGATCAATATCAGGGGCTATACCTCAGTAAATGGTGGTTCCCCATTGGTGGTCATTGATGGAATTCCTGCTACAAGTAACGACGATATGCTGAGGTTAAATCCTTCAGATATCTCTTCTTTTACCGTATTACGGGATGCCGCTTCTTCTGCTATTTATGGGGCCAGAGCTGCTTTTGGCGTGATTTTGATCACCACCAAACAAGGAGAAGCAGGTAAACAAGTCATTACTTACAATACGTTCACTTCCCGGGGCAAGCCAACGGTGTTGGCCAGACCGGTAACCGATCCTTATATCTTTTCCAGAGTATTAGAAACGGCCACCGACAATACGCCATGGGATTATGTAAACTTTTCCGATGAGTATTATAAATGGGCGAAAGAAAGATCTGATGATCCTTCCCTTCCGGATACCCGTTTAGACCCTGCGGATAAAGCAAAATGGGCTTATATGGGTAATAACGACTGGTATAGCTATTTCTTTAATGATGCGAGTATCTCTCAGAGTCATGCGGTTTCCTTATCTGGAGGGGCAAAAATTAATGATAAACCATTAACCTATTACTTGTCTGCGGATTATGCAAAAGACAATGGTTTAAACAAGCTGGCTCCGGATTACTGGAGTAGGTATGGCTTACGTACCAGAGTTGGCTTTTCTCCTTTAAGCTGGCTTAGATTAGACAATAACCTTAACGTTTATCAAACTAAACGCGAAGAACCCCTTACAGATATCAGAGACCTTTATTACCTGAAACCAACTGATGTGGCTAAAAATCCGGACGGTACCTGGGCAAATACAAATGCCGGAAGATTGGCTGCCAGGCTGGTAGATGGGGGTGGAAACACCGGTAATATGTTTGGTTTTCAAAACGTAACCAGCGCTGTTGCGACCTTTTTTAATGGAGAATTGCAAGTAAATGGTGATGCTTCCTTTAAAAGAGAACTCTGGAGATACCATAAAGACTCAAAGAAATTTAAAATAGGTTACGGTCCCGGCGATATCAGAGAGGAAGGTGGTAATGGTTATGTCAGAGAAAGTAATAATTATCTGGCCAATTCGGCTTTTAACTTATACACTACCTATAAGAAAACCATCGGTGATCATGCCTTCAGCGCTATGGTTGGCTATAACTCGGAGATCTACGATTACTCCACTGTAAATGCCGAACGCGATTTACTGATGTCTTCTTCGCTTCCTTTTATTGGCTTAACTACCGGACAAGCGCTCATTGAAGCAGATTATAATGCTTATGCAACCAATAGTGTGTTCAGTAGGATAAATTACACCTATAAAGACCGCTATATTTTGGAAGGAACCGGACGTTATGATGGTTCATCACGCTTCCCGGTAGCCAGTAGATGGGGCTTTTTTCCTTCCGCTTCCTTTGCCTGGATTGCAAGTTCAGAGGACTTCCTGAAACCATTAGCACCAGTGTTATCTGTCCTTAAATTAAGGGCAACCTATGGTAACCTCGGCAATCAGAACGTAGGTAACTTCGATTATATCCAGACCCTACCAACTGAGAATTCTAAATATCTGATCGATGGTTCGATACGTCCGGTGATTAAAGAAGCTCCGAAATTATACATCGACCCAAAGACCTATACCTGGGAACGCGTATCAACGCTGAATCTGGGAACAGATATCGGCTTAATGGAGGATAAGTTCCTGATCACTTTTGATTATTATATCCGTGATACTAAAGGCATGCTGGTAGCCGGACAAGAGCTGCCGGGTGTGATTGGAACCGGTGCGCCAAAACAAAACGTCGCAGATTTAAGAACCAAAGGCTGGGAATTATCGGTTACTTACCGTGACCGCTTCGATATCGCAGCTAAATCTTTTAACTTCAGTACTAAATTTTTCCTTTCCGATTCCCGTTCCAAAATCACCAGCTTTACCAATGCTCAAAACTTGTTTACCGATTTCCGCGTCGGACAAACCATCGGCGAGCTCTGGGGACTGGAGAGTGATGGCTTCTTTAAAGATAAAGCAGAAATTGCGGCCTTAGATCAAAAGGATATTGTACCATGGGGAGCCCTGGATATTGTTCCGGGATGGCCAAAATATAAAGACCTCAATGGTGATCATAAGATCGAAAGAGGTTTAAGTTCCGATAATCCGAAAGACCTTAAAGTAATCGGAAATACCACAGATCGCTATAGTGTTGGTGCAAATATCAATATGGACTGGAATGGTTTCGATCTTTCTATTTTCATGCAGGGCGTATTAAAAAGAGATTTTTACCCACACCATTACCTGTTCTGGGGTCCTTATCAGCAGCCTTACGCAAACGTATATCCATGGAATTTAGACTTCTACAGAGGGGTAGCAGATTCTCCTGAACAAAGAGCAAAACACTCCGCTTCTTATATCGCTGCGGGACTGGCGGATGTGAATTTAGATTCCCAATATCCGGTGATGCAATCCTGGCTGGCAGATGCCAATGCTGGTGGCGGTCTGGATATTCCACAAACCAAATACCTGTTAAACGGTGCTTACCTGAGGATTAAAAACATAACGCTGGGCTATACCTTGCCTAAAACATTAACCAAACGTTACGGGATAAACCGTTTGCGCGTTTATGTATCTGGCGAAAATATGTATGAATTTTCTGCCATAAAGAAATTCATCGATCCGGAGTCTATCAATCAAAGCACAAGTGCCTGGGCATATCCCTTCCAGAGAAGGTATGCTGTTGGCTTAAACCTTGACTTTTAACAACGTATTAATCATCATTTGAAATCATCATGAAAAAGAATATATATATCATGTTTGCAGCGTTGGCCATTGGATTGGGCGCCTGTAAAAAGGGAGACCTGGATCGTTTTCCGCAGACCTCTATTTCTCCGGATCTTTTCTTTAATACCGAAGAAGAC
Source organism: Pedobacter gandavensis (assembly GCF_032677645.1). Taxonomy (GTDB): domain Bacteria; phylum Bacteroidota; class Bacteroidia; order Sphingobacteriales; family Sphingobacteriaceae; genus Pedobacter; species Pedobacter gandavensis_A. The sequence goes on along the minus strand of NZ_JAVTSB010000010.1, from coordinate 248,462 downwards.
CTGGCTCTTTATGTCAATGGCTTGTTATCGATGCCGGATAGAGGCACTTATTTAAACGATCAAAGTAGCGATAATACGTCCACTACTGCCGCAGTAGAGATTAAAAATATCATGAGAGGCAATGCCACTGCCCAGAATATCACCTCGGGTTGGGATTGGTCGAGACTCCGCAATATCAATTACTTCCTGGAAAACTACAATAAAGCGAAAATTAGCGATGAGGCCAAAAGGCACTATGCCGGATTAGCCAGATATTACCGTGCTGGTTTTTACCTGGGTATGGTGAAACGCTTTTCTGATGTGCCCTGGTATTCAAAAACCCTGAATCCGGGAGATGCAGATCTGATTAAACCACAAGATCCCCGCGCATTAGTCATGGATAGCGTGATGGCCGACCTGGATTACGCTTATAAAAATGTAAGGGAAAAGGTGCCTTCAGGAACACCTGGGAAATGGGCTGCCGCTGTGGTTTATAGCAGAGCAGCATTGTACGAGGGGACTTACCGGAAGTACCATACGGAACTGAATTTAAAAGCTTCTGCCAATCAGTTTTTAGAAACTGCCGCTAAAGTGAGCGGAGAAATCATCGCCGCAAACAAGTTCTCTATCTATAATACCGGGAAATCTGCCAGTGATTATGGAACCTTGTTTAACAGTCAGGATTTATCGCAGAATCCGGAAATGATATTGGTTAATGTTTTTGATCAGGCGAAAGGCATAGGTCAGAATGTGAATGGAACTGTATTTGGGGAGTATGAGCAGGCTCCTGCAAAAGACCTGATCGAAGCTTACCTGATGAAAGATGGCAGTCGTTACAACGCGATTCCTAACCATGAGCAGTTTGGATTTGTAAAGGAGTTCGAAAACCGTGATCCGCGATTGTCGCAAACTATAGCTTACCCGGGTTGGATTCGTGTTCCGGATAGCAAACCCTATGTACAACGCTTAAATAAAAACTTTACTGGTTATCATCAGCTAAAAGGTTATGTAAACAGTAATGACAATAACGTGATTGCCGGGGTCGATTTTCCGGTATTCCGCTATGCGGAAGTACTATTGACCAGGGCGGAAGCTTTAGCAGAACTCGGTACATTAAGCCAGTCTGAACTAGATGTTACGGTGAATCTGCTTAGAAAAAGAGCCGGTTTACCAGATTTGAATATGGCCCTGGCAAACGGAAATCCTGATCCTGTACTCTTACAACAGTTTGGTAATCTCGAAGCCAATCAAGGGCTAATCCTCGAAATCAGAAGAGAACGTAGGGTAGAGTTCGCTTTTGAGGACTTTAGATATGATGACCTGATGCGCTGGAAAGCTGGTAAACTACTAACCAAAAGTCCGGAGGGGATGTATTTCGCCGGATTAGGGAAGTTTGACCTAACTGGCGATGGCATTGAAGATATTATATTAATCGATGGTTCACAGACGATTCCTGATGAAGATCATAAGGAAAAGAACTCCTTAGGAGTCACCCTTTCTTATTACCTGACCGGTGTGTTCGGAACTGAAACTACCGTCTACCTCAAAAATGGTCAGAATGGGGGAAATATCGTCACAGAAGCTTTCCAACGTAAATTCGAAGAACCTAAGTATTATTATCGCCCGATTCCACAAAAACAGATGCTCCTAAATAAAAATCTGAAGCAAATATTTGGCTGGTAACCAGTCTGTTGTTCTGTTTAATTGTAAACACCTAAAATGAAACCATAATAATGACACAACTAAAAAGAAGATCCTTACTGAAAGCAGCCGGATTGGCTGTTGGCGCAGTGGTAACCGGTGGTTTGCCGGCACTGGCCTTAAACCCGGAAAAACAAGGGGAAAAAGGTAAAAAACCGGCACTAACTGTCGCACACATAACCGATGTGCACATCAGAGCAGGAGAGAATGCGCCTGCAAGATTTAAACAGTGTTTAAACCAGATCGTTACTAAACATAAACCCGATTTCTTCCTTAATGGTGGCGATTCCATTAATGATGCCTCTTACGATAATGTAGTACATGATCAGGTGATTGAGCAATGGGGGATCTGGGACGACTGTATAAAATCACTCGATAAGTATGAAATCCATAGCTGTATCGGAAATCATGATTCCTGGTGGAAAGCACCTTCTAAAGAACATGAAATGTACGGGAAAAACTATGTGGTGAAACGACTTAAAATCCCAAACCGATATTATTCATTTACGAAGAAGAACTGGCATTTTATTGTGCTGGACGGGAATAATAAGGACATTTCCTTAGACCCGGAACAGTATGCCTGGCTGGAGAAAGATCTGGAAAAACTGCCTCCAGGTACGCCAACCTTGTTAATGTCTCACTATCCGATTTTAGGAACTACGCAGGTTCTGGTAGGTGGTGGTCACTCGGATTGTAAGAAGTTAAAAGACTTGTTTTATAAACATCGTGATAAGGTGAAGGTCTGTTTAAGTGGGCATAACCATATGTCCGATCATACCAGTTATAATGGGGTGCTGTATTGCTGTAATGGCGCAATGAGTGGTTTCTGGTGGGGAAAAGGGGATGCGGAATCCGCCGGACCAGGTTATTACCTGGAAACGCCTCCGGGCTATGCCATGTTGAAATTGTATGAAGATGGAACGGTAGAGAATGACTATCACCCGCATACTTTTTAATTGAACCTAAGAAAAATTTAACCTGCTTTTATTACACACCAAAGCCTTTAGATCCGCAGATTTAAAGGCTTTGGTGTGTATACTTATGAGTTTATCCGAATTGGTTATTTAGCTGTTTTTCGTTCTTTATAACCCAGATATCCCGCCAGCAATAAGCCGATAATCAGCACAATCGAAGCGATCAGAGAAATGATTTCTCCTGTATAATAAGAAGCAGGATGAAATACAAACTCGATCTGATGTGTCCCTGCCGGAATATGCGCTGCTCTTAACAGGTAATTTGCTCTGAAATAGGGCTGCTCTACCTGATCAATGAACATTTTCCAACCCTTATTGTAATAGATTTCCGAAAACACGGCAATATTGGCTTGTGGCGAACTGCTTTCATAAACCATGCGGTCTGGGAAATAACGGCTCAGTTTAATCGTTCCGGAGGAGGCAGGAACAGCGCTTAGTTCTTGCGCTTTAACCAGTGGCTTGTACTGCTCGTCGATCACCACCGTTTCTTTAGGTTTAAATGTCCCTATAGCCGCCATTTCCTGATCTGCATTAGCTACATATTGGATCTTATTGACAAACCAGGCATGACCGCAAACATCCGGGTTCAACTGTGCAATCAGTTTTGGGGAGTTCGGATCTGTAATAATCAGGTATTTGGTGTTCATCATGCCCAGAATATCCAGGTTAACGGTTTTCTTGAAATGTGTTTCGATAACCTCATCGAATCGCTTCAGACGTACCGCCGAATAACCGCCTATAGATTTATGGAAATAGGGGGTAGTGGCATCGTTCATGATGCTTTGCGTCAGGTCAATCACTTTAAAGTCCGGATCTTTATCCTGGTCAATAAAACGATCCACCTCCCGGAGCTGTGGCTTCTCCGTATCCTGTTTCGCCATAAAAGTACCCTCATTTAAATACCTTTTATCGACACCCCATAGATCTGTTAAGATCAGAAAAAGAAAAGCAATGGAAAGTATATTGAAACTCAGCTTCTCTTTTAGATAGGCCCAAATCCCTGCAAAAGCAAGCAAAATAAACAAACAAGACCTCATCGCGTCAGCCTGCGCAGCTGCTTTTCTATCAGCCACAAAAGCATTTCCAATGGTGTTTCCGGTTGACTGATCTATTTTAAGTGCCTCGGTAAATTGCGCCACAACGGACTGATGGTCGCTGCTTTTAAAGGATAGAAATAAGGTAGGAATAATCGCAATCAGCAAGGAAAGCCCAAAAGTCAGGTAAAAAGCAAGCTTTACCTGTTTAAATAGCTCCTTTTTATCTTTATTCAGCAACAATTCATTTACCGCCAGCACAGCCAATATCGGGAAGCACAATCCGGCTACAGCAAGGATCGATTCTACTGCCCTGAACTTGTTGTAAAATGGCGCGTAGTAGAAGAATAAGTCCGACACCAGCGGCATGTTTTTTCCAAAAGAAAGCAACATCGTTAAGACCACAACAGATAATAACCACCATTTAATATGGTTTTTGACGATAAATAAGCCGAGTACAAACAGGAAACAGATCACCGCTCCAAAATAAAACGATCCCTCTGTAAAAGGCTTTTCACCCCAGTAAGAAGGCATCAGCGACTTAGAAAGGTAATCCGCCTCACTGGCATCAGCACCAATTTCTGTCAGCGTTTTTACCACATTCGAATGTGCTGCCGAATTTCCTCTGGAGCTGCCGCCAAAAGCATTTGGGATCAGGAAAGTGATACACTCTTCCACCCCCTGGCTCCATTGATAGGCATATTCCCTGGATAATCCGGTACTGGTTTTAGCCACTTTTTGCGTCAGGTTCGCATGGCCTCTGATGGTCTCCGCACTGTATTCATAAGTGCTCCACAAAGAAGAAGTATTCACTGCTAGGGCCAGTAGTCCGGCAACAAATGCAAACCCGGCAGCCTTAAAAAATGCGGTTGTCTGTTTTGACTTTACGGCATGATAACATTCCATTCCCACTAAAATCAAGATGGCTAAAAACAGGTAATAGGTCATCTGGATATGGTTAGCCCTGATCTCCAGCGCTAAAAATAGGGCCGTTACCGCTGCGCCATAAATGTATTTACCTCTAAAAATGAGTAGGATACCGGCAACAACAGGGGCGAAGAAAGAGATCGCAGCAACCTGATTGGCATGTCCGGCACCGAATAATATGATGTTATAAGAAGAGAAAGTAAAAGCTATAGCCCCCGCTGCGGAGAGCCAGGGATTCAATTTTAGCACGCAAAACAGAAAATAACTGCCCAATAGTAATACCAGTACAGTTCCAACCGGCTGCGGAAAAGAATAATTAATGGCTTTTACCAACCAGGTGGTCATGTTATTGGGATAAGGAGCCCAGATTTGAAAGGCAGGCATCCCGCCATGGATCTGATTGGTCCATAAAATCGTTTCTCCCTTTTCCCGGTAATGATTGATTTCGGTAGTCGTCGATTGCGCCCTGGTCACATCATTTTGTCCAAGCGTTTTTCCAAAGAATACGGGGTTAAAATATAAAAAGGTGATTCCAAAGAAAAGTACAATGACCATCAGATGTTGGCCATTTTGCTTAAACCAGTTATTCATAGCAGCTAAAATTTTCCATAAATATAGAAAAACATAGGGCTATTCCTTAGCCATCCAAATTCCTTAACCTACATTAACTATTTGTCTTAATCTACTCCATTGTTTGTTTTTCGGGGGCACTCTAACTTTGTGGTGTTGAAAATCAGGAGCTAAATCAAAAGAAATTGAAAGCCCTTTTAAACTAAAAACTGTAAACTAAAATTTAAAGATTATGTCAGTACTAACAAGAATCAATTCGGATGAAGTAGCAATTCTTTTGATCGACCACCAAAGTGGATTATTCCAAACCGTTAAAGACATCGAAGTAACGGCGCTACGAAACAATGTTGCTGCACTTGCAAAAGTAGCCGCAGTTGAAAATATTCCGGTATTCACTACTGCATCAGAACCGAATGGACCAAATGGCCCTTTGATGCCTGAAATTCATGAACTGGCTCCACATGCCATATATATTCCCCGTAATGGTGAAATCAATGCCTGGGATACACCGGCTTTTGCCGAAGCCGTTAGGAAATCAGGGAGAAAGAAATTGATCATAGCAGGAGTGTTAACTAGTGTTTGTGTGGCATTTCCAGCCATTTCTGCTAAGGCAGAAGGTTTCGACGTTTTCGCAGTAATCGATGCTTCAGGGGACATGAGCCCATTGTCTACACAAATTACGATGACTCGTTTGGCAATGGCCGATGTGATACCAATCAGTACGGTTGCCGTATTGAGTGAGATTCAGAAAACCTGGAAACGTGAGGATGCCCTGGAATTTGCTGACGCATTTTCAAAAGTAATGCCTCCTTATCAATCACTTATCGAAAGCTATCAAAAAGCGGTAAGCGTAGGTAAAGGCGTTTAATAAATATGGCTTTTGCCAGATCAGGCTTTGCTACCGAATCTCCAAAGTAATCGGTAGTAAAGCCTTTTTTTTACCTGCGATAAGCTTTACCTTAGTTATTCTTATTAATCCTCCTTTATGAGCCATGACCTTCTTTTAGCAAACATCGCAAAGCATATTCAGCTTGGTGAGGATGAAAAACAACAGTTCTGTGCTTACCTCCAAGTTAAGAAAGTGAAAAAGAAGCAGCATTTATTGCTGGAAGGAGATGTGAACAGGTTTGCTATGTTTGTGGTCTCAGGATGTTTGAGGAGCTACCACCTGGATGCAAACGGCTTTCAATATATTCAGCAGTTTGCACCGGAAGGCTGGTGGATAGGAGATATGTATAGCCTGATTACGCAGGAACCGGGTCATTTATATATTGATGCCCTTACAGATGCAGATTTACTCTTAATTTCCAAAGTAAACCTGGAAAAATTGTATAAAGAGATTCCAAAATTCAACTATTATTTCCGAATCCTGGCTGAGCGGTCATTGGTTTCTTTCCAGGAGCGTTCCATGGAAAATCTGAGACTTAGCGCAAAAGAACGCTATGGGAAGTTTTGCCTTCGCTACCCAACCTTAACCAACATCCTGTCTCAAAAGCAGATCGCCGCTTACATCGGAGTTACCCCTGAATTTTTGAGTAAAATGCTGCATGCTTAAGCATTAATCCCAAAATCTTCTTATGGTAGATTAAGCGATTTTCTTAACCTATGTTATTTTTTCTGATCTAATTACCCGCTAATTTTGTTATAGGGGAAAGGCCTGTTGATTAAAAATGAACGGCCTTTTCAGACGATGAATAGGAGAGGTTTTGTAACGTCTGGACATTAATCCTTAAATAAAGAAATATGTATCAGCTTAAAGTGATTGTGGCCAGTACCAGGCCGGGAAGAAAAGGACCAGCCATTGCAAAATGGATGATGGACTTGTTAAATAAGCAGTCGGACTTTGAAGTCGAATTGATCGACCTCAAAGAAATAAATCTGCCTTTTATGGATGAGCCGGAGCATCCCAGACTACAGAAATATCAACACGAACATACCAAAGCCTGGAGTAAGAAAATCGCAGCAGCTGATGCCTTTATTTTTGTGACTCCGGAGTATAATTTCGGATTTCCTGCCACCCTTAAAAATGCACTCGACTTCCTGTATCAGGAATGGACGTATAAACCTGTCGGATTTGTGAGTTATGGCGGCATTGCCGGTGGTACCCGAGCAGTTCAGATGCTGAAACAAGTGGTAACAGCGATGAAAATGGTGCCCCTGGTAGAAGCGGTTCACGTTCCCTTTTTTACCAAATACATGGATGATGAGGAACGATTTACAGGCGATGAAGCACATCTCCGTACGGCCGAAGGAATGCTAAAGGAATTGCTGTGGTGGACCCAAAAATTACAAAAATAAACGCTTGAGTAAATAGTTTGAATTTTACCAGTTAAAACAAAACATCATGAGTAGTTTCCCAATCAGAGATCAGAAAAATGATCACCTTTTGACACCAGAAAATGCGGCATTTATCATCATCGATTATCAGCCGGTTCAGGTGAATTCAATCGCCTCAATGGACAGACAATTATTGGTTAATAATATTGTCGGTGTCACAAAAATGGCTAAACTGTACAATTTACCAATTATCCTTTCTACCGTAAACGTAAAGACCGGTTTGAATTTTGAAACCATCCCTCAGTTGCGTAAAGAACTGAAAGGAATACCATCCTATGACCGCACCACAATTAATGCATGGGAAGATGTTGAATTTCTGGAAGCTGTAATCGCAACCGGAAGAAAGAAACTAATTATGACCGCCCTCTGGACAGAAGCTTGTCTTTCTTTCCCCGCATTAGATGCGCTGAAAGAAGGTTATGAGGTTTATCCAGTCGTAGATGCCGTTGGTGGAACATCATTAGCGGCACATGATGCCGCCTTGAGAAGGATGGAGCAGGCAGGTGCACAGCCGGTAAGTGTAGCACAGCTGTTCTGTGAACTACAAAGAGACTGGGGAAGATCAGAAACAGTACCAGGATTTATGAAGTTGTTTATCGAGACGGGTGGTACCGCGGGTATCCAGTTTTCTTATGATAAGTCAGAATAATTCTAAAGCTTATTTTAAATAAGAATCCCGGCAGATTGTTTACTCCTGCCGGGATTGTTTAATACAAATGATATGAAAAAGAAAATAGCAGGAGTCTACAGCAGTGGTTACAAACATGCTGTCGGAGACGCTTTTAAAGTGATCAATATCTTTCCTAACGGGAATAATCTGGGGGATAAAATGAGCCCTTTTTATATGATCGATTATCAACCGGAAACCTATTATGAACCCAGCGATAAAAAACGTGGCGTAAATGTACACCCGCATCGTGGGATAGAGCCGGTTACACTGGTATATCAAGGTGCTGTTGCGCATACCGATAGCGCTGGTCATCATGGGATAGTAGGGCCTGGCGATGTACAATGGATGACTGCCGGAAAGGGAATCCTGCATAAGGAATATTTCGAAGAGGAGTTTTCCCGTAAAGGAGGAAATCTTCAAATGATTCAGGTATGGACGATATTGCCAAAAGCCTTTAAATATGTAGAACCCGGTTATCAAACCTTACTCAAAGACGAGATCAAAAAGGTAACACTGGAAGAAGGAGAAGTCAGGATAATTGCAGGAAGTTATCAGGGCGTAGAAAGTCCGGTGAAAACGTATAGCCCGATGAATCTCTTAGACGTTACTTTGAAACAAGATGGAGGTATGAAAATCGACTGTCCTGCTGAGTATAATATGGGTATTCTGATCCTCGAAGGGAAGCTTAAACTGAATGAAGTGGAAGCTGGTAAAGAGCAGTTTGTCTTGTTTGAAAATGAAGGGGAAGTTCTGGAGATTCTTGCGATGGAAGATGCTAAGTTTTTAATCCTGAACGGAAAACCTTTGAACGAACCAGCAGTACATAAAGGGCCATTTGTGATGAACACGGAAGAGGAAATCGAACAGGCTTTTGCCGATGTTGCAGCCGGTAAATTTGGTTCCCTGGAGAATGAAGTCGTGTAACAGAAAAACGAGATGGCTTGCCGGGCTAAGATCAATGATTTTAGCCCCTGATCTGGAACAATAAATACAATAGCAAACCGGCCAGGGCCGCAAACCCTGTGTTTAAAAAGTTGACCATATTGTTCCCGATCAGATTTTTTCGTTCTAATAATCCACCAAGCAGGGAGTCGCTGAAATTGCCTAGTACCCCTGCTATAGCCACAATAATTGCTATTTTCCCGAATCCAGCATAGGTCAAAGCGATGATACCTGCACCAATCGCACCGATTATTGTGCCTTCCAGACTGATCACCCCATCCAGACCATTGGCCTCCCTTTTAAAACTAATAATGTTGTAGAAGCGTTTGCCGTAAACCATTCCCAATTCCGAAGATAAAGTGTCGGCAAGAGCCGAGGCCAGACTTGCAGCCATCATCAATAGGTAGTATTCTTTGTGCTCCGGATTGAATAGCGAAAGTATGGCGGTAATTCCGGCAACACCACCGTTTGCGAGTACCTGCCGGGCATCACGGCCCGTTTTCTCAGCGGAATCCGGATGTATCAACTGCTTGATCCTTTTCTGATGCGAAGTAGCCAATACACTTAAAACGAAAAATACCCCTAACATGGCAATGCCTTTCAATCCTGCCGTTGCTGCAACGAGAAAACCCAGTAATGCCGCCGTTATAGCTGCATAAAAGGTCAGTTTCCCGAGTTTTACGCAAACTACCATGAGAACTAATAGTAAGAGCAGTATAATTTGCAGCAAAGGATCTGTAAGAATGGGAGCCATTTTTTCGGGAATATAAGCGTTTAAACCAGCGTGTTGAATTTAACTTTAATGTGTTCCTTTGCCTGTTTTTGAAACTCTTCCGGCGTCTGACCAGTCTGTTTCTTGAAAAACCGGCTAAAATATGGCCTGTCGGAAAAACCCAGTTCATAGGCGATCTCTTTGATGGTGATCTCACTATGAATGATACTCCGTTTTGCTTCCAGAATAATGCGGTCATGGATCAGCTGCATCCCTGTTTTGTCCAGTTTTTCTTTCAGAATCTGGTTCAGTCGCTTAGAACTAATCCCCAGTTTTCCCGCATAAAAGTCTGTATTACGAACCTGCTGATAATTGCTTTCCAGCAACATTAAAAACTCATAAACCCGCTTTTGATGGATGTCCTGACTGGTGAAATCATGTTCTTTTACCTGAATCAATTTCAAAAGAAAGACTTTGAGTAGCGCTTTTACCATCGTCATGCTGTGATTGGCATACTCCTTTTCCAGTAAACTGAAAATCCCTGAAAGTTCAGCAGCAGCAGCCTCATTTAACCGCAGACAAGAGAATTCCCCCTGTACATTGAAAATCTTAAAGAGGTCTAAAAGAAACTCTTTGTCTTCCTCTTCCAGCATATCTCGCTTAAAAGAGATCAGCTCCCCGTTTTTTCCGGCTTTATTCAATTGATGTACACGGTACGGAGGAATCAGGTAAATCCAGTCGCCTTTAGCATCCAAATCCGTATCCTTTAAGGCATGTAAAGCATCCTCATTCTTCAACCACACAATCTCAAAAAAGTCTTTCCTTCCCGGATCATTCAGGTAACTCGGCGGACAATTGCCCAGATTACGAATATAAATCAGTGATTTTTCCAGACCCGCCGGTAATGCAACATTCATCATGCTACAAAGATAAGTAACTCCATCTGGCGTATAGGACGATTTGGAAAATATGGTGGACTATTCAGAAATAGCTTGTTTTTTGTGGCTTAAGCATGACTTAGAAAGGGCTAAGTTTCCTGATTGTCCCATATAAATGGCTGATTGTGTAACCAGAGGGCAGAAAAGCCGGCCTACCTTTACACCAGATTAAAAACGGTTACAATGGAGGTTCAAACAACAACGGATAAACAACTGGCAAAAGAGGTTCGCAATAACCTTGAAATGATACTCATGGAAAATACCTGGTTGTTAAAACAGATAGATTTTAATGAAGTAGCAACTTTTACAAATACCATTAAAACAGCGAATAACATCTTTATCATCGCCGCAGGTCGTTCTGGTTTCGCCATGCGTTCAGCAGCAATGCGCCTGATGCACCTGGGATTAAATGCCCATTTTGTTGGAGAAACTACCACTCCGGCCATCAAACAAGGTGATTTGTTAATCGCAGCATCCGGTTCTGGGACCACCAGTTCTATTGTAAAAGCAGCAGAAAAAGCAAAATCAGTAGGCGCAACGGTAGTGGCACTTTCTACGCAGACAACATCACTGCTTGCCAATAGCGCAGATCAATTGATACTCATCCCCGCTGCGGAAAAAGAAGACCATGAAGGTAGTCGTTCGAGGCAATATGCAGGAAGCTTATTTGAACAGTTTCTCCTGTTGCTTACAGATGCTGTATTTCAGTCGCTTTGGAAGATGGACGATACTCCTAATGCGGAACTGTGGACAAGACATGCAAATCTGGAATAATGCGGTTAAGCACAATTAAAACGGGTTAAACCTAGTTTAAACCCGAAATAATCAAGAATTAAATCATTTATTATATAAAATCATTATGGCAAAATTACAAGTAGCAATCGATTTATTAACGACAGAAGAAGCATTAGCATTGGCAGCAAAAGTTGCCCCTTATGTAGATATTATTGAACTGGGTACTCCATTAATTAAAAACATGGGTGCAGCAGTAATTACTGCAATGAAAGCGGCACACCCTGATAAACTGGTTTTTGCAGATATGAAAACAGCTGATGCTGGTGAATTAGAAGCTGAAATCGCTTTTAATGCAGGTGCTGATTTAGTTACTGTAATGGGAGCTGTTGGTGATGCAACAATTATCGGTGCCGTTAAAGCTGCAAAAGCACACGGAAAAGGTATTGTAGTAGACACAATTGGTTACCCTGACCGTGTTAGACGTGCACAGGAAGTAACTAAATTAGGTGTAGAATTCGTAGAATTACACGCTGGATTAGATGAGCAATGGACGCCAGGATACTCAATCCAGGTATTAATTGATGAAGCAGCAAGAGTAGGTGTTCCTGTTTCTGTAGCTGGTGGTGTAAACATTGATAATGTTGCAGCAGTAGTTAAAGCAGGTGCTTCAGTAGTAGTTGCAGGTGCTGCAATTTACGGAGCTGAAGATCCGGCAGCAGCAGCAAAAGCATTGCGCGAAGCAATTGATGCAGCTTAATCCGCATTAAAGTATTAAATGAGAATGCCCCGTAATCATCTTGATCATGGGGCATTCTTGTATGGGAAGGAATTTGTTTTTGAGGTCTTGAAAAAGAGAAACCTTTGAAAGTATAATCTGCTCCTAAAATAAAATCCCTGTCAGCACAAAACCAACTATAATCGCTACCGATAAGGCCACCAGCCCTGGTACCATAAAACTGTGGTTCAATACGTACTTCCCGATTTTCGTACTCCCCGTTCGGTCAAAATCGATGGCCGCAACAAGGGTAGGGTAGCCTGGAAGCAAGAAATCACCACTCACTGCCGGGAACATCGCAATCAAATGCGGATTTATAATTCCTAAAGCAACACCCATTGGCATAATCGTTTTGGTGGTTGCTGCCTGACTAAAGGTCAAAGCTCCCATAATGAACAGTGCGAAAGCGAAAGTCCATGGATGTTCAGAAACAATATCTTTAAATGTATGCGCAATGACCGCTTCATTTGCAGCCATAAAAGTTGCACTCATCCAAACCACACCCAACACAGAAACAACTGCGGTAGCCATGGAAGTGAACAAACTCATCTTGGCCACTTTAGCCGCCGAAGTTTTAGTGATCAGCATCATGAGCGCCGAAGCGGTTAGTGTGATCATGATGATCAGACTGGTTAAGCTAATCGTTCCATCCGCATTTACACTGAAACTTTTGGCACCACCAACATGAGGTACTAATTGAGGAAATGCACCAAATAAAATGATCATCAGAATGGCCAGGCCAAATATGCCAACGGCAATTTTAGCCCCCGGAGCAGCTACATAGTGACTTTCGCCACCACTGGTATCCGTAGGATCCATCGAACGCGCAAATTCAGGATCTTTCATTTTCTCGATAAATATCGGATCCTTATCTAGTTCAATACCTTTCTTACGCACCACCAGAATGCTGACAAATATCCCGATAATGGAAGCCGGGATACATACCTTCATGATGTCTATAGAAGCGGAAGAATAAGCCAGGATGGTCACCAATGCAGCAGTCGCCGCACTCATCGGACTCCCTGTAATCGCCAGATGGGAGGCAATCACAGAAACCGATAAAGGTCTTTCCGGTCTGATTCTTTGTTTCGCTGCCACCTCCGCAATGATTGGTAAAAGAGAGTAAACGATGTGTGCAGTCCCCGCAAACAAACACAGGAAATAAGTGGTGAAAGGAGCAATAAAAGTAATCTGACTTGGGTTTTTCCTAATGATTTTCTCCGCAATACTGACCAGATAGTCTAAACCACCAGCTGCCTGTAAAGTGGCAGCGGTGGTTACAATAGCAAGAATAATCAACAACACGGCAACAGGAGGCTCGGCAGGTGTCATTTTAAACACCAGCACGAAAATCATTAAGCCTACCATTCCCATCACCCCGAGTCCAATACCTTTCATCTGTGATCCGATTAGGATCATGGCCAGTAATATGCCGAGCTGGACGAAGATCATTGTGAGATAAATTTAGGGTTGATCAGGTTATCAATTGAATAAATTTCATCCCACTTCGCCTGGGAAATCAACTTTCTTTCGGTCACCACAATCTCGTAAATAGATTTGCCTGTTTTAAGCGCCTCTTTAGCGATGGAAGCACATTCTTCATAACCTAAAATTGGGTTCAGCTGAGTCACGATACCAATACTCTGCATCACCATATTTTTACAGTGTTCTTCATTCGCAGTAATGCCCAGAACACATTTGTTTTTTAACGTCAGACACGCTTTTGTCAGGTATTGCAGGGAAGTGAATAATGCCATTCCAATTACTGGTTCCATTACATTTAATTGTAACTGACCGGCTTCAGCAGCCATTGTAACCGTTAAATCTGCACCAATCACATAGAAACAAGTCTGGTTCATCAACTCAGGAATCACCGGATTTACTTTTCCAGGCATGATCGAAGAACCCGGTTGCATCGGAGGAAGGTTGATCTCGTTTAAACCACATCTTGGGCCGCTGCTCAATAACCTTAAATCATTACAAATTTTACTCAATTTAATAGCGTTACGCTTTAAAGTACCACTCAACTGCACTAAAGCGCCGGTATCGTAAGTAGCTTCAATTAAATCTGCCGCCAGAATCACGGGAACTTTACTGATTTCCGCTAAGTATTTAACGCATAAAGCAGAATAACCTTCTGGTGCATTTACGCCCGTACCAATGGCCGTAGCGCCCATATTTACTTCGGTAATCAACAATGCTGCTTCTTTAATACGCAACACATCTTCTCCTAAAGTAGTAGCAAATGCGTTAAACTCCTGACCTAAGGTCATCGGAACCGCATCCTGAAGCTGCGTTCTTCCCATTTTCAGCACATCTTTAAACTCTTTCCCTTTGAAGAAAAATGCTTCCTGTAACTCTTCCAACGCAAGGGCGAAATGGTTGATTTTCAGGTAAACGGCAATTCTGAAGGCCGTTGGATAGGCATCATTGGTGCTTTGAGAAAGGTTAACGTGGTTGTTTGGGTGTAAATGAACATAATCACCTTTTTTATAACCTAAATATTCCAGACCAAGATTCGCAATGACTTCATTGGCGTTCATATTGGTGGAAGTACCGGCACCTCCCTGAATCAAATCACTGATAAACTGATCGGTAAACTCACCGGCAATTAGTCTGTCGCAAGCATAAACAATGGCTTCCGCTTTTTTAGCATCAAGAATTCCAAGGTCTCTGTTGGCCAGTGCAGCCGCTTTTTTAACATGACCGAAAGCCTGGATAAAAAGAGGTTCAGAACCAATCGGAATACCAGTGATGTCGAAGTTCTCTTTTGCGCGCATCGTTTGAACGCCATAATAACAGTCATTGCTGATTTCTTTTTCGCCTAAAAAATCGTGTTCAATTCGAAAAGTTGCCATAATAGTATAAAGTTTAATAGTATGTTTTGAATAGTTAAAATCTTGTTTGTTGGAAAGAAAAGCATCAGCTTAATGATGCTGGAATCTTTTTGATTGGTGAAAAATCCCGGAACAATGCACCCGGGATTAATCGAAGCAAAAATTAGTATTGAAGGAAATATTTTTGAAGTTCAGCAGCTTTATGAGTTTTTGTTAAGCCCAACATCAGCAGTATTCTTGCTTTCTGAGGGTTTAAGTCGTCGGAAACAATAGTTCCCAATTCCTTATCATTTACTTCTCCATCTTCTACCACGCGGCCGGAAATACATCTGCTCCCGCGACAAACGGCAATGCCGTCTGCAATTGCTTTTTTAACGGCTGCGGTAATTGGTTTAGAGAAATTTCCATTACCTACACCTGCAATCACAATCCCTGCTACTTTATCCTTTAACAGGCAATCAAAATAGCTTGGAGAGGGATCTGTATACATGTAAAAAATCTCTACCTTAGGGAAAACCGTGTTTTTAGTAATGGTAAATGGGGCAACATGTGGCGTACGACGCTCAGAAGTCTTGTAATATTCTACTTTTCCGTCGAAAACCTGTCCAACCGGACCGCTGTTTGGCGCACCAAATGCATTCACTTTTGTTGTACTCAATTTGGTCACATCTCTGGAGCTGAAAATAGACTCATTGAAGGAAACCAATACCCCACGATTTCTGCTTTTCGGACTTGCAGCAACGGTAATGGCATCAAAAAGGTTTTTAGGACCATCCGCGCTAATCGCTGTAGAAGCTCTCATAGAACCGGTCAATACAACCGGATTATCAGAAGAAATCACTAAATCAAGGAAATAAGCCGTTTCTTCCTGCGTATCTGTACCATGTGTAATCACGATGCCATCCGCTTCTTTTTTACTGAAAATTTCATTGATTCTCAGGGCTAATTTTTTCCAGATCTCCAGGCTCATATCCTGACTTCCTACCGAAGAAATCTGCTCGCCACTCACATCTGCAATCTGACTAATTGTAGGAATAGAGCCAATCAGCTCAGAAACAGGGATTTTACCGGCCGTATATCCCGCACGATCTGCGGAAGCGCCCTCTCCGGCAATAGTGCCACCGGTAGCGAGTATAATGATTCTTGGTTTTTGGCCATACGCTACCTGTAGCAACAGGACCATGACTAAAAGTGATAGTAGTTTTTTCATAATTGTAGATTTATACGATGTATTGTAGATAGATGTTTTGCTGCTTTTAAAAATTGTATAACATGCCGAAGTTGATGCGCACTGCATCCTTTCCTTTTTTGATGCCTTCATCCAGATGGAGTTCTTTATAGCCGATCTGAGGCTCAAAACCAACCATTAAATTGTCAAGTATGTTGTAAGAAAGGTTTAGTGTGAAGTGGTAATTCGTCATTTCATTCCATGGACTTGCCGTTGCTTCTGCACCATAAAAGTGGTTGTAAGAAGCGATCACCATCGTATGGAATTTTGGCGTCCAGAAACGTTGATAAGAAATGAAACCGGCATGTACATTTAATAGATTTAATTCTCCCATTTTGTTCTCTTTGGCAAAACCATCTAATCCAGAACCACCAACTGCCAGAAAATAATCTGCAATGCCTTTTCCTACATTAAATTGAGCTTGTAGGTTATTTGTTAAACCAGATTTCTTATTGAAAAAGATGCTGGCGATAGCAGTTGCACCCCAGCCATTTTCTGATTTGAACTTAACTTCAGGTGCAGTTTCTAAGAGATTTTTAGAGTCGTAACCAACGTTTCTATAGATACCGGCAACTTTTAAGAAGCCACCATTGTCGTAATCATACCTTAAAGCACCAATCACATCGGGCATCCTTTTGGGCGCATAATCTACTCCCAACGCATCGTTAGTGGTATAATCGTATAATCTGCGAGGTTCCATCTGCTCTACTGCAACCTCATAACCCGCCTTACCGTTTGGATTGAATTTGTTTTTGTAATTCAGCTGGATTCTTCTGCTCAAGACCATTCCGGTTGGACCATCCCAATCCAGTAAACTTGCCGGCCATAAATCAGAATCACCGAAAGTTGACCAATTCTGGCCTAACGTGAAATTGTTGTACTTGATCCAGGCATGACGCAACCTGAATAAGGAAGTCCGGTTTGGTCCACCTTCAAAATCACCTTCCAGCATGGATCTGATCTCTTTGCCGTTTTTCAATTGAGTAGTCGTCGTGAATCGAATCTGACTTTGGCGCATATCCACCCAAAACGCAGGTTTATTGCGACCAAAAACATCGTTCTCATGGATGAGAAATGAGCTGTTGCCATGTAGATTTCCACTGATGTCGTAAATGCCGTTGAGCTTTAACCGGCCAATTAATGCAGAGCTGATTTTTGGCTTGCCATTTAGCGAGTCCTTGCTTTCATATTTGATGAGCTGAGCCTGTGCCTGGGTCGTGATTAACGAGCAGCCAGCCAGAAGTAAGCCAAAGGATACTTTAACTTTAGTAAAGGTTGTATTCATAGTTGCGATTTAAAGGGAAAATGATGGCATGAGTAATCCTTCAAAAAGAAAAAATCCTTTAACATCGCCAGGAATAGCAATTGCAAGCGTAGAGAGTAGTTTTTCATAAAGAGGTAGCAGAATGAAGGAAATACTTTTGTTTCTTGAACAACCCCTTAAGGCTATAAATGTTTGAAATTTATTGTAATAATTGTAAATGGTGTTTTATCGCCTGATTACTACATAGATGCGTTTTTAGATTAACTTGATTGTGTTTGTGGAGTCGTCAGGTGAAAATGATTACCCTACAAAGGAAGCTATATTCAGTGATTCCCTATTCATCTATGACCTGATCAAAGATAATTTACGGGGAGACATAAGAAAGTTCGTTATCCGATATAAAAAGGGGGTAGTGGTCTCTTTCTTTTGATTTAGCCGGGCTTTCCGGGCAGGTGTTCCAGTTGTTTTTTGAGGACCTTATATTCCTTTTCGAGGGTTTTAAATGCTTTGTTTTTGGGGATTTCGCCATAATTGGCTTTCAATTGCGCTGAATAATTACTTTCCAACTGATCAAATCTTGTTTTTACCCGCTGATATTTCTCTTCTTCCTGTTTTTCTGACGCATTTTTACCAGTACCATTCAAATTGCCCAGGTAAACACTGTCGGACACCTTTTCTCCATCCGCAGAAATAAATGAAATATAAGGTTCTATCTGTTGATTTAAGGCCTCTTCATACATCGGAATAAAACATTTCCCTTCTGATCTTCTGGCGATATTCAGGTATTCCCTGTCTTTTCCGCTTTCCGGGCAACAAATCATCACCATCACACTGTCGTTGTGCTGTAGGTCGGTAGTAGGTGTCGGATCCCAGGTGATTTCCAGTCCGCCTGCTAATTTTTCGATCTTTAAATCCGCGGTCTCCGGCATATGGCCCTGACTTACCTTTACCTTGCTGTAGTCAATGCGAATATTGGGGTATTCGCCTGTTAAAGCCTGTTTTTTATGATAAGAAGTGGCTAAATTATGTGCATTATGCACCGTTCCTCTGGCCTGTAAACCATAACCGAGTTTAATAAAACCACCCATTCCACTTAGCAGTTTGGTGGTGACAGCCATTTCCTGATAATTGGCCAGTTGAAGCGTACTAGGTTTTCCCTTTCTGCCGATTAAACGTACCACAGGTTGCCCATTGAGCATATAAAAAACAAGATTGCCAACTTTTCCGTTAAGGTGGCCATGCGGACCGTTTGAAGCTATTGCCATGTTAGAGAGGTTAAGGGGTTGAGGTTGAGTTGGGTATTGTTCGGTTTGATGAGTAGGAAGGTAGTAATTATCTTCGGTGTATCCTCATAATGATACTTTATTTATTTAAGTCCTAAAAGAAAGTTACAAGCTGTTATCCAGTACTTTGATGGGGCTGTATGCCCAAATAGGCCCTATCAACCTCTCATAAAATCCGGAAAGAAACCTTAAGAAATAAAGTCTCCTATCGAAGGCACCCTAACCCGTACCAGAACGGATCCTGAGCTTACTATGGCGTTATGCGAGAGGAAGTAGCCACTTTGCTGAAATTAAGCCTTTATGGTATGGCGCATTTAGCGGATGCTTAGGTAAAAAAAAACGAATATAAAGACAGGGGTCAGACGTGATGCTGAAAAACCTGTTCTTATATTCGTTTAAAAGAGCCCTGATGTCAGGGGGTCTTAAAAGTTAAGCAACTTTTTCTATTTTATGAATCATTGCCGGACCGTCTATGATGCTTGCAGTATCTGCAATAAAACGAGCAATATGAGGTTGTGCATTGTGCAGGTCTAATCCTTCCTGACTTTCCCAGATCTCATGGAAGATAAACACATTTTTATTTTCCTGATCCTGGTGAAGGTCGTACTGAATACAAGCATTTTCTTTTCTAGACTCGGCAAGTAATTGTAACAACATGGCTTTCATCGCCTCTGCATTTCCTTCGGTACTTTTTATAATGGCTGTTAAGTAAATGTTCATCTTTTTCCTTGTTTTGTAAGGAAGCAAAAGTAATCAGCTTTCCTGTATTATGAAAATAACAGAAATCATAATCAACTATTATAATAATGAGGGTTTGCCTGTTTTTTCAAAAAGAGGATTCTATTAACTTAAGGATTTCGTTATAATGTTCAGTGATTTTGGCAAAGCATGGGTATTTTAATTAAATCTGAGTAGATTTAGTTAACCGGCTCTTGTTTAGGTAACTGGAGTTGCTGAAATTTTCACACACATGAAAACCTGTTTTTCTTTGATCTTGTTCTTGTTCGCCACGATTACCTTGTCTGCACAGGTAAAACCAGCCGAAATAGATTGGTCTGCATTCATGAAACGGCAAACCCTGCGTTGGGACTCGATTGGCACCAGCTATTATACTGGTATCATTTTGGGAAATGGTTTGATCGGTACCAATATTTATAAGGAAGATGAGCAGACGATCCGATTTGATATTGGCCGTACTGATGTTACGGATCAGCGAAAGCACGAAGGAAACGGACTTTCTGAGCCCTTAATTTCCAGACCCAGATTACCTATTGGCAGGATGACGATCAAGACCGTCGGGAAAATTACCGGCGCTAAAATGAGCCTTGATATTTATAATGCAATCGCGGAAGGGACGATTTATACGACTAAAGGAAGCCTGAAATTCAATGCCTTTGTGCCTGCTAATACTAATGTGATTTATATATCTGCAAAAGGCACTCAATTAGAAAATGATATTAATTGGCAATTTATTGCCGAAAAGAGCATAAGTCCGCGGATGATTGGTCAAAATGCCGGAAACCCTGCCGTATATCCGGAAAACCCGGCTTATCAACTTTCGAAAACAGGAGCTTTTGAGGTTTGTCGGCAGCCTTTGCTAAACAATGGAGGTTATGCCACAGTATGGACCAAAAAGAAAACGGCAAAGGAGCACACCATGATCCTTTCTGTAGGATATGACGCGTCCGGAAAATCTGATGAGGTAAAAGAAGCGACACAAGTCGTTCAGGCTTTTACAAAAGCAACATATCCTGTAGTTTTAGCTGCACATCAAAAGTGGTGGCATCAGTTTTATCAGCAGAGTTTCATTTCTATTCCTGATCAGCGGATGGAAAGTTTTTACTGGATTCAACTCTATAAACTGGCTTCAGCGACCAGAGAAAACCGGCCAATGATCGACCTGGTGGGGCCTTGGTTTAACGGAAAAACACCATGGCCAGGGGTATGGTGGAACCTGAATACCCAGCTTACCTATTCGCCAATATTTACAGCCAACCATCTTGAACTTGGGAAATCCTTGTTTAATACCTTAAATAGTAATCTTCAAAACCTGATTAATAATGTGCCGGAACCATGGAGGAAAGATGCTGCGGCAATTGGCAGGATTTCCGGCTATGATTTAGTGGCGCCATTAGCCGAAGCCAACAAAGAAAACGGACAGTTTGAACTGGGAAACCTGACCTGGACTATGTTCTATTATTACCAGTATTATGCGTATTCCAAAGATCAGGAAGAGCTAAAGAAACACATATATCCCTTATTAAAAAGATCTGTAAATCATCTTTTGTATCATTTGAAAAAGGATGACCAGGGGGTATGGCATTTACCTTCTTCTTTTTCACCAGAATATAAATATGCGGAAGATGCCAATTACGCATTGGCTAGTCTGCGCTGGGGCCTGAAAACGTTAATCAACTTAAATGAAAAGGAAGGATTTCAGGATGAAGATCTTGATAAATGGAATAACATTTTGGTAAATCTGGTACCTTATCCCGTAAATGAAACCGGATTAATGATAGGGAAGGACGTAAGCTTAACAAGCTCTCACCGACATTATTCTCATTTGATGATGATATACCCGTATCATTTGATGACGCCGGTAAATGCGGAGGATAAGGCCTTAATCGAGCAGTCGTTGAACCATTGGCTTTCCCTGAAAGGTGCTTTGCAAGGTTATACTTTTACAGGTGCCGCCTCCATCAATGCGATGATGGGCAAAGGAGATCAGGCTTACGACTTGCTAAACCAGCTTTTTGATCAGTTTATTCAGCCAAATACCTTGTATCAGGAGTCTGGACCTGTGATCGAAACTCCATTATCTGCTGCCACTTCCATTCAGGAGTTACTAATTCAGAGCTGGGGAAATAAAATCAGAATATTTCCTGCTGTCCCCGGGGCATGGAAGGATGTTTCGTTTGACAAGCTTCGCACAGAAGGTGGTTTCCTGGTTTCTGCCGGCAGAACCAATGGAAAGACTAAATTTATTAAGGTTTACAGTAGCAAGGGGGATACTTGTCGGATACAAACAGATTTGAACGTAAGTCTTTTAAGTTCTGATAAAAGACAGGGAATCACGTTCTCCGTTTTTCAGAATGACGGAAAAGTGAACCTTAACTTTTCCACCATACCCGGAGAAACGATTTATCTCTCCGAAGGATATGCGGAGGAACATAAGTTTAAAGCCAGCGTTGTGACACCGGCTATTAGAGCAAATTGGAGCTGGGGCCTAAAAAAGAAACCTTAGTTTTTGGCAGTATCCCAAAAAATAATCTTTTCGAATGATGGATAAGTTAGGATATTTTAGGGATGTTAATGTACTCATATTTTAGGATAATTTTTTAATTTCTGAAACTGAAAGGTCGGTTATTTCGAAGATTTGAATTGCGGAGAATCCCCGGTGCTTTAAGTTTTTGGCAGTGCGTATCTTATTTTTCATTTCTCTTATTTTTCCTTTTGCTTTCTCTTGTGCTATCCCTTCTTTTTTTGCCTTTATTGCCGCTTTCTTTACCGCAAAACGTATCGTGTTTTCATAATCGGAAACCGACTTTACGTTGGAATCATAGATTGCACGGTCTATATCTGACATTTTATTAAGTTCAGCCAGTTCAAAAACCTCCTGGAAAATTCCATCCTTGAAGCTTGCGGGCATTTTTGTTAGTTTGCTCATGTTTTTTAGGTTATATAACCATTTATCTAAATCTGTTTCCAGTTCTTCTTCCTCCTTAATAAAGCAGATACTTAAAGCCGAAATCGGTTAGGGGATCCTGCGCTTTCATGTACAATTGGTTCTGGTCTAACTACTGTATTTAAAATTGCAATAACCATTTTAAGTATATTTATTTATTAAATAATTAACAAATGTTTTTAATTTTAGAGGTTTTTTTTGATTATGATAATTTGCAATCGGATATAAGAGTGTATATTTGAGTTGGACTAAATCCAGTAATGTGGTTTGAAATGTGCTGGTGCCAAATAAAGTTAAAATGGACAGAAAGAAAAAGAAGCAGGTGGCAATTAAGTCTGCGGCTAATATTGAACAACAACGTAAGGCATTAAAGGAGAGGTTTTTAGATCGTTCCAGAAAAATAATTATGCTTATTGGAGGGGATATGCTCCTGCAAAAACTTCCGGATGCCTTTCTGGGGAGACTTTATGAATGTCGGTATCCGGTACTAAAAGCTAAAGCAGCTCCTGGATCAGGACTCGACAAGATCAAGGTAATTCAGTTTAATAAACTGTTGCAGAATTATATTGAAGGTGTAGAACTTACGCTTCCTAATGGCAATAAAATACTGCTTTCCTGGTATCTCTCAGAAGGGATAACCTTAACCGATAGTATTGGTGATATGGAAACCCATGGTGATCCGGAACTGGAAGAAATTAAAAGACATTTTTCGTTCGGTTCACACGATAGTTCCTTTCACCATGATTTGCAGGAATTGCTCATTAATATAGTCACCGATATTTGTACTTTATTGAGTGATTACAATGACCATATTTACAGGAGCGATCTCGGGCTGACTCCCTTTTTCGCTAAATTTAATCCGGATAATGATATTCTGATCCACAGCTTTAAACCAACAAAAGAGAAGGTCGAAACGACGAAAGGTATGCGGAATGCGATACGCCTGGGCTGGCTTTCAACTGAATTCAAATGGGAGCACTATAGTGTTAAGCCCTCCTTGCTCGGTTTCAAAACAACGGGACTGGATATCCCTTTGGAAATTTACATCAGTACGCATACCCTCGACAGGTTACAGGAACGAATCAATATCAGTCCTGGAATCATGCATCAAATACTGCTGCTCACCTTTTTAGAGCCGAAAATAACTCATCGATGGATGGGGGATGCAAGTCATGTTGATTTCCGTGTCGCTGGTGAGAAAGTTGGCTATCTGGTCGTAAAACAGCATGGAACCAAACTGATGATCCATACTTTCTTATTTCTAACCAACAACGATACTTTTGAAGGGGAGAAACTTGGCCGTCTTTTAAGTGTCGTTAAAGAGGATAAAAAATACCTGGAAATTGATAGTCTCCCTGCTTTTAACTCCTATCATATTGACGAAAATGAAAAATTAAGCAAACTGTTTAAAGATGCGGGCTGTGGATCCCTATTGAAATTAGGACACCTCAAGGAATTTACCATCAACCAGATTGCAGATAAGGACGCTGAATCCATATTACACTACCTGGAGGACGCCCCATATTTTAGTAAACAGGTTACTCAACCCGGGTAAATCCCCGCATTTACCTGTATAAATAAAGTCGTTTTTCATAAAAAGAACGACTTTATCTGACGGATAGGGATTAGCCTTTTGGATCTATTTTATTTAGTGATTCTAGTTTCTCAATTTCTATAATTGGGAGCCCGGATATTGCAAAGATTTGATCAATGGGAAATCCCATTTGTTTTAAAGTTTGCGCGGTAAGTAACTTGTTTTTCATTTCTCCTTCTGCTATCCCTTCAACCCTGGAAAATGCTATAGAGTTTATATAATCCGAGTGATTTTTCCAGTTCGTTACATAGATCGCCAGATCTTCTTTTGACAGTCTATTCAACTCTGCCTGTTCAAAAAATCTAAAGAAAACTCCTTGCTGGAGGCTCGCTGGTACTTGTGTTAGTGTGCTCATATTTTTTAGGGTATATAACCATTTATCTAAATCTGTTTCTAATTCTTCTGCCGTCTTATTAAAGCTGGGTAATTCAATGAATTTGAAGCCAAGCTTAGGGGAAAATAGCTGCCCGTTAATTTTATTAATTAATGCAATGTCTTGAAGGTAAGTACCCGGTTCGCTATCTGTAAGTTTAAAATCCAGCACAGCAAGGATATAAAATAAAGTGTTCACCATCAACTGTGGTACAGGTCAGGTCAAAAAATACTTTTTTGTGAACTTGCAGTACTCCTGCATATTCTGTAGCGCCATACTGAATGTCTATGATGGTCTTCTCGCCTTTAAAAATTGCATTAATAAAGGAAATGAGGAGGTCCTTATTAGTTTCTGCACCAAATAGATGCTTAAAACCAAAATCGGTCAATGGATTTAAGAAGGTGGGCAGTGTAGCAGGTTCGGTCATATACAATCGGGCTCTGGTCTAACTACTACATTTAAAACGTGATCAACAACTTTTAGGGTAATTATTTTTTATTAAAGTAATTGATGTGGTCTATTTGTGGGTGTTATTGAAATTACTAAGATAATAATAGATAGATCTCATGTCGTCTGATAAAATTGAACTGCTTGCCAAAATTCCTTAATAATTTGACAGAAAAACTCAGTTTATTCCCGGTTAATCTGACGTTCTTTGGCTAACACACCTGAAACCAATAACCAAATGAAGCTTTACCGGAATATTCTCCTTGTTGCACTTGGCAACACCTTTCTTCTTGCAGTCAGTACAGGGGCTTTTGCACAATCTTCTGACGTTACCATTTACTTTAAAAAGCCGGCTGCTAACTTCCAGGAAGCCTTGCCTTTAGGTAACGGACGTATTGGTGCCCTGATTTATGGAAACCCGAACAAAGACAAAATTAGCCTGAATGAGATCACTTTATGGTCAGGTGGGGTACAGGATGCCGATCGGGAAAATGCCCATCAATACCTGAAACCTATCCAGGATTACCTGTTGAAAGGACAGAATAAAGAAGCTCAGGAGCTGTTGCAAAAACAGTTTGTAGCCAAAGGAGCAGGTTCCGGAGGTGGTAATGGGAAAAACGACCCTTACGGCGCCTACCAAACTATGGGAAATCTCCAGATCAATTGGAAAGACACCACCTCAGCTTACACCGATTACAGCAGAATATTGAATTTAGAAAAGGCGATTGCGACTACAAAATGGAAGCGTAATGGCGTAAGTTATACTCAGGAAGCGCTGGTTAGTATTCCGGGGAATGTGATGATGATGAAAATCAGCGCATCCGAAAAAGGAAAAATCAGTTTCAGCACCAGTATCAATAGAAAAGAAAATGCAACTGTGAAAGCGGAAGGGCAGACCTTGATGATGAACGGGCAATTGCCAAACGGTAAAAAAGCCGGACTTCGTTTCGCGGCCGGACTACAGGTTCAGACCAAAGGCGGGAAAAAAATCGTCAAAGGAAATGAAATAGAAGTGAGCAATGCCGATGAGGTGATTTTAATCTGGACTGCCGCTACCGATTATAACGTAGCAGATTACAACAAGCGTGGAGCAGATCCGGTGGCTACCGTGAAAAACAACTTAATGAAAGCCGGGAATTTAAGTCCGCAACAAATAGAAAAAGCACATTTAACCGCTTTCGGTAGCTTTTTCAATAGAAACAGGTTTTCCTTAAAAGGGGCACCTTCAGAAGTTGCAGCTTTGAGTACACCGGAACGTATGGAGCGTTATGCCAAACAATTACCGGACCCTCAGTTTCCGGCGTTGTACTATAATTTTGGCCGTTACCTGTTGATTTCATCTTCGCAGCAAGGTAGTTTACCTGCAAATTTACAGGGACTTTGGGCTGAAGAATATCAAACGCCATGGAACGGAGATTACCATTTGAACATTAATATTCAAATGAACTACTGGCTGGCAGAACCAACCGGATTAGGTGATCTTGCCGCTCCGTTGCACCAATGGATTGCCGGACTGGTAAAACCGGGTTCAAAAACTGCAAAAGCCTATTACAATGCGCCAGGTTGGGTTGCACACGTAATAGCCAATCCATGGGGATACACGTCTCCGGGTGAGGGTGCTGATTGGGGTTCTACTTTAACCGGTGGTGCCTGGTTGTGCGAACACCTTTGGGAGCACTATAAATTCACGAACGATAAAGAATTCTTAGCAAAATATTACCCTGTATTTAAAGAAGCGGCGACTTTCCTTTCAGCGATTCTGATAGAAGAACCAGAACATAAATGGTTGGTTACCGCACCTTCAAATTCGCCGGAAAATACCTATATCATGCCAAATGGTTTTCAAGGACAGACGGCAATGGGGCCAACCATGGACATGCAGATTTGCAGAGAGATTTTTGGCTATAGCATAGAAGCCGCAAAGATTTTAGGAAAAGACCAGGAGTGGGCTAAAGAATTATCAGCCACCAGAGAACGTTTGGCGCCCAATCAGATTGGTGCAGCAGGGGATATCAATGAATGGCTGAACGACTGGAAAGATGCAGAACCAACACACCGTCACGTATCTCAACTTTACGGTTTGCATCCATATGAAGAAATTACACCATGGGACAGTCCGGAATTGGCTAAAGCAGCACGTGAAAGTTTGATTCAAAGAGGTGATGGGGGTACCGGATGGTCCAAAGCCTGGAAAATCAACCATTGGGCGAGATTAGGAGACGGAGATCATGCCTTAAAACTGTTCAGGCAGTTGGTTACCCTGGTAGATCCTTCCAGAAAACTAAACATGCACTCAGGAGGAACATATCCTAACTTATTCTGCGCACATCCGCCTTTCCAGATTGATGGAAACTTTGGGGGTACTTCCGGAATCGCAGAAATGCTGATGCAAAGTCATGGTAATGACAATGTGATCCGCATACTGCCTGCTTTGCCTGCTGATCAGGACTGGAAAGATGGTTCTGTTAAAGGAATGCGCGCCAGAAACGCTTTTGTCGCTGATTTCGACTGGGAAAACGGAGCGCTGAAAAAAGGAAATGTATTGGCCTTAAACGGTGGGAATTGTAAGATAGACTTACCTGCAAATATGCTGGTTAAAGATAAGCAAGGTAAAGTAGTTGCCAGAACTACTGAAAAACAAGGAGTTGTTAGCTTTAATGCCCTTAAAGGAGCGAATTATCGCTTCGAAAAATCCTGATCACACACCCGAAACCAAGAATAATAAACCAATCGGAATAAATCATTCTGGTTGGTTTTTATTCATAATTTGCTTTTACGCAAGCGTTTGCGCAAATTTTCTCTCAGCAAAAAACAAACACAATCATTATATTCGTTAAACAGGTTAGGATGTCATTTAATGGTCTTTTTAACCAAAAATAGACAACCAACATAAACCAACCAAAAATGAAACCAAACCGTAGAAAGTTTTTACAACAACTAGCTATTGGCTCCAGCGCAGTAGCGATGGGCCTGCCTTCATTCGCAAAAGCGTCTGAACCAAATGAGATTTTATCAAATGAAACTCCTTCACTTTACCCAAACACCAGTGGCGCTAGATTTAACATGTCTGGTTATGCAGCACCGAAAATTGATAAGGTAAAGATCGGTTTCATCGGATTGGGCATGCGTGGTCCGGGTGCAGTAGGCAGAATGGCTTTTATTGAAGGGGTAGAAATTAAAGCACTTTGCGATAAACTACCGGAAAGAGCTACGGCAGCACAAAAAATACTCGAGAAAAAAGGCTTACCAAAAGCAAAAGAATATTCCGGCGAAAACGGCTGGAAGGACATGATCAATAACGAAGATCTTGACCTGATTTATATCTGTACGCCATGGCATTTACATACCCCAATGGCAGTTTACGCCATGGAGCATGGCAAACATGCAGCAACAGAAGTTCCTGCAGCTTTAACCTTAGACGAATGCTGGCAATTGGTAGAAACATCTGAACGCACGCGTAAGCACTGCATGATGTTAGAAAACTGCTGTTATGATTTCTTTGAAATGTTGACCCTTAACATGGTTCGTCAGGGTATGTTTGGCGAATTGATCCATGCAGAAGGTGCTTATATCCATGATCTTTTAGATTTAAACTTCAATAAGAACGGTTATGAAGATATGTGGAGACTAAAAGAAAACATCAACTATAATGGAAATGTTTATCCGACACATGGTTTAGGCCCGATTGCACAGTGTATGAACATCAACAGAGGGGATAAAATGGACTACTTAGTATCTATGTCTTCCAACGACTTCATGATGGGTGCAGAAGCGAAGAAAAGAGCTGAAAAAGACGCTTTCTACAACCAGTTTGTAGGTAAGGATTTTAGAGGTAACATGAATACCACTACCATCAGAACCAATAAAGGGAAAACGATGATGTTACAACATGATGTAACTTCTCCTCGTCCATACTCCAGAATTCACTTGTTGAGTGGTACGAAAGGTTTTGCTAGTAAATATCCTGAACCAGAGCGTATTGCTTTTGGAGAAGAATGGGTAAAAGAAGCAGAATTGAAAAAATTATATGACGATTATACACCTCCACTGATCAAACATGTTGGAGAAATAGCTAAAAAAGTTGGCGGACATGGTGGAATGGACTTCATGATGGACTGGAGATTAATTGATTGCTTACGCAACGGTTTACCGCTGGATCAGAATGTGTATGATGCTGCATCATGGAGCTGTATTGTTCCTTTAAGCAAAAAATCAGTAGCAAAAAGATCAACCAGCATTGATATTCCTGATTTCACCAGAGGTAACTGGACAACCAACAAGCCGGTAGACCTTACTTTAGACGGTGGTGGTAACACTAAAGTCAGAGCCGCTAAGTAAAAATTAGCGTCATTAACATATCATAATGAATATTCCTGGTTAACGCAAACGTTTGTGTTAACCAGGAATCATTTCTCTTTTCCTATCTTTGCAGCAATGAAGCTTGTGTTGCAAACCCCAAAATATCTGATAGTTATCGGTCTGGCAGTCTTTCTGTGTATCGCTGGCGTTACCTTTTTTACTGGTCGTTTTCTGGAGAAACGGATCAATACTATCGCTGATTTTGCAGGCACCAATGTGTACCGTCAGAAAGTACTGGTTTATCAGTATGAGTTCGGTAACATCCTAAAAGGCACGCAAGTGGCCGCTACACTTTTTCCTGAACTTAGAAAAGACATCACTGAGGAGAGCTTAATGCAAACCCTGGGCACCGTATTATTGTCGGACGAAAAAGTGAAAAAAGCATGGTATGCCATCATCAAAGGAACAGACACTTCTTTTGTATACCTGATTCGCAACTCTGCTTCTTTTCAGAAAGTACCAATGCCTCTTTATGTAAAAGCCTGGGCAAAGCAACAGTTTTTGGCCAATGATACCAGTAATGTGAGAGGATCACAAACCGAGGTATCTCCTGCTTTACATTTGTTAACGGCCAGCAATACGGTAGAATCAGATAGAGGACGCCTGTTAACCGGTTTGGACGTTGACCTGCAGGAATTGCAGCGCGCTTTTGCTTCTGTGGACCAGAAAGGGCAGTCGTATGCCTTAATTGTTGATGAAAAAGGTATTTGTATCACCAGTCCGAATGAAAAGCAAATCGGTCAGCAATTATTTAATCCCAAACAAGATACCCTGTTTAATCAGATCCATCCTTATGGAAAGACAAAACATGAATTGGTGGAATCCGATTATTTAGGTCTGCCCGTTACCAGATATTATATTCCCAATGTGATCAATGGCTTGAACTGGACCATTATCGTTGATGTTCCGGTTATTGTATTAGAGGAAGATTTCGAGGATATCAGAACTTATTCTATTTATATGGGCCTGATCTCTGTCACTATTATCTTAGGGCTGATCTGGATCTACCAGCGTAAGTGGCAGAAAGAGTTTCTGTTGCGTAGGGAAGTAGAAATTAACCGACAGGAATTGTCTATGGAAAAGCAAAAACTGCAACTCCTGACAGAGACCCATGAAAAGGACAATGCCTTGCTGCAACTGAGTAAATTAAAAGAGAAGGTGAACCCTCATTTTCTTTTCAATTCCCTCAGCTCCCTGAATGCGCTGATTGCGGAGGATACGGAGCTCGCTAAGGCATTTGTAGTGAAGCTTTCGAGAGTATACCGCTATGTGCTGGAATCTTACCCTACCGGGCTTGCACCCGTAGCTGATGAGTTGCGCTTCATGAAGGAGTATTTCTTCCTGCTGAAAATCCGTTTTGGCGATGCCCTGGAACCTTTAGACATCCAGATTGATGAAACGCTGCTGATGGGCGAAATTCCTTTCATGAGCCTACAAACGTTGATCGAAAATGCCGTTAAACACAATATACTTTCTAAAGAAAAACCACTGAAAATTACCGTTAGAAGTCAGGAAAGCACGATTATCGTGAGCAATAACCTCCAATTGCGCACAGATGTCAAAGATTCCGGAAAACAGGGTCTCAATTACCTGAAAAGCACTTATTCCTATTTTGGAAATCAAGGCTTTACCTACGAAACTGACGAAGAATACTTCAGATGTTATTTGCCTGTTTTACATTTAACTGAATAGTAATCAGGACAAAATATCCAGTTAACAATAAATATCTCACTCCTTAAAACTGCGCTTTCACTAAGTATATTGTACGAGTTCACTCCCGAAAATTTCATTATGTGCCAATTATCCCCCACTTTGGAACATGATTTTGAATAAGACTTCATTTTTTTTGGCTGTTTTAGCTGGCTTGTTTACTACACAGGTAAACGCACAAACGACTAAAAAATTTCCAACAAAAACAACTAAGAAAGTATTAGCGGATTCGCTAAAGAAGAAAAATGCTGCTGACACCACCAAAGGTAAGGAGCTGAAAAGTTATGCCGATTTGTTAAAGAAAGCAAAAACGGTTAATGGACTTTTTAAAGTCCACCAGGTAGAAACTGATTACTACTTTGAGATCCCCCTGAAGTTAATGGGCAAGGACTTTCTGGTAGTCAACAAAATATCATCCGTACCATTAGCACTTAATGAATCCGGATTAAATAAAGGGATGAACTTTGAAAACAAAGTGATTCGCTTCTCACAAAATAAATTAGCAAAAACGATCTGGGTGAAAACCATCGTTCCTCAGGTAGAATCACCGGAAGGGGATGCCATCACCCGTTCTGTAAAAGATAACTTCATCGGTTCGGTCATCGAATCTTTCAAAATTGAAGCCTATAGCCCGGATTCATCCGCAATAGTGATCAAAATGAACAGGGTTTTTGATGGTACTGATAAAAGTTTTAATGATGTATTTACCGATATTGGTTTAGGTACTGCTCCTAAAAGCGCATTATCTGCTATTGAGCAGATTAAAAGTTTCCCGCAAAATGTTGTGGTACGCGCTTTATTGAGCACCAGAGTAACCGAAGGTCAAAACAGTATTCCAATCAGTGTGGCAGTAACCACTAACGTATTATTGTTACCGGAAACGCCAATGAAAGCTCGTTATGCTGACGATAGGGTAGGATTTTTTACCACACCAAGATGGTATTTCTCTGATACGCAGCATAAAATGGAGAAAAGGGAGCTGTTAACCAGATGGAGAATGGAACCTAAAGCGGAAGACCGTGCCCGTTACCTTGCTGGTGAACTGGTAGAACCGGAAAAACCGATCATCTTTTATATTGACCCATCTACGCCTCCACAATGGAGACAGCAAATCATTGCTGGTGTGGTAGACTGGCAAAAAGCTTTTGAAGCCGCAGGTTTCAAAAATGCAATTCAGGCATTAGAAGTTAAAGACATCGCTGATTATGATGGTGATGATATCCGTTATTCGGAAATCACTTATGCAGCTTCGCCGAAATCTAATGCAATGGGCCCTGCAGTTATCGATCCGCGTTCCGGAGAAATCCTGGAATCAGATGTGATCTGGTGGCACAATGTAATGACTTCTTTGCAATCCTGGATGAGGGTTCAGACTGGTGTGATTGACGCAGGTGCAAGAGCTAATAAATTTACTGATGCACGTATGGCACATGCCATCCGCTTTGTATCATCTCATGAAGTGGGTCATACTTTAGGTTTAAAACACAACATGGGTTCTTCTTTTGCTTTCCCTGTAGATTCGCTACGCTCGCCTTCGTTTACGGAGCGCATGGGTGGAACCGCTTCTTCGATCATGGATTATGCACGTTTCAATTACGTAGCGCAACCAGAAGATAATGTAACCAGTATTACTCCGAAAATCGGTCAGTATGATAAATATGCAATCGCATGGGGATACCGTTGGTTAGATACGAAAGATCCACATGAGGAAATTCCGGTATTGGCGAAATGGATTAAAGACCATGAAAATGATCCTTTGTATTTCTATGGTGAGCAACAAAGCTCTAATGTGGTCGATCCAAGATCTCAATCAGAAGATTTAGGTGATGATGCCGTTAAAGCAAGTCGTTATGGTTTGTTAAACTTAAAGCGTCTGATCCCTCAGATTTCTACCTGGGCTGCAAATCCTGGTGAAGATTATTATCAGGCAGGAAAACTGTATATGGCGGCCATTTTCCAATGGTTGACTTACGCAGAGCATGTAACCGCAAATATCGGTGGTTACTACCTGGAGAAACCAGTAGCAGGTGATCATAAGAATGCTTATACACCAGTTCCAAAAGCCATGCAAATTAAATCCCTTGAATTTTTGAAACAAGAGGTGATGGAAGTTCCGGATTGGTTGTTCAGTAAGGATCTGTTATTGAAAACTTTCCCGATCAAGGATTCTCCGGCAGGACCATATGAATATGGACCATACAATGTAAGACGTGAATTTCAATATGGGATTCTTTACAGCCTGGTTAGTCAGGAGCGTCTGTTGAGAATGATGGAAATGGAAGTATTGCTGGGTAAAGACAGCGTATACACCGCTAATGAGTTATTAAAAGAAGTAAGAGAAACGGTTTTCGCGAAAACTCAACGTGGAAAAACGCTTTCGATTACCGACCGCATGTTACAACAAAACTACGTAGATGTATTATTGGTAAGCACCGACAAAATGTTGGAGAAAATCACGAAGACATCTTTACAAGACAATAAATTAAAAATGCAAAATCAATTGCAAGTGTGTGATTTCAGTAATGATGGTAAATCAGTTGTAGGGGCTGAGGAAAAATCATTGAGAAATATTCAGGTGAGTTCTATGGGCAGAACCTCTGATGTGGCAGCTGCGAAACGCAGTGAGTTACTTCAGATTCTTACGATCCTGGATAAAAACAAAGGCAGGGGAGATGATGCAACAAAAGGTCATTACTTAGACTTAATCCTTAGGATTCGTCAGAGTTTAAGAATGAACTAACCAAACCAAAACAACATAATATTTTTAAAAAGGGGACATGAATAAACATTTAATGCTAATATTAATCCTGCTGGGCTTCGGCTTCGCGGGTTTTAGCCAGGCCACTAAGACTATCACTGGTCAGGTGCTGGATGAAAACGATGGTTTGCCAATACCTGGAGCTTCGGTATTTGTAGACAAGGCCATGATTGGCGAACAAAGTGGTGTACCAGGAGTGATTCAGAATTCAGTGGTAGGAACTGTAACTGATGGCGACGGTAAATTCAGCTTAAAAGTACCGGAAGGAACTACAATGTTAAGGGTAACTTACCTTGGGTATACTTCTGCACAAATCAATATCAGCAACCAGACACACGTAACAGTTTCTTTAAAGAACGCTGACAATACCTTGGGGGAGGTAGTGGTGAATGGTTATACTGACATTGCAAAACGTAAAAATACAACGGCTACAGTAAAGCTGGACTATGACAAAGTGCGTCAGACCGGTGTTTCCGGTATCGACCAGATGTTAGAAGGACAGGTTGCCGGTGTTTCTGTTGGAAACATTACCGGTGGTCCTGGTGCTGCTCCGCAGATCAGAATCCGTGGTACAGTTTCATTAAACGGTTCACAAGATCCACTATGGGTATTGGACGGTCTTCCTTTAGACGGTACCAATTTGCCTAATACCATTGGAAAGGATGATATCGATCAATTGCGTAACTTACCAATTGCAGGTTTAAACCCTGATGATATCGCCGACATTACGATTCTTAAAGATGCTGCGGCTACCGCTATTTATGGCGCAAGAGCAGCAAACGGGGTTATCGTAATCACGACTAAAAAAGGTAAACAAGGGCCAATGGCGATTAATTTCTCCGCGAACTCTTTCGTCTCACAACGTCCTGATTTTGGGAAACTGAACCTGATGAATGCTACGGAGAAAGTAGATTTTGAATTGGGTTTGGCTAACCGTTCAGATTTAACCTACAGATCCGGTAATGGTGAAGTAGCGAGAATTTTGAAAAGAACAGGGGAGTTGAATAAATACAGAACAGGTGGTTTCTCTGCCTTGAATCCTTCCACTCAGGAAGCCATCAATGCTTTAAGAGCTGACGGAACAGACTGGGGTAAGGAAATTTATCAGAATGCGATTAACCAACAATATACTTTAGGTTTATCTGGTGGTACTGAGCAAGCTACTTATTACTTATCTGGTGGTTATTACAATGAACAAGGTACCACTAAACAAACAGGTTTAGAGCGTTACAACATGACGCTGAAAACTGATTTTAACATCTCTCAGAAGTTGAAAGCAGGAGCAGCGGTATTTGGTTCCAAATCTACACGTACCAATTACCTTGCAGATGCAGATGCATTTACCAATATCAGTACGTATACCAGGAATGTAAATCCTTACCAAACGGTGAGAAATTTAGCAGGTGGTTTTAACTATGATCCGGATATTTTCGGTGACCGTGGTGGTGATACTTACCTTCCTTTTAATGCCATTGAAGAACGTGAAAATACCCGTTATACTTTAGACAATAAGAGTGTAAAGGCTATCCTTGATTTGAAATATCAGATCAATAAAAACCTGAGTATCCGTACGGAATTAGGTCTTCAGTTTGAAGATACTGACGTAGAGAAATTTGGTGGACAAAATTCTTATTACACCCGTAAATATAGAGATAAGTATAAACGTTGGAATCCGATTAGCAAGCAACAGGAATCTTTCCTGCCACAAGGTGGAACGATTTACAATCAAGCGGCAAACAGCTTCCAATACAACTGGAAAACTATTTTAGAGTATAAAAAGGTGTTTGCTGAAAAGCATGAAATTGAAGCATTAGCAGGTTCTGAGTTGAGAAGAACAACTAACGAATCGATTGCAACCAGGGGCTTTGGTTTTAACGAACGTACGCTGACTAGTCAGGGAGTTATTTTTCCAGACAATTCTTATGCTAATGCAGAAGATTTACGTCCTTATCAAAAAGGATATGTGGAAAATGCATATGCCTCTTTCTACAGTACTTTGTCTTATACTTACGACAGAAAATATACCGCTTATGGTAGTATTCGTTACGACGGATCCGACTTATTTGGTGTAGACCCTAAATACAGATACTTGCCTATCTATTCCCTTTCAGGTGCATGGAATGCAAGTGAGGAAGAGTTTATCAAAAATATCTCCTGGATTTCGAACCTACGCGTTCGTACCTCTTATGGTTTACAAGGAAATATTGATAAAAGTACCTCTCCTTTTGTAGTAGGGATTTATGGTAACTCGGGTGCCTTTCCTGGTGGAAACCAACCGACTATCGGTGTAACGAGTCCTCCAAATAACAAGTTGAGATGGGAAAAAACTTCTACTTTCAACGCCGGTATTGATTTAGGATTGTTCAAAAATGCCGTTCAGGTGACTTTGGATTATTACGACCGTTTCAGTAAAGATTTGATTGGTATTGAAGAGTTACAATTAGAAAATGGTTTCAATTATACCAGTTCTAACTTCTCTCAATTAGGTAATAAAGGTATAGAGTTGACGATTTCGACAAGAAACATCAACACGGCTAATTTTCAGTGGTCAACTGATTTCAATATTGCCCACAACAAAACCAAGGTGATCAGAGAAAAGGTTCGTCCTAATCAGTTTATGCCATCTAAAGAAGGTTATCCGGTAAATGGAATCTGGGTGCTTAAAACTGCTGGATTAGACAAAGATGGTCTTCCGTTATTTATCAGAGATGGCAAAACACTTTCTATGGAAGAGTTTTACGGATTATATGATCCGAATGCCGATTCAGAATGGTTTGCTGGTACTTCTGTGAGTAGCAAATACAGTGGTAAAGCTTTCCAGGATCTGTATACTTATGCAGGTAATGGTGATGCGAAATTTACAGGTGGTTTGACTAACCGTTTCCGTTACTCGAACTTCGATTTATCAATTTCTGCACTTTTCAATATCAATAAACTGGTGAATACAGCACCTCTTTTTAACCCTTCGCAGGTTGACCGTGGAAGGAATTACTCGAGAGAAATTCTTAACGCATGGTCTCCATCAAATACAGGTAGCAGTTTGCCGGGTATTTATGGAGCGGATAGTTTTGGTGGTGAAAGATGGATGGCTCATAGCTGGCAGAATGGTAATGATCCTGCCAATACCTATAGTAACTTAGATATTTTCGTTAAAAATATGAGTTATGTGCGTATTAACAGTATCCGTTTAGGCTATAGCTTGCCAACAGCAATTGCTGGAAAAGTAAAAGCAAATAGCTTGAGAATTAGTATGGAAGCAAGAAATCCTTTCGTAATCGGTACGAATTACAAAGGTTATTTTGATCCGGAAACTTATGGTAACATTTATGCACAACCAATCACCAAAAGTATTTCAATTGGTTTAAACGCAACTTTTTAATTAAGAAACCATGAATAAGATCATAAAATTAACAGCGATTCTGTTCCTGATGATATCAGCCAGCAGCTGTAAAAAATATTTAGATATTGAGCCGGTAGGGAAAGTAATCCCTACTACGGTTGAGGATTTCAGAGCCTTGTTAAATTCTGGATATACTCAGTTTCCAAGTCATAAATCGAATCTGGCTTTTCGTACAGACGAATTGACCTTGAATCTCTTTACCACAGAAACGCCAAACTACTACGATCAGTACAAGTGGAATGACTTGAATCCTGATGCCACTTCTTTGGAAATGCCTTACGGCGGTTTTTATACTTCGATTTTCTACGCAAATTCTGTGATTGAAGATATTGAAACCAGAGCTGGGGTTTCTACAGAGACCGCTCAGATTAAAGGGGAAGCTTATTTGCTTCGCGCTTATGCATTGTTCGAGTTATTGAATTTATATGCGAAGCCTTTTGATCAGAATACGGCGGCAACAGATCGTGGTGTTCCAATCTCTTTGAAGATTGATTTGGAAACAAATTATAAGCCTTCAACAGTTGAAGTAGTATACCATCAGATCTTTGCAGATCTTGCCGCAGGACAAGCTTTGTTAAATGTATCCAGTTTCCCTGCCGGTCAGAATTATCGCTTCAGCAAACGTGCAGCTTTAGCGCTAACAGCAAGAATTCATGAGTTTAGAGGAGAATGGAGCAGTGCATTAAAAGCGAGTCAGGAAGGTTTGGCTATCAATGACAAACTGGAAGATCTGAATGCAGCAAATGCTTTATCACCTAACAATTTTAAATCTGTAGAGAACATTATGTCGATGGAAGCAGCTTTTAACCCGGGTGCAACAAATGCTTCTTTCGCTTCTACGCATTTATTAGGAATCTATAATCAGGGAAATGATAAAAGGTTTGCTCTGTATTTCAAAAAATTCGAAGGTTTCCCTGGAGATGCGGGTTATGAAGAAAATAAAGACAAACTGATGTCTAATAAAGGCAACCTTAATGATTTCAAGATCTCTTTCCGTAACGGGGAGCTCTACCTGATTAAGGCAGAAGCCGCGCTACAAACAGAAGATCTGGGTACTGCATTACAAACCTTACTGGCTTTAAAAGCGAAACGTTTAACGCCTGCTTATTTTGCCACAGAACAGACCAGAATTTCTGGAATGGGTAAAGCAGATTTATATCAGGAAATTCTGAATGAAAGAGAAAGAGAACTGGCATTGGAAGGACACCGTTGGTATGATTTGAGACGTTACGGTCAGCCGGCAATGACTCATGAGCTAAAAGATATTACGTATACTATACAGAAGAACGATCCGAGGTATACTATTCGTTTCCCTCAATCTGCAATCAGAGCAAATCCGAACCTTCAATAGCATTAATAAATATAAAGAAAGATAAGTGCGGGTGATTAACTCCGGTCTGTTTTACAGACCGGAGTTTTTTTTTACTTTTGCAGCCAAGCAAGAAGAGGATGAAAGTAGCAATTATTGAGGATGAAGAATTGGCAGCAGTTACCTTACGCAAAATACTGGGCCAGTTAAATCCGGATATTGAAGTAATGGCTACCATGGCAACGGTGGAGGCAGCAGTAGCATGGCTCAGTAAAAACACACCTGATCTCTTGTTTATGGACATCCACCTGGGTGATGGCGAAAGCTTCCAGATCTTTGAACAGGTAGAGGTAGACTGTCCGGTGATCTTTACCACAGCCTACGACCAGTACACCCTCAAAGCTTTTAAAAATCAAGGCATCGATTACCTGCTCAAACCTTTTGATGAGGAAGATGTAGCCGCGGCTTTAGCGAAACTGAAAGGGATTCGTAAGATCTCCGAAATCGGTTTGCCGCAATTCAGTTACCAGACACAAGGTCCGGTACCGAAAATCCGTAACCGCTTCATGGTGAAATTAGGTAAGCTGATCAAGACGGTACAGTCGGAAGATGTGGCCTACTTTATGGCAGAAGGTAAATACCTGTTCCTGGTTACCAACGATAAGCAGAATTACATCATCGAAGAAACAATCGGCAGTCTGGAACCTCAACTGGACAGCTCCGACTTTTTCCGCATCAACCGCAAATTTATCATCAACATTAAAGCCGTTCGCGAGATGTACAAACTTTCCAGAAACAGGGTAAGGATTGTGCTGGAACCAGCGCCGGTAGAAGGGCTGGAAGTAGTGGTGAGTGAAGAACGTGCAGAAGCCTTTAAAAACTGGTTGAATCAATAATTCCTGTGGTTTTTGGTAGGGAAGGTATTTTTTATATACTTTTACCCCGACCAAATATTACAATATCCTGCGCTGCGGAGCAGAATATTGGGAAAGAATTAAAAAATGAACCACTATAAACTATTGCTTCTGGCTTTGCTGTTTTCCTATATCGGGACTTCTGCGCAACAAAAAAGCATTAGCTTTAATCACCTGACGGTAGAAAACGGACTATCGCAAAGCAGCGTTTTATCGATTACCCAGGACAGTATGGGCTTTATGTGGTTTGGCACTAAAGACGGACTGAATAAATTCAATTCGCAGAATTTCGAAGTTTTTAAATACCATAAAGGGGACAGTACCTCTTTAACGAGCAGCATGAACATCAATGCCCTGCTTACCGATAGTAAGGGGAATGTTTGGGTAGGGACACAGAAGGGCCTCAACCTATACCTGCCGAAAACCAATTCTTTTAAGCGCTTTCAGTATCATCCAAAACAAAAACATAGCCTGAGCAATAACATCATCAGGAGTATTTATGAAGACCGGCAGGGTTTTATCTGGGTAGGCACAGACAGCGGTTTGAACAAGCTGGTGGCCCCGGATAAATTTGAGCGATTCATGACTTCCAATGATCCGCAAAAAGGGCCTGTACATCATTTGATTAAATCAGTATATCAGGATCACAACAATGTGATGTGGGTGGGCACCCTTCAGGGACTGACCAGTATGGTGCTCAAAAATGGAAAATATATCTGCCGTTCTTATGTGCATGAAAACAACCGTCCTGAAAGTCTGAGCGATAACGACATCAGTGCTATTCTGGAAGACCACCAACATAACCTATGGATCGGGACGCATAACAGCGGACTCGAACTCATGGATCGGGAAAAAGGAACCTTTAAGCATTTCCGCTTTAAGAACGGACAACCCAATAGCATCAGCAGTAATGTGATTCGTAAAATGATGCTGGCCAAAGATGGCAAACTATGGGTCTCTACTTTAAATGGCATCAATATCATTGATGTGGAAACAAAGGCAATAAAAGTTTTAAACCACTTACCTGACGACCCGACCAGTCTGAATCAGAATTCTATCTACGACCTGATGCAAGATGCTGCCGGTTCTATCTGGGTGGGTACCTATTATGGTGGCGTAAATGTTTATCATGTCAATTCTACCCCTTTCAGGGAATACAAATCTAAAATCGGCAAAAACGGACTCAGCAGTAATGTGGTCAGTTCTATTGTGGAGGATTCAAAAAAGAACCTTTGGATTGGGACGGAAGCAGAAGGGCTCAATTATTACGACCGTGCTTCGGGGAAGTTCAGTAGCTTCCGCCATGATCCGGAAAACCCTTCTTCCCTGAGCTCTACGCTGGTGAAAGCAGTTTCTATAGACCATAAAGGTAAAGTATGGGTGGGTACGTATGAAGGCGGACTGGATCAATACCTTCCGGCCACTAAAAGTTTCAGGCATTATACGGCTAATCCTACAGACCCTGGTGCTTTAAATTCCAGCCGGATCATCTCTTTATTACACGACCGGCAGCAGCGTTTCTGGATCGGTACCCGGGCCAATGGGCTGTTCCTTTACAATGAGGAGAAAGATAATTTTTCTCCCTTTCTTGGCGGGCATGACAAACACGATTTAAAAGTAGTGCGTTGCCTGTATCAGGATTCAAAAGATAACATCTGGATTTGCTGTAATTCCGGAACTTATATTCTGGCGCCAAATTCGACCAGGGTCCGTAAGTTTAAAAACAATGACGGTCGCTTGTCGTTCAACGACATCAACTTTGTGCAGGAAGATTCCCGTGGTTTCATCTGGTTGGGTGGCTATGATTCCGGATTGATACGTTATATGCCAAAAAATAAAACCATCCGCGTCTTTAAAAAGGAGGATGGTTTGCCGAGCAATGTAATGCTTGGTATGTTGGAAGATGATCAAGGCAACCTTTGGATCAGCACCGACAATGGCTTGTCGAAATTTGACCGCAAGACTTTTAAGACTTATACCGTTCGGGATGGCCTTCCTGGCAATGTGTTCAATTACAACTCTTTCTTTAAAGACAGCAAAGGGGAGTTTTTCTTAGGAGGATTTAATGGTTTGGTCAGCTTTTTTCCGGATCAGATTAAAGATAACGACAGGGTGCCAAAAGTGGTGTTTAGCCGCCTTCGTCTGTTTAATAAACCAATTGCGATCAATGATGAAACGCAATTGCTGAAAGAGAACATCAGCCTCACTAAAGCGCTTACTTTCTCTTACCATCAGAATATTTTCACGGTAGACTTTGCTGTGCTTAATTACATCAAATCCGAGAAGAACAGGTATGCTTATAAACTGGAAGGTTTTGAAAAGGACTGGAATTACGTGAGTAGTCCTTCCGCTACTTTTACCAATCTGCCTTCGGGCACTTATACCTTATTGATCCGTGGTTCTAATAATGACGGGGTTTGGAATCCTGAGCCTACGAAATTGATGATCCATGTGAACCCGCCTTTCTGGAAAACCTGGTGGGCTTACCTGATTTATTTGTCGGCTTTTGCAGGTTTACTGTTTTTATTCTCCAGATTCCTTTGGATCAGGGCACTGCTGAAACGCGAGCATGACGTGTATCAAATGAAACTGGATTTCTTTACCAATGTATCTCATGAGATCAGAACGCCGCTTACCTTGATCGAAGGGCCTTTAGAAACGCTGATCAATGAAACGCAGGAATCTCCGGCTTTAAACCGGAAACTGCTCACAGTAAGAAGAAATGCAGGTCGCTTAACCAGATTAGTCAATGAGCTACTCGATTTTAGAAAAGCAGAATCCGGGAAACTAAGCCTCAATATTGCACCGGGAAATATCGTCAGCTTTGCCAAAGAGATTTACCTTTCTTTTACAGATCTGGCCATTAAACAAAAAATGGATTACCAGTTTGTATCAGAAGAGGAACAGATTGAAGTCTATTTTGACAATGAGCAGCTGGAAAAAGTATTGTACAATCTCTTGTCAAATGCCTTTAAATGTACTCCGGAAGGTGGAATGATCCGTTTATCGGTTTTAAAAACAGCTGATGGTTTTGTAGAAATACGTACCTGCGATAATGGGAAAGGGATTCCGGAAGAAAGTAGAGATAAGCTATTCAGCAATTTCTATCAGGTCAAAGACCCACTTTCGAGGAATAGCGGGACGGGTATCGGGCTGGCGCTTTCCAAGAAGATTGCAGAGCTGCACCATGGTACATTGTTTTTAGCGGAGCAGAAAGATATTCCGGATGCGGACATACGTACTTGTTTCTGCCTGAAGTTGAAATTGGGTCAGGCGCATTTTTCAAAAGAAGAACTGGTGCAGGATTTCCTGAATTCTGAAAATCCGGCCCATTACCAGACTGCAGATAGTGCGGTAG
Source organism: Pedobacter gandavensis (assembly GCF_032677645.1). Classification (GTDB taxonomy): domain Bacteria; phylum Bacteroidota; class Bacteroidia; order Sphingobacteriales; family Sphingobacteriaceae; genus Pedobacter; species Pedobacter gandavensis_A. The sequence goes on along the minus strand of NZ_JAVTSB010000010.1, from coordinate 205,649 downwards.
AGGAACAGCTGATGCTGATGCCTGCTGTAGAAAACGGGGAGGTAGATGAGCAGATTACGGTGTTAATTGTAGAAGATAACCACGAAGTGAGGGATTTTATTATACAATCTTTACGCCCGTATTACCTGGTTCTGGAAGCAGAAAACGGTGCGATTGGGCTACAAGTTGCTATAGAGAAAATACCAGACCTGATTGTAAGTGATGTGATGATGCCGGTAATGGACGGACTGGAATTGTGCCGGACTTTAAAAACGGATGTCAGGACGAGCCATATTCCCGTGATTCTGCTGACTGCCAGAACGGGGAATATCCATGAGGTGAATGGCCTGAAAACGGGTGCAGAAGCTTACCTGACCAAACCTTTTAGCATCAGTAAACTTCAATTGACTATTGCTAACCTGCTCTTGTTGCAAGCAAATATGAGGCGCAGGTTTAGTCAGCAGATTACCTTACAACCCGCTAATATTTTAATTGAATCTTCTGATGAAGAGTTCCTGAGCAAGGTGATGACCCTGATTGAGAATAACTTTACGACACCGGAGTTTAGTGTGAATACGCTGGCATCCGACCTTGGGATGAGTACGCCTATCCTGTATAAAAAGATTAAAGTGCTGACCGGTCTCACCGTTAATAATTTCATTAAATCTGTCCGCCTGAAAAGGGCTGCCCAGCTTCTTCGGCAAAAGGTCTATACCGTTTATGAGATTGCTTATCTCGTAGGTTTTAATGACCCTAAATATTTCAGTAAAGAGTTTGTGAAACAGTTTGGCAGAACGCCTTCTGATTATGCACTGGAAGAATAATTTGGTGTCATTTAAGATTTTCACCCTTTATACTTAAGAATTACCCCCCTTAGTAATGGATAAGAGGGGTAATTTAGCTAAACCAAGTATAATTTATCTGTAAGACCAAAGATCTGATGAACGAGCATTCAATGATTACATCCCTCGTGTTTCAAGTCGATGTTAGGTTAAAGTCTTCCGGATTTCAACACAACAACTATTGATTATGAAAGCACAACTACTAAAAGTATCCATGGCTCCTGCGCAATCATTTAGTGTCAGACAGGATGTAGAACCCTTTGTAAATAACAAATGGCATTACCACCAGGAACTGGAATTAATTTACTTTAATGAAGGTAAAGGCATGCAGTTTATCGGTGATAATATTCAGTCTTTTGATTCCGGAGACATCATCCTGGTGGGCGCTCATTTACCCCATTACTGGAGATTTGAAGATGCCTATTTTGAAGGTGGCGAAAAGAGCGGCACAGCCGATGTAAAGGTTGCCCATTTTAGCGAAGACCTTTGGGGAGATTTCTTTCTGAACCTGCCGGAGAATAAAGCGCTGAAAGATGTGATGGAGAAATCCAGAAGAGGGGTGAAGGTGACCGGGAAAAACAAAGCTTTAGTGGCGACCTTGTTAAGCAACATGCTGGAAGCGGAAGGAACGGAAAGGCTCATTATGCTGATGCAGGCCTTACTGGAAATTTCTAAATGTGGCGAGCTGGAAACCCTGGCTTCTGTAGGATTTCAATATGACCTGGAGCAGGTAGAGAAAGACCGGATCAGCGATATCTACGAATATACCTATGCCAATTTCAGGAATAAGATTTGCCTGGAAGAGATTGCCGATGTGGCCAGGATCAGCCCCAATTCTTTCTGTCGCTATTTTAAATCGCGTACCCGCAAAACCTATTCTCAGTTTCTGACCGAGATCAAAGTAGGGCAGGCCTGCAAGCTTTTAATTGAAGCGCACCTCAACCTCAAACAGATTTGCTATAATAGTGGCTTTAATAATTTCGCCAGTTTCCATAAGTGTTTTAAGAAAGTAACCGGGAAAAGTCCCCTCTGTTATCAGCGGGAATTTGTAACCGAATACGTCAACTAAAGACGAGCCAATTCCGTTGACAACTACGCCAAACCGACCGACTGATTCCTGAAAAATAATCCGTCCCTTAGACTAACCAAAATAAATTAAACGAACCAAAAGTATGAAAATGACTACCACCACAAACAGCCATCAGGGATGTACGGCTTCTTCCTCCTGACCAGTGTACTTGCCGGATTCCCGGTTTAACTAGCTGAAGATCAATTAAAGTATTTACTCATTTTTAAAACTAAAGTATGAATCAAATTTATACTATGAACCTCTATTTGTCTGACAAATGGAAAGTGTGCCAGATCAGGAAGGTTGGCGTAATCGCATTTCTAGCCATAGCAATGTTATTTTCCGCTTCTGCATTTGCACAAACAATTAAAGTAAAAGGCGTGGTGAAGGACGATAAGGGCGTTCCGCTACCTGGTGTGGGGGTGAAAATCAAAGGAACGGCTGTAGGCACTTCCACAAATGGTGATGGGGTGTATTCGATTTCCGTAAACGGCCCGAACCAGGTATTGGTTTTTACTTATATCGGTTTCCTCCCTCAGGAAGTTCCGGTAGGGACAAAAACTTCCATCAATGTCTCTCTGAAAGAGAACTTAAGTGATCTGGATGAAATTGTGGTGACCGGTTATGGCGGAAAAACTAAAAAAAGAGACCTTACTGCGGCCATATCTTCTGTGAATGCCAAAGATATTGAAGAACGTCAGCCGATTAACCTTTTTGATGCTTTGCAAGGTCAGGCAGCAGGGGTATTGGTGATGAACGACGGTGGTGAGCCGGGTGCAGAGGGTTCTATAAAAATCAGGGGAGCTTCTACATTTTCCACAGATGGTAATGGTTCCAATCCTCTATATGTTATTGATGGAGTGATCAGTGACAATGGAAGTACCATTAACCCGAGTGATATTCAAAATATTGAGGTGTTGAAGGATGCAGCATCAGCGGCCATTTACGGTGCAAGGGCTGCGAACGGGGTGATTTTGATTACCACTAAACGCGGACAAGACGGAAATTCGAGGATCGATGCCCAGTATTCTCATGTTTTCGGGAAACTGGCACATAAAATTGCACAGGCAAATGCTTCGGAACTAAGGTACTACAGAAAACTACAGGCAGGTAACCCGAATGGGAATGCTGGTGGTCTGGTAGATTCGCTGAATCCAAGTTTTAATTCAGACAATGACCTTCAGGATATGCTTTTGGGCAATACCGGTCAGCGTAATGAAGTGAAACTGAGTGTTAGCGGCGGACAAAAAGGAATCACTTATTACGGAAGTGGGAATTACCTGGATGATCAGGGAATCGCGCTGAATACCTGGATTAAGAGGTTACAATCCAGATTTAACGTAGAGTTTCAGGTGGCACCAAAAGTAAAATGGTCTACCAATGCTTCCTATTATTTTCAGACCGGAAATTTTACGAGCATCAATAACTCTTTAAAACCAGTATTCGACCGTCCTTCTTATGCCCGGATTTATTACCCAGACGGGACGCTAACCAGTTACCTGAATTCGAAAAGAAATCCCGTCGCGAATGCTTTGCTGGAAGACAATAGGCAGGATACTTATAAAGCGCAAATTTCGAACTCTTTAAAATATGATATTATCAAAGACCTGAATTTCACAGCGACTTTTAATGCGCAACTGGATGATGGAAAGTCGGTGTATTTTATGCCAAGGTTTTTAAGTGCAAATGGAATTGAAAATCTAGCCAGAAATGGGACAACCAGAAGGGTATATTATGAGACGCAGGCTTTCTTTAACTACAATAAAGTGATCGGAAATCATACGATTACGGGTTTGGCCGGTTTTAGTGCAGACAGAACGCGTTCTGATTTTACGAACCTGGAAGGCAAGAATTTAATTTCTGAAGATGTGCATTTCGTGACTGGTGCCAATATGGTGGATTTAACGAAACAAAGGGTAGGTGCAACTGCTTATTCCTTAGCTTCCTTCTTTTTCCGTCCGGGCTATAATTACAAAGGGCGTTATATTGTTCAGGGTACTTTTAGAAATGATGCTTCTTCCAGATTTGGTAGAGACCGAAGATCAGGAAGTTTCATTTCCGGATCTGCTGCCTGGAGATTCTCTGATGAGAAATTTATGGGCTGGGCTAAGAAATACCTTGATGATGCGAAGTTAAGGGTAAGTTATGGTACGGTGGGTAATGATGCCAGTGGAAACTATGAGTCTATTCAGAGAATTGAAGTGGGGAGCAATAGCTATGGCGGAATTGCCGGCGCTTCCCTAATGGATACTTTTGGAAATCCAACCATTAAATGGGAAAATACAGTAACTCAGAATCTGGGAATGGACCTTGTCTTTATGAAAGGACGATTGAATCTGAGTGCCGATTATTATATTAAAACCACCAATGATTTATTGTACGACCGTCAGATTCCTAAAGAAACAGGATTCAGTACCGTAAAAGTGAATGTTGGAAATATTGAGAATAAAGGACTGGAAATCGCCTTAAATGGTACTCCAATCAAGACTGATAAATTCACCTGGAGCGTTACCGGAAACTTAACCTTTGAAAAAGGAAAGATTAAAAAGCTTTATAATGGTCAGGAATTTATTGCCGGAAATAAACACCTGATTCAGGAAGGTGGTAACATCGGTGATTTTTATGGCTGGAAAAATAAAGGGGTTTTTCCTTATGATGTGTCCAATGCTTTTAACACGGATGGTTTAAAATTAGAACCTGTAAATGTAAGAGTTGTGGAAGCTCTGGATGCTGCAGGTAAAACTTACATGACTTCAGTATGTGATGGTTATACCCTAAACGGACAACCTTACACTGGAACTGTTAAAAGTTTATACGCAAATGGGGCAAAACTGAAAGGTGGTGATACTGAATGGCTGGACGTGAATAATGATGGGGTGATAGATGATGCAGATCGTCATGTGATTGGCAATGCACAACCTGATTTTTACTTCGGTCTGATCAATAACCTGAGCTATAAACAATTCTCTCTTTCCTTTATTTTTAATGGAACAATTGGTGGTAAGGTTTATAATTCCTTTAAACAAGGTTTAACGAATAACAGTTCTTCAAATGGACCGGCAATGCCTGAAGCGATTTATGGAGCATGGACCAAGCAAGGTGATATCGCCGCTTATCCATATTTCCCTGATAAGGACACCAGAGGTAGTCAGAAAGCAAATGGTAATAGTATGTTCCTGGAAAATGCTTCTTTTATTCGCTTGTCGAGCGCCAGGTTTACTTATCGTTTTACACCGGCAATGTCGAAAAAGGTGTTCACCAAAAATATCAGTGCCTATATCTATGGTAGCAACCTGGTTACCTGGACCAATTATACCGGATATGACCCTGAATTTAGCTCCAGTGCTTTAACACCAGGAGATGATAATGGAAAATATCCGAAGAGAAGAGAGTTAGGTTTAGGTATTAACGTTGGATTTTAATGATTACGAGTATGAAAAAGATATTTTTAATAACCCTTCTGGGACTGGGGATAATATCGTCCGGTTGTAAGAAACTGGTAGATGAAAAGCCACTTTCTGACGGAACCCTGGATAATTTCTATAAAAACAGATTCGATGCGGAAGCGGGAATGGCCGGTATGTATGGTGGTTTTCAACGTGTAATGATCGGAGAGAAGCAGTTCTTTAACCGATATACCTATTGGGGAGATGCAAGAGCCGATAATTTTGAAAGGTTTAAAACCTATTCTAAGAATGCGGATAATGAAATGCACTTCAATACACTGACCGCTAATAATGAATGGGCTGACTGGAGTCCTTTATATCAGGTGATCGGGCGCGCAAATTTATTAATCAAAAAGCTCCCTGAAGTAAATAGTTATACGCAGCCAGGTTCAGCTAATGAGCTTCCTGCAGCTACTTTAAAGAGTTATATGGCAGAATGTTATGCGATGAGGGCGATGTCCTATTTCTACATAGCCAGAGTATGGGGAGGCGCTCCAATCAGAACGGAACCATACGTGAGTATTTATGATGATCCGGAACAAGCAAGAGATTCAGAGGAAAAGGTGTTAAATCAGGTGATTTCAGACTTGACCATGGCTTATAATACCATGGCTAAAGGAGCCACGGCCAAAGTGTTTTATATCAGTGAGGCAGCGGTATGTGCGATGATGGCTGATGTGTACATGTGGAAAAAGGATTATCCAAATGCCATTATCTGGAGCAAGAGATTATTCGCGGCTAAAGGGCCAACAGGAAAAGTGTATAATGCGGCGGGTGCCTCAGCTACAGGTTCCGGTGGTGCAGCAACAGACCTACAACCTACGGCGACCTGGAAAGATATGTTCGTAAATCCGGCAAGTAGTATAGAAGCAATCTGGAATATCCATTGGGATTATGCGGCTAATGGTTGCGCTTGTATGGCTGGGATCTCTACTTCCCCTAACAATACGCCTTACAGAATTTCAGAAGAGGTTTTCACCAGCTGGTCTTTGAGTACTACGGATATTCGTGTGAAGCAGACGTTTGACATCAACACAAAAACCAGGGACAGGACCTGGAAGTGGTATCCAGGTGTTTATACCCCGGGTCTTTTAGGTGCTTATACTTATACAGGGACTTTTGGAGCTACCTTAAATGTATTGCTTCCAATGTACCGTCTGGCTGACCAGTATTTGTTGTATGCTGAAGCATTAAATCAGACAGGTGATAAGTTCAATGCGGTGCGATATCTGAATTTGGTTCATATGAGAGCTGGTCTTCCGGGTTATACTCCGGATCAATTTCCGACTCCTAAAGATCTGGAAACCGCGATCTTACAGGAACGTAAACTGGAATTGTTCGGAGAGGGAAAACGCTGGTTCGACCTTGTGCGTACTGACCGTGTGGCCGAGTTTATGGATCCAATTCTGATCACGCGTCAGATTGAACAAGGAGCAACGCCATCAGGATGGGGTACCGATAAACGCAAGTATTACTGGCCAATTAACAGGAATGTCTTGAATTCTAATAATTTATTAGTTCAAAATCAACCTTATACAGAGTAAGGCTTCCTCTTTCCAAAGTATTAATCAATTTAAACTGATCGAAATGAAAAAATATAAAAACATACAAAAGGCTGCTTTTTTGCTGTTGGTCTCAGCAGCCCTTTCTTCCTGCTCTATGTTTGGTCTGGAAGTACAGAAAGATCATGAATATATTAAAAAGGTGTTAGATCCTAATATTTATATGACTGCCAGACAATACCTGGAAAGCCGTGCAACTGTTCCTGCGAAAGTGAATGATACGGTTTTTAAGTATATGAAGCTTGGACTCGACTATGCCGAAATAGACCTTGCCGAGTATGAAAAGTCGGGTAGAACATTTCTCTTTTTGCACAATGATGCCATCCGTGTATTGGATGACAAAACAAAGTTGCCTAAAAGCGGTTTCTGGTTTGATTTACCGATTGTGTTAAAAGATGCAAACGGTGCACCGATATTGGATCCAATTACATTGAGACCAAAAACGCGCCCAGCAACAAAATGGAGTGATTATTCAAAAGAAACGGTTAAAAACTACTTTTTGTACCTGATCATTCAGGGAGACTATGGCTTTAATAATGCCATTACAGCGAACACAACTTTACAAACCTTACTTCCTCCGGGAACAGTGGCGAAAAAAGACGAATCCATGTTGAGCTATCTTTTAACTAAGTCTACCCCTGATCCAGCTGCATTACCTAATACTGTGGTCTTTACTTACAATTTTATACAGGGTGGTTCAGGTTTTGATCCGGACGGTAAGATTAATATGAGGATTGTTTACTCGGATGGTACGCCATTGAGAATTAACGATTTTGCATCTGACCGTTCTGCGGGGCAAATTGCCACCAATGGGCAGGTACACGTTTATGGAACAACGGTATACCCTTTTAGATACAGTTATTTATAGCGTAAAATTATTCCTGTTATTCAGGAGAAGAAGCGCGCTTTTTCTCCTGAATAATCGGTTAATGCATGAGATCGAATTTGCCATTTAGGATGGCTGAACCTATTAAAATATAAGAATTGAGAAATTATAGAAACTGGAAAGGAAAGCTGGTACTAATCGTTGCTGTATTGTTTTATAGTCCGCTGTTTGCACAGCAAAGTCAACGTTTAACCCAAAACTGGGAGTTTTTGAAAGGTGATCTTGGGGGTATTTATGAGGCCATCAGGCCGGTGAAAGCCGGAAACCCGGAAAGCGTTCCGGTTTGGGAGCAGGTGATACTTCCGCATTGTTTTAATGCGAAGGATGCCGTAACACCAGATGTAAATTATTACCAGGGACCAGGTTGGTACCGGACACAGCTGACGATCAGTAATCCGTATAAAAGCGGGCGGACATTGTTGCATTTTGAAGGAGCAGGGCAAAAAACTAAGGTTTATATCTATGATGTTTTAGTAGCCGAACATGTAGGCGGTTATGATGAATGGACGGCCGATATTACCGATGCGGTAGCAGCTTTCCGTAAAAACCCTTTATTCGAAAAACAGTTTAAAGGAAAGATCCCGGTAGAAATCCGCTCGGATAACTCCCGGGATCTTGAAATGATCCCTTCGGATCTTTCAGATTTCAATGTGTATGGCGGGTTGTACCGTTACCTGAACCTTCGTTATGTACCGCAGGTCTCCGCAGAGAAGGTTTTTGCAACAGCCAGTGTGGATGCGAAGGGTGCTTTAGGGGCTTTGAATATCAGCGCTAAATTGTTAAATCCTGATGGGGTAGATACTGTAATGGTTAATATTAAGGTGAAGGATCCTCAGGGAAAATTGGTGGCTTCCTTTAATAAAGAATGGAAAGCTTTTTATGGCAAGAAAGACCTTTGGGGAACTACTTTGAAGCAACCTAAGTTATGGTCTACAGAAAATCCAAACCTGTATACGGTAGAAATGAGTGTTACTGCGAATGGCGTTGCTGCTGTTCATACGGAGAAAATAGGATTCAGGAACTTTGAGTTTGTTAAAAAAGGGCCGTTTATGTTGAATGGCAAAAGGTTATTGTTGAGGGGCACCCACCGTCATGAGGATCATGCGGGAGTAGCTGCGGCGATGACAGAAGATCAGATCCGCGAGGAAATGGTATTGATGAAAAGTATGGGCGTTAATTTTATACGCCTGGGTCATTATCAGCAGTCCAGAATTGTACTGGATTTGTGTGATAGTTTAGGGATTTTAGTCTGGGAGGAAATTCCATGGTGTCGCGGTGGTTTAGGTGGTGAAAGCTATAAAAACCAGGCGCGAACGATGCTTCGCAATATGGTAGAGCAACATTACAACCATCCTTCGGTGATCATCTGGGGATTGGGAAATGAAAATGACTGGCCTGGGGATTTCTCCGAATTTGATCAGCATAAGATCAGGGAGTTCATGAAAGAGTTGAACGATCTTTCTCATGTTTTAGATCCTTCCAGAAAAACAGCAATCAGAAGGTGTGATTTCTGTAGGGATATCGTAGATGTGTATTCTCCGTCTATCTGGGCAGGTTGGTACCGTGGTATTTACACGGAATATAAAGAAGTATCTAAGCAGGAATTTGATAAAGTAGACAACTTCCTCCATGTAGAATGGGGTGGAGATAGTCATGCCGGGCGCCATTCTGAAAATCCGGATAATGCATTGAGTCTGGTGACACAGGGTAAGGGTGCCGATGAGCGCGCAGGCGATGCTTCCTTATTTGGAGGTAGTGCCAGGGTTTCTAAAGATGGCGATTGGAGTGAGAGTTATATAGTTAATCTGATCGACTGGCATTTGAAAGAACAGGAAACGATGCCTTGGTTAACCGGTGCAGCTTACTGGCCTTTTAAAGATTTCTCAACACCGGTTCGTCCGGATAATCCGATTCCTTATATGAATCAAAAAGGGGTGGTAGAGCGCGATTTGACTAAGAAAGAGTCTTTCTATGTGTTTCAGTCGTACTGGACAACTGATCCGATGATCCATGTTTACGGGCATTCCTGGCCGGTACGTTGGGGTGCGGCCAATGAAGAAAAAATGGTCAAGGTATATGCCAATCTGGATGAAGTAGAACTTTTCCTGAATGGTAAGAGCCTGGGCAAGAAGAAAAGAAATAGTCCCGATTTTCCTGCCGCTGGTTTGCGCTGGATGGTTAGGTTTAACGAAGGTCAGAATACGATTAAGGCGGTAGGGAAGAAAGACGGAAAGGTGTTTACTGACGAGATCACACAAGAATATCAAACGGCAAAATGGGATAAACCTGCAAAACTGGTACTGGAAAAGGTGTCTGAAAAAGATGGTATTGCGACGATCCGTGTTAAAATGCTGGACAAGAATAATATCTTGTGTCTGGATGCGCAAAATTATATCAGCTTTGGCTTAACCGGTGATGGTACTTTAATGGGCGACCTGGGAACTGCCAGGGGTTCCAGTAAAGTACAGCTGGGAAATGGCCGCGCGGAGATCAGTTTAAAAATGAATAAAGGAAAGAGTGTAGCGAGCGTAAAAGCTGATGGTTTGGCAACTGCATTTGTGGAATTAAACTAATTGAATATGAAGAAACTGTATGTATGGTTAGGAGCCCTGTCCCTTAGTTTGAATGCCGCTGCACAGCAGCCTTTAAAATTATGGTATGACCGTCCGGCGAAAGCCTGGGAGGAAGCCTTGCCTTTAGGAAATGGAAAAACAGGGGCCATGGTGTATGGTCGCGTGAACCGGGAAAGAATCCCTTTAAACGACAATACACTTTGGTCTGGCTTTCCTGATCCGGGGAATAATCCGGCAGGGCCCTCCGTGTTACCGCAGGTACGTAAGGCGATAGATGAAGGTAAATATGAGGAAGCCACACAGCTGTGGCGGAAAATGCAGGGCCCTTATTCGGCCAGGTACCTGCCTTTAGGAGATTTGTATTTGCAGTTTCATCAGCAGGATAGTATCCCTGCAAGTTACAGCAGGTCGCTTGACCTTGAAAATGCGGTTTCGACAGTGAATTATTCCTTGAATGGAGTGGATTATAAAAGAGAAGTTTTTACCAGTTTCCCTGGAAAGGTGTTGATGATGCGCATTACAGCAAGTAAACCGGGATCGATTAGTTTTAACACCGGGTTGATCAGTAAGCTGCGTTTTAAGACTGCCGCTGCGGGGGATAAAGAATTAATCTTGAAAGGTAAGGCACCGAAGTTTGTGGCCAACCGGGATTATGAGCCGAAACAAGTGGAGTATGATGAAAAAGAAGGGATGACTTTTGAGATCCGCTTGCGGGTTAAAAATGAGGGGGGAACTTTGAAAGCTGCCGGTGATCAGCTGGCTGTTCACAATGCTGATGCAGTAACTTTATATTTAACGGAAGCCACCAGTTTTAATGGTTTTGACCAATCGCCGGGCCTTGAAGGAAAAGATCCTGCAATCTCCTCATTGGCGGATATGAATGCGGTATTCGGGAAAAGTTATGCGGCATTGAAAGCGCAACATGTGCAGGATTATCAGCAGCTTTTTAACCGGGTAAAGTTTGAACTGAAAGGCAATGCTGTTGCCGAAAAGAAAACGACCGATGAGCGCTTGAAGCAGTATGCAAGTACTAAAAACGACCAGGGCTTACAGGCTTTGTATTACCAGTTTGGTCGTTATCTGATGATTGCCTGCTCCCGTCCGGGATCTCGTCCGTCTAACCTTCAGGGGATTTGGAACGACCAGGTACAACCGCCATGGGGTAGCAATTATACCACCAATATCAATACGGAAATGAATTACTGGCTGGCAGAAAATGCCAACCTTTCGGAATGTCATCAGCCACTTTTTGATTTTATGAAAGAGCTGGCTGTAAACGGGGCAAAAACCGCTAAAGTAAATTACAATATAGACAAGGGCTGGGTAGCCCACCATAATTCAGACTTATGGGCAAAAACTTCTCCTCCGGGTGGCTACGACTGGGATCCGAAAGGTGCACCAAGGTGGACGGCCTGGCCGATGAGTGGCGCCTGGTTCAGTACACATTTATTTGAGCATTATCAGTTTACGGGAGACAAGGTGTTTTTAAGTAAAACGGCTTATCCACTGATGAAAGGTGCGGCAGAATTTATGTTACAATGGTTGATCAAGGATGATAAAAGCGGTTACCTGGTGACGAGTCCTTCTACTTCTCCTGAAAATACGGTTAAAATTGAAGGTAAGGAATACCAGCTTTCTAAAGCTTCAACGATGGATATGTCGATCCTCAGACAGTTGTTTACGGATTTAATCCGTACTACGGAGGCTTTAAATATCGATGCGTCTTTCAGAAAAGAATTGATTAATGCCCGCGAAAAGTTATATCCTTTCCACATTGGCCAGTATGGTCAGGTGCAGGAATGGTTTCAGGATTGGGATGATCCTCAGGATAAACACCGTCATATTTCTCATTTGTTCAGCTTGTTTCCCGGCAACCAGATTTCTGTTTTTGAAACTCCGGAGCTGGCCAGTGCAGCCAAACAAACCCTGGTTTTTAGAGGGGATGTAAGTACCGGCTGGTCTATGGCCTGGAAAATCAATTGGTGGGCGAGGTTACAGGATGGCAATCATGCTTATAAAATTCTGGAAGATGCTTTTACTTATATCGATCCGACCTTAACCAAAGCGCAGATGAGTGGGGGTGGTACCTATCCGAACCTTTTTGATGCACATCCTCCTTTTCAGATTGACGGGAATTTTGGTGCAACTGCCGGAATTACGGAGATGTTGTTGCAGAGTCAGGACGGGATGATCAGCTTATTGCCAGCTTTACCGGATGCCTGGACTTCGGGGAATATTCAGGGGATTAAAGCAAGAGGAAATTTTGTAGTCGGGATGAGCTGGAAAGAGGGAAAACTGACTGAGGCGACCATCAAATCTGAGATCGGTGGAAATTGCAGGTTGCGGACTTTGCAACCGGTGAAAATTGTAGCGGTAGGTGTTTCTTCGGCTACCGGGGAGAATCATAATTTATTAATGCAAAAACCGTATGTACCAGCTTATAAAAAGGTTTCTACTGTAGTGTTGAAAGACCTGGATATTGCTCAGGGTTATGTGGTAGATTTTAAGACAGAAAAGGGTAAGGTTTATAAGATTGTAACGATATAAATTAGGTTTATGTTTAAAAGCATTGTTGTTTGTATTGCATTTTTACTGAGTTGTTTTTGCGTAAATGCACAAAATATTGCCTGGGAGTTGGTGGCTCCAGGGGTTTGGAAAGGGACAGTTGGTCAACCTGAGAGTTATAATTTATTAACGGCTTCGGGTGCTAAACCTTATTTGGAAGGCTTAAACAAGTTAGGTTCTTCTGCTTTCCCGATGGTACAACAGGAAGTGGTTGCGCAGTTAAAAGATGGGAAAACGTATTTGCGCTTTCCGCTGAAAAAGGCAGAGCAGTTGTTTGGCTTTGGGTTAAACTTCCAGACGATCCATCAGCGGGGCAAAATTCTGGAATTGCATGTAGACCATTTTGGGGGTAAAGACAATGGCCGTACACATGCGCCTACCCCTTTTTATGTGTCTTCTGATGGTTACGGGGTTTTCATCAATTCTGCCCGTTACCTGAAAGTTTATGCAGGTTCTGCGGTTCGTAGAGACAGCGAAAATGCCCCTCCGGCTAAAGATCGGAATACGGATAAAAGCTGGGCTTCGCGTCCTTATTCTGATGCGGTGGAGATTCTTGTTCCGGCAGAAGGGGTAGAGTTTTATGTTTTTGCCGGTCCGACGCCACTAAATGCGGTGAGCCGTTATAATTTATTTAATGGCGGTGGCCCTTTGCCTCCGCGTTGGGGATTGGGTTTTACGCAACGGGTGAAAACCTTGTTTACCGCGGATGAGGTGGAGAATGAAGCGAAAACATTTACCGATAAAGGTTTTCCTTTAGACTTTATCGGTTTAGAACCGGGTTGGCAAAGTAAGGCTTATCCTTGTTCTTTTGAATGGGATAAGAGCAGGTTTCCAAATCCTGCCGGCTTTGTGAGCGATATGCTTAAAAAGGGAATCAGGCTGAATTTATGGACCAATCCTTATGTTTCTCCGGAATCTCCGATTTACAAAGAAATTAAGCCTTTTACCGCAGACCATACCGTTTGGCTGGGTGCAATTCCTGATTTGACCATGCCCCAGGCACAGCAGTTGTTGTTCGGACAGTTGAAAAAGAGTCAGGTAGCTATCGGGGTAAGCGGCTATAAATTTGATGAGGTGGATGGTTATGACCATTACTTATGGCCAGATGTGACGACTTTCCCTTCGGGTAAAAGTGCGGAGCAGATGCGTCAGACTTACGGTTTGCTGATGCAGCGTTACAGTACCGCTATTTTTCATGAGCGCAATCAGCGAACTTATGGCCTGGTGCGTGGCTCTAATGGTGGTGGAACGGCTTTCCCTTATGTGATTTACAACGATTATTATAACCATGAAGACTTTATTACGGCTTTAATCAACAGCAGTTTTGCGGGAGTTTTATGGACGCCGGAAGTTAGGGCTTCTAAAACAGGAGAAGAGTGGTTGCGCAGGATGCAATCGGTGGTGTTCTCGCCAATGGCGATGATCAATGCCTGGTCTAGCGGTACAAAACCATGGTCTTATCCGGAAGTTGAAAAGCAGGTGAAAGAAATGGCTTTGCTACGGATGCAAATGATGCCTTACTGGTATAGTGAGTTTGCAAAGTATCATTTTCAGGGGATTCCTCCTTTCCGTGCGATGAACCTGGAATCCGGGTTTGCTTATGGCCCGGAGAAGGAACTTAAAAGCACCAATCTGGAAGATAATCCTTATGTAGAAGCGGTCACTAAAGAAGTAAAAGACCAGTATATGGCAGGCGAGTATTTATTAGTTGCTCCAATGTTTGCCGGCAAAGCAACACGTACGGTGATTCTTCCGCGAGGGAAATGGTTTGATTTTTATACCGGTGATTTTGTAGGGGATGGAACGGTGATTACTGTAACACCAGGTTTAGACCGGATTCCGGTATATGTTAAAGATGGTGGTATCATTCCGATGGGCCCGGCTTTATTACATGCACCAAAACCTACCGATAAGATAGACCTGGAGATCAGGTATTATGGAAGTAAGCCAGGAACGTATCAGCTTTATGATGATGATGGCGAGACTTTTAATTATGAAAAAGGAGATTTTAGCTTTAGGGAGATTAACATGGAACGCGGAAAAGATGGGAAATTGAAAGCTTCGATCAGCACTGCTGCTAAAGGAAAACCAAACACCTTGAATAAGATCAGTTTTAAAGCGATGACTAGTAAAAAAATATGATGAAAAAATTGACCCTAATGATTTGTACAGCTGTTTTTCTATTGGCAGGCCTTCCCCGGTTTGTCAGTGGGAATCCGCTACCTGCTGCTGATTTTGATCAGGTTAATGAGCAAACGAATCTTGCTGATGAAATAAAGAAACAGGCGGAACTGACTTTGAAGAAACAGATTTTGTCTCAGGCAAAATGGGCTATGCAACAAAAACCGATCACGGTAACCGCAGAAAGTTCTTCCAGAACTGCCGGTGGTTTACATGATTTCTTTTCCGAAGGTGATTACTGGTGGCCGGATCCTAAAAATATTGACAGTCCTTATATACAAAAGGATGGGATGACCAATCCGGAAAATTTTGTGGCGCATCGTTTAGCCATGATCCGCTTTAGCGAAATTATTGGCGCACTCGCTTCTGCTTATCGCTTAACCGGAGAAGAGAAATATGCGAAACAGGCCATGGTTCATTTGAAAGCCTGGTTTATCAATGAGGGTACGATGATGAATCCGGATCTGAAATTCGCACAGGCGATTAAGGGCAGGTTTACTGGTCGTGGGATTGGGATCATCGATACGATTCAGTTGATGGAAGTAGCGCAGGGCGTCCTGGTGATGTCGGCTGTTTTGGATAAAGAAGTGTTAAAAGGGGTTAAGGACTGGTTTTCGGAATACCTGAACTGGCTGATGACTCATCCTTATGGTATAAAAGAGATGAATGCGGAGAATAATCATGGGACTTGTTTTACGATGCAGGTGGCGTCTTTTGCGAAGCTGACTGGAAATCAGGAGTTGATGCGTTTTTGTAGCGACCGTTATAAAACCGTGTTATTACCGAATCAAATGGCGGTAGATGGCAGTTTCCCAAGGGAAATGTCACGGACTAAACCTTATGGATATTCAGTTTTTAACCTGGATGCCATGACTACCATTTGCCAGATTCTTTCTACGCCTCAGGATAACCTCTGGACTTTTGAAACGGCAGATGGGAAATCGATCAGAAAAGGAGTGGAATATTTCTACCCTTTTGTAAAAGATAAAAGTAAATGGCCTTTAAAACCGGATGTAATGTATTGGGACAACTGGCCGGTAGCACAGCCTTTCTTAATATTTGCGGCAGATGCTTTTCAGGAGCAGACCTGGTTTAAAACCTGGCAGAAACTGGAGCATGATCCGAAAGTGGAAGAAGTGATCCGCAATTTGCCGGTCAGAAATCCGCTGATTTGGTTAAATTGATCAGGTAAAATCGATCGGTAAAATTGTAAACCTGTTTTTAGATGATAAATGATGAATTGTAAATCGGCTATTTTATTGTTGTCCTTATCGCTTTCTGCGGGTTATAGTTATAGCCAGGTGGCTGGCGATGAAGATAAAGAGATGTTTAACCAGGCAAAAACGCGTGATGAACGGGCAATTGCAGCAGCTAAAAACGGCTGGTGGACGGCATCGATGAAAAATCATGAGGCGCGGATGCAATGGTGGAGGGATGCTAAATTTGGCATGTTCGTACACTGGGGCTTGTATTCTATTCCGGAAGGAGAATGGAAAGGTAAGGTCGTAAACGGTTATGCCGAACATTTGATGCGGAAGGAAAAGATCAGCAAGACTGATTATCTCGGACTTGCTGCTGAATTCAATCCTTTGAAGTTTAATGCAGAAGAGTGGATTTTAGACGCGAAAAAGGCAGGGATGAACTACTTTATCATTACTGCCAAGCATCATGATGGTTTTGCGATGTTTGATTCTAAAATCTCTGATTTTGATGTGATGGATCAGACACCTTTTAAACGTGATCCGATGGCAGAGTTGGCCGCAGCAGCTAAAAAACATGGCATGAAGTTCGGCTTCTACTATTCTCATGCTTTCGATTGGGAGGATCCAAATGCGCCGGGTAACGACTGGGAGTATAAAAACCCTGGTGGTGATCAATTGATTGGCGGAGCAAACTGGTTTGATAACCATCCGGATTGGTTGCCTAAAGCACAAAAATATGTAGACGAGAAAGCAATTCCTCAAATTAAAGAATTGATCAACAAGTATCACCCTGATATTTTATGGTTTGATACCCCTCATAAATTACCCTTTTCTGAAAATCTGAAGATACTTCAGGCGATTCGTGAAACGGACCCGAATATTGTGGTAAATGGCCGTTTGGCGAGAACTGCTACAGGGAATTTCGGTGATTATCAAAATACCGGCGATCGTCCGGCAGAATTCCGTACGGTACCTGGAGATTGGGAAGCCATCCCAACCACCAATGAGTCTTATGGCTATTCGAAACACGATAACAGTCATAAATCTGCTGGATTTTTTATCCGGTTGCTGGCAAATGCAAGTTCCCGTGGGGGCAATCTTTTGATGAATATCGGCCCTAAAGGGGATGGTAGTTTTGATCAGAAAGATCAGCGGATTCTCGATAGTATCGGCCCATGGCTGCATAAAAATAAAGCTTCCATTTTTGGAGCAGGTCGCTCGACTTTACCGATTCCGGCCTGGGGAGTGACCACACAAAAAGGGAATAAGGTATTCCTGCATGTGTTTGACTGGCCAAAAGACGGGAAACTGTTGCTGGGCGGTTTAAAAACGGAGGTAAAAAAGGCCTACCTGCTGAATGACCCGGCCAAAAAGAAATTGTTGGTTAAGCGTTTAGGGCCGGCAGATTTGAGTATTTCGGTACCTAAGAAATGTCCGGATGCGGCGGATGCAGTCCTGGTTTTGGAATTGAATGCCCCTTTGCAGGTTGATTCTATGCGTTTACTAGCCGATAAGGATATCGTAAACCGGTTGTTGTCTTTTGATGCGGAATTGCATGGAAAAGGATTTGGCTTTGGGGATGGAAAAACCGACCGCTATTTTGTGGATGGGTTAAAATCGACAGGGCAATATTTTTCCTGGGATTTTAAAACGCTGGCCCCTGCAAAATATCAGATCCTGGTTAAATACCTCGGGGGAGCAGATCCTCATGCCACCTATCGGCTGGAGTTGGATGCTTTGAATGTGGAAATGCCAACATTTAATCAGAAAACCGGTGTGGTGACTCAGGAAATAGGAGTCATAGATTTACCTGCCGGGGTATATCAGCTCAAACTTACTGCTGCAAAAGCGCAAGGCATTGAGCTGATGAAATTGCTGGAAGTGCAGGTGATACCTGTTGCTCCTTAGCATCATCATGTTGTTGAGATCCTTCAATTGTTGAAATTATAATTACCGATAACCTATATAATTACCCTTATCCTATTTAATAATGAAAAGATACTTTTTTACAGTACTAGCTCTTTCTTTGCTGCATACCAGCATTATTGCTCAGAAACCGAACGTTAAAAAGGCCTTTAAGCTGGCCGCTAAACAAACCGAATTTATGTTGAAGGAGGTGGAGGATGCGAAAGTTAAATCGGG
This sequence comes from Pedobacter gandavensis, assembly GCF_032677645.1. Taxonomy (GTDB): domain Bacteria; phylum Bacteroidota; class Bacteroidia; order Sphingobacteriales; family Sphingobacteriaceae; genus Pedobacter; species Pedobacter gandavensis_A. The sequence continues at coordinate 187,202 of NZ_JAVTSB010000010.1, read as the reverse complement.
GAATCCGGCCTTGGTTTCGCCAAGAACCATTGAAAACAGGAAGCTGAAATTGGTGGCTTCCAGAGACTGGACCAGTGGGTTCTTTCCGGGTGTATTGTGGTTTTTGTACGAATACAATCAGCAACAACCCTGGATGAAAGAAGCCCGGAAATTCTCTGCAGACATTGAGAAGGAAAAGTTGAACGGTACCACTCATGATATGGGCTTTAAGGTGTATTGTAGTATCGGAACCGGGTATCGCATTACGAAAGATGAACATTATAAAGAAGTTGTTTTAGAGTCGGCAAAGAAACTGGCCACCCGCTTTAACCCTAAAACAGGGGTGATTTTATCCTGGGACCATAGCAGAGATAAATGGGTAAACCCAGTGATCATCGACAATATGATGAATCTGGAATTGTTGTTCGAGGCGACGCAGTTAAGTGGTGATTCTTCTTTTTATAAGATCGCGGTGAGCCATGCGAATACCACCATGAAAAACCATTTCCGCCCGGACTACAGCTCTTATCATGTGATTGATTATGATCCTCAAACGGGAGCGGTGTTGAAAAAACAAACCCATCAGGGCTATAGCCATGAATCAGCATGGTCCAGAGGACAGGGTTGGGCGCTTTACGGTTACACGATGTGTTACCGGTTCACCAAAGATCCTGCTTATTTAAAGCAGGCAGAAAACGTTGCTGCTTATATCCTGAATCACCCGAATATGCCAAAAGATCTGGTTCCTTACTGGGATTATAATGCGCCAAATATTCCTGATGAGCCTCGTGATGTATCCGCCGCTGCGGTCATCGCTTCGGCATTGTATGAATTGAGTGCTTATAGTGATCAAAAGAAAACTTATCTGGATAAGGCAAATGTGATGATGAACAGCATGGCCAATAAATATACTGCGCCGGTTGGGACCAATAAAGGTTTTATCCTGATCAGTAGTACGGGTTCTAAACCTTCCAATTCTGAGGTGGATGTGCCACTTTCTTATGCGGATTATTATTACCTGGAAGCTTTATTAAGAGCTGATCAGTTGAAATAATAGCTGGTAATATTGCTGAAAGATCAGCCAATTGGAGAGTGTGCTACTTGGCAAATATGCAGTACATTAGAAGACCTAACCAAAATAAACGAGCATGCGTAAAATATCATTATCACTTATCATAGCCTTATCTTTTTTCATTCAGTTGGCCCATGGTCAACGCGCGCTGACTAAAGACGAACGGATGGCCTGGTGGCGGGAAGCCAAATTTGGGATGTTCATCCACTGGGGGGTCTATGCACAATTTGCCGGGGTGTATCAAGGCCATGAACAACGTCGCGGTGGCGCAGAATGGATCATGAACCGCTCTAAAATTCCTGTTGCTGAGTATCAGGAAATGGCAAAAAGCTTTAATCCAACGAAATACGATGCGGAGGCCTGGGTGAAAATGGCGAAAGATGCGGGTATGAAATACCTGATTATTACCGCTAAACACCATGATGGTTTCGCTTTGTTTAACTCTAAAGCCAGTAAGTGGGACATCACTGATGCGACTCCTTACGGTAAAGATTTGCTGAAACCTTTAGCAGAAGCCTGTAAGAAACAAGGTTTGAAATTAGGTTTTTACTATTCTCAGGCTCAGGACTGGAACAATCCAGGGGGATCAGCTGCACGAAAAGAAATGAGAGAAGGATGGGCAAATCCGGATTCTACAAAGATTGATGCCTATACCCTGGCCAATAAAGGACATTGGGATGCTGCGCAACAGACTAAAACTTTCGACCAGTATATTGATGAGGTCGCTGTACCACAGGTAAAAGAATTGATGACCAATTACGGAGATATCGCCGTGCTTTGGTGGGATACCCCAACAAATATGACGGATGAGGCGGCTTTGAAGCTTCAGAATGCGTTAAAATCACAACCACAAATCATTACTAATGATCGTTTGAAAAGACCGAATTTTCCTGGTGATACTAAAACTCCGGAACAAAAGATCCCTAATCAGGCAGAACTGGATGGCATGGATTGGGAAACCTGCATGACCATGAATGGTACCTGGGGATTCCGTACTGCGGATCATAAATGGAAATCATCAGAAACCCTGATCCGCAACTTAGCTGATATCAGCTCTAAAGGAGGGAATTACCTGCTGAATGTGGGCCCTAAACCTGATGGTACTTTTCCTGAGGAAAGTGTGCAAAGGTTGAGTGATATCGGTAAATGGATGAAAGTAAACAGCGAAGCGATTTATGGTACAAAAGCCAGCCCTCTAGCGCCATTAGATTGGGGTCGTTGCACAAAGAAAGAAACTAAAAACGGCACGGTACTTTATTTTTCGGTGTTCAACTGGCCTAAAGATGGGGTTTTAGTGGTTCCTGGTGTTAAAAATAAAGTAAAATCAGCGGCGCTTTTAGCGAAGGGTAAAGTGACTACGGAAAGAAAAGGTGATGACCTGTTGATCCGTGTTCCTGCGGAGGCTCCCGATGCGGTGGCTTCGGTGATCCGTGTTGAATTTGAAGGTACTGTGGATCATCAGACGACTGATCAGCCTAAAAAAGAAATGAAAACCGGTGCATTAGATTAAGCAAATGAGAACGATACTTTTCACTGTTTTTCTGTTATGGATCGCTGTTATCGGGCAGGCAAAAGATCATCGTATTGGTTCTGCAAAGGAACTGGAAGCTTTGGTATTGGCTCCCGGAGATCGGGTGTTGATGGCAGAAGGGGACTGGAAAGATCAGCATCTTGTTTTTAAAGGCAATGGGAGCAAAGCGCTTCCCATTGTTTTAATGGCTGTAAATCCTGGAAAAACGTTCCTGACCGGTAATTCTTCGCTGGTTATTGATGGTGTTTGGTTATTGGTGGATGGTTTATCTTTTGTTAATGGTTTTCTGAATGAAGGTGATGTGATCGGTTTTTCTGAACAGTCTTCCTTTTGCAGGATAACCAATACTGCTGTGGTTGATTATAACTCCCCGGATGAAAAGGTAGATTACCGTTGGCTTTCTTTAAGAGGAAATCATAACCGGGTAGACCATTGTTTTTTTAAAGGCAAGCGCCATCAAGGTGTTACGCTTATTGTCTGGCTTTCTGAAAAGCCAAATTACCACCAGATTGACCATAATTATTTTGGGCCACGTCCGGAGTTGGGTAGAAATGGTGGAGAAACGATTAGAATCGGAACGAGTACCTGGTCTTTTCATGATTCCTTTACGATCGTAGAAGAGAATGTTTTTGAGCATTGTGACGGGGAGTTAGAGGCTGTTTCCAACAAATCCTGCCGGAATATCATTAGAAACAATTTGTTCTATGAGTGCAAGGCGACGCTGACTTTAAGGCATGGGAATCATGCAGAAGTCTACGGAAACTTCTTTATTGGGAATGGGAAACCTAAAACCGGTGGGGTACGGATCATTGGGGAAGATCATATTGTGCATGATAATTACTTTCAGGATTTAACAGGAACCAGCGTTTCTGCGGCGATTTCTATCATGGCAGGATTGCCAAATCCGATATTAACGAGTCATTGGCAGGTAAAAAATGCGGTGATCAGGGACAACCTGATTCTAAATTGTAAGGAGCCTTTTGCCATTGCTGCGGGCTATAATCCAGATCGATACCTGCTTGCTTTAAACACGGTTTTTGCAAAGAATATCATTGTTTCTGATCAGTCTCCATTAAAATGGTACGATGACAAGGTTTCTGTTCTTTTTGAGGATAACCAGCTATTGAGTAAGTCTTACGCTGGTACTCCTGAAAAAGGTTTTGTATTGAAAAACGAATCGCTTAAAAAGATGGCCAATGGTTTGTATTTAAAACCTGGACAGCGGGCATTTAAACCCTTCTGGGAAAGCGGTAAAATTGGCCCTTCCTGGGCTAAGTTGACTACTTCTTTTCTGATATTGTAATCCTTTATATTATTGTTTAATAACGCGGCCTGTATCTTCGTACAAGCCGCTTTTAATATTTCCTGATTCATGAAGAAATCAATTCTTATTTTCCCCTTGCTATTTTTGGCAATCGCCGGGAAATCACAACAAGTATCACCACTTTGGTCGGATTTTGTAAAGTCAAAACAGCAGGGTAAAACTCCGGTTCTTCCTGATTTCTCTTATGCAGGGTATCATTGGTCGGAAAAGGAGCTGCCTGCTTTGACCGGGAAAAAGGTGTTCAACGTAGCCGATTATGGTGCGATTCCAAATGACGAGTTGTTTGATGATGCTTCGATACAGAAAGCTGTTAATGCAGCGGAGGCAAATCCGGGTGGAGGAATTGTTTTCTTTGCGCCGGGAAAATACCTGATCGCCCCGGATGGGGATGCTAAAAAGCAGATCAGGATTTCTAAAAGCGGGATCATTTTAAAAGGCTCAGGAAGTGGTGCCGGCGGGACTGAAATATACCAGGCAAATATGCGGATTCATGGAAGACAGTTTTTGTTTCAGCCAGCAGCTGGGGTCGGAAAGAAACTAACCACTATCGTGGCTGATGCCGGAAGGGAAACTTTTGCGGTAAATGTTCAGGATGCTTCCAAATTGAAAGTAGGGCAGGATGTGGTGATCCGACATCGGTCTGAGGAGTTTACGCGACTGTATTTTGCGCCCCTGGATTTAAAACCACAATGGTCGAGGCTATTTGGCGATAAGGGAGGAATGCAGATTTATGAGATACACACGATTGCAAAGATTGCAGGAAATCAGGTGCTGTTTAAGAACCCTGTTCACCTGGATATCAAATTGGTGAAGAGCGGAACCTGGGACATCGATAGCTATAATTCTATCTCAGAATGCGGAATTGAGGACCTTAAATTCTCCAGTAACTGGAAAAATTACCCGGAAGAGTTTGTACACCATAAGAATGAGATCCATGATTATGCGTATGAGGCAGTTGGAATGGAGTACTTAAAGGACAGCTGGATCAGGAATTGTGAGTTTCATGACCTGAATGAGGGGGTTTTTATCCGCTCTGGCTACCGGATGACGATAGAAAACACTCATTTTAGAGGGAAAAAGGGCCATGCCTCGATTCATGCACGTGCCGGATATGGGGTTTTGGTGAAGAATTGTTCCTTTAACGGGGCGCAACATCATGGTGCCGGAACCGGTTATAGTGCCGTAGGAACGGTGATTACCAACTGTACTTTGGGCGTAGATCAGAACATTGATATCCATTCCGGACAACCTTATGCAACGCTTTATGATGATATTAAAGGTGGGGTGTTTTATAATTTAGGAGGGCCTGAACCCGGATATCCACATCATGGTAAGGAGCTGGTGCTCTGGAATTTTGAGCATAAATCAGTTAAAGATCAGCATTATGATTTCTGGGATAGCTCGCGCAGAAGAAACTATACGATTGCTTTGCCAATTCTGGTTGGCTTTACTGCGGATAAAGTAGTAACTTTTGCCCATGCCGGCCTAAATGAGTCGCAAGGGAAACCGGTGCTTCCTGTCTCCTTATTTGAGGCACAACTGCAATGGAGATTAAAAGGAGTTGATCTGGCGAAAGCTAAATAGAAATTACATGGGAAAAGTATTTAAGTGCTGCTTGATATGGCTGTTGGTTTTAACTGGTTTTGAGGGCTATGCACAGTCGGCAATAAGAATTGCTTGTGTTGGGAATAGTATCACCTTTGGTTCGGGATTGAAAGACCGCGCTAAAGAATCTTATCCGGCGCAGTTACAGGCCATGCTTGGGTCGGGTTATGAGGTGCTGAATTTTGGTGTTAGCGGGGCAACCATGCTTAAAAAAGGGAACAAGCCTTATTGGAATACGCCTGAATATCAACAGGTATTGAAGAGCAATCCGAATCTGGTTTTTATCAAATTGGGGACGAATGATAGTAAGGAGCTCAACCGTGCGCAGATGGGGGCTTTTGTTGCCGATTATAAAGATATGGTTCATAGTTTTCAGGGCCTTGCTACTAAACCCAAAGTGGTTTTATTACTTCCATTGAAGGCTTTTTCGGAGACGAAATTTGGGATTTCAGGTGCTTACCTGAAAGATAGCCTGATGCCTATGGTACAAAAGATCGCTTATGAGGAGCAGTTGGAATTGCTGGATCTCTATTCCTTATTTGCGGATAAAGAGGCTTTGCTGGCGGATAAAGTCCACCCAAATGCAGCAGGTGATACCTTTATTGCGGAACGTTTAAAGTCTTTTATCCTTCAGAAAACAAAACCCGGAAAAGACCTTTCCAGGAAGATTAAAACGCCAGTGAAACGGAGTTCTTTTTATGGTTATGAGCAACTGAACTTTTCTTTTAAAGGTCGGGACGCGAAGATTGTGAGTCCGAAGCAGGTGGCCAAAGGGATGCCCTGGGTATGGCGGGCGAGGTTTTATGGCCATGAGGCACAAACGGATATCGCGATGCTGGAACGTGGTTTCCATGTGGTGTATTGCGATGTAGCCGAGTTGTATGGCAATGCCGAAGCTGTTGGGATCTGGAATGATTTTTACAGCTCCCTGCAAAAGTTGGGTTTTGCAAAGAAGGCGGTGATGGAAGGAATGAGCAGGGGCGGAGTGTATGTTTACAATTGGGCTGCGGCTAATCCGGATAAAGTGGCTTGTGTTTATGCCGATAATCCGGTGCTGGATTTAAAAAGCTGGCCTGGAGGAAAGGGTAAAGGCCCGGGAAGTAAAGGCGATTGGGCAACTGTCCTGAAAGATTATGGCTATGCCAATGATGCGGAAGCGCCTGATTTTAAAGGGAGTCCGATAGATCAGATTGCAGCCATTGTGAAAGGTAAATATCCGATGTTACACGTTTGTGGAGATATAGATGAGGTGGTGCCGATGGCAGAAAACAGCCTTCCTTTTGCAGAGAAAATTAAGGCTGCGGGCGGGGATATTCATTTGATTCATAAGCCGCAAGGCAAACATCATCCGCATAGTCTTCCCAATCCGCAACCCATTGTAGATTTTATACTGAAAGCTACCGGATATTAATTCCGGCGGCTTTGCATTGTGCAATGAATAAAGAACTTGGTTGCAGGTCTATCTGATTCTGACCTTCCCATTCTCCATCCGGTTTTCCCGGCAGGCGGCCCGATACCTTCTTGCCTTTAAGGCCAATGGCGTAGTTTTTACCAGATGCCCATGGGTTTTGGACAGCTGCCGATTCTACAGTGCAGTTCCATAAAACCTGAGTTACACCCGACCAGCCGTGTCCGCTACCCCAGTTTCCACGATCCTGTACGTTGATTTGTCCATCAGTATCGATGTTGTCATATAGCGTTCCTGTTGCCCAACGGTGGTGTGGACCGATATCTGCATGTGTATTTCTGGATGTGCAGTTGTAAAATACGTTAGGTCCGGCAGTTTTAGCCCCGGTTACGTAATCGTGACGGCCTTCGGTGGTTTCGAGGTTCATGAATAGGTTCTGTTGTCCGTTGTTGTTAAAAGAATATCTTCTGCCACCTGTAATGATCGATTTTGCATCCAGACATTTGGAGTCTTTTACTGTAATGTTTTTTGCACCGGTATTGAGACTAACCGCGGCATAAATAAAAAATCGCGCGGTGATGTTACTTACCCAGCCGTTTTCAATATCATCAAAATCGATGGCAATATTGCCATGATCTTCGTCGGTATCATTCGCATATTCAGATTCAAAAAGTATGTTTTCTACGCCAACTTCCTGTAAACGGCCTTTGTAGCTGTATTTAAAAATGGCACCGGTGCTGTATTTCTGGTCTATGGCCATCACCACCGGATTGTCGATGAAAACAGTATTTCCTTTGATTTGGGTGATTTCTCTTTCATAGCTCAGGTTGTAATCTTCCGCTGTCCATTGTTTGGTGCCTTGTCTGGCAATGATCTGATCCATTTGTATTTCCTTGATCCAGTTGGTACTGCCCGGTCTGAAAAGGATGATTTTATCTCCGGTTTTGAAGGATTTGGCATCGGTTACGTTAAAAGATTTTGCGCCGGTAGGCACATAAGTGTCGCTGATATTTACCCTGGTTTTCGGGATTTCTGTGACCTGGCCGCTGCCTTTAATTACGAGGAGGGAGCGGGAACCTTTGCCGGTAGCGATGAGTCTTGTGCCTTTGGCTGTGTTTCCTTCGCCTTTAAGTACAATGCCGTCGGATTTGATGAGTAGGCTTCCGGCAATCGGGTAATCGCCTTTTTTTAGCAGAATGGTTCCTCTATGGCCGTTTTTATCAGCGGGTAAGGCGGCAACTTCATCAATTGCCTGTTGGATCATGGCTCTGGCATCGCCTTTTATGGGGTGTAGGGTTTTGAGTGTGTTTAGAGTTGGGATTGGCGTTAGGCCATGGTGATAACCTACCAGACTGAAATCGGGGATGGTATTTCCTTGTTCGTCGGGGTGGTAGCTGATGGTTCCGTCTTTATGAATGTTGAGGAATTTCGACTTCCAGGTAGCGGTACTATTGGGGTCCTGGTTGTTGATAAAAGATAAAAGAACTGTGCTGGCCAGGAGGGCCAGCACAGTCAGGGTAAATTTGTGCTTCATTTGATGGTCCGGTTTGATTTGTGACCATGCAATAGCGCGATAATATTCTGAAATTTGATCGTTTAAATTGGCAGGGTAATCAAGAAGCCTGGCAATTATACTTTCATTCTTTGAATGCGCACGGCATTTAAGATCGCCAGTAAGGCTACCCCTACATCGGCAATCACCGCTTCCCAAAGGTTGGCTACTCCACCAGCGCCAAGAATGAGTACAATTGCTTTGACACTCATGGCGAGGATGATGTTTTGCCACACGATATTTCTGGTGAGCTTACCAATTTTTATGGCCGATACTATTTTGGAAGGCTGATCATTTTGAATCACGATATCGGCGGTTTCAATGGTGGCATCGCTACCTAATCCACCCATCGCAATTCCGGCATCTGCCAGAGCAACTACCGGTGCATCGTTTACCCCATCGCCTACAAAGGCCAGGGTTCTTCCATCGGCTTTAAGGTTTTCTACTTTAGTCACTTTGTTTTCAGGAAGCAGGTCGCCGAAGGCCTGGTCGATGCCCAAAAATGCAGCTACTTTATTTACCACGCTTTGTTTATCACCACTCAGCATGACGGTTTTAATGTTTAAAGCATGGAGGTCGGCAATGGCTTGTTTTGCGTCTTCTTTGACTTCATCGGCAATGGTGACATAGCCGGCATATTTCTGAGCTATGGCCACCACCACTACGGAATCTACGATGGCATCTATATCCGCAGGATAGGGAATATTAAACTTTTTAAGCAGCTTTGCGTTGCCTGCAAGGATTTCCTTGCCATCAACCAGCCCTTTTAAGCCGTGTCCTGCAATTTCTTCTACGTGGTTGATCTTATCCTGGTCTGGCGTAGTTCCGGCGTATTCAGCGATTGCTGTGGCAATCGGATGCGTCGATTTACTTTCAATAGCTGCGAGTAATTGTATGAATTCTTTTTCATCAATGTCAGCTTCGGTACTGACTTTCTGCACCTGGAAAACACCTTTGGTCAGGGTTCCGGTTTTGTCCATCACGACGGTATCAATTTTAGTCATGATATCGAGGAAGTTTGATCCTTTAAACAGGATTCCGTTTTTGGATGCGAGTCCGATTCCTCCGAAATAACCGAGTGGAATAGAGACCACCAGGGCACATGGACAACTGATCACCAGGAATACGAGTCCACGGTAAAACCAGTCCTGGAAATTGTAATCTGCTACAAAGAAGTAAGGAAGGGCAATCAGCAGTACGGCCAGCAGGAAAACAATTGGGGTATATACTTTGGCAAATCTGGATATGAAAAGCTGGGTCTGTGACTTTCTGGCGGTCGCATCTTGTACCATTTCCAGAATTTTGCTGAGTTTACTATCCTTGAACAGTGATTTCACCTGTACTTGTGCCAGCTGATTTAAATTGATCATTCCGGCAAATACCTGATCACCATTGTTTTTGGAATCTGGTTTACTTTCTCCGGTCAGGGCAGCGGTATTGAATATTGCTTTTTCAGAATATAGAATGCCATCCAGGGCCACTTTTTCTCCGGGTTTCACCTGAATGATTTCTTCCAGTGCTACTTCTGCCGGGGCAATTGTGATCACTTTTCCTTCACGGATGACATCGACACTGTCGGGTCTGATATCTAATAAGGCTTTAATACTTCTTTTGGCTTTATTTACGGCACTGTCCTGGAACCATTCTCCGATAGAATAGAAGACCATAACGGCTACACCTTCACTGTAGGAACCGATGGCAAAAGCACCAATTGTGGCGACACTCATCAGGAAAAATTCGTTGAAGAAATCAAATCTCAGGGCTTTTCTGAAAGCGAGTTCTAAGACATTATAACCAGCCAGGAGGTAGGCAGGAATAAATATGATCAGCTGAATAAGTGTGTTAAAGGTAATGCCAAAGCCATATTCGAGTGTCAGCATGATGATGACCACAGCGAGGGAGGTCAATAGCGGCCAGTGACTGGTCCAGGATTCCGGTTCTCCGGAACCGTGGTTATGCCCGTCGTCATCGTCATGGCTTTCCTCAGCACTGTGCGTGTGTCCTTCATGTTGATGACCGGCATGGCAATGATTGGCATGGCCGTTTTTAGGATGTTGATTCTGGTATTTTATAGCGGTTTTATCGTTTTCTTCTGTACTACAGCAGTCTTTGAGTTTCATAGATTCTGGCGTCTTGTTTATAATTAATATACAAACTTACCAGCAAAAATGATGCAATACTATTGCAAAGTTAGTATGGGATAGCCTTCGCGGGTTACCAGTGCTTTGCAGCGGGGTTAATCCGGATTGCAACGATCACAGATTCCTTTGATCACCAGATTCATTTCTTCTGAACGGAACTTTTCAGGAAGTGTCATTTGCGGGATTTTAGTGTTTGGCAAACAGAAGGTTTCCTTGCAGCTGTTGCAATAGAAATGTACATGGAGGTCCTGATGATGGTCACCATCGCATTCCTCCATGCACAAAGCATATTTTGTAGTACCTGTTCCATCATCAATGTGGTGAACCAGGCCTTTCTCTTCAAAAGTTTTCAGGGTACGGTATAAGGTGATCCTGTCGGACGGACCCATACCTTTCTCCAGATCATTCAGACTAATGGCCGCATTTTGTTGCATCAAAAAATCCAATACCAGCAATCGCATGGCAGTGGGTTTGATGTTTTTACGGTTTAGCCGTTGTTCGATGTCTTTCGTCATTTGAAGATCTTTAGGAGTTCAGCAAGTCTGTAAAGATTTGCTGAATCTCAAATTATGGTTGTAAAAATACCGGTTTTTAATGGGAGTGAGCCGTAGGAGCTGTAGATTTAGATTGCAGATAAAATGCTCCTTTAACCACTAACTTGGTGTTTGCAGGGAGTTTTTCCAGTGGGGTAATACTGATGTATCCCAGTTCTGAAACTCCGGTCACCACTTCTACCTTTTTGAAATGCGTACCGTGTTCATGTTTTTCTGCTCCTTTTGGCGTTTCTTTTTCAGCTGCTCCGGTGCTTTTTGGTGCTTCCGTTTTTTCATGTTCATCAGTTTTCGCTTCCTCTTCCACGATGAAAATATATTCTTTTCCTTCGGCCTTTACGACTGCATCAATTGGTACTGCCGGCGATTTTTCTGTGCCTACACTGATTAATCCGGTCACATACATACCTGGAATCAGGTTGGGTAATGGTTTAGTGATCACGGCATGAACAATTACGCCTTTGGTATCATCTTCAAATGATTTGTTGATCCCGATCAATACCCCTTCAATTTGCTGATTATCCTGATTGGTTAATCTGAAACTCACTTTCTGACCAATCTGTACTTTGAAAAGGTCTTTCTCATATACGAGTAAGTCGGCATGAATTTTTGAGTTGTCTACGATGTCCATTAGCGAAGTCCCCGGTTGTACAAAAGCACCGGTAGTGACCTGGATGGTTCCGATAGTTCCGGAAATAGGGGCCGTTACTGTGGTTTGAGCCGTGATATTTCCTGCGGAAACGTTTTTAGGGGAGATTCCCTGTTGTTGTAACTGACGTTCCAATGCTTTGATTTTGGAAAGCTCGGTATGATAATTTGCTTCTGCCAGCTGGAAAGATCTGCCTGTTCCGGCGTCTGCGGCTTTCAGTTGCTGCTGGCGTTTATATTCGGCATCGACAAAAGAGAAGCCGTTTTTTGCAGATAAGTAGTCTTGTTGTAGCTTAATCATTTCCTGATTTTCTACTACTGCCAGGGCTTGTCCTTTTTTTACCCTTTGTCCTTCGAGTACATTGATTTTACGAATGATCCCACCGGAAAGTAAGTTTACTTTAGCCTCATTTTGTGGTGGTACGGCCAACTGACCACTGGCTTTCACTACCGCGGTGAGGTTTTTCTCCTGAATAGTCCCGATTTCAATGCCTACCGCTTTCATTTGTTGTTCGGTCAGCTCAATTTCATCGCTATGTTCTGCCTCTTCTTCATGTACTTCGGTTGCTTCTTTTTCTGCCGGTTTCTCTTTACTGCCATTGCAGGCGATCAGGGAAGTACTTAGCAATAATGCGCAGGCCAGGCTAAGTGTTAAGTTGTTTTTATATAAGTTCATCTGATTATTCTCCTTTGATAAATGCCAATTGAATGCTGGTCTGGTTTAACTGATTTAATGTTTCGAGGTAAGTGATCTGGCTTTGAATGGCCAGGGAAATGTTTTGCACATATTCCATGTAACCAATCTCTCCAAGATCAAAAGATACCTGTGCAATACGCAATTGTTCTTTTGATTGTTTTAGACCCACACTCGTATAGTAATCCAGAATCTGTTTGTTTTTCAGGTATTCCTGAAATATTTGCTCGTATTGGATTTCGAACTCACGGGCTGTATTCTGGTAATCGTTCTCCGCGATTTGTACGGCAATTTTCTCTGCCTTCACTTTTGCGCGACCAGCACCATTAAATAGCGGCACAGCAATACCAACCTGCATACCTGCAATTCGGGTGCCTGGCGTATAACTCCGGTCTATGTTTGCGGGGTTAAATGATTTGATCACCATCTGCTGACTATAACCAAGGGTGAAATCAGGCATGGCTTTAGACTTCTGCAAGGCGATTTTCGCATTGGCAATTGCCACCTGTTGTTCCTGATAACTGAGCATTGGATTTAAGCTTCTGGAAGCTGAATCCAGTTTAACCGCAGTTAACAAGGGCAAATCTGTTGAAGCCAGAACGATTGGGTTTCTGATGTTCAGCAATTGCTGAATGCTCAGTTCCTGGATTTTCAATTCCGCCGCTGCGGCATTTTTTAAAGCCTGTACTTCCTGATATTTGTTTCTGGCGGTCATGAGTTCCAGGTTAGAAGTTTCACCGGATTTATGTCTTACTTCTGCTTTTTTAATGAAGCTGCGATAGATGCTATCCTGGAAATTCAAGACTTTTAAAGTCTGTGTATAGTACAGATAATTGAAATAAGCGGTTTTCGTATCGCGGACAATCTCTGCACGGGAATAGTTGAATGCTTTTTCCGTTAAACCGGTTTCCATCTGTAAGACCTTATTCTGGTTTTTATACAGACCTGGCCAGGAGAAAGTCTGGGTTACATTGACTGAATTGTCGTTACCACCACCACTGGTAGGATCCTGCGTAACAGAAAACTCTGTTTTTGCAGGGTCAAAGCCGGATTTTTGTAAGGCTTTCGACTGATCAATGCCCAGTTTGGCGGATTTCAGCTTTAGGTTATTGTTAACCGCCATCGCAATCATGCTGTCTAAGCTGAGTGCTTTGCTTTGTGCTTTAGCAGTATTGACACTGCTAAAACTGGTTAAACCAATTAGTCCGATAATAAACAAGCTTTTTACCATGTGATTGGGATTTAATTTATCGGTTTTTTCCTTCTTGCGGGAAAATAATAAGTATAAACAAGGGAGTACAAACAGGGTAAGGAGGGTAGCGGAAAGTAAGCCACCAATCACCACTGTGGCCAAAGGTTTTTGTACTTCGGCACCTGCACTACCAGAAAGTGCCATTGGCAGGAAGCCCAGGGAAGCCACAGCGGCAGTCATGATGACCGGGCGTAACCTCACTTTTGTACCTTCCATTACACGCTGGTAGATATCGGTCATGCCTTCTTCTTTCAATTGATTGAAATAACCGATCAATACAATTCCATTGAGTACAGCTACACCAAATAATGCGATAAAACCTACTCCGGCAGAAATACTGAAAGGCATGTCTCTAAGAATCAAGGCGAAAACACCTCCGATTGCAGAAAGAGGGATGGCCGTAAAGATTAGCAGGGTCTGACTAAAGGACTTAAAGGTCATATATAGCAAGCCCATAATCAGGATTAAGGCGATAGGAACAGCAATGGACAACCTGTCTTTTGCTTTCGTTAAGTTTTCAAACTGTCCGCCATAAGTCAGGTAATATCCGGAAGGGAGTTTTAGTTTCTTATCGAGGATGCTTTGAATTTCTGCTACAGTGCGTTCCACATCTCTGCCTTTTACGTTAAACCCAACGTAGATTCTACGTTTTCCATCTTCTCTGGAGATTTGCGCCGGCGCATTTTTTAAGGTCACACTAGCCACCTGATTTAGGGGTACTTTATTACCTGAAGGTAAAGGGATGTAAAGGTTTTCAATGCTCGAAATGTTCTCACGTAAGTCTCTTTGCAGACGAACAACCATTTCAAACCTTTTCTCTCCTTCAAAAATCACTCCTGCGGTATTACCGGCAAAAGCGGTTCTTAAAAGCGTGTTGACCTCAGAAATGCTCAGTCCGTATTGAGCGATTTTATCACGGTCGTATTCTACCACCACCTGCGGAAGACCAGTTACCTGTTCTACAAAAGGCTCGTTTACCCCTTGAACAGGCGCAATCAATTTGGCGATTTTATTGGCTTGTTGTGTTAATATGTCCAGATCTTCTCCGTAGATTTTTATGGCTACATCTTGTCTGACACCAGTCATCAGCTCATTGAAACGCATTTGCATCGGCTGTGTGATTTCTATGTTGACACCGGGTAGGATGGACAATGCTTCTTCCATCTTCTCCGACATTTCTTCTTTAGTTTTTGCGGAGGTCCATTCTTCTTTAGGCATCATGGCTACCATCATATCGCCACGTTCTACTGGCATCGGGTCTGTAGGGATTTCGGCACTACCGATACGGGTAACCACTTGTTTAACCTCAGGAAACTTATCTTTTAGTATCTTCTCGGCCTTGCCAAAAGTTTCTACGACCTGGCTTAGGGAAGTTCCCTGCGACATCGAGATTTCTACAGCAAGATCGCCTTCTTCTAATTGCGGCAGAAATTCGCCACCCATACTATTGAATACCCAGAGCGTGATGGCAAACATCAGAACGGCTGCGGCTACGGTGAGTTTCTTGAATTTTAAGACTGCTTTCAGGGCTGGCTGATAGACGCTTAACATGGCATCCATGATTTTGTCAGAGATGTTGCGTTTATGCGTTGTGTTTTTACTTAAGACTAAAGCCGCCATCATTGGGACGTAAGTCATGGATAAAATAAAAGCACCTACAATGGCGAAAACTACGGTCTGCGCCATTGGTTTAAACATTTTACCTTCAATACCAACCAATGTTAACAGGGGAAGGTATACGATCAGGATAATGATTTCACCGAAAGCAGCGCTATTTCTGATTTTTGAAGAAGCAGTATATACTTCTTCATCCATTTGCTGGTCGGTAAGTGGCAGGTTATCCTTTCCTTGATTTCTGGTGGTTAAGCGGAAGATGATGGCTTCTACAATAATCACCGCCCCATCCACAATTAGTCCGAAATCTATGGCGCCAAGGCTCATCAGGTTTCCGGAGACGCCAAAAAGGCGCATCATTGCAAATGCAAAGAGCATGGATAGTGGGATCACAGAAGCCACAATTAAGCCGGCTCTCCAGTTTCCTAATAACAAAAGCAGTACGAAAATCACGATCAGCGCACCTTCAATCAGGTTTTTCTGAACGGTACTGATGGATCTGCCTACCAATTCTGTACGGTCAATGAAAGGTTCAATGACCACTCCTTCCGGAAGGGATTTCTGAATTTGTGCAATGCGTTCTTTTACGTTTTTGATGACCTCATTGAAGTTTTCACCTTTCAGCATCAGCGTGATACCGGCTACCACTTCGCCTTCTCCGTCGCGGGTTACGGCACCATATCTGGTGGCAGAGCCAAATTGTACAGTAGCAACATCGCGGATGAGTATTGGTACACCACCCATGTTTTTTACGACAATCTTTTCAATATCCGACAGGCTTTTTACCTGTCCGACGCCACGAATGGTATAAGAATTACTTTGTTGTTCGATATAGGAACCTCCGGTATTTTCATTGTTGTTTTCTAAAGCTTTATAGATGTCAGCAATGGTAATATTGAGGGAGTTTAGTTTGTCGTTATCGAGGGCGATTTCGTATTGTTTTACATAGCCACCCCAGCCACTTACTTCGGCTACACCTTTGGTGCCGGCAAGCTGTGTTCTAACCACCCAGTCTTGTAAAGTGCGGAGGTCGGTAGCGTTATATTTCTTTTCATAGCCTTTTTTGGTATGGAGTACATACTGGTAAATTTCGCCTAAACCGGTGGTAATCGGGGCTAGTCTAGGTTCTGCCAGTCCTTTTGGGATATTGGCTTCTGCTTCTTTCAGTTGGGCACTCACTTGCTGGCGTGCCCAGTAAATATCAGTATCGTCTTCAAAAACGATGGTGATCACCGAGATTCCGGATCTGGAGATGGAACGTTTTTCGATGACCTGAGGGATATTGGCCATGGCCAGTTCGATAGGAGCGGTGATAAACTGCTCTACTTCCTGTGCGCCTAAACTTGGCGCCTGAGTCATGATTTGTACCTGGTTGTTCGTGATGTCGGGTACGGCATCAATGGGTAATCTGGTTAGGGAGTAAATACCCCAGATGACCAGGGCAAGTGTCATTAAACCAATGGCCAGTTTATTCTTTATAGAGAATAAAATAATCTTATCAAACATAAGGTTTTGTCTTGTTGCTAAAAATAATCAATACATGGATTCATCATCGTTGATGAAATGGTGTGGATTATCCTAACTGAGGCGGTTGCCAGATATCGCCGGCAAAGACAATAAGTGGAGCAGCAGGAAGCTCAGGGTAGCTGACTTCTTTTTTAGAAAATACGGAGGGATTGATGAAATTGCCCGGGCTGGCGATTGCAAAAGCCTGGCAAGTACTGCAATGGAAGAAAGGAGAACAGGTATGTGGGCCCGGGTCCTGATCACAAGGGATCTGTTGTACTTCGCTGATATGCGTTTGTTCGGTACTGATTTCAGCTTCATCGTCGCAGCATGGCCATACAGAAAGGGCCATGATGACAATCGTAAATATATAAGCTAAATACCTCACCCCACAAACTTATAGATTTTTTTAAAATACTGGTGATCTTTTTGAAGTTTTTTTACTTTAGGGAGATATCTATTCCTAAAAGGAGGGGTTTTTTGAGGTTTTATTAGCGATGTAATCATATTTCCCTTGTTTACTAAACATAGTCAGGTGGTTAGTTATTCCCGCTAAAATATTTTCTTCTAAACCAGAAGGAAACATTGACCAGGGCAATCAGGGCCGGGACTTCTACCAATGGTCCGATTACACCTGCGAAGGCTTGTCCGGAGTTGATGCCAAATACACCTATTGCCACTGCGATGGCCAGCTCAAAATTGTTTCCGGTTGCAGTAAAGGCAATCGCAGCGCTTTTTGAGTAGTCAGCACCGAAATACTTGCCGGCGAAGAAGCTCAAGACAAACATCAATGCAAAATAAATGGCTAGTGGAATGGCAATACGAACCACATCTAATGGAATCTGAACAATCAGTTCCCCTTTCAGGCTAAACATAATCACAATGGTAAATAGCAGCGCGATCAGGGTAACCGGAGAAATTAAAGGCACAAATTTATCCTGAAACCAGGCTTCGCCTTTTAATTTGATGAGGCTATATCTGCTGAGGATACCCAGTGCGAAAGGAATTCCTAAATAAATGGCTACACTTTCTGCAATCTGTCCGATAGTTATGGAAACTTCCAGTCCTTTTAATCCGAATAAGGGAGGGAGTACCGTGATGAAAACATAAGCATAAACACTGTACAATAAGACCTGAAATATGCTGTTCAGGGCGATTAAACCGGCAGCATACTCCCGGTTTCCTTCGGCCAGTTCATTCCAGACCACCACCATGGCGATACACCTGGCCAATCCAATCAGGATCAATCCGATCATGTATTCCGGGTAATCCCGGAGAAAAGTGATGGCCAAAAGGAACATTAGTATGGGGCCAATGATCCAGTTGAGGACCAATGAGGTGCCAAGTACTTTGGTGTCTTTAAATACTGCACCCATGTTTTCATACTTCACTTTAGCCAGTGGCGGATACATCATCAGGATCAGACCAATGGCCAGTGGGATGTTGGTTGTTCCGCTGGAAAAAGAATTGATCATTCCGGCAGAAGCAGGTATGAAATAACCGATGCTAATCCCGATGGCCATGGCCAGGAAGATCCATAAGGTAAGGTAGCGGTCTAAAAAGCTGAGCTTTTTTCGCTCCGCTACAGGGGTACAGTGGTTTGCAGACATTTTGTTCGCGCAGTTTTGTTCTTAGTTCAGGTTTTCCTGGATAAAATTATGGCAGTAACTTTTGATCAGGTCGCGGACTTCCGCAAACTGTGCTTTGATTGCTGCTTCAGTTCCTGTAGCCTTTGCAGGATCCGGGAAATTGTAATGAAACTTAAGGGCATTAGTTGGGAAAAACGGACAACTCTCTTTCGCGTTGTCGCATACTGTGATGACGAAATCAAAATCAAGGGCCATATATTCCTCGATGTGGTTGGAGGTATGGGTAGAAATATCCATTCCATCCGCCTTCATCGTTTCAATGGCCCTTGGATTTACACCATGGGTTTCTATACCTGCACTATAAATCAGTGCTTTATTCTCTGCGAAAAGTCTTAAATAACCTTCTGCAATCTGACTGCGACAACTATTGCCGGTGCAGAGCACGAGTATTTTCTTCATAGGTTTAGCAGCAGCCTGATCCTGGTGTACATACCTCGCCTTCAGCAGCAAGATTGATTAATTGAATTTTCGGTTTTTCTGCGACAGGTGTTGGGCTACAGCATTCTTCACCTTTATCATCAGTACCACAGCTGCCTCCACGATTGATGGCTTTACATTGTGTGGCATCAGGAATCAGGTTTACAATCAGGTCTTCGCCAGCAATGCTGATTTCTCCAGGATACATTTGACGGGTGTCAAATTCTGAGTTTCCAAATTCTATCTTAACGATGCCAATTGGGTTTAAAGGCAATGATTTCTCTACCAATTCTACAATTGATAAAGCCTTTTTTACCTGCATAGCTCTTTCGCTGTCTTTTTCGGAAGGCTCCCAAAGTTGTACGATGATTTCCGTCCAGGAGTTCATCACACCACCACAATCAACGGATACGATTGGTGCCTGTTTGATTTCCGTGATGTGGTAAGAAGCATCTACCAATTTATCAGCGGCATATTGGAATTGTAGTGTTAATTCCGGATTTTCCTGAAGCTTTGTTTTAAAGCTTTCCCAGGTCATAAGTGTTGTTGTATTCATGATATTGCAATTTTACGATTGATATAAACAATTTTTTTTAACAGCAGGGGATTTCACCTTTGTAGGAACCTAAGAATGCTCCCAATTTGTTTTCCAGCATTTTCCATGTTGTAGGATTGATGCAGTAGCATACGCTAACGCCTTCAATCGTTCCCTGGATTAGTCCCGCGTTTTTTAATTCTTTTAAATGTTGTGAAATGGTGGCTTGTGCCAAACCAAGCTCTTCTACCAGATCTCCACAGATGCAGGTATTGGAAGCCAGAATCCTTTGCAGGATGGCGATTCTTGCCGGATGAGCCATTGCCTTCAATAGTTGAGACAATTGGTTTTGTTCATCGGTAAATATTTCTGATTTAGTAAGTCCCATAGCAGGTGTTAATTAATAAATTGCAATAATACGATAGATAGAGATGAGTTCCAAATCTTTTCGGTTAAAAAGCTGTGTTATGACTTTTAGCTGAATTAAATAGTTGCTTCCTTTTCAGTGGCGACCAGATAAGTAGGGTCTTCGAGGATATTGACCTCAATGATGGCTTCCGCATCTTTTAACAGCTTCCGGCAATCTTCACTTAAATGGATTAGGTGGACGATTTTCCCTGCTTTTCGATAGCGATCGGTTAGTTTGTTGAGGGTGTCTATGCCAGACATATCGGCAATCCTACTGTCTTTAAAATCAATAATTACGACAGCCGGATCTGTCGCAGGTTCAAATTTCTCCATGAAATTATGGCTGGAACCAAAGAATAGGGGCCCATAGATTTCGTAATGTTTTGCGCCATTTTCATCAATGTATTTCTTTGCGCGGATTCTTTTGGCACTTTCCCAGGCGAACATTAATGCGGAAACGATTACGCCGATGAGTACGGCCAGTGCGAGATTATGCAGCCATACGGTGATCCCTGCAACCAGAATCCCTACAAAAATATCTTTCCCAGGCATTTTATTGATCACTTTAAAGCTCATCCATTCAAATGTGCCTATGGCGACCATAATCATGACACCCGTTAAGGCGGCCATGGGTACTTTTTCTATCAGCGGAGCAGCAAAAAGAATAATGATCAATATTGTAACGGCAGCTACAATTCCAGATAGTCTGGCTCTTGCCCCTGCGGAAAGGTTCACTAAAGTTTGCGCGATCATCGGGCAGCCGCCCATACCGAAGAAAAAGCCGTTGAGCATATTTGCACTGCCTTGTGCGATACATTCGCGGTTGCTGTTGCCTTTACTTTCGGTGATTTCATCCACCAGATTTAAGGTCAGTAATCCTTCTGTTAATCCTACTGCGCCCATGATCAGTGCATAAGGCAGTATGATTTGCAGGGTTTCCAGGTTAAATGGTACCTGAGGGATATGGAAAGGAGGAAATCCACCACTTATTGCTGCGATATCTCCGACGGTTTTGGTGTCTATATTGAATCCTAAAACCAACAGAAAGACCACAATAATAGCTGCCAGGGCAGGAGGGATAGCCTTCGTGAATTTAGGTAAGATCAAAACAATGGCAATGGTTAAAGCTACGAGGCCTGCCATCAGGTACAATGCAGGGCCGGTAAGCCAGACTGTTTCTCCGTTAACGACCGTTTTAAATTGCTCCAGTTGTGCCATAAATATGATAATGGCTAGTCCGTTTACAAAGCCAAACATAACCGGTTGGGGTACGAGGCGTACAAATTTCCCTAGTTTGAACAGGCCAATGCTGATTTGAAAAACACCAGCGAGTACTACTGCTGCAAAAACGTAATCCAATCCATGAGTTTTCATTAAGGCGATCAATACAATCACGGTAGCACCTGCTCCACCGGAAATTAAACCTGGTCTGCCACCAAATATGGCAGTAACCAAGCCCATAATGAAGGCTGCATATAAACCTGTTAATGGAGGAAAGCCTGCCAGAATAGCAAAGGACAAGGATTCCGGCATCATGGTCATGGCTACGGTTAGCCCGGCAAGGATTTCGGTTTTATAATTGATCTTTTTAGAAAAGTCGAAGAGCTGGATAAAGGGTTTTTGGAGGTAAGGCTTCATTTGCCGGTAAAGTTACGCCAGATTTATCTGGCTTTTACAGCAAGGATAAGAAAAACAAGAAGCCCGGATTTAGAGAGGCAGGTAATTGTTGATCGGCTTAATCAGACTGGGGTCGTTCAGGCTCCGATCTGCAATGTCTTTGGTGACCTGGAACCGGGTCATCAGTTCTGGAGGGTAGGTATTGCAGAGTTCGGGGACTTCCGCTTCTTCAATGGTTTTACTCAGCCATTCCTTTTCTGTTTCCGGTGTTAAGATGACCGGCATAGATTTATAGATGCTGTTGGTGAGTTCTTGCCCCGGTATGGTAACGATGCAGAAGGATTCATATCTTTCTTTAGTGTCCGGATCTATCCAGGCAGACCAGATTCCAGCCATAGAAAAAACCTCGCGGTCTTTTAAGGTGAATCGGAAAGGATATTTTTCTGCGTCAAATCTTTTCCAGAGGTAAAAGCCGTCTGCCAGTACCAGACAGCGTTTATGGGTTATCATTAGCTTTCTAAAAAGCGGTTTGGATAAGATCTGCGTATGCCTTACGGTGCACATGGTAGATTTTCGGTCCTTAAAGAAAAAAGGAACCATAGAAAAGTGCATTTTTTTGATCACATGAGGTTCATCAGCAGTGATTACCAACCCGGGCATATAGATGCTGATATTGTAGGTAGGTGTATAGGCATCTTCCAGTTCATACGGATAATACTGTTGTATAACAGGTAATGATTCTGTAAGGGAAAACGATAAACTCATAGGGTGAAAATAATGTTTATTTTCCAATTGAGCAATTATTTATGTAGCTGGAGTTCGTTTTGTAATTCTTTAATCTCTTCCCGCATTTCCTGTACGCGTTGCAGCAAGTGGCGGATCGCATCAATTCCTTCAATATTGATTTGAAGGTCGTAATGCAAATGGATGTATTTGTCCAGTTCTGCGAGCTGATCGGTATGGATACATTTTTCTTTTTCAACTACGGGGAACCGGACAATGTCCGATTCTTCGAGTGAGACCATAAAAGATGGATCTATATGGTAGTTGATACAATATTCAGTGATGGTAATGAATTCTGTTTCCATAGCTGTAGTGGTTAACTCAGGTTTTGTAGTTCTTTAAACAGTTCTATTTGCTTCTCTGTTAGGTTTTCAGGAAGCTTAACATTGTAGGTAATGAAAAGGTTGCCGAATTCTCCATCTTTTTTATACAATGGAAAGCCTTTATTTTTCAACCTCACTTTAGTGCCGTTTTGTGTTCCTGCAGGGATTTTAAGTTTTACCTTTCCGTCCAGTGTTTCCACCATCACTTCTCCGCCTAAAATAGCGGTGTATAAATCAATATCCTGTTGCAGATATAGATCATTATGTAGTCTTTTGAAAATCGGATCTTCCTGAACATTAACGGTAAGGTATAAATCACCGGCAGGGCCACCGTTTACACCTTCTCCACCAAGACCTTTTAATTTAATGATTTGTTCATCAGCGATACCAGCAGGTATCGTAATCCTGATTTTTTTATCATTGATGGTCAGCGTTTGTTTATGCGTGGTATAAGCATCTCTGAGTGAAATACTAAAACTGGCATTAAAATCCTGTCCTTTATATTTCATGCTGCTTCTTCCTGATGATCTTCCGCCACCGCCAAACATGGATTCAAAGAAGTCAGAGAAATCACCACCGCCAAAGTCGGCTGAACCTTGTCCTCTTGACCTGCTGCGGGCAAAGGGATCACCCTGGTTGTGTCTGGATTGCTCAAACTGATCGGAATTTTTCCAGTGTTCTCCATACTCATCGTATTTTTTTCGCTTTTCAGGATCACTCAGCGCTTCATTTGCTTCATTGATCTCTTGGAATTTCTTGTTCGCTTCCTTGTCGTTAGGGTTCAAATCCGGGTGATATTTCCTGGCCAGTTTCCTGTATGCTTTTTTGATATCATCCTGTGAAGCCTTTTTGTCAACGCCCAGAATCTTATAATAGTCGATAAATGCCATGTCAATAATTGGTCTATCCTCAAATTTAAGTTATTATTCTTATCATTCCTCAATTTTTGACCAATTGTATTAAGTTAGTGTTACAATCACACCGATTTTCTCAATAATAATAATAAATTTGAGAATGAATCACTTTTGCTGACCACTAAAGCGATAAACCAAGTGTAAACTGTTCCTGTAGGAAGTCCTTCTTTTTAAGATGAGTACCTCCATGTGTCGTTTCGGATCGGTTTACATGGCGTTTGATTATTGATTAAATACATTAATACACAAACCATATATGAAACCAAATCAACCAAACTCAAGAAGAGATTTTATTAAAAAGGCTGCGGTGGGTGCAGCTGTTTTCAGCATTGTCCCCAGGTATGTACTTGGCGGCACCGGATTTATTGCACCTAGTGACCGGTTAACTAAAGCCGTAATCGGTGTTGGCGGCATGGGAAGAGGCCATTTTGGATATGATGGTACACAGGTAGTGGCCATTTGTGATGTAGATACCAGACATCTGGATATCGCAAAACCAATGTTGGATAAAGGGGTTAAAACTTTTAGTGACTACCGCGAATTGATCAAATTACCGGAAGTAGATATTGTACACATTGCTACGCCACCGCATTGGCATGGGATTATGTCTATTGACGCTGCAAATGCCGGAAAAGATATCTGGTGCGAAAAACCGATGACACATACTATCGGAGAAGGTAAACGTGTGATGGAGGCTGTTCAAAAACATGGCCGTATGTTCCGTTTGAATACCTGGTTCCGTTTCAAAGATAATTTCTATGGGATGGGTACTACGGTAAAACCGATCAAGAAATTAGTAGATAGCGGTATGTTGGGTTGGCCGTTAAAGGTAACGGTAAGTAAGCATACTGGTTTCGACTGGAAATTCTACTGGGTGGGTAAAGACAATTTACCTGTTGAACCGGTGCCACAAGAACTGGATTATGACGCCTGGTTAGGTCCGGCACCATTTAAACCATACAGCACGCATCGTGTACACCAGACTTTCAGAGGATATTGGGATTATGATGGTGGTGGTTTGAGTGATATGGGTCAGCATTACCTGGATCCGATTCAATATTTCCTGGGTAAGGATGATACAAACCCTGTTTCTGTAGAAATTGATGCCCCGCAACAACATACGGATGCCGTGGGTATTTGGCGCAGAATTACTTATACCTATGCCGACGGTTGTCAGATTATACTCGATGGAGAAGGAAAAGATGAAAAAGCAGCTTATATCGAAGGCCCTAAAGGCAAGCTTTATGCTGGATTTAAATCGGATATTCCGGATTTAGAGCGTAAACTAGCTGCATTCCCTGATCCGGAACCACAAATGATTGATTTCGTTAACTCGGTAAAAACCAGAACTCAGTTCGCTTTAAATGAGGAAAACGGACATCGTTCCTGCAATATCATCAACATCGGACTGGCAGCATTACGCTTAGGTCGTTCGTTAAAGTTTGATCCGGTAAAACAGGAGTTTATTGACGATGAAGGTGCAAACAGATTGATCAATCCAGTTATGCGCGCTCCTTACACCATTTAAACCCAAAAAATCTAATCAATTCTCAATTTTACAGATATAACGATGAAAAAGATATTCTTTATCCTTTTGGTTAGCCTTGCCTTCCAGGGAACGGTAATCGCACAGGATAAAAAAGACCAGCGTACGCAGACCACTCGTATCGCTGATTTGCTGGCGCAGATGCCGGCAAAAGACGCGGCCCAGGCGGCCACTAATGCCAATGATATTGCAGCACTCGGTGAAAACGGTTACCTGGAGCTAATTGGTATGCTTTCTCCGGCAGGAAAAGGTAATAATGCTTTAATTGAATATGCAATTGGCGGTTTTACTTCTGCCTCTACAAAGACAGGAAAAGAAAACTGGAGAAAAATGAGCGTTGCTGCGCTTGGTAAAGGCTTGCAAAAAGCAAATGACTCGCAAAATAAAGCCTTTATCATGAGTCAGCTGGATGGGATAGCGCAGGATGATGCGATTCCTTATCTGGTTGCTTCCTTAAAGGATGTACAGGTTTCTGATC
Organism: Pedobacter gandavensis; assembly: GCF_032677645.1. Classification (GTDB taxonomy): domain Bacteria; phylum Bacteroidota; class Bacteroidia; order Sphingobacteriales; family Sphingobacteriaceae; genus Pedobacter; species Pedobacter gandavensis_A. The sequence goes on along the minus strand of NZ_JAVTSB010000010.1, from coordinate 161,655 downwards.
CGGCAGTTCGGGTATTGGTGAAAATCAATACACCAGCAGCAAAAAAAGCCTTATTGAATGCTTTGGCTTCAAGCTCAGGAAAAAGCCGTTTGTCGGTTGTAGAAGGTTTAGGGGATAGCCGTGTTAAAGAAGCTGCAGAGCCAATTGCGGCCTTGGCTGCGGGTTCTGATCAGAACTTAACTAAAATGAGCCTTTATGCTTTGTCGAAAATTGCGGATCCTTCTTCGGAAGCGTTAATGGCTTCGGCAGCATCAAAAAGCAATTTCAACTATGAAAACACAAATGCAGTACCTGCTTATCTGGATTATGGTGCAAATCTTTTATCAGATGGTAATGCTGCATTAGCACATAAAATTGCCCTTCAATTGTTAGAGAAAGCGACTGCTCCGGACTTAGTATCCGTTCGTACTGGTGCTTTAAAAATCCTTTCAGATGAAAGTAAAGGACAAGATATTTCAGTTCTTCTGGCCGCAGTAAAAGATCCCTCGATTGCTTACAGAGCTGCCGCATTGAAATTTGCGATGCCTTATTTATCTCCGGCAACTACGGCGTTGTGGTTAAAACAAATGACTCAGGTAAAACCTGATGTACAGGCGGAAATGGTGACCATGCTAGGCGATGGAAAAGCGACAGAGGCCTTACCGGCAGTGTTGAAATTAATCAACCATAAAGATGAAGGTTTAAGATTTGCCGCTATTGAAGCTGCCGCGAATATTGGTGGTGTCAATGTATTGGACGACTTGTTCAAAACAATGGCTAAAGGCGATGACGCTACAGTGAAAAAAGTAGCTGATGTGTTGTTGAGAATGAAAGGTGATGGATTAACAGAGAAAATCGCCCTTGCGCTTCCTAAAATGAAGCCTAATGTACAGGTGGCTTTAATTGATGTGCTTGCAGCACGTGCTGCTCATGAACAAATCAGTAGCATTTATGCTTTGCAGAAGAGCAAAAATCCGGCAGTAAGAAAAGCGGCATTTGCAGCTTTAACTCAGGTGGCTACTAAAGCTGATCTTCCGGAATTGTTTGCCTTATTGAATAGTAATGAGATTTCTGAGGAAGAATCGGTGATGATTCAGTCGGCATTAATTGCGGCTTTAAAAGGTACAGCAACAGAAAATGAGACGGCTACGGTGTTACAGAAAATGGCAGATGTCAGCCCTGAAAAGAAAAAGTTCTTTTACAAAGTATTGGCAAGTTTAGGTGACGCTCAGGCATTAAAAGCAGTAAATAATGCTTTTGAAACTGGTGATGAGCAAACAAAAAAACTGGCACTGGAGGCATTGTCTTCCTGGACAAATACAGGTTCTTTAGAAAGCTTAATCGCGATTGCAAGAACAACGACCAATCCGGCATTTCAGCAGGAAGCGATCAGCGGATATTTACGCCTGGTACGCTCGGCTCAGGTGCCTGCAGCGCAAAGATTATTGCTATTGCGTGATGCGATGGATGTGGCTAAAACGGAACAATTACAACAACAGATTTTAACAGACTTACAGGATGCTAAAACCTATAACGCGGTTGTTTTTGCAGGTAAGTATATCGACAATCCAGCCTTACAGCAAGCTGCGGCAAGAGCCGTAATGATGGTTGCTTTAGCGGATAAGTCTTATGAAGGTCAGCAGTTGAAAGACTTGTTAAATAAGACCATTCAGGTGCTTAAAGGTGGGGATAGTGAGTATGAGAAACAGGCGATTCGCAAATATCTTGCGGAAATGAAAGGCGGATTAGGTTTTGTATCCGTGTTTAACGGAAAAGACCTGACGGGTTGGAAAGGCCTGGTTGCAGATCCTTTGAAAAGAGCGAAGATGGATGCTAAAACCTTAGCTACGGCACAGGAAAAAGCAGATGCCGAAGCCTTAAAAAGCTGGGTGATTGACAATAAAGGCGCTTTATTATTTACCGGAAACGGAGATAACCTGGCTACCTTAAAGAAATACGGTGATTTTGAGATGCTGGTAGATTGGAAAATCTATGATGATGGCAATAAAAAAGGAGATGCAGGGATCTATTTACGTGGCAGCCCACAGGTACAAATGTGGGATACTTCCAGAGTAGATGTTGGTGCACAGGTGGGCTCAGGTGGTTTGTATAACAACCAGGTGAACGAAAGCAAGCCTTTAAAAGTGGTAGATAACAAATTAGGAGAATGGAATAATTTCCATATCATCATGAAAGGTGATCGCGTAACCGTATATCTGAATGGTGTATTGGTTACTGACGATGTGATCCTTGAAAACTACTGGGATCGCAAACTTCCGATTTTTGCAGAAGAGCAGATTGAATTGCAGGCGCATGGTTCCAGAGTGGCCTATAGAGATATCGCGATCAAAGAACTGGAGCGTCCTGTTCCTTTTCAGCTGAGTGCTGCCGAGAAAAAAGAAGGCTATAAAGTGTTGTTTGATGGGACTAATATGCATGAGTGGACTGGAAATACCAGTGCTTATACCGTTGCAAATGGTAATATGGAGATCAATCCTAAACCGGGCAAAGGCTCTGGTGGCAATCTTTTCAGTAAAGATGATTACAGTGATTTTGTATTCCGTTTTGAGTTTCAATTGACTCCGGGCGCAAATAACGGATTGGGTATTCGCGCACCATTAACTGGTGATGCGGCTTATGAAGGTATGGAATTGCAAATTCTGGACAATGATGCTGATATCTATAAAGACCTTCATGTGTACCAGTACCATGGTTCTATTTATGGCGTTCAGGCAGCGAAAAGAGGTTCTTTAAAGCCATTGGGCGAGTGGAATTATCAGGAGGTTACCGTTAAAGGGCCAAAGATCAAAGTGGTGTTGAATGGGAATGTAATTCTGGATGGCGACATCACGGAAGCTCGTAAAAAAGGTACGGTAGATGGACAAAGTCACCCGGGTTTACAGCGCGATAAAGGTCGTGTAGGTTTCCTTGGTCACGGATCGGTTGTGCGTTTTAAGAATATCAGAATTAAAGACCTGAGCGTTTCAAAATAAGCGTAGGTAAATGGTGAAATTGAATTTTATAGTATAAAATATGACTGAAGAAATTAAGCATTCAGCAGAAAATAGTTCGAGAAGAAACTTTATTAAAACGACAGCGCTGGCGGCTGCCGGGTTTATGATTGTGCCCAGACATGTGTTGGGCGGTAAAGGATTTTTAGCACCCAGCGACCGTTTAATCGTCGCTGGTGTGGGAGTTGGCGGCAAAGGTCAAAGTAATTTAAGTAACATCTATAAAGGGGGGAAAGCAGATATCGCTTTCCTCTGCGATGTGGATGATCGTAGAGCCGCCAATTCGGTAAAAAACTTCCCTGCTGCAAAGTATTATAAAGATTACAGGGTGATGCTGGAAAAGGAAGGCAAGCATATCGATGGGGTTGTGGTTTCTACACCGGATCATAATCATGCGATGATTGCCATGGCCGCGATGCAGCTCGGTAAACATGTTTATGTAGAAAAACCGCTTTCGCATGATATTTTTGAAGCAAGAAAACTGACCGAAGCAGCCAATAAATACCAGGTGGTTACCCAAATGGGAAATCAGGGATCTTCGGGAGATGGGGTTAGACAATTGCAGGATTGGGTAGATGCCGGTGTGATTGGAAAAGTAGAACGGGTATATTGCTGGACGGATCGGCCTTCATGGCCACAAGGGATTACCTGGCCTTCGATAAACGGTGCAATTCCTAAAGAGCTGGACTGGGATCTTTGGTTAGGTTCGGCACCTTATAAACCTTTTGTAGATAAACTGGTACCTTTTAACTGGCGCGGCTGGTGGGATTACGGAACCGGTGCGATTGGTGATATGGGCTGCCATTTGGTAGAACCGCCTTTCCGCATTCTGGGATTGGATACCCCGATTGATGTACAATGTAGTGTTGGAAGTATTTATGTGGATGAATTTAAAAGGGGTTATTTCCCTGATAGTTGTCCGCCTTCGAGCCATGTCATCATGACTTTTAAGAAGACTAAAAAGACAAAGGATGATGTGCAGATCCACTGGATGGATGGCGGTATCAAGCCTGGAAGACCAGCGGAATTGGGCCCTAATGAATCTTTCGGGGCAAATGGGGTCTTGTTTGAAGGAACTAAAGGGAAGATGATGTGCGATGTGTATGGTGCAAACCCAAGGTTATTGCCTTTGTCGCGCAACGAAGAAGTGAAGATTAAACCAGGTGTAGAACGGGTTATCGGAGGGGTAGACGGTCATTACTGGGATTGGGCAGAAGCTTGTATCGCCGGTTATGGCAAGAAAAAGCTAAGTTCTCCTTTTGAAATAGCCGGTCCGCTGACCGAGACTTTATTGATTGCCAATCTGGCGATCAGAGGAACCGATATTCAAAAAGCAAGACAAAGTGGTAACGGTTTTGACTATCCGGGGCGTGATATTAAACTGCTTTGGGATAAGGAAAATCTAAGGGTTACAAACTTTGATGATGTGAATCAGTTTGTGCGCAGAGAATACCGTCAGGGTTGGAGTTTGGGAGGATAATTTTTATAAAGATGAAGAAGATTAAAGTTTTGGTAGTCGGCTGTGGTAATATGGGGACTTCTCATGCCCTGGCTTACCAGCAATTGGAAGGTTTTGAAATCTGTGGAATCGTATCTACAGGGGAGAGTAAGGTAGTTTTGAATGAAAAACTGGGCGGCGGTTATCCATTGTTCAGTGATTTTGAAGAGGCTTTGCTGGCAACGGCACCCGATGCCGTTTGTATTTCAACTTATCCGGATACCCACGAATCTTTTGCCATAAAGGCGATGGAACAAGGCTGTCATGTGTTTATAGAAAAGCCACTGGCGGATTCTCTGGCAGGGGCGCAACGTGTTGCAGATGCCGCTGTTAAATACGGGAAGAAATTGCTGGTGGGTTATATTTTACGCTACCATCCTTCCTGGACACGTTTTATCGAGCTGTCTCAGGAAATGGGAAAACCATTGGTGATGCGGATGAACCTGAATCAACAGAGTCAGGGTGCAAAATGGAAAGTGCATCAGAATTTAATGAAAAGCCTGAGTCCGATTGTGGACTGTGGGGTTCATTATATCGATGTAATGTGCCAGATGACACGTTCCAGGCCGGTTCAGGTGAGTGCAATGGGCGCCAGGTTAACCAATGATATTCCTGAGGATAATTATAATTACGGGCAGTTACAGATTCGTTTTGAGGATGGTTCTGTAGGCTGGTATGAATCAGGATGGGGCCCGATGATTAGTGAAACCGCGTTTTTTGTGAAGGATGTGATTGGGCCAAAAGGTGCAGTCTCTATCCTGGCAAAGGAAGCTTCGGCAGCAGGGAAGTCGGATTCAGTGGAGGCGCATACCAAAACTGAGTCTATTAAAGTTCATTATGCAGACCTGGATCAGGAAGGAAAGTTTTCCCGTGCTGATGAATGGATTGACCTGAATGATGAACCGGATCATCTGGAATTGTGTAAAAGAGAACAACGCCACTTTCTTCGCGCTATTCAAGAAGATCTCGACCTGAGCATACCCACTCAGGATGCACTGAATAGTTTAAGAGTGGCTTTTGCCTGTGATGAATCTGTCCGGACGGGAGGCATCGTTAAACTGAGCTAATATTTTTGTAAAATATCAATTATTTAGGGCCCGCTATAAGCGGGCCTTTTTTGTTTTTCAAATAATTTTAATGTTTGGCAGTTATTTTACTTAGTGTATATGTATTTTATAAATCTTAATCAAAAATGGCTTTTATGTGGTGTTTTTGAGTGTTTTAACTGATATAAATATTTTCATATTTAATGCTTAGTGTATTATATTTTTATATTTTTGTTGCTGAAGGTGTTGGTTTTTGTTGGAAGACTGGTCTCTTTAAACTTTATTTGCGAAGGTGGTTTGGGATGGATTGCGCTCTTAAAAATGTAAGCTATCTAAGGGGTTTAGGGGATCTGAATTTATTCAGGTTTGACTCGCAAGTTGGTGTAAAATCAATTATTAAGTTAACTATTGATCCATTTTATGAGAGCTTTAAAGATATCACAAAGTATCACAAACAGAAAGAGGGATTCCCTGGAGAAGTATTTAAATGAGTTGGGGAAATTCGAGCTGTTAAAAGCTGAGGAGGAAATCCAGTTGGCTATGCGTATCGCAGAAGGGGATGAGGTAGCCCTGGAAAAGTTAGTGAATGCAAATCTTCGTTTTGTGATTTCTGTTTCCAAGAAATATCAGGATAAGGGGCTGAGGCTTTCAGACTTGATTAGTGAAGGTAATATCGGTTTGATTAAGGCCGCTAAAAGATATGACCATACCAAGGGCTTTAAGTTTATATCTTTTGCCGTATGGTGGATCCGGCAGGCGATTTTATCTGCGATCTCAGACCAGCAAAGGATGGTTCGGTTGCCTGGAAACCAAATCGTTGGAAATAGCGCTATAAATAAGGCCAGCATGCGTTTAGAGCAGAAATTGGAACGTATGCCTACTATAGAAGAAATTGCAGAAGAGATCGGCTTAAAAGCAGAGCGGATTTCAGATTATCAGTCAAATGCTCCGTTGGCAATTTCTTTGGATAAACCAATGAATGAAGAAACCGGTTACTGTTTATTAGACAAGATTCCATCCAAAAATATAGATGCGGTAGACGAAGAGCTCATGAAAGAATCCTTAACGGAGGATTTAAAAAGATGTCTTCTGAAATTGCCGGAAAGAGAGCAGAAAATCCTATCACTTTATTATGGTCTGGACGATTATGCCGAGACCACACTAGACGATATGGTCTATATTTTTGACCTGAGTAAGGAAAGAATCCGGCAGCTAAAAGACAAAGCTTTGAAGACTTTGCGCAATAACCCGAGATCACAATTGATCAGGGAATACCTCGAATAATTGAAAAACAGGCGGTTTTGGCAAGATTAGTAATCGCGTTTTGTTTAAATTTTGAGCTGATTTATTTAAACGAAATAGCCTATTCTGAGGCTTTTATGAAGAAAAGGGCTTTTTTATTGAAAAAAAGAGTCATTTACTTAAATATTCATTTGGTGGAAATCCAATAATTATTAACTTTAAAGCGTTATATCATATATTTAAAATCTTAAACGAAAGAAAAACATGGAAAAATTCTCGAAACTTAAAGAACTTATTGCAAGCGTTGAAGCTGATGCAGACAAATTTTATAATTCAGGTAACGGTGCAGCTGGTACAAGAGTACGTAAAGCAATGCAAGATTTAAAAGGTCTTGCTCAGGACATCCGTACTGAAGTAACTGATAAGAAAAACACGAAGTAATCTACTTTGAATGTCAGGAGAAAGGCCCGCTTAATGCGGGCCTTTCTCATTTATAGCTATTGAGGTTTTTATTTTTTAATTTTAGGGCTTCAGCCCTATGAGTCCTCCAGAACAACCACTACAACGTAAGATCATTCACATTGATATGGATTCCTTCTATGCTTCGGTAGAGCAAAGGGACGATCCTACGCTGGAAGGTAAGGCGGTCGCTGTAGGCGGGTCTCCTGATGGAAGAGGTGGTGTGGTAGCCACAGCAAATTATGAAGCGAGAAGGTTCGGTGTGCATTCTGCGATGTCCTCCAAAAAAGCTCAGCGTTTATGTCCCCATCTGATCTTTCTTTATCCCAGATTTGCTGTTTATAAAGAGATCTCCAAACAAATCCGTGAAATATTTAGCAGATATACCGACCTGATCGAACCTTTGTCTTTAGATGAAGCCTACCTGGACGTGACCGAAGATAAACTAGGAATTGGTTCAGCCATTGATATCGCCAAAGAAATTAAAGCCGCGATAAAGGCCGAACTGAATCTAACCGCCTCTGCGGGGGTATCTATCAATAAATTTGTCGCAAAAGTGGCTTCTAATATGAACAAGCCGGATGGCTTAACTTTTATTGGCCCTTCCAAAGTAGAGCGTTTTATCGCTGCACTACCCGTAGAGAAGTTTCATGGTGTGGGAAAGGTTACCGCAGAAAAGATGAAAATCCGTGGTTTGCATAAAGGTGCTGATCTAAAAAAGCTGACCGAAGCGGAATTGGTCTACCTTTTTGGAAAGAGTGGTCACTTCTTTTATAAGATTGTTCGCGGAATTGACCACCGCAAAGTAGATCCAAATCAGGAAACCAAATCCATCGGTGCCGAGGATACTTTTTCTTATGACCTTACTGAGCTGGAACAGATGAACCTGGAATTGGCACGCCTTTCCGAAATCGTATTTAAACGGATGAGCCTGTACCAGTTGTTTGGCAGAACGCTAACCATTAAGATTAAGTTTAGTGATTTTAGACAGATCACCCGAAGCAGGTCATTCCCAGCCCCATATACGGAACTGGAAATGATGGTAGAAGTAGCCAGTACGTTGTTGGATACTGCTGGTTTGGATGGCGGATCCGTCAGGTTACTCGGGGTTTCCATCTCTAATTTTAATAGTACAAAAGAACAGGGCGAGTGGTATCAGGCAAGACTTTTTCCTTAATTCCAATGCTCTGCATACAACGTAATTTTTTGCGAATTTAATAACCGATTTCTCCAGTTATCTAAAATATATGTAGGAACAGGGCCTGATTGTGGGTTATTTATGTAAATTGAATTAACCTCCAATCGTAACGTATAGCCTATGGAATCCTTATCAAAGTTTTTTGATCCTGATTTACAGCAGCCTGATGTGGCTTTTCTGAATAAATTATTTGAATTACAACAGGCTTATTATGGCGGTGATGCTAAAATAAAAGTAATAGAAGCATTGCTCCTGGAACTATGTCTGGTCACTGAAAGTCAGGCTGCGGGAATATTTAATAGGGATAGTAAGCTTTTTATTGCAGTAAATCCCGGCCTTCCGAACTTCATGATCAGTGCTGATTTTTTATTAACCGATGATCAGGCGACCGCTGTTTCTTATGAACTGAAAAGTATTAATGGACATCAAGTGCTGATCTGTCCGCTTTCTGATGATATAGGAAAAGACAATATATTGTATCTGGCCAGGGATTCCTCCTCCTATAGCTTGACAGCTTATCAGACCTTAAAACCAGCTTTGCCTGTTTTGAATGGGATGTTACTCCATTTAAATGCAATTGCAGAAATTGGCAGACAACATCAGAAAACGGCTCATCTACAATCTCTAATTGCCTCATTGGACGATATTATTATCGAACTGGACGAAAATGCAGTGATTAAAAAGGTTTGGGTGAGAGATGCGACCAAACTATTTATGCCTCCGGAATTCTTTATAGAGAAAACCATGGTAGAAGTACTGGGGACTTTTGCAAATGTCTTCATGGAGTGTATAGAAAAGTTGCTGTTAACTGATGAACGTCAGGAATGTATTTATCCGGACTTTAATCCGGAGAAAAAAGCCTGGTATAGTGCCAAATTTCAAAAGATTGACCCGGTAGCTCCAGGGGAGGAGATCAGGATGATCTGTGTGATCGAGGATATTACTGCAAAAAAGCTGATGAGCGACCAGTTGCATCATCAGACCCTGGAATTGATTGCGGCAAAAAATCTGGCGGAGCAAATAGCAAGAAAAAGGACAGAGATTCTGTCCATTCTGAGCCACGAAATCCGCACGCCACTAAATGGAATAATAGGGATTTGTAACTTACTCCATCAAGGGACTTATACTGATCCTCACATTAGGGAATATATTGATCACCTGAATTTTTCTTCCAATCACCTCTTGAATTTAGTGAATGATATTTTAGATCTGGAGAAGATCGAGAATAAGAAAATGGTGCTTATGGAGCATGAGATTCGATTAGTCACTTTTATTGGCAACATTCAAAAGCAGTTTTCATCCCTGGCGAAAGCGAAAGGTTTAGCACTTCGGTTTTTTCATGATGAGCATGTCCCTGAATTGGTGAATGTAGATGACCTGCGCCTGGGTAGAATCCTGAACAACTTGATTGGAAACGCCATTAAGTTCACAGAGAGTGGTCATGTTACGATTCATTTAAGCACAATAGCGCGGACAGCAGAAATGGTGAGGCTATCTTTTAAAGTGGAGGATACCGGGATCGGGATTCCTGAACACCTGCATAACCTTGTTTTTGATAAATTTCATCAGGTACAACAAGCGAGTCATCGCCAGCAACAAGGAACAGGGCTGGGTTTAAGTATCACTAAAGGTCTGGTAGACCTGTTTAAAAGCGAAATTGTGTTAAAGAGCACAGTAGACCGAGGTACCACTTTCGAGTTCGAAATTGATTTTAAAATCCTGGCTACTTCAGAAAACAGACTCCATGCCGTCAGGGAGGCTACGCCAATTCGTGTGTTACCCGAATTAAGGTTGTTGGTTGTGGATGATAATCCTGTAAACTTATTGGTTGCAAAACGTCAGTTGAGCTGTTTTGGACTTAATGCAGAGCAGGCGGGTAATGGGATCAGGGCTTTGGAAATTTTAGAAGAAAAAGAAATTGATGTCATTTTGATCGACTTACACATGCCTGAAATAGATGGATATGAGTTGGCCCGAAGGGTACAGGTTTTGTATCCGAAGATTAAGGTGATCATTTTTACTGCGGATATACTGGAGGAAGTGAGGACGCGATTATGGGATATGGGTATCAAATACGTGCTGTCAAAACCTTTCAATCCCGACGAAATGTATGAGCTGCTGACGGAAGTTGTCAGTGCAGACCATTAATTAGCGTTTTGTATGCTTAAGATAATCCTCTTGCAGCTACGCTGAGGTAGCTGCAAGAGGGATTTTAGCTTAACCTGATCGGACTTCCGGTCCATTCCGTACCGCTGGCTAGTTTTTCACCTTTCATCACTAAAGAAAGTGGTTCGAGTTTCACATCATCCCCAATTTCGCTGTCATAAAGAATGATAGATCTCGAGCCGATACTACATCTTGCACCTATTTTTACGGAACCTACTTTCATGACGCGATCTTCGAAAAGATGGGTTTGAGGGCCGCAATCTTCATTTAAAGCGGTGTCATCACCGATGCTCACCATGTCGTGTTCTGTGATATCTGTGGTGTTTAACCAGACTCTTTTTCCGAATTTCACACCAAATAAGCTGAGCATTATGGGTAAGAATGGAGTGCCTTTCATGAATTCCAGTAAAAAAGGTACGGCCAGTGCTTCATAAGTAGTTGTGTTTGCCTCACTTCTCCATACTTTATGTGTCCACATTGGGTGCTGTTCTGCTTTAAATTTACCAATGGAAAGCCATTTTAGGACCAGTGTGACTAGTAAAGCCGGGCCGCCCATATAGAACAGGTAATAAAAGGGAACTTTTGGTGCCTCTTTTAAGATTTGCCATAATGTTCTGTCCTTCACTAAATCGTGGCAATACGCAATAAACAAGACGCTACAGCAGATGATGACTGTTTCTGGTAGTATAATTCTTATTCCTTCAATAATATAACGGGCAGTTTTTCTGCCCCAGGTTGGGTTTGTGGTTAATTCAGGTGGGTAATCCCCACTGTTCTGTCTTTTTGGTAGGGCAATAGCCGGTGATCCAAACCAGTCTTTAGCAGCTGACTCCTGGAGTTGATCTGCTGTTGGCGGGGTCGAAAGTACGCCAATCAACATATCGTCTCCCAGCTCATAACCCTGAGGAATCAGGGCGCTGTTGCCTACAAAACTTCTGCTGCCAACTTTGGTATTATCCAGGATTAACTGTTGTCCGCGGATATCTTCTTCACCGAGGGTAACCGCGTCGGCAATAAAGGACTCGTCGCCAATCTCCAATAAGGTATGGGTCACATTACTAGCCGTAGAAATCTCTGTATTTTTACCGATTTTGGCGCCAAGCATCCTGAAAAAGGAAGAGATATAAACGGTTGCATACATCGGATGCAACACAATTAAAGAGGTAGAAATCAATTGATCTGACAACCATTTTCTTACATAAATCCATCCATAGACAGGGTAGGTGCCGGGTTTCATTTTGTATAACAATAACCGGGATAACAAGATGGTTTCCAGCGCATAAATCACCAGATAGACCACCGTAAGCAGGGGGATATGAATGAAGTAATTAAAGTTGTAATCCGGAGCTTGTGTATCCAGGTAGTTTAACATTTCGATTACCGGTAGTAAAGGCAGTAAAATTACGATAGGAAAAAGGATCAGTAAGATGGTATAAAGCAGGCCGAAACACTTTCTTTTGAAACCAGAAACGATCAAAGGTTGAGGAAGTTCTTCCGGACGTTTTTTGTCTACTGGTTCTGCCGGACTGCCTTTCCAGACTTCTCCTTCCCGGATATGCTGACCTGCTTGTAGGTGACTCAGGTCTTGTAATTCGCCCCATTCGTCTATGGTGGTGCCTCCGGAAATAACAGCTCCACTGCCGATATAAGCATGGTCTGCAATTCTAATCTTTCTCAGTTTCAAGAGCCCGTTTTCTACAATTACATTGTTGAGTACTACTCCGGAACTGATGCTGACATCGCTTCCTATTTCCAGCAAATCTTCCATGCCAACGGTAATGGAGCTGATTTGGGAATCCGGGGCCATTTTCATACCCATCAACCTTAGATAAAATGGGTAAAGCGGTGTGCCATTCATAAATTGAAGGGGCACTAAACGCTGGATGGATTTGATCAGCCAATAGCGGAAATAATAGGCTCCCCATAAAGGATAATCACCTTCTTTTGTTTTACCAAGGAGTAGCCATTTCATCACGATGCTCAGGAGAGAAAATGTAGGGGCGATGAGGCAAAACAGAACCAAGGCGGTAATGATGGCCCAAAACGTGTCTCCTTTATCGGTTTCACTTTTAGCCAGTTGGTAATAATAACCCAGGTAGGGCACAAAAATCTGTGCAGCAAAAAGTCCGTAAATGACGAGTAATGAAAAGCCCTGGGCGATACCGCAAATCCAGTAACGCAGGGAAGAAACCTGATGAAAAGGCTCCTTGTCTTTAGGAGCACTTTGTTTCTCTTTTTCTGCAGCAATGGTCCAGGTTTGAATCAGTTTGCTGATTGGGCGGTTGGTATAAATATCCTTTAAGGAAGCTTGTGGAATGTTCGCTTCTTTCCTCAGCCAGGAAGAAAACGAGGCTGCAAGTAAAGAGTGACCACCTAAATCCATGAAAAAGTCATTTTCTGCGCTGAGGGTTCTGCCCGGGAAGAGGTGTTTTAACCCAGCCATAACCCTGGTTTCCAGGTCGTCATCGGGATGCAGCACAATTTCTTCTTCCGGCTTGGCTTCCAGTAAAATCTGTGGTACCGGTAATTCTTTTCTATTGATCTTACCACTTGGAAGACGTGGCATTTTATCCAGGACTACCATCACCAGGGGAACCATATAAGGCGGTAGTACCTTGGCCAGTTGCATCCTTGCCTGGTGTTCATCAAAGGAAACATTTGGTTTGAGGGAAACATAGCCAATCAGTTGATCCTGGTTATTTGCGTCTTTTTTTAAGGCCACCGCTGCTGCGGAGACGGTTTCCAGTTCATTCAGTTTAACTTCAATTTCGCCAAGTTCTATGCGGTAGCCGCGAAGCTTAACCTGGTCGTCCAGGCGGCCTCTGAAATCGATACTGCCATCTTCCTGCATGATTACGGCATCGCCACTCAGGTAAATCCGGTCTCCGGGAAGCTCCTGAAGAGTTTCAGGTTTAGTCAGGAATTTTTTCGCGGTAAGGTCCGGGCGGTTCACATAGCCGTCGCAAACTCCAGGGCCGGAAATAATGAGTTGCCCCTGTTCCCCGAAAGGCAAAATCTCGAATTGCTCATTGACTACGGCAAGGTTATAATTGGGTAGGGGACTGCCAATCGTAATCAGATCACCAGGTCTTAAAGGGATCATGGTGGAGGTAACGGTGGTTTCTGTAGGCCCGTAACTGTTGTAAAATATATTGTAACCTGGTTTACTCCAGCGGTTCAATACCTGACTGGTACAGGCTTCGCCACCAGCATTAATGAGGCGGAGTGTGGGTATATCGTCATCTATTACTGCAAGGAGGCTGGGTACGGCATGAAGAATCGTGATCTTTTGTGCCCTGAAAATATCACTCAGTTCATCAATAGATTTCGCGGTTGTTGCATCGGCTACCCAAATTGTTGCACCTGCAGCAAGACTAATCCAGGTTTCTTCGCACCACATGTCAAATGAAACGGAGAAGCCCTGGTAGACGCGGTCTTCGGGCAGGATTTGGATTACGCTTTGTTCGGAGCGAATCAGGTGGCAAATCTGGCGGTGACTGATCGGAATCCCTTTAGGTTTTCCTGTGCTTCCGGAAGTATATAATACATAGGCACGGTCGTCTGGCTGGGCCTGTATTTGGTAGCTTGAAGCAGGTAGCTGAAAATCCGGACAAGCCGGGATGCGGAATACAGGACAAGATCCTTCATCGAGGGCATCGCTGAAACAGCCGGATGCGCCAACCTCCTGTATCACGGTATGGACACGGTCGGCGGGCATTTCCCGGTCCAGCGGAACATAGGCAGCGCCGGATTTTGCAATCCCTAAAATGGCCACCTGTAATTCCATACTTCTTGGCCACCATAAACCTATGCTCTGACCTCTGCCAACCCCTTTTTCGTTTAGAAAGGCAGCTATGGCATCACTCCAGATGTCTAATTGTTGGTAGGTTAACGATTGCTCATTGAAGATTAGTGCGGTTTTATCTGGATAGGCCGCTACAGTAGCGCGGATAATGTCTCCAATGGTCTCATCTCTAATGAATTCTGGACGTATTTTGCCGGTAACAATGCTTTTTGAATTCATGAGGACGCTGAAATTTAGTTAACCGAAATAACCGAATTTTTTTGATAAAACCATTAAAAACAAAAAAGACATTCATCAAAAGATGAATGCCTTTTTTTTACGTTATGATTTAATCGCTTAGGCGAAATCTAACCAGGAACTACCCGTTGAATAATCATCAATAGCAGCTACTTTATTATCGAATTTAAACGACGCGATTAACGCGGAAACCTCTTGTTTAACCATCGTAATACAGTTATCAACCAGGTCTTTTCTATATCCTTTTTCTTGTAATTCAAGCACGTATCCAACGCAGATTACTCTGGCAATTACTTTACCAAGATCTACCAGTTTACGTTGAGAAAGATTTTCCGATAATTGGAAAGACAATTCTTCTTTAAAATAAGCAACAGGTTGAGCAGTAACCTTAAATTCTGCAAGGAAATCAAAAAGATGGGATTGTTTTTGTTTCTTCATTAAACGGGTCACCATATCTGCGATTTGGTTATACAACATTTCATTTGATCCTTCGAAGATCTGGAACGGACGACTGTCCATGATTCCACGACCACCGATATGGCTGGTTCTGTAACCTTTAGCACCTGAAAGTTGTACCAGTAATTGTGCAGATTCCTGCATTAAATCGGTTACTACAGCTTTCATTGTGTTAGCTTCCAGGCCTTCCATGGCTAAATTATGCTCAATACCACTGATTTGACTACTGTGCGCACACATGGCAGAACAAATGGTATAAGCAGATTGAATTCTGGAAAGTTGGAATTGTACATTGTCGATAGCCAATAAATTACCAGTGCCCACGATGCGGGTACGGCAATGTTGCATCGCTTCATCTAACATTCTTTTGATGAATCCCATGCCCATTCCAGGGAATTGCATGCGACTTCTGTGAAGAATGTCCAACATCATTTTGATACCAGTTGTTTCTGGTTTCAGTCTGTAGTTTTGTGGAACAACAAGGTCAAGTTGGTTTAATCCGTAAGGGATCATGTACAAACCCGGGTTGTCATAAAGTTCTTCTACTACAATTTTTTGTTTTGGTTTAGTGATATCGCAAAGGAAAAAGTCGATGTCTCTTCCTAAATCACCATTCTCATTTTCGTTTCTCGCAGCGATGATCCAGTAATCAGCCATGCCGGTAAGACCTTGCCAATGTTTGGTTCCTTTGATCTGGTAACCTTCCGGAACAGCTTTGCTAGCGGTTTTCATGTTCAGTGCATCGCTGCCATAATCAGGTTCAGTGATCATCAGACCACCCATATTTCCTTTTTCCAGGAAGTTATCAAAGATCTCTTTTTTAACGGAATCATCCGCGTATTTTGAAACAGGCTCTAAGAAAAGCGCGATATTGATTCCAAAAGTTAAAGATAAGGGTAAAGATTCATAAGAAGCAGCGGCTAAAAGTCCAAGGCATTCTTTAACGATGCTTCCACGTCCGCCATATTCAGTAGGAATTGCTACAGAAAGTGGTTTTTGGTCCATAATTCCTTTAAGAATTTCTGGTGGAAGGCCTCTTTCCAGACTCAATTGATCAATGTCTGCCTCCACATGGAATAAGTGTTTTAATGTTTGCTCGAAGTCTCTGATGTAATCAGAAAACTTGATGTCGGTTAATGTCATATATAGAATACAAGTATTTTAAAAAGATCGTTCAGCAAATAAGTGAATATTTATCTAGAACCTTTTTAAATAATAAACAATTTTTGCTGAACATCGAACTCAAAATAATGACAATCCCGCGAAACATAAAATGATCACGGTCACATTGGTTTGATTTACTCCGGATGCGAAGGTCCCTAATCCCTCTTACACAGCTGTTTAATCTAATCTTAGCAGGGTTAAAAACGAAAATTCGTTTCATTGTGCTCAGGATAGTACCGAAATATACGGTTTATGCCTATTTAATAGGTTAAAATTATAAAAAAATAACGGAATAGCATAATAATCGGGACCAGAATCGGTGTAGGTGCTGAAAATTATTTATGTAGTTTGGGGATTTATTATCATAATTTGATTCTAAATGATGTCATTGGATTTTCTCTGTTGAGAATAACTTATCTGTAGTTCGTCTTTTTGTTTTCTTTTATCCGCTGGAGGCTTATAGGCAAAGCGCAGTTTTTTGTAGCTTTATCCAATAATATTTAAAGTATGCTGTATATTTTTGATCCTGAGACAGATTATATCCTGGAAGATGAACATGTTTTGTTACGCCCGCTAAAGATTTCTGATTTTGAACATCTGAAGACTTTTGCGATTAATGAACCTGAATTGTGGACCTGGTCTCTACACAATGCCGGTTCTGAAACTGGAATGAAGCAGTATATTGAAAAGGCATTGCTGGCCAAAGAGCTGGGGACTGCTTATCCCTTTATCGTGTTTGATAAAGTGAAACAGCAGTATGCCGGGGCTACCCGTTTGTATGATATTGACCTGTTCAATAAGTGTCTTTCGCTGGGCCATACCTGGTATGGTAAAGAATTTCAGGGAACAGGATTAAATAAACACTGCAAGTATTTACTGTTTAAATTTGTATTTGAGCAAATGAGAATGGAACGCGTAGAGTTCCGTTTGGATAGTCAAAATGCAAGAAGTATGCACGCTATAAAAGGTCTGGGTTGCACTTTTGAAGGGGTATTACGAAGTAACGGTTATCGCCCGGATGGCAGCAGAAGAGATTCGGCGGTACTGAGCATGCTGAAGCAAGATTGGTTTGAAGGAGGAGAAGAGCTGCTGAAAGCAAAGCTGATTTAAGTTTTCGCTGGTTCCTCTGTCAGCTTAGGGTAAGAAGAATGGTCTTCGTTTTTAAGGAGGTTTTTTGTGCCTATGCCTATCAAATAGAATACGTAAATTGCCAATAATAAAAGATGCTTATCCATAAGTGATGCAAAAAACAGAAAAGTTCGAATTACATTTAGAAGTCGATCCAAATAAACTGGATTCAAATATTAAAAGTTTTGAATACAATGGTAATCATTACCTATATGTATGCCATATTGATAAGTATTCGGATAAAGTAGGTGGGCATCCGGATGATCGTCCTGACCAGGTTAAGTTGCTTGTAAAAAGCTTTTATGGTAAATATCTGAATCTAGATGTTCCCTTAAATGAGCTGAATACAGCCACTTTTAATGATCAATTGATCAAATCTATTGATCAGCATTTGATTTCTATAGAGCCGAGTTACTAAAATACCGTGTTTTCTTGTAGTTAATAGCGTAGTTTTATTCGCATAAAGCTGCTATGGGACAGGTGTGCTCTTACTGATTCCTGAAGGATTCCTGAAGATCTGTAGAAGGGTGGCCGGCGCGTGTTTAAGGGAAATACTCCGGAGAATCCTGAGGAATTCTTCATCAATCCTTCGGCAACCACAACTACTATACGATCTGAATAACATTCTGTCCGCTAATGGGGGCGCAAATATGTGTTTTGGGTTTAATCCGCAAAACCGCATCTTTTTCCTGAATTTTAAAATAGTCAAAAGGAATAGGAGCAAAAAATATAAATTAGAGCCATGAAAATAACGCTCTACATTTTGATTACGCTAATAGCCGTCACGCTGATCAATTTCTGGTATCAGGTCTATGTTCTAGGCAGGTATTACGCCAGTGCCGGTTTATTCTTCACGATTATTGCCGGATTATTTCCGCTGGTCGTCATCTACATTTCTTACTTATTAATCAAACGAATAAAAAACAACTAAATGATGAAAAACTTACTTGCTACCACTTCTGTTGGCCTTATGGCGCTATTCCTTTCTTCCTGCGATCGCGCTCAATCTAATGTACAAACGCTTTATACCAGTAACTGTGGCGTGAGCTGGGAGCTGATCAAAGCCGGAGAAACCGTGCCAAAAGGCGTTGGTATGTGTTCTTATAAAATCACCGTACCCGATTATCCGATGCAAGGGGAAAGTGTATTTAAGAGTGCCTTTAAAAATCGTGTTATGGCGAAAATTGAAGTGACCTATGATTATTCGATAACCGACGCTAAATTATACATTGGCGAAGCTAAGTATCTGGGTAAAATGAATAGCGACAGTGATAGTGAGGTAAATAGTTCAAAAGCGTATGAAACTGCAGAGAACTCTGTGATCGATAAAAGAATCAAAGAAATCGCCAGAGATCTGCTGTTAAATGAAGATATCGTTGATTTTAATCAAAATGAGTTTGAAGCAGAGTTGTTGAAAAATGTAAACAACCTATTGAAAACCAAAGGTGTTAGCTTGAACTTCCTTTCCTTTGTGCCAATTCCTGAAGAACAGACGAGACAGGCTATTGATGTGGTTACGGCAATGAAGATTTACGAATCAAAGGGGCTTACTGAAATTGGAAAAGCGGTATCAGCAGCGAGGGCAGGTGCAACTAAAGTAGAAGTTACGGTTCAAAAAGAGGAGCAGGTAGTAGAAGAGAAATAAAAGCTGTTAAACAAAAAAAAGACGAAGTCTGGAGCAACTTCGCCTTTAATTAAGAGATAAATCTCTTGTACACCCAATAGGATTCGAACCTATGACCTACGGTTTAGAAAACCGTTGCTCTATCCAGCTGAGCTATGGATGCATTTACCTTGTTGGTGCGACAAATGTAGGAGTAATAATGAACATCTACAAATCTAATTTGCATTTTTATCGCTTCTAAGGCGCATTTGCCTGCTTTTAAGCATGATACAATGTTAAAAAAAAACGTAATTTAGTACAATGGAAATCGAGGGGATATAACCCCTTGTTTCCTTTAAAATGAGAATCAAACTGTTGTTCTGTGTGTTAATTTGCTGCACTATAGGTTTTTATACCAATGTTTCAGCTCAGGAGACCAATAAAAACTACGATGAAAAGCTAGCTAAAGAACTGCATGCCGATGAGTATGGAATGAAGACTTATGTGCTTGCTATTTTAAAAACAGGCCCTGAAAAAGGCTTTTCAAAGGCAAAACAAGACAGTGTGTTTACTGGTCACATGCTGAATATCGGCAAATTGGTAACGGATGGTAAGCTGGTTGTGGCTGGTCCACTCGGTAAAAATGATAAAAATTACCGTGGAATTTTCATTCTTGATGTGCCTACCATTGCCGAAGCGGAGCAATTAGTGGGCACAGATCCTGCAATAAAATCCAGATTACTGGATGTTGAACTATTTATATGGTACGGTTCAGCCGCTTTAAAAGAAACGCTGAAAATCCATAGTAAAATAGAGAAGCGTAGTCATTAAATGGCGATACGCTTCTGCGGATGTAATTCGGTATGCGCCAGAATCAGGTGCATAATGTAGTCATTGGAAGGGTAGGGTTGCATGGCTGATTTCAGCATTCCGGGGTCTTTAATATCAGAATACTGAGAAATATAACCCATACCGTATAATTTTCCCTGCTCCACAAGGATGCAACTTTGTTCCTCTTCTGTTCTGCCGGCATCTAAAATGGCAAAGCTCGGCAGCATCGTTTTCAACTGCTCTATCGCATATTTTACCCGCACATTATAGGCAGGAGCAGATTCTTTCCCCAAACAGGCACCACTGCAATTTCCTTCTTCATGCCCTGTACAAGCCAGTCTTTTACTTTGGATATAGCAAAGCTTTTCGCATAGAAAATGATCTTTGATCAGGATCTTTAAGACCTGATGACCTTCCAGAATGGTATTGAAACTATATAAAACCGGCATGTTTTTCTTGAAAGTATCCAGCCCCAATCTGAGGTAGCCCTTTTGATCTTCAAAAGCATAAAGCGCATATTTTTGCTCGTAGCGCTTTAAAGAGCGATTGTTTTCCGGCCATAGTCTTTTGATTTCCGTGGCTTCCAGGATAAAAGCCATCAATTCTGTGCCGCAAACTTCAAAATCTACCGTATAAATATCTTTCAGGAAATCCTGACGCTGTTTTCCGGTATTATTTCCTGTAAAATGAGAACAAACTCTTTTCTTCAGATTCTTCGCCTTACCGACATAAATTACTTTTCCTTTCTGGTCTTTAAAATAATACACTCCCGGACATAGCGGAAGCTGGTCTATCTGAGATTTTGGAAGGTTAGGAGGGAGTGCCTGTTCTTTTGAACCCAGCTTAAGCGAAGCAGGGATAATTCCTTCCGAATCACTTTGCAGTAAAAGACTCAACAACACTGCGGTTGCAGCAGCATCGCCACCGGCCCTGTGGCGGTTATTTAAAGAAATCTTTAAGGCGGCGCATAACTTTCCAAGGCTATAAGAAGCATGCCCCGGCAATATTTTACGACTCAATCTGACCGTACATAACTTTTTACAAACCAGATCGTAACCAGCCAGACTGAGGTTGTGCTTGATAAAAGAAAAGTCGAAATTCACATTGTGAGCCACAAAAATCTTATCCTGTAACAGGTTATAAATAACCTCAGCCACCTCATGAAACATGGGTGCTTTTTCCACCATATCATTGCTGATGCCTGTTAAAGCCTCAATATAATCGGGTATATATTGTCCTGGATTGATCAGTGTTTCATATGAATCCACCACAGAAAGACCGTCATGCACCAGAATTGAAATCTCAGTAATCCCATTTCCTGAAGCATGACCGCCAGTGGTTTCTATATCTACAACAGCGTACAGCATAGTTTCTTAAAAAGAGTGATTTTAATTTGTAAATATGCTAATTAATTTAGTATATTATTAAATAATTCTAATAAATGACTCGATTATAAGAAATTACCCTGCTAAACTTTCGTTTCGATTTTGATCGGATTACTAAGAATCTTATGAATCGGACATTTATCTGCAATCTGCATCAGCCTATCCTGGTCTTGAGAAGACAAATCGCCGGTAAAAGTTAGTTTTCTGGTGATGGTGGTTTCCTTACTCATTTCTTCTTCATTGCAAATGGCGAGTTCCACTTTGATCGTTTCCAGATTCATCTTTTTTCTATCCGCGTACATCCTGATGGTGATGGCGGTGCAACTGCCTAAACTGGCTAATAATAAAGCGCCCGGTGCCATACCTTCATCTGTTCCTCCCACTTCTTCCGGCTCATCGGCATAGATAAAATGGCCATCTGAATATATTTTTGTTTTGTAATGTGACTGATCTAATTCGGTAATTGCAGTGATTTTTCTTGCTGACATAAGGGGTTAAATAAGGGATTAATAGCGTGTATATAAATATTGCAACAACTCAATGTTTAAATCGTTTGACATTTTACCAAAAAATGCACGATAGAACTGCTGTTGTTTTTACAATATAGTATCAATTTCTTAAGATTAGTTAAACATTTCAAACCTACATTTGTTATAACTGACCTAACTCCTATAACTATGCTCGGCACTTATCTCAACTTTCAGTTTGATATTCATGGCAAGCCTGTGAACGGTTTTTGCATGCAGATTCAAGACGATTTTCATGAAACTTATGCAGTAGTCTTAGATGGCTACCATTCTTTCTGCGTATGGCTGGATTCTACCAGTACCTGGAGGTCATCCAGGCATACCAGCGTAGAACCAAGGATTCTGGAGCAAATTATTAACCGCTTATCAATCAGCAAACTGCGTTAATCCATTACGCAGTTCTATTTTCTGTTCGTCATTCTGTGATACTTTCGTGTCAATTCCTTTAATGCATTACAAATTATTGATTTTCTTGTCATTTTTTTAGTATTTTCCTGTACCAAACCTAAAATACTAACCACATGAACAGAAGATTTACCCTCATTTGTTCCTGTTTCATTTTATTCGCTTTCAGTGGTTTTGCCCAACAAATTTTGAAGGGAAAGATCAGCGATGCCAGTAATGGAACAGGGATTCCAGGCGCCAGTGTGCTTGTAAAAGGCAGTAGTGTTGGCACCTCCTCGCAACCGGATGGCAGTTACAGCCTCAGTTTACCGCCCAATGCCACAACCCTCATCGTAAAATACCTGGGTTATCTAACGCAGGAAGTCCCCATCAATAACCGAACTACCATTAATGTTGCCCTGGTCCAGGATGCGCAATCACTTGGAGAAGTGGTGGTCACCGCCCTCGGAATTAAGCGTAATGAAAAATCTCTTGGTTATGCCACGCAAAGCTTAAAAGGTGAAAACCTGACCATGACCAAGGAGCAAAATGTGCTCGGCTCACTTTCTGGTAAAATTGCTGGTGTACAGGTTGTTGGTTCTTCCGGCGCAAGTATGGGCGGTACGCAAAAGATTAAAATCAGAGGGGTCAATTCCTTGAATGGCGACGGTGCACCGCTGATTGTAGTAGATGGTACACCTATTTCTGACGCCAATTTTAGCACCGGTTCCGGAAACGGAGTGGATCTCGGTAACATCTCACAGGACATCAATCCCGAAGATATTGAGTCGCTAAACGTGTTAAAAGGACCTGCTGCTTCTGCATTATATGGTATCCGCGGACAAAACGGGGTCATTATGATCACCACTAAAAAAGGAAAGAAAGGCCCTAAATCTGTTGAAGTCCGCTTCAATTCGGGTGTCTCCATAGAGAAAGTCAGCAATTTTGCACCCTTGCAAAATATTTATGGTGTAGGGAACAATCAAACTTTCCTCACCCTGGCCAATGGCGAGAAATACGTAAACGGAAATGACGAAAGCTGGGGCCCAAAAATGGATGGAACGCCAGTCAGGATGTTCTATAGTTTTTACCCTCAGGACCCGGATTTCGGAAAAGCATCGCCTTTTGTACCTCAGCCGGACAATATCAAAGACTTTTATGAAACCGGATTAAACATCAACAACAGTTTGTCAGTTTCCGGAGGAAATGAAAACTCTTCCTTCCGTTTAAGTTACAACAACGCATATATCAATGGAACTATCCCAAATACATGGTTGAAACGCAATAATCTGAGCTTGAGTTCAGACCTGAAGTTAACCGACAAATTAACGGTAGGAGTGAATGGGAATTATGCCAATAACAACGGTTTACGTCCTGTACAAGGCTACCAAGGTTCCTTTACAGGTGCAACACAGTGGTTCCAAAGGAACATCGACCTGAACAGATTGCGCAAATACAGTTATCCAGACGGTACAATCCTGAACTGGAATGTGAATCCAAACACTGTTACCGGAATGATCACCGGAGATAACAATAAGCCCAGCGATTGGAATAATCCCTTTTTTGATGCTTATAAAAGCTTAAATAACGATAATCGTGACCGTCTTTTTGGTGATGTAAACCTTAACTATCAGGTCTTGCCGGAGTTAAAATTAAGTGCTTTCGCCCGCACCGACCGCTACATTCAGAATATTACCCATAAAGAGGCCCTTGGAGGTCGTTTAGATCCGGGATATTCGGTAGGAAAATACCAGGGTATTGATAATAACTATGAGTTTCTGGCGCAATACAACAAGCAATTTGGCGATTTTTCCCTCAACGGGAATTTTGGCGCCAACCTCTACACGGAGAAATTTACTTCTACTTTCCAGGCTACGGTAGGCGGATTATCCAGTCCTGATTATTACAATATCGCAGGTTCTGTAGACCGCCCGGATAGCAGATCATATGAAAGAAGAAAAGAGATCAGAAGTGCTTATGCGATGGCTTCAGTTGGCTATAAAGACACCTATTTCCTGGATGCCTCGATTAGAAATGACAACTCTTCGGCCTTGCCACAAAACAACAATTCTTACTGGTATCCATCGGTTTCCGGAAGTTTTGTGTTTTCTGAGCTGACTAAATGGGAACCGCTTTCCTTCGGTAAATTAAGAGCGAGTTATGCAGTTGCCGGATCAGACTTAAAACCTTATCAAATCCAGTATACCTACTCGCCAGGTAGTGTTTATAAAAATACAACCACCAATATCAACACGCTTTTTGTGCCGGATAAATTGAATAACCCGGATGTAAAACCTGCCTTTGCACATTCTTTTGAAATCGGTACTGACCTGAAATTTCTAAAGAACAGACTGGGACTGGAGTTCACGTATTACAATCAAAAGAACAAAAATCAGATCATTGATTTATCGGTTTCCGGAGCCAGCGGTAATACCAGCTATGTGATTAATGCAGGGATGATTCAGAATAAAGGAATTGAGTTTTCCCTAACTGGCACACCAGTTCAATCGAAGTTATTTAGCTGGGATGCGACACTTAATTTCAACAGAAATAAAAGTATTATCAGGGAGCTTTATAAAGATTTAACCGTCTATCAGTTAGATGTAAACACGTATTCCAGTGTTAATATTTACCTGAATGCGACGCTAAATAAAAGCTTCGGAAGTTTAGTCGGACAAGCTTATCAACGCGATCCACAAAGTGGAAAAGTGCTATTGGGTAGCGATAATATGCCCCTCATGGAAACCAATCATGACTTCGGTAGCGTGTTGCCCGAATTTACCGGAGGCTTCCTGAATCATTTTAAAATTGGCAAGTTTGACCTGTCTGCGATGATCGATTTTCAGAGCGGCGGACAGTTCTTTAGCTGGTCGAGAATGCTTTCCGTTAAGTCGGGACAAGCGGCAGAAACAGCGGCTATGAATGATAGAGGCTCCAATGTACGTGATCCACTGGCTAGTGGAGGGGGTGTAAAACTCAACGGAGTCTATGCACCGGGAACCATAGTTGCCGGTCAGAATGTTGGCGGACAAGAATTTAACGGTTATGTAGATGCCCGGACTTATTTCAGAACTAATCTTGGAACTAAGATTTATGAAGAATGGCTTTACGATGCTTCTTACATCAAATTAAGAGAGGTTAGTCTGGGTTATAATTTTTCAGGTGATCTACTGATAAAAACGCCTTTTAAATCGGCTAAGGTGTCGATCATGGCTAGAAATCCAGTCATGATCTGGCAAAAAGCCCCTAAAGGGTTAGATCCTTCGGAACTGTCTACCGGAAGCGCTTCCATCAGCTGGCTCGAAAAAGGGGAGTTGCAAACCGTAAGATCTTATGGCATTAACCTGAACCTCACATTTTAACCTTCGCAAAATGAAACAAATAAATAAACCCATATACCTGATCTTTTTGCTCGCCGCACTCACCAGCAGCTGCAACAAATTTGATGATGCCATCAACACCGATCCGAATAATCCGGTGAAGGCTTCGGCCACACAATTGATTGCCAATTCGCAAGTAAGTTTGCCGGATATTGCGACAACTTTTGATAAATCCGCTTCCATTTATGGCGAGCATTATCCCCAATATCTTTCCAATACTTCCTTCACAGACAACAGCCGTTACAATACGATCAACTTTAGCTTTTACCCGATCTATGCCGGTCCGCTGATGAACCTGGAAAAGGCGATAGAAGTGGCAAATGACCCGAATGAGGGGCCTATTGTGAACCAGATTGCGGTCGCCAAAATCTTGAAAGCGTATTTCTTGTGGCACGTTACCGACCGTTGGGGAGCCATTCCTTTCAGTCAGGCCCTAAAAGCGGCGGGGAATTTTACGCCTGCTTATGATTCGCAACAGGCCGTTTACGACGGGCTTTTTAAACTATTAGATGAAGCGAATGCTGCCTTTGTACCTGGTGCCATTAAAAACGATATCATTTATAACGGCGATGTAAGCAAGTGGAAAAAGCTGGGTAATACCATCCATTTGCTCATGGCCTTAAGGCTTTCCAAAGTCGATGCAACTAAAGGTGCCGCAGAATTTCAGAAGGCACTGACCAATGGCATCATGGAAAAAAACATCGATAACCTGATTTACAATCACCTGGCGGATAAGGTAAATGAAAATTATTGGAATACCTCTTTTACCAGATTAAACAGGAAATGGTTTGCGGTAAGTAAGCCAATAGTAGATTATATGCTGCCTTTAAATGACCCGAGACTGCCGGTTTTTGCGGATAAAAACGTTGCCGGTAATTACGTTGGTTTGGATTATGGCTTGCCGGGTTCAGTAACCGTGGTGATCAATAACTATTCATTATTGGGCACTGCACTTCGTCAGCAGAATTCTCCGGTTTACCTCGTTACTTATGCTCAGGCTTTGTTTGCTAAAGCGGAAGCAGCAAAACTAGGTTGGATCGCCGGCGGAGATGGAGTTGCGAAAACTAATTATGACCTGGCCATTGAGCAATCTGTTTTGCAGTGGAATAATAATAATGCGACAGGTTTAACGGATTTTATGGCAAAAGCACCGGTTATTTATCAACCGGCTACTGCCTTACGTCAGATTGCGGAACAGCGCTGGGTACATCTTTTTCTGCATGGCTATGAAGGCTGGGCAGAATGGAGAAGAACAGGATTTCCTTTGTTAAGTCCTGCGCCAAACAATAACAACACGCCAATTCCAAGAAGGGAAGGGTATCCAACACAAGAAATCACCAATAACGGGACAAATTATAGTGCTGCAGTTGCTGCATTCCCTTATGGTGGCGCGGATAACCTGAATTCAAGAGTATGGTGGGATAAGCCTTAATTGAACAAGCATAAAAAAGGGTTCTAAAACTATATTTTAGAACCCTTTTTTATGATAAAACAACTACGCGGTATTACCCAAAAAACAGGTAACATAAGCCGATAGCAGTACATACACCCACTAAATCTGCCAGTAACATCGCGCCAATTGCATAACGCGTATTAGTTACGTTTACCGCGCCAAAATAAACCGCGATCACGTAAAACGTAGTATCTGAAGAGCCTTGTAAAATACTCGATAATCTACCTGCAAAGGAGTCCGGACCATGAGTATTCATGGTATCAATCATCATCCCTCTGGCACCACTACCGCTTAAAGGCCTGATTAAGGCTGTTGGAATCCCGTCAATAAACCTGGAATCCAAGCCTATTGCCGTACAAACGTGCTTTATTCCATTGATCACAATGTCGAAAGTACCACTGGTACGAAGTAAGCTGATGGCCACTAACATACCCACCAGGTAAGGAATAATGCGTATTGCGGTATCAAAACCGCCTTTGGCACCCTCTACAAACGCATCATAGACGTTGATGTTTTTATACAATCCACCTAAAACAATCAGCAGGAAAATCAATAGCAATAAGCCGTTGCTTAAAATTCCGGAGAACTGTTGCAGGCCGGCAGTACTCAGACTGGTCAGGTAAAGCACTAATAAACCGATGATTGAAGAAAGTCCTAATACCCAGGCCAGAATAACCGGCTGAAAAACATTGATTTTTTGCTTAAAAGAAACGATAAACATGGCCGCCATGGTGGCTACAAATGTAGCAATCATGCAAGGGATAAATATATCTGTTGGATTTGCTGAATTTAAAGAAGCGCGCACGGCGATGATGCTGACCGGAATCATGGTTAATCCCGAAGCATGTAAGCAAAGAAACATGATCTGTGCGTTGGAAGCCGTGTCTTTATTTGGATTTAACTCCTGCAAACTTTCCATGGTTTTCAATCCGAAAGGGGTGGCTGCATTGTCTAAGCCTAATAAATTGGCTGAAAAGTTCATCACCATGTGGCCCGTTGCCGGATGACCTTTTGGTACATCAGGGAAAAGTTTAGAGAAGAAAGGACTGATGATTCTGGATAGTAAACGGATACCTCCGGCTTTTTCAGCAATAGTCATAAAGCCCATAAACAAGGCCATAATTCCGATCAGCTTTAAGCAAATATTGACTGCGGTCCAGCAGGTTTCAATAATCCCGTCTACCTTTAACACGTTACCCGGATCACTGGCTTTTCCAATGATCATGAGGTTGAAAATTTCCGTTTCTCCGAAAAAGAAACACTTAATACTGGCTACTGCAATCGCAATGATGATGAATGCAGACCAGATCCTACTTAGGGCCATTAAAACAAAATTAGTTGAACGGTTAAATTTATAGTTTTGATTCTAATAATCAGGTGTTCAAAGGTAATAATTGTCCTTTTTGAGGAAGAAAGCGGTTAATTCGACTAACAGCAGCAAGAGCTTGTTATTTTTTCGTAGCCAAAACTGCATAAACCATCGGGATTCGGTTCTCCAGATGTGCAATCCTATATTTTCCCGGTTCAATTTCCAGCATGTCTTTTAAACAATTATAGGGCGAATAATCGAACTCATCTAGGGAAGGGTAATTGTCTTCGATTTTCATAGCGGACGTTAATTGAATAGGGGAGAACGAGCCTTTTTTAGGAATGTCCCTATTCAAATATGATAAAAAACCGGTAAAAACCAAAGCGGCCGTATCACCAATTAAGGGATACGGCCGCTTCATTTATTTTAACCGGTTAAGGTTTCTCGTCTGTCAGGTCAAAACCCCAGTTTTTTCCTTTTTCTGTCGCAGGAATACCCGAAGTCATCCATAGCGGTGCTTTAGCACCTTTCAGATAATGGTCAAAAAACTGCTGTTCTCTGATTTGAATATCTTTTCTGTTCTGACGTTGAACCAGGTTATGTGCTTCACCATTATAATTTAGCATCCATACCGGCTTACCTAAGCGTCTTAAGCCGCTAAACAACTCAATTCCCTGGTACCATGGTACGGCGCCATCCGCGTCGTTCGCCATGATTACTAAAGGCGTATTTACCTTCGGTAAGAAAAATAAAGGAGAGTTCTCGATATACAATTCTGGTTTCTCCCAAAGGGTAGCACCGATTCTACTTTGTGTTTTCTCATACTGGAACTGTCTGTTCATTCCACTTTCCCAACGCATACCACCATAAGCAGAAGTCATGTTGGCTACCGGAGCGCCAGCCCATGCTGCAGCATACATATTGGTACGTGTAATCAGGTGAGCCACCTGGTAACCGCCCCAGCTTTGACCCTGGATACCGATTTTGCTACCATCTACCCAAGGGTTTTTCTTCAATGCTTCTACACCAGAATTGATAAACTCTTCCGCAGATCTTCCCGGATAACCAGTTTCATAAGAGATATCCGGTGCAAACACCAGGTAACCATTACTTACAAAAAACGAAATGTTCAATCTGGAAGGCGTAGGGGCAGGGGCTTGATAACCATATAAACCATCAGAAAGCTTCTCATAGAAATACACAATCATCGGGTACTTTTTAGCCGGATCAAAATTCTCCGGTTTGTATAAAATCCCTTCTGATTTAAATCCTTTTGGTGTTTCCCATCTCACCAATTCTGCAGTACCCCAGTTGTAGTTTTGTTGCTGTGGATTGGTATTGCTCAATTTAATCTCTGTTTTCAGATCTTTTGAAACATACACATTTGGCGAAACGCTATAATTCCCCTTGTCATAGATATACATTTCAGCATCCTTAGCTTTCGCTAAATCCGAATACTTAAATTTTTCCATCACGATCATTTCCGGGTTCTTTTGCTCGCCAACTACAGTTTTATAGAAACCATTTTCTTTGGTCGTATTGTTAAAAGCATCCATTAAAATGTGTTGCTTTTTCTCCAGGAAACGACTTTCCGGATCTACCTTCTGGTAGCGGAAAGTCAGCTTATTTTGTCTGCCGAAACCATTGGTCATGTTTTTCGCCGGACTTTTTCCTTCCGGGGAGAACTCCCAGATGTCATACCTGTCGTAGATTAAAACTGTTTTATCATCTTCCGTCCAGGCGGCTACACCATAAGCAGAAGGATCATCCGGAACATC
Source organism: Pedobacter gandavensis (assembly GCF_032677645.1). Classification (GTDB taxonomy): domain Bacteria; phylum Bacteroidota; class Bacteroidia; order Sphingobacteriales; family Sphingobacteriaceae; genus Pedobacter; species Pedobacter gandavensis_A. The sequence goes on along the minus strand of NZ_JAVTSB010000010.1, from coordinate 131,616 downwards.
ATTGTCTTCATCTACTAATTTAACTGCTAAACCAGTATTCAAAGGCGTTAACTTGCCGGTAGCCACCTGATAAGTCGAATAGATACCTGTTTTTTTATTAAAGAAAAGCACGTATTTACCGCCTGGAGAAGCCATCGCAGAACCAGTAAGGCCTTCCATGATTTTCTTTCTGGCACCGGTTTTCACATCAACCAGGTAATAATCTTTAATCGTACTTGCCGTCCATTGCTGCTGAACTCTGCTGCCATAATCGGTAGAAGCCAAAACGAAAGGCGAATTACCTTCGTTCATTACCACTGCTTCAGGCAGTTTAACATCTGTTAAAGGAACAACTTTCGGATCACTGTTAAAGATTTCAATAGCGGTCAGGTAAGCTCGTTTCGACTCCCTGTCTGCATTTTTCAACTGCATCGGTTGCAGGTAATCATCTTTATAACCCCAGATGTCCAGTTTCGCATTTTCAAACTCCACGAGCGTCGTGTCTTTAGGCGTTTTAACAGGGGCAATGCCGAAGAACAACTTCGTGCCATCCTTGCTAAAGTTAACGCGGGAATCACCACTTACTGCCCATTTTTTAGGCATACCAGGAATCCCATTGTCTACCAGGATCTGCGCAGTATCTAAAGAAAGAGAATTGTAATACACATTGAACTCTTTAATCTCCGTTTTCTCCGGACTCTGCTCACCAACGAAAGCTAAATATCCTCCATCTTCATCAAAAGCAAAGTTCTTGAACGTACCTTTTCCTTTAACCAATGTTTTCAACGTACCTTTTTCTGTATTCAAAACAAAGACACCAACCGGAGCTGATTTGTCTTTTTTAGCACCAGTACTGGCAAAGATAAACTGCTTGCCATTTTTACTGAAGGCATACTCGCTCACATATTTAAACGTACGCTCTACACCGGTATTCAGGTTTCTAAAGATCAGGTCCGTTCCTTCTGTTTTGGAAGCAGCGCCTGGTTCGTCATCCGCAAAGAAGTCTTCGCTATCTTTTTTCTTATCCGTAGGAACAGGGGTACTTGTTTTATTAGCCGTATCCAGTGGTTTTTCCAATTGATAAGCCAGGAAACCGGCAGCTTTCTCCGGCATTTTAAAGGACTTCACCCGGGCAACCTTAAGAATCGCCATACTGGTTAGGTTTGCGATTCCTAAACTGTCTTTAGGCTGGTCATCTGCTTTTTTCTTTTTAATCTTTGCCTGACGGATGTCTTTTTGAAAAGGCTTAATGGCAAAGACTGCATATTTTGAATCGGTACTAAATTGTGCATTGGTACCGCGGTTTACTTTTATTTTGGAAAGGCTAACCAGGTTATTCAGGTATAAGTTGGCGTCACCTTCCTGCTGGTTAATGCCATACATGGCCCAGAGGCCGTTATTACTCAATTGTTTTGAGCCCACAGACTCCCAGGTATCATAAACACTATGGTCCAGTGGCTTTTTCTGCGCATAGGCGGCGCTGGCCAATAAAAGGAGCATCAGTGTAAGTTTTTTGTGCATCATAAAGACAGTTTTTTTGTTGTTGATTTCTTCAGCTTTAAATTTCTGGTTTTTTAGCACCAAATCCGCAATCTCCACCAAATTATTACAATAAAAACCGCCTTAAACGTAAAAAGCACCCCGAAAGGTGCTTTTTACTAAAGGTCTTTAAAAAGACTATTTTTTCTTTGCCTGAGCTGCCGCTTGTTGTTGCGAGCGCATATAGTCATCTAATCTCGTTTGGAACTTAGATTTCTTTTTAGTTTCTACAGGTTTTGTTTTGTTCTCTTGTAAAGTACGGTGAATCTTTTCATCATCAACCATAGATTTAATCATGAACTGCTGTGCAAACGTCAACATATTCGCCAGGAAGTAGTAATAGTTCAATCCGGAAGGATAGCTATTTAATACCCCTAAGAAAATGATTGGCATGATATAACCAATGTACTTCATCTGACCAGTTGCACCAGAAATCTGGTTATTGAAATAAGTGTAGATCAAAGTCGAAATCGTCATCAATACACACATTAAGCTCAAGTGATCTCCGATAAATGGAATAGTGAAACCAAATTTGATGAAATCATCATAAGTGGAAAGATCTTTCATCCATAAGAAGCTTTCTCCTCTTAACTCAAATAAGTTCGGGAAGAAGAAGAAGAAGGCCATTACAAAAGGCAATTGCAGCAACATCGGTAAACAGCCACCCAATGGGTTTACGCCTACTTGTTTGTACAATTTCAGGTATTCCTGTTGTAAAAGTGTTGGGTTATCATCGCCTACTTTAGCTTTAATCACATCCATTTCTGGTTTAAGAATTCTCATCTTAGCCATAGAGATGTATGATTTATACGTCAACGGAGACATGGCAACTTTAAGAAGGATTGTCAGAATCAGAATGATCACACCGTAGTTCCATCCAAAACCTTCCAGGAATTTAAACACTGGCAATACAACAAATCTATTGATGTATTTTAAAGGCCAGTAACCCATATCCACTAATTTCTCAATTTCGTGGCCTTGTGCTTTTAACGTAGAAAACTTATTCGTACCGAAGTAAAACTCCATCGGATAGTTAACTGTTGCCAACTGACCGAAGTGCAGTTTCATATCTGCATCGTAACGTTTGATCTCCCCTGGTTTTGTAGAATCAGTAATGGAAAGTTTACCACTTTCAAAACCATCTTTAGGAAGTAATACTGCAGAGAAAAACTGTTGTTTGAAGGAGAACCATTCGATTTTTCCTTTTTTCAATTCTTCAGTTGCATCTTTAGCAACGCTCAAATGATCTGGACTAGCGTTCGTGTATTTGTAGAAAGGAGCAGAGTGTTCTTTTTCTTTCTTAGCAGATTTTTCCTGCTCTAATAACGTAGTCGTCCAGTTTAGGATCACAGAATCCGTTTGGATCACCTGATTTAAACCGTTCAGATTAATGTTAAAAGCAACATTATTCGACTTAGGTTTTAAATCGTAAGTATATTCAATGTATTTATCACCTTGATAAGTGGCACGCATGCTCACTTTATTGTCCGTTACGGTTGGTGTAAAATAAAGATCATCAGTATTTAATACTTTACCGTTGATGTTCATTTTTAAACCGAACTTATTCTGGTCACCGTCAAATAAAATAACCGGTTTTCCATTGTAAGTTTTCTCGCCTTTTACCTGTACAGATAAAAGCTTACCACCTTTATTGGTTAACGTTAATTTTAAGTTCTCATTCTCTAAAACTGTTGTTTTAGGAGTACCTGTGATGCTGCCACCAAATGGTCCTGATAATGTTGCTGAATCAACAGCTGGTGTTGCCGCTGCTATTGAAGGAGCAGTAGTTGTTGTGGCTGCAGCTACTTTTTTCAAAGAATCTGCGGCAATTCTTTCCTTTTCTTTGGTTATTTCAGTCTGACTAGGACCAAAAAAGTAAAAAGAACCGGCCAAAACGATCATGATCAGGAACAGGCCTGTAAACGTATTTCTATCCATTATTGTTATTTAAACTCGTATTATTTGATTTTTTTCTTTGCAAATTCCATCGCAGCGGCGACAAATTTAACAAAAAGTGGGTGAGGATTAGCAACTGTTGATTTTAATTCTGGATGAAATTGTCCACCAACAAAGAAAGGATGGTTTTTAAGCTCCACAATTTCTACTAAATGACTGTCTGGATTTAATCCTGATGCAATCATTCCTGCTGCTTCATACTGCTCTAAATACGCGTTGTTGAACTCATAACGATGTCTGTGACGCTCAGTGATGTGAGCTTTGCCATAAGCTGCATAAGCTTTTGTACCTTTTTTAACATCACATGGGTAAGAACCTAAACGCATGGTACCACCTTTGTTGGTCACGGTTTTTTGATCTTCCATCATGTTGATCACTGGATTCTCTGTATTTTCGTCGATCTCAACGGTATTCGCATTGGTTAATCCCAATACATTTCTACCGAATTCAATCACTGCACACTGCATACCTAAACAGATACCGAAGAAAGGAACATCATTTTCACGAACATATTTGATCGCATCAATTTTTCCTTCAATACCACGGCTACCAAAACCAGGAGCAACCAATACACCGTCTAAGTGTGCTAATTTTTCTTTGGCATTGTCAGCATAGATTCCCTCAGAATGGATATATTCTACTTTTACTTTACACTCATTTTTAGCACCTGCATGTACAAAAGATTCAATAATCGATTTGTAAGCATCAGGAAGCTCAACATATTTACCAATCAGACCGATTTTAACTTCTGAAGTAGGGTTTTTCAAACGACCAAGGAAGTCTTTCCAGCTTTCCATATCCGGTTCGTTTTTCTGCGCCAGCTTCAATTTGCTCAATACCGTTTTGTCCAATTGCTCTTTCATCATCAACAATGGCACATCATAAATGGTCGAAGCATCAATAGATTCTACTACCGCATTGATGTTCACATTACAGAATAACGCGATTTTCTTACGGATGTCCATATTGATATGGTGTTCTGTACGACAAACCAGGATATCCGGTTGAATACCGTATTCCAATAATGCTTTTACCGAATGTTGTGTTGGTTTTGTTTTCAGTTCACCTGCAGCAGCAAGGTAAGGAACCAAAGTCAGGTGAATTACGATGGCATTGTTTGCACCTTCTTCCCATTTAAACTGACGAACAGCTTCAATGAAAGGTAAAGATTCAATATCACCAACAGTACCACCAAGCTCAGTGATTACGATGTCGTATTTACCAGTATCACCTAAGATGCGCATGTTGCGTTTGATCTCATCAGTGATGTGTGGAACTACCTGAACAGTTTTTCCTAAATACTCACCTTGTCTCTCTTTGTTGATTACATTCTGATAAATTCTTCCGGTGGTAATGTTGTTCGCCTGTGAAGTCGGAATGTTTAAGAAACGCTCATAGTGACCAAGGTCAAGATCTGTTTCCGCACCATCTTCCGTTACAAAGCATTCGCCATGCTCGTATGGATTTAATGTTCCCGGATCGATGTTGATATACGGATCGAATTTTTGAATGGCTACACTGTAACCTCTTGCTTGTAATAATTTGGCTAATGAAGCGGAGATGATGCCCTTACCTAAAGAGGAAGTAACACCGCCCGTAACAAAAATATACTTAGTCATGTTTGTGATTTTCTGAAAATAAAGGCAGTTTTAACGGCTACTTTTATTGTTTTTGTACGGGATACAAAGTTAGCAAATAAAACGGAAGCTGGAGGGCTAATTGCGGAAATATTGTTGATGTTGCAATTTCCAGACATAAGCTGTTATCCCTGATAAAGTTAGAGTACAAATCCGTAGAGGCGCTTTTTGACCTCCTCCGGCTTTTGTTTTTGAGGCAGATCATATCGCGTAAAGATTTCAATCAGTTTATTCATTTCTTTTGCGGTATCTGTCTTCTTCCCTTTCGAAGGCGGATGAATGGCCAGAGATTCTGCCGTATATGGCGACACTTTGCTGGCAAACCAGGTGCTGTAATAACGTGGAATCGCCAGTCCGAGGATCATCCCCGGCAAGCCACTGAAACCTTCCGGACCTCCTTTTAACAGAATTTCATCGGTATAAAAAGCCACCACATACACCGAATCATTCATCACTCCAATCGCTTTTCTGCATTCGTAACCCGCAATATTCCGGACTTCGTGCATAATTTTCCAGTCCAGTTTTGGGATCGTGTCAGTTAAGAGGTACTCGTCTCCCCAGATTTTCTTTTTGAGTAGCCTTTTGTCTTGCTGGTAATCGGCATACAATTCATTTTCAGGGGTATCCGAAATTCCAAAAAAGGAAATATCCTCAGCATCTTCTTCTTTTTTTACCGGACGGAATATAGATTTTGAGGGATCAAATGACAATTCCCAATGGGTAATGTTATACTTTTTCATCCTTTCTTTCGACTCATCAGGGAATCCTGAATCTGCATAACGGCGCTGTAGATTTACCTTTTTCTCAAAGATGATCGTCCCGTTCGGAATAAAAAGCTGCTGCGCCTTTACCGTCGTAAAAGAAATGGAAAAAAGTAACAGACAAACCAATTGCTTCATGAGGATTAAGGATTAGCCGTAGCCTTCGTAAAGTTACCACTTAAATTCCAGTTTATGCCAATCAATACATAACGTGGAATATAGCTAAATGTGTTTTCAGAAATCACGTTTCCACCCACAAAACGGGTATAGCCAATCTTTTGATTTAAAATATCTGTTGCGGTTAATTTCAACTCAAAAGCCTCGTTTTTGCCTAGTTTGGTAGCCAGATAGCTATTTAGGATCACCACATTCAGGTCTGTTCCAAAAGAAGCATTGGCCGGACGTAGCGATACGGATAAGGTACTGTTAAATTCCGAACGGTAAGGCAATTGCACCGTTCCCGAAAATTCATGGTTGTGGATGATACTTTTTCCATCATTAAAACCTCCGATAGAAGAGGTGCCATACATCAGGGAGGCAGAAGGGGAGTAGGATAAATCTACTTTTGGCGTGTAATAATTGAAGGAAGCCTTGGCATTGTATTGCGTATTGATGGTTTTATTCTGCACCCCATTGATTCTGGCAATATTACCGGAGCGGTAGAAGCTCAGGTCCAGCCCCATACGGAAATGAAGTTTCGAAAAGCCTTTCGAATAATATACATTTCCACTCAGGGAATTATTGCCATCTAAATTGACGAAACTGGAAACCCTTTTGTTAAACTCATCCACAATTTCGGAACTTACAATCGCATTATTGGTGAAGCCATAATTAAGATAAGTAGAGAAAAACTGATCTAAATTCATCAGGTAGCTGCTGTAAGAAATTGCGAAATTATTGGTAAATGAAGGCCTTAATGTTGGATTTCCAATCACCTGATACAAAGGTGTGTTGATCTGGATTACAGGTTGTATCTGCTCAATGCTAGGTTGCTGCGTGTAGCCATTGTAGTTTATCGCCATGCTCGCACTGTTGCTGATTTTGTAAAACAGGTTAGTACGGGGGGAAAGGTTCAGGTAGCTCCGCTTGAAATTACTGGCCTTATCCAGATCTTTCAGCTCGAAATTAGTTTGGGTAGCCTCCAGACCACTAGAGATGGAGAAATTTTTCACTTTATACTGAAAGATCATCTTCCCGATATTGGAGAAATTAATGAACTTAAAATTATTACTGAGGGAGTCGATCTTTTGAACCGCACCAGTAACCGCATCAAAAACCAATCTGTTGCTACTGGAGGCAATCGTTTTGAAGGTATAACCTGCTTCCATCGACCAGCGTTTGCTCAATAACTCCGCATAGCTGATCCGCGTTCCAATAGAATTTTGCTTGCCGGAATTGTCCTTGATCAGATTGACGTCCTCACTGCGGCTCCATTGGCCCTGGGCATTGTAATATTCGGTATGGTTTAAACTGCGCTCCAGTCCGCTGCTGTTCTGACTTTCCGGCTGAATATCAATAGACAATACCCTTCCTTTTTTCTTAAACTTGGTAGACCAGTTGATATTGCCATTAAAGAGATCGGAAGCGCCATCCCCGATGTTGGATTGGTTGTTCATACTGATCGGTAAGCCATATTCGTTTTTACTGCCATTGAGGCTCTTAGACTCGTTATAACTCCGGTTCTGTTTCAGGCCAAACGATACTTTCAGGATTGATAAGGAATCGGTATGGTAAGTATAAGTCCCACGCATATTTTCGCCCGTCACATTAGAATGATCGTCTGTGCTACCTGTACTCAAAAATTGCTGTCCGGAAGGGAGTAATTCCTGAGAAATGGAAGTTTTATGATTGGTATTCTTGTTGTTAAAGACTTTGAAATTCATTTTTAAGCCCATCTTATTGCGGTAAAACTTATCCGAATAATGGGCGCCAAGGTTGATGTTGCTGGGGAGACCTCCCGTGGAGGAATAGTAATCGTCATCATCATCGCCACCGGAAGCATACATAATGGAACTGCCATCGTCTCCGATCTCAATCTGGTCGTAATCTTCTCCTTTGAGCTTCCGCATCGAATTATTGATCTTTGAGTCGTTGTCGAGGTTAGAATAGGTGCCGAAAACGGCCATCTTCAGTTTGCTTTTGAAGGCGCCAATCATACCGCCATAATCCTGAAAGGCATCGCTTCCCGCATTGGCATCTAAGGTGGTTAAATAACCGTTCTTCGCATTGTCTTTAAGTTTAATATTGATGGTTTTCTGCTTGATCCCATCGTCAATTCCGGTCAGTTCTGCGGCTTTACTTTTCCGGTCATAGACCTGGACTTCGTCTACCGCATTTGCTTTTAAATACCTGGTGGCCAGCAAGGGGTCGTCACCAAAAAACTCGTCGCCATCCACGAGGACAGTTTTCACCTCTTTACCCTGAGTTTTAATCAAACCATTTTTATCAACCTCCATCCCGGGAAGTCGTTTTAGTAATTCCTGTACATTGGCATTGTTCCGCACAGCGAAGCTGTCGGCCTGAAAGACTAAGGTATCACCACGCATTCTGATGGCTTTTTTGCTGGCTGCAATAATGACCTCATGCAGGAGTTTTGACTTTAACTCCATGTTAATCTGCCCGAGGTTAACCACCGTATCCGCTCCAATACTGATGTTTCGGATATAATCGGCCATTTTAGGATAAGTGATCAGGAGATGATAATCGCCTTTTCCAATATTTCCCCATTCGAAACGACCTTTTTTGTCGGTACGCGCTGTTTTTACCAATATAGAATCCACAGCCCTGATCAACAGGACAGCACTGTTTTCAAGAACCTTTTTTTCTAAAGTATCCGCTACCAAACCTTTGATGACAGATTTTTGTGCGAATGTGGTCAATGAAAATATTGTGAAAATTATATAAGTGAAAAATTTTTTCAGCATAATTTACCGGCTATCTCTCCTGGTGATTTCCTAAATCTAACAAGATTTTTTTTGTCTCTATTAATTTTTAATCATAATCTTTTAAGAATTTTAAAACCCGCTGTTTCAGAGGTTAAATTTTTGAAAGGAAGGGTTAGGGTTAATGCTTTCAGTATTTGAGGATTAAAACAAATTAAGCCGGTTACCCCGGATGGAGGCTGCTGAGGAAATGCTATGGCTTGCGCTTGTGCTGTCTTCGGAATGCGTCCGGAATGTTGCCGCTATGTGTCCGGATTTTCTTAATCCCTGATAGGTCGTTGATTAATGGTTGATAGGTCCTTGATAGGTCTAATGGACCTTTCAACGATGGTGTAAGGACCTGTTAAATATGAAGAAAACAAGAAGGGATACCGGACTCATATCGGGCGCATAGGGAAGACAGGCAGGAGGGAAGAAAGCTTTAATTCGGGGGAGGGGTAAAGGCATGCCGGAAATTTCGGGCATAAAAAAGGCCCGAATAAAATCCGGGCACTTTTGTTAAAGTATATTTGGTTAGAATATGCAGGTTTGGGTTGTTGTTACTTTAATAATGTGGTCTTTGATTATTTAAATATAATGCAAAATATACTTTAATCACAATATAATTTTCAACTTTTTTCATAAAGCGAATCTAAATATCAAATAATCTTGCTTTGTGGCCTTTTCCGGTAAGATTTAGCAACTAAATAATTTTTACTTGCAACAGCTGTAATATGGTAAAACCTGTTTTTTCTGTGCCGACCAGGCGATGTAAACCTCCGTTTCATTGGATAAACGGTATTTAAAGCCGTTGAGTCCGCTGCGCTTTAGCTCATTATAAAAGTCTTTATCCGGTGCATGCTGGTCAGGGTTTTCGTTTTCTGTCACCGCTGGCTCCAGAAAGTTTTCCTCATCCAGGAACAATTTCAACTCCTGCTGCATAAATTCCAGTTGCTTTGCTTTCTTTTTAAGGTCCAGCGTAGAAGCGTAGTTTTTCAAAAGATCAGTTGCCTTGAAGTCTTTTTGATAAATCAAGGCCCCGTCATGAGCAGTAATGGTAAAATTCATGGTCATGTTGGCCGGTTTCTCTCCTTTTAAGACTACTTTAAAGGTGTCCAGTAACAAAGTGTCGCTGAATGCTTTTAATACCGTCTCGCCCTTCATATTGCTTTTTAAATCCTCCGCCGAAGCAGTGGTTTTATTGCCTTTACAGGCTGCAAGAACGCATAGGAATAATAACAGATAGGTATAATGTTTCTTCATATAAGCGAATAAATTAGAATTCCGTTTGCTTTCTTTTAGGATTCCAGTATCTTTTTAAGGTCCTCAGGGGTATCAATAGCAATTGTTTCAATGTCCGTTACCCGGGTTTGAATCGCATAACCGTTTTCTACCCAACGCAACTGCTCCAGACTTTCTGCAATTTCCAGGGAAGAAGGAGGGAGTTGTGTGATTTCCTGTAATACGGAGGCCGTATAGCCGTAAATACCGATATGCTTATAGAACAAATGGGCCTCCAACCAGTTTTCTTTTTCTGTATTTCGCAGGTATGGAATGGTCTGGCGACTAAAATAAACGGCTTCCTGGCGCGCATTCAGCACTACTTTAGGCAGGTTGTGGTTAAACAACTCTGCTTGCGTATGGATCTGCTTGATCAGCGTAGCCAGTTGTACTTCCGGATCTGTGAAACAGGAAACCAGCAGGTCTATTTGTGCGGGATTGATAAAAGGCTCATCACCTTGTATATTGATCAGCACGTCGAAACCTGGCAATTGCCTGGCCACTTCTGCACAACGGTCTGTACCACTCTGGTGGTCGATACCAGTCATGATATACTCGCCACCAAAACTTCTCAGCTCTTCGGCAATCCGTTCATCATCGGTAGCTACCACCACTTTGTGGAGTCCTTTAGCTTTCTGTGCCTGCTCATAAACCCTGCGGATCATGCTTTTCCCCTGAATATCCACTAATGGTTTTCCGGGGAAACGCGTAGAAGCAAAGCGGGCAGGGATTACTCCGAGTACCTTCATCTTAGAATAAACCGTTTATTTCTGCATCAATAGATCGGATGATACTGCCTAAATCTTCCGGGTTATTCGTAAAATCAAGCTTGTTCTTATCCAGAATCAGTAATTTTCCCATGCTGTAATCTTTAATCCAGGCTTCATATTTTTCATTCAGCTTCATTAAATAGTCAAGACGGATACTGGCTTCATACTCACGACCACGACGTTGGATATTATTAACTAAGGTAGGAACCGAGGCACGCAGGTAGACCAATACATCCGGTGGTTTAATAAATGAGGTGATATTCTTAAATATATCGCGGTAATTATTATGGTCTCTGGTCGTCATTAAGCCCATTTCATGAAGATTGTCCGCGAAAATATACGCATCCTCATAAATGGTTCTATCCTGAATCACATTGCGTTTATTGGTCTCAATATCTACAATCTGCTCGAAACGACTGTTCAAAAAGTAAATCTGTAAGTTAAAGCTCCATCGTTTCATGTCGCTATAAAAATCTTCCAGATAAGGATTGTCATCCACACCTTCGTATAACGCTTCCCAGCCATAATGTTTGGCAAGTAATTCTGTTAAGGTGGTTTTACCGGCACCAATATTTCCAACTATAGCTATATGCATATTCTAGTAATTTTTGTAGCCTTTGTAGCTATATGATCTAAATTCGTGGACTAAAAGGATTTGAATCCGATCAGTTCTCTTGCTTCTTTAATGGTTTTTTGTGCGCTTTCTCTAGCTTTTAAAGCACCATGTTTCGCTACCTGACGTAAATAAGAAGTGTCTTTAGAGATCTCTTCGATTTTTTCGCGGATTGGCGTATTAAAAATAATCATGTCTTCTGCCAGTTGTTTCTTGAAATCACCGTAACGAAGTTCACATTTGTTATACAAGCCATCGAAATGAGCCATCGTATCTGCCGGAGAAACGATTTTCATCAGGTCAAATAAGTTCTGGATTGCTTCTGGTTTTGGTTGATTTTCTTCCGTTGGTCCGCCATCTGTTACCGCACGGGAAACCTTTTTACGGATCACCTCAGGGCTGTCAGCCAGGTAAATACAACTACCTTCTCCTGATGATTTACTCATCTTTCCTTTACCGTCTAATCCCGGAACTTTTACCAGATTCTCCTGATAATTGAAGGCGAAAGACTCAGGGAAAAGGTCTGTTTTGTACATTCTGTTGAAACGATTTCCAAAAGTACGGGTCATTTCAAGGTGTTGCTCCTGATCTTTTCCTACCGGAACTTTAGTGGCTTTGTGGATTAAAATATCAGCAGCCATTAAGGTTGGATAGGTTAATAAACCAGCATTCACATTGTCGGATTGAGACCTGATTTTGTCTTTAAAAGAAGCACTGCGCTCCAGTTCACCCATATAGGCATTCATATTCAGGTATAAATACAACTCCGCAACTTCAGGAACGTCAGACTGAACATAGATGGTGGTTTCTTCCGGATTGATTCCGCAAGCAAGATATTCTACTAATACGTGTTTTACATAACCATGAAGATCGCCGGGCGTTGGGTGTGTGGTTAAAGAATGAAGGTCGGCAATGAAAAAATAGCAATTGTAATCGTATTGCATTTTTACAAAGTTTTTAACCGCACCAAAATAATTTCCCAGGTGTAATTTTCCTGTAGGACGTATCCCGCTAACTACCGTTTCTTTCATGCAACGAAATTAAGAAAAAACAGGTATTGGGGAGGCTTATAATTTCATTTTTATCTTTTATAAATTGTTTAAAGCAGGAATTTACATTGGAATGAGCATTTTAGCGGTCCTGTCTTTAAAAAAATAGTAGCTTTGAATCAATGATCCGCCTCTTAAAGCATAGCCATCGCATCTATTCTGTATTTGTTATCGTGTCGCTTTCTGCGGTATTTTACCCTTTTTACTATGTCGCTGCGCAGTCTCCGAAAGGTTACCTGACGCTAAATAGGCTCAGAAAAGCAAATAGTTTCCTCAGTAGCTGGCTAACCGGTTTCTTTTTCCGGTTCAATTTTGAACAGCCTTTAGTCAATGACCGGACCTATATTTATTGTGCCAACCATACTTCAAACCTGGATATCATGATTTTTTGTATGCTTGCCCGGGGGAAATTTCATTTTATGGGGAAGGATGAGCTGCTGAAAAATCCCATGCTGAAAATCTTTTTTAAGACCATTGATATTCCGGTAAACCGTGACAGCAATATCTCTGCTTTTAGGGCCTTTAAAAAGGCTGGCGAGCGGTTGGAAGCCGGTTGGAGTCTGATTATCTTTCCGGAAGGAGGGATAGATGGAAGTCATTATCCGCCTGTTTTGCAGTCTTTTAAAAACGGGCCATTCCGCCTGGCGATAGAAAAAAACCTGGCTATTGTGCCCGTCAGTTTATCCAATGTATGGAAAAAGATGTGGGATGATGGTTCAAAATATGGTAGTACGCCGGGAATTTGTGATATTTACATCCATCAGCCGGTTGATACCACTGATTTAACGATAAAGGATGCCGACGAGTTAAAAGAACGCATCTTTAATATAATAAATAGTAAACTCCTTTTGCATGACCATAGATAAAGAAACCATATATAAGGTGGCCGACCTGGCCAGAATCGCCATAGAAGAGAAAGAAGTAGACAGCCTGATGGGGGATATGAATAAGATTCTTACTTTTATGGAGCAGCTCAATGAGTTGGATACCAAAGGTGTAGCGCCATTGGTGTACATGAATGAAGAAGAAAATGTTTGGCGCGAAGATGTGGTAAAACAGGAGATTTCTGTGGCAGATGGATTGAAAAACGCTGCGAAACACAATGAAAACTTCTTTATGGTGCCCAAAATCCTGGAAAAATAAAGCCGGATGTAACATTCCGGAGTACTTTACCGTCTTAATCAAAAACCCGAATAATTTAGCTACCAATGGAAAAAGCGTTAATCAACATCAAAGATATAGGCCGTAAATACGTGATCGGATCAGAAGTGATCCATGCTTTAAAATCAGTTTCATTGGATATCCAAAAAGGTGAATTTGTAGCATTAATGGGACCTTCCGGTTCCGGAAAGTCTACTTTGATGAACATTCTGGGCTGTTTAGATACCCCAAGTAAAGGCACCTATGTGTTAAATGGCATTAATGTAAGTCATATGACGGAAAATGAACTTGCAGAAGTTCGTAATAAGGAAATCGGCTTCGTATTCCAGACTTTTAATCTATTACCGCGTTCTACTTCTCTGGATAATGTGGCTCTGCCATTGATCTATGCCGGTGCAAATAAAAAGGAACGTGACGAAAGAGCGCAAAAAGCATTGGAAAATGTAGGTTTAGGAAACAGGGTTACGCACAAACCAAATGAGCTTTCCGGTGGTCAGCGCCAAAGGGTTGCTGTAGCAAGAGCCTTGATCAATAACCCTTCTATTATCCTTGCCGATGAGCCAACAGGTAACCTGGATACTAAAACATCCATAGAAATTATGGGCCTGCTGGAAGAGATTCACAGTAAAGGAAATACCATTATTCTCGTTACCCATGAGGAAGATATCGCGCAACATGCCCACCGTATTGTTAGAATGCGTGATGGTCTGATTGAAAATGATTACCCGAATACTGATATTAAAACGGTTTCCCCACGCCTTGTAAAATTAGAGGAAAGTGGTGACGACTTCGAAAAAATTGGCTAATTTTCCAATATGAAGATATATACCAAAACCGGCGACAAGGGTTTGACCTCCTTAATAGGTGGAACCCGGGTGCCTAAGTTCCATCTGCGCATCGAATGCTATGGAACGGTAGATGAGCTGAACTCTTATATCGGACTCATCCTATGCCAGGATATTGACCCGCATCATCAAAAGATGCTGAAGGAAATACAGGACAGATTATTCACTGTAGGGGCAGCATTGGCCGCAGATCCCGAAAAATCAAGGATGAAAATCCCCGATCTTCTGGATTCGGACATTACTTTGCTGGAAACCGAAATGGACAATATGAACATGTTGCTGCCAGAATTGAAACACTTTGTGTTGCCTGGTGGTACAACCGTAGTTTCCTACTGCCACTTAGCACGTTGCGTATGTAGACGTGCTGAACGTTTGACTGTACATTTAGCCTCCGAGAGCTTTGTTGACGAAAAAATGACGATATATTTGAACCGTTTAAGTGATTATTTATTTGTTTTGGCACGTAAACTGAACTTAGATGCAAAAGCAACGGAAAACATCTGGATTCCAAGGCTCTAAAAATGGTTGAAAAAAAGTTTGTTTTACTCAGGTTTTTTAATATACTTTTGCGAAACGAATAGAATAACTTAATTAGGATAGGAAATATGTATTGGACACTAGAACTCGCATCGCATTTGGAAGACGCTCCATGGCCTGCAACAAAAGACGAATTAATTGATTACGGGATCAGATCAGGCGCACCAGTAGAGGTAATTGAAAACCTTCAAGCTTTGGAAGATGATGGGGAACCATATGAAACCATTGAAGAAATCTGGCCGGATTATCCTACTAAGGATGACTTCTTCTTCAACGAAGACGAATACTAATCTTTAAGATTTTTTAACTGTAAAGGTCCTGTCAACTCGGGGCCTTTTTTTTGTGCCAGAACTTTTTTGGAATGATGATTGTTTGTATAGTGTCATGGGTTATCGAAATAACCTGAATCAGTTTCATCTAAAAAATAGTTCTTAAATCAAACGTTATGGGAAATTTACTTTATTTAGTAGCAGTAGTATTGGTGATATTATGGGTGATTGGCTTCTTTTTTCAGGGATTCGGTCCAAATGTTGGCAATTTGATCCACGTTCTTTTAGTGATTGCAGTGATCGCTATCATTCTGAAAATTATTAACAGAGCAGCTTAATTGTCTTAGTTCTTCTTTTGATATAGTTAGAGGCCGCTGAGAAGATCAGCGGCCTTTCTTTTTTAAGATCAAGGCGATCTCCATATCTTCGGGATAAGTGATCTTTATGTTCTCACGAGCCCCTTCAATAATGTGAATCTGATAACCGGCATACTCCACTACCGAAGCATCATCTGTAAATTCATTCCGGAAAGGGGTCTGGTACGCTTTTCTTAATATTTCTGTGCTAAAGGTCTGAGGCGTTTGAATCATCAACAGATGCTCACGGTTTAAGGCTTCCGTTTTACCTTCCATATCGATGCTTCTAACCGAGTCCGTCGATTTTATTCCGGCAACGGCATTGCCATTGATTTCGGCAGCAGTAAAAGCACGTAAAATGAGCTCTGCGGAGACTAATGGACGCACAGCATCATGTATGGCCACGATTCCTTTGCCTTTAATGGCCTTTAAGCCGTTTTTAACGGAATGAAAGCGTTGTTCGCCACCCTTCACTACCAAATGCTTTACGGTGAAGCTGTGGCTGCTGCAGAGTTCTTCCCAGTATTGGTGCTGGTGGATGTTTAAAACCAGTATCAATTCAGGTTGTAATTCAGAATTTGCAAAGGCCTCCAGGGTATGCATCAGGATGGGTTTGCCATCCAGCAGCAAAAACTGCTTGGCGATTTCACTTTGCATCCGGGATCCGGAACCTCCGGCAACTATAATTGCGTAATACTTCATGTTTGGGCGCTTAGGCAGATTGCACTGCCTGGTTTTTGGGGTGTTCTTAAACAAAAATAGGAGATCCAAACCAGAATGGTTCAAAATCTCCTATTTTATGAATTATATTTTTACTTAGATGATCAACATTGCGTCTCCATAACTGTAGAAACGGTATTTTTCTTTTAAGGCTACTTCATAAGCATTTCTTACGTAATCGTAACCACCAAAAGCACTTACCATCATCAATAACGTTGATTCAGGGGTGTGGAAATTGGTAATCATGGAATTTGCAATACTGAAATCATATGGAGGGAAAATGAACTTGCTGGTCCAGTCGTTTGCTGGTTTTAGCAATCTTCCTGAAGAAACAGCAGATTCAATTGCACGCATAGAAGTGGTTCCTACCGCACAGATTCTTCTTTTTTCTTCAATCGCTTTGTTCACCGTATCCGCAGCTTTTTGCTCAATGATGAATTGCTCAGAATCCATTTTATGTTTTGTTAAGTCTTCTACTTCGACTGATCTGAAAGTACCTAAACCTACGTGTAACGTCACTTCCGCAAAGTTAATACCTTTCAGTTCCAGACGTTTCATCAACTCTCTGCTGAAGTGTAATCCTGCTGTTGGAGCCGCAACCGCGCCTTCATGTTTAGCGAAGATCGTTTGGTAACGCTCTTTATCCTGAGCAGTAGCTTTACGCTTGATATATTTTGGAAGTGGAGTTTCTCCTAGAATTTCAATGTTTTTTCTGAACTCTTCGTCAGTACCGTCAAATAAGAAACGGATGGTACGCCCGCGGGAAGTGGTATTGTCTACTACTTCTGCAACTAACAGGTCGTCATCACCGAAGTATAGCTTGTTTCCAACACGAATTTTACGAGCCGGGTCTACTAAAACATCCCATAAACGTAATTCTTTGTTCAGTTCACGAAGCAAAAATACTTCAATCGTTGCACCAGTCTTTTCTTTGTTACCATATAAACGCGCAGGAAAAACTTTGGTGTTGTTTAAAATCATGACATCCTGGTCGTCAAAATAACTTAAAACATCCTTGAATATTTTATGTTCAATTTTGCCACTATCTTTATGCAAAACCATTAAACGGGCTTCGTCCCTATGCTCTGAAGGATTATTGGCAACTAATGATTCAGGTAGATTAAACTTAAATTGAGATAACTTCATATTTTTTCGATGTGATAATTAAGGGCGCAAATTTACGAAATATAATTTTCTTTTCCATACATATTCCTCATACTCTGTCCTTGAATTGTTAAATCTTCAAGGCTTCGCCTGTTTTTTCAGAAATACCAGGTATTTTCTTAGCATTGCAACCCGATTTTATAGTGTGAATTATGTTTCCAGCTGGTATTGATGTTTTTTAGTGTTATGCATATTCTTGTGGTAAACCAATTGGTTTTTCTATTACAAACAGGTAATCTAATTGTTTGTTATTTTTTAGAAGTATTATTTATTTTGGATTATTGTCGATTTGTTTTTCAATAGCATCGCCTAAATCTGATTACTAGGACTTGGTTTTTAACTGATTCGCTTGAATTTTGGTGCAGTTATGTATTTTTTATATTATATAAGATTTCCCTGTAACCTTTTTAGGTAGTTTTGGTCTAAACCCTAATTATGATTATTCTCAGACTAATAGGCGAAAGTTTTCGATTTGCACTAGATGCCCTACGCCAAAATAAAACGCGTACCATGCTTTCCTTATTGGGAATCACCATCGGTATCTTCACCATCATCTTCGTTTTCTCCGCTGTGGATACCCTGAGAGGTAAATTACAATCCAGTATTGATAAGCTGGGTTCCAGCACCGTATTCGTTCAGAAATGGCCATGGGGTGGTTTCGGTGATTATCCATGGTGGAAATATGTAAACAGACCTGAGCCTTCACTGAGAGATTATGAAGGCTTAAAAGATCGTCTGGAATATGTAGAAGGTGTTTCCTACGAGATTTCTGCCAATGGTAGAACCATAAAATATAGAAGTAACTCCGTAGAAGGTGGTGCCATCAGGGCTGCCTCGCAGGATTTTAATAAAACCTGGAACCTCGACTTTCAGGAGGGTAGGTATTTTACAGAAAGTGAAGGGAAATCCGGAGCCCCTGTCGTGATTATTGGTGCCGATATTGCCGATGGTTTGTTTAATGGCGAACAGGCAGTAGGTAAGTCGATTTCTGTAATGGGAAGAAGATTAACCGTAGTTGGCGTGTTCAAAAAAGAAGGGGAAGATATGATGGGGATGTCGCAAGATAAAAATATCCTCATGCCTCTTAATTTTGCCAAAGGGATTATGGATGTCGAAAGTGACAGGTATGATCCTACCATCACCGTAAGAGGAAAAGATTATGTAGCCCTGGATGAGGTAGAAAGTGAGATTAGAGGCGCATTAAGAGCCATAAGAAGGACTAAGCCAGGCGCTGAAGATGATTTTGCACTGAATAAAAGTACCATCGCTTCCAATCAGCTGGACCAGATGTTCGGTGTGGTAGATCTCGCAGGTTGGGTGATCGGTGGCTTCTCGATACTTGTAGGTGGTTTCGGAATTGCCAATATCATGTTCGTTTCCGTAAAGGAAAGAACTAATATTATCGGGATTCAGAAGTCGCTGGGCGCAAAGAATTATTTTATTCTTTTGCAGTTCCTGTTCGAAGCGATTGCTTTGTGTTTGTTAGGAGGAGCTTTTGGACTTTTACTGGTCTACCTGCTGACCATAGGGGCAACAGCCGGCGGTTTCGAAATGACGCTGTTCATGAAGAATGTTGTTTTAGGATTTACGATATCGTTAGTGATAGGTGTGATATCAGGGTTTTGGCCGGCGTATTCGGCGTCGAGATTGGATCCTGTCGAAGCAATTCGCTCGTAATAGGCCTGGTGCGCGCTGCAATGCAGTAGGATACTCCTCAAAGGCTGAAACCTTTTCCGCTGAAGGGCGGAAAACTTTCTAGGCCTTTTCTGAGATCACTACTGCATTGCCGCCATGTTACTGCGGAATACTTACTCGCTCTTTTAAATAGCACGATGCAAATTTAAATAGCATGATGCAAAGGGACGGTATGATACAAATTGCAATAGATTTGATGTGAGTATCATGCATGAGAATAGGGTGCATAAGGTTAACACCCGGCCAGTTAAACTTTCAATCTTTTAGGATAAGTTTCAGGCTATAAAATGGACATCTAGCTTTGAAGACATTCGAATGTTTGCCCTTCAGCAAAGATTCGGGGATGAAAAGCGGATGGGTATTTTTAGTTTACTTAAGTAAAACCTAACAAGCACAGCTTAGCAGATACAATTAACAAGCAGCCAATAGATTTTATAGCGCATAAAAAAACCGGTCTCCTACGCAGAAACCGGCTTTTCTTATTTAGAACTCCTTAGCTTAATTTTGCTAAAGCGGTTTTGATTCTCAATACAGCATCTCTTAATTTATCTTCCGCAGCAGCGTAAGAAATTCTGATACAATCTTCGTTACCGAAAGCTTCACCAGTAACTGTAGAAACATGAGCTTCGTTTAACAGGTATAGACAAAGGTCTTCTGCATTAGTGATTTTGTAATCGCCAACACTTGTACCGAAATAACCTTTAACTTCAGGAAAGAAGTAGAAAGCGCCATCAGGAAGGTTTACTTTGATGTTTGGAATTTCTTTTAGTAAAGAATAAACGATGTCTCTACGGCTTTTGAATTCATCAACCATCTCGTTAACTGTATCTAAACCACCTTGGTAAGCATGTAAAGCAGCACGTTGTGCAATAGAAGAAGTTCCTGACGTAACTTGACCCTGCATTTTATCACAGGCATTAGAAATTTCTTTGTTTGCAGCCATATAGCCTACGCGCCATCCAGTCATGGCATAAGATTTTGAGAAACCATTGATTAAGATCACTCTGTCTTTGATCGAGTCAAATTCAGCAATCGAAGCATGTTTTCCTACAAAGTTAATGTGCTCATAAATCTCATCAGAGATGATATAGATGTTTGGATGTTTCTCAAATACAGCAACCAGGTCTGCAAGTTCTTCTTTCGTATAAACAGACCCTGTTGGGTTGTTTGGAGAAGAGAACATGAACAATTTAGATTTTGGCGTGATCGCCGCCTCTAATTGTGCGCCAGTAATTTTGAAGTTATTTTCTAAGGAAGCTTTGATAAATACAGTCTCGCCTTCCGCAAGTTTGATCATTTCTGAGTAAGATACCCAGTAAGGAGTAGGGACAATAACCTCTTCTCCAGGGTTTACAAGACACATTACCGCATTCGCCAAAGATTGTTTTGCACCAGTAGAAACTACAATCTGGTCAAAACCATAGCTTAGTCCATTTTCTCTCAATAACTTATCAGCAATTGCCTTACGTAATTCAGGATAACCTGATACAGGAGTGTAATAGGAGTAGTTTTCGTCTACAGCGATCTTCGCTGCATCCTTTACAAACTCTGGAGTAAAGAAATCCGGTTCGCCGAAGCTCAGGTTGATTACATCGATCCCTTTGGAGGATAGTTCTCTACCTAGCTTTGCCATTTTAATGGTCTGAGACTCTGAAAGGTTATTGATTCTGTTGGATAAAAATGTCATAGTGTTTTGTGTGCAAGCAAATATAATTTTGTGAGAACGCAAATATATAAACCTAACGGAATTATAAACTAAAAAAAATACTTTTTAATGTAGTTTGCTGGTTAAAACGTATTTTTGACAGCTAAACTCTGCCAATTGTTACCTCAGAAAAAAGCAATACTCCTTTCTTTATGTATCAGTGTAGTCCTGATGCTGGCCAAATTTGCTGCGTATTTTATGACGCATTCCAATGCCATTCTTACCGATGCCGCAGAAAGCATCGTCAACGTTCTGGCCAGTTCCTTTGCCTTCTACAGCATCTACCTCGCTACTTTACCTAAAGATGAAAACCATCCTTACGGACATGGAAAAGTCGAATTCTTCTCCGCTTTTGTGGAAGGAATCCTGATCGCTATCGCCGGATTAATCATCATCGTTAAATCCAGCTACGACCTGGTCTTCCCCCGCGAAATCAAACAACTGTATGAAGGTGCGGTAATTATAGGGGCAACAGGAATTGTGAACCTTCTTGTGGGGCTTTACCTGATCAATACCGGTAAAAAACACCGTTCTATTACGCTGGAAGCCGATGGGAAACACCTGATGACCGATGCGATTACCAGTGCCGGTTTGGTGGTTGGGATCATTCTGATACAGCTGACACAGATATTCTGGTTGGATAGTGTCATTTCTATTTTGCTGGGATGCTATATCGTTTACAATGGATACAAGCTGACCAGAAGATCGGTTGGCGGATTAATGGACGAAAGTAATGTAGAACTGGTCAAAGAAATCGTTTGTATTTTACAGGAAAACAGACAGGAATCCTGGATTGATGTCCATAATTTAAGAGCGCAACAATATGGCGCAGATTTACATATCGATTGCCACATTACACTACCATATTATTACGACCTCAATCAGGTTCATCATGAAATATCAGCCATTGATAAAATGATCAATGTGAATGCAGCACATACCACGGAGCTTTTTATCCACGCAGACCCTTGTTTGCCGGCATGTTGCAACTATTGCAAGATGAAAAACTGTAACGTGAGACAGGAAGCATTCCGTAAGGAGATTCCATGGACGGTGGAGAATGCAACAAAAAATCAAAAACATTTCGATCAATGAGTTATTTTAACGTAAGGGTATACGGCCTGCTTATCAATGCTGACAATCAGATATTGATCAGTGATGAGCAGTCGGGGGGGAAGATTTTCAGTAAATTTCCTGGTGGTGGATTAGAACTGGGTGAAGGCCTGATTGACGCACTCAAAAGAGAATTTATGGAAGAGTGTGAAGCCGAAATTGAAGTATTGGAGCATATTTATACCACCGATTTTTACGAGAAGTCTTCCTTTAATGACAGTCAGATTTTAAGTATTTATTATATGGTAAAAGAGTTGCATCCGCTGTTACTGGATTTTAAAACCATACCTTTTGATTTTGTAGGAGATAGTTTGCAAGCCTTTAGATGGGTAGATTTGAAAGACCTTAAAGTGGAAGATGTAACCTTCCTGACAGACCAGAAAGTGGTCGAAATACTTAAAAACAGTTAAGCATGACTTTAGCAGAACGAGATCAGAAAGTAATCTGGCACCCTTATACGCAAATGAAAAATGCCTTGCCGCATATCCCGATTGTGAGGGGAGAAGGAGTCTATCTTTTTGATGAGAATGGAAAGAAATATATTGATGCCGTTTCCAGCTGGTGGGTAAATATCCACGGACATGCGCATCCGCATATTGCAAAAAAAGTAGCGGAACAATTGAATGTATTGGAGCATGTGATTTTCGCAGGCTTTACGCATGAACCGGCAGTGTTATTGGCCGAAAGGTTACTGGAAATCCTTCCTGCCGGACAGGAGAAAGTTTTCTATACCGATAATGGCTCTACAGCTGTCGAAGTTGCCCTTAAAATGTGCCTGCAATTCTGGTCTAATACCGGAAGTAAAGACCGTACTAAAATTATCGCTTTTAAAGATGCCTATCATGGGGATACTTTTGGGGCGATGTCTGTGAGTGGCCGTAGTATTTTTACCGGACCTTTCAGCTCGATGTTGTTTGATGTGGAGTTTATCGACCTTCCTACTGCCGATAATATCGGGCAGATCATATCTAAAATCAATTACCTGAGCAATGAAGTGGCTTGTTTCATCTTTGAACCAACGGTGCTTGGTGCCGGAGGGATGTTGATGTACGAAGCAGAACACCTGGATCAACTGATTCAAACTTGTCAGAAACACGGGATTTTAACGATTGCTGATGAGGTAATGACCGGTTTCGGTCGTACAGGTACTTTATTTGCCTGTGAAGCTTTAACGGCAAAACCAGATATTTTCTGTCTTTCTAAAGGATTAACAGGTGGTACAATGCCTTTGGGCGTTACCACTTGCAATGAACGGGTTTTTGAAGCGTTTTTGAGTGAAGATAAACTGAAAACATTGTATCATGGGCATTCGTTTACCGCCAACCCGGTAGCTTGCGCAGCTTCATTGGCCAGTATGGACATCCTGTTGAGTCCGGAAACTTTGCCAAATATCAAAAGGGTAAAAGCAAAACATGAAGCCTTTGCCGCGCAGATTAAAGACCATCCGAAGCTGAAAGATGTACGTCAGAAAGGAACTATTCTAGTGATGGAATGGGAAACCGGCAACGATACTTCTTATTTGAGTGGACTTAGGAACCAATTGTATTTATATTTCCTGGATAGAGGAATTATTTTAAGACCTTTGGGGAATACTATTTACATTTTACCTCCCTATATTATCAGCGATGAAGACCTGGATCATATTTATGAAACCATCATACAGGCTTTAAACGACATATAAGTTCCTGAAAATTGCGTTCCTGACCGGTTAAGGTAGGGACGCAATTGATACACCCGGTTTTGGGTAATTGCAGGGCAACTCCAGCTTTGCGCTCAATATTTCTGCGAAAAACACGTAGCATTCAGTATATTTATCCATCCATGTCCGTATTTAAGGCAAGGTTAACGGAAGATTATAGCTGATTTGTTTTATGCCTAATACCATTCGATTAGTACTATTGTTATTGCTGTGTATATTTTTTCAGTATTCCAGTGCCCAAACCAAAAGAACGCTAAGTGGGAGTGTCACTGATGCAAAAACCGGGGAAACGCTGATTGGAGCCAGCGTTAGCGTAAAAGGGAGCAGTAATGCTGCAAGCCTGACCAATGCTTACGGTTTTTATTCCATCATTGTTTCCGAAGGGAAATATGAGGTCGCCGTTAGTTTTATCGGGTATAAAACTACCATCAAACAAGTAGAAATCTCAAAGGATTTGCGCCTCAATTTTGCATTGGAGGAGGACAATCAATTGGATGAAGTTGTCATTTCGGCGAATAAAAAGAACGAAAATGTGAGTAGTCCGCAAATGGGACTGCAAAAGCTGAGTGTCCGGGAAATTAATGATGTTCCGGTGTTGCTCGGAGAACGTGATGTACTGAAAACTTTGCAACTGCTGCCGGGAATTAAATCCGCAGGAGAAGGAAATAGTGGTTTTTATGTGCGTGGCGGGGCAACGGATCAAAACCTGATCCTCCTGGATGAAGCTCCGGTATATAATGCTTCCCATTTACTCGGCTTTTTCTCCACCTTTAATTCCGACGCTATCAAAGATGTGAGCGTGTATAAAGGGGGGATGCCAGCACAGTATGGCGGTCGTTTAGCCTCGGTTCTTGATATAAAAATGAACGATGGGAACCGCAAAGAGTTCACTGCTGAAGGCGGCATTGGCCTCATCTCTTCCAGACTCAAAGTAGAAGGTCCCATTGTAAAAGATAAAGGCTCTTTTATGTTGAGTGCCAGAAGAACCTATATGGATCTTTTCTTTAAGCTTTCTCCTGATAGTTCGATCAGCGGCAATACCTTGTTCTTCTACGATTTAAATGCCAAGGCCAATTATCAGCTGGATGATAAGAACACGATCTATTTATCCGGTTATTTTGGGCGGGATAAGCTCGGTATTGCCGATGCCTTTGGCTTTAACTGGGGCAATGCAACCGTTACCCTACGCTGGAACCATTTGTATAGTAATAAGCTGTTTTCTAATACTTCCCTGATCTACAGTAATTATAATTACGTGATCCAGAATATGATGAAAGACAATAGCTTTAAAGTGAATTCTTCTATCAAAGATTTCAACCTGAAGCAGGATTTTGATTACAGGTTGAGTAATAACCATAATCTTAAATTTGGGCTCAATGTGATTCACCATACAATTGCACCTGGTAATCTAAGTGCCGAAGAAAATTCCAGTGTCAATCCAACTACTTTTGAGGACCGGAAAGGTTTAGAATCCGCCATGTATGTGTCCGACGAGTGGGCCGTAAATGAGCGCTTTAACCTGGTTTATGGTTTGAGGCTGAGTAGTTTTTCTTTAGTAGGCCCCGGTAATTTCAAAAGCTATGATGCAGATGGGAATACCATTTCCAGTAAATATTACAGTGCAGGGCAACTCGTTAAGACCTATTTCAATCTGGAGCCCAGGATATCTGCCAGTTATCAGTTAAACCCTTCCGCTGCGATAAAAGGAGCTTATACCAGGAATGTTCAGAATATTCATCTGATGTCTAATTCTACTTCAACTTCGCCAACGGATTTATACATTATGAACAGCAATAACGTAAAACCGGAAATTGCAGATCAGGTTGCAACTGGCTTTTTTAAGAACTTTAATGATGATAAATATGAATTCTCCGCAGAAGTTTACTACAAATGGATGCAAAATCAAATCGAATACCGCAGTGGAACAGATTTAAGAGGGAATGGAAATGTGGAAGCAGATTTGTTGTTTGGCGATGGGCGTGCCTACGGGATTGAATTGTTTTTGAAGAAAAGATTTGGCAGGTTCAATGGCTGGATTGGCTATACTTTATCCAAAACAGAGCGTAAATTTGAGGCCATCAATGAAGGGAAATGGTTTTATGCGAAACAAGACCGGACTCATGACATCTCCCTGGTCGGGATTTATAAAGCGAGTCCACGCTGGACTTTCTCTTCTGTTTTTGTCTACAATACGGGGAATGCAGTCACTTATCCGAGTGGTAAATATGAAATTAATGGGAATACCGCTTTTTATTACAAAGAAAAGAATGGTTACCGGACGCCAGCGTATCACCGTTTAGATGTGGCAGCTACGCTGGAAGGAAAGCCAGGAAAGAAACTGCAATCCAGCTGGTCTTTTGGAATCTACAATGTGTACAACAGACAGAATGCTTTTTCAATTGATTTTAAAGACAATCCTGATGATCCTACGCGGACAGAGGTGGTTAGAACCACTTTGTTCGGAATCATCCCTTCGGTAACCTGGAACTTCAAATTTTAAACGACAGTACTCATGAAGAAAATGAAACTATATATCGGATTGATCATGATCCTTCTTTTTACCGCCTGTGAGAAAGTGATCGAGTTAAAACTGGATGAAGCTACACCAGTTGTGGTAATTGATGGTGGCGTTAGCGATCAGAATGAGGTTCAGCGGATTAAAATTTCTAAAACCTACAGCTTCACCGAACCCAATAAATTTAATGGGGCAACAGGGGCGAAAGTGGTACTTGGCGTAGATGGCTCAGGTTCCATCGTTTTTAAAGAAGTGTCTCCTGGGATTTATGAGAGCGTGAAATTCAAAGGTAAATCCGGTTCTAAATACGATATTTCAGTGACGCTGGAAGGCCAGACTTACCAAGCCAGCTCGGTTATGCCAGCCAGGGTTCCTATGGATTCGCTTACTTTTAAAAGCTATAACCTTTTTGGAGAAACTAAGAATTATGTAGCCGTAAATTATAGAGATCCTGCCGGAGTAGCCAATCAGTACCGTTATATCCTGAAATTTAAAGGTGTGGTAGAGAAAGATGTCGTTTCCGAAGACCGTTTTGATGATGGTAATAAAGTAACCAATGTGATCTTTTATGAGCTGAATGACCTGGTTAAAGGTGATTCTATTCAGGTAGAAATTCAATGTGTGGACCGAAATGTATACCGTTATTTTTTTAGTATGGGCCAGAATTCCGGGGCTGGTGGTCCACCGGTAGCGCCTGCAAATCCTCCTTCTAACTTTAGTAATGGCGCATTGGGCGTATTCAATGCACATACTTCCAGTATCAGAACCGCGCTTATTAAATAAGAATAGGCTAGTAAAGCAACATTGTGTCATCTTTATGTTGTATTACTGCAATTGTGTTGCATTACTGGCGTGCCTTTCTAACTTTGTTTTTCACTGGTTAACAGCTGGCTATTATTTATGAAAAGAACTGATCAGCCATTTGTTCCGTTTAAACCTTAAAACAAAATAAAGATGGAAAAGGAATCAACACAAGAAGTAATTATTATTGGTGGAAGTTACGCCGGCCTTTCTGCAGCGATGGCTTTAGGCAGGGCAGGAAGAAAAGTGCTGGTTATAGATAGCGGGAAGCCCTGCAATACACAAACGCCACATTCTCATAATTTTCTCACACAGGACGGGCAGGAACCTGCAACAATTGCGGCTATCGCTTTATCGGAGGTTTTAAAATATCCAACACTGAGTCATTTAAATGATCTGGTAATTTCCGCCAGGCGAATTGCTGATGGTTTTGAATTGAAAACGGCTTCAGGTCGGTCTTTTAAAGCTTTAAAGCTATTGTTTGCAACCGGTGTAAAAGACCTGATGCCCGCAATAAAGGGCTTTTCGGAATGCTGGGGTATCTCTGTGATTCATTGTCCCTATTGCCATGGCTATGAAATTGCCCAACAAAAGACAGCCTTGCTCGCCAATGGTGAAACCGCATTTCACATGGCACAGGTGCTAAGTCAGTGGACAAAAGACCTGGTATTGTACACAAATGGGCAGGTTCAACTGAGCGAAGAACAGCAGCAACAATTGCATCTTCATGGTATTCCGGTGATTGATACGCCTGTTCAAGAAATCCAGCAGGAGGATGGGCAGCTGAAAAGCTTGTTATTGGCAGATGGACAAGCTCATTTCTTTAAAGCGATGTATAGCAGGGTCAGTTTTGCTCAACATTCGGATCTTCCCGAAAGTCTGGGCTGTACAATTAACGAGCAAGGTTATTTGGTGCTGGATGATAAAAAACAGACTAGCATTCCCGGTGTTTATGCTGCCGGCGACAATACCACTATGGCGCGGACAGTTTCCATGGCAGTGGCATCGGGCACTTTATCAGGGGTTGCAATCAACTCGGCATTGACCCTTGAAAGCTGGTAAAATCAGCTTTTTTTTTCTTCACAAGGAAATATATATAGCTAAAGAAATGATTTTTTGAAATAGCTTTTTCCCTGCGTAAATCTTTATCTTAAGTCATATTGAAGCTATATAAATCGTCGTAATTTGTTTTCTGCTGGAAACATTACTAACTTTAGGTTTCTTAAGGTAAATTTCAATGGCGACTCATATAGATCTGGATACTACAACATTAGAGGAAGAACGCATACAAGCCCTAAAAAGGTATAGTATTCTGGATACGCCTCCTGATGGTTCATTTGATAAGCTCACCAAGCTGGCGGCAACGCTGTTGAAAGTACCTATCGCAATTGTGAGTCTGGTAGACACGGATCGTATCTGGTTTAAATCGAAATACGGATTGGATGCACAGCAAATTGACAGAGATGAAGGTCTTTGTGCTTCCGTGATTTTTTCTGATGACCTTTACCTGGTGGAAGATGCATCCTTAGATCCAAGAACTTTGGCAAATCCACTGGTAGCCGGTGAATTCGGATTGCGGTTTTATGCTGCAGTACCCTTGCGTACCAGAGATGGTTTTAACCTGGGGACTTTTTGTGTTATCGATAAATCGCCAAGGATATTAACTGAAGAAGAGGAGCTGATCCTTCGGGATTTGAGAGATATTGTGATGGATCAGATCGAGTTGAGGTTAGCCTCCAGAACGAGCATCGCGCAACACAATCAAATTCTTAATACCACTGCCCATGATCTAAAGAACCCTTTAACAACCATTCCTGTCCGTGCAGATCTGATTAAAATGAAGAAAGATAACCACGAAATGGTGGATACACTTTGTGATCAGATTAAAATCGCCAGCCTCAATATGGTGCGAATTATCGATGAACTATTGCAGGTAGGAAGTATGGAAGCGGGCAAAATACATTTGATGCTCATCAAAGTTAATGTTTCCTTTTTAGTGAGTAATGTGGTCTCCATGAATCAGCCTCTGGCGGAAAGAAAGAACCAGACCCTTCATTTTAGTTATGAAAAAGACCTGTATGTAAATGCAGATGAAGGGAAGCTGACGGAAATTATTGACAATCTGATCAACAATGCGATCAAATATTCAGCGCAAGGTAAACCTATCTATATTCGGGTAAGAGAACTTGCAGGTAAAGTGCTGATTGAGGTGGAGGATGAGGGATTAGGCCTTACACAAGAAGATAAAGGGAAATTGTACCAGCGTTTTACCCGCTTAAGCGCACAACCAACGGCAGGAGAGATTTCTACTGGTCTTGGGCTATCCATTGTGAAAGTATTGGTGGAAGCACATGACGGGAGCATTCATGCGGAAAGCGAAGGAAAAGATAAAGGTTGTAAATTCATTGTGGAATTACCCGGCAGGAATGGCTAAATCACCTGAGGTTAAAAACAGGTGACTTCCCAATGTCTGAGCCAGTCTTTTCCAGGCTCCAGGTTAACCATACCTTCTTTATGGATCAGCTGCTGATCATGATGAACGGGATCGGCGATGCCACACCAGGGTTCCAGACAAACAAAATCAGCGTCTTTGGCAGCCCAGATACCGAAGTATGGAAAAGCTTCGAAATGAAAGTCCAGACCATGAGGACTTTTGTCGCTCTTTAAACGAATTTTATTGCTTTTCAGATTTTTAAATACCAGGGCATCCTTGTAAAATAACTCATGAGTTAAGGCCAGCTTTCCCGCGGCTGTTAAACGAATAGTTTCGGTGGTGTCAGTGATCAGGTTATCAAAGACCTCATGAACCTTCAACTCTGAATCCTTGTTAAACTGCAGGTAATAATCCTGGTAACTTAAGGTGGGTTTAAGCGGTAGACTAAAGGCCGGATGGCCACCTACAGAAAACCATAAGTCATTGTCGCCGGTGTTTAAAACCTCATAACCACAACAAAGCGTGTTGCCGGTTAGCCGGTAATGTAGGCCTAGCTGGAACTTAAAAGGATAAACTTTTAAACTTTCCTCATCTTCTTTCAGTAGAAACAAGACCTCTTCTTCACTGATTTTAATGGCCTCAAATTCCCTGTCCCTCGCAAAACCATGTCTGGGTAAGTGGTAAGACTGGCCCTCAAAATAGTAAGTATCGTCCTTTAAGCCCCCTACAATAGGGAATAAAACCGGGCTACGCTTTCCCCAGAATTGGGGATTTCCATTCCAAAGGTAGGATAAACCTGTTTGTTTACTTTCCAGGCTTTGTAATTCTGCCCCTTTAGTAGAAAAGGAGACAGAAATTTCTGCATTTTCCAAAGTAATGATCATAGATAAAAGTAAAAATTAAATATTACATTTAGGCTCTGTCTGGCAACAAAATGAACTTAGAGAAAAAATTATCTTCCAGTACCAATATTTTATTTAAAAGGCCCAAAGTAACCGGAGCGGTTATTTCTCTGCTGCTCATCACGCTGATTCTTTACATTGCAAATCAGCGCTACCAGATGGTTAAGGACGACCAGCGACTGGAGATGAACCGGGTTTTAAATGTGGTACGTTACAATGTAGACCAATCCCTCAAAAACAGTTACACCGCTGCTTTAACCTTAGGCTTAACGATTAGCGGTGATGGGAAGCCCAGAGATTTCGAGCTGGTTGCCGAACAACTGATCCAATCTAATCCCAATCTCCAGGCGGTAGAGCTGGTGCCAGATGGGGTGATTAAATACATCTATCCCTTAAAAGGCAATGAGGCCGCTTTAAATATCAATGTTTTTAAGCTGTCGAAAGAGATTAGTCTGGAAGCGAAAAAAGCAGTGGAACACCGGAAGATGTATTTTGCCGGGCCAATGAAGCTCAAGCAGGGTGGAGTGGGTATTGTTGGCCGGATGCCTTTGTTTTTCGACAATAAGTTCTGGGGGTTTTCTGCGGTAGTGATCAAGCTGGATATCTTTTTAAAAGAAGCAGGAGTTAGGGAAGTTGCCAAGGGGCGTTATGCTTTTCAATTGTCCAAAATTAACCCTGCAACGGGTATGGAGGAGTTTTTTATGCCAAAAATACAGACTACTCCCGATGCGGTTAAGGAAAGCGTCACCTTTTCTGATGGCAACTGGAAATTGTACATGATGAGCATTCCAAGCTATAAGCCCTATATAAAAATCATATTGCCTACCATCTTTGCTATTTTTCTTGCCGGTTTAAGCGGGTTTTTAGTCTCCCTGGTGTTCAAAAGACCGGCAGAACTGGAACAACTGGTGCATGTTCAGGCCAGTAGATTACTGGAAAATGAACTGAAGTTTAAAACGATATTCGACCAGGCAGCAATCGGAATTATGGAAGTAGATTCCAATACCGGCGATTTACTTCATGTGAACTCCCGTCTCTGTAAAATCCTCGGTTATTCTGCCGAAGAGCTGGAAAGTAAGCGCTTTCAAATGCTGAGTCATCCTGACGATCTGGACAATGGCCTCAATTATTTCGAGCGTATGGAGAACGGGGAGATCTCCGAATTTGAATTACTGAAAAGGTATTTACATCAGGACGGAACAGTGGTTTGGGCAAACCTGGTGATCACCCCACTGTGGCATCCGGGCACTAAGCCAACCAGTCACATTGCGATTGTAGAAGATGTAACGGAAAAAATTGAGGCAGAACGCATCGCGGTAGAATATAGACAGCGGATTGAATCATTGATCAATACCATTGACGGAATCGTATGGGAAGCCAATCCTTTTACTTTTGAATTTGCTTTTGTGAGTGAAAAATCAAAAGATATT
This sequence comes from Pedobacter gandavensis, assembly GCF_032677645.1. Lineage (GTDB taxonomy): Bacteria > Bacteroidota > Bacteroidia > Sphingobacteriales > Sphingobacteriaceae > Pedobacter > Pedobacter gandavensis_A. The sequence goes on along the minus strand of NZ_JAVTSB010000010.1, from coordinate 99,764 downwards.
CTTGGATATAGTAGCGAGGAATGGCTGGCTTCTCCAACATTCTGGCTGGATCATATTCATCCGGAAGACCGGGAATACCGCCTTCATTATTGTTATTCTTTTGCCGATAAACTGGAACAGCATGATTTTGAGTACCGCATGATTGCTAAAGATGGTCGTATTGTCTGGTTAAGAGATATTGTGAATGTGGTGATCTCGCAGGGGAAGGTGGTGATGCTCAGGGGAATCATGATTGATATCAGCAGGAATAAACAGGCGGAGAAAGATTTGAATCACTCTTTTGACCTGGTCAATGAACAGAATAAGCGGTTGCTGAATTTCTCTTACATCGTTTCTCATAACCTGCGTTCGCATACGAGTAACATCCAGTCTATCGCTGCTTTGATCGAATCTGCAAGCTCCAATGAGGAGCGGAATGAGATGGTAGCTTTATTGAAGACCGTATCAAATTCCTTGAATGAAACATTGTTGAACCTAAATAAGGTGGTGAATATTCAAACCAATATCAATGTAATTGTGGAGCCATTGGAGCTGCGCGAATATATCAACAGGACATTGGATGTATTACAAGATCAGATTGTGTTGAAAAAGGCCCGCATCATCAATAGGGTGTCGGAAGAAGTGCTGGTCAACTATAATCCGGCGTATCTGGAAAGTATCCTGCTGAATTTTATCTTTAATGCGATCAGGTATAGTCACCCGGAACGGAGCCCTATAATTGAACTGAGTTGCGCCATGGAAAGCCAGCTGGTTTTAAAGATCAAGGATAACGGGATCGGAATGGACCTGGAGAAGCATGGCGCGGAGTTGTTTGGGATGTATAAAACTTTCAATGGTAATGCCGATTCCAGAGGGGTTGGGCTATTTATTTCGAAGAATCAGATCGACGCGATGGGTGGAAAGGTGACGGTAGAAAGTGAATTTGGTACGGGAACTACTTTTACGATATTCTTTAAATAAAAACTGCGATGCCTTTTTAAAAGCACCGCAGTAGGTTTGTTATTTAGTTTTTGGGGGATATTATTGGTAATTACCACCACCTAAGGCGGTATAAAGAATTACATCAGCAGCTAGTCGCTGGCGTTTTAAATCGCTCAGTTCCAGTTCGCTTTGCAGCAAGCTGCCTTGTGCAAGAATCACTTCCAGATAGGTGGCCATGCCGCTTTTGTACAACATATCTGCATTCTTAATCGCCGAGCGTAAGGTGTTTACACGGGCTTCTGCCAGTACCAGCTGCTCTTTTAAGCGGGCAGCGGTAGTTAAGGCATCAGCCACTTCGGTTACCGCTACAAGAACGGTTTGTCTGAATGCCAGCACCGATTTCTCTCTTTCTATTTTCGCGATCTCAAACCTGGTTTTCAACAGTCTGCGTTGAAAAATTGGTTGAGCTACAGATCCGGCTACCACTCCAAAAAGAGAACCTGGAATGTTAAACCAGTTGCTGGCTTTAAAGGAATTTAAACCACCCTGAGCGGTAATGTTTAAGGTAGGGTACATACTTGCCTGAGCAATGCCAACAGCGTCGTTGGCAGCACATAAGCTGTATTCACTAGCCTTAACATCCGCACGGTTGTTTAATAAGGCGACTGGATAACCAGCAGGAATTTGAACTGCCGGACTGATTTCATTCAGTTTCTTTAAGCGGTAAACCGAGGCAGGAAGGGTACCTGTCAGCATACTTAACGCATTTTCCTGAATGCTGATGTTTTGCAGCAGGGCAGGAACCAGTTGTTCTGAGCTTAGTTTCTGTGCTTCTGCCTGTTGAATGGCCAAAATGGTGGTTAAACCAGCATCCCATTGCAATTTAGTCATCCTTAAGGTACTGTCATTTAAAGCGACTGTTCTGTTAGCGATGCGCAATTGCTCATCCAACATCAACAGGTTGTAATAACCCGTAGCTACACTGGAAACCAATTTGCTGCGGACCAGTTTTGAGGCTTCCTGTGTTTGCAGGTATTTAGAAAGCGCCTGTGCTTTCATCCCTCTTAATTTACCCCACAAGCCAACTTCCCAGGATAAATTCAGGGCGGCATTATAATCCTGAACCGTAGTGGTACCTAGAAACTGTCCCATACTTAAGCCATTCAGACTGTTTTTTGAAGGCCTGCTGGTATTGGCCTGGATATTTGCACCCAGTTCCGGTAAGAAGTTGACCTTCGCTTCCTTTAAACTCTGATTGGCTTCATCGATGTTTTTCAAGGCAATCAGTAAGTCAAAGTTTTTGATATTGGCACTGTCGATCAGTTGTTGTAATTCCGGATCATTAAAGAATGCTTTGGTACTTAAAGCAGCTACACTGAGCGAATCAGTGGAGGTCTGCGCAGCACGGTATTGTGCCGGCAGATCTGTTGCCGGACGCACATACTCTTTGCCAACCTTGCATCCTGCGGACAGGATGGCAAGGGCTGTGATGGCATATAATTTATTACTGTGATTCATGATTATTTAGATTTGACCTGTGGGTCGGTGTCTAATCCCGGTTTTCCGGTTATTTTTTCCTGTAAGGATTGGAATACAACGAAGAGTACAGGGATGATAAACAGTCCCAGCACTACTCCGGCAAGCATCCCACCGGCAGCACCGGTACTGATCGAGCGGTTACCCATGGCAGAGCCACCGGTAGCAACCATCAAGGGAATCATACCCGCAACGAAAGCGAGGGAAGTCATCAGGATCGGTCTTAAACGTAGTCTGGAACCTTCTAAGGCTGCTGCAATCAGGTCCATACCTTCTTTACGACGTTGTAAGGCAAACTCAATGATCAGAATGGCATTTTTAGCCAGTAATCCAATCAGCATGATCAATCCGATCTGTACATAGATGTTGTTGTCGATACCAGCAAGCTTAATGGCAATAAACACACCTAAAAGGCCGGTAGGGATAGATAACATCACTGCTAATGGTAAAATATAACTCTCATATTGAGCGGCCAGCAGGAAGTATACAAACAGTAAACTCAATGCCAGAATGAATATGGTTTGCGATCCCGAAGATTTCTCTTCTCTGGAAAGGCCATTCCATTCGTAGCTATAACCATTAGGGAGTTTTTCTGCCAGTAATTTCTCTACTTCTTCCATGATCTTTCCATTGCTCACCCCAGGTTTGGCGATCGCATTGATGGTGATGGAATTGAATAGATTGTAACGGTCTACAGACTCAGGTCCGTATACTTTTTTAACAGATACTAACTCACTTGCAGGTACCATATCACCTTTGGCATTTTTTACAAACACCATGTTCAGTGATTCTTTATCCGTCCTGAAAACACCATCCGCTTTTACATTAACACGGTAATATTTACCGAAACGGTTAAAGTCGGAAGCTTGAGAACCACCATAATATACCTGGATGGTACTTAGTAAATCCTTCACACTTACACCCAGTTGTTTGGCTTTTTCGTCATTTACTTCCAGCTCAAACTGCGGATAATCTGCTTTAAAAGTGGTAAAAGCGACAGCTACACCATCAACGCCGAATAGTTCACCAACAATCTGGTTAGCTACCTGACTGAATTTCTGCAGGTCTCCACCTGTTCGGTCCTGTAATACAAACTCTACCCCACCAATTGCACCATATCCGGCAACAGGAGGCATACGGAATACACTTACTGTTCCTTCTTTAAGTGTGGCCATTTTAGCATTAACCATACCCAATACCTCGTCCATGTTCTGAACTTCACCTCTTTCTTTTGGTGCTTTCAGTTTGACAAAGCCCAGTCCATAAGCCGGACTGGAAGAGTTACTCATGATGTTGAAACCGGATACACTGGTTGTCGTTTTTACTGCTTCAAAAGATTTGAACGTAGAGTCTACCTTTTTGATGAACTTGGTAGTACGGTCTAAACCAGTACCGGAAGGCATCGTTAAGGAGTAAATCATGAAACTATCATCCTCCATAGGTACAAAACCTTTAGGGGTATTGTTCATCATGTAAAGCGTTAAGCCGGTTACGATTGCCAATCCGCCTAAACTCAGCCATTTGAATTTAATCAGCCATTTCAGACTACCAATGTATTTATTGGTCATACGATCAAAAGAGGTATTGAAAGCCGAGAAGAAGCGCTGAGAAAAACCTTGTTTCTTACCTGCTTTTTCTGCGTGCGGGTTCTTTAAGAACAAGGCACATAAGGCCGGACTTAAAGTAAGTGCGTTAACCGCAGAAATCAGAATCGCGATAGCCAGGGTAAAGGCGAATTGTTTATAGAAAATCCCCGAAGAGCCTTCCATGAAGCCAATCGGCAGGAATACCGCCGCCATCACCAGGGTAATCGATACAATGGCTCCGGTAATTTCACTCATGGCAGAGTAAGTGGCTTCGCGGGCAGTTAAGTCTGAACCCTCCATTTTAGCATGGACAGCCTCTACCACCACAATCGCATCATCCACCACAATACCAATGGCAAGTACCAATGCAAATAAAGTCAATACGTTGACCGTAAATCCAATTAGTTGTAAAAAGAAGAAGGTACCAATAATCGCTACCGGAACGGCAATTGCCGGGATCAGGGTAGACCTGAAATCCTGCAGGAAGATAAATACCACAATAAATACCAGAATAAAGGCCTCAATTAAGGTTGTTTTTACCTGACTGATTGATTCATCTAATCTTTCTTTCGTACTCTGAATAATTTCATAATTGATCCCTTTTGGGAAATCCTTAGCGGCTTTAATTAAAGACTTACGAACCGCAATTTCAATCTCATTGGCATTGGAACCACTGGCTTGCAGGATACCTAAAGTAACGGCATCCATACCATCCATTTTGGTGTCACTGGAATAACTTGCTGCACCAAACTCTATTCTGGCTACGTCTTTTAAACGCAGTACACCACCATCCGCAGATGATTTAATGATCAGGTTCTCATATTGTTCAGGCAGGTTTAATTTTCCTTTATATTTCACCACATATTCGATCGCTTCTTTAGATTCTTCTCCGAATTTACCCGGAGCAGTCTCCAGACTCTGATCTGCAATAGCTGCGGTAATGTCTCCCGGCGTTAAGTTATTGGCCGCCATTTTCTGCGGATTTAACCAGACACGCATCGAGTAATCTTTGGAACCAAACATCTGCACCTGACCTACACCCTGAATCCTTTTTAGTTCAGGAACAAGGTTGATCTTGATGTAATTTTGCAGGAACTTCTCATCATATTTTGTACGGTCTTCGCTATAAACGTTGAAGTACATCACATTACTGTTCTGCTGTTTGGAGGTACTAATCCCTGCTTGTAAAACTTCCGGTGGCATCTGACTGTTGATCTGTGCTACGCGGTTCTGCACGTTTACTGCGGCCTGATCCGGGTCTGTACCTTGTTTAAATACGATGGATACAGAGAATGAACCGTCATTACTGGCGGAAGATTTCATGTAGTCCATGTTTTCTACCCCATTGATAGACTCCTCCAGGGGGGTAATCACCGAACGGATTACGGCCTCTGAGTTTCCTCCTGGATATACACCGGAAACGAAAATAGTGGGAGGGGCAATGTCGGGAAACTGGGTAATCGGCAAACGGGTAAGTCCCACGATCCCCAGGAGTACCAGGAGAACAGAGATCACCGTTGCCAATACCGGCCTTCTTATAATAGATTGTAACATGTTGTTTTTTAGTTAAAGGGGTAAATTATTGAGCGCGGTAAATACTGTCGGCATTTAATGGTTTCGGCTTAATCTCTGCCTCTTCCGCTAAACCATCCAGTCCTGAGTACACAATGGTTTCTCCTTTTTTAAGGCCATCTTTAACCAGATAATTGTTGCCGCTTTTACCTGAAATCGTGATCGCTCTGCGTTCCAGCTTGTTTTTCGGACCTACTAAGTACACGAAAATCTTATCCTGTACATCCATCGTTGCTGCTTTAGGCACCATGACTACTTGTTCATGCTGTTCTTCTAAACGGATTTTTCCGGTATTTCCAGAACGTAACAATCCTTGTGGATTAGGGAATATTGCTCTCAGGCTAATAGAACCCGTATTTTTATCGAACTGACCATCTACGATCTGAATCCTTCCTTTATGTGGATACGTTGTGCCATCGGCAAGGATCAGACTTACAGGAGGTAATCTTTTCAGCTTTTCAGCCATATTTGCACCTTTAACCTGTGCGTTAAATTGCAGAAATGCAGGCTCAGACATGGCGAAATAAGCATATACATCTTTCGTGTCAGACAAGGTGGTCATTGGTTCCGGGTCACCTTTGCTCACCAGATTGCCTACTCTTTTAGGGATTTTACCGATGAATCCGGAGATTGGCGCTTTAATCAGTGTGAATCCGATATTGATCTTTGCCGAGGCAATGGTAGATTTAGCCTGTGAAACTGCGGCTTGTGCCTGACTATAATTTGCTTCTGCGGTATTCAATTGCACTTCGGAAACCACTTTGTTCTGCACTAAGGGTTTGATTTTGTTGACTTCAATCTGAGCAGTACGTAAGCTTGCTTTAGCAGCTTCCATGGCCGCATTCGCTGTGTTTAATTGCTCCTGATAAACTCGGTCGTTGATTTTGAAAAGTGGCTGACCAGCTTTTACAAAAGCACCTTCATCCACGAAGATCTTGTCCAGGTAACCATCCACTTGCGGGCGAATGTCTACATTGACTTTGCCTTCAATGGCAGCGCTATATTCGTTAAATGTGATTGCGGATTGCTCCAGCACAGCGATAACCGGAATCTCGGCTGCTGGTGGCGGGGTTCCGCCTGCTGCTTGTTCTGCTCCGCCTTTCGATCCGCAACTGCTTAAAATTAAGACAGGGATGAACAGGGACAATAGCAGGAAATATCGGGTATTGTTTTTAAGATTTAATTGGGAAAACATCTTGATTATGGTTTATGTTCATTTAAAATGTCTGCAAACATAAAAACTATACCCGCGCGATGAGGGTATTAATTGACCGAAATGGATATTTTTGCTGCTGAAACGTAGAAAAACAATGACTGAATTAGCGGTCGAGCCAAGCCTTAAACTGTCCGGATTTTTCCTTGCTGATGATAATCTCCCCTGCGCTTTTACTTTTCAGGATGACTTTGAGTTTGCCATTGAAATAGTTATGGATAGAGAAAATACTGTTCACATGAATCATGTACTGGCGGTTGGCCCTGAAAAAACAAACCGGGTCTAGCTGGTCTTCCAGTTCGTCCATCGTGAAAGGAACAATCAAATCCGTCTGGTCTTCTAATACCAGGTGCGTGATTTTATGTTCGGAGTAAATGTAATCAATCGAAGAAACGAGGATGGTTTTATAGCCATCTTTATAAGGTAAGAGGAAGCGGGAACGGTAAATGACAGACTTAGATTTGATGTAATCCACCAGTTGATCCAATGCCTTATTGGGATTTGTTTCCTGTATAATATGATCGTAAAGGCCTAAAGCTTCCTTTAGTTCGTTCTTTTCAACGGGTTTTAGTAAGTAGGCCAGACTGTAAATCTTAAAAGCCCGAAGTGCATATTCATCATAGGCGGTCGTGAAAATCACCGGACAGTTGATGGTTACTTTAGGAAATATCTCAAAGCATAAACCGTCTCCCAGGCGGATATCCATCAGGATCAGATCCGGATGTGGATGCGTGGTCAGGTAGTTTACACTTTCTTCTACACTGGCCAGAACGCCCATGATGCGGACGTCTTCCCTCAGTTCTGCGAGCAGTTTAATGAGTCTGTTGGCATTCGGCTGTTCGTCTTCGATGATCAGGATATTCATGTTTGAGGGACTATAGTGGAAGTAAAGGTAAATGAACGGCAAAAGTATGCTCGTTTTCTATCACCGAAGGTAGATCTTCTGATAAAAGGGCATACCTGCTGCGTATATTTTCTAAGCCGATACGGGCAGAAGGAATGGATAATTTGATCCGTTGCAGGTTATTACTCACTACAATATGAGAATCGGTATTGTAAATTTCGATGAGTAATGGACTGCTTTTAGTGGCCGCATTGTGTTTAATTGCGTTTTCAATGAGTAGCTGTAAGGTGATGGGAGGGATGCCCCGGTCGTCGTCATTGTTAATGTCTACAGAAACAATCACGTTTTCTCCATAACGGATTCTGATGAGGTATAGATAGGCATCTACAAATTTAAGTTCTTCTTCCAGAGATACAATGTTCTTTTTAAGGTTAGCAATCATGTAACGGTACACCCTGGATAGGTTTCTCAGGAAAACTTCTGCTTTCAGCTGATCTTCCGAGATCAGCTCAGAAAGGGTGCTGAAATTGTTAAACATGAAATGGGGATCAAGTTGTAGCTTGAGCGATTGGAGCTCGGCCTGCATGGCGATTTCTTTAAACTCTGCGGTTTTCAACTTTAATTCTGTGGCTTCAATCATGGTGGTGGTCCATTTTTGTAACAGGAAGTTCCCGGTGGTGATGGCACTGATCAGAATCCCCATAATGACGCATACATATACGAATTGAATGCTGTTCAATTCCTCTTCAAAGGTGGGTTTTTCTTTATAGGTATAAACAAGTGATCCGATATAATATAAAAGGACCATTAGTATGATGACAAACACGATCTGGGTGAGTAATTGTACACTGAAACGCATGAAAGGGCGCTCTGTCCAGGGAATTACTTTATCCAGCATGGAGGAATTGAAGACACTCAGCTCAAAAATCAATACACAAAAAAGAAGGGTTAAACCCGCGTCAGTGATAATTTCTAGTACCGGTCTGTCGAAATACTGCTGATAATAGGGGCTGTAAGGGTTGACGAAATAAGACAGTAAATTCAGTACCACAAATATCAAAGGAATCGTAATAAAACGAAGGTTTCGATTTAATGGTTTGGAAAGCATTGTGTGGGTTTTCACCATATTTCCTTGATTGTGATTTTATTTGCAAAATTACATAAAATGAGCTTTATAATGGAGGAATTTGACTCAGCTGACCAAATGGGTAACTCAAGCGGATAAATGGATTACCCAAATGGGGGTAAAAGAAAAATCCACTAACAGGTAGTGGATTTGTTTCGATGAACAGTTATGGCTGCTAATCGAAGGTAATAATTTTTAGGCTCGCGCTTATTCTTTGTAGGGATCTGTAGTTTCGCGGTATTGTTGCTTCAGGTCGTTTCCAAATTCTTTCGCTTTATCCAACCATTCCGGAGCCTGTTCTGACAGTTCGTCGACAAGAGATTTTCCATTGGCACCTTTTTTTGTGGCATATTTTACAGCCCCAAAAACTGCGGCACCGATCAGTAGAGATTTTAGTAGGCCCATATGGTATAGTTTTTTGATTAATTGCTTCCCTGTAAAAACAATATTGCCCGCTAATAGTTTTACCTTTTACAAAAAAGACCTGCTTTAGCTATTCATAAACGGCTGAAGCAGGTCTTTTTTATAAGGACAAAGAAATATTAAGGTTGTACCGGCATTTTTGCGGCTTCAGCCTCTGCTTTCGCTTTTTTCTTAAAGAAGCCTCTCAACAAGAAGTTATGTTGTAATGCTTCCATATTCTGATCTAGTTTCTTGCTGCTGCCTTCCAGATTTTGCATGATCACCCTGATCTGCTCTGCTGCTTTCTGGTCGTTTAATAACAAACCGGCTGCATTGTCAGATTGGTTTAATTTAGAACTTGCTTTATTCAGGTTGTCTGTTAATGCTGCAGCAGAACTTGCTGTTTTCTTTAACTCATTAACCGAAGCCTGTAGTTGTGAAAATACCATGGTATCGGTCATCATCTTATCAGCTAATCCGCCTTTAGTATTCATCTTTCTGGTGAAAGTGTTTAAGTCTAAAGCCATTTTATTTGCTGCTTCTGTGGTCACTTTTAAGTTCTGTACGATGGCTTTAAAGTTGTCAGCAATCTGCTGATCTGCTAATAAAGCACCGGCAGCACCTTTACCTTCGACCAGATTTTTGGCAAGGATTTTAAAGTCTGAAGTCACATCAACCAGGTTTTTGTTGTTCACCTGGAAAGTTTTCATGATATCATCTGTAGAAAGTGCTGTGCTGGCTACTAAGCGGTCACCGTCTTCCACAAAAGGGAATTTAGGGGAACCACCGGTTACCACAATGATTTTATTACCAATCAAACCGTCTGAACTGATGGTGGCTGTTGCGTCTTTATGAATGTATTTGTGTGCTTCTTCTTCGATGCTTAAAAACACCTGAACCTGTGCAGTGCCAAAGAACTGAACCTTTTTGATGGTTCCAACTTTAACGCCTGAAAACCAAACATTGTTTCCTGCTTTTAGTCCCTGGATATCATTAAAAACAACATCAACAGTAAAGCTTTTTACAAATGTTTTTTTCTGGCCTCCCAAGGTAAAAACTCCTAATACAAAAATGAGTAGTCCAAGGAATACGAATACTCCTACTGTTACTTTGCGACGCGTGTCTGTTACCTGCATATTGTTATTGTATAAAATTATATTCGTAAAATGGTTTTACCCGTTCATCATCGGTATTGAATACCTCATCAAAAGTTCCCTGACGTTCAAATTTGCCATCAAGTAACATCGCCACCCTGTTGCCTACCGCTTTTGCGCAGGTAAGGTCATGCGTGATGACAATAGAACTGGTGTGGAAGCGTTCCTGCACCTCATTGATCAGGTTATTGATTTCCAAACAGGTGATGGGATCTAATCCCGCGGTAGGTTCATCATATAACATCACTTCCGGTTGCAGAATCAATGTTCTGGCGATACCCACCCTTTTTCTTTGTCCACCGGAAAGTTCTGATGGCATTTGGTTGATGGTTTGAAGTAAGCCAACCGCATCGAGCACGCGCTCAACTGCAATATTAACCTCTCCTTTGGTCAGATTTCGCTGGTTCCTCACCAGTGGGAATTCCAGATTTTGTCTAACCGTCATACTGTCGTACAAGGCGCTGTTTTGAAAAGAGAAACCAACTTTTAACCTTAAGGCCAGAAGTTCCTTGTAACTAATTTCATCTACCAGCTGGCCGAGTACCTTTACCGAACCCTGATCGGGGGTAAGGAGGCCGACAATAATCTTGATTAACACTGATTTTCCGGTTCCTGATTTCCCAAGAACCACTAAATTTTCACCTTTATATAAATCCAGATCTACGCCTTTCAGCACGTCATAGGTTCCAAAAGACTTGTATAGTCCTTTGATCTCTATTACTTTCTCCTGATCTATATTGGTGGCTTTCTTTTGTTCCATTATTTTAAGATCAAGTTCTGAATAAACCAAAGAATTGTACGGAGATTACCTCTTCAATAAAGATGAGGAACATCCCGATCACTACCGCTGAGTTGGCCGCTTTACCTACACCCTCAGTTCCTTTGGAAGAGTTATAGCCCTGATAGCAACCTACAATTCCGATGGTAAAACCAAAAATAATGGCTTTAACCGTTGAAGCAGTGATGTCTAAAAAGGTAATCTGTTCTAAAGAGGCCTGAAAAAATGCCCTTGCACTGGTATCCTCAAACAAGGAAACGTTAAGTAGCGCCCCTAACATACCCACCATAGCGGTGTAAAAGGTCAGGATAGGAATGGTAATGGTTGCTGCGAGAACTCTGGTGGTCACTAAAAATTTAAAAGGATTAGTGGCGGAAACTTCCATGGCGTCGATCTGTTCGGTAACGCGCATAGATCCAAGTTCTGCACCGATACTGGAACCTACTTTTCCTGCTGCGATGAGTGAGGTAAGGAGGGGAGCAAGGGTTCTGAGCAAGGCAATGCCGACTAAAGAGGGCAGCCATGAAGTGGCACCAAATTCTGCCAGCGAGGGCCTTGATTGTTTTGTGAATACGATGCCGGTGATGAATCCGGTTAAGGAGATCAGGGCGAGTGAGCGATAGCCGATGTCGTAACATTGTCTCATTAATTCTCTTCCTTCGTAAGGAGGAAGGAATCCTTCCCTGAAAAACCGGGTGACGAACTGACATACGTCATAGAGTGTCAGGAACATCCTGGTAATTTTTCCAGGTGGCTTGGCTTGTTTTTTTAAAATGGCTGGATTTTCAGCTTGGTTATCCATTAATGTGTATCGATGTGTTCAGATAATAGGTGTTATAACAGAGATGTGCAACGCTTATCAAAATTTGCGCCATATTAACGATATTATCTCAATAAAGGTGCTTTAGTAAAAAAAAATGGCCTGTAAATTACAGACCATCCTTTTCATTATAAGTGTTATTTGCCTCCCGGAGGACAGTTTTTCTTTAGAAAGTCGGTGTAAGTCAGCGATAAATGGTGGAAAGTTCCATCTCCTTCGCTGATGCTGTGTGTACGGTTAGGATAAGACATCATTTGAAAAACTTTTCCGAACCTGATCAATTCATTCGCCAGCATTTCGGCATTCTGATAATGTACATTGTCATCTCCGGTACCATGGATATACAATAGATTACCTTTTAGATTTTTCGCATAGCTGATTGGTGATCCTTTTACATACGCTTCCGTCGTTTTTAGGGGAGAACCCATATAACGTTCCTGATAGATATTATCGTAGGTCAGTTGGTTGGCTACTGCTGCAATGGCAATACCTGTTTTGTAAATCTCAGGATATTGGAAAAGCAGGTTTAATGTGGAAGATCCACCACCACTCCATCCCCATACTGCAATCCTGTCTTTGTCAACAAATGGCCATTCCATGATTTTCTTAGTCGCCATAGCCTGGTCACGGATGTTTAATGTACCAATGCTTTTATAAATGCTTTTACGCCATTCTCTGCCTTTTGGAGCAGGAGCGCCACGGTTTTCTACAGAAATATAGATATAACCATCTTTGGCCATATCTCCGTTGTACAAGAAATTACGCCCGGCACCATAAGTATCCGTTACTGTTTGAGAAGCAGGTTCTCCATAAACATAAAATACAACCGGGTATTTTTTAGTGCGGTCAAAGTTGTCTGGCTTCTTCATCCAGCCGTCCATGGTTACGCCATCTTCGGTTGTTACTTTAAAGAATTCTACAGGGTTTTTCTGCGCCTTGATTCTACCCAGTTGATTGGTAATACTGCCTTCCATGGTGAAAGGATTCAAGGTAGTCAGTTTCATCCATTCTGTAATGGTAGGTACCGTTCCACTGGTATAACTATGACGTGCGTATAATCCATTCGGCGAGATGTCATAATTGTGCGTACCCGGCAGGATAGATGGGGTTACCATTTCTGCCTGACCGCCACCACTAAGTTTTGTTTTGTATAAATATTTTTGAGTCGCATTATCCGGAGAAGCCATGAAATATAACAGGTTGTTTTTCTCGTCTACCAGGGCACTTTCGATCACATCAAAATTTCCTTTTGTGATCAGTGTTTGCTTTTTACCATCTTTACTAATGCGGTACTGGTGACGCCAGCCGTCTTTTTCAGTCGACCAAAGGAATTCTTTCCCTGCATTCACCCAGTTCCATCCCTGACCAACATCGATCCATGCTTTATCTGTTTCTGAGTAGATATTCTTTACCGCTCCTGATTTTGCATTGGCAACAAACAGTTTACTTTCATTTTGTTCTCTGTTCAGCTGTTGAAGGATCACCTCATTGCTGTTCGGAATCCATTCCATTCTAGGGATATAATGTTGGATCATATCACCAGGAACGTCTAACCATTTGGTTGCAGCGGTATTGATGTCTACGATACCTACTTTACAGGAAGAAGGGTTTTGTCCAACTTTAGGGTATTCTACCGGTACATTGAAAGAATAGATAGAATCCGTGTTGTTGATCATCAGGAAATTCCTGATGTCGCGGGCATCTAATTGCCAATAGGCGATAGTGGCACCATCAGGGCTCCATCTGAAACCGTCTCTGCAATCAAATTCCTCTTCATACACCCAGTCAAATGTTCCATTGATCATGCGGTCAGTGCCGTCAGTAGTCAGTGCTTTGCTGCTCTTGGTAGTTAAATCATCAACATAGATGTTGTGCTTGCTTACATAAGCCACTTTATTTCCATCCGGGGAGAACTTGGCAAACATCAGTGACGATGCTGGTTTGTCCTGACCGATTTTGGTCATTTCTTTTGTTTTCAAATCTGCTACAAAATAATCACCGCGGGTTTCATATCTCCATACCTTTTTGCTGTTGGTATACAGTAGTATTTTAGTCCCATCTGCAGAGATTTCGAAATCCTTGATGGCTCCAATACCTTTGGAGGCATTGGCATACAGGAAACTCGGGTCCAGAATGATTTTCTCTTCATTTTTAGGAAGTGTGATCGCTACAATGCCCGATTCTTTAATCTGATAATAGGAATTACCGTCTTTTGCCCATTTAAGGTCGGATTGCTTCTGTGCATAGCTTTGTCCGTAACTTGATAGAATAAGCAGGACTGCCAGTTTAAAAAAGAGGTTTTTTAGGTTCATTGTTATAGTGCTATAAATTGCTGATATACTTGTTGAAGGTAAGCTTTCGCCAGGTCTAACCGTTTTTCGGTTCCTTCTTTGTCCTTATCGTTACTATTGTACAGGGTCATTTTACCGACATTATCAAAGGTAACACATTGCTCATTATCAATAAAGCCCATCCCATTGTCCCAGCTAAAATAGGCGAAGGATTTAGTGTAAGGGTTCAACAGGTTTTTACTCCAGTTGAAATCCTTAGCGGGAATGTTTAATTGTGCCAGCAAGGTGGTTGCAATGTCCACTTGTGAAGCTATATTGCTAAATTTCCTGCCTCTGAATTCCGGCTTAATCACCTCTCCAAAAAACAGGAGTGGGATGTGGTAACGCCCCGGAGTTGAAATGTCGTGAATCTCTTTTGGTAAGACATGGCCATGATCCGCCACAAAAATAAACAGGGTATTGGGATACCAGGCTTGTTTTTTGGCATTGTTTAAATACGCATTGATCACAGAATCGGTATAATAAGCAGTGCTTTTAAATTGCGCTACATTATTGGTATTGCCGAATTTATGTTTCCCGGGAAGGGTGTAAGGCTCGTGATTGGTCAGGGTGAGCAAGGTAGAATAGAAAGGTTGTTTTTCGGTATTCAAATCCTGCAGCTGCTTGTCAAATACGGCCTCATCATACTGTCCCCAGAAAGATTTTGGGGTATTTCCTGTGAAGTTATTTTTATCGATGAGCTTTTGATAATCATGACTGAGAATAAAAGCTTTGTAATTGTCGAATTCAGATTCTCCTCCATAATAGAAAGAGGTGTGGTAACCATTTTTTGCCAGGGATTGAGAGATCGCAGGTAACTTTTGCATTTTCTCCGGAAACTTGACAATACTACCTGCGCCAAGTGTTGGAAAACCTGCCAGACTGGCGATAATTCCTTTGTCGGTGCGACTACCGGAAGCATATGCCTGACTAAACAACACGCCTTTGTTCATTAAAGAATCGAAATGTGGGGTAATGCCAGTTTCGTTTCCAAGCGTTTGGGTAAGGTCGGCGGTAAAACTTTCAATAATGACCATGACCACATTAGGGCGGTCGGTCGTTAAAATACGGGTGGTACTATCCTTTTCTACTGCATACAATTCCTGAATCAGCTGTTCTGCTTTTTTAGGATCAAGGTACACATAAGGATTATGGTTGGTCATCTTCTCTGAAAGCAGGCTCCTAAGCAGGTTCCATTCGGTGTTTACTGCCGCATGGTTGAGCAATTGATGTTTAGAGAAGTAGGCCATGCTTTGCGTAATCGGGGAACCTTTAAAGCCTCCACGGATAAACATAAAGGTAAGCGGAAGGAGCAGCACAGCAATGGTGATGCGCCATCCTAATGCTGACTTTTCAAAAGAAAGTTGTTTGGGGATCAGCCGTTTTTGCAGGAAGAATCCAGCGACGATCAGTACCAGTAATACAAGCAGGGATAAAGCAATAGGGGAAGAGGCACCGGAAGCCATCGCTTCTCCGGGCGATGAAAACGCAAAACCAATGGCTTTGGCGTTTACTTTAGTCCCCCATTCGCGGTAAATATTAAAATTGACAACTGAAATGATGCTGAATAAAACCAGCAATACTAAATTATAAATAGAGATCCATTTGATGTTAACGGATTTCCAACCACTGAGTAACCAAATGATATAGCCTAAAAGAGGAATGACAGCAAGATATGCCGTCATCGATAGGTCTAGTAGCAAAGCGTGATAGAAAGTAGCCATGGTTTCCGATAAGGGAACCATAGCTAGCTTTTTATGATAAATTAGAATAAATACCAACCGGTCGATAAAGAAAAACAGCAACCAGAAGATATAGAATCTGAGTAAAAAAATAAGGCTTCTAAACATTTTAGCGAATGCTATTGACCTCCACCTTGCATGGCCTTAATCTCGTCCATGGTTTTCACTTCATAACCTTTAGGTACCTCTAAACTAAAAGGACCAGCTTTTTCTTCTGTCAGACTTTTTAAAGTAGCGGTAGATTTCACACCTCTGTTGAAGCTGGTGAATTTAACAGGCGTTCCTTTAATACCTACAAAATCGCGACCTACTAAACCTGCAGGAAGTTCAATGTCAGTAGTTGCCCATAATTCGTAAGTACCACCTTTGTCATCTTTATACGTGTATTTCTCTGCATCGTAGGTTAAGAACTTTTTCTTCTCGCCTGTAGCTTTGAAATCACTGAACTTAGGATCATTTGCTTTTTCCAATTCGTAATCAGCTTTAGTGCCTTTTACTGCAAATTGCAATTGAGCAACGGGTACATCAATCAGAACCAATGAATTCAATTCTGCAACATTGACAAGCACCGTAATGGTTGCAGGACCTTGCTGCATTTCCATTCTGGACATGTTGCCATTGAATTTGATTTTAGATTCTGTAGGGAACATAGCGGCCATAGGCTGTTGTTCCGGAGTTAAGGAATATTCCAGATCGTAAACAATCGTTCCTTCAGTAATTTTCTTTTGAGCGTGCGCGAAGATTGCTGTACTGACAAGAATAGCAGCTAAAACTCCGGTTTTAATTGATTTTAACATATGATAGTTTTTAGTGTTTACAATATTTGATTCGTATGATACTTTAAATGTTGAATTGATCCGTATTTGTACTGTTTTGATGTGATTACCACTGTATTTTCTCTTTGCTGATAAAGGCAGCAACACCCTTTTTGAAATCTTCACTATCTCTTACTCTGGCATTGATTTGAACGGCAAGTGATAGACAGCTCTCTAACTGCGGGTTGGTGGTTTGACCGATCAATTGTTTTGTCACCATAAGAGAATTGGCAGAAGTTTCAGCACACAAACTTAATGCAAATTCTGTAACCTTAAGATTAATGTCGTCTTTGTTTGTTACAAAAGTGATCAATCCGTAGTCCAGAGCCTGTTGTGCAGAGAACAATTCTCCTGTTAACAGGATTCGCTTGGCAATTGTTTCAGAAGTTTTACGGAGCAAAAAGCAGGATACAATGGCGGGCACAAATCCCAGCTTAACTTCTGTATAGCCGAAATTAGCTTCCGGTACGGCAAAAGTAATGTCGCATACCGTCGCCAGTCCACAACCTCCGGCAATCGCATGTCCTTCTACCTGGGCAATCACCACTTTCGGTAAATAATAGATGGTGGTAAACAGGCGTTTTAAGTTTTCGGAATCGGCTAGGTTTTCCTCATAACTATTTTGCTGCAATTGCAGTAAATAGGCAAGGTCGGCACCGGCACTAAAGGTGGTTCCGTTCGCTTTTAAAATGATGACTTTAACATCGTCATCCTCAGAAGCCTCAATTAATGTTTCTCTAAGTAAGGTAACCAGCTCCGGATTAAGCGCATTACGCTTTTCCGGGCGATTGATAGAAATAGTGGCAATGCGTTGTTCAACAGAGTATAAAACCAATGGCGCTGTCATAGAGTCTGGGGCTAAGTTTCTTTTGCTTTCTATTCAAAAGTAAATAAAAAGAGAATCATTGTGGTGAAAACGTTTTGAAATGTAGGTAAGATTAAGGAGGGAATGATTTGATACTTACAAACCGGATTTGATGGTAATCTAATACCGGTTGAATAAAATATCGGAAAGTGGGGTCTTCCTGCTTTAATTCGGTATAAACAGTGGCCTGATGAGAAAAAAGATAAGCTACAGCTTTGTGTTTTGGTAGGTTAAAATGGATCACCAGTTCCTGATGATATCTTTTGATTGTAGTTAGACTGATGGAAAGTTGCAGCGGTAAAAAAACGGTAAAAGTAGCGAGGAGTAGTTTCCAGTTGCATTTTACTAAAGCGAGTAGACCTAAAGTTAGAGATACAGAAAGGAGTATCAACTCTAATTTATTAATCCATATTCCGGTTAAGCTAGCCCCGGGAAGCGCCGCCAGGTATTGTAATCCGGAATTGTTGAATTGAATCAGCCAGTTCAACGCCGGTGCGAGGAAGTCAAGGCCGGGAATCAGGAGTAAAATCCCCAGATATAGAACTAAGGTGATTGGAATCAGGATAAACAGATTACTCAGCAGGAAGTAAAGCGGAAATTGATGGAAATAATAGATGGATAAAGGAAAGGTGAATAGTTGTGCGGCTAAAGACATGGAGATCATGCCCCATAATTTATAAGACCAGGTGTTTTTGAGCTTCCAGTAGTCCTGTTGGTTCTCGTCTACCGGCCAGAGCTCTTGTAATTTGGGCTGGAGATATAGGAGACCAAGCACAGCCATAAAGGATAGTTGAAAGCCTACATCCCAGATTAGGAAGGGATCATAGAGCAGCATAAAAAAGGCGGCAAACGATAGGATATTATAACTGTTTGTAGATCTGGAATACGTTTGTCCAATTAAAAGTATAGAGAGCATGATGACTGAACGTAGCACGGAAGGCGTACATCCGGTTAGTAAGGCGTAAAACCACAGCAAGCCAAGGATGAGGAATAGCCTGGTTTTTTTCCAGACCCTTCTCTGGTTTAGGAAAGCAAGCGCGTGATTTATAATAAGATAAATCAGCCCTACGTGCATCCCGGAAACAGAAAGCGCATGGATGGTGCCGGTTTTAGCATAGGTATCCAATGTTTCTTTACTGAGTTCTGCACGGTAACCGAGGATAAGTGTGGAGGCCAATCCTACAGAGGTGCTGTCTTTGAGCAACTTTTTATACCGTTCTATTTGTTGAGCGCGGAGGGCTATCGCAAATGTAAACAACCTGTTTCCGGAATTTGGGCGTAGTTTTAAAACTTGGTGCTGCAATAAAAAGCTTTGGTGATGCACGTTTTGTGAAGCCAGCCAGGCTTGATAATCAAACTGTGCCGGATGAAAAGGTGGACTGATCGTTGTAAAGCGGGCAGGAACCAGTAAGGTGGTTCCATAATCGATTACTAAAGGTTGTTTCGGATCTGATTTGATGGCAATCATCAGGGTTCCGGAAGCCTTTTTTGCGCGTAAAGGGTTGTTTCTGGAGCGCTTATCTGACTGTTGACTTTGCTTTTCCTGTAGATAAACTGTTTCAATTTCCACTTTAAATCTTAATATATTGCCTTTTCGTTGCGGCTCATTGATCACCTGAACTTTTAAATAACTGGCTGTGGGTGATTTTGAAAAATGGTCTGGTTTGATCAGGCTTTGATGGTGGTAACACATTAGTCCACCGAAAAAGAATAAAAATAAATGAAATAACAGTCCTATCCATGATTTAAAACGATAGGCTTTAATTTCTAGATAATGGCAGTTGAGCAGGAACAATCCGATTAATAAGACCAGGTTGATAAATATAAAAACAGCTATAAAACCCTCATATCTGAAATGATAAAAGACAACCAGGCCTGTTAGGTAGGGGAGAAGGATTCTGGGGAACACTTGTAGTGGTTTTTCCGGGCTGCTCATGTCTTAAAATGGTTGGCGGATTTTTGTTAAAATTGATGGCGGATTAATAACTTGAGTTCAGACTTTTTATTTCCCTTAATTTCATCCAGACCGGAGCTTATCATTTTTTGATGTGGGTAATAAAAGAGGGCATAGCGCGTCCAGATATCCAGTTTTTTTAGTAAGCGGTAGCGAAGATTTAAAAAGCTGCGGATGCCCTGTCCATAATACCCTCCGGAACCCGATCCATACAACACATCGGCTTCATAAGCATAGATGCGGGACTGATAAGAAGGCGTGTTAAAATAAGCCAGTCTGATATTGCCGGAGATTTTGGATTGCATTGGCGTATAATCCAGGTCCTGATAGAGTAGGTAGCCTAATTCTTTGAGCTGCCTTCCCTGTTGATAATGGATTAGTTCCAGCCGTTGCTGAAACTGAAACTTGCGGTTCAGTTTCCAATTTGCTTCGAGCCTGAAACTGCTTTTCCGGACTTGATCTAAAGACCGTAGCGGAATTATTGATGCGGAGTTTTGTTGCTTTTTTTCGGTTTTAAAGCGCGTGGTTATTTTTAACTGTTTGGAAGGCGTATAAACCATCTGGGCCAGGGTCTCATATCCGGAAGAGGCCGTGTCTACCCTATATTTTTTCTCCGGGAATTTAAAGTAATCGATGTAGAGCGCAAATTTCCAGTGTGAATTGGGGAGGTAATTTAAACCGAGGTACCAGCCTTTTTCATTGCTGGTTTCCGTGTTTTCTCCTATTGCCTGACTAAAAAAGCTATGGTAATCTTTGTCGTACTTCCGGTACAGCAGCACCAGTGAAATCGTTTTGGAAAGGCTGGTCATTGCGCCTTGCAATCCCGCCCATCCACCCGGAACTCCCCTGGCGAGTTCTCCATAAAAGTAAATGTTCTGAAAGGCCGTCTGATAATGCAGGCCGAAATTATTTAGCCTCCTGCCTTCGAAACGGTACTTCCTGTAACTGTCTGGTTCTCTTCGGAAAGCTTGCCCATATTGGCTATGGTAAGCGGAGAAGCCCAGATTTAGCGGATTGCTCAGATATTGTAAGCTCGCGCCATAAACCATTTGCGAAAGCTGCTTTCTGTTTCGGATCTCGGAAGCTGTCCGGTGTAAGCCGCTTTCTGATATGGTGGTTAAGGTAAGCTCTTCAGTGGCATCGGTTTTTAAACTTGCATCCCGTTTTCTGAAAGAATAAAATGGTGTCAGGTAGAGCTTTTCCGGCAATTGAATGGTGCCGGCAATCCCCCGGAAAAAAGCACTTTCATTGGAAGAAGTATAAGGTTTTAAGCCCAGATCTTTACTGGCAACACTGGTTACATCCGGCCCCTTACCCAGCGAAAACCCCGACCAAAGGGCAAGTCCCTGCCCAAATTGCAGGGTGTAATCGCCTAGAACCAGCTTCTGGATGCGCTTGTAATTGAAGAGCGCAATGTTCCCGGAAAGGAAATCAACAACAGGTAATTTACTGCGTCCTATGGTTTCACCAGCATCTTTCTTCATTAAAAGGGAGATGGCGGCAATTTTTTGGTACTGGTATTTATAGCTCAGTAGCAGCTTATCTGCGGAGCCTAGGTATCTGCTCCCCGGTAAATCCCTGAAACCTTTTTGTTGCTCCAGGGTTCTGCCATATCGTACTAAGATTTGCTGTTCAGCTTCCCGATACAGGTCTTTAAGCTTTATGGCGGCATAAGGTGTGATTGGATGAAGGGTAACAAAGGGTTGTATTTTAGAGATCGTTTCCGGATCGAAGCCGGAAATAGATTGTAATTCGAGGAGGTCCAGCAATTTTCCATTAATCAGCAGGTGCTGAAAAAAGCTGATGAGCTGAAGGGGAGAAAGCAGGTACAGTGTTTTCAGTTCTTCTGCGTTGGTATGGTTGAGGTCTATCGGGTGTTTCCGGAGAAAATCCAGCTGCGCTTCAAAGTCGGACAGGTCTTCCTCTTCCTTTCCATTTTCGGCAAGGTGCTCCCTCCATTCTTTGAGCTGTTCTTCTTCCTGTGCGAATACCGGAAGGCTTGAGCAACTGAGTATAAATATTAAGCAAAAAAATAGTGAGTAGGACATCATGTTGCCTAATCACTATATTATTTATTTGAAATAAGAATTATTTAATAATTAAATTATATCTCTTCGTTTAACTTTAGTAAAAAGTCTTTTAACTTTTCGAGAGAAGCGATGATCTTTTGGTTTTCTTTTACTTCGGAAGTATTGTTCTTTAAGTGTTCCTTCGCTCCTTTAAGTGTGAAGCCTTTATCATCTACCAGGTGGAAAATGATCTTTAGATTTTCAATGTCTTCAGGAGTGAATAAACGGTTACCTTTTTTGTTTTTTTTAGGCTGTAGTACATCAAATTCTTTCTCATAAAAGCGGATCTGAGATGCATTTACGTTAAACATTTCGGTGACTTCACCCATCGTATAATACATTTTATTAATTTCCCGTTCTTTGTAAGGCATAGTTTGATCTTGATTATTAGTGGTTTACGGAATTTATATAAAGTGTTCAAATGTAAAGGGATTTTAGTAGAATACCGCAATAAAATTTTAATTTTGTTCACCACTAATATAGAGAAGGATGACAGCTAAGGAAATCAGACAGGCATACTTAAAATTTTTTGAATCAAAACAACATCATATTGTTCCGTCTGCACCAATTGTAGTAAAGAATGACCCTACATTGATGTTTACCAATGCGGGAATGAACCAGTTTAAGGATTTGTTTCTGGGTGAAGCACCGATCAAATATCCACGCGTAACAGATACACAACGCTGTTTACGTGTTTCCGGTAAACACAATGACCTGGAAGAGGTGGGTATTGATACCTATCACCATACCATGTTTGAGATGTTAGGAAACTGGAGCTTTGGAGATTACTTTAAAAAAGAAGCCATTTCCTGGAGCTGGGAACTTTTAACAGAAGTATACAAAATCCCTAAGGAAAAATTATATGTGTCTATCTTCGAGGGAGATGAGAAAGAAGGTTTGCCGAGAGATACGGAAGCTTATGACCTTTGGAAACAATTTGTTCCGGAAGACCGCATCATATTAGGAAATAAAAAAGACAACTTCTGGGAAATGGGTGATATGGGACCTTGTGGTCCTTGTTCAGAGATCCATGTGGATTGCCGATCAGCAGAAGAGCGTGCCGCAGTAAGCGGAAAAGACCTTGTTAATGCAGACCATCCTCAGGTAATTGAGATTTGGAACAATGTATTTATGCAGTTCAACCGTCTTAAAGATGGTTCATTGCAGCCATTGCCAGCACAACACGTAGATACCGGAATGGGTTTTGAACGTTTGGTACGTGTGTTACAAGAGAAATCTTCTAACTATGATACGGATGTTTTCCAGCCAATGATTCAGTTTATTGCTGAACATTCTGGTGTTGTTTATGGTACTGATGAGAAAACCGACATCGCTATGCGTGTGATGGCAGATCATATCCGTGCGATATCTTTTGTAATCGCGGATGGTCAGTTACCTTCTAATAATAAGGCTGGTTATGTGATCCGTCGTATTCTTCGTCGTGCAGTAAGATATGCTTATACTTTCTTAAACTTAAAAGAACCATTTTTAAACCAGTTGGTGCCAGTTTTAGCCAATCAGTTTAAAGGTGTTTTTGATGAGCTTTTCTTACAACAGGATTTCGTACAGAAAGTAGTATTGGAAGAAGAAGTTTCCTTTCTGAGAACTTTGGCTACAGGAATTCAACGTTTTGAAGCCTATACCAAGAAACAAGGGGAGTTTTTGATGTCTGAAAATGCCATTGATACGGAAAAATCATTTGATGATAACTGGGTATATAGCATCTTAAAAGACCAGATGGTGATTTCCGGAGAATTCGCTTTCGAGCTGAATGATACTTATGGATTTCCTATTGATTTAACGGAATTGATGGCCAGAGAAAAGCGCTGGACTGTTGATATGGATGAATATAATAAAGCTTTAACCTTACAGAAAGAAAGATCAAGAGCAGCAACGGCAGTAGATACCGGCGACTGGATCATGGTAAATTCTGATCTGGAAACGGAGTTTGTAGGTTATGATGATTTTGAAGTCGAAACGAAAATTATAAAATACCGTAAAGTTTCTGCAAAAGGGAAAGAGCAATACCAGATTGTATTGAGCAAAACACCTTTCTATGCGGAAAGCGGTGGACAAGTTGGTGATACCGGTAGATTGGAAGACCACAGTAGAATGTTCTTTGTAGAAGTTACGGATACGAAGAAAGAGAATGGGGTGATCGTTCATTATACGGATACTTTACCAGAAGATTTAGATGGTCTTTTCTGGGCAGTTATAGACGAAGACAAGCGTTTATTATCGCAGGATAACCATACGGCTACGCATTTACTACATGCCGCTTTAAAAAAGGTGCTTGGAAATCATGTGAACCAGAAAGGTTCCCTGGTAAATCCTGATTACTTACGTTTTGACTTTTCGCATTTCGCGAAAATCAGCGATGAGGATCTGGCACAGGTAGAGCATTTGGTGAATCAAAAGATCAGAGAAAATATTCCATTGAAAGAACAAAGAGATGTGCCTTACGAGCAGGCAATTTCTAGTGGTGTTACCGCTTTGTTCGGAGAAAAATATGGTGATTTTGTACGTGTTATTACTTTCGATGACCACTATTCAAAAGAACTTTGTGGTGGTACTCATGTAAAGGCAACCGGACAGATTGGATACTTCAAAATCATTTCTGAAAGTGCAGTGGCGGCAGGTGTGAGACGTATTGAAGCGATCACAGCGGATAAAGCTGAAGCTTTTATCTTAGAACAAAACAGAGAGCTTAATGAGCTGAGAACCTTATTGAAAGGGAATAAAGACCTTAAAGCTGCGGTTTCTTCTTTATTGGAAGAGAATGCAAAGCTGAAAAAGGAAGCGGAGAAAGCAGTAGGAGAGCAGAGTGCAAACTTAAAACATGAAATTGTTCATCACCTTAAAACCATTCATGGGGTAAATGTGATTGCAACGCATGTAGATCTTCCGAATGCGGATGCCGTGAAAAATCTGGCTTTCGCTGTGAAAGATTTAGTAGATGATCTGTTTTTAGTATTCACTACTTTGATCGATGACAAACCGGGGATTACGGTGATGCTTTCAGAAAATCTGATTAAAAGCAAAGGTTTGAATGCTTCAAACATTGTTAGAGAACTGGCTAAAGATATCCAGGGTGGTGGCGGTGGCCAGCCATTCTACGCTACCGCAGGTGGTAAGAACAAGGATGGTTTAGCTGCGGTTCTAACTAAAGTAGAAGCGTTAATTCCAGCATAAATAATATAAAGCAAAAAACTCCCTGCAAAGTACATCTACTATGCAGGGAGTTTTCTTATTTAATTACGGTTGTTAAGATCCTTTTTTCGGGGCAATTCCTTTATCTACATCTAATGTAAAAGCGGCTTCAGAGGCCTCAAATGCTTGTTTAAGTAAACCTATCGGAGGTTGTTCAATCTCTGTTGGTTTATCAAAATCTTCATCGAAGCCATTAGAATGAATGTCTTTCTGACTTTGCTGATCATCAGCTTCTGAATTTACAGCGTCATCGATGGGCACATTGTCTTCAGGGTTTTTTGGGATAGCCATAGTTGCATATTTAAGTATATATCCATAACAGCAGATTGTGCTCGCTTGTTTCAAATCAATCAAAGCAAAGTTTATTCGACCTATGCTTCCGGCCAGTGAAATACCAGGGGAAATCCATCAGGATCTCTAACATATAGAGCTTTATACCCATAAGAAGTACTGGCTGGCGCGGTTACATCCACACCATTAGATTGCAGATATTCATAAACGTGATCTAATTCCGAACAGCCAAAATGAATGGACATATCGTGCCGGTCCAGCCAGTCATGAGCAGTGGCAGGTTTCGGACATGTTTTTTCGCCTCTTGGTTCCAGCAGCAGTTCTATTCCATTCAGGCTCAATCTTGCCCATTTGAAATTATCCGGTCTTTCAGGGCTTTCAGAAGCTTCTACCAGATCGAAACCGAGTAAATCCCGGTAAAAACGTACTGATGTGGGCATATTGAAAACCGAAAGTAAAGGGGTAAATCCCTGAATTTTTATCGGTTTTACTGAAGTGGTCTCATTTGACATAAATTTCTCCTTTTTAACTGGTTAACAGATCATTCCATTAAGGTAATAGAATATTTGGAATCGACCAATAATTGGGGATATATATTATTGTTGCAATGTTTCCTAACCATTAACCCTTAGCTTTGTTCTGTACAAAAAGAACCGTGTTATGGAGATTAAGGAATTACAAGTCATTACCAGTCAGTTAGCAGAAACGGAAACGTTTTACAATCAGATATTAAATATTTCTACCCTGGAGAAAACCGAAAATAAAGTGTCTTTTATGTTGGGTAGCAGCAAACTTTCATTTGAAGTCACCACAGCAGTGCAACCCGTTTATCATATTGCGTTTGATATCCCAAAGAACCAATTGATGGAGGCTTACAAATGGTTAAAGCAACGAACTCCAGTGATTCCTTTAAGTCCGGAATCAGACTTTTCTAACTTCGAATTGTGGAATGCGAAATCCTTTTATTTCCATGATAATAATAAAAACCTGCTGGAATTCATTTGCCGTTACGACCTGGACAATGAATCTGACCTTCCGTTTGACGGCTCCTCTATATTGGCCATTACTGAAATCGGACTGGTGTCTGAGGATGTTGCCTTTTTAGCAGAAACGCTAATGGGTAAATACGACCTGGAGGTATATGAAAAGCAACCTGCGCAGGATAATTTTACGGTTTTGGGTGACGATCATGGTTTATTAATCCTGGTAAATCAGGATAGGGATTGGTATCCTACCACACAAAAGGCAAAATCATTTCCTATAAAAATGGTTTTCAATAATGGCACAGCGGAAGATCAGGAACTGAATATCTCCTGATTTTAGGTATTCATAGAAAGGGGGAGGGATACATAAAAAACAGTTCCCTCACCTTTTTGGCTTTCAAACCATATTTTTCCTCCCTGAGCCAAGGTGTATTCTTTGCAAAGGAATAATCCGAGGCCGATCCCTTTTTCATTGGCTGTGCCGAAAGTTGACTGTGCTTTCAGCGTAAATATTTCTGATTTATTTTCTTCGGGAATACCATTTCCGGTATCGCGGATGGCAATTAAACAATCTTTCCCATACCGGCTGGCGTTCAGTTCTATCAAACCATCTGAAGGGGTGAACTTGATTGCATTGCCAATGATGTTCCTGACAATCAGTTGCAGCATGTGTACATTGGAAAACAGCTCCAGGGAAGGGTCAATTTCAGCAGTAAGGGTGATCTGTTTTTCTTTTGATGCGGCTTTTTGAATCATAATTACAGAATCCAGTGCCTCATACAGCTTATTAACGCCCATTAATGCTTTTCCTTCGTTGAGCTCTGCGCGGGACCAGGAAAGCATATTGTCCAGCATTTCCTGTGTACCGCAGATGGCATTGCTCAACTTTTTATCCATCATTTCTTTCTCCTCTTTAGTCAGGATATCCATGCGAAAAAGTTCCATATAGCTTTGTATGGAAGCGAGTGGAGCGCGAAGGTCATGCGCAATGATAGAGAAGAATTTTGTCTTTTCATAGTTCATCCGTTCCAGTGCTGCGGTTTTCGCCTCCGCATCCTGCTTCTCTTTATAATAAGCAGTTTTAAGATAAAATAAGCCCATAAATGTGACCACAATCGTAATGATATAAGAGGAAGCGATGTCTGCAAAAACGGCCGCTCTATCCTTATAAGTATCCTGGATGAGACCTGGATTTTTGTACTCAAAGAATAGTAAACCTAAGCCTGTAGTCAGACAAAGAATAGACCAGAACCAGTACTGATTTCTGGGAGAAATGATCATAATCATAAAAAACGCGATGGACAAAGAGAGTAACGATGGTCCTTTTATCCCGTTATTTAAAAAATATATACTTCCTAAGGCCAGTAAAACCAGTAGGGAAGAGAGAATAATACTGTATCTGAACTTCTTTTTGAACCGGGAAAGGTAGTAGCTGAAAATCAATGCGAGCAGTACTCCGGCAAACAGCGCTGCAATTGTTTCCATGCCATTGTAATAATTAAAGGGCACATCGTACCCGATAATGAGGATAGCAAGTAGACAGATGGCATTAAAAACCTGATTTTCAAGTTTGAAATGTTCGCTTGGCCCGATAAGTAAATAAACCAGTCTTTTTAAGCCGTTGAGAATGTGGGTGATGCTTTCTGGAATCATTACCTAAAAATAAGCAAAGTAATTGATGTTGTAGAAAATAATAGCGCTATAGGGAATGATTTTGAATTAGGTAAAATTTAGCATTCGTGGTATGAGTCTTGTAAGGGGTAAAATATCACATTATGGAACAATTAGTTGTACTGCCTGCTGCCCTTTTAAAAACGTATGAAACAGTGCCTGGCTTATATTTGGTGCTTTCTCCTGAATTGACGGTGCTTACCGCCAGTGATGCTTATTTAGCTGCGCAAGGGCTAACCAGGGCAGACATCAAAGGACGTGATTTCTTAACACTTTTCCCCCAGGATCCGCTAACTCCATATGAATTGGGCTTCTCTGCCTCTCTTCAACGGGTTGTGGAAACCAGACAAGCACACCAGTTGCCATTATTGAGATTAGCGTTGCCGGATCCAAATGATAAAGGGAACGTCATTTCCAGATATTGGGATACGACACATACGCCATTCCTGGATGAAAATGGCTCCATCCAGTATATTATTCAGTACAGTTTTGACGTCAGCAATCTGATTTCAGAGCGCAAGAAAGTAGAGCAACGCGAGAAAAAAATTGTGGTCAGTGAAAAACACCTTGAATTTTTGCTGAATTCCATGCCTCAACAAGTTTGGACAGGTACCGCCCATGGCATCATCAGTTATGTGAATGAAATCTGTTGTCGTGATTTTGGATATACCCTAGCTGAATTGAGGGGGCTGGCCTGGCAGTCTTTCGTGCACCCGGATGACCTTCCTGCTTGTATCAGGGCATGGAGTTATGCCTTAGGTCAGAATTCTGAATATACCGTAGAATTTCGCCTTAGAATGGCCGACGGACAATATAAATGGTATTTAGGAAAGGCGATTCCACTGATAGAAAGTGGTGAACTGAAAATGTGGATGGGGACAAATACCAATATTGACGTTCAGAAATCAAATGAACAACGCAAAGATGAGTTTCTGGCTATCGCCAGTCATGAATTGAAAACCCCTTTAACCGCTATAAAAGCCTTTAATCAATTGATGAAAAGGACGAGTGATGCAGAGAAATTACATGGTTTTGTGGAGAAATCTGCGAGTAATATTTTTCGTTTGGAGCAGCTGATCGCAGATTTACTGGACGTCACGAAGATCAATTCCGGCAACATGATCTTTGAAAAATCGGAGTTCAATTTCCATGAAATTATGCAACGTGCGGTGGATACGGTTCAGGCAGTGTCTCCGGATCATGTATTGCTTTTGGAGGACAGTATAACTGTTCAGTACCATGGAGACTTGCTGAGAATCGAGCAGTTGCTGATTAACTTCTTAACCAATGCGGTGAAATATTCTCCGAATGGAGGTAAAGTACTGGTGAATGGAAGGATTCAGTTGGATAATATCGTGGTTTCTGTACAGGATTTTGGAATAGGCATTGCTGATTTTGAAATGGAGCGGTTATTTGAGCGATATTACCGGGTGGATAACGAGGAGCTACGTTATGAAGGTCTTGGTCTGGGACTGTTTATCTGTTCAGAAATATTGAAAGCACATCAGGGCAGCTTCTGGGTTGAAAGTGAGTTGGATGCTGGTTCTACCTTTTATTTCAGGCTTCCTTTAAAGGAATATGAAGCAGCCGACTGTCAGGTCGAAAAACATCATTATTATAAAGATGATACCGTAACTGTTACCTATAACAAAGTACATCATCGTATAGATGCTTATTGGACAGGTTTTAACAACAAAGAAACCGTACAACATGGGGCGATGGTGATGTTGGCCATGTTAAGAGCGAATGCCTGTACTAAGATATTAAATGACAACAGCGGGGTAATCGGCTCCTGGTCTTATGCTTCAGAATGGGTGGGAGAAATCTGGTTTCCGATGGTAGAAAGAGCTGGGCTAACCCATTTTGCCTGGATTAATTCCCCTGATCTTTTTTGTCGGTTTTCTGCGAAAAAGGCTGTAGAGCTTGCCAATGTTGAGGTGGTCATTCAGTTTTTTGAAGAGATCCAGTCTGGAGAAGACTGGATCAATAGTCAATAATTTATTCTGCGGCCAGGCTTGGTCGCTGTACTGAAACGTGTCTTTTGGTATAAGAGGCCAGCCAGATTAATGCGCCAATCGCATAAATACACAAGACCAGAATAGCCGTTGTACTTACTGAATTGCCGGTGTCATGACTGCTGATAAATAAGGAAAGGATCGATAGTCCGATGCCCCCGCCCAGAAAATAAGAGGTTGAAGCCAGACTGGATGCAAGTCCGTAATGCTGTGGCGGAATACCTTGCACCGAAATCACTGATAAACTGGTATAGCAGATCGTCATACCCAATCCGGATACACAAAATGCAGAACACAATAGCAAAATAAAATTATGGTCTATCAGGACAGAGGCGAGTAAAAACCCTGCGCCACCTACCATTAAAGACATTCCAAAAACACCTGTTTGCCATACATTGAGCCTTCTCATTAAAGGAGGAAGTGCAAATTTTGCAAACAGGGCAGAAATAATACTGAATGGAACCAGGGTGACACCTGCTTTTGCGGCAGTGAAACTCATGTCTTTTTGTATCAATAAAGAAAGTAAAAACATATATCCCGTGAAATAGGCGCCTAGTAAAAAGAAGACCCCAATACCCGTTGTAGTTGCTTTAGAACGGAATAAGGAAACTTCTATTAAAGGTTCCTGTTGAGATTTTAAGCGGTGTTGGATGATTTTAAAGCCGGCAATAACCGCGATGGTCAGACCGATCAGCATCATATAATGTTCGCGGATTCTACCCAGCTCATGAACACCATAACTCAGCATCAGCAATACTAATACCAATAAGATACCGGATAATAAGTCTGGTCTGGATTTCGATTTCTTTAAGTCGTCCGGAGCAAGGTAATACCAGGCAAGGCCGATAATGACAAATAATACAGGTACGTTGATAAAGAAAATCCAATGCCAACCCCAGAATGTGGTGATGATACCACCTAATGCGAGGCCACTACCAGATCCGATAGCGGCAAATGAACTGAAAATACCGATGGCTTTTGCACGTTCACGGGGTTCTGTAAAAGTATGGGTTACAATAGAAAAGGCGGAGGGCATAATCAATGCGGCGCCAATTCCCTGCGCGGCACGGAAAAAAGCCAGCATTTCGAAAGAGCTGGAAAGACCGGCACCTAAAGAGGTGATCAGGAAAAGTGCAGAGCCGGCAAGAAAGATGTTTTTCTTTCCGATAAGGTCGGATAATTTACCTCCAATTATTAAAAATCCCCCGTACAACAACACGTAGAGTGTTTGTAACCATTGTACCTTATCACTGCTGAGTCCGTAATCTGATTGTATGGATGGAATGGCAAGGTTAACAATGGCAATATCCAGTGCTTCTATAAAAATACCAATAGAAGCGATGGCAA
Organism: Pedobacter gandavensis; assembly: GCF_032677645.1. Classification (GTDB taxonomy): domain Bacteria; phylum Bacteroidota; class Bacteroidia; order Sphingobacteriales; family Sphingobacteriaceae; genus Pedobacter; species Pedobacter gandavensis_A. Next base: position 68,520 of record NZ_JAVTSB010000010.1, on the reverse strand, counting down.
GGATGAGGTTTTTTCTTTGAGTCATAAAAGTGATGGAGGAAATTTTCCTTACAAAGGTAACTTTCGTAACACAGACTAAAAATAAGTTCTGCTTATTTAGAACAAATGAGTATTATTTCCTAATTTAACAGAACAAATGCGTTATTGATCTTAGATATGGCTCCCCAAACAGAACAAGTCCGCCAGGCAGCACTGGTTTTAGATGATAAAGATTATGAAATTATGCGCTTATTGCAGGAGAATGCGAAGCTTACTATCCGTGAAATCGCGTCTCAAGTGCATTTAAGTCCAACCCCCGTGCATGAAAGGATCAAAAGAATGGAGCGGGAAGGGGTAATCAGGAAGTATGTGGCTTTGCTGGATAACCGGAAAATCAATAAGGGTATTATTGTGATTGTACAGATCTCGCTGAAGGTTCACAATAAAAAAGCAGCTCAGGAATTTATTGATGCGGTATTGGCTTTTAAAGAGGTGACGGAATGTTATAATATATCCGGAGATTTTGACTTTATGCTGAAAATTGTCACGGAAAGCATGGAAAGTTTTCATTCTTTCTCCATGAATAAGCTGAGTGAAATTCCGGGGATTGCCCAGACGAAGAGTATTTTTGTGATGGATACCATTAAAGATACCCATCATTTGTTGTAAAAAACAACCTTTACTCGTAATGTAAGGCTTCTATAGGATCCAGTCTGGAGGCTTTTAGTGCCGGATAATAGCCGAAAAATATGCCGGTCAGGGCGCAAACCAGAAATGAAATAACAATGGAAGACTGTGAAATTACGGTTGGCCAGTTGAGCATTGACGGAATGACAATGGCTGCGGTTATGCCGAGTAGCACGCCGATGATGCCGCCGGTAATACTAATCATGACTGCTTCGATTAAAAATTGAAGTAAAATATCTACCCCACGGGCGCCAATAGACATCCGGAGTCCGATTTCCCTGGTGCGCTCCGTTACCGATACATACATGATGTTCATGATGCCAATCCCTCCGATTAAAAGGGAAATACTGGCAACGGCGGTTAGTAAAGCGGTAAGCATACTGCTGGTGGAGTTCATCATGGTCATCAGCTCTGCCTGGGTACGCACCTGAAAATCGTTATCCTGGTTGTCGCGCAGATGGTGTGTTTCCCTTAAAATGGTCGTAATTTCAGCAACTGCAGCATCAGAAGCAGCTTCTGTAACCGCTGAGGCATAGATACTGTTGAAATAGATGGTAGATAAGATTCTTTTCTGTACTGTGGTATAAGGAGCAATGATGATGTCGTCCTGATCTTGTCCGAAGTTACTGGTTCCTTTTGGAACCAAAACGCCAATCACCTGGAGAGGCGTTTTGCCAAACCGGATCACTTTCCCAATCGGGTCATCCCCGTTAGGAAAGAGGTTGTCGACCACCGTTTTACCTAATAGACATACTTTTGCGTAAGATCGTACATCCTGATCTGAAAATATAATCCCTTCTTTGACCACTACTTTTCTAATTTCCAGGTAATCCGGGCTTACGCCCTGGATGGAAGTAGGCCAGTTGTTTGCGCCACTGATCGCTTGTCCGCTGGAAGAAGCCAATGGAGAAATCAGGGCAACATCAGCTGCGTTTTTTAAGGCCTCTACATCTTTAATGGTCAGTGTTTTAAGGCTGCTTCCCATTGCTCTTGCTCCGCCAGGTTCATTGCTGTAAGGTTGAATGGTGATCATATTGGAACCCATACTGGCCAGTGAAGCATTGATACTTTGTTTAGAACCTTCACCGATAGACATCATGGTAATCACAGAAGCAACACCAATGATGATGCCCAACATGGTCAACAGGGCGCGTAATTTATTGCGTTGTAATGCCCTTATAGCAAGTTTGATGAGGTTTAGGATTTTCATTTGCTTATCATTTAATAATCATCAGAATCGGGTAGTTCGGCTAAAGCGGCTTTCGCGGAACGTGGATTTGGATTGACCGTGTCTTTTTGTACACGGCCATCTTTTAACATTACAGTCCGACTGGTAAATGCAGCGATATCAGGCTCATGGGTTACAAATACAATGGTTTTACCATTTTGATTGAGTTCCTGCATCAGCGACATGATCTCATAAGAGGTTCGGGTGTCGAGGTTTCCTGTGGCCTCATCCGCCAGGATCATGACCGGTTCATTAACGAGTGCTCTGGCAATGGCAACCCTTTGTTGTTGCCCGCCGGAAAGCTGATTTGGCGTATGGTCAAAACGGCCGTCTAATTTTACTGCTTGCAATGCTGCGATAGCTCTTTCGTGACGCTCTTTAGTACTGATCGTTGGATTATACAATAAGGGAAGTTCTACATTTTCTAAAGCGGTGGTTCTGGGTAGCAGGTTATAGGCTTGAAATACAAAGCCAATCTTCGTGTTTCTCATTTTTGCTAGTTCATCCCTACTGAGCGCTTTAACGTTTACGCCATCTAAGATATAACTGCCTTCGGTGGGTTTATCCAGACAACCGAGCATGTTTAATAAGGTGGTTTTGCCCGAACCGCTACTGCCCATAATGGTCAGGAATTCTCCTGCATTCACATCAAATGAAACTCCTTTGAGGGCACGAACGATTTGATCACCCATGATAAATTCCCGTTTTACGTTCTGGATTTCCAGGATCTTTTTGCCGGTCATCGTCTACCTCCTCTTTTTGGCATAAAGGGACTGCTTGCTGCGGCTGCCGGAGCTGTGGAAGTAAGCCCGTTTGTTCCGGTAACCACGACCTCATTTTCGGAAAGTCCGGATAATACCTGTACTTGTGTATTGTCATTCAGACCAGTCTTGATTTTCTTTTGAATCAGCTTATTTCCTTCCAACACCCATACATAGGCGGTAGGGTTGGCTACAACGTCTCCGTCGGTAGGTTTAGGGGATTTACCCTGACGATTTCCTTTTCCGGCACTTCCTTGTCGGGAACCTCTTTCTCCTCTGCCGCCTTTTTTATGTCCGGGGTCAGGAATGATTTCATACTGTTTGGAAAGGGATGAATCCGGTTGGAATTTTAAAGCTTGCGCAGAAACGAGCAAGGCATTGTTTACTTCTTTGGTAAAGATCACAATATTGGCAGTCATTCCGGGTTTTAGCTTCTTATCGTCATTGGGCGCATCGATTAAAGTGGCATAGGTGACTACGTTGGAAGAGATGGAAGGTTGTAACCGGATCTCTTTAACGGTGCCATTAAACGTATCGTCAATAAAAGCATCTACAGTAAAAGTGGAGCGCTGACCTGTTTTTACATTTCCGATATCGGCTTCATCCACTTTGGCCTGCACCTGCATTTTAGTGATGTCTTTGGCGATGGTGAACAGGGTAGGTGTGCTAAAACTAGCGGCAACAGTCTGACCAATGCTAACACTTCTGCTCAGGACTACACCATCAATCGGAGAATAAATCTGTGTAAAAGAGAGGTTCCGCTCTGCGGCTCTTAACTGTGCCTGTACATTACTGACGTTGGCTTTTGCGACTTGCAACGTGTTTAAAGCCAGGTCGTAATCCGCCTTGCTAATAGACCCGGTCTGAAACAGTTGTTTCTGGCGGTCGAAATTAGCCTCCTGATAATTCCGGTTACTCTGTGCCTGTACCAGGCTGGCTTTTGCCTGATCTACGGTAGATTGAATCAGGGTTTTATCCAGCTCCGCCAGCAGTTCTCCCTTTTTAACGGTAGAATTGAAATCGGCATAAAGGGCAGAAATGGTTCCTGAAACCTGTGTACCAACGGTTACGGTATCTACAGGCTGAACAGTTCCTGTAGCCGTTACATTGGTCGATATGGCGCCAATAACCGGTTTTTCTGTGCTGAGGGTTACTTTTTGCTCTTTGCTCCTTAAAAAGAAATACCAGATACCGAATAACACGATGACGCAGGCAAGGATGATGAATATTTTTTTCGGTTTCATGGTTATAGTTTTATAGGTGTTCCAAGGTAGAATTCATAGATTTTGGCAGCGAGCAGCGCGTTATACTTGGCTTGTATATAGGCTTGCATGGCCTGTATATACAGGTTTCTCTGCTGATAAAAGTCGACGATATTAGCCGCGCCGATCTTTAATTCCTGATTCGCAATGCGATAAATTTCGGTGTTGTATTTCAATTGCTCAGTTGCGGCAACCAATTGGTTTTTGCTGTTTTCGGCAGTGATGAGCGCTTTTTCTGTGGTCAGGGCTAAGGTAGTCCGGGTGTTTTCGAGCGTTAACCGGGATTGTTCCAGGTCTATCCGCGCCTTCGCTACATTGGTTTTGTTGATCCTGTTGGTGAAAATTGGGACAGAAAGGGTTAATCCAGCCTGCTGATTGAAGTTGTTATTGATCTGTTTGAATACGTTGTAATTTGGGTCGTTTGCATAATTGGAACCAATTCCAGCACCTAAAGTCAGACTGGGTAAGAATCCGGATTTAGCTTTACTGAGGTTGAGGTCGGAAATCCGGATGCCCAGTTCCGCGTTTTTAACCTCAGGGCGATTTTGCAACGCATATTGCTGTACTGTTGCCAGATCAGGGATATTTTGGTTGCCAATGATGGTATCCGGTTTTACAATGTCAAATTCCCTGCTTTCGGGAAGTTGGAGCAATTGTTTTAAGGTGATTTTATCCTGGCGTTCTGCGTTTTGTGAAGCGGTTAAGTTGTAATTATCCGTAGCCAGCTGTGCTTCAAACTGTACCACTTCTTTTTGTGCGGCAGCGCCTACTTTGAACCGGTTTCTGGATTGCCCCAGCTGCGCTTCGGAGGTTTTTACCAGGTCCTGATTGTACACAATACTTTCCTTATCCACCAGAATGTTGAGGTAGGCCTGTGTGATCTGTAAGGTAATGTCGTTCTCCGTTTCGAGCACACTGAGTCCGGCAGATTGTACAGAAAGTTCTTTTTGTTTGATGTCGGTCTTTAAGTAACCTCCTTTGTATAAAGTCCAGGAAGAGTTTAGCCCATAAGAACCCGAAGTATTGATCGCGTTGCTCCCCGTTGTTTGTGTCACATTATAATGGTTAAACGATTGGGAGGCGGAGCCGTAAAGATTGGGTAATACCGCAGATTTAGCTTGTAGCTGATCTTCTACCGCGCTTTTTTTGTTGAGAATCAGACTTCTTACCTGGATGTTGTTGGTTTTGGCATATTGTAAACAACTGGCCAGATCCCATACCGGAGGGATAACTTTCAACGCAGCGTTTTGAAGGGCAGTGCTGTCCTGTGCATATCCTTGAATACCAGGGATGCTGAGGCAGGAGAGGAGCAGGATTTTTAAAGTTAATCGTGACATAGGATGCGTTTAAACTGCTAATAACACCCAAATCAACGCTTCTTTGCGCGTTATAAAAAACAGAATAGACGGAGCGGGAAAACACGTCGACGAATGAGCCGAATACGCCGACGGCAATATTTGGACTTTATTTTCCCCTTTCAGTACCTTGTGCTATCGAATTTGTACCTAATCCTGAAGACGATGGTTTCTTTAAAAAGCCGTTCCTATATTACCGTGTTACTGCATTTTTTGCTTTGGGGATTGTTTGCCTTTATTTTACTGTTTTATCATCCTTTGTCCTGGAATATTCGGCTGCCTTTGCAGTTTTGGATTAAACAGGGACTGGTGCTGGTGATTCTAATGGTAGTTTTCTACCTGAATAGTTATGTATTGGTGCCCCGGTTATTGCTCAGGAACAAAAACATCCTGTTCATTGTCATCGTGCTGGCCATTGCTTTACTCGCCGGCCCTTTGGTAAAAGCTCTCGAAAATATACTACACCTGCCCTTATTGATGGAGCAGGCCGTCCGTAAGGTGGGCATTCCCCGTTTGCCGAAAAGGGATGATGGCGTAGATCTTTTTTTAGTGATGATGATCCTCCTGATTGTGGGGATCAGTACCAGTTTAACGTTGATTCAGAAGTGGCAGGCCGATAAACAACTAAGAGAACTTTTAGAGAAAGAAAAGATCAGCTCGGAGCTTTCCTTTTTAAAGGCACAGATCAATCCTCATTTCTTTTTCAATACGCTGAATAATATCTATGCACTCAGCCATGTTGATGTGGAAGCTTCGCGAAAAGCGCTGCATAAATTGTCAAGGATGATGCGCTACCTGTTGTATGAGACGCAGCAAGGGATTACGCCTTTAAGTAAAGAGCTTTCTTTTATCAGTGATTATATTGAATTGATGCGGCTTCGCCTGACTGATACTGTGAAAATCTCTTTTGAAAAGCCGGTGTTGAATGAAGAGCTGATGGTCGCACCTATGTTGTTCCTTCCTTACATAGAGAATGCTTTCAAACACGGCATCAGTACGCTTTCTCCTTCGGAGATTCGCATTGCGATTAAAATGAATGGCCAGCGCTTAGAGATGACTGTTGAAAACTCCATTTTTAAGGAACAGGGGGCTTTGGCAGATCCTTATGGCGGAATTGGATTAGCCAACACAAAAAGACGGTTAGATTTGTTGTATCCAGAAAAATACACCTTTTCAGCTGCGAAGTCTGAACCTGGCAATGTCTTTATCGTTCATTTAACACTAATTCTTGATGGTACTGAAATGTATAGCAGTTGATGATGAGCCGCTGGCCTTAGGGTTGGTTTGTGGTTTTATCGAACAAACGCCTTTTCTGGAGCTTAAAGGTTTCTTTTCCGGAGGGTTGAAAGCATTGGAAATGGTGCATCATGAGCAGGTTGATCTCATTTTTCTGGACATTCAGATGCCTGATCTCAATGGAATTCAGGTGGCTCGTCTCTTAGATCATCAGCCAGGCGGTACCGGACCAAGGGTGATTTTTACCACCGCCTTTAATAATTTTGCTTTGGATGGCTATAAAGTAGATGCACTGGATTACCTCCTGAAACCTTTTGATTACGAAGAGTTTTTAACCGCAGCCCATAAAGCACGGAATTATGCTGAAATGAAAGCTCCAGTTAAATCCCTGGAGGAACCAGGTGATGCCTTTATCTTTTTGAAAGTGGAATACCAGTTGGTTAGGGTGGCGGTGAAAGACATTCTTTATATCGAAGGACTGAAAGATTATGTGAAGGTATACCTGAAAAATAATGACAGGCCGATACTCAGTTTAACTAGTCTTAAAGACCTGGAAGTTAAGCTTGCTCCTAAAGATTTTATGCGGGTTCACCGCTCTTTTATTGTTTCGCTGGAGCAGATTACTGCGGTTACTAAAAACACCTTATTTATCGGAGACCGGATGATTTCGCTTTCCGAACAACACAAGGAGGCTTTTAATACTTACCTCAGAAAATGGCTTTAAAGGAGATCCGATCCAGCTAAAATGACATTCCTTAGGCAATTCCCTTATTGTGTCCCTTGGAATTATAATCCATGGATGTTAATTTTGTGTCAGCTACTGATAGCGCCTCTAAAACCAATACGTATGAAGATAGAAGAAGAATTAAAACATCAATTTGTAACTCCTCAACAGCGGGCAGCAACAAATATCATTTTTACTTCAAACTGGATTCTCAATAAGATTGCAGTTGCTTTAAAACCGACGGGTTTATCACTACAGCAGTTTAATGTGTTGAGTATTTTACATGGTCAGGAGGGACAAACGGCTACCGTTAACCTGATCAAAGATCGTTTGATAGACCGCATGCCCAATGTATCCAGATTACTCAATAAATTGATGGATAAAGGACTAATTGTAAAAGAACGAAACTTATCTGATCAACGTGTGGTATACGTTAAGCTAAGTCCGGAAGGGCTGAAGCTGAAAATGGAGGCCAGAGCGATTATCGACCAGGGGGTGCTTGACCTTGGTAATGAAGATGCTGACCTGTTAAATGGTCTTCTGGAAAAATTAAGAAAATAAAATTGTAAAGAAAATGGCTATGAATAAAGTAATTCTGTTGAACGCAAGGCCGGTAGGAAAACCGGTATTAAGTGATTTTAAATTTATAGAAGAAGCAATGCCAGTGGCGAATGAAGGCCAGGTATTACTGAAAACAAAATATGTTTCTGTAGACCCGTATTTAAGAGGAAGAATGAATGATTCGGAATCTTATATCCCACCTTTTGAGTTGGGTAAACCGATGGGTTCAGGTGTGGTTGCAGAAGTAATAGAGAGTAAATTACCAGGTTTTGAAAAAGGAGATTTCGTTTCCGGAAACCTGGAATGGAAAGAATACCAGAGTCATGATGGAAAAGGCTTGCTTAAAGTTGATCCTAAGGCGGCAGATTTAAGTGCTTACCTGGGGATTCTGGGCATGACCGGGTTAACTGCTTATTGTGGTTTATTAGAAATCGGGAAGCCAAAAGCAGGGGAAACCATCGTTGTTTCTGGTGCTGCGGGTGCTGTTGGAACAATAGTTGGCCAGATTGGTAAGATTTTAGGTTGCAGAGTGGTTGGAATTGCAGGTACGGATGAGAAGGTAGAAATGCTGAAATCTAAGTTCCACTTTGATGAAGCCATCAATTATAAAACAACTAAAGACCTGAAAGCTGCCGTAAAAGCCGCTTGTCCGGATGGCGTAGATGTGTATTTTGATAATGTGGGTGCAGCGATTTCTGATGCAGTACTTGCCAATATCAACAGGTATGCACGTATCCCGGTTTGTGGTGCAATATCACTGTATAATGCTACGGCACCAGATTTAGGACCACGTATCCAGCCAACTATGGTGATCAAAAGTGCGTTAATGCAAGGCTTTATTGTATCTGCATTTGCCGATAAGTTTCCTGAGGCCATTGGACAGATGAGTACCTGGTTAAAAGAAGGTAAATTGAGCTATGCAGAAACGGTAGTAAATGGTTTTGATCAGATCCCACAAGCCTTTATGGATCTTTTTGAAGGTAAAAATGAAGGTAAAATGATCGTTAAGGTTTAACCCTGGGATCGAATCGCTAACCGAAAGATAAAACTCAAATGACAGCTGTTAGCTATAACAGCTGTCAAATTTTAATTATAAACAACCCAATCAAGATGTTAAATTTTGAATTTAAAAACCCGACCAAGATCATTTTTGGAAGAGGGGAAATAAAAAAGATAAGTAAAGAAATCCCTACAGGTGCTAAAGTATTGGTGCTTTATGGTGCTGGTAGTATCAAAGCCAATGGCGTGTATGACCAGGTAATGGATGCATTAAAAGGTTTTGAAGTATTGGAATTCTCTGGAATCCCTGCAAATCCTGAATATGAAGTGTTGATGCAGGCACTGAAAGTGATCAAAGAAGAAAAGGTGACTTATATGTTGGCTGTGGGTGGTGGTTCTGTGATTGACGGGGTGAAATTCCTTTCTGCAGCAGCATTATATGATGGAGATACCCCTTGGGATATCCTGACACAAAACATCAGAACCGAAAAAGGTTTGCCTTTTGCTTCGGTACTGACTTTACCTGCTACAGGTTCAGAAATGAACTCTGGCGCGGTAATTACCCGCAAGGAAACTCAGGAGAAACTGGCTATGGGCGGTCCTGGTTTGTTCCCTGAATTCTCTATTCTTGATCCGGAAGTGATCAAATCTATCCCTAAACGCCAATTGGTAAATGGGGTAACGGATGCCTTTACGCATGTTTTGGAGCAGTATATGACTTATCCTGCAGGTGCGCATTTACAAGATCGCTTTGCAGAAAGTATCATGCAAACGCTGATTGAAGTAGGTCCGAAGGTGATTGAAAACCCTGGAGATTATGAGGCTGCAGCTAACTTTATGTGGTCTTGTACGATGGCCCTGAACGGATTGATTCAAAAAGGTGTACCTACCGATTGGGCAGTACATGCGATGGGTCATGAGTTAACGGCTTTATTCGGTATCGACCATGCGAGAACTTTGGCCATCATTGCGCCAAGTCATTACCGTTATAACTTTGAAGCGAAGAAAGAAAAACTGGCGCAATACGGTCAGCGTGTATGGGGAATTACTTCTGGTAGTACCGATGATATCGCTAACGCGGCAATTGCCAGAACGGAAGATTTCTTCCATTCGATGGAAATCAAAACAACACTTTCTGAATATACCGATGATTTCGAGGGAACTGCACAAAAGATCGCGAAACGCTTTACGGAAAGAGGTTGGTTAGGTTTGGGTGAACATAAAACCCTTGCGCCATCAGACGTGGAGAAAATTGTAGAAATGAGTTATTAAAGTTTAAAAGGCGGTCATACTGCCATTTTTGACCGCTGATTTTAAGATGCCGGGTTGCTGAATTGTTCAGGAATCCGGCATTTTTGTTTTAATAACCGGCTGATGATTCAAGGAACTGAGTTTTTCTTAAAAACCCCTTAACAGCCGAATTCAGAAATAATTCTGGATATTTGGCGATAGCCCTTCCGGAAGATTCCAGCAGGGAAATAAAGCAGGATAAATATGGACTTGTTATTAGTTGAAGATGATCTTCGTGTTTCAGAACTGATCAAAAGAGGATTGGAGGAACATGGCTATCAGGTAACGCTGGCTTATGATGGCCTGATGGGCAAGAAATTAATGATTGCGAATCGGTATGACCTCATCATTACTGATATTGTGCTTCCGCAAATGAACGGGATTGAACTTTGTAAGGAGATTCGTGGCGTATGGCCGGAGCTACCTATTATCATGCTCACTGCATTGGGGACAACAGAAGATAAACTGGATGGCTTTGATGCCGGTGCTAACGATTACCTGGTGAAACCCTTTGATTTCCGCGAACTTCATGCGCGCATTAAGGTGTTGCTGAACCGAAATACCGGTACTTTACAGGTGCCAATGCTTACTTTGTTAAAATATGCAGATCTGGAAATGAACCTTCAAACGAAGGTGGTAAGCCGCATGGGAACGGAAATCAGCCTGACTCCTAAAGAGTTTAAGTTACTGGAATATATGTTGCGCAATAAAGAACGGATGCTGTCCCGCACAGAAATCGCCGAAAAGGTATGGGATACCCATTTTGATACGGGTACCAATTTTATTGATGTATACATGAACTACCTCAGGAAAAAAATTGATAAGAACTTTGAGAACAAATTGATTCATACCCGGACAGGAATGGGATTTATTTTTAAAGAACTACTATGAAAATCCGCTATAAACTGACCCTTCTTTTTACCCTGCTTTTTACGCTGATCATCTGCGCTTTTGCTGCTTTTATCTATTATTCTTCGGCAGAGAACAGGGAAGACGAGTATTACAAGCGGTTAAAGCAACTGGCCATCACCAAAACCAATCTTTTGCTGGATGCTAAAGTAGCACCAGCCGTTTTACAGTTAATCTATAAAAATGCCCCAAACTCTTTGTTTCAGGAGGAAGTAGCAGTTTATGATACCTCATTTCATTTATTGTACCATGATGCGGTCAATATTGATAAGATCAAAGAGACCAAAATGATGATCGCCGAAATTGTAAGCAAAGGGGAGATTCAATTCAATCAGGGCCCCTTGCAGGCCGTAGGTTTCTTATATCCCTACAAAGGAAAGGATTATGTGGTTACTGCGGCTGCAAAAGACGAATATGGACTGGCAAAACTGAATCAGCTCCGCTTTATATTGTTGCTCTCTGTATTGGGCAGTATCGTGCTGACCGTTTTCGCGGGTTATATTTTTGCTAAAAAGGCTTTGAAACCGGTAGCAGAAATGGTGGATGAAATTGAAGAACTGACCGCCAATAACCTGGATCAGCGGCTAAAAGTGGAAAATAGTAAGGATGAAATCGGGGAACTGGCCGTCACTTTTAACCGTTTACTAGACCGGCTGGAACATTCTTTTGATGCACAAAAAGAGTTTGTCTCCCATATTTCCCATGAACTGAGAACACCTCTGGCTACTGTCATTGCGGAACTGGAAATCTCACAAAATAAAGAGAGAACTGCGCCAGAGTATCAGAAAGCCATTGAACTGGCCTTAAAAGATGCGAGAAAACTAGCACGGTTGTCGACCAGTTTACTAGATCTGGCCAATGCCAATTACGATCAAACGGAAATTCGCTTCCAGGAATTGCGCCTGGATGAGGTCTTACTAGATGCACGGAACGAAGTTTTGCAGCATGAGTCCGACTATAAAGTGAACCTTATTTTTGACCAGGAGGCCGAAGATGATGATTTCATTTCTATCCAGGGAAATGAACATTTATTGAAAATCGCCTTTATCAACCTGATGGAGAACAATTGTAAGTTTTCTGAGTATAAGGAGGCGAACGTTGCGATTTCTTATTACCAGGATAAAACCATCCTCCGGTTTTCCGATCAGGGAATCGGGATTTCCGAACAAGACCGGCTACGCTTGTTTGATCCCTTTTACAGAGGCGAGAACCACTATTATGCTGAAGGAAATGGTATCGGTCTTGCCTTAACCAAAAAGATTATCGGCCTACACCAGGGTGATATTTCCGTGATTTCTGAAAAAGGAGCCGGCACAACCTTCATCGTTACTTTAACACACGTTTAGCGCAGGGATTCCTTCCTCAAAACACCTCGCTCTAATCACTTTCTAATCATTTTCTAATGTTGCCCTAACTGCCTTTCTGAGGGGCTTAGGGTACTTTTGTGGCCTGATAAATCAACAAATCATATGGACAAGCCTCCGTGTTATAAGCCATTAATTATTCACCCTCCTTCCTCAGCCTAGTGTTTTTGATACTTTCCTGAAAAGGAAAAATATTGAAAAGCAATGTTAAGTACATTAGACTTCAGCAGCCGTTTATTACTGGCGCTTACTTTAGGCGCAGGTATTGGCATAGAGCGCCAATGGCACCAACGCGTGGCGGGTTTACGGACGAATACCCTGGTCTCTCTAGGTGCCGCAATTTTCATTACCCTCGCCGTAAAAATCGGTGGTGACGCCAGTGGCAGGGTCGCTTCTTATATCGTAAGCGGCATTGGTTTCCTCGGTGCCGGTGTGATCATGAAAGACGGAACGAGTGTGCGCGGTCTCAACACCGCCGCCACTTTATGGTGTTCCGCAGCCATTGGTGCACTTTCCGGGATGGGCTTCTTTGCGGAGGCCATCATCGCTGCCACGTTCATCATCCTGGCACATCTGGTCTTGCGTCCTGTAGGTCTTAAACTAGGAAATTACTCCTTTTTTCCTAAAAGTGAATCTGCACAAACCGAGTATCTGATTTCGATCAAATGTAAGGAGCTTGTGGAGAATCACATTCGCGTATTGCTGTTGCAGCATTTAGGGAATCACGAAAAACTAATGTTGAGGGCGCTGACCAGTAGCGATAATGGTGATCCGGCCAATGCCATCATCACTGCGGAGCTCCTGGCCGTAGGAAATCAGGACGAATTAATGGAGAAAATGGTGAGCAGGCTCACCATTGAAGCGGAAGTAATGCGGGTAAGCTGGGAATTAACAGGACAACAATCAGAGTTATGAAAAGATTAAAATTGAAACATCCAAATGCAGCGACCGACTTTGAGGAGGCAGGTGCAACGAAACTGAGAAATGTGGCCAGAACGGAACCTGTTTTCTTCTATGCCATGTTAAATAGCGGAAAAGAAGGCTTAGGGCCGGCAGCAGTTGCAGAGAAAAGAAAACTATTCGGTTGGAACGAAATTGCCCATGAACAAACAGCCTCCTGGTACGTTCAGCTATTTAGCGCCTTTTTAAACCCTTTTATTGCCGTGTTGGTGTCATTAGCTGTTCTTTCCTTTATTATTGATGTAGGACTTGCAGAAGCCGCAGAGCGGGATTATAAAACGGTCATTGTAGTTGGGCTGATGGTGGTGTTGAGTTCTTTGCTGCGTTTCTGGCAGGAATTCAGTAGTAACCGCGCTGCGGAAGCCTTAAAAAGCATGGTGAAAACGACGGCTACGGTATTGCGAAAAGGCCCCGGAAAAGAAGAACTGGATTTGAAAGCACTGGTACCCGGAGATCTGGTATTCCTGAGTGCAGGGGATATGGTGCCTGCAGACCTTCGTCTGATCCAGTCTAAAGACCTTTTTGTGAGTCAGGCAATGCTGACCGGGGAATCTCATCCTTTGGAAAAAAGGGCTGATCCTATCCCTGATGCCGATCATAAATCTCCTTTGGAGCTGGATAATATCTGTTTTATGGGCACCAATGTGTTGAGTGGAACCGCTACCGCAATGGTAGTCAACACCGGAAACCTGACTTATTTTGGGGCTGTGGGGACTGCAATCAGTGGTAAACGCACAGCAACCAGTTTCGATAAAGGGGTCAATAAAGTGAGCTGGTTACTCATTCGATTTATGCTGGTGATGGTGCCTTTGATTTTTGTGGTCAACGGTCTTACCAAAGGCGATTGGTTTGAAGCTTTGCTGTTTGGTATTGCGATGGCGGTGGGTTTAACCCCGGAAATGCTGCCGATGATTGTGACCGCCAATCTGGCCAAAGGCGCGAAGAATATGAGTAAGCATAAAGTGATCGTGAAAAGGCTGAATGCCATCCAGAACATTGGTGCCATGGATATCCTTTGCACTGATAAAACTGGTACACTGACCTTGGATAAGATCATTTTAGAGCGCCATTTGAATGTTTTTGGAGAAGATGATGATGAGGTTTTGAAATGGGCCTACCTGAATAGTTTCCACCAAACCGGATTGAAAAATCTACTTGATCTGGCAGTGTTGGAACATGTGGAATTGCACGATTACCTGAAGGTAAACGAGCATTACAACAAAGTGGATGAGATTCCTTTTGATTTTCAGCGCAGGAGGATGAGTGTAATTCTGGAACAGCAGAACGGAAAGCAGCTCCTGATCTGTAAAGGGGCCCTGGAAGAGATGCTAGACCTCTGTACCCATGCTTTTGAGCCGGGAGAAAACCACCGGTTACACCTGGAGAATGATGCGGTAGTGCCGATGGATGCCAGGATGCGGGATACGGTGTTGCGAACTTCCAGAAAACTAAATGAAGATGGATTGAGAGTATTGCTGGTGGCGATCAAAGAATATGAAACCAGACCCTCCAATTACACCGTTGCAGATGAAAGTAAACTGATTTTAACCGGCTTTATTGGTTTTTTAGATCCTGCAAAACCTTCTGCCAGACCCGCTATTGAGGGCTTACAGGAACTTGGGATTACGGTAAAAGTACTGACTGGGGACAATGATGTGGTGACCAGAAAGATCTGTAGAGAAGTTGGAATTCCATGGCAGGAAGTGCTACTTGGCCAGGAAATGGATCAGATGGAAGAGGAGGAGCTTGCGGGTAAATTGCAGTCTGCCAGTATTTTTGCTAAACTGAGCCCTGTTCAGAAATCCAGGATTGTGAAAATGTTGCAGGCACAGGGGCATACGGTAGGTTTTATGGGCGACGGTATCAACGATGCTGCGGCCTTAAGAGCTGCTGATGTAGGGATCTCTGTAGATACTGCTGTTGATATTGCCAAAGAGAGTGCCGATATCATTCTCCTGGAAAAAGACCTGATGGTATTACGGAAAGGGGTGATTTATGGGCGCCGTACCTTTGGAAATATCATTAAGTACATCAAAATGACCGCCAGCAGTAATTTTGGCAATATGTTTAGCATGTTGGGCGCAAGTGCGTTTTTGCCTTTCTTACCCATGTTACCCATCCATCTGCTGATTCAAAATCTGCTATACGATGTTTCTCAGATTTCTATTCCCTGGGACCGCATGGATGAGGACTTTTTGAAGAAGCCCCAGAAATGGGATGCCGGAGGTATCCGCAGGTTTATGGTCTTTATCGGGCCCATCAGTTCTATCTTTGATTACGCCACTTTTGCAGTTATGTTTTATGTGTTTAAGGCGAATAGTCCGGCACACCAAAGCCTGTTTCAAACCGGCTGGTTTGTAGAAGGATTATTGTCTCAAACGCTGATTGTTCACATGATTCGTACCCGTAAAATTCCCTTTATTCAGAGCTGGGCAACTGCGCCGGTAATGGCTTTAACTACCTTGGTGATGCTGGTTGGAATCGCAATTCCTTTTACGCCATTTGCCCCGGTATTGAAGTTAACGCCCTTGCCACTTGCCTATTTTCCATGGTTGATTTCCATCCTGATTGCCTATTGTCTGTTGACGCAGTATGTGAAAGTTTTATTCATTAAAAAGTTTAATCAGTGGCTGTAAGTGTCTGATTATGTTTTAAATAAAAAAGTAGATATTTCGTTGTTTAGTCCTTGTAAACATGGGTTTTAGCGATTTAGGTGTTGAAAATCTCCTGAGATCAGACCATAGTTTTTTCTATAAATGCCAGGGACTGGGTTTTGCCCTGCTCTCCTGGCATTTGTTTAAGTTTTGAAATCTTTATGTTTTTAATTGGATAGCAGTATCTTTGAAACCATGTTCCATATTTTCCTACACTTCCTGGTACCTGCAATAGTGGCTTTTCTTTTTTACAGGAAGAGCCTGGTTAAATCCTGGCTGATCATGATGGCTACCATGGCGGTGGATCTGGATCATTTATTGGCAGTGCCGATTTATGATCCTAACCGTTGTAGTATCGGGTACCACCCTTTGCACTCCTACTACGCCATTGGGGTATATGTGATTCTGCTTTTCTTTCCAAAAACAAGGATTGTTGGGGTAGGTCTGGTGATCCACATGATCCTTGATTATCTGGATTGCTTTATGTAACCAGGGTGCTGTAATCAGATCTGAAAGGGTAATAAACCGCTTTATAAAAGTGGAGATAGCAAACGCGCTACTTTTTCCGGTAGCTGCACCCAGGCAGACCTTGCGGTCCAGGCGGCGGCATCGATGAGTCTGGAAACCTGGAGGTCATCTTCAAATGCGGCTTTGAGTTGCTTCGCGATTTCCCCATCATAAACCACGGTATTTACTTCAAAATTAAGTTCAAAACTACGTTCATCCATATTTGCGGTTCCGACAAAGGAAAGTTGTTCGTCAATCACCATGGTTTTGGCATGGATGAAACCTTTTTGATACTGATAGATTTCTACCCCCACATCCAGTAGTTCCTGATAATAGGAGCGGGCTGCGGCAGCAACCCAAACGGAATCTGATTCAAAAGGAACCAGCAGTTTGATGGTTACTCCACTGAGTGCAGCTACATAAAGTGCATCTAATAAGCTGATTCCGGGGATGAAATAGGGGCTGGTGATCAGGATCTCCTGATCTGCCATACCGATGGCCTGGATCAGATTGAGCAGGATGGTGGGATGGTCTGAATCGGGACCACTGGCTGCGATTTGTAAGTCGACTTTCCCCTGAAGGTTCTCCTCAAAATTGAAAAACTCCGGTTGTATAGCTAAATCTTCTTCGGCACAAAAGTTCCAGTCGGATATAAAAAGGTGCTGTAGGTAGTGTGTGCCGGTTCCTTTGATTTTTAAGTGGGTATCTCTCCAGAACAGGCGGTCGTTGTATTTAGGGTCGTTGATATACCTGTCGCTGATGTTGATGCCACCTGTAAAGGCGATATTGCCGTCAATGATGATGATTTTTCTGTGGTTTCTATAATTGAGACGGTTGGCCAGGGCAATAAAGATCACCTTGTAAAAAGGGAAAGCCTGAACCCCGGCTTTTCTAAGTTCAGGAACCAGTTTCTTTCTAATCGAGCGACTCCCAAAATCATCGTAGATAAACCGGACCTGTACGCCTGCTAAAGCTTTTTCAATTAAGATGTCTTTGATTTCATTGCCAATCTTTTCATCCTCAAAAATGTAATATTCTAAATGGATATGGTGTTTTGCATCACGTAAGGCCTGTAATACTTTCGGGAATTTCTGTTCTCCGTTGATCAGCAAGGTCACCTCATTGTTTCCGGTTAGTCCGCTGGTATTGCTGTTTAATAGTAATTGAGCAAGCTTTTTAAACTTCTGAAGAGCTGGCTTCATTTCTTCAATGGTTTTTTCCGAATTCTTCATGATCCTGGAAGTGACCCTTTGAAGTTGTTTTTCATCGGAGATGATCTTTTTATTGTAGATCTTCCTGACCCTGTAATTGATGCCAAATGAAAAGTAGATGACAACGCCTACGATGGGTAAAAAAACAGCAAGCAACAGGTAGGCCAGGGTTTTGCTGACGGATCTGGTATCATAGATGATGCGGAGACAAACCGCAATAATGAAGAGTACGTAAGCAATTTCAAAAACAAGAATCCATTTCATAAAAGGGGCAATTTACATTATATACCGAAATAGGTAGGTTTTGTTTGGTCTATGGGAAGATAACTTATAATAATTACAAATGTTTGCCCTGCTATGTTAATCGTGCTTCATCTAAATCTAATTGATTTTCCTGTTTACGAATCTGTTCATCACTGAACATTTTTTCTTTACGCAATTGGTATAGTTCTTTACGCTGGATGCTGTAAATGTCCATCAAGACGGTATTGTACCGGGCGATTTCTACCTTTTCAGTAGTATCACATTCCAATGATTCCAATTGCTGGTTGGTAATGGAAATATCGCTTTCCAGTTGTTTCTTTAAAAATCCGATCAGTTCATTTTCTGTGGCATCAGTGGCAAATTTCTCATTCAATCTCCGCAGTGCAGCCTGCATCAGTCTCAAACGAATACCAGCTTCCTGTTCTCCCTCAGGTGCAAAATCTTCAATGTCTTTGATCCCCGTCCACTTAATGACCATAGGTAAGGTGAGTCCCTGAAAAACGAGGGTCACCAGGATCACGATGAAGGTGATAAAAAGGATCAGGCTGCGGTGGGGGAAAGCTTCGCCACTGCGCAATAATAGGGGTATAGAGAGTGCGGAAGCTAAAGATACGACTCCTCTCATTCCTGCCCAGCCTACGATGACGGATCCTTTCCACAATGGATTTACAGGATCAGCACGTTTCGTATTGCCAAGCCAGACGGGGATATAGGCCAGCAGCAGGGTATACAGCAGGCGGATGATAATGATGGTCATACTGATGATCAGGCCATAATTGATGGCTTCTGTGATGGCGTAATTACCCAGACTTTCCATGATTACGGGAAGCTCTAAACCGATCAGAATAAACACCAGGCCATTTAAAACGAAGGCCAGAGTAGCCCAGACGCTGATGGCCTGAATTCTGGAGGCGCTATGGGAAAGGATTTCATGCGAGCGGTAAGAGAGAAATAAACCGCCGGAAACGACGGCCATGACACCGGAAAAGTGGAAATGCTCTGCGGCGATGTACATAAAATATGGGGTCATTAAAGTGAGGGCGGCATCAATGCTGGGAGTGGTAGGCAGGAAACGGTGCACAACATAGACGATATGGGCAATGACCAGGCCAATCAGCACGCCCATTCCAGCGGATAGGAAAAATTGTCCGATGGCCTGTTCCATAGAAAACTGTCCGGATAATATGGCGGCCAGGGCAAATCGGAATACAATTAAACTGGAAGCGTCATTGATCAGGCTTTCGCCTTCGAGCACAGTGGTTAACCTTTTTGGGATTTTGATGTGCTTCAGCACGGAGTTCGCGGCAACGGCATCCGGTGGAGAGATGATCCCACCTAAAAGAAAGCCCATGGCTAAAGTGAAGCCGGGAATCATGGCGGTAGACACAAAAGCGACGATAATTGAAGTGAAAAATACGAGGCCAAAGGCCAGCATTGCTATGGGGCGGCGCCATTTCCAGAAGTCATTCCAGGAAGTATACCAGGCAGATTCATACAGTAAAGGGGGAAGAAAGATCAGGAAGACCATTTCCGGTTCAATCTCAATTTTGGGGATTCCCGGAATAAAACTGATGCCTAGTCCGGCGATTACCAAAAAGATAGGGTAAGAGATTTTTAGCTTTTGGGCCAGCATAGTCAATAGGAATACGGCGAAAAGAAGCACCAATACCAGGAGGAGGGTTTCGCTGAACATAAGCTCGCAGATTAGTTTTCAGGTGAACAATCTAAATAGCCCTCAATATAATAAAAATCTACTCCTGCTGCTTTAGAATAAATTCGGTTTTTTAAATGCGTGGTTTGTCATTACAGGCTGTAATTACAACTAATTACTTGCGTTTTGTTGTTTATTTGACGAAATTTAGGTTGGGGAATTTCTGAATTATGGAATAAAATCCTTTATGATGAAAGAGATAAGGAAAAGACCAGGGTTAGAGGATTTCTTCCTCAATGGACTGGAAGATATTTACCATGCAGAACGAAACTTTATGAAATGTTTTGCTGCATTGGGTATTGCTGCCGCGCATGAAGCGCTGATGGAAGTGTTGATGGTTAACATGCAGACTACAGAGAAGCACCTTGGACATTTATCCGCGATTATGGAGCGGTTCGACAGAGATGGTAGCCATGGTAAATGCGAAATTGTTGGCTGTTTAACAGAGAAAGCTGCGGAAATGATCAGGGACCTGGAAACGGGATCGCCATTAAGAGATGTTGCTTTGATTTGTCTGATACAGATTATTCAGCATTATAAAATTGCCTGCTACGGAAATCTGATGTCTTTAGCGACTGAATTACAGCACCATAAAGTGAAGATACTCCTCGAAGAATGCCTGCTGGATGAAAAAAGAACCGATTTGTACCTCACAGAGATTGCCAGAAATTTTATAAATCCGGCAGCAAAATAACATATCTTAAATTTTTTATTAGTTTTTTACGAGAGATTGGAAACAATAGAATTGATCCGGTGTTAAAGATTTACATCTATCTGTCTATGTTAAAGGGGGTTGTTTTTGGAGTAGAGGTAAAAAAAGGTTTTGTTTTTTTACTGGTAGCTGCGGCATTTTTGTGTTCTTGTGCTGTAAAACGCCCTAAAGAATCGGTTATGTCCGAAACTTATCGTCCGGATGAAAGCTGGAGAACAGCCGCTGATGTTAATGAAAATGCTGCTCAGGTTAAGAAAGCTGCTGCGCTGGCCAGGGAAGTTGCGAAAGAGAAGGAAGTGAGTCGACGCCAGAATGATTCTGCTGAGGTTTTTAAAAGCTATTTATCGGAAGACCGTAGCCGTACGGCATATCCCCAATGGCTGGATAGCTTGTATCAAAAGCAGCATTATAAACCCTTTTTGCTGGAAAGAAAAGGCTTCAAACCAGCATTAATTGCGGAGTATCTGAGGAATACTGAGCTTCATGGTCTGGATACCAATTATTTCTACCTGAGGGAAATCGGATCGCGGATCAGAGATATGGAAGAGCAGCAGGAGAAAAATTCCAGCTTAAAATATCGGGAAAAAGTAAAACTGGAGCTATTGCTGGCTGCTGCCTTGCTAAAGTATAGTCAGGCCATGCAGTATGGCGTCATCAGACCTGATAGTCTCGATAAGAATTATTTCCTCAAAACGGAGGCGCCCGACAGCTCAAAAATAATGCAGGTTTTTAGCGCCTCTGATCTGTTTGTTTTTCTCGACAGCATACAACCCTCATCTGCAGCCTATCTCTCCTTACAAAAGGCGCTTACAGCAGGTATTGGCGCTATCAACAGGAATAAAGCCGATGCGGCACAAGCGATTAAGTTAAATATGGAGCGTTTGCGCTGGAAGAATAAGCCTGATGCCCCGAAGTATATCAACGTTAATATTCCGGATTATACCTTAGATGTCATAGAAAAGGGAGCAGCTGTTTTGCAAATGAAAGTCTGTGTGGGAGAGGGCCGGACGGATGCTGATCCGGAAGGGACCAAAGAGACCCCTCAGCTGAACAGTACGATTTATAGTGTTCAGGTGAATCCAATATGGAATATTCCGGCCAGTATCGCCCGGAAAGAGATTTCCAGGTATGCAGAGAATGATCCTTATTACCTTAGCAACAATGATATCGACGTTTACAAAGCTGGTAAGCGGGTTTCTTCTCCGCAAAAGATAGACTGGGCTACTGCTGACATTTCACAATATACCTTTAAGCAACGTCCGGGCGAACAGAACTCGCTGGGCAAAATCAAATTTATCTTTAACAATAACAGCAGTGTTTACCTGCATGATACCCCGGCAAGGTCTGCATTTAAGAAAAAGCTCAGGGCCATTAGCCATGGTTGTGTGCGGGTAGAAAAACCGAAGGATCTTGCGCTTGCTTTATTTGGTCCCGGGAAAACCTTCGACCTGATTAAAACCGCCATGGATCGTTCTTATCCAAGAGCCAAATACATCGGTTTACCGGTAAAAATTCCGGTTTACCTGACTTATATTACCGCCTGGATGGATGATAAAGGGGTGTTGCAAATCAGAAACGACATCTACGGACTGGATCTGCTGCTGTATAAAGAGATGAAAGCCCGTGAAATGATTGCGGAATAAAAAAATCCGTCATCTAACAGATGACGGATTGAGGTATCAAGGGTTCATAAACCCGGATCAATTTAAGCGCTAATATCCTGCATCAGCATTGATTTCATTGGCACGTTTGAAATGACGTTCAGACATGCGTAAGGATTTAACGGCAAAATCCCTGATTTTATAATCACCGGTTACACTCGCTGATTTGTAAAGGTCAATTGCTTTGGCATTGTCTTTAATCATCATGCCGATATAGTGTTTTTCAAAGGCAGCAACTTCCATTACTTTAAGTTCATCAATGTGTTTCTGAGCTGCTTCAGGAAGTGCAGTGGGTAAAGCAACCTTTTTGCTTTCCGCCAATGCCTTTAAATTAGCGGCTGTTTTAGTATAGTCTTTCACCATTACTTCCGCATATCTTTTGATCAGTTTATTGGTAGATTTTGTTGCGGCAAGCTTTCCTAAAGCGAGTTCCATATTCACATCCTTTGCTGCTTCAACAAGGAAAGTGCCGATACCTTCCCCTCTGTCTATCGCTGCGGTATCAGGAATAACCTCTGCAATGGTAGAATCAGTAGTGGCAGCATTGATCTTATCTGTATTCCGGCAAGCGGAAAAGGAGACTGCCACCAGGGTGAAAATAGCTAGTAAATGTTTGTTTTTCATAGTGCTTGATTTATAGTTTAGCGTTAGTGTAATTACAACTCAGCAACTGAAATGTTTTGAGGAATTGAGAAATTAAACGGTGGATGAGGGAACTGA
The DNA here is from genome assembly GCF_032677645.1 of Pedobacter gandavensis. Lineage (GTDB taxonomy): Bacteria > Bacteroidota > Bacteroidia > Sphingobacteriales > Sphingobacteriaceae > Pedobacter > Pedobacter gandavensis_A. The sequence goes on along the minus strand of NZ_JAVTSB010000010.1, from coordinate 45,765 downwards.
TTTTCTCTGGCCGGGCAGCTGAAACTTTTTAAGGGCAGGGATGTTGTTTTTTTATACCAGACCATATAACAATATCACATGAAAAATAACAAAGGAAACTTTTTTGAGAAAGCGTCGACTAAGATCACCAACTGGACCGGGAGTCCGGTGGCATTTTGTACTGCATTTCTTGTGGTGATCGTATGGGTGCTTTCCGGACCTATATTTGACTACTCAGACACCTGGCAACTGGTGATCAATACCGGAACTACCATCATTACCTTTTTAATGGTCTTCCTGATTCAGAAAAGCCAGAACAAAGACTCCAAGGCCATTCAACTGAAATTAAATGAGCTGATTGCAGCCAGCAGACATGCCAGTAACCGGATGGTTGCTATTGAAGACCTGACAGAAACTGAGCTGGATTTGCTGCATAAATACTATCAAAAGTTAGCAGATGAGGCCGAAGCCGAACTGGATATCCATAAATCACACTCTATTGATGCGGCAGTACGAAATCATAAACTGAAAAAGAGTCATATCGCAGCGGGGGAAAAAGAGCCGGAAGAACCTCAGGTTCCGAAGAAAAAATTAAAGAAGTCGGATACCACCTCCTGATTTGGCTTGTATTTTTTTGTTTACATATTGATGATCCTGCTTATTAAGATTCATTCTTGATTCAGCTATTTGCATATTTAGGATATTTTTATAATATTAGATCATCAACCATTCAACCAAATATATGAGTGAATTTCAAATCAAAAAATCGTCTACCGTCTACGATGTTGTTATCGTAGGGTCTGGTGCAGGCGGAGGTATGGCCGGCTACGTGTTGGCTCATGCCGGTCAAAAAGTACTGATGCTAGAAGCTGGTGCTTATTTCGACCCAAGAATCGACGCACAACAGTTAAAATGGCCTTGGGAATCCCCAAGACGCGGCGCAGGAACCACGAGACCTTTTGGCGATTTTGACGCCTCTTATGGCGGTTGGGAATTAGATGGCGAGCCTTATACACAAGCATCAGGAAGTGAATTTGCCTGGTTCAGGTCAAGAATGTTAGGTGGAAGAACCAACCACTGGGGAAGAATTTCCTTAAGAATGGGTCCATTAGATTTTAAATGTAAGGATGGACTAACGGATGACTGGCCTATTACGTATGAAGAGCTAAAACCTTTTTATGATAGAATTGACCGCCTTTTGGGGATCTATGGATCTGTAGAAGGAATCGAAAATGAGCCTGATGGAATCTTCATGGCGCCACCAAAACCAAGGCTAAATGAGTTGTTCATTAAGAAAGCAGGAGAAAAAACCGGCGTAACGGTGATTCCTGGTAGGGGCTCCGTGTTAACAGAACCTTTAAAGGATAACAAAGACCGTGCACCTTGTTTCTACTGCGGACAATGCGGACGTAGCTGTAAAGTGTATGGCGATTTCTCTTCTTCTTCTTGTTTAGTGATCCCAGCGGTGAAAACCGGAAACTTAACGGTGATCACTGATGCGATGGTTAGAGAAGTTTTGGTAGATAAAAACGGATTGGCTACCGGCGTTTCTTATGTGAATAAGAAAGACGGTTTTGAATATCAGGTATCGGCTAAAACAGTGATCCTTGGTGCCAGTGCCTGTGAGTCTGCGCGTATTTTGCTAAACTCTAAATCTGCGGCTCACCCTGGTGGATTGGCTAATGGAAGCGGTATTGTAGGTAAATATCTGCATGATTCTACCGGTGCCAGCTTAAGTGGATTTTTGCCTCAACTGATGGACCGTAAGCGTTACAATGAAGACGGTGTAGGTAGTGTGCACATTTATTCACCTTGGTGGTTAGATAATAAAAAACTGGATTTCCCTCGTGGTTACCATATTGAATATTGGGGTGGTATGGGTATGCCAGCTTATGGATTTGGTGGTGGTACTGCCAAATTAAACGGTATGGTCCCGGGTAGAGACGGTAAAATGAAAGAAGCAGGTGGTTACGGTGCATCGTTGAAAGACGATTACAGACGTTTCTACGGTGCTTCGGTAGGTATGGCCGGTAGAGGAACTGCCATCGCCAGAGAAACAAATTATTGCGAGATAGATCCTAAAGTGGTCGATAAATACGGTATCCCGGTATTGAAGTTCAATTACCAATGGGCAGATGAAGAAGTGAAACAGGCGAAACACATGCAGGAGACTTTCCAGTCGATGATGCATGCGATGGGGGCCATCATTACTTCTGATATCCCTGGTCCGGAAACGAATTACGGTTTAGAGGCTCCGGGAAAGATCATCCATGAAGTGGGTACGATCAGAATGGGCGATGATCCTAAGAAATCAGCCTTGAATAAATGGTGTCAGGCACATGAGTGTAAAAACTTATTTGTGGTAGATGCAGCGCCTTTCGTTCAGCAAGGAGATAAAAATGCAACCTGGACCATTCTTGCGCTTTCTATGAGAACTGCGGAATACATCCTGGATCAAAAGAAAAAACAAAATATTTAATCTGTTTAAAGCAAAGAGAAATTATGAACAGACGTGATTCGTTAAAGGTTTTAGGACTAACCGCTGTAAGTTCCGCCATATTATTTGATGCCTGTAAACAAGGTGAACCTAAAGTTGCCGCAACTGCTGAGGCTGGGGAGCATCCGGGAAGAGAAGAATGGGAAGTATTAAGAGATAAAACGCTGATGGAGGAAACGTTCTTTTCTCCGCATGAAATGGCAACTATTGCCGTTCTTTCTGACATCATCATCCCTAAAGATGATAAATCAGGAAGTGCAACCGAGGCCAAAGTGCCGGAGTTTATTGAGTTTATCGTGAAAGATATGCCAGCCCATAAAACGCCAATGAGGGGCGGATTAAGATGGTTGGATATGCAATGCCTGAATCGTTGGGAGAAGCCATTTAAAGACCTTCCTCAGGAGCAGAAAATTGAAATGGTAGACCAGATTGCCTATCCTAAAAAAGCAAAACCAGGTATGGAACAAGGCGTTGCCTTTTTTAACCTGATGAGAAGTTTAACGGCTTCCGGATTCTATACTACAGAAATGGGCGTAAAAGATATCGGTTACGTAGGTAACGTTCCTAATAAATGGGAAGGTGTACCCACTGAGATCTGGAAACAATACGGTTTTGAAAGTAACTCTTAATCGGTAACGTTTTTTATGAAATCTAAAGCAGCAGTTTAATTACTGCTGCTTTTTTTATTTATACTGCTGATTATAAAATGATTAATTTTATTTTTAAGGTGTGCAAAGGAATCTTTAAGTCAACGTCGAAATGATAGATGATCAGGAAGCCGAATCGGAGGAAAAGTGTTTTATCTGATCAAATGCTTTGTCTTTTTGTAGGTTAATAATGATTCCGGAGCCATAATCCACAGAGATTTTGAAGATTTGGTGTAATGGAATCTCTAAAATGATTGCCCAGATGCAGCGGATTACACCGGCATGGGCTACTATGGCCACCCTGTTCAGATCTTTGGTTCTGAGCAGGGTAATAAAGGCTTTTACTCTTTCATGAAGCATTTCCAGACTTTCTCCGGAAGGGGTTTTTATGCTCACGAAGTCGTTCATCCAGATGCCCAGCTTTTCCTGATCTATGTTGTTCCATTGCTGATACTCCCAGTCGCCAAAGTTCATTTCCATGAGATCCGGCTGGATTTCTAATGCGGCCTTCTGATGAATTTCTTCGGCAAGGAGGGTACAACGACTGGAAGGACTGCTGTAAACCTGGTCAAAATCCGTTGGTAATTTAGCGATGACTTTCTGAATGTCTGCTATTGCGCTTGCTGCTAAGGGCACATCAAACTGTCCGTAACAGATTCCTTTTTCGACCGCTACAGCGGTATGTCGGATTACAAAAACTTCCATATCACGAGAAATGTTAACAGGGTAATGACTTCTGCAAATTGCTCTACGGCACCCAGGCAATCGCCGGTATAGCCATCCAACCATTTGTTAAAATACCGCTGACTGATCACATAAAGCAAGAACAAAGGCAGTAAAACAAAGATGGCTTGCCAATAAAGAGTCACCAATACTAAAAGCGGAGCCAGGCCAAAAACATAGGCCCCAATGACTTCTTTATAGGAGTAAGCTTTGGCAATAGGTTTGGATTTACTGCTTTCATCCTCCCGGGAATATTTCGACGTAAAAGTGATCTGTATGGCGGTTAGCCGTGCCAGTGCATGGTAAGTAACGAAAAATAACAGCAAAATATAAGGAGGGGCGGTTGGTAAGTTTAACAACACTAGTTGATGTAGAGCCAGGTATTTGAGCCCAAACAAAAAGATTAGCGCCACTACGCCATAGGTTCCCAGGCGACTGTCTTTCATGATATCCAGGATTCTGGACTTCGTCCAGCCACCTCCAAAGCCATCAAATACGTCCGCAAATCCATCTTCATGGAAGGATCCCGTGATGTAAACACCTGCTGCAAGCGATAAAATTACCGCGATATCTGCGCCAAACAGGAAGTTGCTGATCCAGTATGCCAGAAAGGAAAGTCCGCCAACCAACCAGCCGATCAAAGGAAAATACCGGGTAGATTTATTGAGGTGTTCCGGATTATGATCTACCCATTTCGGACAAGGCAATTGCGTATAAAACATCATTGCCGTAAAAAATATACGTATCTCGTTTTTCATTTAAACCTCTTTTGTGGAAACACCGGCGTTTTCGAAACTGGCCATTTCATTTAAAAAGGCTACAGCACTTTGGATGATGGGGTAGGCTACCGCACATCCCGTTCCTTCACCAAGTCGCATGTTTAAGTTTAATATCGGCTCTGCTCCTAAGTATTTCAACAATTGACGGTGACCGGTTTCGTCGGATAAATGGCAGAATATCGCGTTGTTTTGTAACAATGGGTTGATCATCAGGGCCGCAAGATAGGCTGCCGTGGCAATAAATCCATCCACCATAATCAGCATGTTGTTTTCATAAGCAGCCAGCATTGCACCGCTGATGTGGGCAATTTCGAATCCGCCATAAGTCTGTAATACAGCTACAGGGTCTTTGGAGCGGCCATGACGCAATTCACATTGTTTCAGGATGCTGATTTTATGGGCAAATTGTTCGTCGTTTAAGGCGGTGCCTCTGCCTACGCAGCTTTCAATCGGTAATCCGCAAAGGTTACTCATGATCATGGTTGCTGCGGAAGTATTGCCAATACCCATTTCTCCAAAACCGATGATGTTACAACCGCCTGCATGCAGATCGTTCACAATCTTCTCCGATTGGGTCAGACAGTTTTCCAGCTCATGAATGTTCATCGCTGGTTCTTCCAGGAAATTTCTGGTACCTTTTTCCACTTTTGCGCGGATCAGTTTTTCGTGTGCTTTAAAATTGAAGTTTACGCCGGTATCTGCGATCAGCAGATTGATCTGGTGTTGCCTGCAAAATACATTGATTGCCGCACCTTCATTCAGGAAATTCAGCACCATTTGGTAGGTAACCTCTTGTGGGTAGGCACTCACACCAGATTTGGCAATGCCATGATCCCCCGCGAAAACCACAATTGCAGGTTTGGTTAATTCCGGACTCAGCGTATTTTGTACGGTTCCGATTTGTCGGGCAAGCTGTTCTAATTTGCCTAATGCGCCCTGAGGTTTAGTCTTTAAATCTATTTTCTGTTGAAGTTCTTCCTTCATATGCTGATATCGCCTTGGTTTGAAATAAATATTGGCCATATCCTTGTGGGTACGACCAATAAAGGCTGAAATTAACAATATTTTAGGGTTGTTTCATCATAAGACTCACTTCCTGCCCAAGAGCATGTCCTATTTACGTAGAACCGATGGTCTGGTGTCTTATATAGCGTAGCCCGCGAGAAGGCAAAAGCATAGAAAATCAGGTGAAAAACCAGTGTAACTCTTTTTTTACGAGTTATTGTTGACTGAGGTAGATGAACACTTCAGTCATAACTCCTCTGCTTCCCTGTCAAATGGTGGGTGTGTGGTTTGTATCTATTTGGTAATGATTGTTTTATTGCTTGTTGTTGCCCTTAAGTATCTTAATGTAGTTATAAGGACAGTGGCTATGGAGCCTGTTGCATGGGTATGGGTTTGGTTTTGTGGATCAAAAATTGCTAATGGCTAAGTTCGTGGGACATATTGTTAAAATATTAAATGTTGAGCAGGTAGCGCGAAATGTAAAACGCTTTATACTCGAAAAACCTGCCGGCTACACTTTTGTTCCCGGTCAGGCTACAGATGTGTCCATTAATCAGCCTGGTTTAACCGAAGAACTGAGACCTTTTACTTTTACGGGGACCAATGATAATGGATATCTGGAGTTCATCATTAAAATTTATAAAGATCATGGAGGCGTCACTGAAAAATTATCGACCTTAACCACAGGCGATGAATTGATCATTCATGATGTTTTCGGAACGATTCAATATAAAGGACCGGGTGTATTTCTGGCAGGCGGAGCAGGGATTACTCCATTTATCGCGATCCTTCGTCAGCTGAAACTAGACCACGCCCTCACAGGGAATACCTTGTTATTCGCGAACCATAGTGAAGAAGATGTCATCCTCCCTGCGGAGTTAAAATATATGCTGGCCGGACAATATGTTGACGTTTTGAAATCACCGGTAAAACCGGGTGCTGTAGGGCGGGAAATCGGCCTTAAATTGTTAAGCAACTATGCGAACAATCCAGGCGCTTATTACTATGTCTGCGGGCCGGAATCTTTTACCTTAACCATGTTAACTTTACTACAGACTTTAAAGATCGATAAAGCCTATATTGTACTGGAAGCCTAGTATATAACCGTTTAAACGGGGTTTATTGATAATAAGTATGACATAAAATGAATTTATTGGCTATCATTGGGGCAAATAATATTTAATCCCTATTATGAAAAATTCATTACTGATCTGTTCTTTTATTTTGCTGTTTTTCTCTTGTAAAAAGGCTGATAAAGAACCCATTGAAACGGTCGTTTCCACAAAAACTGTAAACTTTAAAGACCTTAACGGAGTAGAAAAATTACTGGCCGATACGGAGCCAACAGCTGTAATGGTGACTCGAAGCATCGTTTTGCGCGATCCACTTAAAATTGAACTGAGCGGTACTCAGGAGGTAAAGCTGATTAATTTTACGCTGAAAACCATCAAAAATGTCCATATTTTTGTGAAACTTGCTGGCGCCGAAGAAAGAGTTGCCCTGTTAAAAATCGACTCGATTACCCCATTGGTTACCTTCAAGCTGCCTTTAACGATTGTAACTCAGGAAGAGCAGCTGTACACCGAAAGTGGTAAACTCATTACCCTTGCTAAACAGCCTGACCTTTCCAAAGCCGGATTTTCTGTAGTGGTAGATGATCCTTTCTACAAAAGGCTAAATGCGATGAAAATTCCATGGAAGCTGAATTTCAGGAAATCGCAGGTAGATGCTGGTAACTGGTACCGCATGAACCCTTTGCATGCCAGAGAAAGTCTGGTGATGTTTACCAATTTAGCTTATTTGTTTTCACAAGAATCTACTCAGATCGGTTTTATGGCTTATGAAGGGCTAACAGCTAATGATGGAACGCCGCTGACTAAAGAGCGGAAAGAAGCCGTTTATCGTGATATCCTGACCAGAGCAAATATCGAAACCGGTTTGGTGAGTAATGTGAGTGGTTTAGGTGGTGGCAATCTGGTGGCTGTTGCCGAATATGTGATGATGCGTCATTACAATAAAGGTTCTGAAGAAGTGTTGATTCATGAGCTAGGACATGCGCTTGGTTTCAGCCATAGCAGTAATATGACCTATGCTTCCAATAATAAAGCTTTCCACCTGGCCATGAGACCTTTGGTTAATAAAATGCTGACAGATCGCGAGTATCCTTATTGGGATTATAGAATGTTGAATACGTACAATACCTATATCGACATGACCGGAGATTACCTGCGTGAAGGAAAAAAACCGAACGGAGACAGACATAATCCAACAAAATACGATTACTAAATGAAGGCTATTTGTAGCTTGATTATGAATACGTTAAAACAGCCGGCATTGCCGGCTGTTTTAGTTTATCCTTCCACGATATCGCCTTTATCTCCCCTGGCTTTGAGGTCTGTACGATCTGTAACGATCCCTTTTTTGATCAAAACAGCGATTCCTAGTTTAGAGATGGCGCTGACCTTATGCAAGGAACTGGTTCCGTTTTGCGTGACAGAGACGGCCACAGAATTCCTGCCTTCAGCGATGATTTCTCCTTTTACCGACAATGCTTTAACTGTGCCACCTTCTACATTAAAAGAATGGACGCCGCTACCATGCGTAATGATGTTTCCGGCAATGCTTAATTGCTTAACTTCTCCACCAGGCTTGATGCTAAACCCGTCTGCGGGTAGGGAGACCAATACCCCTTTCACCAGGGTCTGGCCAATTGCACCATGGGTAATGAGGTCTTTTTTGATGCTGATGCTACCTACAGGTTTACTCACCTGGATGCCAATAGAACCGTTGCCATGGGTTTCAATCGATTCAAAAACCGCCTGGTTTATCGTGCCGTCGTATTGGTTAAATCCTCTGGCACCCAGACCAAAAGTCTCTATTTTATCTTTTGATTCGAAATAATCGACCACTCCGAAGTTGACAAAGCCAATGCCACTGGGGCCATAAGAAGTAATTGGTTTTTCTGCGATCCAGCGGTCCACTTGTCCCCAGGCATCGAGTACCATATCATTGACCCCATAGGTCGTTACGCTGCCTTTATTATTTAGCTTTTTAACCTTAGCACCATTTAAGATAAACACTGCTGCGGTAATGAGATTTGGCTGTCCGTATGGAATCATTCCGTTGGTATAGATGTCGCCGGTGCTCAATTCATCTGCCAGAACCCAGCCACCATTATCGCCAAAACCACCAATAAACAGGCCGGTTCCAATGACGGGGGCACCCTTTCTGCCTAAAGAAATATTGGTTAATCTGGCCTGGATCACGCTATCCGGATTACTGTTGTAATTGTAAACGGTAAAGGCTCCCTGGTAAACATTTACCCCGTATTTCTGTGGCTGCTCAGAGTATCGGCGCGAATCGCAACTGACAATGTCAATGTTGTCGGCAATTAGTTTGGTTTTAAGACTCCCTGCCCGGGTTAATATTTGAACCTGACCGGTGATGGTTAAGTTTCTGAGGGTAAAAGTACCCAGATCGGCATGGTGACTTAACAGATAAATAGCCCTGTTGCCCGGAGTGGTTTGAATATTTAGGTTACTGACTTCATTATTGGCTGTTAAACAGATACCGTCACTGTTACTGAAACTGAGTATAGATCTTGCGCTGTCTAATCCGGTCAGGCTAAACCCAATGGGCAGTACAATTGCATATGGACATAGGATGGAAGTTTGGATCTCTAAATTTAAAGGATTATCCTGATCAAGAGCTGCAACGAGCTCTTCAAAAGAATTAATTTTTGCTTTCATTGGAGGAATTTTTAATGATGAAACTGATTCTGGATTATGATTCGGTGTTCCCGGAGCTTATATACTAAAATACGGAAACTTTTTGGCCTCCTGTAATGTTCACAAAGAAGGAGTAAGCCTAAATTCTCTATCGTGTTTTTTTTGATTTAAATACGGTATTGTATGGTTATTAGGGGATTAGTGCTTATTTTTATATAGTGCAGGCATAGTTTCAGGTGCCGGGTTGATAATTAATTGAGGGTGAATAGTATTTGTTTGAATTTTAAAATTTAAAGTATCTGGTTCTTTAAGGTGCTTTATGATATAATATTTCTAACCTATAAAACTATAAGCATGAATTTAATTGAAATGTTAAAGAATGAGGTAAGCGGAAACGTAATCTCTTCTTTAAGCCAGAAAGCTGGCGTAACAGAGGATCAGGTGAAAACAGGCTTCTCTGCTGGTATCCCTGCAGTTCTGGCGGGTATCCTCAAAAACGGAGCCGGAGGAGGCTTCCTGGATAGTATCCTACCTGGTGCAAGTGGTTCTGCAGCTGCTCCCGAAGATTTGTTAAACGGTTCCGATGATAGCCTGCTGAATAAGGGGAAATCTATGTTGGGCAGTTTATTTGGAAATGACAGTGGCTCGGTTACCAATGCCGTTGCTTCGGCAACCGGACTTCCGGAGGGTAAATCTGCTGGTTTGCTGGCGATGATTGTGCCACTGGTAACCGGCATGATCTCGAAACTGATGGCCTCCAAAGGCTGGAGTGTCTCTGATTTATTAGGAAAACTTTTTGAAAGTAAAAACGAAATCGCTGCCGCACTTCCTGCCGGTTTAAGCAGCTCATTGGGGATTGGTAATATTAACCTTCCTAAGGTAGATATTCCTGATGTTCCTAAAGTTGCCGCGCATAGGGCAAGTCCAATACCTCCGGTGAGTGTTCCCAATAGAGATACAGGTGGTGGATTTATCAAATGGCTGCTTCCCCTGATTGTAGTTATAGTGGCATTGTGGTGGATGTTAGGGAAAAAAGGCTGTAATGAAACGGCTGTAACGAGTACCGTAGATTCAGTAACGGCTAGTATTGATACTGTAGGTGGTAAAATGGGTGGTGTAGTAGATGCTACTGTAGTGGTGGTCCAGGGTAAATTAAATGAGGCCGGAGATTTTGTGAAAGATCTTGGCGAGAAGATGAGTAAAAAGCTTCCTGATGGAAAAGAAATCAGCATTGCGGAAAATTCCGTAGAAAGTAAACTGATCGGATTCATTGAAGATAAAAGTAAACCTGTAGATAAAACTACCTGGTTTACCTTCGACAGGTTGTATTTTGAGCCCGGAAAAAGCACGTTAAAACCGGAATCGCAAGAGCAATTGAATAATATTGCCGCGATTTTAGTGGCTTATCCGGTAGTGACCCTGAAATTGGGTGGCTATACCGATAGTACCGGCAATGCAGAAGTGAATAAGAAAATATCTAATGAACGTGCCAATACGGCCAAAGATCAGTTGGTGAAACTAGGTATCGATAAAAAACGCCTGGAAGCAGAAGGTTATGGTTCTGAACATCCAATTGCCAGCAATGCTAGTCCTGAGGGTAGGGCACAAAACCGACGTATAGATATTCGTGTAACAGAAAAATAAAGAGTTTTAACAGATCAGGCTAATTTTATGCCTGGCTAATTTTAGGTAGAAAAGCCGTTAGGATCAGATTCTTAACGGCTTTTTTGTGGAATTGTTATTTTTTAAATAAAGTATACTAAAAAGGTAGACTATATTTATATATTTGCTTCATCAATTAATAATCAACCAACCAAACCAACAAAAAGAAAGCTTATGAAATGTTAAAGATACGATATAAATAAAGGGTGGCCTTTCGGCACACCCTTCCGGATTAATAAATAAACCAGGTTTCAATTTGGACGTTGCACCTGATTTTTTACGTCATAAACCCATTGTAAAAATATGAAAATTTTTGATAGGGCACAAGCTGCCTTACCTCGCCATGGACTATGGCCAGGATTTGCCTTTTACCTGTTTTTAAGCGCATTCTTTTTTCTGAACGCCACTGCGCAGGAAACAAAACCACTGATCAACTCTACTTTAAAAGGTACGATCTCTGATGCCCTGACGGGCGAGAAATTAATCGGAGCCTCCATTCTCATTCAAGGAACCACACATACGGCAACATCGGACAGAGTTGGTGCTTTCAATTTTGTGACGGGTCAAAAATTCCCTTATACCTTAATCATTAAATATATAGGCTACAAAACCAAAACACTGGTGGTGGATGGTAGCCCGGTCAATGTAAAACTGGAACCGGAAACCAATCAGCTTCAGGATTTAGTGGTGGTCGGTTATGGTGCCCAGGACCGGAAAACGCTGACCAGCTCCGTGGCCACGATTTCCGGAAAACAGATTGAAGATATTCCTGTTGCCGGGGTAGATCAGATGCTCCAGGGACAGGCTTCGGGGGTATTGGTCTCTTCAAATACCTCGGTTCCCGGATCAGGGATATTTATCAGGGTAAGGGGTTCATCCTCTATTAACGCCAGTAATGACCCTTTATACGTGGTGGATGGCGTGTTTCTCAACAACAGAACCCTGCAAAGTATTTCTACCGGCGGACAACAGACCTCGCCAATTGCCGACCTGAATCCCGGTGATATTGAATCCATCGAAATCCTTAAAGATGCGAATGCGACCGCAATATATGGTTCCAGAGGGGCCAATGGCGTGGTGTTAATCAGTACCAAACGCGGAAAATTAAACCGGAAGCCAAAAGTGGATATCGGTTATTATAAAGGCGTATCGCAGGCCATTAAATTCTGGCCAACCATCTCCGGACAAGGGGAGGGTATTTTGCAGAATGAAACCTGGCTTAATGACGGAGGGGCATTTGAAAAGCGCCCTTTCAGACCTAAAGCAGCAGGTGGATTAGGCTTGCCGGAGGAGCAGGAAACCATTGATCGGGTAGGGTTGATTTTTCAAAATGCGCCTACAGACAATGTGGATTTATCGGTAGCCGGTGGGAATGAAAAAACAACCTATTATCTGGGAGGAAATTACTATAGTCAGGACGCTATTGTAAAACCAGATCGTTTTCAACGCGCCAGTTTTAGAATTAATTTGGGGCAGCAGTTTAATGAGAAAACGAAAATCGGGGTATCTGTTAACCTGGTGAGTACCAACCGGAATATGACACCCAATAATAATGTACCCAATGGTACGGTAAACGGGGCTTTGTACACCCCGGTTTATTTGCCATTATACAATCCTGACGGTAGTTATGCGCGGCCATCCTAATTCGAAAATCCGGTTGCTGCGATCAAAGAAACGGTGTTTACAGATGTAGGAACGCGGATCACTGCGAATGTTTTCGGGGAGTATAAAATCCTGGAAGGATTGAAATTCAGAACCAGCTGGAGCGTAGATTTTAACGAAAGCAAGGCGGATAATTATTTCAATTCTAAGTTGCAATTGGGCCAGGCACCCATCAATGGAATTGGTACTTCTGCTTTAAACCGGAATGCGACCCTGATCAATGAGCAGCTGATTAGTTATGATAAGGTTTGGGAAAATGTACATCAGTTTAACCTGACAGTCGGCAATACCTTGCAAAAAGAGACCTTTGAAACCACCAGCGTTACCGGTATAGGGTATCCTACAGATCAGTTTACACTGGTTGCCTCTTCTGCCAGTCAGACCGGGACTTCCCGTAAATCCCAGGCCGGATTGGTTTCTTTTTTCGGCAGGGCGAGCTATGGTTACAACCGCAAATATATGGTTGATGCCAGTATCCGCGCTGATGCTTCTTCCAGATTTGGAAAAGACAACCGTTGGGGATATTTCCCGTCAGCAGGTGTTGCCTGGCGCGCCAGTGAGGAAGATTTTATCAAGCAGTTGGACCTGTTTTCTGAGCTGAAATTCAATGCCAGTTATGGTCTTACCGGAAATCAGAATGGCATCCCTGATTTTGCCGCATTGGGCTTATGGAACGGTGGTAATAATTACCTCAGCACTTCCGGAATTTTGCCTTTCCAACTGGCTAATCCAAATCTGAAATGGGAAACCACTACGCAGTTTAATGTTGGTCTGAACATGGGCTTCCTCAAAAACCGACTGAACCTGGAATTGAATTACTATAATAAGTATACGACCAACCTTTTATTGCAGCAGCCGATTTCTCAGAAACTGGGTTTTGCCTCGATATTTTCCAACTCCGGAGAAATCAGTAATAAAGGATTTGAGCTGTCTCTGAATGCACAGGTTATTACGCATAAAGCATTTACCTGGAATACGCGTTTCAATATCTCGACCAATAAAAACAGAATTGAGAAGTTAAATACCCCGATTCTGGACAACAGAACGATTATGCAGCAGGGCAGTCCGCTGTATTCTTTTTATGCGCATAAACAACTGGGTGTAAATCCAGCCAATGGCGATGTGGTTTTTGAAGATGTAAATGGCGATGGCCTCCTTTCTGATGCAGATCTTCAGGTTATAGGCAACGCCTGGCCGGATTTCTTTGGCGGATTTGGTAATGAATTTACCTATGGAAATTTCGATTTGAATGTTTTCTTTAATTATTCAATCGGGAACAAAATCTGGAACAATACCCGATATAGAATGGGGCATGGTGGTTCCAGAAATGGTGTTTTTGCACAGCTGGAAGAACAGTTAGAACGCTGGCAAAATCCGGGAGATATTACGGAGGTTCCCCGGATGACGGCCAAAGGAAATAATGCCAGTATCATTTCAGATCGTTTTTTGGAAGATGGCTCTTATGTAAGGTTGAAAACGCTAGCTATCGGTTATAAACTGCCTAAAGCTTTACTGGCAAAATTCCACATCAGCAATGTGCGCTTGTATGTTGCTGCAACCAATCTGATCACCATCACCAAATATAAAGGAGTAGATCCTGAGGTAAATACCATGGGCGACAATCAAAATGTGATGGGCTATGATCAGGCCATTGCCTCACAACCGAGAACCTTTCAGGCCGGTTTTAACCTTTCTTTTTAATGATAAAATATGTTGATTATGAACTTTAAATACACCTCAAAATATAGCCTGCTATGGGCGATTCCTTTACTGTTGCTGGTTGCTTCCTGCAAAGATTTGCTGGATCCTAAGCCGTTGTTATATGTAGCGGAAGAAAACAGTATTGTCAATAAAAAGAGTGCGGATGCCGCTTTAATCGGGACTTACAGTGCGCTAGGGCAGAATAGTTACCAGGGAAATACCTTCCGGTATATCGTTAACCTTGCCGATGATAATCTGCGTTGGGTGGGAAATTCGCCTTCCAACAGGGAGTTCGATGTGCATGATGTTTTTGCCACTAATACTTCGATTTCTGCCTTATGGGGCGCTTTGTACAGTACCATTAACAGCTCGAATAACATCATTGAATCTGTTCCAAAAGTAAATGACCAGACTTTCCAGCAAGCAGATCGAAATGCGGCAATTGGGGAGGCCTATTTCATTCGCGCCCTCGCTTATTTCGATCTGGTACGCCTTTGGGGAAATGCCCCGATCATTACCACAAGCACGCGGAATCCTAATTCTGCGGATGGAATCGGCAATAGTACGCCCGCTCAGTTGTACAAACAAGTTGGGGAAGACCTGGAGGCAGCTCAAAATCTTTTGCCCGCTAGTCCGGCAGTATTAAACCGTAACCGGGCCTCCATTTATGCCGTTTATGCTTTGAAATCAAGGTTATTTCTGTATTTAGGGCAATGGCAACAAGCTTTAGATTACGCGGATCTGGTGATCAAAGAAAGCGTTAAATTCAGTTTAGTGCCCAGCTATTCTGCTTTTTTCAATGCTAAAAATACAACGGAATCTATTTTCGAAATCGATTATACGATCAATAATAAAAACTCCTGGGCTGGGAATTGGTTTGCCAGTAACCTAACCGGAGGCACCCGTGAATTCTTACCTACGGATGAATTTATTGCCCTGGTCAGGGGGCCTTATGGTGGCGACCGCAAATCTTTATTGCTGGATATCAATACGCCACCCAAAGGAATCATCACTTATGGGAACATGAATTTCAAAATCTCTACCGGCGAAAATCAGGTTTATGCCTTGCGGATTGCGGAGTTATACCTGATCCGGGCGGAAGCTAAAGCCGAGTTGAACAGGATTCCGGAAGCGGTAGAAGACATCCGGATCATTCGGTTACGTGCCAAAGCGAAGGACGATGACCTGAATGGGCTGAGCGATAAAAACGAGGTTATTGCTAAAGTTTTACAGGAAAGAAGGTTGGAACTGGCTTATGAGAGTCAGCGTTGGTTCGACCTGATTCGCAGGGGGCTTGCGCTAAAGGTGCTGGGCATCAGCGATGTCAATAAATTATTGTATCCCATTCCAAAACAGGAGTTACTGGTAGATCCTGCGCTTAAACAAAATCCAGGCTATAATTAATTATTCACCTTTTAAAAATTGTATGATGAAACTAATGACTTTGAATTTAAGAAAAACAACTTTTGCGATTGCTTTGTTCTGCGCTTTAAATACGTATGCTAAGGGGCCTGGTGATCAATTGAAACTGGAAGGAACGATCAATATCACCGGAACACGCTTCCTTTTTCCATTGATTGAAAAGTGGGCTGCAGAGTTTTCCAAAGCAAACCCGGGTGTGAAATTTGTGGTTAAGCAAGGTGTGGCAAATCCGGATATCAATGCTTCGGCGGCGCCATTAAAAGAAAAAGATCCTGCGAAAGGGAATTATACCATCGTGAGCAGGTTTGCCATTGTCCCCATCGTCAATGAGAAAAATCCGGGTTTAGAGAAACTACAGAAAAGTGGTTTTAAGGCCAAAGATTTTGAATCTGTTTATTTTAGCAATAGTACCGGTAAGGATAAGTTCGCGGCTTTTGGCGATCAACCGGTTTCTTTTAAGGTGTATAGTCGGACGGCCTGTACTTCTGCCACTTTTTCGAGCGTGCTGGGGGAGGAACTGAAAAATTTAACGAATGAAGGAGGGAAGCGAATTGCCGACGACCAGGTTTTATTGAAAACAGTGGCTGAGGATCCCCTGGGCGTGGCTTATAATGACCTGGGTATTGTGTATGACCTGAAAACCAGAAAACCGAAACCGGGAATTGCTGTAGTGCCGACGGATTTAAACGGGGATGGGGTAATTGGGAAAGAAGAAAGTTTTTATGCGAATCTGGATCAGTTGATCCATTCTTTGGAGTCGATTTCTACCACTTTGCCACCAAAAGGGAATTTTACGCTGATCTATAAGGATACGCGGCCTGAGGTGACTGCATTTGTAAATTGGGTACTCAGAGAAGGACAGCAGTATATCCATGAATATGGATTTCTAAATAAAATTTAGGCATAGAAAAGCCCTTCAGATTCGTCGATTTGAAGGGCTTTTATGAAATATGAATTAAATAGACTTCCAGATTTTAAAGGTGTTTTGATGGTTCCCTCCGATTTCCCTGACCACCAAACAAAGGTGTTCTTCTCTTTTTGGGAAATATTTATCGATGATCAGCTGTGTTTGCTGAATCACCTGTCCCAGATGTTCTTCAAAAACTATGTTTTTAACGTTTAAGATCACCTGGTTCATTCTTGCTGAAATGGTACATTCGAAGGTGAATTCTCTTTTTAGTGCTTTTACTACTTTTGACCTCAGTTTTTTCATTGAATTATGATTTAATGTGTCATTGAATAGGATTCTTCCCATAGGTTCTTTCAGCTTTAAACGCTGTCCGCTTTTATTAATTGTGTCGGGAATTGTCATTATTTTATTTCATAGAAATAATTAACTACTTTCTAAAAATAACGAAAAGGGTTTAGGAGAAGGAATTTTAAGGGTACTATTTGTGTAACAAATTTAGAGCAAGCCAGGCTGGGTAGCTGGGCGACATAAGTGATGATGAGGTTTTTTATTTGTGAGTTGATGTTGGGTTTTTCTGGGTGTCTTCTAGGGCCATGTTGGGCTAAATTGCCTGTAAACGCGGAATAATCCCCGTCTTAGATTGGGATTATCTGACTGATAAATTTAGTGTCATTATAGCAAGTTCATAGAATCTGCTTTTGTTTGTCAGGATGCAAAGTGTTGTTCACATTAACTTAATCATTCCTTTATATGGGTGCCCTATTTTTGGGGGATGCCAATGACAGTAATAAATGAATCAACGTTAATTAACGCACTCCAAAACGGTGATCAGGCTGCATATTCAACTTTATATGAAAAGTTCTGGCGGAGCCTGTACATTCATGCCTATAAAAGAGTGAAGGATGAAGAGGCTGCAAAAGATATTGTCCAGACAGTTTTCATCAACATCTGGCAGCGGCGGGAAACGATTGCGATCCATAAAGATATCGCTCAGTACCTAAACGGAGCGGTCAGATTTCAGGTGTTCAATTATTTCAGATCAGAAAAAGTGAAAGATAAAGTGCTGGAAAATACCATTCAGCGTTTTGAAGAAATGACTTCCATCAATGATCTTGATGGTTATTTTGAGCTTGAAAAGCTTATCGCCGGAGAGGTCGCCTTGCTTCCCGACAAAATGAAAGAAGCTTACCTGTTAAAAGCCTCACAGCTATCCACGGCAGAAATTGCACAAAAGTTGAATTTAAAAGAACAGACAGTATCCAATCATCTTTCCGAAGCCCTGCGCCGAATCCGTGTTAAATTGGGCGCAAAATATCCGGAATGGGTAGTTCTTGCTTTTTTCCTGATTGAATTTAACCAGTGCAGGATTTCTTAACAAACGCTTAACAATTTCTATAAGTAAATCCGGCCTTTCCAAACTACTTATCTAAAAAGGGCAATAGATTGGAATCACAAGAATTTAAGGAAATACTAAAACGGTTCAGCGAAAATAAACTAACCGAAGCGGAACAGCTGAATCTGGAGAAATGGTATGCATCATATGATGCAGAAGAATTTACAGGTTTCCAGGATGAAGCTCATGCTAGTCGGATCAAAGCAGAAATGTTTGTGGCAATCGGGCCAATACAGGAGCAAAAAGGCCTTAGGTTACCAAACTGGCGAAAAACCCTTCCATATGCTGCCGCTGCGGTGTTGCTGATTGCTGTAGGATTATTATTTAAACCAATGGGGATCGGGGAGCAGATTGTGGATTTACCGGTTTATATGGTGTATCGCACAAACGCAACGGAAAGTAAGAAAATCACCTTAGCAGACAACTCAATAATACACCTTAACCCCTCCAGTGAGTTTAAAATTGCCAGGGATTTTGGCAGGCAAGGTTCGAGGACCGTATTTCTGGAAAAAGGAAATGCCTTTTTTGAAGTAGCCAAAGATCCGGAGCATCCTTTCTTAGTGCATTCCGGCTTGCTGACCACCACAGTATTGGGGACTAAATTTAAAGTAAGCCATTATACAGATCAAAAAGGAGACCTGGCCATTGAGGTGAGCCTGGTCGAAGGTAAAGTAGCAGTTGCTACTCCTCAAAAAGTATTGACTCAGTTAGTACCTGGAAAAAAAATAAACTATAACCTGCGGACCAACACCTGGAAGCAGGATGATTTTGGCCTGGCGGATAATAACCAATGGTACGTGACATCCATAGACCTTAATCAGGGAAGTTTTGAAGAAGTAGCCAGGATCGTCAAACTTTATTATGGCGTTTCTCTAACTATCGAAGATCCCAATGTAGGCCGTTATCAATATAATATTCAAATGCGTTCGACACATACGCTTTCAGAAACCTTGAAAATCATCTGTTCTATACACCACAAGAAATACAGGAGGACCGGAAATGGTATAATCATTTACTAAACCAACAAAAAAAGCCGGCTCTGAAGCAGAACCGGCCTGTACAACGCAACAGCTTTAGATTGAGCCCTTCCGCCTGTTGCAAAACAATTATTTTTTGTTCATGATCAAAGATAGGAACTCTAAGGGGCATTTTATATGCTGGTTCCAGGGCTTTGAAAATTAAAATACAAATGAAAAAACATTTACTGCTATTGCAGAAGATTATGCGTTATACCCTCATTGTCTATATCCTCATCCTCACCAGTTCTCAGGTGTTGCTGGCAGGAAATACCAGCGGTCAGATTTTAAACAGACGTATTAAAGTTTCTTTTAAAAACGAGACCTTACTCAGTGCCGTTCAGAAGATCGAGCGCTTAAGTGGCGTTGATTTCGCCTATGATCCTGCTTATTTAAAGTTGAAGAATATCAGAATTGATGAAATCGATTATTCCAATGATAAGATTGCTGATATCCTGGCTTCTTTGCTGGCAAATACTTCATTGATCTTCTCTGAAGAAGTACCAGGTGTAATTACGCTGATGAAAAATCAGGAACCAGGAAAAATCAGCGGTAAAGTTGTAGATGAAAAAGGCGATCCTTTACCCGGTGCAAGTATTAAACTTATGGAATTGAATAAAGGTGTTCAGAGTAATCCGGACGGCTCTTATTCCATTACTGCAGCACCAGGCACTTATACCTTAGTGGCCAGCTTTATCTCTTATACCAGTGCTACCTATAGTAAAGTGGTGGTAAAACCAGGGGAAATGACTAAACTCAATATCTCTCTGGTAGCCGAAACGGGTACCTTGAATGAGGTGTTAGTTGTAGGATATGGCACCCAGAAAAGAGAAAACCTGACGGGTGCTGTAGATCAGGTTACTTCAAAAGTATTCGAAAACCGGCCGATAGCGAATCTCTCTCAGGGCTTACAAGGCGTGATTCCTAATTTAAATATATCCATTGGTGATGGCCGGCCTAACCAGAGTCCTTCCTATAACCTCAGAGGGACAACCTCTATCGGGCAAGGTGGTAGTGCATTGGTTTTAATTGATGGTGTGGAAGGTGATCCTTCCAGGATCAATCCTAATGATGTTGCTACAGTGACCGTACTAAAAGATGCCTCATCCGCGGCGATCTATGGTGCAAGGGCTGCTTTTGGTGTGGTTTTAATCACCACCAAAAATCCGGACAAAGACAAAACTTCTGTTAGTTATTCATTTTCAGGTGCGGTTAAAACACCGACTACGGTCCCGGATTTAGTGACTAACGGTTATGAGTTTGCGAAAGGTTTTAATGAAGCATGGTCTGCCTGGAATGACTATTCTCAAACGCCTCAGAACATCAATAAAACGGTGAAATTCTCTCCTGAATACCTCGCGGAATTGAAACGTCGTGATGCTGATCCGAGCCTGCCGAAAACAGAACTTAATGCCAATGGCGAGTACGTTTATTACGGGAATACAGATTGGTATAAAGAGTTATTTAAGGACCATAACAACTCTATGGAGCACAATGTATCCATATCCGGCGGAAGCGGTAAATCTGATTTCTACATTTCAGGCAGGTCCTTCAAACAATCTGGTCTTTTCAGGTACAATTCTGATGATTATCAGATGTATAATGTAAGAGCAAAGGGTTCTACCGAACTATACCCCTGGTTGAAAGTCTATAATAATATGGATTACTCAGCGATTAAGTATTATTCACCACTTAACGTTGGAGAGGGCGGCGGAATTTTCAGAAACCTTTCTGATGAAGGTCATAATGTGGCACCAATGTTTAATCCTGATGGTACATTAACCCATTCAGCAGCTTATACTGTTGGAGATTATTATACGGCTAAAAACGGCACGACTTCTAATAAAAAAGTCTTCAGAAATACAACTGGTTTTAGCAGTAAATTTTTTAATGATAAGTTCAGGATCAAAGGAGATTTAACTTTTCAGCAAACTACAGACGATGACACACGTGTACGTGTTCCTGTGGCTTTCAGCAGAAAACCAGGTGTAATAGAATATGTGGGTAGTAATACAAACGATTTCCAGCAGATTGACCGGACTACACAATATCTGGCGACTAACATTTATGGGGAATATGAGCCTCAGGTCGGCAAAGACCATTTCCTGAAAGTACTGGCAGGATATAACTATGAGCAATCCACTTATAAGCGCTTGCTGGCTTCCCGTAACGGGTTGATTTTTGATGATGCACAAGACATTAATCTTGCACTCGGACAATCTATTATTACAGCGGGTGGTCATGACCAATGGGCCGTATTGGGTGGGTTTTACCGCCTGAATTATGCCTATAAAGACCGCTATTTATTTGAAGCAAATGGTAGATATGACGGTTCTTCGAAATTCCCTTCCGACCAGCGTTATGACTTTTTTCCTTCTTTTTCTGCAGGATGGAGACTGAGTCAGGAACCTTTCTGGAAGGTAAATAAGAATGTCATCACGGATGTGAAAATCCGGGCTTCTTATGGCTCCTTAGGAAATGGAAGTATAGCTTCTTATGCTTTTCAGGAGAAATTTAAAATTGAGCAATCCGGTAGAATATTAAACGGGGTAAGACCACAGTATACCAGTCAGCCGGGAGTATTGCCTGATGGTTTAACCTGGGAAACTTCTCAAACCACAAATATTGGCCTTGACCTGGCATTCCTGAACAACCGCTTAAATTTCAGTGGAGATGCCTACGTAAGAAATACTAAAAATATGTTTACCGTAGGTATGACGTTGCCGGGAGTTTTCGGAACAGATGTGCCAAAAGGTAACTACGCGGATTTAAGAACTAAAGGTTGGGAAGCTACGATTTCCTGGAGAGATCAGTTCGCCGTGTCTGGAAGTCCTTTAACCTACGACATCCGTTTAACACTGGCAGATTATAAAGCCAAAATCACCAAGTACAATAATCCACAGCAAAGACTAACAGATTATTATACCGGACAGGATTACGGAGAGATCTGGGGTTATGATACTGACCGATACTTTACTTCAGCGGAAGACATTGCGAATTCAGCAAAACAGATCTTAACTAAAGCATCGAACAGTGGTAAATTATTACCTGGCGATATTAAGTTCAAAGATTTAAATGGTGACGGTGTAATTAATGACGGCGATAATACGGTAGCTAATCCGGGAGATAAAAAGGTGATTGGTAATACGACACCAAGATATACGTATGGCATTTCATTAGGCGCGCAGTGGAAAAGTTTCTTCTTCAGCAGTTTCTTCCAGGGTGTCGCTAAAATGGATTGGTATCCCGGGTCTGAAAATGGTCTTTTCTGGGGACAATACAACCGTCCTTACAATAAGATACCTAAATCTATGCAGGACAAAATATGGTCGGAAAGTAATCCTGATGCTTATTTCCCAAGATACCGCGGATATGTGGCACAAAATGGTTCAGGGGAATTACAGTCGCAATCCAAATATATTCAGAATGTAGCTTATATCCGTCTTAAAAATCTTCAGGTTGGGTATAACCTTCCGGTAAATCTGGTGAAAAAAGTAGGTTTAAGTGCTGCACGTCTGGTGCTTTCCGGAGAAAACCTGTGGACTTATTCACCGCTTTACAAAATCACCAGAGATATTGATGTAGAAAGTATCGGTAATTCAGAAGGTGGTGGAAATGGAAATAATTATCCGCAGTTAAAGAGCTATAGTATCGGTTTTACGGCCACATTTTAATCAAAAACTAGTAAATACATAAAGATAATAATATGAAAAGATTCTGTTTATGGTTCGCTTTTTCTGCTGTGTTTGTGGCAGGATGTAAAAAGCTGGATCAGACACCTGAAGATAGTGCAATCCGTAGCTCGGTATTTAGCAATGAGAAGGGGCTTGAATTGTATGCCAATTCCTTTTATGACGTATTACCCAGTGCAAATGAGACGCACCGCGGAGATGAAATGTCTGATTATGGAGCAAGAAGTCAGTCGCCGGATTTTCTGGTTGCCGGTGCTTATAATTCCAGAACTTCCCAGGGAGAAAAGGGCTGGGACTGGAGGAAACTGAGAAACATTAACTTTTTTATAGAGAATAATGTGGATCCGAAGGTGAGTCCGGAGGTGAGAAAGCAATACCAGGGATTAGCCAGATTTTTCCGCGCTTTCTTTTACTTTCAAAAGGTGAAAAGATATGGTGATGTGCCCTGGATCAACAAAACTTTTAAAGTAGATGATCCAGCATTGTATAATGGCAGAGCTGCAAGAGCTTTAGTGATGGACTCAGTGCTGGCAGATCTTGATTTTGCGATTGCCAATATCAGCCGCTCCAGCGATAATTCTAAGACGTTGATCACAAAATCTGTCGCTCTGGCTTTTAAATCAAGAGTTTGTTTGTACGAAGGTACTTTCAGAAAATATCATCCGGAAAAGAATTTGACAGCTACCGCTGATCAATGGCTAACGGAAGCGGCTACTGCGGCGGCGGCAACCATGCAGACTTCCGGTTTTACACTGAATACGAGTGCTGGCGAAGATGCTTCTTACCGCCAGCTGTTTACGAGTACGGCTCCTGTAGGTTCGGAAATCATGCTTTCTGTTGTTGCTGATGCCAACCTGGCTATCTATAATGACGCCAATTGGTATTGGACTAGTGCTACTTATGGCAGCAGGTTAAGCTTTACACGTACTTTTGTAAATACTTACCTGAATATTGACGGTACGCCATTTACCAGTAAACCGGGGTACCAGACGATGCCTTTTGTAGAAGAGGTGAAAGGTCGCGATAAACGCTTGCAACAGACCATCAGAATGGGGGATTACAAGCGTATTAATGGCGGTACACCAGAAGCTGCACCGCCGATTTTTTCTTATACCTATACTGGTTATCAACCTATAAAATGGACCCTGGATGATACAAAATATGATGGTGGTTCTCTGAATGTGAACTCCATAAGTATCTTAAGATATGCCGAAGTTTTACTGAATTATGCAGAGGCAAAAGCTGAATTGGGCACTTTTACGGATGCCGACTGGTCAAAAACAATTGGTGTTTTAAGACAGCGTGCCGGAATTAAAGGCGGTTTAACCACTAAACCGACCGTTGTAGATGCTTATATGAAGCAAAATTATTTTCCGGATGTGACTGACGCTTCACTCTTAGAAATCAGAAGGGAAAGAGGAATAGAGCTGGCATTGGAAGGCCTTAGGTTTGATGATATCGTGAGGTGGAAACATGGTGAATTAATGACCAAAGTATGGAATGGTTTTTATGTTCCGGCATTAGATGTACCTATGGATTTAAATGGTGATGGTAAATTGGATGTATGTTTTTATAAAGTGATGCCTGCTAATCCTGTTGCCGGTGTAAATTATATCAATGTAGCCCCAACAATAAACGGGGGGGTAAATCCTCAGCGCTTAAGTAATGATACTTCCGGCGAACTCACCTGGTTAACCACCGTAATGAGAACCTTTGAAGCTAAAAATTATCTATATCCTATTCCAGAATCCGATAGGATTGTGAACCCTAAACTGGGACAAAATCCAGGTTGGTAAATTATTAAATGATCTTTTAAAATATATAACACGATGAAAAAAATTAATATTACTGTAGTACTTCTTTTACTTGCCTGTAGTCAGCTATTTGCTCAGAAACTAGTGGTTGGGACTTTTAATTTACGATATGATAACAAGGGCGATGTTGGGAATTTATGGGAACAACGGGCACCGGTAGCCGCTAATTTATTGAGATTCCATCAATATGATGTTTTCGGAATTCAGGAAGGGTTAAAAAATCAACTGGATGATCTGTCTAAGGCTTTACCAGAATATGAACATTATGGTTTAGGTCGTGATGACGGTAAAGAGGGGGGAGAACACTCTTCTATATTTTATAGAAAAGATAAGTTTAAATTGCTGAAAAAGGGCGATTTCTGGTTGTCGGAGAATCCTGATCAGCCAGGGAAAGGTTGGGATGCCACTTGCTGCAACAGGATTTGCACCTGGTTATATCTTCAGGATTTAAGAACCGGCAAAAAATTCTATTACTTTAATGCGCATTTTGATCATCAGGGTAAGGTGGCAAAAGTCGAAAGTAGTAAGTTGATTTTGGCTAAAATCAAGGAAATAGCAGGGAATACTCCTGCAATATTTACGGGTGATTTAAATGTAGATCATAATGGTGATAGCTACAAGATATTAGCGTCATCAGACTTCTTAAAGGATACTTTTAGTCAGGTAGAACATCCCTATAGAAATAATTCTTCTTTCAATTCTTTCGGTGCTGATGTGAAGGGTTTTGGGGTAATTGACCATGTTTTTGTAACGAAAGGTTTTACCGCCAGCAGGTGGGGGATTTTAACGGATACTTACCATGGGAAATTTCCTTCGGACCATTTTCCAGTGTTGGTAGATGTGATGTTGAAGTAGTATTTAAAACGATTGGTATTTAAATTAACAGGCGTTCAATTGAGTTTGTACTCAGTTGAATGCCTGTTTTTATTTGTTGCTTATTCCGGTACAAAAGCAATAGCATCCACTTCTACCAGCATATCATCCAGCGCTAATTTCGGAACAGGAATTAAAGTGCTGGCCGGAAATTTATTGTGCTTCCATATTTTATGCATTTCTGCTGTCCAGATGGCAAGTTTTTCTGGATTATGATCTACAATTAATACGGTAATTTTAAGGACATTTTCAGGTTTTAAGTGATATGCTTTAAGCACAGTTTCTAAGTTTGACAAAGCGAATTTAACCTGAGTTCTAAAATCTTTGGAAAGCGTATGCTTTAAATCCTGTCCGCCACTTTGACCGGAGATAAAGACGTAATTTCCTTTAGTTGTAGTGCTTGTCGCATGTGAAAAGGCAAATGGTGTAGGGTCGAAAAGTGTTTCAGGATTGGTATGGATGATCTTGTTCATAAGATTGGGAGTTGTAAAGGATAATTCAGGAGTACTAAAGAATTGATTTATTTCCATTAGTTGAGTAATTGCTGCTTTAGACCAGTAGGCTGCATTATGCTCACCCGGTCTTTCTTCATAAATGTGTGGAATGTTTAACAACAGTAGTTGCTGGTGTAAATTTCTGTTTTGCGCAATTAACGGATCTTCGGTTCCACAGCTGATAAAGATTTTTTGGGAGGATGTCTTTAGTTTTTCTATTTGGGACATCACTGTGTATTTAGACCAGTTTTTAGGGTTGTCGCCTAGTGTTTTTGGTACGCCATATTCTTTTCCGAAAGGACTAAAGTCCATCACGCCACATAAACTTCCTATAGCTTTAAACGTATCCTGATGTCTGGATCCAATATATAAAGCACCGTGGCCACCCATACTCCAGCCCATGATGGCTGTTTTTGATGGATCAGATTTATACTGATTTTGAACAAAATCAACCAACTCTTTGGCAATAAATGTTTCATACTTTGAATTTTGACTTTCACTGTCGACATACCAGCTGTCGTAATTTCCATCCGGTAAAATAAACATCATTTTCAGTGTTTCGCTTAGGGCTAACAAAGAAGGGATGTCTTGTGTTAATGTTCTTTTAGGGTAACCGCTGTAGCCATGTAAAATGTAAACGGTTGGCAGTTTCTTTTCTGAGCTTGATGAAGGACGAATCACCAAGGTTTTGACTTCCTTTTTCATGGAAGAACTGTAGATATTTAAGGTGTCCACTTGTTGGGAAAAGCCCCGGAATCCGATACAAAGTATGGATAAGGTGATTAAAAATATTTTCATGAAATGCTTGTTTTATTGTTGTGGGCAAAGGTATTGCCGCGCATTTTTTAAAACATGTACATATGTTGAGAGCGTCAATAATTATTGTTAAAACTATTTTTTTTACCTGTTGTAACGTAAACTATTAAACTCGTGTCATACCACTATATAAATTATGTATGGCACTCCTGATCAATAACCTTAGCAAACAATACAACGTACAAAAGACCGCGGTTTCCAACTTTTCAATCCAGATTAATAAAGGAGTGTTGGGCTTGTTGGGGCCAAATGGTGCAGGCAAATCTACCCTGATGAAGATTATTGCCACCATTAGCAAACCTTCTGGCGGAACACTTCTTTTGGATGGGATCGACATTGTACAAAATCCCAATTACATCCGCAAAGTGCTGGGCTACCTGCCACAGGATTTTGGGGTGTATCCAAACCTTAACGCTTACGAATTTCTGGAATATATAGCCGCTATGAAAGGCCTGGGAGGCAAAGGACTCCGGCAGCGAATCGACCTGCTTTTAGAAGGTGTTAACCTGACCGCAGATGCCAAAAGGCCTATTGGCACTTACTCCGGAGGGATGAAACAGCGTATCGGCATCGCGCAAGCGTTACTTAACGATCCCAAAGTATTGATTTTTGATGAACCTACGGTGGGTCTGGATCCTGAAGAACGGATGCGGTTTCGTCAGTTGATAGCCGATCTGGCCCAGGATAGCATTATCATTCTTTCTTCGCACATTGTATCCGATATTGAAACCATCGCTGATGAGGTGGCTATTATGCAGGAAGGGAAACTGATCACACATGCCCCGCAATACGAAATCATCAAACAAGCGGAGGGGCGAATTTTTGAAGTACTGTTGGATAATGCTGACCTGAATTCCTTCAAAAATCAACATAAAGTAATTGGTACCGCACGCCAGGGGGATAAGATCAGTGTGCGTTACATCAGTAAAGCTGGGGTAGTTGCTCCATTATCAGTCCAGGTTACCGCTACTTTAGAGGATGCCTATATGTTTTTAACACAGCATAACAGTTAAGCGTATGTCCTATATTTATCCGATCATCAAAGCTGATTATCTGCAACGTACCCGCAGTTATTCCTTTTTAATTACGCTGGCCATTACGGTATTTATGGCCTGGTCTTTTATACCCGCTCCTGATGCCAGTTATACGACTTTAAGTGCGGCAGGGTACAAGGGAGTCTATAATTCGGCCTGGATAGGTTATGTATCCGGCATTATGACCACCATCATGTTGTCTTATTGTGGTTTTCTGCTGGTCAACAGTGGGATCAAAAAAGATATTGATACCGAAGTAGGCCTCATCATTGCGACTACACCCATCAGCAATTTTAAATACCTGCTGAGTAAACAGTTGAGTAATTATCTGGTATTGCTTACCATTGCCGGGATTACCTTTAGCATCAGCATCGTGATGTTTTTTATCCGTGGAACGGGTTATCCCTTTATTTTAAGCAATTTTATATTGCCTTATTTGTTTTTTGCTGTACCGGCATTGTTTGTGGTTGCATCGCTGGCTGTACTGGGCGAAGTGCTTTTACCGAAGCATAGTGTTCTGCAATTTATAGCCTTTTTCACACTGTGTGGGATCTTTATGGGCCTGATCAATAGCAAAAGCGACGCGGAAACGAATGGAGTTTTTGACCCATTCGGACTGAGCCTGATCACCAGGAGTATCACCCATCAGATCAATACTAATTTTGGGGAAGATATTAAAAGCGTATCCTTTGGATTTATCTTTAATGGCCAGCGAATCTATAAACCTTTTGTCTGGGAAGGCCTGAATTGGTCGGGCATATTTATAGCGAGTCGCTTACTGTGGATGGGTCTTGGTTTTTCGTTGGTTTATATCTCTTCTTTGTTTTTTCACCGTTTTGATTTTAGACAAGCGCTTAGCACTAAAAAGAAGAAGAAAGAAGTGTTAAGCTTAACTGTGGACAAACCTTTGCTGAATCCTATTGGTCTGAGCAAAGCAGCTTTGCCAGCCCTTAGTTTTAATTATGGAATTTATCCCTTTGTGAAGATCGAGTTTTTATTGTTGATCCGGCAGGGGAAAAAATGGTTATGGTTTTTGAATGGAGGTTTATGGGTAGCGTTATTTTTTGTACCATTGAATATGGCCCATAGCTATCTGCTGCCTATATTGTTGTTTTTGCAGGTAAGCCGTTGGTCGGAGCTGGCCACTAAAGAGAAGACTAATCGCGTCCATTATTTTGCTTATGCGGCTTATAAACCTTTACAGCGGATGCTGCCTGCTCAGGTTTTGGCTGGTATAATTCTGGCTCTTGGATTGGGTTTACCAGTGATCATCCGCTATGCTTTAGCTGCTGATATTTCTGCCATTATCCATATTATAAATGGATCCATATTCATCGTTTTGCTGGCGGTAGCCTTAGGGATTTTAACCGGCGGAAAGAAGTTGTTTGAGGTATTGTTCTTTTTTCTAACCTATTGTGTTTTCAATAAGTTACCGGTAACGGATTATCTGGGCAGCTTGCCTCAGGAGAACAGCAACCTGTTTATGTTTCTGATATTGGGTGTAAATGTGGTTTTGGCTATAGTTAGTTTGATGACGAGAAGATATCAGGCGAGGCACTTATAAAAAAGTGTAATAAAAAAATAGCCGCCTCATTTTTTAGGATGAGGCGGCTGGTATAAAAGTTAGTTCGTATTATAGGGAATAGCGGAGTGTAATTCCATAAGTTCTTGGGTCTCCAAGTACGCCGGCATATAAACCAGCATTACCCGCTGCTGCCTGTAATTGTTCGTAATAGGTTTTATTCGCGATATTTCTGGCCCAAACAAACAAAGAGAACTTATCGGATCTGAATCCTAATCTGGCATTTAGTAAAGCATAACCTTCCACCACTAATACACGGGAAGGGGTTGGGTTGGAAGAATAATCTGAGCGGTAACTGGCATCAGCTGCAATAAAATACCTACCTGTTACGCTGGCCAGACTACCTGGATTGCTGAACTCGGAACCACCAGAAACATTCCATTTAGATATGCCTGGTAAACGACCTCCTGAAGCATCTTTAAAGGCAACTTGTGTGGCTACACCATTGATGATTTCCGTATGTCCGGTTTCTTCTAATGGCAGCGGTGCATTGGTGAATTTCACATATTTGCCATCCAGATAAGCCAGGGCGGCATTTACGGTCAGGAACCTTCCTACCTGATAAATTCCATCAATTTCCAGCCCTTTTACATTAACTTTTTCTGCGTTGGCAAGATAACCTCTGTTTACACCCAGTTGTGGGGATTGCACATTGGTTTGATAATCTTTAATATCCGTATTAAAAGCGCTAAGGTTTACAATTGCACCTTTAAAAGGTTTTGTTTTAACGCCTAATTCGTAATGTTGCACATATTCCGGTTTTACAATGGCCACAGACAAGTCTGGTTCTCCGTTAGGAGTGGTTGGCAAACCACCAACATTAACCCCAACGGGCTTATAAGCAGTTGAGAAAGTCCCGTAAGCGTTTAGTTTAGGTGTAGGTCTGTAAGATAAGGTCAGGTTACCGGATAAATTATTATTGTCTACACTGGTGCTGAATTGCTGGTTGTTATACACCGCGGTTTTAAGCGCAATTAATGCTGGATTTGACGTTTGTAAGCCTCCATAAGTGACCCTGTCATAATCCACATCTTTCTTGTCATAGGTGTATCTTAAACCTGGTAAAATATGCAGGTTTTTTAGAAACTCCCAGTCGGCTTGTGCAAATACCGCCGTACTTAATGATTTAATTGTTGAATTGGTTCTGATACCATAGCCGTCTAATAAACCAGGGGTGGAGTATAAGGCCTGGGCACCGGTATTACTGGTCTGCACAAATCTCCATTGATCTTTACCTACTTCTTCCGTTTGATCCAGTCCTTTCAAGTTCTGGGCAAGGGCAAATACACCAATTACACCAGTTACTTTTTCCGCTAGATTACCAGCGTATCTCAGCTCTTGTGAATATTGATCATGGCGGGAGTTTCCCTGAGATTTGGTCAGTGCAGCGAGTTCAGAGAAATCCCTGTCGTTGGTAGGATCCCAGTTCCAGAATCTCCAGGCAGTAGTTGAAGTTAGTGTTCCATTACCGATTTTGTAATCCAGATTTACAGATAAACCACCAATAGATTGGTCGTGTCTCCATGGCGTATTGGTATTGATTTTTCTGGAAGAAGGGTCGATTAAGGGTTGTTGGTAGCCTAAATCAGAAATAATCTGGGCATACTGGCGGTAAGGGCTTCTTTCAGTTGGCGTAACACCTGCAATGATCAGGGAGTAACCGGCTGGATGCTGAATACTTACATCGCCACTTAGCAATACCTGCAGTTTTTCTGAGGGGGTATAATAGAGCTGACCTTTAAAACCAAGGTTGTTTTGTCCGTTGTACCTACGTTCTTCTTTGGTATTGTAAATTGTACCATCACGTTGTGTTCCGGAAATGGATAATCTTGCGGCAAGGTCTTTTGCAATACCTCCTGTAACCGAGGTTTTTGCTTGCATAAAATTATAGTTTCCAAAACTCAATTCCACTTTTCCACCTGGTGTTTGAGATGGTTTAGCAGTGGTGATGTTAAATGCACCGGCAGTCGTGTTTTTACCAAACAAAGTTCCTTGTGGGCCACGGAGTATTTCTATTTGTTCAATGTCAATAAAGTCTGTAGAAGTTGCCGCCGGACGCGCCTGGTAAACGCCATCTACATAAAAACCTACACCAGGATCAATACCGTCGTTGGTTAGGCCAAATGTTGAGCCTAAGCCTCTGATGTTAAGGGTGGTGTTTCTGGCGTTTGAAGCATATAGCTGTACAGAAGGAACCAGCTCTTTTAAGCGGTTAACGTTAAAAGCGCCCGCATTTTCTGCTGCTTGTCCACCGATCACGGTGATTGCGATAGGCACATCCTGCAACACCTCTGAACGTCTTCTTGAGGTGACCACAATTTCATCCAGTAGTTCACTTTCAATCAGGATTAACTCGAAAGCTGCTTCCTGAAGCTTTAAAATCTGGAAATCCTGAGATTTGTAGCCCACTGAACTCACCCGAAGGTAAAATGGCAGGTCTTGTTTAGAATCGATACTGAACTTACCTTGATCATCTGCTGTTGCAGAAATTTTAGTGCCTCTGATCAATACTGTTGCACGTGGCACCGGAGCGCCGTTACTGGTTTTTATCACACCTGTTATTGCCGTTTGGGCAAAAACATAATTTGTCGTAAGTATAAATGAAAGGATAATAAATAAATGTTTTTTCATCTTATTAATATTAAATGGTTTGTTGGTTTTACGCGTTGATTTTCGGGGGATTGTAAAAGATAAATTGCAAAGCAAAGCCATAGGTATGTTTTCAGCATCCAGCCAGGTTTCGAAATTATTTACAAGATTTGTAGCGGGTTATTCTTGTTCAGTGATTACTGAATAGGATCAACAACAGCAACAACCCAATAGAAAGGACATGCTTTCTTTAGTTGTTTTTCTTTTCATTTTTAGGAAATGTAAGTCTGTTTTCATTGGGGTCCAGGTTGTTAAGTATTCGTTTGATGTTACGAAGATAGCGTTCTTTTTTATTAATGCAATAAAATCTATGGATTTTGTAGTATTTATTTTAAGCAAGCCCTCTTTTGCCCTGATTTAGGGAAGAGGGCTTGGGCTGGACCGCCGGTAGGGGTTATTTTATAGTCAATAAAAGTTTGTGTTCAGGATCTACGGTGTAGCTGTCAATTTCAGCCCCGGCTATATTTAAAAACTGTTCCTGACTGTTGATACTGATCACTTTGTTTAGGTAGCTGCCATCTTTTAGTTTGAGCTTAATTTCAAGGGGAAACAGGAAGACATCTCTTTCCTGGCGAATTTTAAGCTGATTTCCGGATTGCTGAATGTTTAATAACGGAATTTCTTTGCTCTTTAACCAGGAATGGAGCATAGGTTCCATATCACTGCCGGCAACGCGGCTAAGTTGATGGATAAACGATTGAATAGACTGATCTCCTGAGCTGATGAAGTTCCGCATGGCAATGGATAGATTTTTCTTGCCAAGTTGATGTTCGAGCATATAAAACAACCAGGCTCCTTTGCTATAAGAAACGCCGCTATTGCTGTAATCGTCCCATAATGACCCGTTGGCATCAAATTTATTGTTGATATAGATCCGCTTCTGAGATTTAAAGAACTTATTGATAATGGAGTCGCCATAAACTGATGATAAAAGCAAAGATTCAGCATAAGTTGCCCAGCCTTCTGTTAAGAAATTGGTAGCAGGCCCTGTTGGACTTGTCCAGCCGTGGGCAATCTCGTGTCCGAAAATTGCTCTGGGATTAGGCTTGTCCGTAATCAAATTGCTCCCTTTTTCTCCGGCAACAATGATACTATTACTTCTGTTTTGCCAGCCATTTCCACCAGTTCTATCTTGAACGATGCCAATGTAATTACTTAATGGTTTTCCGAAATGCTTTTGAAGGGTATCATAATCTTTAGCGAATGCGGCATACAGTGCTTCTTTTCCGGGGAGAAAATCTTTTGTTGCATAGACCACCAGATCAATCTGATCCTTTTTAAATGTAGTGACTTCCCAGTCCTTATCATAATAAACAGATAAACCGAAGGTGGCTTGCTCAGATTTAGCTTTAATAATCCTTAAATCACCTGCAACTGATTCTTTTTGGGGCAAACTTGTACTCAGGTGATAAGCCTTTGGAATGGTTACCTGCAAGATGAAATCAGCCCGGTCATTCGGACTGGAAAAACTGAAGAATGGATGCCAGAAATATTGATTTCGCACATGTCCAAAGGCCTCAGAAAAATAAGCTGAATTCTGATCTTTCTCGTCTTTTTCGACATTAATTGAATACTCAATCAGGAGCTTTTGGTTTTTCTTCACTTTAGCATTTACCCATAGTAAGCCTCCGCTGAATGTGAAATCTACTTTAGAACCGTTCAGGGATAGGTTTTCTAATTTAGCCCTGTGGTTTAGTTTTGTGGCAAAGCCAAAGAAATCATTCACATCAAGTGTAAGGGTGTCTTTAATTTTTATACTTTTTCCAGGGAGGATGTCTAGTTTAATGTGGTGTGTTTTTATTCGATTTGCCTGGTCAATATTAACCCTGTTTTTTAGTTTCCAGAAACCTGATGTCCGTTCAAATTTGTAAATCCCGGTATAGTTACTGGAGTAATTGGTTTCATCGCCCGAATTACCATATAAAGCAAGTCCGCTCAGAAAAACATAGGCAGTATTTTTATCAGTGCGAATGATTCTGGAGTTTCCTGCTTGCTTGGTTAGTTTTTCATTGATCAGTGAGGCATAGAATTCCTGAACATCTGGAATGGGCACCAGGTTATTGAAATCTCCTATATTGTTTTTTTGGAAAGCAGTATCTATTAAGGCAATCTGCTGTTTCAGGTTGTTTGTTTTGTATTGATTTTGAGCGAAACAACGATTCGCTGCGGTTAGCAAGGTAAACAGTAGGATGGTGTAAATTTTGGTGTTGGCGATTAGGTTTTTTGTCATCGGAGCGGAATTAGCTTTGGTTTTATGATCAATTAGGTTGCTATAATTAGGTAAGGCTAAAGCATAATGACGAAAAGACACCCGAATTATATAAATGTTGCATTGCATGCTTAATAAGAAAGGGAATCTTGTAATTTAGAGCAGCAAACTGGGATTCGCCCGAAATTGACCACCATAAAAATTGAAATGAGTAAGAAACAACATCTTATAAAAGCATTTTTCATTGCTTTTAGCTTAACTGCGGTTTATCTCCTGATCGCACCTGTTTTAATCACAGGAATGTATGCTGAACTTTTTCATTTCTTCGTTGCTATTGGTCTTTTTATTGGAAGCTTCATTTTTTATTTCATTTTTGTTTATTTTAAATCCATACAGAAATTACGTTGGCTTTTTGGCAGTCTTGCTGTTTATGGTGCTGTTATAGCTATTGGCAATTCTGACCTTGATGTTTTTTTTGTAAACCTGGTTAGCAGTAGTCGTTTGCCTAAGGAATACAATGAATATCAAGACCTCAAGCAGCCTGTAGTGCCCTTTGAAAACAAGGAAATGAAATTGGTAATTGATGGGAATACTGATCTGGAACATTACTTAACCACAAAAAATCAATTAATAGTAGCTGAAGTTAAAGATGTAAAACCAGGTACTGAAGCTATTCGACAAAAGGAATATTCTAAATTTGATAGCCTCGGCAATTTCATGGCTAAATACAAACCAGCTAATCCTTATGAAATTCTTTTTGAAGGTTATCTGATCAATGTAGATGAAAACTACTACAGAACCTGGCCTTTAGATGGCGATACTTCGAAAAGGAAAATTGAAACGCAGAACGCAGATTTTAGTTTCGACGCGAATAAACAAGCTGATTTTATTGCAAGTTTTGAAGGAAAGGCTACTTTTTTATTTTCAAAACAGTGTTGGACAACTGGTCGGACATCCAAAAAATATACAAAAACAGTATTTAGGGAAAACGATAAATGGAAAGCATTTTATAATGATACAAAAGTCGGTCGGACTGTTGAAAGTTTAGGTAATGTCAGGAATGATTTATTCCGGTATTATTCAAGGGAAGATTATAAATTGGTTCCAAATGATATTGAAAGCATTCAATATCAATATTTTCAAAGAATAAAATTGAAGCGCAGTGATTCCGGTTCAGAAAATTGGGATGGCTACTTATTTACCAATGTCATTGATGGCAGAGATACTTTGAAAATTAAGGAAGCGCTAATAATGGGGAAGGACTGGGAAATCAAGCAAGCACAACTCAAGGGCGAATTTTCACGTTATTTCTTTTATAGTAACCCCAATCTTCGATATCAGTTGTTTACAAACGATCCTGCTAAACTGTACTTCATCAAAAACAAATGAGGACAATGAAAATTAGGGGTAAAATAAATTAGAGCCCAAATTTCCGGTCTTATATACGAGATAAACAATATCATTAATTTGTTGTTACACTCCTGATGAGTTAGACTATAAGTAAAATAAAATGGAAATTGGAATAGACAGTTTCGCTTCCGCAATGTACGGGAGCAAAAGCCTAAGCAGCGTGGATGCGATGGAGCAGTTATTAGATAGGATCGCGTTAGCTGATGAGGCAGGGCTGGATGTTTTTGGCATTGGCGAGCACCATAAGAAGGAATATTTGGATTCTGCTACTGCTGTGATCCTGGGTGCTGCGGCCACGCGCACTAAGCGCATACGGTTAACCAGCGCAGTTACGGTATTGAGCGCAGCTGATCCGGTAAGAATTTACCAGAGCTTTGCGACGCTTGATCTGATCTCGAAAGGACGTGCCGAGTTGGTGGTTGGTCGTGGCTCATCGGTAGAAGCTTACCCATTGTTTGGCTTTAGTCTGAACGACTATGACGCATTATTTAGAGAAAAACTTGAGCTGTTACTTAAAATACGTGATCAGGAATTTGTTAGCTGGTCGGGTAAATTCAGAGCAGCCCTGGATAATCTACCAGTCTACCCAAGGTCATTACAGGAAAAACTACCAGTTTGGCTTGGTGTAGGTGGTACTCCGGAATCCTTTGCAAGGGCGGGTACATTAGGATTACCTTTAATGGCTGCGGTTATCGGTGGCGAAACGCACCGTTTCCGGCCATTGATCGATCTTTATCGCGAGGCAGGCTATAAGGCCGGATTTACCCCGGATCAGCTCAAGGTCGGATTACATTCGCCAGGATATGTGGCTTTAACCAATGAACAGGCTGTCGCTGATTATTATCCGGGTTACGCAGAACTCTGGACAAAACTCGGCAGGGAGCGAGGCTGGCCAGCGGTAACCAGATCGCAGTTCGATACTTTGATTGCTCCAAAAGGTGTACTTGTTGTTGGCGGACCTGAACAGGTAGCCGAGAAGCTTTTGCGACACAGCGAAGCCTTAGGCGGGGTCGATCGGTTTACCTTTCAAATGGATAATGCCGGGCTGACCCATGCGCAATTAATGAGCTCAATTGAACTGATTGGCAATAAAGTGATGCCTCTTCTCCAAAATGCTTAATGGTGTGGATTGGCTTTTTTTTATTAGTTAGCTTTTTTATCCAGTTCGCCTCTTGTTTTTAAAGCGGTGTCCATGTGTTTTTTTAATATTGGTAATTGTTTCAATGCAAATGCCCGTAACCCGGGTTCATCAGAATTGCTAACTATGGTATACAGGGTGATGAGGTTCCGGTTGCTTTCAATCATCATTTTAATAAAATCAAGATCAGTTTTAGGACTGCCGGCCAAAAAGACTTCCTTATCTATTTTAATGTTTTTCTCTGAAGCCAGCTTTTTTAATTCTTTCTGAATCTCCATATGATCGGTAGAAACCATGTTGGTATAGTCCCTGATCTTATCATTTTTCGTTGTACGATGCATGCTGTTGCTTGTACTGATTTCCATTTGTTGCGCTGTAGAAATCCTGTTGATCAACTCTGCATCTGTAAGTGTCTCTAAGCTCAGCTGTTTCCCTTTAGCCAGCTCATTTGCTCTTCCAATGGCATTGCTGGCAGCGTTAGTTGCATTTACCATTGAACCAGCACCATTTGTGGGATGGATCCCTGGTGTTAATCCGTCGCCGGTTGCATTAATGACAGACCTGCTGGGGTTTTTTATTCCAGGGTAAACTGTGGTTATTTTTGTACGCTTTCTTTTTCCCTCAGCAGTTGAATTCCTGGAGGTCGAACAAGAGTAGAGCAGGCAGGACAATAGTGCTGAAGTTGCGATTAGTCGAAGTGTATTCATAGGTCCCTGATTAGGTTGGTTACTGAATCAAAACTATAGAGTTTATATAAAGATAAGCCAAATTAAGATGAGCTGTGTTTAAAAAGGAATAATCAATTTTCATTTTTTTGCTGATTTATTGAATAAATTTAAATCGTTGCATTAACTCAATCAAGATGTGTTGGTTTTTGCATCTCAGTAAGGGGGCTTAAGTTTTCTATTTCGGGGATGTTTGATTGTTGGATATTACAAAATCATCTTTTTTATGTAGGTTTATGTACATGACATTATTATGGTAACTGTTGCTTACCTACCTGCTTAGCACAATCATCCAAAATCTCCACTATAGCCCAAAGGGATACGGTAGCAATTGTGCCAAAAACTGCCTGGAAAGTGCAAGAGCTGGGGGCATATCTTTAGTCCTATTTCAAAATCGGACCTATTGTAAATGAAGTAGATAAAGTTTTGAAAGTAAAATAATTTTAAAATATTATATGAGTTTTGGCGAGAAAATATTATTCTTTTTTAGTTTTTTGGGGGCATTTAACGCACTCGTATTAGGTGTTTATTTTATCTTCTTTACGGCTAAGAAACATTTGTCTAATTATCTTTTAGGAGCATTGTTAGTTGTATTGAGTATCAGGATCGGAAAATCTGTTGTCTATTTTTTCGACAGTAGTTTACCTCGCATTTACCTTCAACTTGGACTAACAGCGTGTCTTTTTATCGGACCGTTTTTGTATTTTTTTATCAAAGCGGAAGCTAAAAAAATTAAAAGATTACCTGGTTTGTGGTTATGGCAACTTGTAGGTTGGTTGGTCCTGATTGTAGTCATCGGCACTATTTATCCTTATGAATATTTTGCTTCCTTATGGTGGAACTATATCATTCCTCTCATTTACTTTCAATGGGGTATTTATATTGTTTTTTCAGCGTTTTTGTTGGTGCCAATAGTAAAAAGATTATTCCATAAAGAAGAACTAAAGACGTTTGAAAAGTGGATATTAACCATTTACGGTGGGGTCCTGATACTTTTCACATCCTATGTTTGGGCAATCCTGAATATTACCAAGGGTAGCTATATAGGTGCGGCTGTATTCTTTTCTTTGATTCTTTATTTAGTGGTATTTACATTGCTTTACCGAAAGAAAACAAACGATCTGTCTGCTTTCTCTGTTCAGAAATATGCCGACAAAAAGCTGGATGATGAAGAAGTGAAGCAAATCATCTCCAGGCTAACCAAAGTAATGACTGAGAAAGAGCTTTTTAAAAATCCAAACTTGAAAGTATCAGACCTGGCCAAAGCGATTAACATTTCTGGTCATCAACTTTCGCAAATTCTAAATGAAAGTATTGATAAGAATTTTACACTGTTTATTAACGAGTACCGAATAAATGAAGCTTGTAAACTATTATTAAGTAATACAAACCTTACTATTGAAGCAGTAGCCGATGAAGTGGGATTTAATGCAAAATCTACTTTCTTTGCAGCGTTCAAAAAAATGAAGGGCGCAACGCCCGGTGTTTATCAGCAGTTAAACACTCCAGATTTATAAAACCGTACTACTAGATTTAAATTACAAGACCCTGATCATAAAAGTACAGTGCAAATTTGAGCAACAAGTAAAAATTTCACTAATTATCAAAACACTTTTATGAAAAATGTAATTCTGACTATCATTGTACTGGTCGCCTTTTTTTTCTCAGCATTTCCCCAAAATCAGCCGACTGAAAGGCAATTAATAGAAAATACAATACAACGCTATTTCGATGGCTGGGCAACTGGAGACACT
Organism: Pedobacter gandavensis; assembly: GCF_032677645.1. GTDB lineage: Bacteria > Bacteroidota > Bacteroidia > Sphingobacteriales > Sphingobacteriaceae > Pedobacter > Pedobacter gandavensis_A. The sequence continues at coordinate 6,451 of NZ_JAVTSB010000010.1, read as the reverse complement.
ACTAAATTGGGCGGGGCTATGCATCCTTCTTGTCATCTAAAGAATTATAACAATGGTAAATTTATCACATTTACCAGAAATCAGTATCTCAGCTTATTCAAACTTCATGAGCGTACTAAGAATTTAAAAACCAGTATAGTTGCTATCGATATTACCAACAATATGGGTAGTGCAAAAGTAGAAATTAGTACGGAAAGAGACCTGTTTACTGATTATTTCAATTTGATGAAAACCAATGAAGGCTGGTTTATTGCTGATAAAGTTTCGACGAGAACACCACATAAAATCTTTAATGTTAATGCTATCCTGCCAAAAAAAGAAATCCTTGTAGAAGGTTTAAAACGCCCTTGGAGCGTCGCTTTTATTTCAGAAGAGGAAGCGCTCATCTCTGAGAAAGAAGGCGATCTTGTGAAAGTTAACCTCCTGACTAAAGAAAAGACTAAGATACAAGGTTATCCAGCCGACCTGGATGATAGCATTACTGGCTTTGGAGACAACACAGGTAAATTTGAAGTGCTGTTAGACCCTGATTTTAAAACAAATAAATATGTTTACTTATCCTACGTTGCTCTAAAGGCTAATAATAGAACTACTAAAATTATAAGAGCATTATTAGAAAACGAAACTTTACAGCAAATTAAAGTGCTTTTTGTAGCAGAACCTTATACAAGAGAGCGGTATCACTATGGAGGTGGAATGGTGTTTGGTAAAGATGGTAAATTATATTTTACTATCGGCGAAAGATTATTTTCTGAGCAGGATGAGCCTGCAATTCCCATTGCCCAGAATATTGAAGATAGAAGAGGAAAAATTTATCGAATTAACTCTGATGGAACCATTCCAAAAGACAATCCAGATTTTGGAAGCAAAGCAAGTCCGGGATTATATGCTATAGGAATCAGGGCAGCACAGGGTATAACGCTTGATACAACTACCAATAAAATCTGGTTTACAGAACATGGTACACATCAAGGGGACGAAATTAATGTGCTGAAAGCAAAAGCGAATTATGGTTGGCCTATGAAAACCACGGGAAAGTATCGTTTTGCAGAATTTGCACCAAAACTTATCCCTGATAATAAATATACAGACCCTGTATGGTCCTGGTTACAAACTGTAGCACCTACCGGATTACATTTTTATTCGGGAAATGAGTTTGTAGCATGGAAACGAAACTTACTTGTTGCAGGATTATCAAAAGGTAGCTTATGGCGTATGGTAATAGAGGGGGAGAATATAAAAAGCGCTGAAGAGCTTTTTACAGATGATAAAGTAAGAATACGAAAAGTGACGCAAAGTCCTATGGGTAAATTATACATTCTTACGGATGAACTGAATGGTAAGTTAATAAGGATAAGAAATGTAGCTCTTTAAGTGGAATGGAATGAATGAACCGTTTTAATTTCCAGGTCAGCGAGTAACTGTTTCCTGTAAGCTCCCGGAGTAATGCCCCGATGTTTTTTAAATAACCTGGATAAATAGCTCTCATCTGTAAAGTTGAGTTCTTCTGCGATTTCAGTAATGCGCATATTGCTATGGGCAAGCCTGGTTTCTACGAGTTTTAACCTGTAGTTGATCACATAATCCTGAATGCTTTCTCCGGTACGTTCACGGAAGAGCTCACCAAGGTAGTTTGGAGAAAAATGAAAATGATCTGCAATTGCTTTTATCCGAAGGCGTTTGGGCTCAGTAATGTATTGCTGTAAATAAGCAACAATCTGAATAATGTCGTTTTTAGGGGTTTTCTTTCGAAGTTTTGACGGTTCGGTTAAGGAGATATTACGGGCAAGAATATTTACCAAAGTAGAAACAGACTGGCGAATGACCAGCAGATAACCAGCTTCTTTCTGCTGATATTCCCTGATGACTGCTGAGAGCAGCACTTTTCCGAATTGCTCATCATCAGCATTGCGATAGACACATCCCGCCTTAGCATGGAGGTTATTAAAAAGGTATTGTGCTTTTTTTGTCCAGTCGCAAAATTCCAGTTCTTCTATTTCATTTTTGAATTGAGAGAATGATAGGTCATTGAAGCGGATAAAAAGAAATTGAGTTCTGGATTTCAGGTCAAATGAGTATTTGTCTTCCGGGCTGAACAGGAAGATTTTACCTTCAGAATAATCATGGATATTGCCATTGATTAATGCCTTTCCAGTTCCGGAAACCAAGTATACCAACTCAAACACATGTTGCAAAGCAAGGCGGCTCCAGGTATCTGTTTCTAATAGAAACAGGTCAAAGGGCTGCTTTTTTTCCTTGGTATACATTGGGCAAATGTACAGGATAATCCTTTTAAAGTCCAATTTTTCTCCCGGCTATCAGCGCTTCCTTTGTGGCCTAAAATAATTTGTATGTCAGAAAGTAACACTTCAATACCTTATCCCACCAGGTGGCAGGCATTAGGCGTATTGTTAATGGGAGCTTTTTTATCCCCTCTGGATTTCTTTATTGTCAATGTTGCATTGCCAGCGATGCAACAGGGATTACACGCCAATAGTACTGAGCTTCAGTTCATCGTTACCTCTTATGGTGCCACTTATGCGGTATTTGTCGTAACCGGAGGTCGCTTAGGTGATATTTATGGCAGAAAGCGGATCTTTATAACCGGAATGTGCCTGTTTACACTGACCTCCATGGCTTGTGCAATGGCCCCAAATGCGGAGATATTGATTGTGGCCCGAATTTTACAGGGATTGGGAGCAGCCATGATGGCACCACAGGTGATCTCTTCGATCAGGGTAATTTTTCCGGATCTGGAACAACCAAAGGCGATGGGCTTGTTTGGCGCTACCTTCGGACTGGCTTCTATTGCCGGGCAGCTTTGTGGAGGAATGTTACTGGAATGGCGACCCTTTGGACTAACCTGGGAAACGGTATTCCTGATTAATGTTCCTGTCGGGATCCTTGCAATTATTCTTTCGTTCCTCTTTATCCCTGAAAACCGACCTGAAAAAAGACCTAAGTTAGATATATGCGGTGTGATCCTCATTTCGATTACCTTATTCCTATTCATCTATCCGCTGATCAAAGGGAGAGAGGCCGGTTGGCCAGTCTGGGTATTCGTTTGTATGGCCATGTCCTTGCCTTTTGGGCTTTGGTTTATATGCACAGAAAAACGTGTAACGGCCGAAGGAAGAGATCCTCTGATTTATTTAAAGCTGTTTAAGGATAAGAAATTTGTCACAGGCCTGGCCGTTATTTTTCTTTTTAACAATACGGCTTCATTTTTTATGATTTATCCGGTTTATTTGCAAAGTGGCTTTCATTGGACAGTATTGTCGGCAGGTTTGGCCGTATTGCCTTATGCTGCTGGATTTTTTATAGGTCCACTGTTGACTGCAGTGCTGGCGAGAAAATATAAAGATCATATCCTGACGATTGGATTAACTTTATTGAGTATGGGATTTATATTATCTGCTGGAATATTGTGGTATCAACCCATGCCGGGCCCGCTTTTATATGGAGCTTTATTGTGTGCAGGTGTAGGGCATGGTATTGTGATGCCGGTTGTGGTACGCCTGGTGTTAGCGGATACCCCTGTTGCGACGGCAGGTTTGGCAGCGGGGATCGTAAGCACCGCGATCCAGCTAGGGAGTGCTCTGGGGGTTGCAGTAATCGGAACTTTATTCTTTAGTGTGTTGCCGCTAGCCGCTAGTTATACCAAGGCCTTTATGATTGCGCTTCTGGTACTGGGATCCCTGGAATTAGTTGCGTTATATTATGGGATAAAATTGAAAAATAATAAGTATTAATAATTATGAATTTAAACGAATTGGCCAGACATGAAATTGTTCATTTCCATGAACAGATTGGAAAATGGTTTAGGGGAGAGATGACCGCAGGCGAAAAAGAAGAAATGTTGGCATTGAAGAGCTTTCATGTAAACTTTAGAATGATCAGTCCGACAGGAGCATGTAAGAGCCGCGCTGATCTGGCGGGTTGGTTGCCCTCTGTATATGGTGCGAAACCGGGAATTGTATTGGAAGTCAAGGATATCAAGCTGCGTTTTGAACAGGAAGGCGCAATATTGATGGAGTATATAGAAACCCAAATTGGGGGAGGGGCAGATAATAAGCGGATTTCGACTGCTTTATTTGTTTATAATGAAGAAGGCCATTTACAATGGCTGGATTTACATGAAACCTTTCTGCCATAAAATTTAAGGCATAAAAAAGGAAAGGTACCACTTAATCAAGGGCATCTTTTATCATTAATTTGGGGAGTCTAAGACTTTGGATATTGATCAGAAAGCGGTTATATTGGAGATTAATAAAGCGACTATCATTTTGGAAAACATAATCAACCATTTCAATAAATATCTCCCTCTGGATGAAGAGGAGAAACTGGCTTTGACAAGTCGCCTGACGGAAAGGAAGATCAAACGAAGACAGTTCCTTTTACAGGAGGGAGATGTATGCAAGTCCTTTACCTATGTACAAAGTGGCTGCTTCAAAATGTATGGTGTAGATGATAAAGGCGTTGAGCACAATCTCGCCTTTGCTGTTGAAGACGACTGGATTTCGGATATTGGCAGTTTGCATAAGGAACAACCTTCCAAACTGTTCATAGAAGCCATTGAGCCATCTGTAGTATTACAACTGTCTAAAGGAGACTTGTGGTATTTGTATATCAATTATCCTAAGTTTGACAGAAACTTCCGTGTAATTATTGAAGACAAGTATATCGAACTTCAAGACAGGTTATTGCAAACGGTTAGTGCCACTGCATTGAACAGGTATGAAAGTTTTATTAACCAATATCCCCAATTAAGCAATAGGCTACCCAGTACTCAAATCGCTTCCTATTTGGGTGTTACCCCCGAATTTCTAAGTAAAATAAAGAATGAGCGATTTAAAAAATAGCTTAGCTCTTAAACTACATTAAGGGTATTTCTTATTATACCTTATAAGTTCAGATTGATTGTTCATTGCAACTTTGTATTGTCAATATCGACATACAAATTTTTAATATAAGGCGATGAACACAACAAATAAAAAAACTAAAGTAGCCGTTATCGGCTTGGGAAACATCGGTAAAGCCATTGTTGCCAATCTTGTAAAAGGTAACCATCCGGTTATTCTTTCTTCCAGAGAAATTGAAAAGGCAAAAAGCCTTTCTGCGGAGATAGGCACTCTTGCTACGGCCGAAGAAATAGGTCAGGCTATCAACGATGCTGATATCATTATTCCAGCCATCTATTTTGATAAAATCAAGGAATTTTTAGGGAAATATGCCACCGAGCTGAAGGGCAAAATAATTGTGGATGTGTCCAATCCTATTGCACCGGATGGCAATGGAGGTTTCAAAAAAATTATTGATAAAGATGTCTCTGCCGGTCAAACCCTTTTACCATTGATACCAAAAGATGCAAGCCTTGTAAAGGCATTCGGAACATTAGGTGCAGGCTCCTTGTCAGGAGATGCATTTGCAGAGCCTGAAAGAAAGGTGCTTTTCTACGCATCGGACAGTACGAACAGCAATAAACAAATAGAGGAATTGATTACCGATAGCGGCTTTAAGCCTTTTCATATAGGCGGGATGAGTCAGTCTATCCGCATTGAAGTGTTTGGTGACCTACATGAGTTTGGGGCATTGGGTAAGACCGTAACGCTTGAAGAAGCAAAAAACGTATTAAACTAACAAAAAAAACAAGGCATTATGAGAATAGTTATGATATCGGTAGTACTGTTATTGTCCTTAACTGCCTGTCAAAACGGAACCAAAAATCAAGAAGACAATTTTAATGTTTCTAATTCAAAAAAATCTAAAGCAATGGAAAATCAAATAACACAAACAGCAATAGAGAAATCACTAAGCATTTATTTTGATGCACTCAATAAATCGAATGTGCAACAGGCCGTTGGTCAATATACCGGAGATGGTGTTTTTATGCCTACAGGTTTCCCTACAGCCAGGGGAATGGCGGAACTTACAATGGCTTATGAGAATGTATTTAAGGCAATTCAGCTTAATGTAACCTTTAAGGTTGAGTAAATTGTGTCATTGGATGATAACGTAGCATTTGTTCGCACCCAATCAAGCGGAACACAATTCATTCACGCTAATAGTCAAAAAACAGAAGAGTTAAACAGAGAGTTTTTCTTGATGAGAAAAGATAATGGTGTTTGGAAAATAGCGCGTTATATGTTCAATCAGCTAAAGTAATTATCAGAGTAACATCAGTAATAGAAAAAGGTGCCATTTGTCTGTCAATGGTGCCTTTTTTTTATAAAATGCCCCATCCTAAACTGACTATAAGCACTCTTATATCTTTTTTGTTCTTAGGGCACCTGGTTGGGGCACCACCAAACCAGGGCAAGTGAATACTAGTGTTAGCCATGCTGCCACTTATGCGAAGTTTCTCGAAATTAATCCGATGGAGCTTTTCGATTTTTCTGATCTAAAAGTAAAAGACAAGAAATAACTATAAAAAGAAAAGCGGAAATGATCC
>NZ_JAVTSB010000009.1:0-294208 GCF_032677645.1 Pedobacter gandavensis | reverse complement strand
GTCTTCAAGTTCGATCTGGAAAGTCTCACTATCCTCAATAACCCCCTTAAATTCAAAATTCTCTAGTATAAAATCTGGCAGAAATAATCTGAGTAATGATGCTGTAGCTGATGGCATAAATATAAAACTGTATAAAATACAAAGCTATATTTTTAACGCCTCCTCCACAAGTTTTGGGATTGATCCGATTGATCCTTGAAAACAGCCTCTACGTTTATTTAAGGCATAAAAAAAGCCTTTAGGTTTAAATCTAAAGGCTTTTAGTCTAGTAGCGGGGAGCAGGATCGAACTGCCGACCTCAGGGTTATGAATCCTGCGCTCTAACCATCTGAGCTACCCCGCCGGGCGTCTTCTTTCTAACGAGCTGCAAATATAGGATAATGGTTTGAAATAATGAAAGAAAATATGAAATAAGCTTCTGGATATTGATTTCGTTTTGATAATGAGTTAGTTATTTTTCTGTGTGTTTGTAGAAACACAAATGGGTTACAATCAGTTTAGCGGTAGTTATATTTTGACTTAGTCCAGTTTGCCTAATTTTAACTGTAGAATATTAAAATTGTAAATTGATCTTTTCATTGAAGGATTTTTATTTAGGATACTATTTTACGGTTGTAACGTGTTTTACGAGGAAGGTTGCAGCCAGGATATCCTTAAGTTAAGAAGGAAATGATTATATCACTAGTTTAATTAAGTCTTTATCAAACAATTATTTCAAATAAAGGGTTCTCACTTAGAAACTGAATTACTAGAATTGAATGTTTTAAGTAAGGTAGCTTTTTTGAAAGACTCGCTAATGTCGGTTTCTTGAAGAATCATTGCGAATAATGATCTTGTAATGCTGATTTGTCACTGTGCAAAATTACTAAAAGTACTTTTGCAAGTTGTTTATGAAGTGAGTCTTTAGGTATTGAAAGGCTTAAGTCTTGGATGCGTTAAAGCTGTGTGATACTCCGCGAGACATCTTCTTTTGCAAAGAGTTGCATATATAGAATATATTACTTTTCTTTAGAAATATATAGATAAAAAATTGTCCATTAATTTAGAATGTAAGGATCCATCGATGTCAGAAAAGAAAAAGTTTACGTTAGAATATGAATTGAGATCTTCCCCACGTATTTTGTTTAGCTTCATTAGTGAGCCAAATGGCTTATCTCAATGGTTTGCCGACGATGTAATTTTCCGTGATCAGGTTTATACATTTACATGGGATGATGAAGTACAAAAAGCGAAGCTTTTGAGTATTAAAGAGAATAAATTGGTGAAATTTAAATGGATTGATGATGAACCACATTGTTATTTTGAAATGGAAATTGTTCAAGATGAGTTAACAAACGATGTTGCGCTATCTATAACTGACTTTGCGACTGAAGATACGCTCGCAGAGAGAACTTTAATATGGGATAATCAGATTACCTATTTACATAGTGTGTTAGGAGCATAATTTTTCAGTTGCTTTGTTTACCTTTGCATATTGAAAAAGATTCATTTACTTCTGCTCAAAGCATTTATTAGGCCTTTCTTCGTCACATTTTTTATTGTGATGTTCATATTATTGATGTTTTTTTTATTTAAGTACGTCGATGATTTAATTGGAAAGGGCTTTGAATGGTATGTGATTCTGGAGTTGATGTATTATGCATCAGCTGCAAATGTTTCCATGGCGCTTCCACTTTCGATTCTTTTGTCTTCCATAATGACCTTTGGTACATTGGGTGAGAATTATGAGTTAGTAGCTATTAAGTCTGCTGGCGTATCGCTTCAAAAGGCAATGATGCCTTTATTGGTCCTGATTATTTTTATTGCTATCGGCTCATTTCTGTTTTCTGATGTGATGTTGCCAAAGGCGAATTTAAAATTCGGCTCTTTACTGTGGGATATAAGAAATAAGAAATTATCCTTTTTAATTAAAGAGGGGGTATTTAATAATAGTATTCCTGGTTATTCAATTAGAGTAGATAAGAAAGGTGATGACGGGGTTACTTTGGAAGGAGTGATGATTTATGACCATACCAGTAATAATGGTATCGCGAAGATCATCATTGCTAAAGAAGGAAAAATGGCTAAAGATGAAAAAAATCTTCTTTTAAAACTAAAGAACGGGGTTCGGTATGAAGAATCTAGTGGTGAGAATTCCTCTTATAATCCTAGGCAGCAGTTCACCCGGATGCGATTTAAAGAAACTGATCAGAAATTTGATATATCAAGTTTTGAAATGAATAGAACAGATGAGCAGGGATTTAGAAATAATACCCAAATGCTTAATTTGAAGGGATTGGTCAAAAAACAGGATTCTTTAACAAAAGAATTAGATAGTCTCAATAAATTTGCCGGCATGACTGTTTCTAGTTACTTTAAACAGAATAACTACGTAAAAGGGTACACTAAGGTTAATGTCACTGAAAAGAAGGTCACAGGGCCTGTATTGAGTTCGTTGCCCGCTGGAGATAAGTTACGGGCTATTCAGTCTGCCATAGATCAGGCTAATTCTGTTAAACAAACTGTTTCCGCCAGGTTAACGGATCACGATGATAGGATTCGTAGCCTTATAAAGGTTCAAATCGAATATCAAAAGAAATTTACTTTAGCAGCATCATGTCTTCTTTTGTTTTTCATAGGTGCACCACTAGGTGCAATTATTAGAAAGGGTGGATTGGGATTGCCGGTTGTTATGGCAATTGTTTTCTTTTTAATTTACCATATTATTGCTACAGTAGCTGAGAAATCTGCAATAACAGGCTCATTAGCTCCATTTTTTGGACCTTGGCTAGCGATTATCATACTGTCTCCAGTTGGCGCATTTCTAACCTATAAAGCTACTGTAGATTCTGCGTTGTTTGATGTAACGGCACTTAAGCAGTTGATTGTAGGTTTATTTAAAAGGAAGAAAGAACAGACTGAGAAGAATACATAATAAAGGCCAATCATTGATTTAACCCGTAAATATTCATTACTTATTTATGATATTTGGGCAAAGGAAATTGAAAAGGAAGGTTGTAACTTTGTACTTAATCTTAATAGTTAAACAAGCAGCTGATCTTAGTGTTTGTGTATAGATATATTTCAAAAAATGGAAATCAAACTAAATGCAATAGAAGAAGCTATTGCTGAAATACAAGCTGGTAAAGTAGTTATTGTTGTTGATGATGAGGACAGAGAAAATGAAGGTGACTTCCTGACTGCTGCTTCAAATGCGACTCCTGAAGTGATTAACTTTATGGCGACCCATGGAAGAGGATTAATATGCGCTGCTTTAACAGAACAGAGATGCGATGAGCTTGGTTTGGAGCTTATGGTTGGTAAGAATACAGCGGCATATGAGACAAACTTCACGGTTTCTGTTGACTTAATTGGATATGGATGTACAACAGGCATTTCTGCTTCAGATCGATCAAAGACTATTCAAGCATTGATCAATCCAAATACAAACCCGGATGAATTAGGTAAACCAGGGCATATTTTCCCTTTGCGCGCTAAAGATGGTGGAGTATTGAGAAGATCAGGTCATACCGAAGCATCAGTTGATTTGGCAAGATTGGCTGGCATGGCACCTGCTGGAGTTTTGGTGGAAATTATGAAAGAAGATGGAGAGATGGCCAGATTACCGGATCTGATAAAGATTGCTGCTCAACACAATCTCAAAATAGTTTCAATAAAAGATCTTATTGCCTATCGATTGAGTAAAGAAAGTTTAATTCAAGAAGAGGTGACTGTTAACCTTCCTACACAATGGGGAGATTTTAAAATGACGGCGTATACGCAATTAGATACAGGAGCAACCCACTTGGCAATAAGTAAAGGGGAGTGGAAAGAGGATGAGCCGGTTATGGTAAGAGTACATAGTTCATGCGTTACCGGAGATATCTTTGGCTCTTGTCGTTGTGACTGCGGTCCTCAATTACATAAGGCGATGGAAATGATCGATAAGGAAGGTAAAGGACTTATCGTATATATGAACCAGGAAGGAAGAGGTATTGGACTAGTTAATAAATTAAGATCATACAACCTTCAGGATGCTGGATTTGATACCGTAGAAGCTAATATTAAATTAGGTTTTAAAGGTGATGAAAGAGATTATGGCGTCGGTGCACAGATACTGAGGGCTCAGGGTATTTCAAAAATGAGATTAATGTCTAATAATCCGACAAAACGTGCTGGTCTGACTGGCTACGGATTGGAAATCCTTGAGAATATTTCGATAGAGATTGAAAGTAATATTCATAATGAACAATATCTGAGAACCAAACGTGATAAAATGGGACATCAGATTATGAAGGGATAACCTGTTATCTTTTTCTATTGTTCTTCTGCTGTTCTTTAAGAATAGCATCTTTGTTAATTAATTGCCTGGTTTTAGGAGTTTCTCCTTGCCGGGCTTTTTTCTTTTGATCCCTTTTGTATTGGCCAGTGATTTTTCTTAGGAACTCTCTAAAACTATCAAATTGTTGCGTATAAACTAAGCCTAATGCAGTTACATTGTTATTTTGATTGATACCTGAAGTTGTAAAGATAGTTTGTTGAGTAGGTGGTTTATTGGATAGTTTACCCACTAGCGTTCCATCCTTTTTTATTAATCCAAGTACCTCAACTTCACCACCTACATTATTTCTCGAAAATCCATTAAGGGATAAATCATTGGTGCTTCCTCTATTCACAATACCTGCATTTAAGACCAGGCGGTCATTAAATAACCTGAAAGAAGCATTTGCCTCTGTTAATGATCGGACATTGAAATCAACAAAATCAAGGTTTAAAGAGGATAGGACATTATTAAGCTGATTGAACAATAGCTCTGTTGCGGTACTTGTTACTCCACTTGTCAGTTGTTTTCCGAGATCTTCATTCCCTGTTCCAGGGGCAAAACTTCTTCTGATAATTAAGCTCAAAGCCTGGAGATTCAGGTTGTTTGAGTCATTGAAATAGGCTTGCATTTCCTCTTTGATGGCAGGATTTGAAGGAAAGAATATATCCAGTTTAATATCAGGTTTTAATAACAGGCCAGATAAGCCCATCTCTACTTCTGTTAGTACACGCTCATCTTTGTTGTTGCCATCTCTATTAGCAGCAGTGTACAGGTCTCTCAGGCTTGTTCTAAGCGAATAAATGGCCTTCAATTGTATTTGTGCCATGGTAGGATTGCCAGTCCAACGGATAGTCCCACCTTGCCTGATATTGAACTTCTTATTAATTACTTCCTGAGCGGTGAAATCGAAACTACCGTTTTCAATGATATAATCTCCAGACATATCAAAATCACCCTGACTATTGATTTTCAAAGTAAGGTCTGTCGCATTTCCTCTTCCGCTTAGATTACCTAAACTGGTAAATATATTTGCAACACTATTCGGATCCACATCTAGTTTTAAGTTCATCGTAAGGCCATCGAAACTATTTTGTTTTTTTATGATCTTAGTCGTGTCTTTACTTACGAATGTGATGAAATCTTTACTGGAAACGGTTTCAGAACTATTCAAAGGCAGATTAAAAACCGTTCCTTTTTCAGTTTTGGCATCAATATCAATGTACATTCGATTGGTTGGGCCTTTAAAAATGAAAGTACCGGTACCATACGCCTGTCCATAATAAACCGGGTTGTCCTTTTCCGTTGTATTTAGCGCCATAAAGTTTTTAGCCGTCACTACCGCGTCTATTGTTGGATTATCCAGGTTATTTAAATCTACGGTACCATTTGCTATAGCTTCATTGTTATCAACGTCTACCAACTTCAGATTATGGACTTTGATGACACTATTGTCTATCGTTACCTGATCATTTAAGGTATAAGCAGTTTGCAGGTAATTAATGGTCATTTTGCCTTTGTCAAATGATACCTCACCATTAATAGCAGGTTTTTCAAATGGGCCTTTGACCGCAAGATCAGCAGAAATATTACCCTTTAATTTTGAAACCAATTTCTTGACAAAAGGCTCCAATACAGCCATTTCTATTTCATCCAATTTAACATGAAGATCTATTTCTTTTTTCTCGAGATCAAGATTTCCCCGTGCTTTTAAGGTTTCTTTATCACGGGTCATGATTGTAGTATAGATATTGGCCACATTTTCTGCCTGATGAAAAGAGGAGGTATCGGTTAAACTTCCAATATAAGTATCGTTAAAACTCAGGGAATCTATGGTGATATTATCCGTAATCTTTGGAGATTTCAGTATATGGTGCAGCTTTGTTTCTCCGTTCAATTTCCCTGCGAGTTTAACACCAAGGGTCTTTATAAAAGGATTTATAGTTTTAAGGTCGAACTTGTCAAAACCAACCAATAATATATCTGCGGGGTCATTGGAAAGAACGCCGTCTATTGTTAATACCTGTGGACCATTGCTGAGGTCAAAATTGTTGATTTGTGTTTTTCCTTCATGGAAGCTAATTCTAACCTTTTCCTGAATTTTCCAATCCTCATTATTAATTTTCAAAATAGAAGGAAGAATGGTGATACGACCTATGGTATCTGTAGCAAATTCTACCAGCCCATTTAAATCCAGTGAGTTGGCATCATCAGCGTTTGCGAGTTTGACATTGAGAGTTAAGCTGTCATTTCTAAGAATGTTTGAGATATTCACGTTTTTGATGTACAGACTATCGTTAAGGTCAACACGATCTGAGGTAATAATGGCTTGCAGCTGGTCAGTTGAGGTATTTTCATCGACAATAATATTATTAACGACTATGCCTTTATACTTTAGTTTTTTTACAAAACCATTTACGGTGGCTACACTTTTTTGGGAGTCAAAATTCCCAAGAAAAACAGCTTGATCTTCTATTTCCAAACCAGGGACCAGGAGCTGTGCAACAGGTTCGAACTTTTTAATTCTAAGGTCGAACTTGAAGATCTGATCTTTATAATTAATGATGTCGGCTTTTAGCGATGGAATATATGTTTTTGCAAGTGCCTTAAAATAGGAGGGAAGTGTGTTTAGATCGTACTGGCCTTTAATACTCGCATCTAAGATATCCGAATTGATGGTTAAGTTTCTTTCTTTTCCTATGCCACCGGCACTTAGTTGTATCGAATCAATATGGTAAATACCTTTGACATTATTCAATTGAACATGTTGCAATAAAAGATTGCCCTGAATATTATCTAAGTTGTTTCCGGTGAAGTTCGTACTAAACACAGCCTCTATTTGAAGAGAATCTTTGTATAGTTTGAGTGCTCTTAGTCTGGCTTTTTTAATGTTAGCTTGAAAATTAAACTCAGGAAGTTTTCCATTTAGGTTTACGCCACCATCAAAAGCCATAATGAGGTTTTTGTCATCAACTTTCAGGCTACCGTCGAAATACTTCTTTTCAAAAGTTCCGTCAATTTTAACATTTCTATACCTATAGTTGTTAAAATCAATGTAGTCAATATCTCCATCCAGTCGTTCAGTCAGATTTTTGATTTCTGTTCCCCGGCCTTTAATATTTAGTGCTGCTGTAATTTTGCCCAGGCTTTTTTCATTAATCAGATTACCTAAGTTAAAATCATAAGTTTTGACATTTCCAGAATAGGAAGGGACTCCTTGTTTGTCAATTTTCATATTGACATCAGAGACCAGGCGTCCAAGTTTTGTTTTAAACTCGCCATAGGCGATAAAATCATTTTGGAAGCCAGTAAATGAACCATTGAAGTTTACATTGCCGAATTTGGAGACTATTTCAGGGATTTTCTTAGCTTTTTTTCCGGTCACACTGGTAAGCAACTCGTCGAGGTCTTTTTTGTTGGTCCCAGCCATTTCAATTTTAAGGTCCATAAAAGTTTCCTTTAAAACCGGAAGACCTTTAAGGTTAAAATCACCTTTAATATGCGTTGCTTTACCTGCTTTTATAGAAAGGTTCTTGGCCCGCAGGTTTTTGACCAGACCAGTGATTTGGCCGTCTACATCTATTTCTAAATTCATCTGATCAAGTTCAGACGTAAAGAACGATACATCACGGGAAGCGATGTGGCTATTTTTAAAACTAGCCTTCATCTTAACTTTATTTATGTAATCTCTGAAGTCTCTGTATCGGTTAAAGCTCATCTTGAAATAATCTTCTAACCTGGAATGATTTGTCTCTAATAATAAGCGCTCCAGCTCTATTTTATTGCTGTCTACTGTAGCGAAGGTGCTTAAGTTTTTAAGATAAAAGCCACTCTTTTCTTTAAATGTCAGGTTTTTGATTTCTGCCTGAAGGATGTGATCCGTTGTGTTTAATTTTTCAAGGATACCATTTAGGTTACTGAGCTGTACATCTTCAAAATCGACACCTTTCACCTGGTTGTCATACTTGTAGTTTTTATATTTAAAACCGAAGTTATTTAGGATAACCCGGTCGAAAGTAACTTTGTAAGGCTTCTTCTTTTTAACGGAAGGAGTTCCTGAATCAAAATAATCGATAATGAAATCTAAGTTAGTAGATCCATCTTTATATGTTTTAAGAAAGAAGGTTCCGTTATTCAGTTGTACAGTATTGATGTCAACAATTCTTTTTTCTAAAGAAAGCTGATTTAGATCTACTAAAAATTTGGGTGTATTTAACAGCGTATCCTTTTGTTTATCGAGTACAAGTAAGTTCTCTAAAACAAGAGATTTAAATGGTTTTATGTAAATTCCTGATAAGGATATGGTTGTATTGAGTTCTTTTGATAAATAATCGGCAGCTTTTTTTGCGACAAAAGTCTGCACAGGCTTGAATTGAAGCGCGAATAATAGAATCGCAACTAGTAATAACACTGATGCAACAAACCAAAGAAGTATTTTTAATAGTTTTTTAATAGTTTTGTAGCTTAATAATAATCATTGTGCCAATAATACTCGCTATAGAATCTTCTTGTGATGAAACTTCGGTTGCTATTTGTAACAACGGCAAAATTACTGCCAATGTTATTGCAAACCAAACAATTCATGAAAATTATGGTGGTGTAATCCCTGAGCTTGCTTCAAGGGTACATCAACAAAACATTGTCCCTGTTATACAGCAAGCCTTAATTGATGCTAATGTAGACAAAAAGGAACTAAATGGTGTCGCTTTTACACGTGGCCCCGGTTTATTAGGCTCCTTGCTGGTTGGAGTTTCCTTTGCGAAATCATTCGCGCTGGCTCTGGATTTACCTTTAATTGCGGTAAATCATATGCATGCGCATATTTTGGCGCATTTTATTGAAGATCCTAAACCATCATTTCCTTTTTTATGTTTGACCGTTTCTGGCGGACACACTCAAATTGTGCTGGTGAAGGATTACTTTGATATGGAAATTGTGGGGGAGACCCTGGATGATGCAGCTGGTGAAGCGTTTGACAAAACTGCGAAAATATTAAATCTTCCCTATCCAGGTGGACCTTTGATAGATCTTCATGCAAAATCCGGAAATCCATTAGCTTTTAAATTTGGCGAACCTCAGATCAAAGATTTGGATTACAGTTTCAGTGGGTTTAAAACCTCCATCTTATATTTCATCCGAAAGCAAGAAAAGGAGAATCCGGACTTTATATCGGAACATTTAGATGATATTTGCGCTTCGGTTCAACACAGCATTGTTCAGATTTTAATGAACAAATTGAAGAAAGCGGCAAAGCAATATGGAATTAAGGAGATTGCAATTGCCGGAGGAGTTTCTGCAAATAGTGGTTTACGGGATACGTTGCAAAAAACAGCTCTGGACTTAGGTTGGAATGTTTATATCCCTGCTTTTGAATATTGCACGGATAATGCGGCAATGATTGCTATTGCGGGCTATCAGAAGTATTTGAATGCAGATTTTGTGGAACAGGATGTTGCTCCAATGTCCAGGATGAATTTTTAATATAAGAACAGCTAATTATGAGTGCTACGAGTTTTATTTTTTTCGGCTTAATGCTGATTCCCTTCATCATTTTTATCATATGGTTGGTAAAGCAGGATAAACAAAAAAATTATCTTGGTTTAGCCGTTTTGATTGCGGCAATTATTGTGGCCATTATCGTCGCCATTTATGTTGACGCAAAATATATGAAGCTTCAATAAGAATTTGACGGTCTATAATTTAATAGATTCAGCTATAGATAACAAAAAAGGGCGATCAAATTGATCGCCCTTTTTTGTTATCCTAACCCTGACTGGGTTAATATTATGCTTGTATTGGAAGTTCTTCCAGCTTTTCGCCTGTAACTTCAGCTCTGATTTTAGCTTCAATTTCTTCAGAAAGTTCCGGGTTATCCAATAATAGTTGTTTTACTGCATCTCTACCCTGACCAAGTTTCGTTTCTCCGTAAGAGAACCATGAACCTGCTTTTTTGATGATATTGAAATCAACACCTAAGTCGATGATCTCACCTACTTTTGAAATACCTTCACCGAACATAATGTCGAATTCAGCAATTCGGAAAGGTGGAGCAACTTTATTTTTCACGATTTTAACTTTCACTCTGTTTCCAGAAACTTCGTCAGAATCTTTAATTTGAGAAGTTCTGCGGATATCTAAACGTACTGACGCGTAGAATTTCAATGCATTACCACCAGTAGTTGTTTCCGGGTTACCGAACATTACCCCAATTTTTTCACGTAATTGGTTAATGAAGATACAGCAACATCCTGTTTTAGCAATTGTTCCGGTTAGTTTACGCAATGCCTGAGACATTAAACGTGCTTGTAATCCCATTTTAGAATCACCCATTTCACCTTCAATTTCTGCTTTTGGAACCAATGCAGCAACGGAGTCAATCACAATTACATCAATAGCACCTGATCGGATCAGGTTATCAGCAATTTCTAAGGCCTGCTCACCATTATCTGGTTGAGAGATCAATAGATTGTCAACGTCAACACCTAATTTCTTTGCATAGTTTTTATCAAAAGCATGTTCTGCATCGATAAAAGCTGCAATTCCGCCTTTTTTCTGCGCTTCAGCAATAATATGTGTTGCTAAAGTTGTTTTACCAGAAGATTCAGGACCGTAAATTTCTATTACTCTTCCTTTTGGAACACCACCAATGCCTAAAGCAATGTCTAAACTGATAGATCCTGTAGAAATAGATTCAATAGGCTCTACAGCATTGTCGCCTAATTTCATTACGGTACCCTTACCATAAGACTTTTCTAACTTATCTAAAGTAAGTTGTAATGCTTTTAATTTGTCTGCGTTTACGCTCATATTGTTAAATTCTGGGAGTAAGATAAAATATTACCGTTGGAAGAACAAATAACTTTACTTACATGCTAATTATCTTAGCAAAGATAGCGATTGTTTAATGTAAAACAAGTAATAAAATAATTATTATTTGCTTAGGCCTCCAGTGGGCTAATTATTTTAGTTTTTTTATTGTTTTGTTGAAAATATTTACAAATATTGGTGATTTCACAAATGCTACATTTAGGTGATCTTGCCAGACAAACATACCTGCCGTGTAGAATTAACCAATGGTGGGCTACATGAATGGTATGTTCAGGTAAGCTTTTTACCAGATCTTTTTCTACAGCGAGTGGTGTTTTACCTGCGGACAAGCCTATTCTTCTGGAGACCCTGAAAACATGGGTATCTACGGCCATTGCTGGTGCATTATAAATTACAGAGGCGATCACATTTGCCGTTTTCCTACCTACACCAGGCATCTTTTGCAATTGATCAATATCAGAAGGAACCACATCATTAAAGTCATTCAATAACATTTGAGCCATTCCTACCAGATGTTTTGCTTTATTATTTGGGTAGCTCACGCTTCTGATGTAATCAAAAACAATATCAGGAGTTACTTCAGAAAGTGCTTTTGCATTCGGGAAACGTTGAAAAAGCGCAGGTGTTACCTGATTGATTCGTTTATCCGTGCATTGCGCGGAGAGAATTACGGCTACTAATAATTGGTATGGATTATTATAATGCAGTTCCGTTTCAGCATCTGGCTGTTTGGCTGCAAAGTGTTCTACAAAAAGTTTGTACCGGTCTTTCTTGAGCATGGACAAATATAACGAGAAGAACTTAGGAAGGTTTAATAATTCCTCAGGAAAAATCGGGAGCTGGACAAATTTTGCCTTTTGGTGATAAATCACAAAGTCGCAAAGGGGAAGCTGGAGCCTGGGTACATGATAGAGACAGGCATTACAAAGAAAACAGCGTGGTCAACTGCAGAATTGCGATATGCAGTACGAAGTAACGCATCTATCCTATAAAATAATCCAATAAAATGAATTGAAAATCCGTAACGTTCTCAAAAACAATGAGAATTTGAATAGAAATCCTTTAAAAGGAAAAAGCTGCCAGTAGGACTGACAGCTTCAATTCGTTTTTAAATTACCTGGCTCTGGAGTAGGCTAAAATTTTCGCGATGGTTTCATCGGAAGGATTTTTTCTTAAAGCATCCAGTTGTGGCCTGATTTGGTCATAAAACATCATGTCGATTTCTATAACTGCATCTGCTGCAGGTTTTTCCTGCTTTTGCAATAAGCAATTTAACTTGTTAAGTGAAGTAAAGGTTTCCATCATAAGCAACAATAAATGTTCGTTCACTAATAGAAACGTTATTGTTATACATTTATTTTAACCTAAACTACATTTTGTGTAACTAGTTTGTTGCATGTTTTATACTCTTGGATCCTGCAGGTTAAGATGACCATTATTGCCTGTTTAAAGCGGGAATTATGGCGAGATTAGCGCGCTAATCGTCCGCCTAAATCAAACAAGTATCTCTTTATAATTTGCCTGTAACCTGAAGAACCTGGTCTTAAATCTTAAGAAAGAGATTTGCAGCTTAAAGTTAAGGCTTGAGATTTCGATAAACTGGCTTGTAATCCCAGGGAACTCCTTTGCAAATTCAATGAACTGTTTTGCAAACCAATAAATTGTTCTGAAATTCCAACTAGTTGCCTGGCAATCCTGGCGGATGGCCTTGTCATCAAAATAAATTAAGATATTTCCTTTGGTCACCGTATTTAGTCACCAGAGGAAATACCTATATACGTTCCTGTTTAAAAAATCAGGAAACTTCTTTTACTTTCATCATTTTTCTAAGGTTGCTTAAAGCGTATCGCATTCTACCTAATGCGGTATTGATACTTACTTCAGTAAGGTCTGCGATTTCTTTAAAGCTGAGATCGGCATAATGACGCATGATGAGCACTTCTTTCTGATCCTCCGGCAATAAGTGGATCATAGCGCGAAGGTCATAATGTGTTTGTTCTCTCAGCATTTTTTCTTCTGCACTTTCTTCATGAATCTGAAGTAAGTTAAAGATATCTGTGCCATCGGCACTGGTAATAACCGGTGCTCGTTTTTCACGTCTAAAATAATCGATGACCAGATTATGCGCAATTCGCATTACCCAAGGTAAGAATTTACCTTCTTCATTGTAACGACCAGATCGGAGCGTATTGATCACTTTAATAAAAGCATCCTGAAAAATATCCTCTGCGAGGTATTGATCTTTTACTAAAAGATAGATGGAGGTGTATATTTTTGACTTGTGTCTTTTGAGAAGTTCTTCTAAAACCGATTCTTCACCGGTCAAATATGACTTCACCAAGTCCTGATCACTATATAATTCTAATTTCATAGGAGTATCCGTACTAATAAGTTCCCTGCTAATTGCTATAAAATACTTAGTAGATGTTTTAATCGATATCTTTCTCCTGTTAGTTAGTGGTTTAGTTTGTCTGTTACTTCCCCAAAAGAACCATTTTTTTATTAGAATCCAATAGAAAAACTGTTAAAAAAAAATAAAACCGGATGAAGGACCTTATTTTTGCATGATCTCAAAAATGGCAATATTGCTTTTTTTGGGTTAACTTAGCAGTATTCTATCCAGAAGTCAATGAATAACGAAATCGATAAAGATCCACATCAACATATAATCATAAAGGGTGCCAGAGTCCATAATTTAAAGAATATAGACGTTGCAATCCCAAAAAATAAACTGGTGGTCATCACCGGAATGTCGGGCTCAGGAAAATCTTCCTTAGCTTTTGATACGCTATATGCCGAAGGGCAAAGGCGTTATGTAGAAAGTTTATCTTCTTATGCCCGTCAGTTTATGGGGCGGATGAACAAACCGGATGTGGATTATATTAAAGGAATAGCACCTGCAATTGCTATTGAGCAAAAGGTGATCACTTCAAATCCGCGGTCTACAGTAGGCACTTCTACAGAAATTTACGATTATCTGAAATTATTGTTTTCCAGAATAGGCAAAACATTTTCACCGGTATCCGGCGAAATCGTGAAAAAAGATACGGTTAGCACGGTGGTAGATTTTATTTCGGGCTTAGAACCAGATAGCGCGGTAACGATTTTCTGTCCTTTGTTTCCACACAACAACAGGTCTATTAAAGAAGAGCTGGCGGTATTACTTCAAAAAGGTTTTCTAAGAATTTTCTATAAAGGAGAGATTTTGAAAATCGAAGGCGTGTTAGAAGATGCTTCATTTGAAGATTTTGAACTGTCGGATTCGGAGACGGTGAGGATTTTGATCGACAGGATTGTAGTGAGCACAGATGAAGAAACTTTGAGTCGCATTGCTGATTCCGTACAAACTGCGTTTTTCGAAGGAAAAGGCGATTTATACGTAGAGCATGACGGTAAATCGAATCATTTTTGTGATCGTTTTGAGCTTGACGGCATCCGTTTCGACGAGCCTACGCCTAATTTCTTCAGCTTTAACAACCCTTATGGGGCATGTAAAAGGTGTGAAGGTTACGGAAATGTGGTTGGGATTGATGAGGATTTAGTGATTCCTGATAAGAGCAAGAGTTTATATGACAATGCAATCGCGCCATGGCGTGGAGAAAAAATGCGCGAATGGTTGAACAAACTGATCAAAAGCGCAGATAAATTTAATTTCCCTATACACCGTCCTTTTAATGAGCTTTCGGAAGAACAGCGACAATTAATATGGACCGGAAACAAGTATTTCGGCGGATTAGATGCCTTTTTTAAAGAATTAGAAGCACAGGCTTTTAAAATTCAATACCGCGTTATGTTGTCCAGATATCGTGGCAAGACGGTATGTCCGGACTGTAAAGGTTCCAGACTACGCAAAGATGCATCCTATGTAAAAATCAACGACAGATCAATTATTGATGTGGTATTGATGCCTTTGGAAACAATCCTTGACTTTTTCAATCAACTGGAACTGTCCTCAAATGATGCGAAGATTGCAAAAAGACTATTGGCGGAGATCGTGAACCGCGTGTTGTTCCTGAACAACGTAGGTTTAGGTTACCTGACTTTAAACCGCCTGTCTAACACCTTGTCTGGTGGAGAATCGCAAAGAATCAACCTTGCCACTTCCTTAGGAAGTAGCTTAGTAGGTTCTATTTATGTTTTGGATGAGCCTAGTATCGGTTTACACCCAAGAGATACCAATAAGCTGATCGAAGTATTACTTTCCTTAAGAAATGTTGGAAACACTGTTTTGGTGGTAGAACATGAAGAAGAAATGATGAAAGCAGCCGACCATATTATAGATATAGGTCCGGAGGCGGGTACTCATGGTGGTCATTTGGTTTTCAGCGGCACCTATAAAGAGATTATAAAAGATAAAAACAGTCTGACCGGCCGTTACCTTTCCGGAGCAGAAAAGATAGCGATTCCTACCCATAGAAGGGCATGGAAAGACCATGTACTGATCAAAGGTGCGAGGGAAAACAACCTTAAAAACATTGATGTTAAATTTCCTTTAGGCGTTTTTACGGTAGTGAGTGGCGTTTCGGGAAGTGGAAAAACCAGTTTAATCAAAAAGATTCTTTACCCGGCATTACAAAAAGCGATCGGCAATTATGCTGGGGAGCAAACCGGTGCTTATGATGGGATTTATGGCGATTACGAATTGGTGAGCCAGGTAGAAATGGTAGATCAGAATCCGATT
Organism: Pedobacter gandavensis; assembly: GCF_032677645.1. GTDB lineage: Bacteria > Bacteroidota > Bacteroidia > Sphingobacteriales > Sphingobacteriaceae > Pedobacter > Pedobacter gandavensis_A. The sequence goes on along the minus strand of NZ_JAVTSB010000009.1, from coordinate 278,399 downwards.
GGAAGATCGTCCAGATCTAACCCTGTCACCTATGTGAAAGCCTGGGATGACGTAAGAGCGTTGTTTTCAGCCTTACCTGCTTCAAAAGCTGCCGGATTAAAGCCTGCGGCCTTCTCTTTCAACGTAGAAGGTGGCCGTTGCGATGTTTGTCAGGGAGAAGGGGAAGTGAAGATTGAAATGCAATTTATGGCCGACATCTATCTTCCTTGCGAAGCTTGTGGTGGCAGAAGGTTTAAACAACAAGTACTTGATATCACCTATAATGAGAAAAACGTAGCGGATATCCTGGACATGACCATTGATGAGGCGGTCGCGTTTTTCAAAGGAGAACCTAAAATCTTAACCAAATTACAGCCCTTAGTGGATGTTGGTTTGGGCTATGTTCATCTGGGACAATCGTCAAATACCTTATCTGGTGGAGAAGCGCAGCGTATCAAACTAGCTTCATTTTTGATCAAAGGAAACAATGCAAACAAGACCTTATTCATCTTTGATGAGCCAACTACGGGGCTGCATTTCCACGACATTAAGAAACTCCTGATTGCGTTAAATACACTGATAGAACAAGGGAATACGATTCTGGTCATCGAGCACAATATGGATATGATTAAATCGGCAGATTGGATCATTGACATTGGTCCGGAGGGTGGCGATAAAGGTGGTAATGTTGTTTTTGAGGGTACACCAGAAGACCTGGTTTCCGCTAATTCATCATATACTGCTAAGTATTTAGCCGCACACATGAAATAATTGTATCTTCGCGCATGCTATTTTTAACACTGTTTTTGGGGATAATTTTGAACATGGTCGGATATATTCCTCCTGGAAATATCAACCTTACCGTCGTTCAAATCACGATTACCCGGGGAATCAGGCAGGCACTTTATTTTATAGGTGCCTTCTCTGCGATAGAAATACTTTTCACTTTTGGGGTGATGAGATTTGTGCAGTGGCTTTCCAGTGAAATTCAGTTAGGGAGTATTATTGATGTACTCATGGTCTTTATGTTTGGCATTCTGGGAGTTATCACCTGGAGATCCAGAAAAGAAATGCCTAAGGCCGATTATTCAAAAAAAGACAGTATAAAATATGGAATGTTGTTGGGAGTGGTTAATCCGATGCAAATTCCATATTGGTTATTTGTGGGAACTTATCTGATTTCTAAAGAGTGGATCGACATTGGTTACCTTTCTTTAACGATTTTCAGCATAGGATCAGGGATCGGAGCTGCGCTAGCTTTATATGGTTTTGCGCGTTTTGCACAGTATATTCAAGAGAAATTCACTTTAAGTAGCTATGTGGTGAACAAAGGGATTGCCTTGTTATTCTTTGCGCTATCGGCTTACCATATTGTTAAAATCATCTATATCTACGGGTTTAAATAATAGCTACGGCCATCAAATAAGACCGCAGAAAACAAAACAGGTGTTCTGCGGATCGGATGCGTATCATTTGACGCGCCTATTGTTTTAAAAACTCCAGGTTCCATATCTTTTCAGCCTTTCTTCCGATGATCCAGAAGGAGGCAGCAAGCACGCAAAAGAAAAGTGCTTTATGCCAGCTGTCCCAGAAGTATTCAAAATAGCGGGTATAAAGATTGATGAAAAGAAAAGTGATGCCAAATTCTCTGGCAATATCATCGCGGTATTTTAAACCAATAAATATACTGATTACGCAGGCTACCGCAGAAATGATGGCCCAGAAGAACAGGCTGATTTGTTTTACGGTATACCATTCCGCTAAGGTTCCGAAATTTCCAAAAACAGAAAGCAACCAGAGGGAGAAAAACAGGTACATCATTCCTATGATATAGGTAATCTGGAAAAAGTGCCCGAAATTTCTTAGAGAATTTTCTGCTTTAGCTGAAGAACCTTTCATCAGGAAAGAAAGCGCGGTTAATACCAAGCCAAAGCACACAAAGCGCAAAGGGTAGTTCATGCCGATAAAATACCAGTTTCCTCTGGATAGGTAGCCACTTTCTGTTCCGAACCAGGCACCGAGGGAAATCAACATAAAGGCCCAGATGAGCCTCGATTGAAAAAAGTAAGCCAGAATACCATAAATGAACACGGCGAGTAGCAGTAACAGGGAAAAGTGCGTACCACCAGCCTGAATTGCTTTTCCTAAATAAGCAATCGAATTGGCGGTGAGCATGACCGCAGAAAAAACCAGGGCCTCATTGCTAAATACCTGATGAGACTTTGTCTTTTTTCTTTTGAAACTAAGAAAATAAAGATAACCTGCAGCAATTGCAGAAATGAGACTGATGACGCCATCAGAAGTATTATATAGGCTTTCGAGGTAGCGGAGCACGAAATTGTCTACCAATAATGCGCCCAGGGAGATGACTCCACAGGCCATGGCAATCCAAAATGAGTATTGCGCTAACCTTCTCCAGTCAAAATGTTTCGTTTCATAACTGTTGCGTAACCTTTCTACATCAGCCGGACTCAGCAACTTTTGTTCCTGCCAATGCTCCAGCATCTCCTCTAAAAACTCACTTTTTTCGGAATCTATTTTCATTAAAATGTATTAAGGCGGTTAAGAGTCTCAGGCTAAATTAAGCTAATAAAGCTATAGCTGCAAAATACTGTCCCATAAAAATACCCCCAAAAACTCAATTTTGGGGGCAATATAAAATTTTGGAGGTTTCCTTATTAACTGAATAACTCCGGAACCTTCTTGCTATTCCCTACAATCCAGACAATATCTTCATTTTCAAAGACCAGGTTTGAATCCGGATTTAAAATCCTTTCTCCTTTTCTCTCGACACCAACAACCAGTCCCTGCGTTTTTTCTCTGATTCCGGAGCTTCGGATACTCTGTCCATAAACCGGAGAACTGCTGGTGATGACAATCTTTTGCAGTGTCATATCTTTTTTAGGGAAATTCGATTCGTCCAGTAACTCCTCTTTCATCCCTTCAAATAAAGGTTTGATTGCGGCCAGCTGATCATCCGTACCGATCACTAAAACCTTGTCATTCGGGTATAACCTTTCATCCCTACCTGGCGTAGGAATCATGATTTTTCCACGTTCAATGAGTGCGATATTGACCCCATATTTCTCCCGGATAGACAAATCAATCAATGTTTTGCCGACCAGTTCTGATTCCGGAGCCACCATTAATTCCGCAAGGTGCGTATCCCAGGGCAGAATTTCCGGTTGTTCGTTTTGCTTTTCACGGGCATTAAGGTTCAACAGGAACCTACTTTCCATCTTATTATAGAAGCCTTGTAGTTTTCTGGAGAAGATGAACATACCCAGGATAATCAAGGCAATTGCGACTATCACGGCGATCCAGTTGCTGTAGAACTGATAAATCAGGAAGCCCACAAAGAACAAGGCTAATGAAATCCTCAGAACCTCTAAAGCCACCAATGGGCCACGTGTATATTTTTTATTCAACCATAAATGAGAATAAGCTTTTTTCTCTATTTTACGGATGGCCAATGCCCATAAGAAAGGCGTCATGATGATTAAAGTCAGGATTAAACTGATGATAATTCCATTGTGACCATTGATGATGTTTTCCGTAATAAAAGGTTGCAGGTATTTTGAACCCAGAAAAACGATGGCAATAATAATCACAGAGTGAATGATCAGATTGAAAGTATAAGACTTCAACAGGACTTTCCAGTCGCTCATGGTCGTAATACCCGCGGTACTGGTACTGTATCTATTGATGGCTTCGACCCATTTCTTAGGCAGCGTTCGTTCCAGGAAATTGTAAAAAGGTTCAGAAGCCTGTATTAAATAAGGTGTTGTAAAGGTCGTAATGGCAGATACTGCTACGGCGATCGGGTAAAGGAAATCACTCGTCACTTTAAGCGTCAGGCCAAGCGTGGCGATAATAAATGAAAACTCTCCGATTTGCGCCAGACTCAAGCCCGTTTGCACAGAAGTTTTTAGTGGCTGACCAGAAAGCAGCGCGCCCATACCAGAACTCAGGAATTTCCCTAGAATTGTGGCTACGGTAATTACTAAAATCGGAACAGCATAATCAATCAGAATACTTGGATTGATCATCATCCCTACAGACACGAAAAATATCGCTGCAAAAAGATCTTTTACTGATTTCGTCAGGTGTTCTATACGTTCAGCCTGCGTGGTTTCTGCTAAGATGGAACCCATGATAAAGGCACCAAGGGCAGGGGAGAAACCTACTTTAACGGCCAATAGCACCATTAATAAACACAAAGCGATGGATACGATCAGCATAGTCTCATCATTCATCAGTTTCTTAGTTGCTTTCAGGAAAGTCGGGACTAAGAAAATACCACCAATGAACCATAAAATCAGGAAGAAACCTAGTTTTAAAATAGAGATCAGCATGTCGGCACCGGCAAATTGCTGGCTTACGGCAAGGGTAGATAACAATACCAATAACAAGATGGCAACTAAATCCTCTACAATCAGAACTCCGAAAACCAGTCCGGCGAACTTTTTATGTTTCACGCCAAGCTCTTCAAAAGCACGTATAATGATCGTTGTAGAAGAAACAGAAAGGATACCACCAAGAAAGACACTGTCCATTGTAGACCAGCCCATGGCCATACCAGCGGCAAAGCCGATCAGCAACATAAACACCACCTCTACAATGGCGGTAATGGAGGCAGAACCACCAACCTTGACCAGTTTCTTGAAACTGAACTCCAGTCCTAAGCTAAAAAGTAAAAAGATAACACCAATTTCCGCCCAGATGGTGATGCTGGCATTGTCGGTAACGGTGGGAATAAAGTTAATATGTGGGCCAACCAATAAACCGGCAAGGATATAACCCAGAACTAGTGGTTGTTTAATTTTTTTAAATAAAAGGGTAGTGATCGCAGCTGCGGCAAGTATTAAACCTAAGTCGGTGATTAATACGGGTAAATGTATCATAGAAAATGTGTTTTTTTAAAGTTATGAAATAATATCGATGAGATTTCGATGATTTTCAACTACCAAAAAACATGTTTAGGATATAGAAAATTGAAAATATATGAATATCCAAAATTCTGAAATACATGATAAGTCCTGATGACCACCAGGGGGATATACAAAGCTTTATCCGTGCTTCTTAGAAAGAACCAGGGATTAATGGAATGCTTTTGTGTTTGGTGATTGATATAGGTAAGGTCTTCTAAAAACGCCTTTTTTAAAGAAGTCCGGTCTTTAGACAGCGGGTTGAGGTAATGCTTTTTGGTGCTGAAATTAGATTTGCTCACATAAGGGTTTACCTGATCTACACCTTTTCCCTGTGCGGTTTGCAAGGAAATTACCTGGCTGAAAAAGAAAAATATAGCAGATAATAAAAGCCTCATTGAGGTAAATATAGCAAAAAAAAGCCTTTTTACCCAATAAAAAGGCTTTTAAACTGCCGCTTACTTCTTTTTTTCGAAGTAAGCGAGTGTATCTAGCTTATCTTGATGAAGCTGGATTTTAAGTGTTTCCAAACCAGTAAATTTCACATCATGACGTAAAAACTCCAGGAAAGTCATGGTGATATACTGGCCGTAGATCTCTTTATTAAAGTCGAAAATGTTCACTTCAATATTTCTGGTCATGCCGTTAATCGTTGGACGTTGCCCGATATAGGCCATTCCTTTATAAGATTCGCTGCCCATATCAATGGTAACGGCATAAATGCCATCCGAAGGAATCAGTTTATAAGTCTCTTCCAGAAAAATATTGGCGGTAGGAAAACCTATTGTACGACCAATTTTATCGCCTTTAATTACCCGGCCATGGATAGAAAAATTATAGCCAAGATAATTTGCGGCCAGGGCCACTTCACCATTCAGCAATGCTTTTCTGATTTTTGTAGAGCTTACACCTACATCATCTACATCCTGTTCTGCGATTTCTTCAATTTTATAATCGAATTGTTTGGACAACATTTCGAGTTCCTGCATGCCACCTTTACGGTCTTTGCCAAAGCGGTGGTCGTAACCTACAATTAGTTGTTTGATGCCTATCGTGTCCACCAGGATGTTTTTAATATAGTCGGCAGGATTAAGGTTAGAAAAGTCTCTGGTGAAAGGAGTGATGATCAAATGATCTACGCCTAATCCTTCCAGTATCTTTATTTTTTCTTCTATGGTATTGATCAGTTTCAAATCCTGGTTCTCAGGATCGATGATCATTCTTGGATGCGGGAAAAAGGTCAGGATCACACTCTCGCCACCGGTAGATTTTGCCAGTTCACAAAGTCTTTTGATGATCTTCTGATGCCCGTAATGTACCCCGTCGAAAGTTCCTATGGTAGCAACGGCATTGTCTAATTTTTTAAACTCAGAAAGATGGTGGTATGTTTTCATCAGCTTGTTTTATGATTGTTATTGTTGCTGCAGGTTTATTTTATTGTTGATTAGGTTTCTTTTATTGATGCCACAGTTTTACTCCTTAATGTATGGCCTGGCGTTTCAATACTACACCTCCTTTAATATCCGCAATCTGTTGCTGGACCACAAAAGCATCCGGATCAATGTTTCTGATTTCCGTTTGCAATTTCCCCATTTCCAGTTTGGTCAGTACTGTATACAGAATATCAATTTCTTTTTTTACCCCATAACCGCCTTCACCTTTATAAATGGTTACCCCGCGTTTCATCGTATCAATAATGTATTCTTTAATCTCATCACTCTTATCAGAAATGATCGTTACCCCGGTATATTGCTCCAGACCATTCACGACGAAATCAATGGTATTTGTGGCAGATAGGTACGTTAAAATCGCGTACATGGCAGTTTCCATACCCAGAAATATCGCGGCAAAAGAAAAGATCACGATATTCAATGCGAGGATGATATTGCCAACGGTGAGCATGCTTTTTCTACTGATGTATAAGGCCAGAACCTCTGTACCATCAATCACACAACCGCCACGCATGGCCAGACCAATCCCGCCACCAAGAAAGAAGCCGCCAAAAAATGCGATCAGTAGCGGCACATGGGTTACAGATTTAAAAGGAAGGACCACCAGAAAAATAGCCAGGGCGGTAATTGCCAGGGCAGTTTTAAAGGCAAATGCTTTTCCAATTTGCTTGTATCCGAGAATAATAAAAGGAACATTGATCAGTACGATCAGGTAGGAGAGTTTCCAACCGGTCAGCGTACTGATCAAAAGAGAAATACCTGTGACACCACCATCGATAAAACCGCTGGGGATCAAAAAGCTTTTCAAGCCGAAACAGGCAGATACCACGCCACAAGTAATCAATAAGAAGTCTTTGATAGACCTTGCATTCTTACTTTTAAAATGGCTTTGCATCACATATTATATTTGAGGCGCTTCAGTAGCGGCCGGTAATTCTTTTTTACTACGCAGGTGAGCTACTAAATCTGCCACTTCATACGCGTTTTCTAAAGAGAAATTCCCACTACGGGTACGGGTTAAAACAGAAAGGTAAGCACCATTGTTTAGATGTTTTCCAAAATCAGAGATCAGTGACCTGATGTAAGTTCCCTTACTACAGACAATTCTGAAATCAACTTCGGGAAGCGCAATACGTGTGATTTCGAAAACCGGAACCGACACAAAACGCAAACGAAGTTCAGGATCTTCTCCACGGCGGGCTTTTACATACAAACGTTCACCATTTACTTTTACGGCAGAATGTGCCGGTGGGTATTGTTGGATATCACCTGTAAAAGGAGCTGTAGCCGCATAAATTGCTTCCTCAGTTAACCCATCTAAAGGATATTCCTGATCCACAACGGTTTCCATATCGAAAGAAGGAGTAGAAGCACCCAGGATCATTGTTCCTGTATATTCTTTTTCTTCCGCCTGAAAAGTATCAATTTGCTTGGTTAATTTTCCCGTACAAAGGATCAGTAATCCAGTGGCCAAAGGATCCAAAGTACCAGCATGACCCACCTTAACTTTTAAAGGTTTTAGCGAGTTTCTGATTTTTCCAACTACATCAAAGCTGGTCCATTGATAAGGCTTATTGATGAGTAACAATTCACCTTCAGCAAAATTAAAGTCTGGAAAGGTCTTCGTATTTAAGTTATTTTCACTCTCTGTCATTGCAATACACGCTATATTTAATACGTTTTCTTTGTAATATTTTGTTTGGTTGATCCGGATTTATACCGCCAGGTCGATGCCTGCGAAATAAAGTGCAAGAATCACCACACCGATCACGATTCTGTAATAACCAAAAACACGGAAGCCATGTTTTGATAAAAATCCGATAAATGATTTAATGGCAATGATGGCGACCACAAAAGCGATCAGGTTTCCAAAAAGCAATAGCTTGATATTTTCTCCATTTAGCAGGTGTGCGCCTTTTAAAAGCTTATAACCTGTTGCAGCACACATGGTAGGTACGGCTAAAAAGAAGGAAAATTCTGCAGCAGCATGTCTGGTTAATTTCTGTTGCATACCGCCGATAATGGTGGCTGCACTTCTGCTTAACCCTGGAAACACGACAGCCAATACCTGGAAACATCCAATTTTAAAGGCCGACATATTGGTAATCTCCGCTTCATGATGGATTGTCGGATTTTTGAACATTTTGTCGATGAAGAGCAATACAATACCACCCAATAACAAGATCACAGCAATAAACACCGGACTACCTAATTTATCATCAATAAAATCATTCAACAAATAGCCGAAACCTAAAGCAGGAATCACGGCAATCAGCAATTTCACATAAAACTGCCATTTGCTAAAGTCAAAAAACTTCTTCCAATACAACACAACAACGGCCAGAATCGCACCCAGTTGTATCGCAATTTCAAATAATTTCACAAATTCATCATTTCCAATTCCCATGACTGCACTTGCAATCACCATATGACCGGTAGAAGAAACTGGCAAAAACTCCGTTAACCCCTCTATAATAGCGAGGATAAAAGCCTGTAAATAGTTCATGTAGGCGGGTTATTTTTTAAGAATAGCATAAACTCCAAAGGCAAATCCAAACAGCACAGTCATTGGTGCAAGCGTGGTTTTTCTGAAGTCGTAAATATCAGTAGTACCCATCATTAAGATGAATCCCAATACTACAATCGCAATGCTGATCAAAAGCAATTGGTAGTTCTTTTTTGTAAAAACAAGTTCAGATTTGCTATCCTGATTTACAGGAGCTGTTTTTTTCTCAGTCATTAGTTATAAAGGTCGTAAATTTTTAAACGTAAATATTTGCTCACTGCAAAGGCAGTGCTGATGGCTGTAATGAAGATACCAATACCTACAAGGCTTAGTAATACAATACCAAATTCTGTATAATTTCTTAGAATGATGATCTCAGGAATTTCTCTTTGCGCATAGTATAAAATACCCAACAGGATTAAGATCGCAATAAATGCAGCGATTAAACCATGTAATGCGGCCAGCAAAATGAAAGGCTTGCGGATAAAGTTTCTGGTAGCGCCTACCAATTGCATACTTTTTATTAGGAAGCGTTGCGAATAAATGGCCAAACGGATGGTATTGTTGATCAAAGCAATAGAAATAATCAATAAGATCGCTGCAAAAGCAAGGATAATCAAACCAATGGTATTGATGTTTTTATTGACCATATCGATTAAAGAACTCTGATATATCACCTCTTTAACCACCGGATTTTTTGCAATACTTGCTTTTAGCTCATCGATACTTTTATTGTTGGCATAATCTGCTTTCAAATAAACATCTACGGTAGAAAGCAAGGGATTATAGCCTAAAAAGTTCACGAAATCTTCGCCCAGATCTGTGGTCAGGTTCTTGGCTGCCATTTCTTTATTCACATATTGTGTGTTTTTGATGGCTGGATTGGCGTTTAACTCCTTTTGGAAAGTTAAAACGTCCGCTTCTTTTGCGCCTTCGTCTACAATGATGTTCAGTACGATATTTTCTTTAACGTAGTTGGAAAGGTTTTTAGCATGTACTAAAATTAAACCCAACATGCCCAGCATCAATAGCACTAAAGCTATACTGAAAATCGTAGAGATATAAATGGTTTTTGTCTTCTTAGAAGCATCGCTAACTTCAAATTCTTCCATGTATGTGTTTTTATGTTGTGCGAAAATAAAAAAATATAAGCAACTAATTTAAAATTATAGCCTTTATCCCTTTTTAATCTTCAAAACTACAACGTCTGATCGAGCAAAATAGTTTAAAACTGTCGGTTTTAGCCCGGGTTTTTCAACCAAAGTTTTACGTTTTAGCGAAAACTTGTGTAACATTTTTGTACCAAAGTAAGATTTTTAGCGTTCTTTTGCTGTCGGACGATCGAAGGGGACGAAAGAACCACGCCTCCGACAAAGCCCGGGCCCAAATAAATATCAATCAAACCCATTGCGTTAAACCAATTAAAATTAACAAATCACCCTATGAAAAAACAACTTACTTTCGTTACCATGCTACTATTTATGATTGCCGGAATTGCTACTGGTTGTAAAAAAGACGATGCAGATTCAGGCAGCTTAAAAAAGAAAATAGAAGGAAAATGGCTGGTTAGTAAAATTGAAACCACCATTGGCACTGGAGCAGCAACTACCTATGTAGGTTTACCAACCGATTATATGGAATTCCGTAATGACGAGAACGACCAGCTAGATGTAAATATTGGTGCAGATCGTTCCCTTGGATCTTATGCCGTTTTAGCCACTGATGATATCAATATGTCCTTTTCTGGTAAAGTATTGCATAGTTCGGTGAACAGCATTACGGGGAGTACTTTTGAATTTACGGCAACAGTAGAAGGCTCAAGTCCAAAAGAAACCAGAAAATATTCTCTGCGTAGATAATTAAAATCCGAAAAAATAACCAGGTAAAAGATCATCACAAAGTCTGATCACAGATAATAGCATCCCTATTAGCTAAGAGCTGCCCTTTTGTTCCTAAAAGAATATGGGCAGCTTTTTTTATATTTGCTTTAAGCCCTTTTCTTTTGAAAACTACCGGGCTTATTTATGACGGAAAGCAATACCAGTTTTTTTAAAGCGATACCCCGATTTCTTAACCATGATACTATACTCAGCTATTTACTAAAATGGACGATACTCAGTTTATTAGTTGGCGCTGCTGCGGGAACACTTTCCGCCCTGTTTTTAACCCTCCTGAATTTAGCAACAGACTTCAGAGATCTACATCCACAAATCATTTATCTGCTACCGGCAGCAGGATTTTTGATCGGTCTGATCTATTACCATAAAGGGAAAACCGTAGTAAGAGGGAACAACCTGATTTTTGACACGATTCATAATCCTAAAGATATTATTCCATTTAAAATGACACCATTAGTGCTATTTGGTACTATTGTCACGCATTTGTTTGGAGGTTCCGCAGGAAGAGAAGGCACTGCCTTACAAATGGCCGCCGCTACTGCCGACCAATTACACCGACCTTTTCAACTCCGTCCGGCCGACCGGAAAATTCTCCTCATCGCAGGATTAAGTGCCGGATTTGCTTCCGTTTTTGGCACCCCTTGGGCAGGAGCTGTTTTTGGAATTGAAGTCTTATTATTGGGGAAAATCCCTCAAAAATCTATCTATCCGGCGATTGCCGCTGCTTTTACCGGCGCTTATGTGACCAGCCTATGGGGTGTAGGACATACCCATTACCAGATTAATCTTGTCCCTCCAATTTCTATGCTGGGTGTTTTCTACAGCATTTTGGCCGGATTGGCCTTTAGTATTGCCGCAATTTCGTTTGTCAGGCTGACTGATTTGTTTGCTAAAGTTTTCAAAAAGATGAAATATGAACCTATTCGTCAGGTAATCGGGGGTTTTATTGTACTTGGAGTCGTGTTGTTATTGGGTACTGTTAAATACATCGGACTCGGAATCCCCGTGATAGTGGATGCTTTTCAAACCGCTTCGCAACCACAGGATTTCGCGTTTAAAATACTGCTGACCGCCATCACCCTGGCTGCCGGATTTAAAGGCGGAGAGGTGACCCCATTGTTTTTTATTGGCGCAACATTGGGTAGTGCGCTAGCTGTTTTCCTACCCTTACCGGTCGGATTGCTTGCCGGAATGGGCTTTGTAGCCGTATTTGCCGGAGCAGCAAAAACACCGGTTGCCTGTTGTATCATGGCTTTTGAACTCTTCGGGATTTCCTGCGGATGGTATGTCGCGATTGCCTGTACAGTTGCTTTTCTGGCTTCCGGACACCACAGTATCTACAATGCACCAGAGAATAAATCACCAAAACACCTGCTATTCGGCAGGTTTGGAATGTAGTATTTTAGAAAGGGTTTCTGATCCAACCTTTATTTCCTTATTTTCGCGCTATATATAAGGCATAGCTGTAATGGATTATCAATTTAAAGAAATAGAACAAAAGTGGCAAGAGTTTTGGGCTAAAAATCAAACGTTTAAAGCAGAAGATCATTCTGTAAAACCTAAATTTTACGTACTCGACATGTTTCCTTACCCATCAGGAGCAGGTTTACATGTTGGTCACCCACTCGGTTATATTGCTTCCGATATATTTACCAGATATAAAAGGTTAAAAGGATACAATGTATTGCATCCGATGGGGTACGATTCCTTCGGTTTACCGGCAGAACAATATGCGATTCAAACAGGACAACATCCGGCATTAACAACGGAAGTAAACATCAATACTTACAGAAGACAACTGGATCAGATCGGTTTCTCTTTTGATTGGAGTAAAGAAGTGCGTACCAGTGATCCTGAATATTATAAATGGACGCAGTGGATCTTTATGCAACTTTTCAATTCCTGGTATAACAAGGATACGGATCGTGCGGAAGACATCACCACCTTAATAGAAAAATTTAATGCTTCGGGAAGCGCTGATGTAAAAGCGGTTTGCGATGAAGATACTAAGTCTTTCCTACCTAGCGACTGGGCCACAATGACCCCGGAAGAAAAACAGGAAGAGCTGTTAAAATACCGCTTAACTTATCTTAGAGAGAGTACTGTGAACTGGTGCGCGGCATTGGGAACGGTATTGGCTAATGATGAAGTGATCGGTGGTTACTCAGAACGTGGTGGCCATCCGGTAGAGCAAAAGAAAATGATGCAGTGGAGCATGCGTATTTCTGCTTATGCAGAGCGATTGTTGCAAGGTTTAAACACCATCGACTGGCCGGAACCGGTAAAAGAAATGCAGCGTAACTGGATCGGTAAAAGTGTTGGCGCAAGCGTTCGCTTTAAAATCGAAGGCGCAGCAGACCTAACCGGAATAAACACCGACTTTATCGAAGTATTTACCACCCGTGTAGACACTATTTTTGGTGTTTCCTACCTGGTATTGGCTCCAGAGCATGAATTAGTGATTGCTTTAACCAAACCAGAACAATTGGATGGTGTAAATAAATACATCGCTCAAACGAAGAAAAAAACGGAATTAGACCGTATGGCCGATGTAAAAACCGTTTCCGGTGCATTTACAGGTACATATGTGATCAATCCGGTAAGCGGCGAACGCGTACAATTGTGGATTGCAGATTACGTATTGGCAGGATATGGAACGGGTGCCGTAATGGGCGTACCTAGCGGTGATCAGCGCGACTGGTTATTTGCAACCAATTTCAACTTACCAATCGTACAGATTTTGGACGGTCAGAAAGACATCGAAACTCAGGCAGATTCGACTAAAGAAGGTAAATATATCAACTCTGGTTTCATCAACGGGATGACTTATGCCGAAGCTACTGAAACCTTAAATAACTGGTTGGAAGCGGAAGGTGTAGGAAAAGCGAAAATCAACTACCGTATGCGTGATGCGATTTTTGGTCGCCAACGCTATTGGGGTGAGCCAATTCCGGTTTATTTCAAAAACGGATTGCCATACCTGATTCAGGAAGAAGAATTGCCTTTATTGCTTCCGGAAATTGATAAATATCTGCCAACAGAAAGCGGTGAGCCACCATTGGCAAGAGCCGAAAACTGGAGCTACGACAATCAATACGAATATGAATTGAGTACCATGCCGGGTTGGGCAGGTTCCAGCTGGTACTGGTACCGTTACATGGACGCTAAAAATAAAAATGCTTTTGCTTCAGAAGAAGCTATCGAATATTGGAAAGATGTAGATTTGTATATCGGTGGATCTGAGCATGCAACCGGACACTTATTGTACAGTCGCTTCTGGAATAAATTCCTGAAAGATCTTGGACATGTAAAAGTGGAGGAGCCGTTCAAAAAGCTGATCAACCAGGGCATGATCCAGGGCAGATCGAACTTCGTTTACCGCGTGGTAGATGAAGAGGGCAAAGGAACCAATACTTTAGTTTCTTACGGACTGAAAAAAGACTATAAAACTATTCCACTACACGTGGATGTGAATATCGTTGAAAATGAAATTCTGAATATCCCTCAGTTTAAATTGTTCAGACCTGAATTTGCAGCTGCAGAGTTTATCCTGGAAGGCGGAAAATATATCTGTGGTGTAGAGGTAGAGAAAATGTCTAAATCTAAATTCAATGTCGTAAATCCTGATGTATTGATCGCCAGTTATGGTGCCGATACCTTGAGAATGTACGAAATGTTCTTAGGACCATTGGAGCAAAGTAAACCTTGGAATACCAATGGAATTGAAGGTGTATTTAAATTCCTTCGCAAATTCTGGCGTTTATTCCATAATGATGCATGGATATTCAATGTAACTGATTCTGTGCCTTCAAAAGCAGAATTAAAAGCATTACATAAAATCATTAAAAAGGTTCAGGATGATGTGGAACGTTTCTCTTTCAACACTTCTGTATCCAGCTTCATGATTGCAGTGAATGAATTAACCGAGTTGAAATGTAAAAACCGTCAGGTATTAGAAGATTTAGTTGTAGTACTTTCTCCGTATGCACCGCATATCTGTGAAGAACTTTGGACAAATCTGGGTAATGATGCAGGAAGTTTATCTTATGCGAAATATCCGGAATTCAATCCTGCATTTATGGTAGAAGATGAGTTCTCTTATCCGGTATCTGTAAACGGTAAAACAAGGTTAAACCTTAATTTAAGCCTGACTTTAGAGCCTAAAGAGATTGAAGAGATCGTATTGGCAGATGAGCAGGTGCAAAAATACCTGGAAGGTAAAACACCTAAAAAGGTGATTATCGTGAAAGGTCGTATTGTAAATATTGTGATCTAAAAAATTGTGAGCTAAACAGGTTTTCAGGTTAGCCTGTCAATTTGAGCAGATAGATTTATCCATAAATACATTGATTTCAGGCTCCGGACCATCAGTCCGGAGCTTTTTTGTACCTAAAGATCTGGAACTGATTTGAAATGATGCCGGGAATATAAAATACTGTGGAAGCTTTAAGCCGGCCATGCTGGGGCTTCAAGCCTATCAGGGCCCTACCAGCACCCCTGTAGCACCGGCGAATGTGCCCTGTAGCCAGAACTTCTTTAGCCAATCTGTGCTAGAACAAAATATTTACAAAATCCGTTTTAAAAGGAGTTTTTCTACTCAATAGTAGTCATTAATTCTTTTCACCGGTCAATAAATGCAATTCACCGTAAAATTATTGCCAGAAGTCTAAAATCTATGGCCCGGACTTGTAACAATATATACCTTCGTTAGACTAATTGAAAAACCGGATAGCGCGCCGCTAACCAGTTAACCTATGCTATTATACATTATACTACTAAAATGAAAAAACTTATACTCTTATTTTTTGGTCTGGTCCTGACGATTGGGGCAAATGCACAGTTTCCAATGGGCGGAGGGACGGCTAAAAAAATGGTTACCGGAAGGATAACGGCTGTCATTCTGGATTCGGTTACCAAAAAACCGATTGATTACGCCACGGTATCCTTAATGAAAAACAAAGACAATAAATCTGTAAACGGGGCAGTAACCGACGAACGTGGCAGACTAAGCTTGTCGAACATCAGTCCGGAAGAATATAAATTGTCTATTGGATTTATGGGCTACAAAACAAAAGTCATGACGGTAAAAACCACGCCCGAGAAACCAGATTTAAGCATGGGTACGATTTACCTGAGTCCAACGGCAAGCAACCTGAAAGAAGTAGAAATTAGCGGTCAGGCCGCATTAATTGAAAACAAAGTAGACAAGATTGTATACAATGCGGAGCAGGATATTACCAATGCCGGTGGCGATGCGACCGATGTGATGCGTAAAGTGCCGATGTTATCCGTAGATGTCAATGGAAATCTTCAAATGAGAGGTGCTGCGGTAAGGGTGTTGATCAATGGGAAACCATCTGGTACGATGGCCAACAGTGTAGCAGATGCCTTAAAAATGATCCCTGCGGAGCAGATAAAAAGTGTGGAAGTGATCACCAGTCCGTCGGCAAAATATGATGCGGAAGGTTCTGGCGGTATCGTCAATATCATCACCAAAAAGAAGTCAGCAGAAGGAACCAGTGGAAGTGTGAACACCTCGGTAGGTACACGCTCTAACAATGGCGCCTTCAACCTGAACGCTAAAACAGGCCGTTTATCGCTTACCGGAAGCCTTGGTGTAAACCATGCTTATCCTCAGAATTCATTGGTACGTTCTTTTAATCAGTCTGTTGCGTCAGATGGCAGCATAAATACGACCTCGCAGGAGGGCTATTCAAAATGGTCTCGTTTAGGCTATAATGGTAGCGTTGGACTAGATTATGATTTCAATAACTACCATAACATCAGCAGTAATGTAAAGATCAATCGTTTTTCTAATGGTGGTCCGGGTAGCTCAAACGTGTTAACCAATGGTTTCCCGTCTTTAAATATCAGAGATATGGATATGGGATTCAATAATTTGGATTGGAATATCGATTACAGAAAAACAAGTAAAAAAGAAGGAGAGGAGTTTAGTGTTTCTGCACAGCTAACCACCGGAAGAAATACCAGCGATTTCAGCAATAGAATCATATTTCCAGAGCCGTATATCGCTAATCCAGGCGATCCAGGTGTGATGCTTGCCGATATTATTAACAATGGAGCCAATACCGGAAAAAATAATGAATATACTTTGCAGTCGGATTATGTGTATCCACTGAGTAAAACGACAACTTTAGAAACCGGTGTAAAAGGGATCTTTAGAAACATTCAGAGTAATTACGGAGAGAGTTTGCAGGATTTTGATTACGACCAGAATGTAGCTTCGGCTTATGGGGTTTTAGGTTTCAAAATTGGCAAGAAAATCACTGCTAAAGCTGGATTAAGAGGAGAGTATACCGCTATCAATTCTTTATCTGGTCATAAAGATAAATATGATAAGGATTACACGAACCTGTTCCCGAGTGCGGTAATTTCTCAGGCATTAAAAGGTGGAGGAAGTGTTAAACTGAGTTATAACAAAAGAATTCAACGTCCAAGTTTATTTTATCTGAATCCTTTTGAAAATAAAAGTGATCCATTCAATATTTTGCGCGGTAATCCGGAATTAGATCCGGAGATCACCCAAAATATGGAACTGGGCTATTCTACTTTTATCAAAGGATCGGTGATCAATGCTTCGGTTTTTTACCGGACTACAAAAGATGTGATTGAAAGTGCAAGTTTACCACTCCCGGTAGCAGATGGTGACCCTCAGCGCTTTTTAACGACTTACCTGAATGTGGGTAAAAGTCAGTCTTATGGGATGAACGTTTTTGCGAGTTACAATCCTAAGCCAAAATGGACTTTAATGACCAATTTAGGACTAAATACATATGAAGTGAACAATCAGGCCAGCGATTTAAATACGGGCACCTTTGTAAACTATACGGCCTTTTTACGTTCGGCTTATGCTTTACCTGGTGGATGGAATACAGAACTTTGGGGGGTGATCAATTCTCCAAAAAGAACCTTCCAGGGTAAAACAGATGCGATGTATTTCTATGGTGCTGCATTGAAGAAAGAAATCATGAAGAAAAAAGCAAGTATCGGACTGAATGTCCTGAACCCTTTTAGCCGTGATTTAGTGATCAACACTGTAAATAAAGGAAAGGGCTACGAACAAAGCACTAATATCCATTATCCATTGCGCTCATTTGGCGTCAATTTCAGCTATAGCTTCGGTAAACTGAAATTTACACAGCCTAAAAAAGGAGTGAAAAATGATGACGTGAAGAAAGAGGATCAGGGAGGAATGGGAGGCGTTCAAAACTAAAAGCCTTTTTAAACGAGTAAAAAGACCTTTTCGCTAAAAACGGAAAGGTCTTTTTTATTGCTTTTTAACGTGTTTTAAGATCATCAGGTTTAATGGATTCAAGGGATAACCGCTGATGTTATTTTGCAACATGATCAAAGATTGATCATAAAGGATCGGTACGATGTTCGCATAAGTCATCACCATGCTGTCCATCTTTTGATAAAGTTTATATCTCTTTTTCGGATCATTCTCATAATAACTGCGCTCAAATAAGCGGTCGTAATCTTTGTTGAAATAGCCGGTATAGTTCGGCCCGTTGGGTACTTTGTTTTTGGAGTAAAATACCGCCAGGTAATTTTCGGCATCGCCATAATCGGCAATCCAGGAGCCCCTGAAAAAGTTAACCGCATTTTTCGACATCATGTCTCTTAAACTCGCGTTCGGACTGGCGTCAATTTTTACTTTGATGCCAATCGCATTCAACTCGCCCTGGATAAATTCCATCAGGTCTTTATACGTTGTAGAAGTGCTCAGGGTGATCTCTGGCATGCCTTTCCCGTTTGGGAAGCCGGCTTCGGCCAATAACCTCGCCGCTTTTTCAGGTTCATAATGGTAGCCTTTTACCACCGTACTGTCGAAACCAGGCATGCCTTCCGGCACAAAACCCGCAGTCGCCGGAATCCCAATACTGTTCCTCAGGTATTTGATCAGTTTCGGTTTGTCTATCGCATAATTGATCGCCTGCCTTACTTTTAAATATTTTACCGGGGAGTTTTTAGCGATACTTTTAGAGGTGTCTACCAGAAAGCCCAGGTACTCGGTGCAGAGGTAGGGGCTTTTGATCAATTGAAAATCCCCTTTGTATTTTTGAGTCATTTTTCCACTCTTGGTCAGGATATCATCACGATAGCTGCCATCTACCTTATCAAAAAAATCAAGCTCCTTTTTGATGAAATTCATGAAAGCACTTTGCTTGTCGCTGATAAACGTCACTTTTACCGCATCCAGGTAAGGCAATTGCTGTCCGTTTTCCTTTTCCCAATACTTTTCATTTTTCAGGAATACGAGGACTTCATCTTCCTTCCAGTACTTAAATTTAAAGGGACCGGTGCCTATCGGGTGAGAGCGGAAATCCTTTCCGTAATGTTCTACCACTTCTTTTGGCACCACGGAGGCATATTGTGCCGTTAATAAACTGAGGAAAGCAGGGAAAGGTTTGTACAGCTTAATTTGAAAAGTGGAGTCGTTCAGCGCGATGAAGCTATGCTGATCTTTGACTTTGTCACTAAAAATCCAGCTTCCGGAAGAGGCCACTTTAGGATCGATTAAGCGGTAAAAGCTGTAGGCAAAATCATCGGCTATGACCTTTCTCCCTTTTCCACCGGGAAAGATCGGATCGTCATGAAAGAAAACATCGTTTCTCAAATGAAAAGTATAGTTTAAGCCATCATCTGCTATTTCCCAGCTTTTGGCAATACAGGGTAGGGTGTTCAGATTGCTGTCGATTTGTACGAGGCCGTTGAAAACCTGGTTCACCATCCAAAGCGCGTTTTGATTGCGTGCAAAGGCGGGATCCAGGGAAGTCAGGTTCTGGTCCAGGTTCATGTTAAAGACTTTTTTGCCGGAATCATCGGTCTTTCTGCCACAGGAAGCAAAGAGAAACAGTAATAATCCGTAAAAAATATGGGAGATAATACGACGCATCGGTGTAGGAATACTAATTTTGCACAAAGTAATAAATAAATCAATATGTCTTTTTTAAATGCAGTTATAAATAAGGTGGAAGATGAAGCGTTAAATGAAATGCTTCAGGAGCGTGTGGATCTTGTCCAGCATAAAATAAAATTTATGGAGAAGGTAGCAGTCGCCTGTCTGGATACCGAAAATCATTTGAACTGTGATTTGGAAGGCGTAATTAATGATGCTGGTGGTGTTTTACAAGCTGATATGACCCAGGCAAGGGTAATCATCTACGTAGAAAAAGATACCAGTATGTTAGAAATGATGGGTGTTGTTCCTTCCTTGCTTCAGAAAGAATGGCCTGCTGTAGAATACAACAGGGTTTATTTATTAGACGATCAGGCTGCGGCTGCAGAAAGTCCGGAAGAATTGGTGGCTTTACTGGAAGATATCGCAGAAATGCTGTACCCGGGCTACTTTGTTTTCGGAAATGAAGGGAAAAGCTGGACTAGTTTCGGCGTTTAAGCCGACTAAAACGCGATAAATTTGTCCATTTGCTGGTTGCTGAATTTTAAGGTGTCTTCCTTGAAAATCTCATCCAGCTCATTTAACTCCGTTTTGATAATCGAAATGTGAATCCTTAATGGGAGTACATGTAAATGGAGGTAACTACATACCCCGCCGAAATGATCAATACCTCTGATGTTGCCATATTTCCCGGAAGAGATCCCCACTAAAGCGGCCTTTTTATCGTAAAAACTATCTGGAAACTGACAGGCATCAATGAAGGTTTTTAGTACCCCCGGGAAACTCCCATTGTATTCCGGGATTACGAACAGGAATTTGCTGGTTTTGGTCATCATTTCCTGGATCGGTTCAAACTCCGGACTTCTCTTTCCATACAAATCTGAAGCAATCAAATTGTCCGGTAGCGCTTCCAGACTGAAGACCTGACTTTCTAATCCTTTTTCTGCCAGTACTTTTTGATAATATTTTGATACTTTCAGCGTATTACTACCAGGTCTGTTTGTTCCGGAAATGATGGTTACCATGTAAAAAATTGTTAATAAGATGTGTAAAACACTATATTGGTGCTATGCAGTAAGTGTCAAATTGTTTGTATCTTAGCTAATCGTTAAAATGTGCCTAAATCAATACAAAAATAGCATTTTTTATAGATTTAAATCAGGTAACAGCAAGCCTTCAGTAAATAATTGGTAATTATTAAAAAGATAAATGAGTAAAATTATTGCATTGGCAAATCAAAAAGGTGGTGTAGGTAAAACGACTTCATCTATAAACTTAGCCGCAAGTTTAGCCGTACTGGAATACAGAACTTTATTGGTAGACGCAGATCCACAGGCTAACTCAACCTCAGGTATCGGTTTTGACCCAAGAAGTATTAAAAATAGCATCTACGAGTGTATCATCAATGATATCGAACCGATGGATGCCATTCAAAAAACAGAAACCCCTAATTTAGACCTGCTCCCAGCACATATCGACCTGGTAGGTGCGGAAATTGAGATGATCAACCTCAATAACAGAGAGTATAAAATGAAGGCCGTACTGGAGAAAGTGAAAGATCAGTACGATTTTATTATCGTGGATTGTTCGCCCTCTTTAGGTTTGATTACCATCAATGCACTGACCGCTGCGGACTCGGTAATTATCCCGGTTCAATGTGAGTATTTTGCCCTGGAAGGATTAGGTAAGTTACTGAACACTATTAAGATTGTTCAGAATCGCTTAAACCCGGAATTGGAAATTGAAGGAATTTTATTAACCATGTATGATGTGCGTTTACGCTTGTCAAACCAGGTGGTAGAAGAAGTAAGAACCCATTTCCAGGACTTAGTATTTGATACGATTATCCAAAGAAATACACGCCTGAGTGAGGCACCTAGTTATGGTATATCCGTGATTATGCACGATGCCAACTGTAAAGGAGCGATCAACTATTTGAACCTGGCCCGCGAAATCGTTCGTAAAAACGGATTGGTGACGGAAGAGCAGGATGTAAATAAAGCAATTATATAAAACTATTTTAATGACATCTTTTCAGCGAAAAACAGGTTTAGGTAAAGGATTAAGTGCGCTTTTAGATGACAGCGATTCGGTGAATCCACCGAAAAACGGAGTCAATCCTGTCAGTGAAAACAGACAGGAAAATAGCAATAACAGTGCGATTGGTCATATCAGAATCAGTGATATTGATACCAATCCTTATCAGCCACGTACGGAATTTGATGAGGTTGCCTTAATTGAACTTTCGGAGTCGATTAAAGTGCAAGGCCTGATTCAACCCATTACCGTTAGAAAACAACCGGGAAATAGATTCCAGTTGATTTCTGGTGAACGTAGGTTGAGGGCTTCTAAACTGGCCGGCCTAACGGAAATCCCTGCCTATGTGCGCAATGCCAATGATCAGCAAATGCTGGAAATGGCATTGATTGAGAACATTCAACGTGAAAACCTGAATGCCATCGAAATCGCCATGTCTTTTCAAAGGATGCTCGAAGAATGTAACTTAAAACAAGATCAATTGGGAGAACGTGTCGGGAAAAACCGGACTACCGTTGCCAATTACCTTCGTTTACTGAAATTACCGCCCTCGATTCAGATCTCCATCAGAGATCAGAAAATATCTATGGGTCATGCCCGTGCGCTGATCAATGTAGAAGATGTAGAAAAACAACTTTTTATCCACCGCGAGATTATTGAAAAAGGTCTTTCTGTAAGGAAAGTAGAAGAACTGGTGAGAAGTATCAATAGTTTAGATATTACCGCTAAACGTCCGAAACAGCCAAATGGCGTGTCTTTTGAATACCAAAAATTACAAAAAGACCTCGCTACCAAGTTTTCTACGAAAGTGAAACTTAAAGTAGGGGAGAACGGTAAAGGTGCAATCGAAATTCCTTTCATGTCGGAAGATGACCTGAGCAGGATTTTAGAATTATTGGATTGGTAATGTCAAAGGCTTTTCTTTTGTCTGGATTATTGTTTGTCGCTTCCATCGCCGCGAATGCGCAGGAAGTTACCCCACTAAAAAAAGACAGCGCGCTGGTTAAACCAGTTAAAAATAAAGTAGATACTTTAAAACCTAAGTATGTAAACCCTGGTAAAATTGCCGGTAGACAGGCCATGATACGCTCGATGTTGGTACCGGGATTGGGGCAAATCAGAAGTGGTTTCAATCTTTATCGCGGGTTAAAAGTAGCTGGTATCTATACCGGGGCCACTTTGCTGACGATCTCTTATATCGACAACAATAAAAATTACCATATCTTTCTTACCGAATTACAGGAGCGGGATAAGGCTGCAGCCTATGCAGCGGCATTGAAAGAAAATGGTGGAAATCCAGAGCTGGTAAAGCTGCCACAGGGATTTCCTAGTAAAACTTATGAAAATGTATCCCGCGAGAATCTGATCACCGCAAAAGATACATATAGAAGAAACAAAGATGTCATCCTTTTCTCTTTTGTTGGCTTGTATCTTTTAAATGTCGTAGATGCTTATGTAGATGCCCGATTGAAATATTTTGATGTAGGAGAAGTCTCTGTAAAAATATCGCCGACCATCATGAACAATAATGCGGTGTTTGGTGGCAGCACCATGTACGGATTAAATTTACCGGCACCGGGAGTTAAACTAGCCATCCGTTTTTAAAAGAACGGATTAAAACTATTAAAGAACCAACGAAAATGAAAATAGCACTATTGGGTTATGGTAAAATGGGTCAGATTATTGAACGTTTTGCTTTGGAAAGAGGCCATGAAGTGGTCCTGAAAATTAACTCTTCAAATCAGGATGAGCTAACTGTAGCTAATTTATCGAAAGCGGATGTCGCCATAGATTTTAGTATTCCGGATGCGGCAATTCCGAATATCTACCTTTGCTTTGAAGCCAATGTGCCTATCGTTGTAGGTTCTACCGGTTGGTACGGAGAATTGCAGGAAGTGAAGAATGCCTGCCTAAGCAGTAACAATACCCTGCTTTATGGATCAAACTTCAGTATCGGGGTAAATATCTTCTTCCATATCAATCAGGTTCTGGCCAAAGTGATGAACAATTTCCCTGCCTATGACGTGCAGGTAGAAGAAATTCACCATACCCAAAAACTGGATTCGCCAAGTGGCACGGCCATGACCATTGCAGAAGGCATTATTGATGCGCTGGACAGCAAAAAGGAATGGGTAAATGAATTGGTGGGTAGCCCTTTTGAGGATATCATCAAGAAAGATCAGGTGTTGATTGAGTCGCACCGTATTGAACATGTTCCCGGAACGCATACCGTAGTGTATAGTTCTGAAGTGGACGAGATTGAGATAAAACATACCGCACATAACCGTGCTGGTTTTGCTTTGGGCGCTATAGTTGCAGCGGAGTGGTTGCAAAATAAACAAGGCTTTTATAACATAGCCGATATATTTAATTTTAAATAGAAAAATATGAATTGGAAATTCTGGCAAAAGAATAAAGATACCAAGCCAGGTAAGAAAAAGTCTAAAAGCCGCGAATGGTTCGATGCCGTTTTATTTGCGGTAATCGCAGCCACCATTATCAGGGTGTTTTTTATTGAAGCCTATACCATTCCTACTGCTTCCATGGAGCGTACGTTATTGGTTGGTGACTTCTTATTTGTGAGTAAAGTGAACTATGGCGCAAGGATTCCAATGACTCCTGTTGCTTTTCCTTTTGCCCACCATACCATGCCAATTACTGGTACTAAAGCGTATTGGGAAGGTGTAAAATGGGATTTCCGTAGGTTACCAGGTCTTTCTGATATCAAAAGAAACGATGTGGTGGTCTTCAATTACCCACAGGGTGATACGGTTGCAGTAGAATACCAGGATCAGGATTACTACCAGATGGTTCGTTCATTGGGTTGGAAACAGGTGAACAGTCAGTTTACCATCATCTCCCGCCCGGTTGATAAAAGAGAAAATTATATCAAAAGATGTATTGCGATTGCAGGTGATACCATCAGCATGAAAGGCGGATTAGTTTACCTGAATGGTAGCGCAGATCCACTGAAAAGTACCGGACAGATTTCTTATGAAGTGGTATTTAAAACTGCTGATGTGAATTTCAAAGTGTTCGAAGATATTGGCTTTAATGTTTCTGATGAAATTTCTGCCATGAACCAAAATACTTACCAGTTTACCGGTACCGCAGAAATGATGGCCGAAGTTCGTAAACTGAGCTTTGTACAGTCGGTGCAGGAACAAGTTGAACCAGCAGGAAAAAGAGATCCGGATATTTTCCCTTTTGATCCAAAAAGAGATTGGAATGTAGACAACTTTGGGCCAATTATTATCCCTAAAAAAGGCTGGACAGTTAAACTGGACAGTGCAACGATGCCGCTTTATGAAAGAGCCATCCGCATTTATGAAGGTAATAAACTGGAGAAATCAGGTAATGGTTATTCGATCAATGGTGTGGCTACAGATAGTTATACTTTTAAAATGGATTACTACTGGATGATGGGCGATAACCGCCACAGATCAGCGGATTCGCGCTACTGGGGCTTTGTACCGGAAGACCATGTGGTTGGAAAGGCATTGTTCATCTGGATGAGCTATGATAACCATGGATCTTTCTTAAATAAGATCAGATGGAACAGGTTGTTCCGCGGAATCAATTAAACTTCCAAAAAATCTAAAAAAAAAACGGCTGGTGCTTTGCATCAGCCGTTTTTTTATGCAATTGCTTTTCATTTTCCAATCAGCGCGCGCTATACACTTAAGGGGTAAATCTTTATGTGATTTAAACGCAAGTCATTATTACTTTAAAAATAATTTAAAAAGTGTACCTGTTTTGTGGCAAATATATTTTAAGTTTGAGCAATTAAATGATAAACTTTGACAGCTAGTATTAAGAAATATCGTCAATTAAGGACAGATGTGATTAAGCACTTGTATTACAGTAAGATGTTAACACTTACTGAATTGAGTCTCCTGACACATAAAAGTCTGCCTTTAATTACCAATGTGGTGAATAGCCTGGTGGCGGACGGATATATTCTCGAATATGGGCTTGCACCTTCCACAGGTGGTAGAAGAGCATTAACTTTTCTATTGAATAAAGAAAAACAAAGGTTTATTATCGCCGTTGCTATGGATCAGTTGGTTACTCAGGTAGCCCTGTATGATTTACTAAATGAGCAGCGTGTGGAACCTGAATTGCTACAATTAACGCTCCATGATGATCCCGGGATTATGACAACCCTGATCGGATTCCTTAAAAATTACCTGCAAAAATCCGGTGTTCCGCTGGAGCAAATATTAGGTGTCGGCATTGGTATGCCGGGCTTTGTAAATGCGGCCAAAGGAATCAATCATACTTTTTTCAAAGTAGCCGGAGAAGGAAGTTTAAGGGAACACCTGACTAAAGAACTGGGATTGCCGGTATTCATCGACAATGATTCCAGTCTGATTGCACAGGCAGAATTGAAGTTCGGCGAAGGGAAGAAGCTGAAAGATGTGATGGTGGTTAATATCGGCTGGGGCATCGGCTTAGGTATGATCATCAATGGGAGCTTGTTTAGAGGTCATAGCGGATATGCCGGTGAATTTAGCCATATCCCGCTTTCTTTAAGCAATAAGTTGTGTTCCTGTGGAAAACAAGGTTGCCTGGAGGTGGATACCTCTTTACTGGTTTTGGTGGAAAAGGCGAAATCGGAAATGGAACGCGGTGTAAGTTCAAGCTTGCAGCAGCGTTTTACTGATGAAAGTAATCGCCATGGCGATCATTTCCTGGAAGCAGCTAAAGCGGGAGACCCCCTGGCCGTTACGATTCTTTCGGATGCAGCTTTTCTGATTGGAAAAGGTCTGGCCACGTTAATACATATCCTCAACCCGGAACTTATTGTTTTGGGAGGGAGAGGAGCCAGCGCCGGGAAAATGTTGCTGGCACCGGTTCAACAGGCCATCCACGAGTTTTGTATCCCCAGGTTGGCAGAACATACGGAGATTAAAGTGTCTGCTTTGAACATGGATTCCGGACTGCTTGGCGCCGCAACACTCGTGATCGAAAACTGTGATTTTAACTAGTTCTCGCTGTGGGCCTTTTTATTTTAAGAATATGCTAAAAGCATTTAACACAATAATATTGACAACTATTAACCTAAATTTTAACAATTAAATCTTTATAAGATGAAGCAGATGTACAGGAGGTGTATGGCCGTTTTGTTATTGAATGTAATAACAATAGCTGCTTATGCCCAGCAAAAGGTTACCGGTACGGTAACAGAAAAATCAGGCCAATCCATCCCGGGAGTGAGTGTCACAGAAAAAGGTACTAAAAACGGTACTTCTACAAATGGAGATGGTAAATACAGTATTTCTGTGAAGTCTGGTGCAGTATTGGTATTCTCTTCAATTGGTTTAACCACAAAAGAAGTAAATGTTGGTACTTCAACTACGCTGAATGTAGTGATGGAGGATGAAGCAAATAAACTAAATGAAGTGGTGGTAACCGCCCTTGGTATCAAAAGAGAGAAAAAATCTCTGGGTTATGCCATGCAGGAAATTAAAGGGGAATCTTTAGTGAATGCCAGAGAGCCTAACCTTGTAAACGCGCTTTCCGGTAAGGTAGCAGGTTTGCAAATTACACGTTCCAGTTCTGGTCCGGGTGGTTCTTCTAAAATCACACTAAGGGGTAACAACTCTTTAACAGGTAATAATCAGCCTTTAATCGTAGTAGATGGGGTGCCAATGGATAACTTTACCGGTGCTGCAAATAACGATTTCTCTAATCCGGGTCTGGATATGGGTAATGGTTTATCAGACATCAATCCGGAAGATATTGAAAGTATGTCGGTCCTGAAAGGCCCTTCTGCTTCCGCACTTTACGGCTCAAGAGCTGGTAACGGTGTGATCTTAATCACCACCAAATCTGGAAAACTGCAAAATGGATTGGGTATTACCGTAACTTCTTCTGTAGGTATAGAAAGTATTATGGCGAGTCCGGATATGCAAAATACTTACGGACAAGGTACAAACAGCCTTTATGATCGCGCAGCAAGCACAAGTTGGGGGCCAAAAATCGAAGGTCAGACCGTTACTAAATGGAATGGTGAGCAGGCTCCTTTGCAAAGCTTTGATAACGTAGGCAACTATTTCCAGAACGGTGTGTCTCTAAATAATGGTATCTCCTTCCAGCAACAGTTTAAAGGTACGTCTATTTATACGTCTTTAAATCGCGCAGATGATAGAAGTGTGATCCCTGGTGTGAAACTGACCAGAACAAATTTAATGGCCAGAGCGGTTACTAAATTTGGTAAAACGGATAAGTGGACAACCGATACTAAGGTGCAATACAATAATACCAATGCCGAAAACAGACCTTTATTAGGGAATAGAAATGAAAATGCTTTTTCTACGATTTATAACCTGCCAAGATCAATGGATATCCGTGATTTTAGCGCAGCAAAAAATGCAGCAGGAAAAATGTTATGGTATAGCGGTGGTACGCAGTCGAACCCTTACTGGACGCGTCAATATAACCTGAACCAGGATATCAGAGATCGTTTCTTAATGAATGGTTCCCTGAAATATCAGGCTACAGATTGGTTAACAGCCGAAATTAAAGCTGGTGCAGATATTTATACCACCAATTCTGATGCTAAATTATATGCAGGTAGCCCTAGCTCAACCAATGGTAGATACAGCCTTTCTAAACGTACGTTTACAGAAACTAACTTTAGTGCTTTATTGACCGCTAAAAAAGATAACCTGTTCAGTAAAGTAGGTGGTTCATTAACCTTAGGTGGTAACTTAATGAAAAACCAACAATCTGAAATTGGCGCTAGCTCCGGAGAATTTATCATTCCTGATTTCTTCTCTGTCAATAATGGTGTGGGCTTCCCAAGCGTAACCGAAGATTTTAGAAAGAAACAAATCAACTCTGTTTACGGATCCGGTCAGTTAAACTGGGACCAGTATTTATTCCTTGACCTGACTTTTAGAAACGATTGGAGCTCTACTTTAAGCGCTGCAAACCGCTCGTATTTCTATCCTTCTATCAGTACTTCATTCGTGTTTTCTGATATGATCACCAAAATTGGTGGTACCCTGCCTTCCTGGATGAGCTACGGTAAAGTAAGGGCTTCCTATGCAGAAGTTGGTAACGACCTTCCTCCTTATCAATTGTACAATACCTATGTGGTGGGTAAAGATCCAAACGGAAATCCTATCGCAGGTAGAGATAAGGTGCTTTATGATCCTTCGGTAAGAAGTGAGCTGATTAAAGCATTTGAAGTAGGTGCCGAAATGAGGTTCTTCGAAAGTAGATTCGGTTTCGATATCGCTTACTATAAATCTAATGCCACCAGACAATTACTGAACATCCCAATGGATCCCCTGAGTGGTTATGAAAGTAAGAAAATCAATGCAGGTAATATCCAGAATACTGGTTTTGAAGCCATGGTAGATGCGAAGGTATTGACAAATCCTAATTCCTTAAACTGGAATATGATGCTGAATTTCTCTACCAATACCAACAAAATCATTTCCTTAAATAGTGAAATCAATACTTACCCGTTGGGTGGCTATGATGACCTTCGCGTATTGGGTATCGCCGGACAAAAATACGGTGAAATCTATGGTAGCAAGTACATGAGAGTGGAAGATCCGAACAGCGAATTTAATGGTCAGCTGATCTTAGATGGTAACGGATTACCACAAAGAGGAGCGCAAAATGCAAGGTTAGGAAATCAACAGGCTACAGGTCTTTTGGGTTTCACCAACAGTTTCTCTTATAAAGGAATCGGTTTCTCTTTCTTGGTAGATGCTCGTTTTGGCGGACAAATTTTCTCGGGAACCAATGCTGGTTTGCAAGAGAATGGTAACGCCAGCATCACTGCTCCTAATGGTTTAAGAGACCAGATGGTCGTAAATGGTGTGATCTTAAGCGGTGGCAAATATGTTCAGAATACCACTGCGGTAACGCCGGAAAGATATTGGGCGAAAATACATAGCTATGGTAACCTTGGGATCTCTGAGGAAAACATCTATGATGCAACCAATGTGAGATTGAGAAATGTACAGATCAGTTATGATTTACCACGTAAATTCTTAGCTAAAACACCATTGCAAAGAGCTAAAATCGGTGTTTCAGCCAACAATGTATGGTTGATCTATGGTGATATGCACGGGATTGATCCGGAATCAGTATATGCTACAGGTAACAATGCCACTGGTTTCGAAAACTTTTCTGCGCCAACTACCCGTACTTTCTTATTCAACCTGACACTGGGCTTCTAAATTTATTAACCTGAGGATCTTCCTTAATTAAAAGATATTCTAATGAAAATAATTATAAAAACCGCATGTACGCTACTCGCAACATCTCTGTTGCTGACGTCATGTAAAAAATTTGATGAGGTAAATGTGAACCCTGTTGCCGCAAGTGGGGATCAGGTGCAACCAGAATATTTCCTGAATAACTCCATTATCGGTGCACAACAAAATCCGGAAGTAGCGGAAAGAGCTTTTGTCCTGATCTGGAAAACTGCCGGTCACCAACAAAGTAACGGTGTTTTTTTTAATGGTACTCATGATGATACGCACATCACCATCTATTTTAACCAGATTTCTGGTTGGTTAAACAACGCAAATACTGCAATTAAAATAGCCGCCGATAAAAAAGCTTCAGGTACTGATGCTGCTTATACCAATAATGTGGCACAGGTGGCCAGGATCTGGCGCGCCTATCTGATGAGCGAAATGGCAGATAATTTTGGTCCGATTCCTGTTCTTGCTTTTCAAAGCAGCAATCCGGAGTATAATAACGTGAAAGATATTTATTACTACCTGCTGGAGGAATTGAAAGATGCAACTTCTAAAATTGATGTGTCTGTAGTGAATACTGCTGCCCTGAAAAAAATGGATCCCGCTTACGAATACAATTATGCAAAATGGATCAAATATGCGAATTCAATGCGCATGCGTTTGGCCATGAGGTTATCAGAAGTGGATCCGGATAAAGCTAAAGCGGAGTTTGAAGACGCTGCGGCCGGTAGTAACTTTATCACCGAAAGCACAGAAACTTTTGAAGTGCAGGAAAGAGATGGCTGGGATAACTTAACCGGTGTGATGAGTAGAAACGGTAATGCGCAGTATATTTCTGCTACGCTAAACAATATCTACCTTGGTCTTGGTGGTGTGAAATCCGCCGATCAGCTGGATCCAAAGTTTGCGCCATTCATCAAACCAGCCAACTGGTTGGGTTTAAAATTGGATGATCACTTTACCTCAATGACCAATAATCCTTCCGCTGGATATTGGTTCGATGGTCTGCCGGAAACTATAGATCCACGTGCTTATAAAACCTTTATTATTCCTGGTGATTTTGAAAATCCAAGCTTCAGTTTCTTCCCTATCGGACAGGATGATGCCATAACTACGGTTAGAAAATTGAATGATAAGGATAATAATGTAGTTAAAAAGATTGATGCTAAATTCAACTGGAATGCTTCCAACACTGGTGATTGGGGTGCTAAAGGGACTAAAAATGAGCTTCGTGCTTATGCCGGTACCATGCCTCGCTTATCTAGTAAATTCAGATTGAGTGCCAACAAACGTGTGTTCTTTGCCCCTTGGGAAACGTATTTCCTACTGGCTGAAGCCGCAGAACGTGGATGGTCAACACCAATCGCTGGTAAAGCCGCTTATGAAGCAGGGATCAAATCCAGCTTTGCCTATTGGGGAGCTGCTGGTTTAGCCACTTATTTAACTTCTAATGACTTCAACAGGGTAGGTACTTC
Organism: Pedobacter gandavensis; assembly: GCF_032677645.1. GTDB lineage: Bacteria > Bacteroidota > Bacteroidia > Sphingobacteriales > Sphingobacteriaceae > Pedobacter > Pedobacter gandavensis_A. Next base: position 246,971 of record NZ_JAVTSB010000009.1, on the reverse strand, counting down.
GGTAAACTGGGATCACATCACAGAGCCTGCCGCTAGTCATGATATGGATTTTAAAAATGGATATACTGATGTAGCCGGTGTTGCAAAAGTATTGTATCCTAAAAATGATCTTTATAAAAATGGTACAGTTAAAAATGATCGCCTGACAAAAATTATTACACAGAAATTTATTGCACAAACACCTTGGCTTCCTTTAGAAGCATGGAATGATCAAAGACGTTTAGGCCTGCCTTTCTTTGAAAATCCTGCAATAGAAATCGAATTGCCAAATCTACCGGCATTAAATAAAAGCAATTACATGGAAAGTAAAGTGCAGTTCTTCCCTCAGCGTTTAAAGTATCCTTCTGGTTTGAAAGATACCAATGCTAAAGGCTATGAGCAAGCACTGAAAGCTTTAAATGGTGCCGATGAAGTGTTAACTCCTTTATGGTGGGCGCAAAAATAAACCCGCTCTTTTAAACGAAAAGCCCTGTAGATTTTTAAATTTCTACAGGGCTTTTTTTGTGGGCATAACTTTCTGTAAATTTGCTGGTTTATGGCTTTTTAGCCCGATTAAGTAGTTTTTGTAGGCTACCTTCTTTTATCTTTTAGATAAAAAGCGGGCGGTACTTAGAAAATAATTTAAAAAGTAGTGTTATTATTTGGAATAATTATTATAAGTTTGATTAGCCAAATAACCGACCGTGAACGCCACAACCAGAAAATACCACCAACTTCGTAAAGAAGTTATCAAACATTTGTATTACAACAAAATGTTAACGCTGACTGAGTTAAGTAAACTCGTTAGTAAAAGTCTGCCTTTAATTACCAGCACAATTAATGACTTGGTAAGCGATGGTTATGTGCTGGAATATGGTCTGGCGCCATCTACAGGCGGACGTCGTGCACTGACCTTTTTATTGAATAAGGAAAAGCAACGGTATATTGTTGCAGTCGCAATGGATCAGCTGGTCACCAAGGTGGTCATCTATGATCTGCTCAATCAGGCGGTCATGGAGTCTGAACAGCTGAAAATTAGTCTTAGCGAGGGTGCAGAAGGTATACCCGTGTTGCTGGATTTTTTAAAAGACTACATTTCCCGTTCGGGAATTACCACAGATCAGATTTTGGGAATAGGTATCGGAATGCCAGGCTTTATGAATGCTGAAGAAGGGATTAACCATACCTTTTTTAAAGTTCCAGGTGATGGAAACCTGACTAAACATCTCGCCAAAGCATTAAACTTACCAGTGTTTATCGACAATGATTCTAGTCTTATCGCATTGGCGGAGATGAAATTCGGCGTTGCCAAGGACACAAAAGATGTGATGGTGCTCAATATCGGCTGGGGAATTGGCTTAGGTATGGTCATCAATGGTAGTCTTTTTAGAGGTCATAGCGGCTATGCCGGAGAATTTAGCCACATCCCGCTTTCCCAAAGTAATAAGCTTTGTTCTTGTGGAAAACGTGGCTGCCTCGAAGTAGATACTTCTCTACTGGTATTGGTAGAACGTGCAAAAACTCAAATCACTGCGGGCGTAAATTCTAGTCTGGAAATCCTGTTTCTGGATGAATCTAAATTGCCGGGTGATCATTTTCTGGTCGCTGCAAAAGCCGGGGACCCGCTCGCGGTTTCCATCCTGTCCGATGCAGCTTTCCTGATCGGAAAAGGAATTTCCACGCTGATTCACATCACCAATCCTAAATTGATTGTCTTAAGCGGAAGAGGGGCAATCGCAGGAAAAATCCTCATGGCACCAATTCAACAGGCCATAAATGAGTTCTGTATTCCGATGTTATCCGAACATACTGATATAAAAGTCTCTGAACTGGCAATTGATCCGGCACTCCTTGGTGCAGCAACTCTGGTAGTTGAGAATTGCAATTTTAATTAGTAAATAAAATAACAGGCCTTAAACAAGACCTGTTATTCCTAATTTTTTTGCCAGTTCGTTCAGATCATTGACTACCACATCAATAATTGGAATGCCTTTAACTTTTCTTTCCTGCTCAAAAGCATATTCCGGTTCACCTGGAATGATTACTTTTTTACCCGGATCAACTGTGCGGGCCGACTGAAATCTTTCGATCCAGTTGTCCAGATGATTCTTGAAATCTTCCGCAGGGCGGAAGCCATCAATCCGCATCGCACCAAAGAAATGCCCTAATCCTTCACCTACCGGGTTTGCAGAAGGTTCCAGAAAAGCCACAAAAGGAGGGACCCATGGGCCATAATTGGCACCTGAAAGCACAGCCGATAGTATATCTACTGTCGCACTTAAGCCATAACCTTTATGACTGCCGTGGTCTTTATCGCTACCTAAAGGCAAAAGAGAACCGCCATCTTTCAATTGATGTGGGTTCGTAGAAGAATTTCCATCCTTATCCTGTACCCAACCTTCAGGAACAGGTAGATTGGCTCTTTGTGCAATCTCCAATTTTCCGTTTGCCGCTGCTGCGGTAGCCATATCCACCACTACAGGTGGGTATTTTCCGGCAGGAAAAGCATAACACATCGGGTTGGTGCCCAATAATCTTTCATTTGAATAAGTAGGAGCAACCAGCGGACTCGCATTCGTCATACTTACACCGATCATATCTTGTTCTACCGCCATTAAAGCATGGTATCCGGCAATTCCAAAATGATTAGAGTTTTTAACGGCTACCCAGCCACTACCATAAATCTTCGCCTTTTCAATAGCTACTTTCATGGCAAAAGGAGCAACCACTAAACCTAATCCGGCATCGCCGTCAACAGTAGCTGTTGTTGGTGTTTCATGAACCACACGTACATTCGGTGTCGCATTGATGCGTTCTTTTTCCCATAATCTGACATAGCCACTTAACCGGGCTACCCCATGAGAATCTATTCCACGTAAATCAGATTTCAGCAAAACATCTGCTGCCAACTGCGCATCCGCTACCGGACAGCCCATTTTCAGGAATACGCTTTCCGTAAACTGACGTAAATTTTGTTCTGTAAAAGTATGAAAAGTCATTTTTTATGAAGCAAATAGAACCGTAAACTGGTGGTCCAATGGTTTGAAAGTTAAAATCAGGGAATCAATGAAATCCTCGCCATAGGCAACATACAAAGGCGCGATATTGAGCACTCTTTCCTGTAATACCCCTGTCGGGAAAAGTTTCCCTTTTAAATTGTCAATTTGTGATAAGGAAGTATCATGCTTTCGCTTTTCAGCTCTAAGCATTTTCTTCTCTAAATTAACAATCAGTTTTAAAGCCTTAGTTTTAGCAGCATCAGCTGATTGAGAAAGGGTTTTGTCGATCTTGTAAGCATTAAGCTTGATCTGATCAAATATAGCACTCAAAGTACGCTGTTCATCGCTTAAAGTCAGCTGTAAATTGACATGCGCTTTGATCCAGTCGTTTTTAAGCGTTTCTGTATCTTTAAAGAGGTCTATATGACTAATACCGAGAATCTGCATTTTCAGCTCAGAACGTTTATCGATCACTAAAGCCGAGTTTCTAAGCAACAAAACAGGGAAATCAACCTGATAATAGTCGAAATTTGCTTTTAATTGCAACCAGTAGGTCAGTTCTGCACCACCACCAATATAGGCAAGGTTTGGCAGGATCAGCTCCTGATAAACCGGACGCATCACTACATTCGGACTAAAACGTTCCGGAAAATCAGCGATTTCCTGTTTCAATTCCGCTTCCGTAAACTGAATAGACGTATGCATCACCTTGTAGACGTTATCCTCTTCTACAATACGTTCCCTCAATTGGTCTGTCATGTAAAAGAAGTTAATTTCTCTTGGGTTTACCTGCGTTTTATAACCTTTCGCTTCCAGCGCGGCATTGCTCTCCGAAATGTGCTCAAAGCTATGCTGACCAATAATATCGGCCTCCATAATAGGTGCAAATTCCTTTTTTAATTCAGGCTCGTCGGCATCTACGCAGACTAATCCGTACTTCCCAAATAAACCGTTTACCAGTTCTCTGGTGGCATCAGAAAGTTTTTCATGTTGTGTATACGCTTTTTCTACCAGGGCAGCTAGTTGTAAGCCATTTTCGGTAATACCGAGATAGCCTTTATAAGCCAACAAGGTTTCTGTGATGTCTTTGGTGCTTAATCTTCCGGTAGCTCCGGCTGCTTTTTTATTCCAGCTGAGTTTTTTATCCTCGATTTTCACATGGTTGATCTCTTCAAAATCATGATCTTCCGTAGCCATCCAATAGACAGGCACAAAGTTTTCATTCGGAAACTTCTCCTTTAACTCTTTTGCAAGGTTAATGGCAGTAACGATCTTATAAATGAAATAAAGTGGGCCGGTAAAGATATTAAGCTGATGACCGGTGGTAATGGTAAAAGTCCGGTCATCAGCTAAAAGATGTATATTTTGTTCCACTAAAGCGGGAGCCTTAATGGTCGCATATTGCTTTTTGAGGATTCGGGTCAATACAGCCCTGTTTCCTTTAAAATGGCGGTTTTCGATGGCTTTAGCAAAGCCTTCAAAGTCCGGTGTGTACTTATAAAAAGCACTTAACTGATCCTTTCCGTCGATGTAATCGAGTACAGCGCTGGAGAAGGCATTGGTTTCCTGGTAAGAGATGTATCTGGCCTGCATTGCTACGAATTTAAGTTAATAAACCAGAAGTCAATACATCACAAATTTATTTTACAATTTGTCCATATAGATCGAAATCCTCAGCTCTGTCAATCTTCACATTTACGAAGCTTCCATTGGCAGCATAACCTGTTGAAGCGTCAATTAAAACCTCATTATCAACCTCAGGAGAGTCAAATTCAGTTCTTCCGATGAAGAAATCACCTTCTTTTCTATCTACCAGTACTTTATAAGTATGACCGATTTTTTCCTGGTTAATCTCATAAGAGATCCCTTGTTGTAATTCCATGATGGCATCTACACGTTCCTGTTTTACTTCCGCAGGTACATCATCCACTAAATCATGGGCATGAGTTTTTTCTTCATGAGAGTAAGTGAAACAGCCTAATCTATCGAATTTAGTTTCTTCAACCCAGCTCATCATCTCTTCGAAATCAGCTTCTGTTTCACCAGGGTAACCACAAATTAAAGTAGTACGCATAGCGATATTAGGCACTTTATCTCTGATCTGATTAACGATATCAATGGTCTTTTGTTTCGTAATACCACGACGCATAGATTTCAACATGTTATCCGTGATGTGCTGTAAAGGCATATCCAGATATTTACAGATGTTATCACGTTCGTTCATTGCATCCAGAATTTCCATCGGGAAACCGGAAGGGTAAGCATATTGTAATCTGATCCATTCAATACCATTTACATCAGAAAGACGTCTTAACAATTCATCCAGGTTACGTTTTCCGTAAATGTCTAAACCGTAATAAGTCAGATCCTGTGCAATCAGAATTAATTCTTTAGTACCGTTAGCGGCCAGAATTTTTGCTTCATTTACCAACTCATTCATATCTCTGGAAACGTGTTTACCACGCATCAAAGGAATGGCACAGAAAGAGCAAGGGCGATTACAGCCTTCTGCAATTTTAAAATAAGCGTAATGAGAAGGAGTGGTCAATAACCTTTCCCCAATCAGTTCATGCTTATAATTTGCACCTAGTGAGTGTAAGATGTTAGTCAAATCGTTGGTACCAAAGAAAGCATCAACATTGGTGATTTCCGCTTCCAGTTCAGGCTTATATCTTTCCGATAGACAACCGGTCACAATTACTTTTGCAATTTTACCAGCGTCTTTAAGCTCACTGTACTGTAAGATCGTATCAATTGATTCTTGCTTGGCATTATCGATAAAACCGCAGGTATTGATGACTACAATATCATCTTTCCCCATTTTATCAGATTCATGGACCACATCCATGCTATTGCCACGCAGCTGACCCATCAAAACTTCTGAATCGTAAAGGTTTTTGGAACAACCCAAAGTAATTACATTGATTTTAGGTTTTTTAAGGGGGATGATTTTAGATGTGGGTTTTGTATTCATGATTTTTTATTTGGAGTAGAATTCTTCTGTTGAACTAAAAACTAGTTAAACAAGCTGTCTACAAATGCTTTTTTGTCAAATAATTGCAGGTCGTTTACGCTTTCGCCAACGCCTATATATTTTACCGGAATTTTAAACTGATCAGAGATTCCGATCACGACACCACCTTTAGCGGTACCATCCAGTTTGGTAATGGCCAATGCATTTACGTCGGTAGCCTCAGTAAACTGTTTACATTGTTCGAAGGCATTTTGCCCTGTCGAACCATCCAATACCAATAATATTTCATGTGGGGCAGAAGGGATTACCTTTTCCATCACATTTTTAATTTTACCCAATTCATTCATCAGGCCAATTTTGTTGTGTAAACGTCCGGCAGTATCAATGATCACTACATCTTCGCCATTGGCGACAGCAGATTGCAAAGTGTCGTAAGCAACAGAAGCAGGATCTGAACCCATTGCCTGTGCCACTACGCGTACACCAACACGTTCTCCCCATAATTTGATCTGTTCAACAGCTGCTGCTCTGAAAGTATCGGCGGCGCCTAAAACTACGCTTAGTCCTTCCGCTTTCAGTTTATGTGCCAGCTTACCAATGGTAGTCGTTTTACCAACACCATTTACACCAACCACCATAATTACATAAGGCTTATGTTGTCCATATTCAAACTTGCGGAAATCATTGCTGTTGTTTTCAGAAAGCATCAGTTGTATTTCATCACGCAACAGGCGATGCAATTCTGATGTTGATAAATACTTATCCTTAGCTACACGAGCTTGTATACGGTCAATAATTTTTAGTGTGGTGGTAACACCAACATCGGAAGTCACTAAAACCTCCTCAAGATTATCGAGCACATCATCATCAACTGTCGATTTACCAGCAACGGCCTTCGTGATTTTACTCAAAAAGCCCTCTTTAGTTTTCTCTAAACCCTTGTCCAGCGCTACCTGCGCCTCGGGAGCAGTTTCCTTTTTCTTGAAAAAATCAAATAAACCCATACAATGTCTAACTAAACAAAAAAAGCCCTCCCATTTAAAAGGGACGGCTTTAATATAATTAAATATTAAAATTATTTTTTGGATGCAATAGCATCTTGAACGTGATCGTTGTGAACAATAACTTCTTTGAAAGAATAAGCACCAGTTCTTGGTGATTTAGTCATTGTAATAACTTTCGAATATTCTTTACCTTTTCCCGTTTTAAGGGTTGCAACTACCTTTTTTGCCATGATCTAAATAGATTGTATTTAGTTAAATACTAAATGTATTACTTAATTTCTTTATGTACAGTTACCTTTTTCAAAACTGGATTGAATTTTTTCAATTCTAATCTCTCAGTAGTGTTTTTACGGTTTTTAGTAGAGATATATCTAGACATACCAGGCATGCCACTAGTTTTATGCTCCGTACACTCTAGAATAACTTGTACTCTGTTACCTTTTTTTGCCATTTTATTAATCTTAAGGTCGATTCACATCAACCAATGTTATTTACAAATATCCTTTTTTCATGAAGCGATTAATCGCCTCAGTAATACCAATTTTATTAATGGTTTTGATAGCTGAAGTAGAAACTTTCAGTGTTATCCAACGATCCTCATCAGGAATATAAAATTTCTGAAGTTGTAAGTTGGGATAAAACTTACGCTTAGTTTTAACGTTTGAGTGAGAAACATTAAAACCTGTCATTGCCATTTTTCCGGTTAAATCACAAACTCTAGACATGCCTTTAAATATAGTGTTAATTATGTTTTCTTAATTTTTTTAAGAGTGTGCAAATATCAATAAAATATTTGTAATCATCAAGTAGGTATCTAAAATATTTTGAATTTATTTACAGCGTGTTACGGACTGCTGCCCAGATCCCTACCGTGGATGCTCTCGGGGCGCAATATACAACATTTATACGGATTACAAGGCCACAGATTCTTCTAAATCACCCAATAGGTTTTCAAATTGTAAGACAAATCTCCGGAAATCGTTGATGTAATGTACCAGCTCCGGTTTTTTTTCCTTCTCCAGCTGCTGTAACCAAACGGATTTATTTTCTTCCATGTGGTATAAAGTAGGGGTAACACCATAGGCTTGCTGAACAATCTGGAGATCAGGATGCAATACTTCATGTAAAATCAGATTATTTATGCCTGGAATAGCAATCGCTTTCATCATCATTACTATTGTAAGCGGAATCCGTACCTCATAAATTTCTTTCAGCGCCTCCCTCATTTCCCGATGCTCCGCTTTGTGTGGATCAAGGTTCCACTTTAAAGATTCCGTCTGGTAATGCTGGTTGGCTAGTTCCGCCCTTCTTAATATAGAGGCAATCTGATCGTATAGTTGTTTACTCATCGCTGAAGAGATTGGTGATGATTTAAAGTTTGCTAAAGATTTGATGTATTACTGATATAGAATAGACACCTGAGTATCCGCTTTGGTTTAAAAATATTTTGTAACTAATCAATATATAGTATAGTAATCTGCTGGTTCGGGACAGAAAAAGAATCCAGGTAAATTCTCAGTAAACCAGTGATTTAGCTAGAACTTGCAATGATCTCCTATAGCAAGTCCGATAAATCGGGCAAAGCGTATGTAAAAAGCGCAAAGATTTCCCTTTTATACCTGATAAATGACAATAAAAACACTGATCTTCTGGTTTTTTCTTAAAATCCGGGGCTAAAACAACAGTAAAACCTCGGATTAAAATTTTGATAGGGACTGAATAAAGTTATATTTGAGTTTTAGTTGTTGACATAAACCAAATCATGCAAATTAATTCTATTGAAGAGTATCAAGAAACTTATAAGTTGAGCGTGGACCAACCTGAACAATTCTGGGCAGGTATCGCTGATAATTTCTTGTGGAGAAAGAAATGGGATAAAGTATTATCCTGGAACTTCTCAGAGCCAAACATCAAGTGGTTCGAAGGAGCTAAATTAAATATCACGGAAAACTGTCTGGATCGTCATCTGGCGGAGAATGGCGATAAGCCTGCCATCATCTGGGAGCCAAATGATCCTACAAAAGACAGCATTACCCTAAGTTATAAAATATTACATGAGCAGGTTTGCCGTTTCGCAAATGTGCTGAAGAAAAATGGCGTTAAAAAAGGCGACCGTGTATGTATTTACATGCCGATGGTTCCTGAACTTGCCGTTGCCGTATTGGCCTGTGCCCGTATTGGTGCCGTACACTCTGTGGTTTTTGGTGGATTTTCTGCCAAATCTATTGCCGATAGAATCAATGATGCCGAATGTAAAGTGGTGATCACTGCCGATGGTGCATTCAGAGGGAATAAACAGATTCAATTGAAAGAAGTAATTGATGATGCTTTGATCGGTTGCCCAACCGTAGAACGTGTGATCGTTTTAACGCATACCAGAACACCGGTTTCTATGCTGAAAGGCCGTGATATCTGGTGGGAAGATGAAATTAAATTAGTAGATACCAACTGTCCGGCAGAAGAAATGGACGCCGAAGACCTGTTGTTCATCTTATATACCTCCGGTTCTACCGGTAAGCCAAAAGGGGTAGTACATACCATTGGTGGCTATATGGTATATGCAGGATATACTTTCTCTAACGTATTTAACTATCAGAAAGACGAAGTATTCTTCTGTACCGCTGATATTGGCTGGATTACCGGTCACTCTTATATCGTATATGGCCCGCTTTCTCAGGGAGCAACCACCTTGATGTTCGAAGGTATCCCTACTTATCCTGATGCATCCAGAATGTGGCAGGTGGTAGAAAAACATAAAGTAAACATCTTATATACTGCACCAACGGCGATTCGCTCGCTAATGAGCTTTGGATTAGAGCCATTAAACGGTATCGATATGAGCTCACTTCGCGTATTAGGCTCCGTAGGAGAACCGATCAATGAAGAAGCATGGCACTGGTTTGATGAAAACATCGGAAAAGGAGAATGTCCAATCGTGGATACCTGGTGGCAAACAGAAACGGGTGGAATCATGATTTCGCCAATTGCCTTTGTAACGCCAACAAAACCTAGTTTCGCAACCTTGCCTTTACCGGGTATTCAGCCAATTCTGGTGGATGAAAAGGGTGTAGAGATTGAAGGTAATGGTGTAAACGGTAACCTTTGTATCAAATTCCCATGGCCGGGCATGCTGCGCACCACTTATGGCGATCATGAGCGTTGCAAGCAGACCTACTTCTCTACTTATGAAAACCTTTACTTTACTGGTGATGGTTGTTTAAGAGACGAAGACGGCTATTATAGAATCACCGGAAGGGTAGATGATGTGATCAATGTATCCGGTCACCGTATCGGTACTGCGGAAGTAGAAAATGCCATCAACATGCACGCAGGTGTAGTAGAAAGTGCTGTAGTAGGCTTCCCGCATGAGGTAAAAGGACAAGGTATTTATGCTTTCGTAATTTTCCCGAATATCCATAACGATGCCGACCTTACCCGCAAGGATATCCTGCAAACGGTAACCCGTGTAATCGGTGCTATTGCTAAACCAGATAAAATTCTTTTCGTAACCGGATTACCTAAAACACGTTCAGGAAAAATCATGAGACGTATTTTAAGGAAAATCGCAGAGGGTGACATCTCCAATCTTGGCGATATCAGCACATTGCTTGATCCAACGGTTGTAGAAGAGATCATCGAAAAGGCTAAAAATCAGAAATAGAACAGCGTTCTGAGAAATAAATAATTGCAAATACAAAAAGGCAGCCGGAGTAATTTACTCTGGCTGCCTTTTTTTTAGGGTAAAAATCTTTTCTTAGGGATGTTTACTGCGTAGAAGAAATGCCAAAAGACAAATCCTTGATCTCATTTACCTTATAATGTTTTTTATACCAATCGTTCAATTCTTCCGTCTTGAATTTTTCTTTACTATTCACACCTTTGATCAGTTTTTTTCCGGAGGTCGTACCATCCACACCATTTCTGGCCTGGAAGAGAATATAATCTACCACGATCTTATCCTGTGGTTTTGGTCCTTTGAAAGAAAGTATTTCACCGTCTTTACTAATGATGCAAGGAACTTCTGTAGAACCTTCCAATGCAGTCAGGAATCGGTTCGAAGCCGCATCTTTAACCAACAACAGTGAATTGCTGACCGGATGTTTTTTAACGAATTCAAGCCATGCTTTTTCATCTGCTCCAATGTATAAATCCGCGAAAACTACATCTGGATACTGAGCAAAACGAGCCTTCAGATCATCATAGTTTTTATCATGGGGAGGGCCGCCATTTGTATTTTCCCAGGTATATAAGTAAACAGTTTTTCCGGCATATAAATCCGAAAAGGAATGTACTTTTCCTTTGTTATCCATCACCTGAAAAGAGGATACATTCATGTCGGTGTGGTCATCGTATTTTTTAACGATGCTTTTACTTACTCCTTTGATGAACATCGTACAGGAAGACTGCGAAATACAGATCGTAAATAATAATAAATAGAGTAGCTTTTTCATTTGATTCAGGTTAGGTTCAGGTCTTGATTGTGGTTTCTTTTTGGTCAGCCCTTTTCGGGGAAGCTCCTTTAATAAGGATGATCAAAAAGGGTAAAAGGTTACAGAAAATCAAACAAAAAGTTTTTGGGGCTGTTCTTTAGGTATCTATTTATTGTTAATCATTTAAAAAAAGAGACTATGGATTCGTTAGAACTAAAAGGAAAATGGAATGAGATTAAAGGAAAAGTGAAACAAGCTTATGCCGATCTAACCGAAGATGATCTGAAATACGAAGAAGGTAAAGAAGATGAAATGTATGGTAAACTACAACAGAAAACCGGAAAAACCCGTGATGAACTAGTCACCTGGATAAAATCCCTGTAAATAGTTCAGCTGGCAATTCGCTGTCAGCAATATAAAAACTAAAAACGCCGGATCAATTCATGATCCGGCGTTTTTTTTTCATAGGAAGCTGGCTTTTAAGGTTAGTAACTCACTTAAAAAGATTAGTAACCGAAAATCTGCTCTAAGGTCAATTTGTTGAACTTACCAAATTTCTCCATATCCTCTAATTTCACCTTTTTATCAGAAGCAACGATACAGTAATTGTATGGCTTATTGGCCACGCGTGTATCATGGAAAGTTTTGATATCTGTAAAAGTCAAAGGTTTCAACTCATTGTATTCATCAATTCTACCATCATGGTCGATACCTAGTTTTTTATTCGCAAAATAGGCAGCAATGATCCCATCTTTAGTAATTCTGCTGGTTTCAATTGCATTCATGGCATTAGATTTTGAAGCTTCAAATGACTTCTCCGATTTCGGCAGATCATTTAACAGCTCATTCATTCCTGTCACCGCATCATTCATTTTATCTGCCTGACTACCCACATAGGCAACCATTGCATATTGTTTGTCTGCACGATCAGGAGAAGAGAAAATTGCGAAAGTAGAGTAAGCCAGTGCTTTAGACTCTCTGATGGTCTGGAACACAATAGAACCCATACCGCCACCAAAATAACTGTTAAAAAGCGTTACTTTTCCGGTAAGATCAGCCTCGTATTTGCCAGCATTTCTTACCCATCTAACCTCAGATTGAACCATATCATAGTCTGCAAAATAAACTTCACTTTTTGCATTTTCTGTGTAAACGAATTTCTTTGCCGCTGGGGTAGCTGTAAATTCTGCAGGCAGTTTATGTAGCTTACTGATGTTCGCACTGAAAGTACTTAAGTTCTCAGGACCGTAATAAGTGATCACATGCTTATAGTTTCTCAGGTTATGTAAAATCGACAATAAATCAGCCGAAGTCATATTGTTAACCTCTTGATTTGTTAAAGTGAAATTGGTTGGGTTAGTTGCACCATACTGAGCATAACTCATCAAACCACCTAAAATTGCCGCTTTGTTTAATTTATTGTTGTCTCTTGATTTAAGGATTCTGCTTTTCAATTCCGTTAAAGCCTGCTCATTTGCTTTGCAATTCGTTAAAATATGCTCTACTAAGCTCACAGCTTTATCAAAATTCTCCTGTAAGCCACTGATGTTAATGGTAGCAACTTCATTGCTCACATTAAAAGTGTAATTACAAGCAATGTTATAGAACTCCTTACTGATTTGTTCAGCGGTATATTTATCTGTAGCTAAGAATGCAAGATATTGAGCTGCGTAAGGCATCAATTGATTGTTATACGCACCCATATCAAAGCGGTAAGACATACGGAAAATACTGTTTTCTTTATTCTCTACCGTGATCACCTCAGCGATACCATCTTTACCGAAATTAAGATCTTTCTGGAAATCTAAGAACTTAGGTGCAATTGGCGCAGATGGCTTTGCCAATAAGTTTTTAGCGAATGGAGACGTTTCTGTAGCATTGGTTTCTACCGGAGTAATGGTTGGTTTCTCCACTTTCGCAATACTTTTATCTTCTCCTTTATGCTTGTAGGTTACCACATAATTGTCTTTGAAAAACTGATTAGCGAAGTCAATTACTTGTTTTTTAGTGATTTTTGCCATCGCATCCTGTCCGTTCAAGGACTTATCCCATTTCGTAGCACGGTTCAGGATAAACTCATTGGTAACGGCTTCCACACGGAAAGCATTGTCATCAAATGACTGTAATAAACTCAGTTTTTGATTGGCAACAGTCGCTTTAATCAAGCTTTCATCAAAATCTCCTTTTTTAAGGATATTCAGCTGATCCAACAACAATTGTTGCGCCTGGGCTAAAGTCTGTCCTTGTTTAGGCTGTGCCACCAAGAAGAAAATGCCGTAATCTTTCATCTGCTGATAACCTGCGGATGCACGAAGTACTTTTTGTTGTTTATTTAAGTTGATGTCTAGTAAACCAGCTTTGCCATTGGAAAGAATACTCGAAATCAGGTCAAGCATTAAACTTTGTGGCGTATTCTCAGCGAAACCTCTGTAAGACAATCGTACGCTTTCTGCACTTGGACCATAGATATCCAGTTTCTGAACTTTCGTTAATGGTTTTTCCGGGGCCGGGTTGTATAACTCAACTGGTTTTGCCTGCATAAAAGAGAAAGCCTGATCAACTTTTTTGATCATTTCATCCGGATTGAAATCTCCGGCCATGGCGATCGCCATATTATTTGGCACATAGTATTTGTTATAATACTTTCTGATTTCGACTAAAGAAGGGTTTTTTAAATGCTCTACCGTACCAATCGTAGTCTGCTGACCATAATTATGGGTAGGGAATAACAACTCAGCTGTCTTCTCATTAATTTTCCAGGAATCATCATCTAAGCCTCTGTTTTTCTCCTCATAAACAGCTTCCAGTTCCGTATGGAAAATACGGAAAATCGGGTTACGGAAACGTTCTGCCTGTAAAGCCAGGAATTTATCTGTTGCATTGGAAGGGAAATCTTCATTGTAAACCGTTTCCTCATACCAGGTATGCGCATTGGTAGATTGTCCGCCAATAGATTTCATCATCTTATCGTATTCATTTGCGATAGAAAAATGAGAAGCTTCACCGGAAGTTTTATCAATCTGCGCATAGATTTCTTTACGTTTTGCCGGATCAGTGGTCTTATTGTATTGCTCATAAAGCGCATCAATCTTATCCAGTAAAGGTTTCTCTTTGGCGAAGTCAAGCGTACCAAATTTGTCAGTTCCTTTAAATAACAAATGCTCCAGGTAATGCGCCAGTCCGGTTGCAGAGCGTGGATCTGTATTACTTCCCGCTCTTACACTCATGCGGAATTCAATAGTTGGTTCTTTTGTATTTGGCGATAAAATTACGGTCAGCCCATTTTTTAAGGTGTAGAACCGTGATTTTGTCGGGTCGTTGGTCACATACTTATACGTATATCCACCCGAACTTGCCGTTTTCCATTGAAAACCGGACTGAGCCATTAAACTCGTTCCTGCAATCAAAAAACAGGCGAGTAGCATTAGTTTGTTCTTCATGTTTAATAAGTTATAACTCAAATATAGTCGGAAAGTAGATTATTCCTCAACATTCTATCTAAATCTCGTATTTTTGTATTATGAAGAAGCAAGATTCAAAACCTAATATATTAGTGGTAAATGATGATGGAATCACTGCACCAGGAATTAAAAACCTGATTGAAGTGATGAAAGAATTGGGGAATGTAGTGGTCGTTGCACCAGACGGACCACAATCTGGAATGGGACATGCCATTACTATCGGAAAACCATTACGTTTTGACCGCGTTGATCTTTATGAAGGCGTAGAAATGTACAAATGTTCGGGAACGCCTGTAGATTGCGTAAAACTGGCGGTAAATAAGATCTTTAAAGGTCAGAAACCAGATTTATGTGTATCAGGAATCAACCACGGTTTAAACAACTCTATCAATGTGATTTATTCAGGAACGATGTCTGCTGCGGTAGAAGGAGCGATTGAAGGAATTCCATCTATCGGATTTTCACTGGATGATTTTTCGGAAGGTGCCGATTTCAGTCACTGCAAGAAATTTATTAAAGTCATCTCTGAAGAAGTTTTGAAAAACGGTCTGCCACAAGCAACCTTACTCAATGTAAACTTCCCAAAAGGAGCTGATTTAAAAGGAATAAAAATATGCCGTCAGGCAAATGCCAAATGGGCAGAAGATTTCGATGAACGTAAAGATCCTTACCAACGTCCATATTACTGGTTAACGGGAGTTTTCCAGAACAACGATAAAGGCGAAGATACAGACGTATGGGCATTAGAACACGGTTTCGTATCTGTTGTCCCGGTACAATTCGATTTAACGGCACACCATGCCATCCCTATATTGAACAGCTGGACATTTGATGTTTAAACGGGTTAAAGATTCGGTATTTATAGGACTGGGAGTCGGCATACTGGCTCCCGGTATCCTGATTAGCATCTCCTGGTACCTGATGCACCGTTTTGCTTTTTTGGCTAAGGCCGATTTATTGCTGATCGCCTCCATTGCCGTTAACGCTTTATTACTCCAATACTTCTTTAAAATAAACAAGGAAAATACCGGTAGGGGTATCATCAGTGCCACTTTCCTATGGGCTTTCCTCTTCTTTTTTTATAAAATCAACCAATAATGAGATATTATTTAGTAGCTGGAGAAGCCTCCGGAGATTTACATGGCGCCAACTTAATGAAAGCGTTAAAAGAAGAAGATCCAGCTGCGGAGTTTCGCTATTATGGGGGTGATAAAATGAAATCCGAAGGTGGGGAGTTGAAAAAGCACTACTCAGAAATGGCCTTTATGGGCTTTACCGAGGTGTTGATGAACCTGAGGACCATTTTCAGGAACATGAAAGCCTGTAAAGCAGATGTACTGGCTTACCATCCGGATGTATTGATCCTGATCGATTTTCCGGGCTTCAACCTTAAAATCGCAGAATTTGCCAAAGCAAACGGGATTAAAGTCGCTTACTATATCTCGCCTAAAGTATGGGCATGGAATCAAAAGAGAGTATTAAAGATCAAAAAGATCGTTGACAAGCTGTTTTGTATCCTGCCATTTGAAGTAGAATTCTACAAAGGCTGGGGTATGGAAGTAGATTATGTAGGGAACCCATTACTGGATGAAATTGCACAGTTTACACCAGATCCGGACTTTAAAACTAAATACAAGCTCGATAAAGACATCATTGCCTTGTTACCAGGCAGCAGGAAACAGGAAATTGAACGCTTATTGCCAGACATGTTGAGTGTTACCGCTGCTTTCCCTGATCAGCAGTTTGTAGTAGCTGCCGCACCTAGTTTTGAGGCCGCCTATTACGAGCAATTTATCAGTACGGCAAATGTAACCCTGGTGTTCGGACAAACCTACCAATTGCTCCATGTGGCCAAAGCAGCCATTGTCGCTTCCGGGACTGCAACCCTGGAAACGGCTTTATTCCATGTGCCACAAGTAGTGGTGTATCGTGGCGGTAAAATATCTGTCGCCATTGCCCGTATGTTGGTCAATATCCGCTTTATCTCGCTGGTAAACCTGATTATGGACCGTAAAGTGGTTACCGAACTCATTCAGGAAGACTGTAACACCCAGCAAATCACGGCCAGGGTAAAAGACTTGCTTCAAGGGGAAGTCAGGACCACGATGTTGGCCGATTACGCAGAATTGTCCGGAAAGATGGGAACAGCCGGTGCTTCCGAACGAACCGCAAAACTCATTATTTCCTATCTAAAAGGGCGTTAAACACCCCAAGAACCTGATTTACATTTAGTTTCACAAATTATTTGATATTTAGGAATTATTCTCTATCATTGATTTAGTAAAACGTATTAGTAACTGCTAATGCATTTTGATAAAACGATCATTAACCAAAATATAACCAGATATGAATGATTCTACTTTTATTATATACACCTCGCTATTTTTTAAAACGTATTAGCACATCTAATTAGCGGAAATACTATTCCATATTCGATTTAACCGATTCCCTTAGAAATAGGGAACCTGATTTTAGCATCGGGAAGGAATTGCTATGTCCGCTTTAAAAATTAATAAAACGAATTACCAGAACCAAATAGATAACCGATGTTTCACCTAAACGGATCACTATGAGTAAATAAGCTAACCAGACCGAAAAGCTAAATCGTTAAAACGGCTTAGATCAGCTCCTCTATAACATGCTCCGACAAGCAGTTTGCATCCGGGGAATGCAAAACAACCAATAAACTAACCTAAATATAAATTCTAATGAACATTAAAAACTTAGTTTTTGCAGGGCTTCCTTTGCTCTGTTTAACGGGACTGCAGGCAAATGCAACCTCATCTGAGCTGATGAGAAAGGCCGCGAAATCCCACTCTACTTTTTTGTTTCCCAATAACAATGCGCTGAAAATATTGATTACTGGAACAGTAGTAGATGAAAATTCTCAACCAGTACCCGGTGTAGGCGTTAAATCACTAAAAAACAACAAAGCAACGGTAACGGATGCTGCGGGTAGATTCAGTATTGAAGTAGAAAACCCAACAGATCAGCTGACCTTCAGTTATATCGGCTATGATTCGCAAACGCGCGAAGCAGGATCGGGTGCAACACCGCTGAAAATTAAACTGAAACCAGCATCAGGCGTAGACCTGGATGATGTGGTCGTAGTAGGTTACGGAACACGAAAAAAATCTGACTTAACAGGGGCAGTAGGTTCTGTAAAAGAAGAACAATTGAAAGAACGCCCGGCAGCTTCTTTAAACCAGGCTTTAGCCGGACGTATTCCGGGGGTACAGGTGAACTCCAATTCTGGTCGCCCGGGTGGACAAACGAATATCCGTATCCGTGGCTTCAGTTCCATCAAAACCACCAACAACCCTTTATATGTAGTGGATGGTGTAATCCTTCCGGTAGGTTCACAAACACAAAGCAGTAATGCAATCGACTTCCTGAATCCTGGCGATATTGCCTCTGTTGAAGTATTGAAAGATGCGTCATCAGTAGCGATTTATGGGGCAAGAGGTGCCAACGGAGTTATCCTGATCACCACTAAAAAAGGAACTGTTGGTAACAGAATCACTTATGATGTAGATTTTAGTGTGCCTACCATCGGACCAAAACGCGTCAAAATGCTGAATGCTCAGGAATTTGTAGATGTAGAAAACTTAGCCTACGACAATGCGAAGATCTATGATCCTGTAGGATGGGCAGCGAATAATTATACAGACCCAAGGATCAAAAGAAAATCATTGCCTTTGCTTTTTGATGCTAATGGAAAGCCATTGTATGATACGGATTGGTTAGAAGAAGCGACGCAAAATAAGCTGTCTCAAAATCACCAGTTAGGATTTACAGGCGGTAATGCAGAAACTACTTACGGATTCTTCCTGAGCTATAGAGACGATAACGGACTCTTGAAAAACTCTTACCTGAAACGTTATTCGGGAAGGTTTACGATGGATAGTCAAATGAAAACATGGTTGAAAGTAGGCGGTAGTTTAAGCTATACCAATCAAACAGAAAATCTGGTAGATATCGGTACAGGCGGACTAAACTCGGTAAGGATGATCACGGAAAGTTTCCCTTTCCTACCTGTTAAATATCCTGATGGTACCTGGGCAGACAATGTCAACTATCCAGGCGCAGAAGGAGGTTCTAACCCGGTGCATATCCTAACAGACCGTAAATATTTATTACAGACACAAAGTGTTTTAGGAAATACCTATGCGAATATCAACCTTGCTGAAGGATTAGAATTCCGTTCGGTATTAGGCGCAAATGTTGTGACCCGTGGTCGTTCTGAATTTAATGGACGTAGTCTTTACGGAATCGCTTTTGATCAGAAAGGTACTGCTGCTTTAGACAACAACAGAGAAACTTATTGGTCATTTGAAAATTACCTGACTTACAATAAACGTTTTTCTAAAGATCATGCAATCACTGCATTATTAGGTTTGTCATGGCAGGAAACAAATATCTTTGGCTTTGGTGCCAGTGGCGAAAACTTCTCTACCGATTATTTACAATACAATAACCTTGGTGCAGCAAGTAAGCCTCTTCCTGGTTCTTCAAGAGCAGAACGTTTTGGTTTTAACTCTTACTTCGGACGTTTAAATTATAGCTTCAAAGATAAGTACCTGTTCACGGCAACTGGTCGTGCGGATGGTTCTTCTAAATTCGGAGCAAACAACAAATATGCTTTCTTCCCATCTGCTGCGGTAGCCTGGAAAGTCTCAGAAGAGAATTTTATTAAAGAAAGTAACGTGATCTCGAACCTGAAATTACGTGCTAGTTATGGGGTAACCGGTAACTCTGAAATCCCTAGTTATTTATCATTAGGAGTTCTGGGTACAGGATATGCGGCTATCATTGACGATACCAGAGTTGGTGGTGTAGGTACAAACCGTCTTGCCAATCCAGACTTGAAATGGGAAAAAGTAGGGCAATCTGATATTGGTGTAGAATTAGGCTTATTCAAAAACAGAATTAACCTGGAAGCGGATGTGTATTACCGTAAAACCACAGATATGCTATTGGATGCACCGGTTCCATTAACCAGTGGATACGCTTCTATTACCAGAAATATTGGTAGCATGGAAAATAAAGGATTAGAGTTGGCCATCAATACGGTGAATATTACCAATGATAATTTCACCTGGAATACCAGCTTTAACGTTTCCTTTAACAGAAATAAAGTGCTTTCACTGGCTACACCAGCAGATATTTTCGGTGTAGGAAATCCTGGATTTACCAATGAAACAGGAATTATCCGTGTGGGTGAAGCAGTAGGTTCTTTCTGGGGATTAACACGCCTTGGTACCTGGAGCGAAAGCGAACGCGCAGAAGCTGCAAAATATAATTACAGAGCAGGTAAGCCAGTGCTTCCGGGAGATATTAAGTACCTGGATGTGAATGGTGATTACCAGATCAATGATGATGACCGTGGTATTATCGGTAATGGTAGTCCTAAAGCATGGGGTGCTTTCTCTAATACTTTTAAGTATAAAAACTTAGACTTAACCATTGAACTTCAATATTCTGCTGGTAATGATGTGTTGGATATGACCAAACACTCTGCCGAAGATCGCGTTGGAATTGCCAATAGCTATGCGACTGTTTTAAACGCATGGACTCCTCAAAACCAAAACACGCCTATCGCAGCAATTCGTGATACCAGAGCTGGTTATGTAACCAATGTGGATAGTCACTGGGTAGAAGATGGTTCGTTTATCCGCGGTAGAAACCTTTTACTGGGTTATACATTCAACGAAAACATCACCAAGAAATTGAAAATAAGCAGAATGAGGGTTTATGGTAGTGTGCAAAACTTCTTCCTGGCCACTAAATTCTCTGGAAATGATCCTGAAGTAACTACGTATTCCAATGCTTTTGCACAGGGACAAACGTTCTTCGATTATCCTAAGCCAACTACGTTTATGGTGGGCTTAAATGTGAGTTTATAGTTCTAAAAATTGACCATACTAATTAAGATATCATGAAATTAAATATAAAATCCTCAAGCAAAATCCTCCTGATTGCAATGGTGGTATTTGGAACCGGATGTAAGAAATTCCTCGAAGAAAAAGATCCCTCCAACCTGGAACCGGAAACCTATTATACCATTCCTGAGCATGCTGAAGCTTCTATTGCTGCAGGTTATGCACAGACCCGTTTCATCGGAAATGGGGCAGGTATATTTGCGGCCAATTTCTCTATGTTGGAGCTGGTAACCGGAACTGCAAAGACGGAAACCGGACAAAATTCGGACCTGAATAACCTTGCTGGTTTATCTTTCACCGGAGAAAATCTATTGATTAGAAACTGGTGGGCAGGTTTGTATAATGTGATTGCGCAGACCAACCTAACTATACAAAAGGTGCCTGCAATTGCGGTAATGGATGAAACCAGAAGAAAACAAGTGCTGGGCGAAGCTAGATTTTTACGTGCATGGGCCTATTTCTACCTGGTAAGATTATACGGTGATGTACCCGTGATTCTGATCCCTCAGGACATTAAATCACCAGATTTTTACCCGACAAGAACAGGAACGGAAGCCGTTTACGGTCAAATTGTAGAAGATTTAACTATTGCCGAAGCAGCAGGATTGCCATGGCAAACCGCAAGTGGAACAGCCAGTAAAGGTGCTGTGAAAGCTTTATTGTCTAAAGTATATTTAACAATGGCTGGTTTTCCTTTAAACAAAGGACAAGCTTATTACAAACTTGCTGCGGATAAATCGCTGGAAGTGATCAAAGACGGTGGCTTCGGTTTATTTGATACTTATGCAGAATTGCATAGCCTGGTTACAGAGAACAGAAAAGAACATATGTTCGAAATTCAGTACCTGGCTTCTGTGGCTACGAATCCAATGCAACAGCTGTTACTACCTAACTTTAAAGACGTTTCTGCCTATAGTGATGAGGTGGGAAGTACGGTGCCAACGGCTAATTTCTACAACTCATATGAGCCGGGCGATTTAAGAACAAAGGATAGGGTAGGATTTTTCTATACCTCTTACTATAAAGAAGGATATAAGGAATTGGTGCAATTAAATGCCCCATATATCTTTAAACACTTTGATGTGATTGCTAACGGAACATTGGGTGTTAAAGGTACTGCTCAAAGCAGTATCAACTGGCCACAAATCCGCTATGCAGAAGTTTTATTAACTTATGCAGAAGCACAAAACCGTGCAGATGGTTCGCCAAATCAGGACGCTTTAGATGCGGTAAATGCCATCAGAAAGCGTGCTCTGTTAACACCAATTGCTGCTTTAGGTCAGACACAGTTTGAAGAAGCAGTATTGCGCGAACGCTGGCATGAGCTGTGCTATGAAGGAATTACCTGGTTTGATATGGTGCGCTTAAGAAAAGTGTACAATGAATCAACCAATGGTTTTGACAATTTCGTGGGACATGCTTTTGCAGCAACACCGAATGTGATCCTGAAAGAGAAACATTTATTGTTCCCTTTACCATCAGTAGATTACAAAAATAATCCTAACCTGAGACCTCAGAATCCAGGTTATTAATTGATTGAACCAATGAAAAACAGGGTGCCTTTAGAAAGGTACCCTGTTTTTTTATGCCTGTTTTTTTAATTCAGGATCAGTTTATTCTTAATGGCAAAATCATATAATGCAAGGGTAGAATCCCCGATTTCAAGCTTCCTGATGATGTTTTTCCGATGGGTATGAATCGTGAATTCGGAAAGATACAGTCGCCCGGCAATTTCTTTTGTTTTCATATTCTGACACACCAGCCGTATAATTTCCACTTCTCTTTTTGTGAGCTTATGCTTTTTCAGGAAATCATCAAAAAAGGAATAGGAGGGGCCTTCGTTTGATTGCTCTTCCAGAATGGGGAAGGAGCGTTTCCCTTTAAAGACCTTTAAAATTACTTCAGTAAGCTGTGTTAATTTTCCGGATTTGATCACATAACCAGCGGCACCTTTTAAACGGCAATCCTTGATGAGTTCCTGCGTATCGTAATTGGTCATGATGATGACCCTGGCATTTACCGACATTTTTTTCAGTTCTTCCAGCGTTTTGAGTCCGTCGAGACCAGGCATATTTAAGTCCAGCAAAATCACATCTGCCTCCCGGAGTCTTGGAGAATTTAAGAGGTTTAGCCCATTATTTACCGTGTCAATGATGGTAAACTGAGCGTCTTTTTGAAGGTAGGCTTGTATACCTTCCAGAATTGCAGGATGGTCATCTGCCAGAATGAGAGAGATCTTCATTAGGGTTGAATTGTCTTATTCAACCCTAAATTAGAAAATGTAAAGCGATTTTATGGTGTCTAATCGTTTTTCTTTTTAACTTCTTCCAGCATGTTGTTCAATGTGTTACGGTCTAATACCGTTCCTTTTGCCACAACTGCATAGATTTTTTGAGTAGCGCTAATGTTTTGCAAAGGGTTTTCATCCAGTAGCAGTAGATCTGCTTTTTTGCCTTTACTCAGACTTCCATAAGCAGTTTTATGTAAGAAAGCAGGTGAGTTGATCACGGAAGCCTGTAAGGCCTGCAATGGGGTTAAGCCATATTTCACCATCAATTCCAATTCTTTATGTAGACCGATGCCTGGGTAAGTGTAAGAGTTGAGGTAACCGGCATCTGTTCCAGCCATAATTTTTACCCCTGCTTTTTGTAACAATGGAAGTGTTTTTGCTGTTTTTTCAAATAGCTGATGTCTGAATTCAATAGCCGCCGCATCGTCCTGTTCTACTCTTTTTACACGACCCACATAAGTTTGTTGTAATCCTTTACCAATGTATTTCAGGTAATCGTCATTCTTATGGTTGTCTTTTTCAAAGTAAGTCAGGATGTAACTCAGTGATAGGGTAGGCGTAAGATACATGCCATGTTTCGCCATATTTCTATAAGTAGCTAAGGCTGCGGTTTCATCAAAAGTATCCATCACTTTCTGGTTGAAAGCTTTCCCTTTCAATTTCCCTTCGGCAACTTCTCTGGAGATTTCCTGCTCTACTTTAGAGCCTGCTTTTAGGGCATAACCCAGGTGTTCAACCGAGCTTAAACCAGCTGCGGCAATCTGCTCCATGGTAATGGAATTTGGAATGTGTGCAGAAACCTGATATCCTGCTTTACGTGCCAGGGTAATGCTTTCTAAAAATAACGGCGGACTCAAGGTATTGTCTGTAATCTTCACAAAATCCACTTTCATGTTTTTCAAAGAATCCAAAGCAGCCAGGATTTCTGCGGTATTTCCCACTTCGATGTCGCCAATCCAGCTCGAATTATAGCCTTCCAGTTTCGGACCGGAGGTTAGAATAGTTGGGCCTTGTAGCTTTCCTGCGGCAATTTCTTCGCGCCATTGCAATACACTCGGACTAATATCTGCCGCTGCATCGCGAATGGTGGTGATCCCATAAGCAAGGTACAAAGGCAATAGGTTCTTGTTTTCTTCGATCAGTTCCTTGCCACCGCCAAAGTGCATGTGGTTGTCCCAAAGACCCGGCATGACAAATTTCCCTGTAGCATCCAGCGTCTGAGCGGCAGTATATTTAGAAAGCTGACTTTCCGGAAATACAGCCGTAATCATTCCATCTTTGATGGCAATGCCTTGTTTTGGGATCAGTTTCCCTGTTTTGATGTCGATAATCGTGGCGGATTTAATTAATAAATCTGCCGTTATTTTTTGTGCAAAGCTAAACTGGCTGAACAATACGCCCAGTAGCATTAATTGTAGTTTTCTCATATACTTATTTTTTAGCAGCGGCTTTTTCCAGAATGGTTATGATCTCTTTAAAGTTTTTCTTTTTAGCATGTTCTAAAGAGGTGATACCATCTTTGTCCTTGATGCTGATATCGCAACCGGCATCAACCAGTAATTGTACGATTTCCACCTGTTTTGCTCCGCCATCGCCTAAGATAACGGCTTCCAATAAGGCCGTCCAGCCTAATCTGTTGATGTGGTCAATAGGGTATTTTTTATCTTTTAGCAACTCCGCCACTACAGCTACATGGCCTTTTTCGCAG
Organism: Pedobacter gandavensis; assembly: GCF_032677645.1. Classification (GTDB taxonomy): domain Bacteria; phylum Bacteroidota; class Bacteroidia; order Sphingobacteriales; family Sphingobacteriaceae; genus Pedobacter; species Pedobacter gandavensis_A. Next base: position 222,184 of record NZ_JAVTSB010000009.1, on the reverse strand, counting down.
GCAGGAATTAAAGCAGATCCGTTATAGCGGTTGAAAACGGTGTAATCGGCTCCTGATTTCACACACAGTTTCACCATCTCCAGATATCCGGAAGCACCGGCATATAAAAACGGACTGTTCAACATACTGTCCTGAGCATTTACATTGGCTCCGGCAGCAATCAGCAACTTCACCATTGGGAGGTGGTTCAGGTACGTAGCAGCCATCAGTGGTGTTTCTCCTTTTTTGTTTTTCAGTTCCAGATCTGGCTTTTTAGCAAGCCAGAGTTCCAATCCAGGGATGTCCTGTCTGGCAATGATCTGGAAGATCTCAGTTGTATTACTAGTCATAGTTTTTTCCTGTGAACAGGCGGTTAAAGTGTTTAAGCTGAAAAACAGCGAAGACAACAATAGGATCATTCGGTATTTCATACACAAATTTATATTTCCAGAAATTAATGGAGCAGGACAGGTTAGCACATCAAGGGTACTAATTATTCATTTTGCGGAATTCCTGAGGAGAAATGTCCGTGTATTTCTTGAAAAACCTCGAAAAGTAGGAAGAATCGTTGAAGCCGAGGGTATAAGCAATCTCTTTAATATCCAGCTGAGTTAAGGTGAGCAGTCTTTTTGCTTCCAGTAAAATCCGGTCTCTGATCAAATCCCCAGCCGTAATTCCGGCCTTTTTCCGACATACCTGATTCAGGTAATTTGGCGTAACGCTCATCTCGCTGGCATAAAATCCAACTTCGCTGTGTTCCGTATAATGCCTTTCTAATAAGGCCAGAAAGTTGTTGATAATGCGATGATCTGGTGCATATTCATGCACATCAAAATTGTCAGAATACCATCTTTTCAGGAGCAAAAGTATCACCTGTAAGCGGGTTTGAATAAGGTCGATATAAAGGTCGTCGCCAATCTCTTCCTCCTTTTCTATCTGTTTCAATTCGGTAATTAAAGCTTCATACTGTTCCGTTTTAAGCGGTAGGTAAGGATCTGCTGATAAATTGAAATAGGGAAAACGCTGACTTCCTGACAACAGGAATTTCATGGAAAACATGAGTTGATAGCCCGAAGTATCATCCGACAATTCCCATTGATGGGCTTGTCCGGGAGCCAGAAAAAACACCATTCGATCCTTCACCTCATGCGCTTTAAAATCTATGGTATGGGTACCGCCTCCTTTTTCAATCAATAAGATCATGTAAAAATCATGCTTATGGGCATGAGGAATAACGGTCATATTGATGGGTTGGTGGTGGACAAGTTTAAAATCCTCCTTAGTATAAGGGAGGTTGAAAATTTGCTCAATGCCTACAGTTGGTAATAGCATCTTAAGGGCCAATGAATGGGATCAGGGAATTTAAAGATATAAATAATTGTAATACGCTTCAGGATTTTGCGCAACTATCTTTTTTGTAGCTAACTTTTATTATCTTTCAGATATCATTAATCAATTTAAATCTGTAAAATACCTTTTAAATGGAAAATAACGCTCTTCTAAACCGCATCCTTAAACATAAAAAAATAACCATTTTCTTGTTGCTTTTAGCTGGTGTTGCCATCTATAAATTTGGGACTGTTATTGGCGCCTTTGCCTATACTGCCCTTAACTAAACGCTAAAACCAGCGGTATAGGTCATTTTATGAATGTGATAACTGCGGTCTTTATGGAGCATAGTCATGGCGCGTTCCGGGCAGAGGATAAACCCAACTGATTCATAACATTTTATTGCGGCATCATTCTTTTCCCAGACGTACAAATCAACTGTACTGCTATGGTAATGTAGCCGGATTTCTTCCAATAGTAAGCCTATAAAGTGGCGTCCTAATCCCTGACTTCTTCTGGAAGGTTCTCCAATAAGTATTCGTGCAAGTCTGGGTGTTCCGCCTTCCTGTGGGATGATCTCGCCAAAGGCAAAAGGAACCTGATCAATCAGATACCCGATATAAAAACAACGATCCGGATGGGAAATCTGGTAATCTTCCAGTTGCTTTCGCGTTAGCGGGAATGAGAAATCTGTTCCTGCAAACTGAAGCAGTAGATCTTCATCAGTTACCCAGGAGGCAATGGTGTCGAAATCGGAACTGATGTAGGATTTAATCATAAGGTCAGCACACTGATTGCGGAGTGCATTAATAATGTCAATTGGATGCTTTGGTAGTTGGTTAGGGGAAAGTAATTATTTTTTGTTCAATATGCAAAGGGTAACTGGATAATGAATATGTTTATAGACTGTTTATCAGGAAATATTCTTACGACATCAGTTTTTTAGGCTGGCTTAATCATCTGTATGAGGATGGCTATATTGGTGTGATACGGATGCTATACTGGTGCTGGTTGACGAAGAGTTGACGTAGGGGTGCTGAGGGGTTGGTGACGGTTGATTAGGGCTTATTCCTGAGCAACTCTTGATCAACCCCTCAGCAATCCTTAATCAACTAGCAGCAGTATAGCTTTGCTATACGAACTGTTTTATACTAAAATACATTTAGAGGCAGGACTTACAGGAGTTTTACTGGTTGCATTGGTATGAAAATTTATATTCTTCATTTGAGATACCGGTCTCTCTAAAAGGAATGTAAGATGTTGAATTCTTTATACTAACGACATTTCCTTTAGCATCTTTTTGGTAAGTAAACTGAATGGTTTCCATTGAATAACTTCATACTCTTTGCCATTGATTTTAGGGATATTACTTTATAAGATTGAGCCAGAGCCTCCCCACCTTCACCCTTTATAAGGTAACAACGCTCGAACTGTCTGTCTACGGATAGATCAAACTGTTTCCTTAAGATCTTGTATCCATTTACCCATTTACCTTTGGAGTTCTGCTTCTTATCGTTTACTGGTTTTACTTTGATAGTATATCCTGAAGTTTACAGGATAAGTACCATCTCTTTTTTTCTTCTCTTATCTAAGACAACTGTTATAGTTACCATAGCTTTCGTTGGTTATGGTTAGATATGATGCTCGATTTGTGCATAGAACATCTGCTTTAAACAAAAAAACTTCCAGATTTCATTGAAATGTTTTTCTATTGGAGTGGGGGGAGAAGGATTCGAACCTTCGAAGTCTTGCGACAACAGAGTTACAGTCTGCCCCATTTGGCCACTCTGGTATCCATCATTTTTTCTTTCTATCAAACTCATTTTACCCGTAAAAACTTTCAAATGAAAGTAGGTAAGTTTCCTCTTCATATTTTATCATGTAATCTGAGTATGAATGTCCAGTATCAATGAGTTCGTAAACTTCAAAGTGTTTTGTTCCAAATAGAGACCAGATCGAATACAATACCCTATTTCTTATTATATCAAGCCAATGGTCATTGATATTAATCTTTGCATTTTTAAAAGATTCTCCTAATATCTCCAATATTTCCTTTAATGTATTAAAGCCAGAAGTCTTTATAGACATTAACTTCTTTGTGAAGTATTCGGGAGTGTTATTTGACCATCTAAAGCAGGTAAGCTCATCATTGAACTTTCCGAATGTATATTTGTGTTCTATGTATTCATCAACAAGGTTATCATAACATCCTGCCATTTCGAGATAATTTCCGATCAACTGTATCTTATAATCTTTGTCAAATGCTTGTCTAAAGTGTAAGGGAACGCTGGGTAGATTGAATTTCGAAAGACCTTTGGCAAATTGGGTAATAAACCAAATTTCATCCCATTCATCAGAGAGATCACTATCATGTAGATTAAAGAAGTTCTCCCAAAACCATTCTTCCGGCAGTAACCTACCATCTTTCTCAATCCAGAACTCTGGTTTACTTTCATCCGTTATTTCAATCTGGCTCTTTCCAAGCATGTCAACGTTATTCGATTCATCTAAAACATAATATATACAGGTGTCGATACCTAGTATTAAATATTCAGTTGGATTAGAGACTGCAGTACCATCCATTAATTGCGTTTGCTTTCCTTTCATAATTCTATAAAAACGTGTATTAACTGTAATTCAGCATTCAATGTACTTTATAATCAGATAGCTTTAATAGATGAGTTTAAATTACTTCGGATTGAATAATGGTATTGTGAGTAGATATCGTGCTCAATGTGTACCGGAAATCTGATTTTAAAACAAAAAAACCTTCCAGTTTTCACTGAAAGGTTTTTTGCTATTGGAGTGGGGGGAGAAGGATTCGAACCTTCGAAGTCTTGCGACAACAGAGTTACAGTCTGTCCCATTTGGCCACTCTGGTATCCCCCCATTTTGTCTTTCTATCAAATAAACGAGAACGTTTATCTTCAGGAACCGACTCAGTATTACTAAAACTTTCAGATCCCTGAACGTTTTTAAGAGTGGAGAATAGCGGAGTCGAACCGCTGACCTCTTGCCTGCCAGGCAAGCGCTCTAGCCAACTGAGCTAATCCCCCTTGTGGCTTGTGGGTGGCAAAAATAGCAATTACTTTGTGTAAAGCAAATTAAAACATATAATGAGCTTAAAAACAGCCCATTATTTTTTTAAGAGTTACCGCGCTTTAGAAATGTGTGTGAAAACCCTGTTAAAAACGACTAAAACTGGCCAGGCGTGATGCCTGCGATATTGAAAAGTCTATCTTGTATTTTAATTATTGGTATGAGTTCGGGGATTAGTTTATCTGTGCCATCATAGAAATGTTTTGGGTACAGACTTTGGAAAGTTCTTTTCGCCTTGTCTGAGATTAGTTCAAAGGTAAACACAAAACCATCCTCCACTGTCGGAAATCCTTTATTTGTGTTAAATCCCCTTTTTATGGCTAATTCGTAAATCTGGTCTCCGGTTATAGTTTTGGCATTGAACAAACCATCTGCTTTTAGTGCTTTGAACTGGTCGGCTATATCGAAAGATTTTAAGGGGAGCATCTTTATTTTCATGGAGGTGGTGATGATGTTTTTCTCCTGTATTCTTTTGATATTAGTAAATGAGATTTTATTAGCCCTCCATTGCTTATTCTTGTAAGTGATTAAAAGCAGGCCTTCACTGTCATTACCTTGGGTCCATGGTTTTACTGCAAACCAGAGTCTTAATTGAAATTCGGGGTGGTCAAGTGTTTTCTTTGGCAGAGACTTGACCAGTGATTCGAAATACCGGTTAATTTGTGGGGCATTTTTGAAATCGAATTTTTCCTGGGCTTTAGACGAAGTAAAGATAAAGGAGAATAATAGGGAGTGCATTAATACTTTCTTCAACATGGTCTTTTGGTTTTACTAATGATGATGATCAAGGCTGAATTCCACAACGATGATGTTAAATTTTATCTTAAACCAAAGGTTAGGGTTTCTATTAGAAGCACTGCTTAATGAGCTCTAAAACATGTCCTAACTATGATAGGAAACTAGATGGTACATTAATTTAGGATTTAAAACATCAATTGCATCTGATTCCAATATTAATGATGGTTAATCCCAGCAATTGGGATTATGATCCAATTGGCATTATAAGCGCTCAATCTGTAACAGGGACGGGATTATTATCAGAAATCTCATCATCATGGGCGGATTTTTTAGGTGGCCAATCTGATGCATTAAGTAATAAGATTTTGAACAGCGAGAACCTTTGTAAAGACAAGCTAAGATTCAATACTTTATTATTGGGTGGTAATATAAAAGCAGGTCTTTTACCTGCTTTTTATCAGATTAACTATGATAATTCCCGAAAATAACTAGCTTAGAATCAGCTAACCAAATAGAGCATAAAAGAATGATGATATCAGATATATACAGGGAAAAATCTCCGCTGTCGGAGAAAGACTGTTTTGTAGTTTTCGACCGCACCAAATCATCATTTACATTTCCAGTGCACGTGCATCCCGAGTATGAATTAAATTTTGTAGAAGGTGCAGCTGGTGCGCAACGTATTGTTGGCGACTCCATCGAGACCATTGGGGATAAAGACCTCGTGTTTATCGCCAACCCCGAATTAAAACACGCCTGGAAAGATGGGGAAGGAATGGCTACCGATATCCATGAAATCACCTTGCAGTTTCATCCCTCGTTAATCGAACAATGTTTAGATAAAAAGCAATTTCAAAGTATTCAGGAACTATTTACCCGTGCGGCCAAAGGCGTTATTTTTGGCGCGGCAACTATCGAACGGATTCTTCCGCTTTTAAGGATCATTACCATGGAAAAAGATGGATTTTACTCCGTGATGAAGTTATTTATCCTCTTGTATGAATTGTCGAAAGGGGAGGATCTGCGGGAACTTTCCAGTGCATCTTCTCCCGAAATGACTACTAATGAAATTATGGTCAATAAATTACACGGCTATATTTCCGGCAATATTTCTAAAATGATTTGCGTTTCGGATGCCGCTGCGGCCTTAAACATGAGCAGATCTACCTTTGCTCGTTTCATAAAATGCAATACGCAAATGAATTTCACAGATTACCTGTTCGATTTCAGGGTGAATATGGCCATGCAAAAGCTAAAAAAATCTACGCCTATTGCGGAGGTCGTTGCACATTGTGGATTCAACAGCATTTCCTATTTCTACCGTGTATTTAAAAAAGCAAAAGGAATTACGCCGGCTGAGTTTCGCGACAGCCATAAGCAACAACAGCAACTCATCATTTAAGTTAAGCTTCCAAACGAATAGGAGCAGTTTTTTGGTAACTGCCATATACTTTGGGTTTTAAAAGGTCTTGATTCTCAGAAATCAAGGCCTTTTTTGCGTAATAGACCGCATCTGAGGGGGAGAAAAGAGCGCAGAGTTCAAGTCTGTTGAGCCAATTGTACAATTTAACAGGGGCTTCCTAAAGGTTAATTGATTGATATTCATGCGTTTAAATAAAGGAGTGTAAGCGCTTTTTAACGTCTTAAATCCAGCCACTTACCAGGTAGACAGCAGCAATTTTAGCGTTATTTCCTCTTTTTGGCCTTGTTTTAAACAATTCAAGCCTAAATAAAGAACGAAAAGTCCAATTCAAATGAGCAGATTATGCAATTTCTCAATTTTCTTTTCGGCTAACTTTATCCTATAAACCAAATCAAATTAAACCGTATGAGACAGCGAAGCTTATCGCCTGTTTGCCGAAAGGCAATTCAGGGATGTCCAGGCCTCGTTCCTTAATAAACCAAATAAAAACCAAATATGAAAAGAATTGTACTAATGCTGTTTCTTGCTACATTAAGCCTGTTTTCATGGGCGCAGCAAGCAATTACTGTGAAAGGCATAGTGAAAGACAAGGAGAATAACCCCTTGTCTGGTGTTTCCGTTGTGATCAAAGGATCTCCGGGTGGCACGATGACCAATACCGAGGGAAATTTCAGCATCAATGCCGCCAAAGGAAAGATACTTGTGTTTTCTTATGTAGGTATGCAGAAGCAAGAAGTTACTGTAGGAAACTCAACGACTATTCAGGTAGTTCTGTCTGCTGATGAACAGTTGGATGAAGTCGTAGTCATCGGTTACGGTACGGTCAAAAGAAAAGACCTGACTGGTGCCATCGCTTCCTTAAGTGGAAAAGAAATGCAGGCCGATGTGGCAAAAACTACCAGCGGTGCCTTACAGGGCCGTATTGCCGGGGTAACCGTTTCCAATGTGAGCGGTCAGCCAGGCGCAGGAATGAGTATTAACATTCGTGGTCTGAGTTCTATCGGTTCCAACACTCCTTTATATGTAATTGATGGAGTATATGGCGATATCAATCAGGTAGATCCTTCAGATATTGCTTCACTGGAAGTCCTGAAAGATGCGGCGGCGGCGGCCATTTATGGTTCCCGTGCAGCAAATGGCGTGGTTTTGATCACTACAAAAGGTGGTAAGAAAAATACGGCAGCAGCCATCAGCACCAGCGTATATACCGGTGTGCAAAAGATTGCTAAAAAACTGGATGTACTCAATGCGCAGGAATGGAAAACGTTTATGAAGCAAAGTGGTTATCTGCCACAAGAAGCCATTAATTTTGAAGGGGAGGGTACCAACTGGCAGGACGAAGTTTACCGTACTGCGCCAATTACAAAGGCAAATTTAGGCATCACCGGAGGTTCAGAAACGAGTACTTATAACGTGTCTGCCGGTTATATCAATCAGAAAGGTATTTTGATCAATTCAGGATATGAAGCCTTTAACGTTCGTACAAAAAACACCTTCTCTTTCTTTAACAACCATTTCCGCGTGGGTAATACCTTGTTATTAACTACTGCCGAGAAAAAAGATAACCGCTTAACAATCACCGATCCATTGCGACAAAACCCATTATTAGCTGTTTATGATCCTACTCAGATCGGTGGCTATGCAGGGATTTCCCCATGGATGAAAAATATGGATAACCCTGTTGGCTATTCTAATCTGTTCGACAATGAGTTGAATAAAACAGATATTTTATTGAACGCTTACGCAGAAGTAGATCTGGGAATTGAAGGATTGAAATACAAACTCAACTTCGGTTACAACAGAAATAACGGACGTAACTATAATTTCAATTCGCCATACAATTTTGGTTCCGGTGCGGTTCAGTCAAAACTTAATGAATCTGCTTATTTTAGCAACCAATGGTTATTAGAACACACTTTACATTTCGACCGTACTTTCGGTAAACATACCGTATCGGCTTTATTAGGCTATTCTGCTCAGGAAAATTCAAACCGTTCTTTCGGTGCCGGTCGTTCCGACATTCCTTTCGGAACCAATTCTATCGGTGCAGGTGCAACTACGCAACAAACTACTTCAGGGTCTTTACAGGAGTATGCTTTAGTTTCTCTTTTTTCGAGGGTAATGTATAGCTATGATTCGAAATATTTATTCTCTGCTTCTGTGCGTAGAGATGGTTCTTCGCGCTTTGCACAAGGACACCGTTATGGCGTATTCCCTTCCGTTGCTTTGGGATGGAATATGATGAATGAGAACTTCTTTGGCGATTTGAAAAACACAATCAATGAGTTAAAACTTCGTGTGAGTTATGGGGTGCTGGGTAACCAGGAGATCGGTAATTATACGACTCAGAATATCAGCAGTAGCGGTATCAACTATATCCAGGGTGGAAAATACTGGATGGGTAGCAATACAGGGGTAACCTGGGTATCTCCGGGAAACCTGACCTGGGAAGAGACTAAAACGAGTAACATCGGATTAGATGGTAGCTTCTTCAATGGCAAGTTGTCACTTACGGCAGATTACTATGTTAAGAAAACAGACGATGTATTGTTAAGTATTGCAATGCCTGGTTCTGCAGGTATCAACGGCAGTCCGACTATGAATGCTGGTGTGATCGAGAATAAAGGTTTTGAATTGTTTTTGAACCATAAAAATACCGTTGGCGAAGTCACTTACAATGTCGGTGTAAACGCATCTACAGTAAAAAATACGGTGAAAGCCATTACAGTTGGTAGTTCAAAACAAGAATTCGGTGGGTACAATCCTCAGGGAGAAGGCACCGTAACCTGGGCAAAAGTAGGTGATCCGATTGGCGCATTCTACCTGATTAAAACCGCTGGTTTATTCCAGTCGGATGAAGAAGCACAAGCCTATAAAACTGCGGGGGGGAAAGTTATTCAGCCAAATGCTAAAGCAGGGGATATCCGCTTTATAGATTTTAATGGTGATGGACAGATTTCAGAAGATGACCGTCAGTATGCAGGTAGTCCGTTCCCGGATTTCAGCTACGGTATCCGTGGTAGTGTGGCTTATAAAGGCTTTGATTTCGCTGTTTTCTTTGATGGTGTGCAAGGCAATAAGATCTATAACTATACCCGTGCACGTATGGAATCGATGAATGAGTTTACCAATTTCGGTTCAAACGTATTGAATGCCTGGACTCCGGACAATAGAAATACAGATGTTCCCCGCTTTACTCAAAAGGATGAAAATTTAAACAGCCGTCGCGTGAGTGACCGTTGGATAGAGGACGGTTCATTTACCCGTTTGAAAACTATTGAACTTGGCTATACTTTTTCTAATGAAGTGGTTAAAAAAATCCATGTCAGAGATTTAAGAGTTTTTGCCTCTATGGATAATGTATTTGTGCGCACTAAGTACAAAGGCTATACCCCGGATCTTGGTCAGAATGATGATCAGAATGGCGGTGGTTCGAGCACCATGTCGAGAGGAACAGACCACGGTCGTTTCCCTTCTTCCAGAACCTTAATCTTTGGCCTTCAACTAAATTTCTAATCCAACAAGGAATTCCTAAAAACAACAAGTATGAAAACGAATATATTGAAACAACTGTCTTTTGTTGCCGTTATGGCGATCTCTATGGGGAGCTGTAAAGAGTCCGAATTTCTGGATCGTGTGAATCCAAACCAGGCAACAGAAAGAACTTTCTGGGTTTCAGAAGCGAATGCACAGGCTGCAATGGCCACTATTTATTCTCCTATCCGCGGACAAATGTATGGCTACTTCGGTGGCTATACCGGTTGGCATACCATGAACCGTGCTGATGATGTCTGGTTTATTTTAGGCGAAGAAATGATCAACTGGCAGCCAGCTACCTATACCAATACCGCCAGTACTGCGGAAAGTGATTTTGGTAGGTTGTATAACACGATCAACCGCGCGAACGTGCTTTTGAAAAATATCAAAAATGTGCCGATGAGCCAGGCAAAAATGGATGAGCTTTCTGCCGAAGCGAGTTTCTTAAGGGGCTATTCTTATTTTCTGCTGGCCACTAATTTTGGAGATGTACCGTTACGTTTAGTTTCTGCGGGTGAGAATGCGGAGGAAATTATGAAAGCCTCTTCTCCGGAAGAATTGGTTTGGAAACAAATTGAAGCAGATTTTAAAGTTGCTAAAGAGTTTTTACCAATTACACGCCCTGCCGGAGAAACCGGAAGGGTAACCAAAGGTGCCGCAATTGCCTATTTAGGGAAATCCTACAATTATAGAAAGATGTACAATGAAGCGGAAGCGGAATTGAGCATCATTATGAAAGCACCTTATAGCTATGATCTGACCACTAAATTCGAGGATAACTTTACCGAAAATACCGAATTAAACAAGGAATCTGTTTTTGAACTGATTTATGATGGTGCTTTTGGAGAAGGCTCTTGGGGTTCGGAAGAAGCAACCAGTACACAAGGTTTTGTAATCCCCAATTTCGTAGGTCCGCAGGGAACCGGTGGTTGGTTTAAATGGATGCCAACAGCATCTATCGTAGCGGATTTTATTGCGGAAGAAAGACCAGCAGGTTCAGATTCGAAATTTGATAAACGGATGTACACCAGTCTTTTTTGGAAACATTCGGATTTTGAAACGGCTACACCGGATGGTGCCTGGTTTGGCAATATGACTTTTGATAAAATCTGGGAAGAATCGGCTACCAAACGACTAAGAGGTGAACCGGATTACCCAATCATCAATGGTGTAAAAGGTCGCTTCCTGATTAAGAAGTTTACCAACTTTTATAAGAATGAGAAAGATGCCAATAGTATGTATAGTCAGAAAAACCAGAATAACAACCTGCGTGTGATGCGCTTTGCAGAAGTGCTGTTATTGCATGCAGAAGCCGCGATTAAAACCGGGAAAACCGGTGATGCTGCCAATGATTTGAAGCGGATCCGCGACCGTGCCGGACTAGCGAATAAAACCTGGGCAGGTGCCGACGATTTATGGAAAGAAGTGATTCATCAGAATGAGCTGGAGTTTTTCTTTGAAGGTCACCGCTTCTTCGACCTGAAACGTTTTTATAACTATAGTGAAATGAAAAAGGTGCTGACGGATAATAAAAAACAAGGCGCCGAGAACTTCCAGGCGAAACATTTTTATCTGCCAATTCCACAGAATGAACTGAATACCAATACTGCTATTCAGCAACATCCATTATGGAGATAAGGATTTTTTTTAAAACAGGAATGCTAGGTTTAGCATTTCTGTTTTTTATAGCCTGTAAAAAAGATCAGGTGCTGCCCTCAGCAGGACAGGAGTTCCAGAATTCACTGGAAGGTATGGTGAATAATGGCATTTTGCTCAACAGCTATACGAAAGAGAAGGAGTACTATGTTTTTCATTTTGAGAAAGGTGATATTACAGTTCCCCAGGCACTGATTTCGACGATTCAGGAGCAACCTGAGCTATGGAAAACAGTGGTCAGTTTTAATGATAAAACCAGCCTTTCCTTACTTTCAAAAGGGGATAAGCTGGATTTTATCCTGAAAGACCGGGAATTAAACCCTTCGGGATATAACCCCTTATCAGCAACAGTGGAAGTATTGTTGCCCGGTAGGGGAAGGATACAGGTGGTTGTACAAGGGAAACTGGGTACTACAGGTACGATTACCCATTTATTTACCGCGTCAAATCCCCGGCAAGTGATCCCTGTATTCGGGCTTTATGCCAATTACAACAATCAGGTAGACCTTATTTTTACAGATATGGAGGGCAAGGAACGGGGCCGTACCCGTGTTCAGATACAAACAGCCGCGCTGGATGTGAAAGCTTTTCCAACCTTCGAAACCATTGTGGCGCAGAAAGATAAAATGGAACCCGGATTAAACCTGGTGAGCTATCCCGGAGAAAGTGAACTGGATGTTTCCTGCCCTTATATGCTGGATGCCGATGGAGAAATCCGTTGGATATTGTTGTTAAAGCAATCGCCCAAACTGCAAAGACTTGCCGCCTCCATTGGGTTAAAACGAATGAAGAATGGGAATTTCCTCAGTGGCGACGGACAGGGAAGTCGGATTGTGGAAATAGATATGTTCGGTAATCTGGTTAACGAATGGGATCTCCGGAAGCTGGGCTATACTTTTCATCATGAGGTAACGGAAGCTGCCAATGGCAATTTCCTGATCACGGTTTCTAAATCTGCCGCCCGTTTGGTCAACGGAAAACCACGTATCAACGACCATATTATAGAATTAAATCCGATATCGGGGATGGTGCTGAAAGAATGGGATTTAGCGAATATGCTGGATAGTTCCCGTTACGACCATAAAGCTGATCTGGCCGGAATAGATTATTCGCAAACACCAGGAAATTGGGCACATAATAATTCTATTGCCACAATGGGCGATGATTTTCTGGCTACGGTACGTTTTCAGGGAATTACATCCTTTACCAGGGGAGGAGCAGTGAAATGGATCATTTCTCCGCATAAAAACTGGAGCACTGCTTATCAGCAATATTTGTTAGCGCCGGTAGATGGCCGTGGAGTGTTAATTACAGACCAAAAAGTGATTTCCGGTGAGCTTGCCCATCCTGATTTCGACTGGTCATGGGGCATGCATACGCCTGTGTGGATGCCTAACGGCAATATCCTGGTTTTTGATAATGGATACAACCGCCATTTTCAGAATCAAACCCTGGGTAGTAGCAGTGGTTACAGCAGGATTGTAGAATATAAGGTAGATGAGGCGAAGCGAACGGTACAGCAGGTATGGGCATACGGAGAAAGCAGAGGGGAAAAAGGTTTTTCTGCGGCACTTTCCGGGGTGCAGTATTTGCCGAAAACTGGTCATGTGATGTTTTGTCCGGGTATGGGCGTGACGACCAATAAGGGTTTAGGTGGCCGGATTGTAGAGCTTGATCCTAAAACAAAGGAGGTGATTTATGATCTGGAAATTACTGCGCCTAGTGTCTCCGCTTTTCATCGCGTCACACGGATGGCCATGTACCCCGATAATAAGTAACGATGCTATGATTTGCTGCTGCTTTTGGATTTGATATATCAGATTTGTACAATACCTTACAGGCAGAAAAAATAATCATGCTGAAATTAATTGTAAGGGCTTGCGTACTAATCATTGTATTTGTTTCCAATAGTATGGCGCAAGGACCAGAAAAGGTCGTCAATGAAAAACTATTTGGGAAAGATTGCTATTATTTGCCCGAAATGCCGGCAACGTCGGTGATCAAAGGAGTGTTGGTATTGGTTCCCGGATTTGGAGAACATCCTTATTCGGTAACCGCCCAAACTTCCATCGTACAAGAAGCCCTGAAAAAAGATATTGCAGTGATCATGCCGGCTTTATCGCCAAAAAGCGACAAGTTTAGCATTACTGAAGCCGCAACCAACAGACTCGGGCAGATGATCATCCATTTCTATGCTGTAAATAAGTTAAAAGCCACTGTGCCCTTATATCTGGGTGGATTTTCTATCGGAGGAACCACCGTAATCGCTTATTATACACACCAGCAAAAGAATCAGGGAAAGGCTTTTCCTATTCCTAAGAAAATCTTTGCCATAGATCCGCCATTGGATATGAACAGGATGTACCAGTCGTTCTCGCGGTTGGGAGAACAGCTGTTGATCAAAGAAATAGAATCTTTAAATAATACCAACTCTATTTATACGCCTGGTATGGATTTTAAACAATTACCGGATTATAAAACCACGGCCTTGCGTTTGTATGCAGAACCTGATATACTTTGGTGGATAAAAAACAGGGGGCTTGATTACTCCGATATCAATGTCGTAGATGAAGCGGGGTATGTGAATCGCTTATTGAAAAAGGATAAAGAAAATCAGGTGGAATTGATCCTCACAAATGATCGTGGCTATAGATACGGAGGACAAAGACATCCGCATGCCTGGAGTTTGGCAGAGCCGGTAGAACTAATCTCCTGGCTTACCTTATAAATTATCTATATCTTTCCTACGATGAAAAGAACATTCGCCTGTGGCTTACTATTGGTTGTGATGATCGGTTGCCGGAATAACCAGCAAGCCGGGGCTGTGAGAAATGAAGCGCAGCAAAATGGAACGATGTCTGTCATCAGCCATTATGTGACCAATAGTTTTCCACATGATAACTCTTTATTTACGGAGGGTTTCTTGTTTCACCGCGGTCGGTTGATGGAAAGTACCGGTGCCCCGCTCGAATTGGTTAATACCCGCAGTTTAATCGGTATACAAAACCTGTCCACAGGAAAGCTGGAAATTAAGGTAGCGCTGGACAAATCGAAATATTTTGGGGAAGGGATTGCCGTTTTAAAAAACAAATTATACCAGCTGACTTATAAAAATCAACTGGGTTTCATCTATGATGCGACCACTTTCAAAAAGATATCGGAATTCAGGTATGCGAATTTAGAAGGCTGGGGCCTCACTACCGATGATAAAAGCTTAATTATGAGTGATGGAACTGATAACCTGACTTATATCAGCCCGAATACCATGTCGCCTTTAAAGACCATCTCCGTTAGTGAAAACGGACAACCACTAACGCAGCTCAATGAACTGGAATTTATCAAAGGTTATATCTATGCCAATGTATATGGGACTAATTTTATCGTTAAAATAGACCCTTCCACTGGGGATGTGGTAGGTAAATTAGACCTGACTAAAGTTTGCATCAGCGAGCAAAATATGAATCGTGGCGCTTTGGAAATGAATGGGATCGCTTACGACCCGATTGCCGATAAGGTTTATATTACCGGTAAATTATGGGCGCATATCTATGAAATTGACTTCAACAAATAAGTGTTTATTATTTTGCCAATTATATTGAATCAGAAACCAGAGCTGCGGATTTCGAATCCTCAAGAACAGAGATTACTTTTCAGATTCTGGATACCTTAGGGGCTTTTAAAAAAATAGAAATAAAGGGGAAATTGTTAACAAAAAGAAATGATTTCGACTTAAAAAGAGAATAGACGATTGAAATTAAACCTAATTAGAATATTTATCGTGATGCCCTTCTTCCGGAAGGGCATTTTCATTTTAAAGTAAAAATTTTGTAAAATAAATATCACTAAGTCCTTGTGTGTTAAATACACTATCTGTATATTGGATTATCAACATTTTTATGAACGTGGCAAAATGTTGGCTAAACAATCTTAATTTTTACTAAATCCTAAAGCCTATGTAGTGAAACATTAACTAACCTGACTATTAACTATCCTAACCAAATATCTTATGTTTAAAAACAAACTAAATCTCAAAAGGAGGTCTCTCCTTTTGCTGGCTTGCCTGTTCCTTTCCTTCGGAGTCAGCGCGCAAGTCAAAGTCACTGGTAAAGTTACCAGCAGTGACGACAAGCTCCCGATTATAGGAGCAACAGTGAAAGTTAAAAACACGACCCAGGGGACGCTGACCGATCCCAATGGCGCTTTTGCACTCCAGGTCAAACCTACAGACATCCTTTCTATTTCCTTTGTAGGCTATATTACCAAAGAAATTCTAGTTGGTAATAAAACCATTATTAATGTTGTATTGAATCCAGATGCCAGTAACCTAAACGAGATTGTGGTTACGGGTTATACCAGTCAGCGGAAAAAAGACCTGACCGGTGCAGTCTCTGTGGTTAATATATCCCAGTTAAAAGAACAACCCGCAGCAAGTGCAGTGGAAGCTTTGCAAGGTAAAGCACCAGGTGTTCAGATTATCAATGACGGTGCCCCGGGTTCTACCCCGCAGATCCGTATCCGTGGTACAACTACTATTGGTAACAATGATCCGCTATATGTGATCGACGGGGTGCCTTATGAAGGAAAACTCAGTTGGTTAAACCAGAACGATATAGAATCTATGCAGGTGTTAAAAGACGCTTCTTCTGCCTCAATATATGGTTCAAGAGCAAATAACGGTGTCGTGATCATTACCACCAAAAAAGGGGTAGTAGGTCCGCCACGTATTACTTTCGATACTTATTACGGTCGTCAGGCCCCAAGAAAGGGAACGTTCCCGGAAATGTTAAATCCAATGCAGTACGCAGAATACATGTTTGCGGCCTATAAAAATGCAGGACAACCAGTTGAAGCAGGTGCCAATTACGGTAGCGGCGCAACACCAACACTTCCGGAATACCTGGTTGCAGGAGAAAAATTCGGACAATTAGTAACCGCAGCAGATGCCAATCCGGCTTTGTATAATTATAGCAGAGATCCGAAAACCTTTTATCAGATTACGAAAGCAAATCAGGAAGGAACCCGATGGTTTGACGAGATCACCCAAAATGCACCGATCCAAAATTACCAGTTAAGTGCTGCCGGTGGTGGAGAGAATGCAACGTATAGTTTCTCTGCTGGACACCTCAACCAGGAGGGTACGATTAAACATACAGGCTTTAAACGTTATAATGTCCGTGCAAATACCAGCTTTTCAGCGCTGGATAAAAAACTCCGATTCGGAGAAAACCTGCAATATTCTTACTCTGAAGGTTTCGGTGTTGGGGTAAATCCTAATGTTGCTGGTGACTATCAGGATGAAGGTAGTCCGATTGGCTGGGCATACCGGATGAATACCATCATTCCGGTATACGATATCAAGGGTAATTTTGCAGGTAGCCGCGGCAGTCAGCTGGGTAACTCTGAAAACCCACTGGCTACTTTATACCGTGCTAAAGACAATGTGAATAAAAGTAACTTCTTCTTCGGAAATCTTTTTGCGGAATTAGACCTTGCTGAAGGCCTGACAGCTAAAACCAGTTTTGGTCTTCGCTATGAGAACTATAACGGGATGAGCATGCGCTACCCTAATCTGGAATTCTCAGAAGGGAATAACTCTAATAACCTGAACGAATATCAGGGCTATAACAGCGAGTGGACCTGGACAAATACCTTAACCTATAGCAAAGTATTTGCAGAAAAACACCGTTTGAACCTGCTGTTAGGTACGGAAGCGATCAGCTCCAGAAACCGTCAGTTAAATGCCGGACGTAATGAATTCTTCCTGCTTGGAGATTTGGATTATTATTACCTGAATGGAGGTACTGCCAATATCAGCAATGCGAGTACAGGTTCTGTAGGTAGTTTGTTCTCCATTTTTGGACGTGCAGATTATTCCTTCAACGACCGCTATCTGGCCAGTGTAACCCTTCGTAGAGATGGATCTTCTAACTTCGGACCGGAAAATAAATATGGTTATTTCCCTGCAGGAAGTGTAGCCTGGAGACTTTCTGAAGAAGGATTCCTTAAAGATAAAGTGAAATGGATTGAAGATTTGAAACTAAGAGTGGGTTATGGGGAAACCGGAAATCAACGGATTTCTTCTAATCAATACCTGAACAGATTCCAATCGTCCTTAATCAATTCGGCCTATGGCCTGGGTGGTGGAAATGCAGTATCCACCGGGGTATGGCAAAATGCTTATGCAAATCCTGGCATCAAATGGGAATCTTTAAGCTCGATCAATGTGGGTATGGATTTTACGTTATTTAATGCTACAATTGACGGTTCCGTAGATTGGTACAACAAGAAAACCAGCGATATGCTTTTTACCGTGCCATTGCCTGTTACAGGAGTGGGTATGGGTGCCTCTCCGTTTGTGAATGCAGGAGATATGAGCAACAAAGGTATCGAGTTGAATGTGGCTTATCATTATGGAAAAGTTGACAATAAACCTTTTAAATTTGATGTAGGTGTAAACTTCTCTAAGAACACCAATAAAATCGAAAAACTAGCGCCGGGAATTACAGAGCAATTGTACGGTACATTCAGAAGCTTAACAACGAGTATCCTTAAGGAAGGTTCGCCATTTGGCTCTTTCTATGGCTATGATGTTGTGGGTATTTACCAGAGTGCTGCTGATGTGAGTCAAAGTGCATCGTATACGGACGCCAGAGTTGGTGGATTGAAATTCAGAGATGTAAATGGTGATGGTATTATTTCACCTTTAGACCGTACCATTATCGGGAACCCAAATCCGGATTTCATGTACGCACTGAGCTTAAATGCTTCTTATAAAAACTTCGATATCTCGATGTTCTTTAATGGGGTGCAGGGAATTGATTTGTATGAAGCTACCAGATATTTCACTGACTTCTCCACCTTTACCGGTGCAAAAAGCGCGAGAATGCTGGATGCCTGGAGTCCTACCAATACGGGTAGCATGATTCCATCACCAAACATCAAAGCCAGTGATTTTGAATATGCTTCTTCCAGTTATTACATACAGGATGGTAGTTATTTACGTATGAAAAATCTTCAAATCGGCTATTCTTTGCCTGTTGATAAAGTATTTGGACCTAAATGGGGCGTAAACAAATTGAGGATTTATGCAAGTGCAACGAATCTGTTTACCATTACCAAATACACAGGACTTGATCCGGAAGTGAGTCAGGAAACAGAAACCTATTCTGCACTAGGGGTAGACAGGGGGATTTATCCAAGTCCACGTCAGTTTCTGTTAGGTTTAAGTGTAGGCTTTTAATGATTAAATATGAAACGTATGAAAAAGATTAACTATATCATATTCGCAATGGCTGTGCTTATCGCAACAGGTTGCAGTAAGTCCTTTTTAGATAAGAATCCCCAAGGGGAATTAACGGCTCCTCAATTGACTACACAAGATGGTGTAGAAGGATTGTTGACAGGTGCATATGCCTTGTTAAATGGGAATGTAAATGGGACTTTCGGTAACTATGGGGCCGCACCGAGTCAGTGGTTATTGGGAGAAGTTACTTCTGATAATGCACATAAAGGAAGCGAGAACGGGGATCAGCCCAATATGAATTTATTGGAAAGACATTCGCCGACGAGTACCAATGACAATTTAGAAAATGTCTGGAATCGCTGCTTTGAAGGTATTGCACGTTGTAATAATACTTTAAGGTTTCTTGCCCTGGTACAGGCTACGGAGAAAAAATTCCCTGATGCCAGAGCTAATGAGCTTACTGCTGAAGCCAGATTATTACGCGCACACTATAATTTCTTCCTGGTGAGGATCTTTAAAAATGTGCCTTTAATTACAGAAGCAACCACTGAACTGGCTGTAGACAATATGAAGGATATTTACCCTGCAATTGTAGAGGACCTGAAATTTGCGGTAGCCAATCTTACCCCTGCTTTTCCTAAAGGACAAATAGGACGCATGAATCAGATTGCTGCAAAGGCTTATTTAGGAAAAGTTTACTTGTATCAAAAGAAATATGGGGAGGCTTTACCTTTATTTAATGATGTGATCGCGGCCAGACCTGGCATTGAAACCATCCCTTATACCGATAATTTTAATGTCAATAAAGAGAACGGCCCGGAAGCAATTTTTGCAGTGCAACATTCTGTAGGTGCTGATGGTACGGGTGGCGACAATGGTAATGTGGGCGATATTCTTAATTTCCCATATAACAGTGGTTTGCCGATCACCTGCTGCGGTTTCTTCCAGCCTTCTATTGACCTGGCGAACTCTTTTAAAGTAACTCCTGCCGGATTACCTTTTCTGGGTGCTGTAGTTCCCGGTGAAGTTTATATTTCTGATCGTGGGTTGACAAAAGAGGAAAAGGCAGCTTATGAAGTGGATGTCGAAATCCCTTTTGATCCACGTATTGATTATACATTGGGTAGAAGAGGGGTGCCTTACCTGGATTGGGGTATTATGGCAGGTGATACCTGGATTAGGGATGCTGCCAATGGCGGTCCTTTCCTTGCCATAAAAAATGTAATTAATGCGGCTGATGTTCCGGCCAATACCGGTCCTGGAAATACAAATGTGACCGGCCTAAATGTGAATATTATCCGCCTTGCGGATGTATACCTGATGGCCGCAGAATGTGAAGTAGAAGTGGGTACTGTGGGAAATGCCATGATATTAGTGAATAGGATCAGGGCAAGGGCCGCACTATTACCTAAGAAAAAGGTAACTCTGGTTAAGGAAGGTCTGGTGGATGCCGCAGTCTATCGCGTGAATCCTTACCTTGTTTTTCCGGATCAGGTTTATGCGCGTAACGCGGTTCGTGCCGAACGTCGCCTGGAACTGGCCCTGGAAGGTCACCGTTTTTATGATTTAGTGAGATGGGGCATTGCGAAACAAACGTTGAATGATTATTTCAAATCTGAAGGTAAGTATTTTTCTTATCTGGCGCCTGTAACCATGGAAGATCGGGATGAATATTTCCCGATTCCTCAAACTCAGATAGATCGTAGTAAAGGTATATTGAAGCAAAATCCAGGCTATTAAATCCCCTTGATTTTGTGTTTAAACCGGGTGTTCATACGATATGAACACCCGGTTTTTTTTTGAATTAGAAATCCTCGAAAGGGAATCAAATAATGCTAACTTTGGTTTAGAACCAATTAAGTAAAACACAATCCATACCACTACATGAAGAAAGTTATTTTATTATTTTTTGTCCTGCTGATCTCGGTTGCCGGGTTTTCACAAGGCATATTGTCGCTGTTTTCACGTTCCGAAGATTTCTTGAAAACTATGGAACAGGAAAAGTTTCCGGAAGCTCAGGGCTTTTTTGATGTGAGTGTACAGTCTAAAATCTCTGCGGAAAACCTGAAAACAATCTGGGGCACATTAACCACCAACTATGGCAAGTATGTAGGTATGGATGTGGTGCAAAGTAAATCAGAAGGCGAATTTTTTACCGTATCCGTTGATGCGGAATTTGAAAAAGGAACCCAGGGTTTCCTGCTGGTTTACAATAAAGCAGAGAAATTAGTAGGGTTATTCCCAAGACAGTTGAAAAAAGTAACCCCTTATACCAAACCTGCTTATGTGGATACTGCCGCTTATAAAGAAAAGGAGATTTATATTGAAACGCCCGGACATAGTCTGGTGGGTTTGTTAACAACACCTGCTACGGGTAGTAATTTCCCGCTTGTGGTGCTATTGCACGGTTCCGGACCAAGCGATATGGACGAGACTGTTGGTCCTAATAAGCCTTTCAAAGACCTTGCCGGTGGTTTAGCCAGTAAAGGGATTGCGAGTATCCGTTATGTAAAAAGAACCCTGGCTTATCCAGGTGAATTTAACAAAGTCTTTACGGTAAAAGAAGAGGTATTGGACGATGCACTTGCGGCAATCGCCTTAGCGAAAACCATTCCTGGTGTGGATAAGAATAAGATCTTTTTATTCGGGCACAGTTTAGGCGGTATGCTGGCACCAAAACTGGCGCTGATGGCACCGGAATTAAAAGGAATCGTACTTGCCGCAGCTCCTGCAAGAACCTTAACGGATATTATCGAGGAACAAAATAAATATGCCGTTGAACAGGCAAAGGATACTACTGGTAACCTACAAAAACAACTGGTAGAAGTGTTGAAAGAAACTGCAAAAACCAGATTTAAGACAATCGGTAAAATGAAGCCGGATTCAGTATTATTGGGTTTACCAGCTTCGTATTGGGCAGACCTCAATCAGTATGATCAGGTGGCAACAGCTAAAAAACTGACTAAGCAAAAGATTTTTGTAGCTCAGGGTGCTTTTGATTTCCAGGTTTCTACACAGGATTTCGACCTTTGGAAAGCTGGATTAGGCAAAAAAGGCAATGTGACCCTGAAGTTGTACCCGGATTTAAATCACTTGTTTATCCCTCAGACGGAGAAAGGAAATATGGCACAATATGGCATACCAGGTAGTGTTTCCGGAACGCTTGTGGATGATTTAGCGAATTGGATTAAAGCAAAATAATAAAAAAAGGGGGTTAGGCCCCCCTTTTTTCCATGATCTGCTTGTGCCAGTTCTTCATTACTTTACGCCCGGCAGTCTCCGCTTTTTTGGAGTTTTGATGGCCATTCTCCAATTCTTTGAATACCACCTCCGCCATTTGATTCATAAAAGGTTCATGCATCGGCATATCTGCCTCATTATCCTGTCCATATTTGCCAAGGTAATACAGGAAGAATAGCGTAGCCCAACGCTCATCGCCGTCTGGCTGACTGTAATAAAAGGGAAAAGAAACCTGGTTCACGAATTCCTGAAGCAGGGCCTGAGGCGCCACTTTGAAGAGGTCGCAGAGTACACTAAAGTCTTCCGTAGGATTAATGGTTACATTCATTTTCATAGTTTATGGATTTGGTTATTTTTTGAGCGTATTTTGAGTGTCAGTGGCTTTGAGTAGCTGCTGATAATATCGGTAATAGAGCTCCCGGTATTTTTCTACCCGTTTCCCGAAGCTTCTGATGATAAATAGCCAGAGGTGTAATTCCTGTATCTCGTCTATAAATTGCACCTGTAAATGTCGGTGAGCACTGATGCTGGGCTTCTCCTCGTAGATATTCAGCGCCTTTTGAAAAAAGCCCATCGCCTGGTTTTCTGGTTTCTTTTTTAGTTCGAAATTAGCATGAGTTTCGGGCAAGGAAATCTGCGACATAAAGTGCTCCAGGTATTCTTCCGGTGTACAGTTGTGGATTTCGCATAACAGACAGAAATCCATTTTAAGTTGTAAAGTAATCCCTTCATCTAGTATTATGGTGGTTTCTTTAGTATTCGTCCGCTCCATTATCTGGTAGATTTTTTTCACGACAGGCACACACAGTTTTCTTTTTTTTGTAGGTGTTAGTTCGCGTGTAATGGCAATCCGGATGACCTCTTTGATGTATTTCAAAATCTTTTCCCGCTGTTTTAAGAAGGAGGTGCTGTGCGCTCTACATAAAGAAAGGGAATATATTATCACCGTATTGGTTGCAGAACGGTAAATGTCATCAGATTTCTGGCTCAATGAATCATAAAATGAAACATGGTCAATGAAAAGCTGGAGGACTTCCGATAGTTGTAAATCATAGGTTGCACAGGCAATCTTAAATTCCAATGGAATAGGGACTAAGGTTGTTGGTGTCATTTTCATGGTTTAAGTGGTTAGTTCATCGAGTTTTTTTATTCCTGCAATTCCAGCCTCGTAAAGAAAGTCTTTACAGAGCTGATGGATGGCCAGCATTTCTTCACGTTTGATGGTCAGGCGGGAATCATGTTTGTAGGGGTGTTCACTTTTATAAAGTAATTGATAAAGTGCCTGGTGTTTGGGCTCTTGCCGCTGCACTTGTAAATAATGATCGGGCCAATGGCTCTTACAGAGATCCAGCAGCTCAGGTAGCAGCAGGTTTTTGGGTTCGTATCCGCCGGAATAAAGACGGATGACTGCGATACATACCTGCGAAATACATTGCGAAAAAAGGGTGGTGCTGACTTCCGGTTGTCTGGCATGAAGCAGACTTTCTCCGGCTTTAATTAAGGCCTTTGCCCGGTTCATCCGGTTATAGTAATTGACTTTGGTTAAGATAAGATCCTCTGCCGGAGCAGTTATAATTTTAATGGTGGTATGGAGGTTTGAAATGCCAATCAGGTCTTCCGCAAGCGTGATGACGGATAACAGTCCTTTATGCCCTTGAAGGGGGTGGTAAACGCTGGTCAGGATTTCTTCCATATTGATTTCAGTGTCGTTATTCACAATGACGGTTGCATAATGGGTGTCGCAGCCATTGATATGAACGGTGTATAAATAAATCTTATCTGCGTTGATCTTGTTGATAATACTTTGAACAACTAAAATTCTTTGGCCCGGCACTACCATCACTCAAATACTTTTTCATACATACAACCATTGTCTTTGGACTTGATCCTTTTCAGTTTTGGAAATTCCTTCTTCTTTGTTAGGGTCTGTAATGCCGTTTGCAGGTGTCTTGGCGCTACCGTATCCGATAAGGTATTGCGGCATTTCTGGAAAATCTGGAGTGGCGATTGTGGCGTGTAAAACATCCTGCCCTCAAAAAGTACGTTGAGCATGGCTGCAACTTCGGCCTCATTTTCCATTTCTGTGGTCTTGAGACTGCCATGTCCCATATTACTCTCTACCAGATGGAAGATTTGTGTCTCTGTACCATCTTCTTCCATGCGGCACATTCTGACTGCTGTTTTAACCGGATCGCTGATTTTTGTCAGTTGATAACTGGCCGTGGCCTTTTGATGTTCGAAGTTGGAAATTATACCATTCAATGATTTTTCTTCCACCGCATGGCGAAAACAATGCATGTCTTCAAAAGAGAAACCAATACTATCGAGTTCCTCTTTTTGCTTCATATAATCATTGGTGTATCCCATTAAAAAGGAAACTTCTGAGGTGCTGTAACCTTTAGCTATTCTTTTTACCATAAAACTGTATAGCATGCCTACATTTACGGAGGAAAGTGTAGCCCGGGAAATCAGGGGACTGGTGTCGTTGTTCTTCTTTTTCATACAAATAGGTTATAAAATGCATTACTAGTATAGAATATCAATACAAACGTATGTATAATCTATGTAATTAACCAGTTAGAATTCAGATTATCTTTCTCATTTATATATTTATCTATACTTATTGTAAGAAAAAACATACTTATCATGACCAAATTGGGATATTATTTAGCTAAGAGATCGGTGAATAAATCGCTTGTTGCTAAAAGAACCGGCTTAACAAAAGCAAGGATGAACGAGCTCACTTTGACGGAAACAGCCAAACTAAGGGCAGACGAGTTGTATCTTATTGCGCTGGCGATCAATGTGAACCCCTGCGAAATGCTTGGCGATATTTGTGAAGGATTAACATTGCTGTCGGAAAGTTAAAAACCTTTAATTAGCATGCGTAGAAAAACAGCTTTCATCACCTTCCTATATCTCATTTTAGGCGTATTATGGCTTATAATGGGGAGTAAGGCGATTAAATATCTGGACCAGCAAATTCCGGATAGAGATATGCGTTTTCTATATGATTATAAGAATTTCATCTTTCTGATTATTTCAGGGTTCCTCCTGTTTTTTCTGATAGAAATGTATCGCAGGAGTCTTTCTGCCGTAGAAAACAGTTATAAACAACTTTTTGAAGGCTCTATTGCCATGATTTATGTGTTCGACCGCAGCAGTTACCGCTTGCTGGAGGTGAATGAGCGGATGCTGGAGAAGTATGGTTATACGAGGCAGGAATTGTTAACCATGTCTGTAATGGACCTGAGGTCGGTAGAGGAGCAGGAGAAACTGGATAATTACCTGAAAACCTCCCATCTGGAGGGCTCTGCAACAGAGGTCTGGTTACACAAAATGAAAAACGGAAAAGCTTTTCATGTGTTGATTTCTCATCATAAAGCGATATACAAGGGGCAGGCGGCTTATACGGTGATTGCACTCGATATCGAAAGGTATGTGAAAGCGGAGGAAAGGATCAAGGAATTGCTGAAAGTTTATGAAACGGTAACCCGTGTTACCAATGATGTGATCTGGGAGTATTGCCCGGCAACAAATGAACTGAAATGGCAAAATGGCTTTTCCGAAATCTATGGCTATACCGAAGCTTTAAGGGAAAATACTAAAGAATGGATTCTGAGTAAAGTCCACCCTGAGGATGGGGAGCTTGTGGAGAAGAGCATGGCCGAAAGTCTGGAGCAACTGAGCAATTCCTGGTCTTGTGAATATCGCCTGCAATGTGCAGATGGTCTCTATAAATATGTTTCTAACCAGGCGTTTATCCTCCTGGATACGGAAGGGAATGCGGAAAAGATGGTTGGTGCTTTGCGGGATATTACCATCCGTAAGGATTATGAACATCGACTGCTGCGGAAAAATGAGATCCTTAAAAAGATTGCCTGGGAGAATTCCCATGAATTCCGTAAACCGGTCAGCAATATCATCGGGATTGTTAACCTCCTCAAGGTTGAATCGAAAACTGCCGATCCGGCTTTAATAGAGATGTTGGAACGTTCGGCCCTGGAACTGGACGAAATGATCAGCAGAATCAATGATAGTACCAGCAATATCGGGCAAAAGGACTAGTTTTTTCTTAATTTCTATAGTTTTATGCTATCATTATGGCGAGTTTATAATATGTGGCAAAATTGTTGCTAGTACTCAGCAGAAGTTCAATTTAAAAACAATTTAATATGATCAAAAGAATACATGTGCTTGAAGATGATGAAGATATCAGATATATCATAGGCGTTTTGCTTAAAGATGAAGGATATGAATTGCAACTATCGTCTACTTTTTCAGAGCTAAAAGGGAAATTGAAAGATTCAGTGCCCGATTTATTCATTTTGGATGTGATGTTACCTGATGGCGATGGTGCCGAAATCTGTAAAGATTTAAAGTCGGATATGTTCACTAAACACATTCCTATTATTGTAATGTCTGCAAATGACCAGAATAAAGAGCTAAGTATCGCTGCGGGAGCAGATGATTATGTAAGTAAGCCTTTTGATATCGATTATATAGTGAAAAGAATTAAAAAGTTATTGGTGAATTAAAACCATAAGAAAATTAAAAAAACGGCCTTTGATAGTTTATAGCTATCGGAGGCCGTTTTTTTATAGGCCCGGGCTGCCGGGTATCGGCTACGATATTCTAAAGAAATATTGGGGGTTGAAATCTGGTCAGCTATAAAATAAAAACAGGGATAAACCTTGGAGAGGTATCCCTGTTAATTGATGGTTGGCCCACCACAGACCAACCTAAACCAAACAAACTACGACTATAACGGATATAATTACTGGAAAGTTTGAGGTATTTCAAATTAAACATTTCTATGACAATAGCGAATGATTATACTTAGAAGCCCGGTAAATTAGCCGGGGTCCGACCAGGCCAATGTGGCGGATCAAATGACTCCCCTTTAATAGGGATTATGAATCGATAGGTATTGAATCACAGTTGTTTATGTTAATCCTCTGCTGCGGCACTTATTTTCGGCCGATATATATTATATTTGGCCTAAATACGAGAATAAAATGTCAGATCAGAAAAAAGAAATATTTGATGGCGTAGCTCAACGCTTAAAGATTGAAGGATTTAATGTGGTTAATCGTGATGAAAGCCGTCCATGGGGTGGTTTTTTCGTAATTGATGAAGACCAGGCACAACAATTTGCCAATGTTTATTTTGATGGATTAAATGTTGATGAACTGAAAATATCAGGTAAACTGAGCCCAAAAATATTAATTGTTGCACCTAATACCCGTTTATCCTGGCAATATCACCACCGCCGTGCAGAAATATGGAGAGTGGTAAATGGTACAGTAGGCGTATGTACCAGTGATACAGATGAACAAGGACCAGTAAAACAACTGACACCTGGACAAACGATCAAATTAAAGCAAGGCGAAAGACACCGTTTAATTGGTTTGGACGACTGGGGAATTGTTTCCGAAATCTGGCAACATACTGATCCCTCAAACCCATCCGATGAAAGCGATATAGTAAGAGTACAAGACGATTTTGGTAGATAATACCGAGTAGATATCATTTAATCCCGTATTTGTAAAACTTATACGGGATTTTTTTTGCTATTTTGCAATCCAAACATCCAGGTCTGTCACAGATCCGTATTACCGTTTATATACAAATATGATTATTTTAGTTTTCTTTCTTTTACACTGGTTCCTCTCTCTATTTTCACAAACTTTCTTTCTACATCGCTATGCCTCGCATAAAATGTTTAAAATGAATGCTTTTTGGGAGAAGTTTTTCTATACCATTACTTTCCTGTCGCAGGGATCTTCTTTTTTAAATCCAAGAGCTTATGCCATCCTTCACCGGATGCACCACGCTTTTAGCGATACAGAGAAGGATCCACACTCTCCACATTTCGTTAAAGATGTATGGGGAATGATGATCAAAACTAAAGACATCTACCTGAATTATTCGAAACATAACATTGAGCCTGAAGAGCAGTTTAGAGATAACTATCCTTCCTGGCCAATTATTGATAAAATTGGTGATTCATGGATCACCAGAAGCGTGTTTATTTGTTTCTACGTATGGTTTTATGTCACTTTTGCAACCGCATGGTGGATGTTCCTTTTATTGCCGATCCATTTCTTAATGGGGCCTATTCATGGTGCTATTGTGAACTGGTGCGGTCATAAATACGGTTACTCTAACCATGATAATAACGATCATAGTAAAAACTCTTTGCCTTTGGATTTTCTGATGCTGGGCGAGTTGTTCCAGAATAACCACCATAAAAAACCGAATAACCCAAACTTCGCTTCGCGCTGGTTTGAATTTGACCCTACTTACCCATTGATGAAAGTGATGCACTGGTTGCATATCATCCGCATCCGGAAGGTTTAAAATACTTAATACAGACAACATGCCGATTTATTTCTTAGCGTGTTGTCTGTTCATTACAGCGCTTTTTATCGCTTGTTTCCCCATTGGTTACCTGACTCTTTTAGCTAACCTGGTAGCGCTGCCACAAAAAACAATAGCCTATTTCTTTCCCGGTTTAAAAAGCAGGTTTTCTGCTGTAAAATGAAATCCGTTGTCTTTTAAATAACGTATAATTAAACTAATATGCGTTAATTTTTGTTCCTCAATTATCGCTTTGTTTTCCTCCTACTTTTAACCAGAAGATTGATGTGGTACGATCGTTTAATTGCACAGAATAGATTGCCTGATTTTATACTGCGAATTGGGATTAGAAAGTTGTTAAAACAACGCCTGGAGGATGAAACTCTGGGGGATGCAGAGGCACAGCAACATCGGCTGAATAAGCTGATGGCGAAGCTGAAAACGGAACCTATAGCCATCCCTGCTACCGAAAAGGAGCAAGTGCTCCCTGTTACTTTTTATCAATACTGTCTGGGGAAACATTTAAAAGATTCCTGTAGCTATTGGAACGCAGGTGTGAGTTCTATTGATGTGGCTGAGCAGGATATGCTGGAACTGACCTGCAGGCGTGCAGACCTGAAAGACCGCCAGTACATTCTGGAACTGGGCTGTGGTTGGGGCTCACTAACCTTATTTATGGCGCAGAAGTATCCCGATAGTCACATTACTGCAGTCTGCGGTTCTGCGGTTCAAAAGACTTTCATTGAGGAGGTCGCAAAAGAAAGAAACTTAGCTAACATCAGGGTGATTATAGAAGATATCAATGTTTTCAATAGTTCAACCCGGTTCGACCGCGTACTGTCTGTAGAACTGTTCGGGCAGCTGCGTAATTATGAATTATTAATGGGGAAAATCTCCTCTTTCCTGAAAGCTGAGGGGCGGTTGTTTGTACAGCTCTTTAGTCATGAAAAGCTGGCTTATAAGTTTGAACCCGGGGATGAACCGGAATGGCTGAAGAAATACTTCTTTAGCCGGGGTCTGATGCCTTCCAATGCGATGTTGCTTTATTTTAATGAATCTCTGCTGGCAGAAAAACATTGGGTAGTGAACGGTACAAATTATGCTAAAACTGCCGAAGCCTGGCTTAAAAATATGGATGGCCATCAGCAGGAAATTATGCTCCTTTTAAAAGAAAGGTATGCTGATGAAGAGGAGGCCCTGAAATGTTGGGTATACCAGCGCTTGTTTTATATGTCTTGCGCAGAGTTATTTGGTTATAACGAGGGCAATGAATGGATGGTGTGTCATTACCTGTTTAAGAAGAAATCCTGAGTACAGATTTGGAGGGCAAAGAACCCGATTGGGAGCAAAGAGAACACCACTCCAAATCTATATCCTAATTTATTTGTCTGAAATCTTTTGCCCTGAAGGGGACAAAATTTTCTAGGTCTAATAAATTAGGATACAGATTTTTCAGGTGTAAAAACCCGGCGTATGATCACATATGCCGGGTTTTACATTTCATTTATAGTAGGCTTTATATTTACTCTACAGGAGTCAGGTATTGCGTAAAGGAATAGCCCTGTTCTCCGGCGTCGGTTTTAATCATCCACCATTGGTCATTTTCTTTTCCAACAAGGGTGACCACTTCATGGCGGGCAGCTTTACCAACGATATCATCATTGGTACTTGGTCCTTTGCGGATGTTGAGGTTGGAGCTGTTGGTGGTCACTTTTAGTTTGGCACCTTCAGGAACACCTGCTACACTGTTTATATTCATTACGAGGTCTCCTGAGGCATAATTAGGATCAAGACGTTCGTAGGTATCCCATAGCTGTTGTTTTACAGTGCCACTAGTAGCGCCATCAATATACAATACACCATCTTGTTCACGAACATTTAAGTCGTTTACGCCAGCGGCGGTAGCAGCATCAATCAGTTCTTTATATTTTTCTTGTAAAGCCATTTTCGGTCCTCCTGGATTATTTAATCACCAATTGATTGTCAACTTTTTTAGGTTTCAAGGCATTCACTGCCATCATTAACTTTTGCAGGTCGCCTTTGTTAAGCTCACCTTTTAGCGTAACTACACCATCATTTACTGTTGCAGCAACTGTAGGGAAATCTTTGGTGGCATCTTTTACAGCCAATGCTAATGGGGTATCCGCACTAACTTCCACCTGAGCTACTTCAACGGTTAGGTTATTCACCACCGATTTAACGCCCGGAACTGCCGCAGCTGCTTTTTCTAAAGCATCTTTACTGGCTTCATCAGTTACCTGTCCGGTAATGGTAACTACTCCTTCGGCAACGGTTACGCCTGAAGCTGATAAGTTAGGACTGGACTGAATTGCAGTTTCTACCGCAGTTTTTAGGTCAGCATCTTTCGGCGTGCTTTTACATCCGGAAAGAGTTGCCACCATAAAGGCAGTAACCATAACCAGAGCCATCATTTTGCTCATTAGTTTTTTCATTTTTCGATAGGTTTTGTTTAAACTATTGCTGCTCACCTGTTTCTGTTAGAGGTGTACATACAAGATAGCTAAAATACTTAACGTCTGATGTCGAAAAATGTTTAACAAAACTGTTTATTTAAACAAATGATAACCACTTGCTTCAAAAATAATCCATGAAATGATTGATGTTTTCAATTTATTTAAAGAACTCAAATAAAATTGATAAGGGACTCCCTGCCTAAATACCCTGCTTATACTCCCCGCGGTTCAACTCCCCCAAAGTATTTTGTCTCTATGCAAAAAAAAGCAAGCATGCTAAGAGAAGACCTAGAAAATTTCAGCCTTTTTCAGGCTGAAAGATTTCAGTATTCGAATAGTCTGCTTGCTTTTTTAGGAGGAACCAAAGTACCCCCTCAAACGTTACTTAGAGCTCCATCTGCGGCTTCCGCTGCTTGGTGTTCTTTTAGCGCCGCTCAGGTTAGGCTCGCGTTGACCGCCACCACCTTGACCTTTACCAGCTGCTGGTCTACCACTGCCGCTACCGCCTCTGCTGTTGCCACCGCGAGAACCGCCACCACCACGTGAACCACCGCCACCTTTAGGTTTTTCAGTTGGCGCGCTCATCAGGCTCTGCCAGCTCATCGCATATGGATGATCTTCCGTTACCGGAATACTCAATGCAATTAGTTTCTCAATATCTTTCAGGAAATCTCTTTCTTCCGCATCGCAGAAAGAAAGTGCTGTTCCACTTAATCCCGCACGACCAGTACGACCGATCCTGTGAACGTAAGTTTCAGGAATGTTTGGTAATTCGTAGTTGATTACGTGTGCTAATTCATCCACATCAATACCACGTGCAGCGATATCTGTAGCGACAAGAATCCTTGTTGCTTTTGCTTTGAAGTTAGTTAATGCTCTTTGTCTGGCATTTTGAGATTTATTACCGTGAATTGCTTCCGCTTTAATTCCTACTTTAATCAGGTCTTTAACGATACGGTCAGCACCATGTTTAGTTCTGGTGAAAACTAGAGCCGTTTCAATTGTTTTATCTTGTAAGATGTGAATCAATAAGTTTTTCTTATCGTTCTTGCTTACGAAATACATTTCCTGTTTAATCTTTTCAGCGGTAGAAGATACTGGAGTAACCTCTACTTTTAAAGGATTTGTTAAGATCGTATCCGCAAGTTTTTGAATTTCCTGAGGCATGGTAGCCGAGAAAAACAAAGTCTGTCTTTTTACAGGCAGCTTGGCAATTACTTTTTTAACATCATGAATGAATCCCATGTCCAACATTCTGTCGGCCTCATCAAGTACAAAGATTTCAACTTCCTTCAGGTTGATAAACCCTTGGTTCATTAAATCTAATAGTCTACCTGGAGTGGCGATCAAAATATCTACACCGCGGTTTAGCGCATCAGTTTGTGCTTTTTGGCCAACACCACCGAAGATCACTAAATGACGAAGCGGAAGATTTTTACCATACGCTTTAAAGCTTTCCTCAATTTGGATGGCTAATTCGCGTGTTGGCGTTAAAACCAATGCTTTGATGTTCTTATGAACTTTAGAGTTTTCGTGAGGCTTGCTCAGCAATTGAAGCATAGGAATTGCGAAAGCGGCAGTTTTACCTGTACCGGTTTGCGCGCAGCCTAATAAATCTCTGCCTTGAAGTATAGTTGGGATGGATTGTTCTTGTATAGGGGTAGGTTGTGTATAACCTTCTGTTTGGAGCGCTTTTAAAATAGGCTCAATCAGGTTTAATTCTTCGAATAACAATGTGTTTGTCTTTTAATGTGTAATAATGAAACGAAAGAATATCGTTCAATGCAAAGATACGTATAACTTTTGGCTTTTACATAATTCACTTATTTATAGCTAACTGGCTGTTGTTTAGTGGGTTTGTTTTCTTTAAACCGGCTGAAAAATAATAAAGCCAAAACGCATAGCACAAAGCCAACCACGCCATTTAAGCGCAGGCCATAATCATGTCCGGGATCTTTTCCGTAGACGGTAAGCATGGCGAAAATAGCAATTCCCAGGGTCTGACCGAGTTTCACAAACAGGTATTTTACGGCAAAAAACATGCCTTCATGGTTCTCGCCAGTTTCTTCGGTGTCTTTTTGGGCGATATCGGCAAGGATGGCATTGGGCAGGATTCCTAATGCCGCCAGGGGGAAAGAAGCGCAGCAAACCAGGATATACATCTGCATGGTTGGAGAAAAAGGAAGCTGTCCCAGGAAAAATATAGTCACAAATATCAGGCTGAGGACGGCAAAAGCAACGAGTACGAGCGGTTTTTTACCATATGTTTTAGCACCATAATTAATAAAAGGATAGAATACCAGAGAGAGGATCACCATGATGCCCATGAATTTTCCGCCATCCGAATCGGGTAAGCCCAATAAGACCGTCACAAAGAATAATAGTCCGCTGGAAATGATACTCAACGCGATGTAATAGCTGAAATCTGAGATCAGGTAATATTTGAAATTTGAATTCCTGAAGGTGTTTTTTATGGCTGGAATAAGCGCAATATGTGTGGGTTTAGCGTTCGTAAACTCTTTCTCATTGATGAAAATAATAGGCAGTGTCATCACTAGCCCCGAGAAAATACTGAGCCCCCAGATGGTGTATTGCAAGGCTTCGGCACGTGCGGTTAGCGGGAAAAAATGCTGGATCATATCCGCATAATTATTACACAAAGCGGCAAGAATCATCCCCAGTACAAAACCTACCTGCTGGTAAGTAGAAAGGCGGACTTTCTGATCTGCACTATGCGTCAGCTCGGCCAGTAAAGCGTTGTATGGAATGATATAAGTCGTCACAGAAATGAAAAAACCGGCCAGTACAATAGTTAGCCACCAGGCATTGCTGATGCTTTCGCCTTTGACTAAGGGGTAGAAAACGAGGGCACAAAAAATCACTGCCGGAGCGATGGCATACCTCATGATGGGGATTCTGCGGCCTTTGGGATTGGCACTTGCGTCACTTAGTGAAGCAATAAATGGATCATAGAGCGCGTCAAATAATCTGCCGGAAGCTGCGATGAGTGATAAAATATTGAAGGCACCGAAAACCAGCAGCTGCGGTACAAGGGGAGAAAGACCAGAATTGTTTGGTGGCAGGTAAAAATAAGGTAGCATTACAATGATCAGATTGGTCATGATGCTCCAACCCATCATTCCGGCAGCATAAGCGATTTCTTTCTTTAGGGGTAATTGTTTTATCGGCATCGTCTTTAATTCGGATTCTGAGTGTAGGTTTGGTCGCTTTTTGATATCATCAGGTCTTGCTTTTTCCTTTTCTTAAGAAAACATTCAGAAAGTACAGGAGAATAAATCCGGCAAAAATCAACAGGCCATTTCTCCCTGCTTCGGGATCATTAAAATAAATACTAACACCCACAAAAGTATAAGCCGCAATGAAAATCAAGGGCAGGAGGGGGTAGAGTTTCATGCTGTAAATGGTACTCTTATCCAGCTGCGCTGTTTTTTTCCTCAGGAAAAATATCGTTGCCGCGGAAGTTGCCATGCCAATACAGTCTAAAAATATGGTGTAGTTTAAAATTTTATCGAAAGTCTGCGCATAGAAAAGTGTGAAAATAGAAATGATTGCAAATACAGTGAGGCTCACAAACATGACGTCATTTTTTGCGCTTTTTTTACTGAATATGGCGGGTAATGCCCTTTCTTCGCCCATGGCATACATCACCCTGGGGTTACTTAGTAAATTTACATTTACATAGCCCAACACAGAAAAATAAACCAGGCAGGAGAGGATGGTGAAGCCTATCGGACCGAATATTTTTCCGGCAAGGATGGCTGCGATGCTCTCCGCAGTCTTCAACTGCTCAAACCCAATCACCTTTACATAAGCATAATTGATAGCCATATATAAAACGATGATGATGGCGAGTCCGGTCATAATTGCCTTTGGAATTACTTTATTGGGTTCTTTGGTTTCGCCGCCAAAGTTGATGGTTTGCTGGTAGCCGCCAAAGGTAAAGGAAATTGCAATCAGGCAGATGCCGAGGGCTTTTCCATAATCCATCCAATCTGGTGGAACACCTGTGGTGGTTTTAAATTCCGGTAAACTATTGCTTAGGCTTACCGCTCCGGGGCCGGTAAAAATAGCGCAGATCAAAATCAGCACCATTCCAATCTTTACCATCGACAATATATTCTGCGCTTTCGCACTTACTTTTAACCCGAATAAATTGAGCAGGTAAAACAAGAAAATGGTGATTGCTGCAATGACAATCCGGTAAAATTCTGTCTGTAGTTCTAAAGGAAGGATGATTTTACTCAGGTATTCGGCGCCGATCAGAGAGACTCCGGCAACGGAAGCCGCATTGGAAACTACGATGATACAATTGATGGCAAAGGCAATAGAAGGGTGGTAAAAAGCAGAGAATATCTTATAATAACCACCGGTAACCGGAAATCTGGAACCGATTTCTGCATAAGTTAAGGCGCCACACAAGGCAACCAGTCCGCCAATGATCCATGCGGAGAAAAACAACTCCGGAACCTGCGCCCCCGCCGCAACATTGACCGGAGTGCGGAAGATACCCATCCCGATCACCAAACTGACCACAATCATAGATAAGTCGAAGAGGGAGAGCTGTTTCTTATCCGTCATGTTCTCTGTTTTATTTCTTGAATATACATGAAAATGTGTATTTGTTGAAACTTTGATGTTGATTCACCGGCATATTAACTTAAATTTGTAATTCTACTCAAATTGCATCATGGCTGAACCGAATTATAACGAAGATAGTATACGCTCCCTCGATTGGAAGGAACACATCAGGCTGCGTCCCGGTATGTATATCGGTAAACTTGGAGATGGATCTGCTCAGGATGACGGGATTTATGTATTACTAAAGGAGATTGTCGACAACTCAATTGATGAGTTTGTGATGGGCGCCGGACGTACCATAGAAATTACCGTTTCTGATCAGAAAGTAAACGTCCGCGATTATGGCAGGGGAATCCCGCTGGGTAAGGTGATCGACTGTGTGTCGAAAATTAATACCGGTGGTAAATACGATAGCAATGCCTTTCAGAAATCTGTAGGATTGAATGGGGTAGGTACCAAGGCCGTAAATGCTTTGTCTAACAGTTTTGTGGTGCAATCGTACCGCGATAATAAAACCAAAAAGGTAGAGTTTTCCAGAGGAGAGGTGGTGCTCGACAATCCGATTATCGATACCACGCAACGCAATGGTACTGCGATTACGTTTTATCCCGATGAAACGATTTTCAGAAACTATCATTACATCACAGATTTCGTAGAAAGCATGATCTGGAACTATGTGTTCCTGAATGCGGGATTAACCATCAACTTCAACGGACAAAAATATTTATCTGAACGTGGCCTTTATGATTTATTGCATAAACACGCAGGGGCAGAAACAATCCGTTATCCGATTATTCACCTGAGAGGAAATGATATTGAGATCGCCATGACTCACGGTCAGCAGTATGGTGAAGATTACCACTCTTTTGTAAACGGGCAACATACGACACAAGGAGGTACGCATCAGGCGGCATTCCGTGAGGCGGTTGTGAAAACCATAAGAGAGTTTTATAAAAAAGAATACGACGCTGCGGATATCAGGGCTTCGATCATTGCGGCAATTTCCATCAGGGTACAAGAACCTGTATTTGAATCGCAGACGAAAACGAAACTGGGTTCCCAGAATATGGGACCAGACGGACCTTCGGTAAGAACTTTTATCAATGATTTCGTTAAGAAAGAATTAGACGATTACCTGCACAAACATACCGATGTGGCGGATGCTTTATTGAAAAGAATCTTACAGTCGGAAAGAGAACGTAAAGACATCGCGGGAATTAAAAAACTGGCCAACGACAGGGCTAAAAAAGCATCCCTGCACAATAAAAAACTAAGAGATTGTAAGGTGCATTTTAACAGCACCCACGAGAAAAGATACGAAACTACGCTATTCATTACCGAGGGGGATTCGGCTTCCGGATCAATCACCAAATCAAGGGACGTGGATTGTCAGGCGGTATTCAGCTTAAAAGGGAAACCTTTAAACTGTTATGAGCTGACTAAAAAAGTAGTATATGAGAACGAAGAGTTCAACTTGCTGCAACATGCCCTGAATATTGAAGATGGTATGGATGGTTTACATTACAACAATATTGTAATCGCCACCGATGCCGACGTAGATGGGATGCACATCAGGTTGCTGATGATGACTTTCTTCCTACAGTTTTTCCCGGATCTGGTACGTTCAGGACACGTGTATATCCTGCAAACACCGTTGTTCCGTGTTCGTAATAAAAAGGAAACCATTTATTGCTATAGTGACGAAGAGCGTAAAGCAGCCATCACCAAACTGGGTAATAAACCGGAAATCACCAGGTTTAAAGGATTGGGAGAAATCTCGCCGGATGAGTTTGGCTTGTTTATCGGTAAAGACATCAGGTTAGACCCGGTGATCCTAAAAGATCAAACGATCAAAAGTCTGCTGGAATATTATATGGGTAAAAACACGCCCGACAGACAGCGTCATATTATCCAGAACCTAAGAATCGAAAAAGATACTTTAGACGATATTGTGGCTCCATTGGATCGTTCCAAAGCAGCTGTCCTGAGTAGAAGTTTAGAGGCTGAGGAAATGACAGATGAAGAGATCGTAGAATCAGCTTAGAAAGCGATACAAATGATATAAAAATGGCCCGTAGATCAATTGATTTACGGGCCATTTTTATATAAAGTATTTACCGGTTTATTTTAAATGCACCGTGTCTTCCGGATGCTGTGGAGGTAAAGCGGTAACTTCTTTCTCTACCACCACTACCTTAGTATGTACGGCGTACTTGCTGGGTTTAATGCCATCGCTATATTTTTCTGCATAGGCCTGCGTAAACTCCGCACCAAAATAAAGGATAATTGCCGTATAATAAATCCACAGCAGAATCACAATGATAGAACCGGCAGCACCAAATGCTGAGGCAGGATTACCAACTTCAATGTAAATGCCGATAATGTATTTACCTATTCCAAATAGCAAAGCTGTAAATAAAGCACCGATGATCGCAGGCCTCCATTTGAGTTCCACATCTGGTAATACCTTAAATATAATGGTGAAAATACTGGTCACCACAGCCAGCGTGATCGCATTGGTTACAATTAACATCATCAGTTCAGAAACCTCTTGTATGCTGATGTAAGCAGCAATCTTATGTCCGAGGCCAACCACAAGACTATTGACGACCAAAGAAACGAGTAGTAAAAATCCTAAGGACGCAATCAGTGAAAAAGAAAGCAGTCTGTTGATGATTAGTTTTTTCCAGCCTTTTTTAGGTACGGCTTTCACCTTCCAGATTAAGTTGATACTGTCTTGTATTTCGATAAAGACCGCAGTAGCACCAATAATTAAAGTACCGATTCCAATGATTAGCCCGAAAGTGCTTGTTCCGCTGTAATTGGCGTTATTGACAAAGCTTCTCAATTGATTAGCTGCATCCTGACCTACCAGGTCTCCTACCTCCGCAAAGAACTTTGCCCTCGGGTTGATGTCACTCAGATCGGAGTTGTCGCCCAGAAATAAGCTGGCTAAGGATAGGATGATAATGATCAGTGGTGTTAAGGAAAATATGGTATAATAGGCTAGTGCCGCACTTAATTTCATGACACGGTCTTCCATAAAACCTTTTCCGGCCGCAATAAAAAGGTGACCGGTTGCTTTAAGAAAGTTGAATATTTTATTGATATATTTCATATGACTGTTAAAAAGGATAACCAATACCCAGGTTATAGGTTAAGTTTTGTTTTCTCCAGGCACTACTGCCAAAATCGATGTTCTTAATCACCCATGCTGGTCCACCCGGTAAATCAGGTCTCCTCACAGGGAAGGCAACATCCAGACGGATGACAAAGAAAGAGGCGTCCACCCTTAATCCGGCACCAGTACCTATGGCCATCTGACTCAGGAAGCGGTTGAATTTGAATTCCCCACCAGGTTTCAGGTTGTTTTTTTCTCTCAGCCAGATGTTTCCGGCATCAATAAATGTAGCCCCGTAAAGCATGCTCACTATTTTGAAACGCAATTCTGTATTGAACAGGATCTTAATGTCACCACCCTGATCTTTGAACGTTAAGCTGTCTGGAATCACATAAGAACCCGGTCCTAATAATCTGGAACCAAAAGCCCGGATATCACTACTTCCACCTGCAAAAAACTGGCGGACAAATGGCATGGACCTATCGTTTCCATAAGCATAGCCATAACCGATGTTCAGACGGTTGGCCCAGGTTACCTTTTTGTTCACTTTATAGTAATTTCTGACATCACCTTCCAGTCTGATAAACTGCGACAATGCGGTGCCAAATAAAGCTTTTTTCCCTGCATCGTTTTTAGAAGCAAACATGCCGAAAAGTGTTCCTGAAGTTTCCAGATCTCCGGAGAAATAAATATTGTTTCTCTTATGCTGATCTATCTGGTCATTATAGGTGAAATTATAGTTTAAGCCAACGATAAACTGGTTTTCCAAACTGGTTCTTAAAGAGGGGTTTTTCTCAAACAAAGTAGCAGAATCTACTACATTCGATTTCACATAGTTGATGGAGATCGGGTTAAATATATGTTCCTTATAAATGCTTTCTTTCCAGCCATAACCAAACTCGGCTTTTGCCGCCTTCAAGGTATAATCTACCCTATCCAGAATCTGATATGAGGCCAGAATATTGGTTTTAGGGATAAAAGCATTGGTACTGTTGAACTTAAAGAATGGCAGTAGAAAACGTGGGAAGATCAATTTTGCCTGTCCGGTTAAGGAGTAGGAATTCCCTTGTTTCTGGTTTGATCCCTTAATTTGCTTCTCAAAACCACCGCTGGCACTCACTTCCAGTTGCTCGGCACCGCGGAATACGTTTCTGGTGGTCTGTGTTAGCTTCACTTCTGAACCCACAAAGTTGTTGGACTTACTCGTTCCCAACACCTGGAAAGAAAGGGAGTTTTTCTTTAATGGGGTCAGGTAGAAGTTCACATTCAGCTGGTCGTTTTTGAAGCTGTCTACCGGTATAAAGTCAGCTTTTACCACCTTAAATGTTCCGATGTTTACCATTCTGTTTAAAGATTGGTTATGGTCTTTACGGTTGTACAGCTCACCTTTCTGGAAAAACACAAGACGGTCGAACACCCCTAACTTAAACATGTGTGTTGGGTCTTTGATGATAAAATCCTTATAAAGGATCGGTTTACTGGCGCGGATGGCAGAATCTCTTCTCAGATTGAAGTTCGGGTAAATGGTGACGTCATTGATGGTGTAAGGTTTCAGCGCTGCAGTAGGGGTGATCTCCTTTATTTTTACAAAAACATTTACACGGTGATTCCCAATGGCACTGTCTACCTGAAGAATCAGGTAATCGGGGTTAAAGTAAAAATAACCGCTCTGCTTAAGGTCGTTGTCGATGCGCTCGCGCTCCGCTTTAAAGACGTCGAAATCATAAAAGTTCCCCACTTTAAGTAAGGAATTCGCGGAGTTTTGATTGATAAGCCTTGCAATTCCTGCACTATCTTTTGGGAAGGTGACTTTATTAATGATATACCTGTCGCCGGTTTCGGCCGTGTAAACGGCTTTTGCCGTTCTGTTTTTTACGATGGTATCTCCGGTTACTTTGGCTTGTAAATACCCCTGACTAATCAAATAACTACCTAAAACGGCATTGTTATATGGGATTTTAACTGCGCTTTGTAATACCGGTGGTTCTCCAACTTTATTGCGCAACCAGTAGCGGATGCCTTTCTGTTTCTTAGGTTGTCCGGCAAGGTTATAGATGTATAGTTTTATCCTCAGGCCTAAAATAGAGGAGTTAGGGCGTGGTCTGGTCTTGCTTTCCAAAATATCCTTCACCTCTTTTTCATCCGCAATTTTTGCGGCAGAATCAGGGTTAATCCTTACTGTTGCACCTGTGTATAGATTCTGTCCTGCCGGCAGGTATTTAATATTGCTACAGGCAGAAAACACCAGGCAAAGACTCATAAAAAATAAAGGTCTAATTCGCTTTCTCATTTTTGGGCTTCTGTTCTTTTTTATTATTTCTTCTGTCTTTGAATTGTTTAAAGATCTCACGGAATTTATTGTAATCGACAACCAGTGCGAAACCGATACCAGTTTCTACAATCTGACCTTCAATAATTCCATCCGTTTGATTTTTTCTGTAAGCACGCAGGCGGTACCGACCGTCTTTAGACAATAGATATTCTATGTTTACGTTTCCTGCAATATTGCTGGAATTCTGATTGTTTTGATTTGAACCACCTTCTAATCCGAAAGAACTACCAACGGTTACGGTCAGCCTGTCGTCTAAGAGTTTCTTCGAAAGACCGATCTCCAGTTCTGTACGGTTCTCCAGTTTTCCCGTAGAATAATCTTCCGAGGTATTCAGTCCGAAGTTAACATCTACCCCTTTAATCAGGTCGGAAGCCAGGTTGTTCAATTGGTCTGTCAGTAATTTACTCACACTTTGTCGGGCATAGTTGGCCACCAGTCCATTGCCACTTCCTGCCAGACTCTGGAAAGGATTGTCTGCAATAAAACGTTCTAAGGCTAACAGCGCAAATACCTGTTTGTTTAGCTCATTCTCATTGGCATTTACGGATTGCAATTTGGCATAAACCTGTCCACCAATAATGCCACGTTCATTCTCCGGTAAATCCAGACGGAAATTAATGATCGGTTTCATGATTTCACCAGTAATCATCAGGTAAACCTGGAATGGGAATTTTTGCTTGGATTGAGTTCTGAATTCATCACCCACTTCATTAGCAATCAGGTCAATTGCCGGAGCATCTACTTCGTACAATGCGGTAATGTCTACGTTTGCAGA
The DNA here is from genome assembly GCF_032677645.1 of Pedobacter gandavensis. Lineage (GTDB taxonomy): Bacteria > Bacteroidota > Bacteroidia > Sphingobacteriales > Sphingobacteriaceae > Pedobacter > Pedobacter gandavensis_A. Next base: position 180,276 of record NZ_JAVTSB010000009.1, on the reverse strand, counting down.
AGTAGGTTCGCCAGTCCAGACAATATTGCTACCTTGTTGAATTTTAAATTCTCTGGTTGCAATACCACCCACAGATAGTTTATAAGAACCATCACTCAGTTCATACCTGCCGGTCATGCTTATTTTACCACTCGGATCCATCGTCGTATTTAAAGTTCCTTCTCCTTTTACTTTTAGCTGGTCACCGTTAGAAGGGTCTACCACGACAGTAAATTCGGCATCTTTATCCATGGTCAGGTCGGCACTCAGGTTGATACCCCTGATCGGAGCTTTAGCCACACTATCGGTAGATAATGCGATTTTGCCATTAAACGGTGGCGCATTTTCATCTATAAACTGCACCACGCCCTCCTGATCTATGATTGAAGGATCTGAACTCGGCATGGCAAAGAAAAATTTAGTGCCTTTGTTTACCGTAATGTTCATGTTAATCTGTGGCTGGTATAGATCACCACGGACTCTTAAGAAATTGGTGCTGACAAATACTTTACCATAAATCATCTCATTGTCGGCAGCAGTAGAGTTCATCAACCTGAAATTATTAGCAGAAATATCCAGCTTAAAACGGAAGTCTGTATAATTGGTGGTGTAAATGTTTCCATTTACTTTTAAAGGCTGATTTAAGGAATCTAATACGGTAAAGTTGTCAAATTTTATGCCTTCCTCATTAAAGCTGATGGTTTCATTTGGCATCCTGAAGTAAGAATTTACATAGGTCGCAATAAATGCAGCCTGGTTAAATTTCACTTCTCCATTTATTTTCGGAGCGGTTAAAGGTCCTTTCACGGCCATTTGTCCGCTGATGGTTCCTGATCCTTTTCTAATCTGACCCATAGAAACGCTTTCCAGCTGTTTCAGGTCTATCTTATCCACATTTATCGTTAAATCCAGCGCGCTTTCCGGTGCGGTATAGTAGAAGCCATTGGCCCTGACTTCATGAACACCAGTTAGGGCAATATTGGTTTCAAAAGCGTTTTCTGTATTGTTATTGACGGCTACACGCAAGGTGCCCAGCTGGTCTTTTTGGTAGCGGAGCTGATCAATGGTAAGATCGGCTTCAAATTTGGGCGTTCCCATCAGGTCTTTTGCATCCACTGTTCCATTGATAGAACCACCAAGAAGGGAGCTGTCCTGCTCGGCAAACTTAGTTAAGGTCTCAATTTTGAAGTCTTTAAATAATACTTTTAAAGGCGCATTGGCTTCATTACCCACACTATTGACGCTCAGTAATTGGTTGTCTCTGCTGATGTCAAAGTTCCGCGCCATAATTCCGGATTGCCCAAACTGAATGTAATTGTCTGGCGCAACCACCCATTTCTGGTAGTTTAACAAGAGTTTTTGAGGATCAAGGCTAAAGCGGAAATCTTTATTGATAGATTGGAAAGTACCACCAAGCAGGTATTTGTCTTTGAGCTTGCTGTCTCTCAGGTAAATGTTAATCCCTAAGTTATTGCCAACAGCATCCCCGCTGATTTCTGTATTATACAAGTTGATAGAAGCGCTTTGCAGGCTTTTTACTGTAAGCTTGTAATTGATTTTCTGATCGGTATTGTCGATGCTCAATCTGGTGCTGTCTACTTTGTAATCGCCATAAACCACCTTCGGAACCCAGGCTTTCATCGCTAAACTATCTTTCTTCGTATCCAGTAATCCGTAGATATAGGAAGGGGAGAAGGTGGTTAGCTCAGGCACAAAATCCTGTATAAATTTAGGGTTGTATATTTTGGCAAAGAAACGGATACGCTGATCAGGAATCTGTTTTACTTCTCCAAATTGATAGTATTTATTGATTTGATTGGTTACTGCGGTGGCCAGGTTAGACAATTGATACTTTCCGTCGATACGGGCGCTCATCAGCTCCGATTTTAAGGTTAGTAAACTTTTCTCTGCACTGGTTTCTGCATGAAGCTGAATCGTATCTACGTTAAATCTCCGCCCTTCTTTTACCACTTGCAGGCCTTTAATAAAGACATCACCGTTCAGGTAGTCGACATCGGCTGTACTCAGGTCTACATCTATGGTACCGGCAACTTTAAATTCCGTCGGACTAAAGTTCAGCGCTTTCAAGTCTACCTGTGTCAGGTCCATTTTTGCTTTTACAGATGGATATTTACCGGCAATATTTACCGCTGCGGTTAAGTTGAAGTTCAGGTTACTATCCGCCATATTGCTTTTCAGATTCAGCTTTTGCTGCGCATAAGTGCCGCTGATATCCAGATTTTTGTAGGTGTATTTGTTGTAGGTAGCACTTGCAATTTGTCCCTTGATTTTTACTGCGGCAGTTTTTGCATCTAAACCAGTACCGGTAATGGTGGCTTTTGCCGTAATCTTGCCCAACTGTGCCTGTTGTTTCAACAGTTTTCCAACATTGAAATTGTTCAGGTTGATGTTGGCTGCATATTGCTCTTTTCCTTTCGGCCCTTTCATGTTGGCCAGTAATTTAGCCGATCCCATATCTGTATTGATGTTGAATCCGGTGTTGAAATTAGTTAAGGAGCCGGTAAATTTACCATTCGCCTGAATCGTGTTTGGCAATTCTATGTTTGTGGGTAAGGTGTTTTTAGGAATAACAACCAGTAAGTCTTGTTTAGTTAAGGAGAACTGTTTAATGTTCAGGTCAATATAAAGCTTGTTCATATCCGGCAAGCCCCTCACTTTACCATTAAGGTCGATTTTGGTGCTTTTTAAACCATAAGCCTGAAATCCCGGGATATTCAGGTTGTTGAGGTATCCATTAACGCTACCGTTGATCCTTAGCTTTTCATTTTTATAGGCAGCAGGAACAGCATCAGAGAAATAGCCGGCATCTTTAAGACCTATCGTAGAATTTTTAACCACCATGTTGATTTTCACCCTTTCCGGATGCTTCGTCAGGTCCTCCATGGAAGTATAGGTCAGGGAAGTTGCGTTTTCTATTGAGGTATTTGGTGTTTTTAAGATGAAGTTTTTAACGTAAACGGCCTTGTCACTGTAAGAAACGTCTCCCTGTAACCTTGACAACTGGAAGCCGCTTTTTTCTCTCATAAACCCTTTATTTACTTTCACTTTAATGCCATCAGGACCATAAGCCAGTCCTTCAGCAATGACATCCAGATCTTTGATTTTTAGGTGATTGAAGTCCATGCCCTTGGTTGGCTTCGCGCTAAGGTCGTCGTATTGTATGTTGTTTTTAGAAAGGTTTAACTTGCTCAGTAGTAAAGAAATCGGAGCTGAAGCAGCAGGATCTGTACCGGTAGCTGCTTTTGCAGCTGTTGCTGATTTTGAGCCGGATGATTTTGCCGATGAAGACGGTTTTGCAGCAGCTGCGGGTTTAAACGCAAACAGGATATCAGAATTGATTAAGCTGGCTTGTTCTAACTGGTAATTGCTTTTGGTTAAATCAGCCATCAATTTACTCATAGAGAATTCTTTCAGATTCACCTTGGCCTTCATTTGTGAAGCCGCCGCTTTATAATCTACCGTAGAATTGTTGATTTTACCTTCTCCAACATTGTATTTATTATTGGTTAGATCGGCAATTAATTGCGTCAGTATTACCTCATTCAGGTTAACATCTGCGCTCATTTGCGACAATTGATCATCAAATCCAATCTTTACGTTGTTAAAAGCGAAGTTCTGGATCTCTACTAAGGGTAGTTTTCCAGATTCCGTTTTTGCCGTATCAATACTTTGTTCCAGATGCGCTTTTAATTGCGTCAGTGGTTTGCGCTGCGCATATTTTAAGTCCGTGTTTTTTAAGGAAAGAGATTGGATTACATAGCGCTGCTGATCCATATCAAAGTCTTTAATATTGGTTTTAAATTCACCAAGATTAAGTTTCATCTCGTTTCCTGCTACATCATCACGATATACAATACCAATATCATCCAGACTGATTTTATTGATCGAAAATTTAAGAGTAGAGGTGGTGTCTTTTTCCACCTGATCTTCCGGTTTCTTTTGATCGGACATAAATGCGTCCACTAAAAAGGAGAAATTGAAAGTTGTGTCCGGATTAATCCGGGTCACATTGGCCCTGATTTTTTCTAAAGAAATATTATTGACCTCAATTTTATTGTTGAAGATCTTATAGAGATCCAGGTCGACTGCCAATTTCTGCGCATACAGCAAAGTGTCACCTTTTCTGTCTTCGATATAGAACTTGTTCATCACAATGTCCTTAGGGAAGGCAATATGGATGCTTTCCAGGCTCACCTCTGTTTTGGTCTTGTTTTTTAAGTAGCTGATGGCCTGGTTTTTTACGAAATTTTGAACAGCAGGAATCTGTAGGGAAAGTACCAGCAGGACCACCAGCAAAATGAGGCTGGCGATGATCCATAAAATGACTTTTAAACTTTTGCGTAGATATTTATTCAATTGGCTTAAATTGATAGTTTGTAGTATTACGGGTTAACTAAAACCATGCCACCGGGCAGGTTTTAGCCGCTTATACCTATAAGTACAATCAATATAATAAAATTGTTTATGACGAGGGTTACAAAATTGATTTTTAGGGAAGCCACGGAATTTGTATGTTTAGCCCATGGAAGAAAGAAATTTCACAATCAGCTACCAGGCATTTAGTGGACTGGAAGAGTTAAATGAGGAGGATAAAGCCTTGTGCTTAAAGGCAGAGGAAGCATTGAAAACGTCTTATTCTCCATATTCGCAATTCAAAGTAGGGACGGCAGTACAGCTAAAAGGTGGCAGAATAGTTCTGGGCAGCAATCAGGAAAATGTGGCTTATCCATCTGGTTTATGTGCGGAAAGGGTAGCCCTGTTTAAGATCGGTTCAGAAGATCCTGACGCAGTGATTGAAAGTATGGTAATTACCGCTAAAACTGATAACTTTGTGATCGAAAATCCGGTGACTTGCTGTGGTGGCTGTTTACAGGTCATGGCTGAGTTTGAACAGCGACAAAAACAAGAAATTGTAGTCTTGTTTTATTGCATCAACGGGGAAATTTTAAAAGTTAAAGGGATAAAAAATCTGGTGCCTTTCCTGTTTAAGGAAACGCGACTGTCAGTATAATTGTTTTTGCTAACCGGGGCGTGTTCTTCCTGGCTAATTAAGCTATATCTCTTTCCTAATGCTGGTTTTCTTAACGAAAGACTGTTGGGAACTCGCTGCTTAAAATTTCGATTTCAACCCTTATATTTACAGAATCCAATCCATTTTTGATGAGCGACGAAATAGAAAAAAACGTAAACGAAGAAAGCAAACATACCGTAATTCCTATCAATGGACTTTATGAAAACTGGTTCCTCGATTATGCTTCTTATGTTATCCTGGATCGAGCCGTACCACACATTAACGACGGTTTGAAGCCTGTTCAGCGACGTATTTTACACTCGCTGAAAGAGATGGATGACGGACGTTTCAATAAAGCCGCAAATGTTATCGGGAACACGATGAAGTATCACCCACATGGGGATGCCTCTATCGGCGATGCCATGGTACAGATCGGCCAAAAAGATTTGCTGATCGATTGTCAGGGTAACTGGGGCGACCCGATTACCGGTGATAGCGCTGCTGCACCACGTTATATTGAAGCACGTTTGTCGAAATTTGCCAATGAAGTGGTCTTCAACGGGGATACTACCGTATGGCAGTTGAGTTATGACGGCCGTAACAATGAACCTGTTACTTTACCTGTAAAGTTTCCTTTATTATTGGCCCAGGGTGCCGAAGGTATTGCAGTTGGTTTAGCCACGAAAGTAATGCCCCACAATTTTATCGAATTGCTGGAAGCTTCCATAGAAGTGCTTAGAGGTCATCGCCCAAATATATTACCAGATTTCTTTACCGGTGGTATGGCAGATTTTTCTGCTTATAATGAAGGTATGCGTGGTGGTAAAATCAGGGTAAGAGCTAAAATCACGGAGAAAGATAAGAAGACTTTAGTCATTACGGAGATTCCATTCAGCACCACTACCGGTTCTGTAATCGATAGTATCCTTTCCGCAAATGATAAAGGAAAGATTAAAATCAAGAAGATTGAAGACAATACCGCCGCTCATGTGGAAATTGTAGTGCAGCTGGCGCCTGGAATATCTCCGGATGTGACCATTGATGCACTGTATGCCTTCACTTCCTGCGAAGTTTCTATCTCCCCAAACACTTGTATCATCAAAGGAGATAAGCCTCACTTTTTAAGTGTAAACGATATTCTGATCGAGAATACGAACAACACCAAGGCTTTACTGAAACTGGAATTAGAAATTAAACTGAACGAACTTCAGGAGAAGATTTTCTTTAGCTCCTTGCTGAAAATCTTTATTCAGGAGGGAATGTATAAAAATGCCGAATACGAAAATTCAGGCAACTTTGACGTTGTAGTAGAGGTATTGAACAAATTGTTCCTTCCTTTTATGCCGCAATTGTACAGAGATATCCTGCCGGAGGATTTCAAAAAGCTGATCGATAAACCGATGAGTAGCATTACGCGCTTCGATGTGAAGAAGGCGGATGATCAGATGAAAACACTGGCGGATGAGATTAAAGTCGTAAAAAATCATTTACGTCACTTAACAGATTATGCCATTGCCTGGTTCCAGAAATTACTGGATAAATATGGCAAAGGACGAGAACGGAAAACAGAAATCCGCTTGTTCGATAGGGTAGAAGCGTCTAAAGTGGCTTTAGCCAATGTGAAGTTATACCTGAACAGAGAAGAAGGTTTCATTGGTACCGGTTTGCGTAAAGATGAGTTTATAGCCGATTGTTCGGATATCGATGAAGTGATCGTATTCAGGGAAGATGGAAAATGTATCATCACCAAGGTGGCTGATAAAACCTTTGTAGGTAAGGGAATCTTACATGCGCAGGTGTTTAAAAAAGGCGATGAGCGTACGATTTACAACCTGATCTATAAGGATGGGGCAAGTGGAATTTCTTACGTGAAACGCTTTGCGGTAGTCGGCATTACCCGTGATAAGGAATACGACCTGACTAAAGGAAGTAAAGGCTCTAAAGTGCTTTACTTTACAGCCAACCCTAACGGGGAAGCAGAAATCGTGACGGTCTTATTGAAACCACATACGAAATTAAAGAAAACGCAGTTCGATCTGGATCTTGCGGAAATCGCCATCAAAGGACGTGGTTCGCAGGGAAATATCGTTTCCAAATACCCGATCAAAAAGATCTTACTGAAAAGTAAAGGGGTGTCTACCTTATCAGGATTGAAAATCTGGTATGATGACTTGTTGAGAAGGTTAAATGTGGATGGCAGAGGTAAATATCTTGGAGAATTTGATGGGGATGATAAGATCCTGCAAGTGCATAAAGACGGTTGGTATGAGCTGAGTACTTTTGATTTAACCAATCACTTTGATGCAGATCTGATCCTGATTCAGAAATATGATCCTGAAAAGCCTTTTACTGTAGTTCAGTATGAAGGTAAAGCAAAGAATCACTTCGTGAAACGCTTTGTTTTCGAACCAATTGGGGTAGGAAAAAAACTAAGTCTGATTTCGGAAGAAAACGGATCTAAGTTCCTTTACTTAACCAGTAACCCTGAGGCGATGTTAAAGGTAGATGTGTTAAAAGGTAAAACACAGACTCCGGAGACCCTGGAAATCCTGCTTGCTGAATTTATTGATCTAAAAGGAATCCGTGCAAATGGAAACCGTTTAACACAACATGATGTTCAGCATATCGAAATCTTTAACCATGAAGAGGACGAATTGGAAGAAGTAGGGAAGGTCGATAATAGTACAGAAGAGGAGTCTGGCGAAGAACCAGAAAGTACAGATACAGACCCAACTGATCCGGATATTGTTGATCCGGACGATAGTGCCGCTACAAATGAAGCAGATTCAGCTGAGGAAGATTCAGTTGTTGAGGATAGCGAAGCTGCCGAAACGGAGGATGCTACTGATCACGCTGAGGAAAACACAGCAGATGCTGTTGTGGAAAACCTGTTGGTAAAAGAGGTTATTCAGGATCAGAATGTTGATAACTCTGTTGATAAGGCTGTGGAGAAGAAATCTAAACCGGTAGTTAAAAAGCCGTTTAATACCGCTAAGAAAGAGCCTGTTAGTGCTGTTGTAGCTGATGTGGAGAAAGAAGAAGAGGCTTTGGAAGTACCAGTTAAGGCTAAATTAGCCGAAACTGAGGAGATAACGCCAGTTACAGAGGAAACAGGGCCAGCAGCTGAGGAAGCAACAATGCCGGTAGTACCAGTCGAAAAAGAAAAGCCTAAGAAGGCATGGAACGCTGCAAAAACGGATAAAGAGGCGAAGCCCGCTAAGGAGATCATCTTAGAGATCACCAATCCTGATGATGTGGATATAGACAATAAAGGTCAGTTGGGGTTGTTTTAAAACCCAATTTAAGACATCATAGGAAGTGGTCGGGTTGTGGTCGGGAAGAGTGGCATCTTCAGATAGAGTATAGAAAGGGGTCAGCATAGGTTGTTCATAGTTTGGTGTATGTTTAACTATCCAGACCCTTTCCTATAGTTTAGGCAACCCTAACTAAAATTAACGCTCTTTCCGACCAGATCCAGAGCAGTATTTGGGCTATCCGAGCCCAAATACCAAAAAAAAGAAGCTGTATCACTTTTTTTGTGATACAGCTTCTTTTTTGTAATCCTATAAATTTTTATAATCACCTAAATGAAAATCGGGAAAGCCTTATTTATTTTTGTCGGGCTTGTTGCATCGGGTTATTACCTGTAGAACTTCCTCTTGGTGCTTGCTGCTGCTTGAACAGCTCAAACCTTGAAGGTTGGGCCTTCCTTGGCCAGGAGTTGTTACTCTCGTCTATATCTGCCGTTTCACGGTAAGGGTCTAACTGAACCGCGATAACTTCCTTGTCTTTTGCAAAAACCTTAGTCACCTGGTTTTCATTCTTTCTCCATACATAGGCCGGAATACGATCTATTTCTTTGGTGCCGTCTTTAAAAGTCCACTCAATGATGATTGGCATCACCAAACCACCTTCATTGGAGAATTCAAGTTCATAAAAGTTCTTTTTGCTTTCATAAAGCTTTTTCTCTTCATCAGATAGCGCGCCATAGTATTGCTGAAATTCGGCGTCTGCGGTTTTAGTCACCTCAAAACGGTCGAATTTATTGTAAAAATCCAATAGACTAGTGTCTTGTTCTACTGCAAATTTTATCCCTTCTTTTCTATTACGATCTCTACTGAGGTTGTCATTGTTTTTATCAAATGATTTTTGATTTTCCTTATTTTCCAGCTGTTGTTTTTTACTGTCCATGCGGTAATAACGAACATCATTTAAGGCGATATCTACCGGATCTGTTCCAAAAAACCAACCTCTCCAGAACCAATCCAGGTCTACTGCCGAGGCATCTTCCATCGTACGGAATAAATCAGCAGGCGTAGGGTGTTTAAAAGCCCATCTTTTCGCATATTCTTTAAAGGCATAATCAAACAGTTCTCTGCCCATTACGGTTTCTCTGAGGATGTTTAAAGCGGTTGCCGGTTTTGCATACGCATTAGGACCAAAGTTGATGATGTTTTCAGAGTTAGTCATTATTGGCTCTAACTGATCCTTTGGCATTTTCATGTAATCAACAATCTTATGTGCCGGCCCGCGTTGAGAAGGATAGTTGATGTCCCATTCCTGTTCTGCGAGATATTGACAGAAGGTGTTTAAGCCTTCATCCATCCATGACCATTGGCGTTCATCAGAGTTGACAATCATCGGAAAAAAGTTATGCCCTACTTCATGGATAATCACGCCAATCATCCCATATTTAGTGGATTCGGTATAGGTGCCGTCTTTTTCTGCGCGACCATGATTGAAACAGATCATCGGGTATTCCATTCCGTTTGCCGCTTCTACTGAAATAGCCACCGGATAAGGGTAAGGGATGGTGTGTTTGGAATATACTTTTAAGGTATGGTCAATAACTTTAGTGGAGTATTTACTGTAAATCGGGTAAGCTTCCGGACCATAGTACGACATAGACATGATTTTTTTACCGTTAATATGGGTGGCCATCGCATCCCATACTAATCTTCGGGAAGATACCCAGGCAAAATCTCTTACATTTTCTGCAACATAAGTCCAGGTTTTTGTACCACTGGCTTTTTTAGCTAAAGCAGCTTTTGCTTCTTTCAGGTCTACAATTTCAACCGGAGCTTTTGCCGTTTGTGCAGCATTCCATCGTTTCAGACTATTGCTGTTAAGCACTTGCGCATAATTCTGACATTCGCCGGTTGCACCAACTACGTGATCTGCCGGAACAGTCATGTTTACTTTGTAGTTTCCAAAAACCAGTGCAAACTCACCTCTTCCTTCGAATTGTTTGTTTTGCCATCCCTGATAATCGGAGTAAACCGCCATTCTTGGGAACCATTGGGTGATGGTAAACAGGTAATTGTCATCTTCCGGGAAATATTCATAACCGCCTCTGCCGTTAACGGTCATGCGGTTTGAAATATTATAAGTCCAGGAAATGTTAAGCTTGTATTTGCCTTTAGGTTGAAGAACTGCCGGCAGGTCGATTCTCATCATGGTATTGTTGATGGTATAGGGAAGCGGAGTTCCTTTTTCATCAGTTACTTTAATGATTTTTACACCCAGATCATTCGGACTGTTTATAATGCCTGCTAATTTCTGGTAATCCATTTTGTCGGTCATCTTACTGGTTTCAGTCAGCTTGTTGTCGCTTGTAGATTTATGCTCATTCTCATCCAGCTGCACCCATAGATAACTTAGTGGGTCTGGAGAGTTGTTGTAATAAGTAATGGCTTCAGAGCCTTTCAGGCGAAGATTTTTTTCATCTAGTTCTGCATTGATTACGTAATCTGCGCGTTGTTGCCAATAGGCAGGGCCGGGTGCACCGGAAGCGGAACGGTAAGAATTTGGGTCAGAAATAATGGTTCCCAGTTGTTCAAACTTATTGCCGTGGTTGGAGCCCGGATTGTTTAAATATTGTGCAGAACCGTGTATGCTGATAAAGAGTAAAGCAAGGAGCAGTAGGTTTCTTTTCATTTGATGTATGTAAAGTATTGGTTGGTGGTGTAATGGTTTTTTTTTATTTAAAAGGCGGCAGAAAATCTTTCGGCAGCCATAATAAAGGAGATGCCAAATATAGCGGATGAAACAAAGAAATTCCAGTCCCAGCGCTTAATTTTTAATACGCCAATCAGGATGGCAGAAAGTAAAAGAATGCCAATCACAATGATTACCTGACCGAATTCCAATCCGAGATTAAAAGCCAAAAGTTCAGGGACGATATTGCTGCTTTTTCCAAGTAAACTTCTCAAATAATTAGAGAATCCCAATCCATGGATCAGGCCGAAAAATAAAGCCAGCAGGTATTTTAAGTTTGTTGCCCCATTTTTTGGTCTTTTGTTCAGAATATTCCCTGTTGCAGTAATCAGGATGGTCACTGGAATTAAAAATTCAATCAGGGGAGTGTGAATATTGATTAGTTTAAAAACGCTTAAAGCGAGGGTAATGCTGTGACCAACAGTGAATGCGGTTACTAAAATCAGGACCTTCTTCCAGTCGCTGATGGCGTAAGTTACGCAGAGGACGACTACAAAAAGGATGTGATCATATCCTTGCCAGTCTAAAATGTGTTGCCAGCCTAACTGGAAATAGAGCCAAAAATCTTGCATTGTTAATTGAATTCTTAATTTTGAATTAATTATACAAACATTTTTCTAATTTCGGGGCATTCAGGCCATCTATGTTACATATTCTACTGATTTATCTGTTCCCTATCTTTCACCCATTTTATGTGAGTGTAACGGAAATTACGCAAGATCCCAAGACAAAAACAGCACAAGTTAGTGTACGTGTTTTCTTCGATGATCTGGAAAAATCCCTGGATCATCAGTATAAAGAAAGGGTCAATATCCTTAAACCCGTTGATCGTAAAAAAGTAGATTTGTTAATTGCAGATTACCTGAAAAAGCATCTGCAAATTAAAGTGAACCAACAGCCGGTAGTCCTTAAATATCTGGGTTATGAAATAGAAGAGGATGCTGCCTGGTGTTACTTCGAAACCGTAGCCTTACCCACCATCAAAAATATCGAAATTAAGAATGATGTGCTGTTTGCCGAACACGAATCTCAATCTAATATGATCCATGTAACGGTAAATGGTAAAAGGAAAAGCACCAAACTTGATAACCCTAAAAGTTCTGCAAGCCTGGTATTTTAGTATTAAATGTAATAGCTGACTGATAGGCGTGCCAAAAAAAAAGAAGGTCTGTTAAGACCTCCTTTTTTATAATGAGTATAGCAATGCTATTATTGGTACTGTATGTACACTGGCACTGGTTTCAGTTTCAACAACTCTTCAGGAGTCATCAATCTGTTTGGCGCTTTCTTTAAATCATTTTTATAGAACAATTTGAATCCTGTAAACTGAACCGGCTCAGGGAAAATAAAGTGACGGTAAGTTCCGATTTTAAGATCTGGCTCACCCCATCCATCCATGTGCATGACCACCTGAACTTCCGGACGAAGTTTAATGTTTTTGTAGTTCGTCACCATTTTACGGGTGAAACGGTGTACAACAAAAACTTTAGGAGGAAGATTGTGTGTTTTAACCAATTTAGCAAGGTATTCTGTACAGTAGTTGATATCGGCAGCATCATAAGTACCGATTCTTTTTCCTGGTTTGCTACCGTCTTTCATCGAGAATTCAGGGTCAATACCCAGGTGTACCTGAGGCATTTGAAGATATTTTTCTAATCTTGGTAACTCCTTTTGAATAGAGCTTAAGCCAACTTGTATATCTAAAAATACGATTGCATTTTGCATTTTAGCGATTTTCAATACAGAGTCGATTTGTTTATCACCCATGCGGTTGATATACATCCCGTCTTTTCCTGGTGTACCACTTGCTACAGAAGCAATGTAGTGTACGCCTGGTTGTACAGGTGTGGATGGATCTGCTTTTTCCCAATGTTTCACTTCCTTATTCAGACGGCTCCACATTTCTTTAGGGGCATATTCACCTAAAGCACCCATTTTTTTAGAGTGAAGGTTACCGTAATAAACTACAATACGCTTGAACGGCAAAATAGCACCAGCCAGTGGATAAGGACCTTTTCTTGCCCCCCAGTTGCCTGTAGTGTCGCCATTGGCCATTTTTTTGATTAAAGCATCATATTTTGCGGTATCTACCGGTTCACGTACACTTCCTACTTCCGGTTCCGGAGTAGTTACCGTATCGCCTGTGGCAGTAACAGTCGTCGATTTATCATTCGTTTTCTTTGCGTCAGAAGTGCAGCTAATGAATACACCCAGCGATGCCATTCCTATCAAAACTCGTCCTGCTAATTGAGGTATTTTCATATAAAGGTAATTGTTTTTTAAAGATAAATATTGTTACAAGTATAACACTCTTTAAAGTAATAAAAAAGCAGTTTAATAAAGCAAAGCGCTATTGCTTCTAACCTTTGTTAGAATTATTCTAAATAATATTTGGAATAATTCTAAATAAGTCCTTATACTTGCATCACTATTTGAAATCATTCTAAATAATTAAACAATGACACGATTGCTGCTACTACCTATTTTGCTCTTTATTTCCGTAATTACGGCTAATGCACAGGAAAAAGGTGGATTTATCTCCGGCACTGTAAATACAGCAGATGGCAGACCAGCGGCAAATGTGTTGGTATTCCTTAAAGGACAAAAAGGTATTGCTTACAGCAGCGCCGAAGGAACATTTAAAATATTTTCTCCTGAGGGCGCACAAATACTGATTTTTCAATCGGTTACTAAAAAACAAATAGAAAGGCCTCTGAAAGTATCGGCCGGTCAGGATCAAAATCTTCCGGTTATCGGTTTAAAAGAAAATGCCTACGAACTCAATGAAGTGGTCATTACCGGTCAATACGAACCTCAATCTTTACGTAATTCCGTTTATAATGTGCGGACGATTAGCAGTGAAATGATTCGTCTTCGTGGAGCAACAGAGCTGAAGAGCATCTTAAATACCGAGCTGGGCATTCGTTTTTCTACGGATAGACCAACTGGAATTAGTACACCCGAATTAATGGGTGTTTCCGGAGCGGGGATTAAAATTCTGGTTGATGGGATTCCGATGATGGATCGGGGCGTAGAAAAAGAAAGCCTCGGACAAATTGATGTCAACACTGTAGAAAGGATAGAAATTGTAGAAGGGCCAATGTCTGTGATCTATGGCACGGATGCCATGGCAGGGGTGATCAATATCATTACCAAAAGAGGCGGACATGATCAGTTTTCGGTAACAGCAAGGGTACAGGAAGAAACCGCAGGGAAAGAATACAATGCTTTTGATGGCAAAGGAATACATAACGAATTTATAGGTTTCAACTGGCAGAAAAATGGCTGGCATGCTGCTGCTTCCGGTAGCCGAAATAATTTTGGCGGATGGCAGGGGCTAAAAACCGGTCGTGAGCAAGAATGGTTGCCTAAAAACCAATGGTTAACTTCGGCAGCTGCCGGATATAAAAACGGAAAATTAGATATCTGGTACCGTTTTAATGGAGCCGACGAAAGTTTAAAGCTTTTAGGGCCAATCAGTAACTCGCCTAAAGTATCAGATAAAGAATACATTTCTAAGCGCTGGTTTCACCAATTGCAAGGCTCATTATTTGTAAATGATAAGGTAAGCATAGATGCCGCTGGCGCGTATACGGATTATAGCCGCCGGACATTGTCTACCGATTTAGAACTGGCAACAGGCAAAGAAACCTTATCCACCGATCAAGGTGCTCAAGATCTGGATGAGTTAAGTACGCTGTTTTTTAGAAGTACAGTTCAGTATAAAATATCACCGGAACTGACTTTGCAACCGGGGCTTGAATTCAATAGGAATGCTGGTCAGGGTGGCAGGATCAACGGCTCACCGGTGATCAATGATTATTCATTTTTCCTATCCACACAATGGCAGGTAAATGAGGCGATTCAGTTGAAACCAGGTTTCAGACTCACTAAGAACTCGATTTATGATGCGCCACCGGTTATTCCTTCCTTACATACTAAAATCAAGTTGAATAAAGACCTGGATCTACGCCTGTCTTATGCCAGAGGCTTTAGAGCGCCTATGTTAAGAGAGCTTTATTTTTATATGAAAGACAGCAATCATGATATTAAAGGAAACATTGACCTGAAAGCCGAATACTCGAATAGCTACCATGGATCACTTTCCTGGGCAGTAAAATCGACGCCTGATTTACGTCTAAACACAACGGTAAGTGCTTTCTTCAACGATTATAAAAACAAGATTGATTTAGGACTGGTAGAAGGGACCACAAATGTTAATACCTACCTCAATATCGCTAAAAACAAAACTACAGGCGGGGAGTGGAACAATACCCTATACTGGAAAGGCTTACAGGCAAGTTTAGGATTCGCTTATATCGGACAATACAATATGTATTCGGAAGAAAAAGACGAATTAGGAAGCACGCCGAAGTTTGTATGGACGCCGGAAATCAATTCCAACATCTCTTATCTGGTGCCAAAAATCAATACCAATGTAAGTTTATTCTACAAATTTACAGGGGAGAGATCGGCTTATATATTGAGTCAGACTGCGGAAGGGACCACTGCCAGGTTAAGTAAAATGGCTGCTTACCATATTGCAGACCTGACCTTAAATAAAACCATTAATAAATACCTGAGCATCAACGGAGGGGTAAGAAACCTGTTAAATGTAACCAGAATCCGCACTACCGGTGTAGAGTCAGGCGCGCATGTGAGCGATGGCAGCAATCCATTCGGCTATGGGCGCTCTTATTTCCTAGGCTTAACCATGAGCTGGGCTAAAAAGTAATCAATTATAAAATCAAAATATTATGAAAAAAGTTCTCCATTTCCTCTTTATGATCACGATGATAGCGACGGTAACGTCTTGCAAAAAATCAGATCCGCCAATGCCAGACAATACCATCAATTTTGAAGCAGCAAAGCAGGGTCTTGAAGCATCATCAGCGGAAGCGGTCTTGAAAATAAACCTGGCAAGAGCCACGGATGCTGCCGTAGCGGTAACGGTCAACCTTCAGGGAACCGGCCTAACTTACGGAACAGAATATACTACTGAACCCGCAGCAACAGCAAATGCCTTAACATTGAGTATCCCTGCCGGTGCAACAAGTGTTTCTTTTAAAGTGAAAAAAGTAGCCAACGCAGTGCTTAATGGAACTGAAACTATCGCTTTTAACATTAGCGCAGCCGGAAGTCCGCTGGTGATGGGCAGCACGGTGAAAACAGAGTTGACTTTCTCTGCTATCACTTCTGAAGGCTCTCAACTGACACTAAAAGGGATTTTCGGAACAGAGGCTGGAAGCAGCGCTTTAAATACGGTATACGTAGATTTAAGTAGCAACTCGATGGTCAATGTGAAAAGAGATGCCTGGGTACTTGGTTTTTCTTCGGGAACTGATTTCCGCGTAAGACTGAACAATACCAATGGTACCTCAGCGGTTAAAATTGCCGGTAAAACAGATTTAAATGCAGTAACTGCAGCTGACGTGGTATTAGATGATCTGGCTATCGCTTTAGGTACTTCGGAATCTCCAACAGTCCACCCATTTGTAAATATCGACAACGTTTATGGCGATGTCACCAAAGATGTGATTGCCAGTGTTTCTGCTACTGATGCTGACAATAAAGTCTTTATCGTTAACCCTTCGGGAGGAAGCCATACTTCAGAATTGTCATTAGACAACTTATTGAAAATTCGTGTCCTTCGAAAAGTAAACGGTTATACCTTACAGTATGCTAAATTGAAAGAAACAACTTTCAAAACGATAGACCTGGTTAAAGATGCAGCAAACAACTATGTATTTGTCAACTTTACTACGGTAGCCAATGTATTGAATGTAGAACCTGCAAAAGCGAAATGGGATCTGGCCTGGACCTGGTCTATCTATTACGGCGCAGCAGGAGGAACGACTTATCCTTACGGATTCTCTGATATTGTTTTTCTAAACAATTTAGGTGGTGCACAGGCTGCGCAGGTAGCTACAACTACCGTTTCTTATGCCAACTATAATGAAAGTAATATCGCTGCAACAAGTTTCAAAGCAGATCGTAATGTGATTGGTTCAGACTGGCGCTCTACCAGTCCGGCAACAGGAGTTAAATCGGATCGTTTTTATGTGATTAAAGACGCATCAGGAAATGTATATAAACTGAAGTTCATATCAATGGGAGCTGGCGATGGCGGTAAACGCGGTGAGCCGGTGATTGAGTATAAACTCGTTAAGAAGGGCTAAAATTTGGTTAGTTTAGGTTGTAGGAAGCTTTCGGTGGATGCCGGAAGCTCATCCTTTTATCCTGCTGCCGGTTTAAAAAACAAAGACATGAAATACAAACTAATCATTTTGTTTTGCGGGGTAATGGCACTAAATGCCTGTAATGCCGGCGCCGACAAAAACACAACCGATCCATCGCTGGATAGTGTCAAAATTGTTTCCCTTAACGGGACGATTTCTGAGATTGTTGCCGGCCTTGGTCTGGAGAAAAATATTGTAGGGACAGATATTACCAGTAATTACCCGGAGAGCCTGAAAAGCAAGCCTAAAGTAGGACATAACCGGAGAATTAACGCAGAAGGTGTGTTATCCCTACAACCAAATATCGTAGTAGGCATGGCTAAAGAAATGAGTCCACAGCTGGCTACGCAGTTTAAAGCAGCAGGTATCCGTTTGATTCTTTTTGATCAGGAATTTACTGCCGAAGGAACGAAAAGGCTGATTCATGCAGTGGCGGATAGTCTAAAACATCCGGCTAAAGCAGATTCACTGGCTAATGCTTTTGAAACTCAACTGGCAGTAGCGCAATCACATGTTAAGCCTGGTAAAAAGCCAAAAGTGCTGTTTATTTATGCACGTGGTACGGGAACAATGATGGTTGGCGGTACAGGTACACCGGTAGAAAAGGTGATTGAAATGGCAGGTGGTGTGAATGCCATTACAGAATTTGAAGAGTACAAACCTTTAACTTCTGAAGCATTGGTGAAAGCAAACCCTGATATATTGTTGCTGTTTGATGATGGATTAGAGAGTTTGGGGGGTGTTTCCGGATTATTGGATGTACAGGGTGTAGCTCAAACCAACGCAGGGAAAAATAAAAGAGTGGTGACTATGCCCGGCGAAATGCTGACCAGTTTTGGTCCGCGCTTAGGTCTGGCGGTAACTTCATTAGCAGAAAAGATAAAGTGATCAAAAAAACAGGATATATCCTTTTAAGTTTAACCATCGTTTTGATCTTAACGATGGTTATTTCGTCTTGTGTGGGGGCGGTACCCATTAGTTTTTCAGAGTTGATGTCCATCATTGCCTATCATACCGGTTTATCCGGACAACAGAATTTTGAGTCTCAGCAGGCCGCCGTGTTTTTAAACCTGCGTTTGCCAAGGGTAGTTTTGGGTGTATTGATTGGTGCAGCACTCGGGATTTCCGGTGCAGCCATTCAGGGGCTTTTCAGAAACCCATTGGCGGAACCCGGTTTAATCGGTATCTCTTCCGGAGCCACTTTATTTGCGGTGGTCATGATCGTACTGGAGACCAGAATATTTAAAGAATTAACTGGTATTCTTGGCTTTTATGCCTTATCCATTGCCGCTTTTGTTGGTGCCGGACTAACCACAATGTTGGTTTATCGCATTGCTATGAGAAACGGAAAAACGATTATCACCACCTTACTTTTAGGAGGAATAGCCATTAATGCGATGGCAGGAGCCTTTACCGGTTTGCTAACTTATATGGCTACGGATGCACAACTCCGCAACATCACGTTCTGGAGTCTGGGGAGTTTAGGTGGTGCCAGCTGGCCAACCGTAACGACTTTATTGCCTTTCGTCTTGATTCCGGTAATTGGCTTGCCTTTTTTAGCTAAATCTTTGAATGCACTGGCATTGGGAGAAGCGCAGGCCATGCACATGGGCGTGAATGTGAAAGTGGTGAAAAGACTGGTGATTTGTCTGGCCACTATGGCTGTTGGGGCTTCGGTAGCAGTGGCGGGGATGATCGCCTTTATCGGACTAATTATTCCACATATTTTAAGGATGACTTTTACGGCCGACCATCGGTTGGTGGTTCCGGGATCGGCATTGCTGGGTGCAGCTTTGTTAACCCTGGCAGATTTAATTGCCAGAACAGTAGTGGCACCGGCAGAATTGCCAATTGGCATATTAACAGCCATGATTGGTGCCCCTGTATTTATATATATCATCATTACGGAAAGAAATAAAACTAACCCATAAATGATCAAGGTAAGAGAACTGAGTTTTAAGGTAGGAGAGAAGAAATTGTTGGATGGACTGAGCTTTGACGCCCATAAAGGGGAGTTACTAGCAATTTTAGGTGCCAATGGGGCGGGGAAAAGTACGTTGATGAAATTGCTTTGTCGCGAGATACGCCCTTCCTCCGGAACAATTACCATCCAGGGTAAAGCTTTAGCTGATTATCGGCTGGAGGACCTGGCAAAAACACGCGCGGTATTGTCGCAACACAATACCTTATTGGTCTCTTTTCAGGTGAATGAGTTGGTTTTAATGGGCCGTTATCCTCATTTTAAGCAAAAACCTACCGAAGATGATTTTCGGATTGTCCGCGAGGCGATGGAGGAAACAGGCATCAGCCACCTGGCTTCCAGAGATTACAATACGCTTTCGGGCGGGGAGCAGCAAAGGGTGCAACTGGCCAGGGTAATCGCACAGATTTACGATAGTCCCGATGCCTGTTTGTTCTTAGATGAACCTACCAATGGCTTAGATTTATTATACCAGCAACAGATTATGGAGCTGGCCAGGAAACTGGCAGACCGTGGTTATTGTGTGGTTTGTATTTTACACGATATTAATTTTGCCTCCCGTTTTGCAGACCGCATCATGATGCTGAAACAGGGAAAAAAGGTGGCCGAAGGTTTACCAATAGAAGTGATCAACTGTGAAAATATACACGAAACCTTCAGTATAAAAGTAAAGCTGATGGCATGTGAAGGTTATAACTGTCCGCTGGTTGTACCAGCAACAATATTAAAGTAAGAATTATGGAAAAGATATTAGATTTAAAAAAGCAATGGGAAGCTTTCAAAGTAGAAAATCCTAAACTAAGAATCAGAGATGCAGCCAGAGCGCTTGGTACTGCCGAAGCCGCTTTAGTGGCCACTACGGTAGGGGATACCGCCATCCGTTTAAAGGATGAGTTTCCTGAAATCCTGCAAGGGGTAGAAGCTTTAGGAAAAGTAATGGCTTTAACGCGTAATGACAATTGCGTTCATGAGCGCAAAGGGGTTTACCATAAAGTTACTTTCCGCGGATCAATGGGCCTTGCCGTAAATCCTGATATCGACCTGAGGTTATTCATGGGTCAATGGGCATCCGGCTTTGCCGTAAATGAAAACAACAGAAAAAGCTTACAATTCTTCGGAAAAGACGGAGAAGCGGTACATAAAATTTACCTGACGGAAGACAGTCTGGAAGCTGCTTATGAAGAACTAGTCGCTAAATATACTGCGGAAGATCAGAAAGCACCCTTAGAAATTGCTGCGGCAAAAGTTGCGGCAACCGAAGTTGCGGATGAAGAAGTAGCCGTGGAAAGTTTCCAGAAAGCCTGGTTGGCTTTAGAAGATACCCATGATTTTCATGGTCTTTTGAGGACCTATGCTTTAACCAGAACTCAGGCACTTCGTTTAGCGCCTGAAGGCCATGCCTTTTCGATCACGGTAGATTCTTTAAAAGCGATTTTGCAAAAAGCCTCAGAAACGGATTTGCAGATTATGGTATTTACCAGCAGTGCAGGATGTATTCAAATCCACACGGGATTGGTTAAAAAGCAAGTAGAAACAGGTCCATGGTTCAATGTGCTTGATCCGGATTTCAATTTACATTTAAGAACAGATGCCATTGCTTCGGTATGGTTGGTTAAAAAGCCGACAAAAGATGGTATTGTAACGAGTATAGAAGTATTTGATGATAAAGGAGAGATTATTGTTCAGTTTTTCGGAAAGCGTAAGCCAGGGATTCCTGAAGATGAAAACTGGAGATTTATCGCCAATGAACTGGCTGTAGTCAGCTAAAAAATCTACTACCCTCCATATTGGTTGCTTGGGTTTAGGTGTGTTTAAAGCGTCGGATTAGGCCCCGACGCTTTGTTTTTTTTATAGCTGATGGTAATTGCTTGCTTATTTACCGAAATGATTAAACTTTCCGAATACACCCAATGGCAATTTAATACCAGAGGTAGCTTGTAAGTACAATTCTCCGGTCTCCAGGTTTTGAACCTGTGGGAAAGAAGTTTTGATCAGATTTTCTACAATGACAGAAGAGAAACCTAAAGAGTAAGTGTTTAGGATTAAGAAGTGTTCTTCTTCATCCAATAACTGCACTACATCCTGCATCATCTCTTGAATATGGTCTTCCAGTTTCCATTTCTCGCCGTTTGGTCCATGACCAAAAGCTGGTGGATCTAAGATGATACCATTGTATTTTTTACCGCGTTTCAGTTCTCTTTTTACAAACTTCAAGGCATCTTCTACTACCCAACGTACATCTTTAAGGTTCGAAAGTTCCTGGTTTTCGTTGGCCCAGTTCACTACCTGTTTGATAGAATCTACGTGCGTAGTGTCTGCACCTGCCGCTTTCGCGATCAATGATGCTGCACCGGTATAAGCGAAAAGATTAAGGACTTTTGGCGTTGGTGTTTTAAATTTTTTAACGCAGGAAGAGATGTAATCCCAGTTTACTGCCTGCTCAGGGAATACGCCAACGTGTTTGAAGGAAGTTAAACCTAAACGCAGGTTGATACTTACATCATCGTTTTTATAGTTCACATTCCAGCGGTCAGGCAGGTGTGCAGAGCTTTTTGTCCATTCGCCGGTTGTTGCCGAGCGACCTTTGAACCTGATATGGGTTAATTTTTTCCATTCTTGTTCAGACATCATCTTTTTCCATACAGCCTGAGGTTCAGGTCTGCATAAAATCAGGTTTCCAAAGCGTTCTAATTTCTCAAAATCACCACAATCAATCAACTCGTAATCTTTCCAGTGTGTGGGTGTTAACAGGCTTATCATAAAAATATGGGTATTAAAATTTGTCTTTTGCAGCTTTCATAAAACGGCTGGCAAAAACAAAATCATTTAGTTCTTGAATATCAGTGTGGGCGATCTCTTTGTTGGATCCTTCCCAGAATTTTTTCCCTTCGTGTAAGAATAGGATATAATCTCCAATTCCCATTACGGAGTTCATATCGTGGGTAACCACGACAGTAGTGGTATTGTATTCTTCGGTTAGTTCTTTGATCAGCTCATCGATAACGATAGATGTTTTAGGATCTAAACCAGAGTTTGGCTCATCTACGAACAGGTATTTAGGATTCATGGCGATGGCACGGGCAATACCCACCCGTTTTTTCATCCCTCCGGAAAGTTCCGCAGGAAATAAAGCGTTTTTGCCAACCAGGTTTACCCTTTCCAGACAGAAGTTTACACGGTCCAGTTTTTCAGAACGTGGCTGATCAGTGAACATATTTAAAGGAAACATGATGTTTTCCTCTACCGTCATGGAATCAAAAAGTGCTGATCCCTGGAAGAGCATCCCGATTTCTTTTCTGATCTCGATCTTTTCCTCAAAGTTCATGGTCGTGAACTCACGTCCGTCATACTCTACACTTCCTTTTTCAGGATGGTGTAAACCAATCATACACTTTAATAAGGTGGTTTTTCCGGAACCGGAACCGCCAATGATCAGGTTGGTTACTCCTGGCTTAAATATGGCCGAAATGCCTTTTAAAACCTCATTGTCGCCAAATGATTTGTAAATATCTTTGATTTCGATCATAGTAATAACTGGGTTACGATGTAATCACATGCAAGAATAGTAATACAACTTACTACTACGGCTCTGGTACTTGCCTGAGCTACTTCCAATGCGCCACCTTTGACATAAAACCCTTCATAGGCAGGAACTGAAGTAATGATAAAACCGAATACGAAAGCTTTAACTAAGGCTACTACAATGGTGTAAGGGTTGAAATCTGTAGTGATCCCCTGAATATACTCAGCCGCAGAAACTGCTCCTGATAAAGTACCACCAATAAATCCACCACCAATACTCAATACCATTGAGATGATCACCAATAGGGGAACCATCGTAATGCCGGCAAGGATTTTTGGTAAGATCAGGTATCCCGGAGAGTTGATGCCCATAATTTCTAAGGCGTCAATCTGTTCACTTACGCGCATGGTACCAATCTCCGAAGAGATGGCAGAGCCGATTTTACCAGCCAGTACAATTGCTGTAATCGTTGGACTTAATTCCAGAATGCTGGAGTCTCTGTTTACAGAACCGATAATGGTTTTAGGGATAAAATCACTAACCAGCTGAAAGGCGATCTGTAAAGTCATTACCGCACCAATAAAGGTGGAAATAATAGAAATAAGTCCTAGTGAACCTACGCCGATAAAGTCCATTTGTTTGAAGATGGCCTTCATGTATATGCTTAACTTCTCAGGCTTTCTGAATACGGCCTTTAATAAGAGTATGTATCTGCCAAAATTGGTGAAATTCATTTAATGAAATATTAGCTATGGTAATAATGCAATATTACTACAAAGAAACAACAAAAATTGTTGGGTCATTGCTTATTTTATTAAATAAATATTTCGTTTACTGCTCGTTTTTACCACGTTTAGGTATGGATATGGCTATATACTATAGGGCATTTTATGTAATATTGCTGACAAATTTAGAGGAGATGAACGCAGTAATTACCGGAGCTACCAAAGGAATTGGAAAGGCTATTGCCATTAAACTAGCTGAAAATGGATATAATCTTGCCATTTGTGCAAGGAATGCACTTGAACTGGAGGCTTTTAGCGCCGATTTAAGTTATACCGGAGTTTCCGTTTTTACTTTTGTAGCCGATCTGGGGAATAAAGCTGAAGTAGCTGCGTTTTGTGATGCGGTAAAGGGGGAGTATGCCAGTATCGATGTTTTAGTGAATAATGCAGGGGTTTATTTGCCGGGTTCTATGCTTGATGAGGTAGATGATTCCTTTGAGAATCAGTTGAATCTGAACCTGTTGGCTCCTTATTATCTGTCTAAATACTTCGGTAAAATCATGCGTAATCAGCAGTCAGGGCATATTTTTAACATCTGCTCGATCGCAAGTAAAGAAATCATACCAAATGCCGGTGGGTATTGTGTAACTAAATCAGCCTTGCTCAGTCTTAATGATGTATGCCGGGAGGAGTTGTCGAA
Source organism: Pedobacter gandavensis (assembly GCF_032677645.1). Taxonomy (GTDB): domain Bacteria; phylum Bacteroidota; class Bacteroidia; order Sphingobacteriales; family Sphingobacteriaceae; genus Pedobacter; species Pedobacter gandavensis_A. The sequence goes on along the minus strand of NZ_JAVTSB010000009.1, from coordinate 156,100 downwards.
ATACAATGTTAAAGTGACGGCAATTTTGCCAGGTTCTACCTTAACAGCTTCCTGGGAAGGGACAGAAATTCCAGCGGAACGTTTTGTACAACCGGAAGATATTGCCGCTGCGATACACACGGTTTTAAACTTAAGTGCCGGTGTAAACGTAGATGAAGTAACCTTAAAACCGTTACAGTTTTAAAGAAAAAATAAATAAGAAAAGGAGGATATAATTATGGACAAGCGATTATTTAGAAATGAACACGATAAGGTTTTAGCAGGTGTATCCTCAGGGATTGCGGATTATATGGAGGTAGATGTAACTATTATCAGGCTGTTGTTTGTGCTTTCTACTATATTTTTGGTGGGCACAGGGGTTCTGGTTTACATTGTGATGTGGATCGTTGTTCCTGTAAATACTGATCCGACCATGAGGTTCTCCAAATTCAACGACTTTTTTAAAGGACAACCAAATAATCCTTTTAGTACGCCGGGAAGCTTCTCGCAAGCTCCGCCAAAAACGGAAAACCCTGCTGGTTCAGGGAGCAGCTGGACTTCATCTACTATAAATGAAGATCCTTTCAAAGCAAGTCCTAAAATGGAAGACTTTACCAAGCCCTTCGGTAAAACAAATAATGAAACCGGTAGGACAGTAGGCGGTTTATTCCTGCTCGTGATCGGGATTTACTTCCTGATGAATGAATTTAACATCATTCCGTTCTGGTTTAGCCTGAGCAAATTATGGCCATTGGTCTTTGTAGCAATTGGTGCGAGTTTCATTATGAAAGGCAAGAATAAAACGGCTTGGGACAATTGGAAAGAGCAACAAGGTGATGGTTTTGCTCCTAATCCGGCAAATCCGGTAACACCTGCCAGTCCGGGAACACCTGAAACACCAGTTACACCGGTTGATCTTGTTGATCCAACGGTAGCTACCGAAGGAGTGGTTACGCCATCAGCTGATGAGGTGTCAAATGATACGAACAGTTCCACACCAGGTACTGATCCGGAAGGAACTGTGCCACCTGCAGACGACAGGTTTACTAAACGTGATTAATATAAAGGTATAGCTATTCATTTTAAAAATATAGATAGATGAAAACAGATAGAATAATGTGGGGTATCGTACTGTTGTTTATCGGCGGCGTATTACTTCTGGAAAACTTTCATATCATTGATTTTTACTGGCGGAATGTGATTCGTTTCTGGCCAATCTTCCTGATCATTGCAGGAGTAAATATCTTATTCAGCAGGAGCAAATCGCAGGTAGGTGGCCTGGTTTCCATAGGGGTTTTAGTGATCACTTTGTCGATGTTGTTCGTTAAAGGGCAGCAAAGACCAGAAGATCGCAGTACCTGGTTCGGAGATCAGATTACGGAAGAAATGAATGCTGATGAACATAGCGATTCGAGCGACAGAGGCTTTGATGAGTTGAACTTCTCTGAAGCGTATGATGAGGCACTGAATAAAAAAGTGGTATTCAATATCTCCGGTGGAGGAACCTCATTTGAACTAAAAGGAGAAACAGATAGTCTGCTGCAAGCGCATGTAGAGAAAAAAGCCGGGGAATTCTCCCTGACTAAAAGCACGACAGACAGCACAACTGCGGTTACTTTCAAAATGAAAGGTAAATCTGGCTGGTCGATGAATGAAGGTGGCAATGATGTTGATTTTCATTTGAATAAAAACCCGGAATGGGAGATGCACATGAATATGGGTGCAGGAGAAGTAGATTTCGACCTGAGCGAGTATAAAGTACGCTCATTCAACTTTGATGGTGGTGCTGCGGCATTGGAGATCAAACTTGGCAGTAGATTACCGATCACTGATGTGAATGTGAAAACCGGAATCGCGGATGTTAAAATTAATATCCCTACAGAATCTGGTTGCAGGATAAAAACTAAAACTGGTCTTTCTGCCAAAGATTTCACCGGATTCACAAAAATGAAAGACGGTACTTATGAAACGCCAAATTACAGTACTTCAACCAACAAGATATTCATTAATTTTGATGGTGGACTGAGTAGTTTTGAGGTCTCACGTTACTAAACTATAAATTAAAGGATGGTTCATGATTGCATGGCCATCATATAAAAATAAATAAAGCATGGAAAACGGGGTTAGCCCAGAATATACCGTTGTGATCAATGGAAAGCCAACGGGACCTTATCCTTTAGACCTGCTGAAGACATTATCCATCCTGCCGGGAACATTTGTCAGGAAGCCTGGAATGGATGATTATAAAGAAGCTCATGAGTTCCCGGAACTGCGTGAGCTTCTTGGTTTTACTTATCGTAAGACTGCACCCCAGTATTTTGCCTCTTTTGACCAACGTTTGCTGGCTAGCGTAATTGACTATTTCCTGATTACTTTGTGTTATGCACTTTTAGTGTTACTGGGCTTTATTTTCATTACGGAAAAGGGAGAACGGATTGCAGCGATTGTAATCGGTCTGCCACTGATTCCTCTGGCTAAGTTTTTCTATGGCAGTATCGCCGAGGCCGGCATTAAACAGGCAACCATAGGTAAGGCTTTGTTGAATATCCGCGTTACCGATATGGAAGGCAACCGGATCAGCCTTGGGAATTCTTACGGCCGCAATGCAGCTAAAGCTTTATCAGTACTTCCGGTTTTCTTTGGTTATCTATATAGTTTCCTCAACAGGAAACAGCAATGTTTTCATGACCTGATTGCAGAGACGCTTGTGATCAAGGATAGACTGATTTAACCAACATAATCTTTATCTTTGCTTCATATTGACATCGTAAACTGATGTTCTTATCTTAAATTGATGGAAGAAGTAGCTGTTCAAAAAGAGTTAATTGGTGGGTATTGCAATAGTTTAACCCAATATTCAAGGTTTCTAACGCGTGAAGTCAACATCGGTGATGTGCCTATGGGCGGATTAAATCCAATCCGGATTCAGTCGATGACTACCACCGATACCATGGATACCATGGGGACCGTTGAACAAACCATTCGTATGGTAAACTCTGGTTGCGAATACGTACGTATTACCGCACCCAGCATCAAAGAGGCCGAAAACCTGGCCAACATCAAAAAAGAATTGCGTTACCGTGGCTACAACGTGCCTTTAGTTGCCGATATCCATTTTACTCCTAATGCCGCAGAATCTGCTGCAAGGATTGTAGAAAAGGTAAGGGTGAACCCGGGAAATTATGCAGATAAGAAGAAATTTGAAAGTATAGAATACACGCAGCAAGCCTATCAGGCAGAGCTGGATCGGATCTATAAGAAATTCATCCCATTGGTGAAAATCTGTAAAGAGTATGGTACCGCCATGAGAATTGGTACCAATCACGGCTCTTTATCGGATCGTATCATGAGCCATTATGGCGATACGCCAAGGGGAATGGTAGAATCAGCGATGGAGTTTATCCGGATGTGTGAAGACCAGAATTATTACAATCTGGTGATCTCAATGAAAGCGAGTAATACTCAGGTTATGGTGCAGGCTTACCGTTTGCTGGTAGAAACCATGGTTAAAGAGGGGATGAACTATCCGCTACACCTGGGAGTAACCGAAGCCGGCGACGGGGAAGATGGCAGGATTAAATCGGCTGTCGGAATTGGTACTTTGCTGGAAGATGGTTTAGGAGATACCATTCGTGTGTCCCTGACCGAAGATCCTGAATTTGAGGCACCTGTTGCTAAAGCAATGGCTATGCGCTATGAAAAAAGGGCTCTGCATACTGATTTAGCTCCTGCCAGGGAACAAATTACCATCAAAACTCTGCCTTATCAACCCTATGAGTACAACCGTAGAATTACGGTTCCTGTACAACATATCGGCGGCAGTAACCATCCAATTGTAATGCTGGATGTATCTAAAGAAAACTTAAAAGACCCTTACTTTTTAACCTCGGTAGGCTATAAATATAGTGCCGGACTGGATAAATACAATATGGCCGATCAGGCTTGCGATTTGGTTTATCTGGGCGATTCACTTCCTTCGTTTTCATTTCCGGGAAATCTGAAGCAGATTTATAACTACCAGACCTGGTTAAATCTAAAAGATAAAAACAACTGTCATCCTTTGATGAGCTATGCAGAATACGATGCTGCGGTAGTAAAGGATGCGCAATTGAACCTAGTACATATTGATGCCAATGAAACGATAGACTTGTTGCCATTAAAAGACAAGGATAATGTCGTATTGGTATTAGAAACCACCGCCGAACATGGTATGGCTGCACAACGTGCTTTCTTTATCCGTTTACTGAACGATAAAATCCAGCTTCCGGTAATTATCAAAAGAAACTATCCTGAGCTGAATGCAGATGATTTAATGTTATACGCTGCTACAGATGTTGGTGCGCTATTTACTGATGGCCTGGGTGACGGAACCTGGATCAGTGCTGCGGAAAATGTTGGACTTGCCCTGGTAAATTCTACCAGCTTTGGTATCCTGCAAGCTACCCGTACCCGTATTTCCAAGACAGAATATATCTCTTGCCCTAGCTGCGGACGTACTTTGTTCGACTTACAGGAAACGACTCAATTGATCAGATCACGTACCGATCATTTGAAAGGTATCAAAATTGGTATCATGGGCTGTATCGTAAACGGTCCGGGCGAAATGGCCGATGCTGATTACGGTTATGTAGGTATCGGTCCCGGAAAAATCACCCTGTACCGTGGTAAAGAAGTCGTAAAGAAAAATGTAAATGCAGCACGTGCCCTTGATGATTTAATCGACCTGATTAAAGAAGATGGCAAATGGGTCTATGTAAGTTAATTGTTGCTGTTCATTCTTTAAATTTTCATCATCTTAGTTGGATCAAAACCCAAAAAGATGATGAAAAGAAATACATTATTAGCATTAACCCTATTTATGGGCTTCTTTACCCTGACAGCAACTGCTCAGGAGAAGAAGAAAGCGAGTCCACCAGCTAGCGTTAAAGAAACGATCAGCTCTGGTGCAACAATTGCCATTGATTACAGCCAGCCTTCTGTAAAAGGCCGTAAAATCGGTGAAGAAATTGCCCCTTATGGCAAAGTTTGGCGTACCGGAGCCAATGATGCCACTACTTTTGAAGTTAGCAAAGACGTAAAAGTAGAAGGTAAAACTCTTCCTGCCGGCAAATACGGTGTTTACACCATCCCCGGAGAAAAAGAATGGATCATTATCTTCAATAAAACATGGAAACAATGGGGTACAAAATACGCCGAAGCAGATGATGCTTTACGTGTAACTGTAAAACCAACAAAATCTCCGGTATTCACAGAACAAATGACTTTCAAAATCGATAAATCTGGTAAAGTAACCCTGCTATGGGGAGATCAATCAGTTGCTTTCCGTGTAAAATAAAAGGCAGTAAAATCGAACCATTGTCAAGAAAAAAAGAGACAGGTGAAGGAAAAGGCCTAGGAATTTTGCCCCCTTCAGGGCAAAGGTTCCAGCCTTTGAGTCATCTATCTCTTTTTTTACTTTCTGTCTTCTACTCCCTGTCTGCCATTTACTTCCTGTCTCCTAACTCTGTATCCTAACTAATCCTGCCTCAAAAACTCCAGACTCTTATCACACACTTCCTGTAAATGCTTTGGTAAATGCGTTTCCTGATACGGGTGACTGGCGCCAAAAACATGATTTGCCCCTTCAATCTTATAAATCTCTGCTTTTAACTGCTTTTGTGCCAACTCCTGCGCCACACTGAATTTTACATTGACATCCTCATCACCATGCAGGATCAGCCAGGGAACAGTAATCCGCTCTGCTGCCTTAATAATGTCAAAGGCCTCTTTATTCGCTTTAAAATCTGCTAACAAAGTACTATTCAATGGCATTTTCTCTTTAGTTCTTGCATTCTCGACATAAATTTTCCCTGTTTTCATCCAGTCAGCTTCCTGTTCCGCTTTCCATAAACCGGAGAAATCAGCAATAGCAGCCCAGGTGATCAGTTTGGTAATTCTAGCGTCTTTCATAGTTTGAATAACCACTAATCCGCCACCTCTGCTATGTCCAATCAAATAGATTTTTTCGGGATGATAACTCTGCTCCGCATAATTAATTACGGAGTTCAAATCCGCGAGTTCCATACTGATTGTATTGGCTGCAAAAGCTTCCATATCTGTCACATCATTTGGGTTTTCCGGACTAACTCCGCTGTGCGACAGGTTAAATTTGAGGTAAGGGTACCCGTTTTCGGCGAAATATCGGGCAACTAACTGATGTGCACCCCAATCTTTAAAGCCTTTAAAGCCGTGAACGAAAATTATTAGGGCTGTTTTTGGCTGTGTATCATCAACTGTGTAATCTCCGATTATAGGCATTCCTAAAGACCCTGTTATGGTAAATTGCTCGTTTTTAATCATGTAGATGTGCTTTCTTTGTATATTACCTCTATAACAAAGTTAAGGAAAAGATGTTTCTACCTTCCAGCTTTATTTGGAATCGTTTTAAATAGTTCTTAATTACTCCATAATGACAGTGAAATAAGCTTCGGTTGTTACTTTTGTTACACTAAAAAAAAACAGAATACGACATTTTGGAATATTTAAAAATCATTGCTTTTACGCATAAACATATTGACCTGAAAGCATTGGGTAAATTGGTGATATGTGAGCAGACATTAGACGACAGATTGAGGAACATTCAATCGGAGTTAGATGTTAAAGAAATATTCTACATCGGAACCTGCAACAGGGTGGAATTTGTGTTTACTTCTGCCCATCATCTGGACAAAGCCTACATTACACGTTTCCTTACGGTATTGAATATGGGATTGCCTGAAGAGTACATGGACAAGTTTGTTGAAAACGTTGTGGTGTACGAACAAGGGGCAGCTTTTAATCATTTATTACGTACTTCCTGCTCTTTAGAGAGTTTGGTAGTAGGGGAGAAGGAAATTCTTGCACAGGTACGAAAAGCTTATGAAGCTTGTCGCATAGCTGGATTTACTGCGGATTATATGCGCATGATCATGAATAGGGTAGTGAAAACGGCGAAAGAAGTTTATACACATACCAATATTTCGAAAAATCCGGTTTCAGTGGTGTCTCTGGCTTATCGTAAATTGCGGGACCTGAAAATTGTCAGCAATTCAAGACTGCTAATTATTGGTGCGGGTGAGACGAATAAAAACATCGCTCAGTACCTTAAAAAACATAAGTATTCCAATTTCTCGATTTTCAATAGAACAATTGAAAATGCAGAGGGGTTGGCTAAAGAATTAAACGGTACAGCCTACCCGCTGTCCGAGCTGGAAAACTTCAGCGGGGGATTTGATGTGATCATCACCTGTACAGGTGCAACTGAGCCCATCATCACCAAAGAAATCTATACAAAACTTCTACAGGGGGAAACTGGCAAAAAGATAATTGTCGATTTAGCAATTCCTAATGATACCGCTCCGGAAGTGGTAGCAGAATTCCCTATCCATTTTATAGAAGTCGAATCTCTAAAAGAGATTGCACGCAAAAATATTCAGGAACGTTATGATGAGCTGGTGAATGCCGAGCACATCATAGAAGAAAATATCAAAGACTTTGAATTGGTATTACGTCAACGCAAGATAGAGATTGCAATGAGTAGTGTTCCTCAGAAAATCAAGGAAATTAAGCATACTGCTATCAATGGCGTCTTTGCCGAAGAGATCAGCGGTCTTGATGAAAACTCAAGACTGGTATTGGAAAAAGTGATGAATTACATGGAAAAGAAGTGTATCAGCATTCCAATGGTCATGGCAAAGGAGATATTGGTAAAGAATAGCTAGATTTGCCCAAAAATTATCATTAACGTGAAAAGACTTATTATTGGTACGCGAGGTAGCGACCTGGCTTTATGGCAAGCCAATTTTATTAAAGACAGACTTGCAGATATTGGAGCCGAGGCCGAACTAAAGATCATCAAAACTCAGGGAGATAAAATTCTAAACCTTAGGCTGGATAAGCTGGAGGGTAAAGGTTTTTTCACCAAAGAGCTGGAAGAAGAACTTTTAGGTGGTACCATTGATATAGCCGTACACTCCCATAAAGATTTGCCAACTACACACCCTGCTGGATTAACCATTGCGGCGGTAACAGAGCGTGAGGATCCCTCAGAGCTGTTATTGATCCTGAAAGATTGTGTAGACACCAAACAAAAGCTTTCCCTGAAAACGGGTGCTATGGTGGGTACTTCTTCCAACAGACGTAAAGCACAAATGCTCTCCCTGCGTTCTGACCTGAATATTGAAGATTTAAGAGGTAATGTACCTACAAGAATCCAGAAGTTAAGGGATGAGGATTATGATGCGATTTTACTGGCTAAAGCTGGTGTGAACCGTTTAAACATAGACCTTTCAGAATTTCATGTGGAAGTGGTAGATACAACGGAATTAGTTCCGGCACCTGCACAAGGTGCTTTAGCCATCCAGATCAGAGAAAATGATACGGAATTGGCGGAGTTGTTAAGCGCATTAAACCATCAGGAAACCATCGACGCCATTGGTGTGGAACGTAAGGTTTTAAACCTATTTGAAGGTGGTTGTCACATGCCTTTAGGATGCTATTGCAAAAAAGAAGATGGTAAGTATGAAATCTGGACTTCCAAAGCGGAGACTGATGAGCACTTTCCTGACCGTTTCTTTTGTCGCGTAGATGGCCTGGAAGGTGTAGCTGAACAGATTGTCGCGAAGTTTAATCCGGATAGGAAATTACCTTCAAAGGTATTTATCTCCAGAGAAATCGGCGAACACAGTTATTTTAGAAAAGCATTAGAGAAGCATAAAATCGATATTGAAGCCAGATCATTGATCCGTACGTTCCCAATTGTAACGGTATTGGATCCTTTCTATCTGAAACATATCCACTGGATTTTCTTTAGCAGCCGCAATAGCGTAGAGTATTTCTTCGCATTGAAACCTTTATTGCCTAAACATGTGAAGTTTGGTGTAGCAGGTAGAGGTTCTGAAGATTCTTTAAGAAAAACCGGACACCTGGCAGATTATGTTGGTGAAGGTGGTGATATTGATGAAGTAGCTAGACTTTTTGCCAAATTGGTAGCCGGACAAACCGTATTGTTCCCAAGAGCACAAGATTCATTACAGAGTATACAAAAAGCGTTAACACCGGATACGAAAGTGGTGGATCTGCCAATTTATGAGACTGTAATCGAAGAAGATGTAGACCAGACTTATGCGGAAGTGCTGATCTTTACCAGCCCTTCTAATGTTGATGCTTATTTTGTAGAAAACTTATTAGAACCGGGACAGCGCGTAATTGCCATCGGAAACTCCACAGGAAAGAAATTTGATGAGATGGGGGTAACCTATACTCAGCCATATGCTCCTGATGAGATCGGATTGGCGGAAGCTGTATTCGGAATAGACATAAAATAATAAAGTAAATTTAATATGGTGCACCGTCCGCGTAGATTGAGAAAGAATCCTTTAGTGAGGGAAATGGTAGCTGAAACGAGGTTATCTAAAGACATGTTCATTTATCCGTACTTCATTGTACCGGGGAAAAATGTAATTCATCCTTTAGAAGCAATGCCAGGCATCAGCCATTTTTCTGAAGATACTTTATTGAAGGATGTGGAAAAAGGATTGAAACTTGGTGTGAACAAAATCATGCTGTTTGGTGTTGGTGATGAGAAATCAGACGACGCAGCTTCAGCTTATCATGATCATTCCCTGGTTCCTTCGGCAGTACGCCTGTTAAAGAAAAACTTTGGAGAAGATTTGTACGTAGTTACCGATGTTTGCGTTTGTTCTTATACCACGCACGGACATTGTGGGATTATGAAGGACGATTACGTTCAGAACGACCCTACAGTGGAGGTAATTGCTAAAATGGGATTGGCACATGCGGAAGCAGGTGCAGATATGCTGGCGCCATCAGATATGATGGATGGCAGGATTTCCGCAATGAGACATTTATTGGATGGACAAGGTTTTGTAAACACGGCGATCATGTCGCACGCTACAAAATTTGCTTCTGCTTATTACGGTCCTTTCCGTGAAGCGGCAGACTGTGCGCCTAGCAAGGGCGACAGAAAAGCTTATCAAATGGACTTTAGAAACGGTAACGAAGCGCTAAGAGAGGCTTTACTGGATGAGAGCGAAGGCGCAGATGTGTTGATGGTGAAGCCAGCTTTGGCTTACCTTGATGTGATGCACAACCTGAAGCAACATACAGATTTGCCGATCGCTTGTTATAACGTGTCGGGAGAATATTCGATGGTAAAAGCTGCTGCGGAAAAAGGATGGATTGATGAGCAGAAAGTAGTGATGGAAACCATGCATGCCTTTGCGCGTGCCGGTGCTAGTATCATTACTACGTATCACATCAGGGATATGGTTGAAAAGAATTGGTTGTAAGTAAAAAATATATGTTAGAATCTTTAAAAAAAATGTTTTCAGGAAATGAAGGCGAAGTGCCGGTGAATACTGGTAGTAAACCTGATATTTCGAGAGAAAAGTCGGCAGAACTGTATGAAAAAGCAAAGAACTATTTCCCTGGAGGGGTAAATTCTCCGGTGAGAGCTTTTAAATCAGTATATGGCACTCCTTTGTTTATTCAAAAAGGAGATGGCTGTTTCGTATGGGATGCCGATGGTAATCAATTTATAGATTTTTGCGGAAGCTGGGGTCCATTAATTTTGGGTCATAACAACGCTAAGGTTAGGGAAAAAGTGACGGAAGTAATGCAGAGTGGTATGAGCTTCGGCGCACCAACAGCATTAGAAAACGAGCTTGCGGAACTGATCATTAAAAACAACAAATTCGTAGAAAAAATCCGTTTCACGAGCTCAGGAACTGAAGCAGTAATGTCTGCCATCAGATTGGCCCGCGGTTATACCGGAAAAGATAAAATCATCAAATTCGAAGGTTGCTACCACGGTCATACTGATTCACTATTGGTAAAAGCAGGTTCGGGCCTGGTTACTTTCGGTGAAACTTCTTCTGCAGGTGTACCTAAATCATTCGCTCAGGAAACGATTGTGATCCCTTTGAATGATGTTGAAGCTATTAAAGCGGCTTTCGAGCAGTTTAAAGGCGAAGTAGCTGCGGTAATTATTGAGGGTATTCCAGCAAATAACGGTTTGTTAATGCAGGATCCTGAATATATTAAAGCCCTGGAGCAAATCTGTAAAGAAAACAATGCCTTGTTAATTTTTGATGAGGTGATCACTGGATTCAGAATCGGTTTTGAAGGTGCTGCTGCTTATTATGGGGTGAAACCTGATATTGTTACTTATGGTAAAATTATCGGTGGTGGATTACCTGTAGGTATGTATGGTGCTTCTGCGGAGATTATGGGACATATTTCTCCGGATGGTGGCGTTTATCAGGCAGGTACTTTATCGGGAAATCCGGTAGCTATGGCCGCTGGTATCGCACAATTAACGGAGTTACTACGTTCAGGTTTCTACAAAGAATTAAACAATAAGGCGACAGAATTTGCAGAGAGCATCCAACGCTTTGCAACAGCCAGAAACTACAAGTTGAAAGTATTCCATGTAGGTTCTATCTTCTGGATGGCTTTTACAGATAAAGATAAAATCCAGTCGGCCGAAGATATTGATCCGGCTAGCATGGAGAAATTTAAACTGATGCACAGAGAATTGCTGAATAGAGGAATTTACTTAGGTCCATCTGGATATGAAGTAGGATTCGTTTCTGCAGCACATACTAAAATCGAGCTGGAGAAAGCTAAAAGAGCAATCTTCGACAGTCTTGATGTGGTTTTCAGAAACAAATAAATATATTTAAATAGTATAAAAACTGCTGCTTTGAAAAAGTCAATAGTCATCTTTTATTTCATGTTACTGTACTCTTTAGTACAGTTGATCTCCTGGGGAGCATTGGTCGTAAGATTGGAGCCTGCCAGAATGGCCATGGTGATGGGGGAGGGATCTGTATTCCTTTTTCTACTGTGTATAGGTGCTTATTTTTTACACCAATCCATTAAAAAAGAAGACCGTTTGAGAGAACAGCAGCAGAATTTTTTACTTTCTGTAACGCATGAACTAAAATCGCCTTTGGCGGCAATTAAATTGTCTGTTCAAACGATCATTAAACGCGACCTTGATAAAGCCAGACAAACTTCCTTACTGAACAATTCCCTAAAGGATATTGAGCGTCTGGACGACCTGGTAGAAAACATGTTACTGGCTACGAAAATTGAAAATGGCTCTTTATCTTTCCCGAAAGAAGAGTTTGATTTCTCTGAGCTGGTGAGTAAGGTAACGGATCGTCTGCAAATCCACTCTTGTGGTTGCGAACAGGTGATTTCAGTAGCGATAACTCCTGGTATTAAGGTAGTTGGAGATCAGTTTTCTTTATCCTCTGTGGTCACGAACCTGATTGAAAATGCTGTCAAATATTCAGGTCCATGTGCGGAAATAGATGTCGAATTGACAGTAAAGGACGGTCACCCCTTTTTAAGGGTCGCTGATAAGGGCCCTGGTATTCCAGATCAGGAAAAAATGTTGATTTTTGATAAATTTTATCGCGTTGGTAATGAGAATGTAAGAAAATCAAAAGGAACAGGATTAGGCCTGTTTATTGTTAAGGAAGTATTACAAATGCACGACGCTGATATTAGCGTTAGAGATAACGTACCGCATGGTGCTATTTTTGAAATTACATTTAGTTGATCATTATGCAACAGAAATTAAGAATATTACTGGTCGAAGATGAAGACCACTTGTTAGATGCTATAAAATTGAACCTTGAACTTGAAGGCTATAAAGTTCATGCAGTAAAGGATGGTAAGACGGCTTTAAAAGTTTTTAAAGAAGAACGTTTTAACCTGATTATTCTGGATGTAATGCTTCCTGAAATGGACGGATTCCAGGTTTGTGAAACCATCAGATTAGAAAACACCGAAGTACCTATCCTTTTCCTAACGGCCAAAAACACTAGTGAAGACCGTGTAATGGGATTGAAAAAAGGTGCTGATGATTATCTGGTTAAACCTTTCAACTTAGAAGAGCTGATCCTTAGAGTTGGTATTTTAGTGAAACGCAGCATGAAAGCTGATGACCTGAAAGAAATCAATTCTTATAAAATCGGTGATAAAACCATCTATTTCAACTCTTTCGAATTGAAACAGGATGATGGTGTTATTGTTCCGCTAACCAAGAAAGAAACGATGCTACTGAAATTACTGATCGAACGTAAGAACGAAGCAGTATCCCGTGAGCAGATTCTGGAAACGGTATGGAACTATGATGTGTATCCTTCGACTCGTACGATCGATAACTTTATCCTTACTTTCCGTAAGTATTTCGAACCAGATCAGAAGAACCCGGTTTATTTCCATTCCATCAGAGGTGTAGGTTATAAATTCACAGATATCCATTAATGTATAATAATAAAGGCAGGTATGCCCTCATGGCACTCTTCGTGATTGCCGCGGGAGTGTGCCTTTTTTACGATCAAATTCAACTGGCTGTATTGGCCGGTTTTTTCTTTGCCTTTGTGATTTGGAGCCATTTCAAACACAGTTCGATATTATTGGCCTCTAAGTATTTTAAAAACGGAGATTACGAAAGGACAGAGAAGATACTTGCAGAGGTGCCCAATCCGGATCGCTTAGCGCGAAACAGAAGGGGATACTACGAATTTATGCGCGCCAATATTGCGCTTAAAAGAGAAGAATATGAAGATGCCGAGCGTCATTTTCAAATCGCCAGTCGCTTTCCATTAGGTGGCAAGAACGACAAGGCTTTTGTGATGATCCACCTGGCCAATCTCGCCCTGCGGAAAAAAGACCTGGAGCGTACAAGGGTATACATTGAGCGGGCTAAAGAGCTGGCTACAACCCCAAGAGCGCAAGAGATCATTAGTAAAATTGAGCAAGAAGCAAATCGATTATAAACAAACACAATATAGATGAACACGTTATTTTTAGATGCCGCATTTTCGAAGCAAACAGAACGTCCACCGGTATGGATGATGCGCCAGGCTGGCCGTTTTATGCCTGAGTACTGGGAAATCAAAAACAAATACTCTTTCCTGGAGATGTGCAAAACGCCAGAACTTGCAGCGGATGTAACGATGTTACCTGTTGATTTACTGGGTATCGATGCTGCCATCCTTTTCTCTGATATTTTAGTAACCGGAGAAGCTATGGGCGGTGACCTGAGCTTTACGCAAGGTGTAGGCCCTAGATTTGCCAATCCTGTACGTAACGAGAAAGATGTAGACAACCTAAATGTAGATTGTCTGGATAAGTTACAATATGTAGCGGATGCCATTAAAGTGATTCAACAACGTTTAAATGGTAGTATTCCATTGATCGGTTTTGCTGGTGCACCGTTTACAGTAATGAGCTACCTGGTTGAAGGTGGTTCTTCTAAGGATTTCAAGCTGACTAAAATGTTGATGCACAATCAACCTGAAGTTGCACACCGTTTATTAGCGAAAATCGCTAAAGTAACCGCAGATTACCTGAACCTTCAGATTGCTGCAGGTGTAAACGCAATTCAGATTTTTGATAGCTGGGCTATGGCATTGTCATGGAACGATTATCAGGAATTTTCTCACCGTTATATCCAGGAAATCATTGCAAACCTGAATAGAAAAGATATCCCTGTGATCTCTTTCTGTAAAGGTAGTTCTGTATTTGCACCGATCATGGCACAGGCTAAACCTGATGTGATCTCGGTAGACTGGAACGCAGATTTATTGAATATTAAACAAAGCCTGCCTGCGGGTATGGCGGTTCAGGGTAACCTGGATCCGTTTATATTATACGCAGATAAACCTGTAATTAAGAAAACTATCCTTCAGTTGTTCGAACGTATGCGTGGTGAAAAAGGGTTTATCTTTAACCTTGGTCATGGTATCATGCCAGACATCCCATTCGATAACGTGAAATATGCAATCGAAGTAGTTAAAGAATTCAGATACTAATATAATTCAGGCCATCTGTAAAACTCGCTTTTCAGATGGCCTTTTTAATGATCAAAAAAGAAACAAAATGGAATACTATTATTACGTACTCTCTGTGCACATCATCTTTGTAGTTAGCTGGATGGCGGGGTTGTTTTATAGTGTTCGATTATTTATCTACCATGTAGAAGCGGAAACCAGACCAGAGCTGGAACGCAATATCCTTCAAAAGGAATATGAACGCATGGAAGCCAAGCTTTGGAATATCATTGCCACACCCGCAATGGTCCTGACCGTAGCAGCAGGGGTAACCATGGTTATTCTAAAACCTTACCTGATGACTCAAGGCTGGTTCCATGTAAAGCTTGCTTTTGTAGTTCTTCTTTTGATCTATCATTTCATTTGTCAGCGGATCATGAATCAATTGAAACAAGGCAAATGCAAAATCAGCTCCTTCAAGCTGCGTTTGTGGAATGAAGTGGCCACAGTCCTGTTAGTTGCTATTGTTTTTACTGTAGTGCTTAAAAGTGCAGTAAATTGGATTTATGGCCTGATTGGTCTGATCGTATTCTCTTGTGTCATCATGATGGCTGTAAAATGGTACAAATCTTACCGTAAAAAGCACGACTGCTAATCCCCCAATTCTATTATTTTTCTTTATTTTTCCTGCTGCATGCAACCTTTTGGTGGTGATGCTCATCTTCTATACACCAAACAAACAGATGATTTTGACGCAGTACACAATAAATGAACTCATGGAAGGCTGTAAAGCCGGCACGCGAAAGATGCAGGAAGCGCTTTACCAGCAAACCTCATCTAAAATGCTGGTGCTGTGCATGCGTTATGCAAAAGACCGGATGGAGGCGGAAGATGTGTTGCAAATGGGCTTTATCAAGATTTTTCAAAAGATAAGTGAGTATAGAGGAGATGGGTCTTTTGAAGGATGGATGAGAAGGGTTATGGTAAACACCGCAATTGAGAGTTATAGAAAAAATTTACGCAGCCTGAGCGTGGTTCCGATAGAGGATGCTTACGAGCAGCCTTGTACCGGTTTCGATTTTAGCAGATTGGGTATGCAGGATTTACTGAAACTCATTCAAAAGCTTTCCGATGGCTATAGAATGGTATTTAACATGTACATCATAGAAGGATATTCTCATAAAGAAATTGCCGCAATATTGGGGATTTCTGAGGGAGCAAGTAAATCGCAGTTGTCGAGAGCAAGGGCGATATTAAGAGAGGAGATTATAAAAATGGAGGGTATAGGTTATGCAAGCTATGCAGGATAAAGATTTCGATCAGTTGTTTAAAGATAAATTTGAAGGAGCAGAAATACGTCCTTCTTCAGATTTATGGAGCAATATTGAAAAAGAACTGACGCCAAAGAAAAAAGGTGTTTTTCCAGTCTATTGGGTAGCCGCGGCTGCGGTAGTAGTCATCGCGGTAGCTGTTGGATTGTTAGTTCCGGAAACAGAAAAAGTGCAATTGCAGGGTAGCGATGACATCGCATCAGTTGTGGAAAATAAGGCTGCCGTAAATAATGATGCAGTTATGGGCTCTACTATAGCTTCTACTACAGAATCAGCTACTTCCGAACAAAGTGCACCCTTGGTAATCGCTCCAAAACTGAAACTTAGGAACCTGGTTGAGGAAAATAATTTGATGGCTGTGCAACGTAATGAAAAGATCAGACGTCATCAGTTAAAAGCAGTTGAAGTTAATACGGCTTCGGCTTTGAATGAAGAAATAAAACCAATGTCAGCAGATCTGATCACCGAAAATGTGATCGCCAGAGTAATCCTGCCTGATGCTCAAAACGGAGATCAGGTGATTACGGAAACAGAAGGTAGAGAAGAAAGAAAAGGCATTAGGAATGTAGGCGATGTCATTAATTTTGTGGTAGATAAACTGGATAAAAGAGATAAGAAATTGATACAGTTTAAAACGGATGACGATGACAACTCTTCCTTAATCGCACTAAACATTGGGATTTTAAAGTTTAATCCGAAAAGGAACAAATAATACACACAGCTCAAACCAATAATATGAAGAAATTAGTATGGACAACACTTTTGGTAAGCGGGCTTGCCGGTGTTATGGCACAAGCTGCATTTGCACAGCAGGATAGCGTTAAAAAGAAATCATCGTTTGGACTGGATAATGGCCTGATCTCTATCAGCATCAATAGTAAAGACAGTACCGAAAAAGTGAAATCAGCTAACGGACGTTTTACAGGGGGAATCACGCTAACCCGTCTGGATATCGGTTTCTCGAGATTGATAGATAATGGCAGCTTCTCTTTATCAAAAGAAAATGAGTTCCTGGATTATACCGGTGGAAAAACCAGCACAGTTTCATTTGATGTTTTACAGTTGGGCTACCGCTTTAATTCTAATTTCAAAATCTATATGGCTGGTGGTTTCGACTGGACCATGATTCGCCTGAAACAGAACATCACCCTGGATAAAAATAGCCCAACCATGTCTTACAAAGAAGAATCCATACAATTCTCTAAAAACAGGTTGTCTAACAGCTATGTCCACATTCCATTGAACTTTGAATTGCGTAGCAAAGAAAATGCTAATGGTAAACGTTTTACCTTTGTGTTCGGACCAGAAGTCGGTTTCCTGTTAAATGCGAAAGTGAAACAAATAAGCAAAGAAAACGGAAAAGAGAAGTTTAAGGACGACTATAACTTTGAGCCATTCCGTTATGGTGGTACCTTGCGCATTGGCTATGGTGGTTTTGGTGTCTTTACCAAGTATTATTTTAATGATATGTTTACCACTACAGCACAGAAAGGACTTAGAAATATGTCTTTTGGGGTCACCTTAGGATTAAACTAAACAACACACACACAAATATAACTGATCCCGTAGCCGCTAAGGTTGCGGGATTTTTTTGTGGCAAGGTGAAATACTTTATCTTTACCACGTGAAGGAAACAATCATCAGCGTTAAAAACATCAGTAAGGAGTATCAGCAGGAACAGGCTTCGGGAATTCATAACATTAGCTTCGACATCAATAAAGGGGATATCATCGCCATTATTGGCGAAAGTGGCAGTGGTAAGTCGACTTTGTTGAAATGTATTTATGGCTTATTGACTATAGATGAGGGAGATGTTTTCTATCAGGAGGAAAAGGTTTGGGGCCCGGATGTACTACTTATCCCGGGACATAAGCAAATGAAAATGGTGACCCAGGATTTCTCCCTGAATATCTACGCCAAAGTATACGATAACATCGCTTCCATGATGGCCAATACAGATGTACATCATAAACATCAGAAAACGATGGAAATGATGGCTCATTTGCGTATTGATCACTTGAAAGATAAAAAAATCACGCAATTAAGTGGGGGAGAGCAACAAAGAGTAGCAATTGCCAAAGCTTTAGTAACTGATACTTCTGTTTTGCTACTTGATGAGCCTTTCAGTCAGGTAGATGCTTTACTTAAAAATCAGCTTCGCGCAGACATTAAAAGAATCGCTGCGGAAACGGGAGTAACGGTCATCATGGTTTCTCATGACCCCGCCGATGGATTGTTCCTTGCCGACGAGCTATTGATTATGAAAGATGGTCATTTGATAGAACGCGGTAAACCGGTCGATATTTATCAGGAACCAAAACATATTTATACCGCCAGAATGCTTGGTAATGCTGTCGTTTTAAACCCTGAAGAAGCACATAAACTGGGCTTAGAGTTGAAAGAAGGTCATGCCGTGTTTTATCCGGAATGGGTAGAACTGAACAACTCCTGGAACAGCAGACGCTTTGAGGTGAAAGACGTGTATTATAAAGGATTTTATGAAGAATTGTTGCTCGAAAGAAATGGCGTGAAAATCAGAGCCATTCAATTGAACAGGGGAGTCCATAAAAAAAACGACCACGTTCAGGCGAACATTGGTCGTTTCTTATCGTTATAAACAGATCAGTTTTGAGCTGTTTTTAGAAAAACTCAGGTCTTATCTTAAAGTGGAAGTCACAAAAGTGACTCTTAAAGCCATGTCCCTATCAGGTGGGGTAGGTAAGATGGCTGAGTTTCCGGTAGTTTGAATGTCAATGATAATTGCACCTCTTTTTACCGTGTAGGAATAAGTTTCCCCTCCAAATACAAACGGCATAGCACTGTATTCCGGAATCGCATTATCAGTATAAAGCGAAACAATTAAACCGTCATTTAAAAAGGTTTCCTGATTAAGTTCAGGCATATTAATGATTGCGGTTAAAGTA
Source organism: Pedobacter gandavensis (assembly GCF_032677645.1). Classification (GTDB taxonomy): domain Bacteria; phylum Bacteroidota; class Bacteroidia; order Sphingobacteriales; family Sphingobacteriaceae; genus Pedobacter; species Pedobacter gandavensis_A. Next base: position 137,035 of record NZ_JAVTSB010000009.1, on the reverse strand, counting down.
GTGCGATTTGAATTAGGAATCCATTCATTTGGTTTGATCTTTATTTCAATCGTCTCGTTTGGAAGTCCCGGATCAACGATCACTTCCTTCTTGCACGAAGACAGACCTAGTGTGGCCGTGCAAAGTAATAATAGTAATATTTTTCTCATGTGATTTGTGTGTTTGATGTTCGTATAGCAAATCTTTTGCCATAAAAATACAATTCTGTTTTTACTTGTACCGTAGTTAAGTTCGGATACAATATATTGTAATATAGTTATAATCTAGTTAACGAGCGAATTGTAATTAAATAACAAAAGGCCGATCACCGGGGGGTGATACGGCCTTCTATCCAAATCTATAGGGGGGCTATTAATAAGCTGTTATACCAGATACTCAAACAACGTCTGATCGTTGTTCAGTTCAATAATTTCGAACTTAAACTCCTTCATTCTTTGTAATAAAGCATCATAATCTGTTGGTTCTGCCAGTTCAATACCAACTAAGGCAGGACCGTTTTCACGGTTTGTTTTCTTAATGAACTCAAACCTGGTGATGTCGTCATGTGGACCTAAAACATTGTTTACAAATAGTTTTAAAGCTCCCGGACGCTGTGGGAAACGGACAATGAAATAATGTTTCAATCCTTCAAAAAGTAATGATTTCTCTTTGATCTCCTGCATTCTTTCAATATCGTTGTTACCACCACTAACGATACAAACTACCGTTTTACCGATAATTTGATCCTTGATCTGCTCTAAAGAGGCTACTGCCAATGCACCAGCAGGTTCTACCACGATAGCATCCTCATTATACAGTTTCAAAATGGTTGTACAGATTTTTCCTTCCGGAATCAATAACATCTGATCTAACAATTCATTGCAATAGGCAAAAGTAAGGTTACCTACTCTTTTCACAGCGGCACCGTCTACAAAGCGGTCGATATCACCTAATAAAACAGGCGCACCACTATTTAGGGCATGTTTCATAGAAGGCGCACCTTCTGGTTCCACACCAATCAGTTCAATAGCAGGTTTCAGATTTCTCAGATAGCTGCCAACACCTGAAGCCAGGCCACCACCGCCAATCGGCATGATCACCATATCCAATTCCGGAAGGTCTTCGAAAATTTCTACACCTACCGTACCCTGACCTTCGATCACTTTGGTATTGTCAAAAGGAGGGACAAAAGTCATCCCATGCGCTGCGGTATATGCCAGGGCTTCTTTTAAGCAATCGTCAAACGTATCACCTACCAGAATGATCTGAATATGGTCGCCACCAAACATTTCTGTTTGTTTAACCTTTTGTTTAGGGGTAATTTCCGGCATAAAAATAACCCCTTTGATGTTCAGCTTTTTGCAGGAGTGTGCTACACCCTGTGCATGATTTCCAGCACTGGCGCAAACTACACCCTTTGCTACCTGCTCAGGTTCAAGGGTGCTGATCATATTGTAAGCACCCCTTAATTTATAAGAGCGTACCAATTGCAAATCTTCTCTTTTCAGGTAAATATTTGCCTGGTATGTTTTAGAAAGTCCTGCATTATATTCCAAAGGGGTACGTTTTACCGTACCTTTTAATCGTTCTGCTGCCGCCAGAAAATCCAGTATCACTTCTTTTTCTACACTCATTTTAGATAAATTTATTCATTGCATCCAGATAAGCATTGGCCGAAGCTTTTACGATATCTGTACTAAAACCGTAGCCCACATAAGATTTTCCTTCGTAAGAAACCTTCATGTTTACCTTGCTCACATCATCGCTGCCGCCGTGCATTGCCTGAATGGTGAATTCATTTAATAAGATATCCTTGCCAACAATGCTCTGAATCGCTTTAATCGTCGCGTTAACCGGGCCGTTTCCGGTAGCCATCGCTTCTTTCTCCACACCTTCATGTTCTAATCTGATGCTCGCAGTAGGGCTTAATGGATCACCACAAAGTACTTGCAACAAGTTCAGTTTGTAACCATTTTTAACCGCACCTTCTTCGCCATCACTCATTAAGAAAAGAATATCATCATCGCAGATCGTTTTCTTCTCATCCGCTAAGATTAAGAAACGCTCATAAACCTGATCCAGGTTTAAACGGTCGATCTCATAACCTAAACGCTCTAAATGGTGTTTCAAGGCATGGCGACCGCTACGTGCCGTCAAAATGATATCTGCTGAATTTAAACCAACATCCTCAGGATTGATGATCTCATAGTTTTCTCTGTGTTTCAAGAAACCATCCTGGTGAATTCCAGAGCTATGTGCAAAGGCATTCTGACCGATGATCGCTTTGTTCGGTTGTACCGGCATGTGCATCATACGGCTCACCATACCACTGATTTCAGTGAAATGTTTGCTGTTGATGTTGGTCGTTAGATTCAACGCATGGTGTGTTTTCAATACCATGGTGATCTCTTCCAATGCCGTGTTACCTGCACGCTCACCGATACCGTTAATGGTACATTCTACCTGACGGGCACCGTTGATTAAACCTGCAAGACTGTTTGCTGTCGCTAAACCTAAGTCATTGTGACAATGAACAGAGATAATCGCCTGATCAATGTTCTTAACGTTCTCTTTTAAATAAAGAATTTTAGAGCCATATTGATCTGGTAAACAGTAGCCATTCGTATCAGGAATGTTCACTACCGTTGCACCGGCAGCAATTACCGCTTCAATCATTTGCGCTAAATAAGCATTGTCTGCACGACCCGCATCTTCTGCAAAAAACTCAATGTCTTCCACAAACTGCTTCGCATATTTTACTGCTGCAACCGCTCTTTCCAGAATTTCTTCTCTTGTGCTGTTGAATTTGTATTTAATGTGCATATCCGAAGCACCAATTCCAGTATGGATCCTTGGTCTCTTCGCGTATTGTAATGCCGCAACTGCGGAATCAATGTCTTTTCTATTGGCACGTGTTAATGCACAGATAATCGGTTCTCTTATCGCTTTTGATAAGTCTACTACGCTCTGGAAATCTCCAGGACTTGAAATAGGGAAACCAGCTTCAATCACATCTACACCAAGTGCTTCGAGCGCTTTTGCAATTTGAATTTTCTCTGGGCTTGACAACTGGCAGCCCGGTACTTGTTCACCATCACGTAAGGTGGTGTCAAACACATAGACTCTATTAGGATCGTGTAACATAATTCTTGGTGTTTAGTTAGATTTAATATGCTGTGCAATATATTTTAAGACCAATTGTCCCATTTCCTTCGTTCCAAGGATCTGGTCAGGGTTGGTTGTTTCATCGGCAATGTCGCCTGTTCTGTAACCTTCTTTCAATACCTGATCTACGGTATCAATGATCACTTTTGCTTCTTCCAATAGTCCGAAACCGATTTCCAGCATTAGAGAAACAGATAGGATTGATGCCAGTGGATTCGCCAGATTTTTTCCGGTGATGTCATGTGCAGAACCATGGATCGGCTCAAAGAAACCAGTGCTTTCTCCAACAGATGCAGAAGCAAGCATACCCATAGAACCGGCAATTTGTGAAGCCTCATCCGTTAAGATATCACCAAACAAGTTGGCCGTTAATACCACGTCAAACTGCTTAGGATCTTTGATCAATTGCATTGCTGCATTGTCAATGAACATATGAGAAGTTTCTACTTCAGGATATTGTTTTGCTATATTTTGTACGGTTTCTCTCCATAATCTAGAGCTTTCCAATACATTGGCTTTATCTACAGAACAAAGTTTCTTTCTGCGTTTCATCGCAGCTTCGAACGCTTTGTGTGCAATTCTTTCTACCTCATAACGGTGGTAGATCATTAAATCAGAAGCCGTGTTTTTATCTTCGGAACGGGTTTTGTCTCCGAAATAAACATCTCCGGTTAGCTCTCTGAAAAACAGGATATCTGTACCTTTTAATATATTAGCTTTGATGCTGGAAGCATTTAACAACTCATCAAATAATAAAATCGGACGTAAGTTGGCGTACAAACCTAATTCCTTACGGATTTTAAGCAAACCTTGCTCCGGACGAACCTGCAAAGAAGGATCATTGTCATACTTCGCATGGCCAACTGCACCAAAAAGAATCGCATCACTTTTTTGTGCTTTCTCTAAAGTTTCATCAGGTAGAGGACTACCGGTTACTTCAATTGCAGCATGGCCCATTAGTGCCTCATCATAGCTGAAATCATGTCCGAAACCTTTTGCAATCTCTTCTAATACGGCTTTACCCCAGGTAGTGACCTCAGGCCCGATACCATCACCAGGAATGACTAATATATTTTTTTTCATTTTCTAAATGCTTTGTAATAAGTGTTCAACGGATTTTACTGCACCGTCTTCTAATAATATTCTTTTCTCTATGCAGGCCGGAAGTTGTGATTCAAAATGACCAACGTAAATTAACGTGGTGCCATCCTTACACAATTCATCTACCAATCTGTTGAAATGTTGTGTCTGTTGCTGATCTAAACCCTGACAAGGCTCATCAAGGATCAATATTGCTGGTTTTTTGACAATCGTTCTGGCCAGTAAGGTTAAGCGTTGCTTACCTAAAGGCAGCTCGTTCATCAAAGTGTTTTTGTAGGCTGATAATCCGAAATACTGGATCAATTCATCTACCTGGGCATGTTTTGTAGACCCCGGACTGCAATACAATCCTGAGCTGTCATAAAAGCCAGAGGCGATGCTTTGCCAAACGGTAGCAGAAGCGTCGAAATACCAGTGTAACTCCGGTGAGATTAAGCCAATGCGTTCTTTGATCTCCCAGATACTTTCACCAGTTCCTCTTTTATTTCCGAAAAGATAAAAGTTGTTAGCATAAGCCTGAGGATGATCTCCACTGATTAAACTTAACAAAGTTGATTTTCCAGAGCCATTATGACCCTGTAAAAGCCACTTTTCACCAGTTTTCACCTCCCAGTTGATGTTTTTTAACACCTGCTTATCTCCATATCTGATGTTCACATCAATCATTTTGATGATATGATCAGCAGAAGCAGAACCACCATACGGACTATAAGCAGCAGTAGAACCTGAACTATCTTCTTGTTGAAGAAAAGAAGGTAAAGGTTTGATTAATTCTTCCTGTGCTTCATCAAAACCTAAAGGAGCAGCAATTTCCTTTAACTTGCCTTCCTTTAAAACCGCAAAGCGATTAACGGTAGTTGGCAACTCCGTTTCATTACCAATAATGATCAACTGCGTTCCATTTTCCGATACTTCGGTCAATAAATCATTTAAGTTTTCACGGGAACGCTTGTCCAACCCATTATATGGTTGATCCAAAATCAACAACTGAGGTTTAGACCATAAAGCCTTAATCAATTGCAATTTCTTATGCTCCCCACTAGATAACTGTAAAAGCGCAGAATTTTTTAAAGCCGCAAAACCTAAAGCGGTTAAAAGTGGCGATAAAGTATCAAATGAAAGTTGCTGATCCTCCCCAAAGCGCGTTAATTCTGCGATTACTGTAGCGGTAATGGCAGTCGCCAAACTCTGGTAACGCTGTTGATAATAGAAATTAGAAGCCCCCTCAAGATCTTTAAACTGAAACCAGTTGGCCACATAATGTACCTTTGCCGGTAAAGCAGCAGAAAGATCAAAATTCAGCTGTATGTCGCCCTCAAGTGTAGGAATCAAACCAGCAATTGCTTTTGCTAAAGTAGTTTTTCCACTACCACTTTCGCCACATAACAACCAATTGTCATTGCGATTTATCGTCCAGCATAAATCCTGTAAAACAGGCTTTTGCTGATACGCTAAATTAAGGTTGTTGATATGGACGACGGGATTAGACATTATTTTTTTTGTTCAAATTCTTCAATTAAATGCTTTTGGTTCAAGATGAAATCGATATCATCATAACCATTGATTAAGCAGGATTTTTTATAGGCATTGATCTCAAAACCTTCCTGAGCGCCAGTAGCAACGATAGTTACCGTTTGATTTTCTAAATCTACTTCCAGTTCCGCTGCATGGTCTTTTTCAACCGAATTAAAGATCTCTGCTAAGAACGCTTCAGTTACCTGAATAGGCAATAAACCATTGTTCAAGGCATTACCTTTAAAGATGTCAGCAAAGAAGCTGCTGATCACCACATCAAAACCAGCATCCTGAATCGCCCATGCGGCGTGTTCACGACTACTGCCACAACCGAAGTTCTTTCCTGCAACCAGGATTCTTCCGCTGTACGAAGGATTGTTCAATACGAAATCAGTTTTTAAGGTCTGATCACCATTGTAACGCCAGTCGCGAAACAAGTTTTCCCCAAAACCTTCACGCGTAGTCGCCTTTAAGAACCTTGCCGGAATGATCTGATCCGTATCAATATTCTCTATGTTTAAAGGCACAACTGCCGAGGTTAATTTTTCAAATTTTCTCATGATTCTTCGGATTAAGCGTGTACAGGTTCGTTCAATAAAGTTCTTACATCGGTTACCTTACCAGTAATTGCAGCAGCAGCTGCAGTTAGCGGACTGGCTAAAAATGTACGGGAATCCGGACCTTGTCTACCTTCAAAGTTTCTGTTAGAAGTCGAAACACAGTATTTTCCTGCCGGAATTTTATCCTCATTCATCCCTAAACAAGCACTACAGCCTGGCTCACGCAATTGAAAACCTGCCGATTCAAAGATCTTATCCAAACCTTCAGCAATCGCTTGTTGTTCCACTTGTTTAGAACCCGGAACAATCCATGCAATCACATTTTCCGCTTTCTGACGACCTTTTACAAATTCCGCCACTTCACGTAAATCCTCGATTCTTGAATTGGTACAGCTACCGATAAACACGTAATCAATAGCTTTTCCTACCAATTCAGTATCCTCTTCGATGCCCATATAATCCAAAGCCTTCTGGAAAGAAGCCTGTTCAGAAACAGCCTGATCACCTTTAGCAGGGATGTGTGCGGCAATGCCCATACCCATACCCGGATTTGTTCCGTAAGTAATCATCGGGCTGATGTCTGCAGCGTCAAACGTTAATACGCTATCAAATTTCGCATCAGCATCACTATATAATGTTTTCCAGTAAGCAAGCGCTTTATCCCAGGCTTCGCCTGCCGGAGCAAATTCTCTTCCTTTGATATAATCGTATGTGATCTGGTCAGGGGCAATTAAACCTCCTCTGGCACCCATTTCAATACTCATATTACAGATCGTCATTCTCGCTTCCATACTTAAAGCTTCAATCGTCGACCCTGCATATTCGATAAAATAACCTGTACCACCGGCAGCAGATATCTTAGCGATAATATATAGAATAATGTCTTTAGCAGAAACACCTTTACCCAACTCACCGTTCACCTCGATTTTCATCGTTTTCGGTCTTTGTTGCAGCAAACATTGTGTAGCAAAAACCTGCTCCACCTGTGAAGTACCAATACCAAAAGCAATCGCACCGAAAGCACCATGCGTAGAAGTGTGACTATCGCCACAAACCATTGTTTTTCCTGGAAGGGTAATCCCTAATTCCGGACCGATTACATGGACAATCCCTTGAAAAGGGTGACCCAAACCATACAGCTCAATTCCGAATTCAGCACAGTTTTTAGTCAGCATATCCACCTGAAAACGGGAAAGCTCCTCTTTAATCGGTTGTAACTGATTTAAAGTCGGAACGTTATGATCTGCAGTTGCAACAGTTTGTTGCGGACGGAAAACAGGTAAACCTCTTTTGCGTAAACCATCAAATGCCTGAGGTGAAGTTACCTCATGAATCAAATGGGTATCGATATATAAAATATCAGGGAAACCAGCTTCGCTTTTTACAACATGCGCATCCCAAATTTTTTCTACTAATGTTTTTGACATCTTATTTATTGCTTTGTAAATGGCTGAGGCGATAAAAACCTCAGCCATTCAGTTGATATTAGGCAGTTTTAATTGTTTTCATTGCGGTCATCGCTTTTCTCAGCTCTGCACCAACAAGTTCCACCTGATGTGAACGAATCACTTCATTTACTGCAATTAATGCTCTGTTATCCACAGCACCATCTTTACCTTCATTAAAGTTTTTACCTACTAAATCAGTACCTACTTTAGTCATGAAATCAGCAAGTAATGGTTTACAAGCCTGATCAAATAAGTAGCAACCGTATTCAGCAGTATCAGAAATTACGCGGTTCATTTCGAACAATTTCTTACGTGCAATCGTGTTTGCGATTAATGGAGTTTCGTGTAATGACTCGTAGTAAGCCGACTCAGGTTTGATACCTGCTTCAACCATAGTTTCGAAAGCCAATTCAACCCCAGCTCTAACGAAAGCAACCATTAAAGTATAGTTATCGAAATATTCCTGCTCACCGATTTTAACATCACCTGCCGGAGTTTTCTCAAAAGCAGTTTCGCCGGTTGCAGCACGCCATCCCAATAAGTTTTTATCACCATTTGCCCAGTCTTCCATCATGATACGGCTAAATTCACCACTCATGATATCATCCTGATGCTTTTGGAACAATGGGCGCATAATATCTTTCAATTCTTCTGAAACTTCAAAAGCTTTGATTTTAGCTACATTGCTTAATCTGTCCATCATTGCAGTGATACCACCTTGTTTCAAAGCTTCAGTGATCACTTCCACACCATATTGAACCAATTTAGAAGCATAACCCGGATCGATTCCTTTTTCTACCATTTTATCAAATGATAAGATAGAACCAGTTTGCAATAAACCACAAAGAATGGTTTGCTCACCCATTAAATCAGATTTTACTTCCGCAACGAAAGATGATTTTAAAACACCTGCTTTATGGCCACCAGTACCAACGCAATAAGCTTTAGCCTGTAATAAACCTTTTCCTTCCGGATCATTCACAGGGTGTACTGCGATTAAAGTAGGAACACCAAAACCACGTACATATTCTGCTCTTACTTCAGAACCCGGACATTTTGGAGCCACCATAATTACCGTAAGGTCTTCACGGATCTGCATGCCTTCTTCTACAATGTTGAAACCATGTGAATACAATAAAGTAGCACCTTTTTGCATCAATGGCATAACTGCAGTAACTACTGCTGTGTGTTGTTTATCCGGAGTTAGGTTGATCACTACATCTGCTGTAGGAACTAATTCTTCGTAAGTACCAACTGTAAAATTGTTTTCCGTAGCATTTTTCCAGGAATCTCTTTTACCTTCGATAGCTTCTTTACGTAAAGTATAAGAAACATCTAAACCGCTATCTCTTAAATTTAAACCTTGATTTAATCCTTGTGCACCGCAACCGATGATCACCAGTTTTTTTCCTTTAAGTGCATTCACACCATCCAGAAACTCTGAACTGTCCATGAAATCGCATACACCTAATTGGTTTAATTTTTCTCTAAGAGGTAACGTGTTGAAATAATTTGACATCTTTTTATAGTTATTTTGTTGTAAAGGTTCTTTTTAAATTATGTTTATTTTAATGAAGATGCCTAAGCATCAGTTTGGTCATTACATGCTAAATACATTTTTCTCGGCATCCAGGAATTCATTTTCAATCACTTCCTGTCCTGGTTCTCTGCGCTCAAATTCTCTGAGTTTGCGGTTAAAACCATCGCTGTTCTTAATGATCGCTACCCTTGCACTTCTCACAAATTCGATCAGGCCAAACGGTTGTAAAACTTCGATCAGTTTATCCGTTTCTTCACGGTGACCAGTAGTTTCAAAAACCGTATAATCTTTACGGATCACTACCGCTCTTGCACCGTTTTCACGAAGTAAACGTTCTACCGATACCAATTCTGCAATCGTATCTGTTGGCACTTTATAAAGCGCCATTTCCTGCCAGATGATATCCTCGTTCGTATTGAAATATACTTTCAATACCTCTACTTGTTTCTCAATCTGACGAGCCAGTTTACGTACCACATCTTCCGTTTCGGTAATCACGATGTTGAAACGGTGAATGTGCTCAATCTCCGAAGGGGAGGTGTTTAAGCTGTCAATGTTGATTTTTCTTCTCGAAAATATAATGGCAATACGATTCAATAACCCGATTTGATTCTCGGTATATACAGTAATTGTAAATTCCTGTTTTTCATTTATTTCTATATCCTGGGAATTGCTCATGATCTTTAATTATTTAAGTCTGATTTCACTTACACTGCTACCTTGAGGAACCATAGGGAACACATTATGCTCCTGGGCTACCATTACTTCTAAAAGGAAAGAACCTTTATGGTTTAACATTTCCTCTAATGAACTCACTAAATCTTCACGTTCAGAAACTTTTTTACCGGCGATATAATAAGAATCGGCAAGTTTCACGAAATCCGGACTGGTGATGTCCACAAAAGAATAGCGTTTCTCATGGAATAATTGTTGCCATTGGCGAACCATGCCCAGGAATCTGTTATTTAAGATCATGATCTTCACATCAATGCCACTCTGCATGATGGTGCCCAATTCCTGACAAGTCATTTGAAAACCTCCATCACCAATTACTGCAACCACAGTACGGTCTGGAGCACCAAATTTAGCACCGATCGCAGCGGGTAAGCCGAAGCCCATCGTTCCTAAACCACCACTCGTTACATTACTTCTGGTATGGTTAAATTTAGCATAACGACAAGCTACCATTTGATGCTGACCAACGTCAGTCACAATAATAGCTTCCCCTTTAGTCAAAATGTTCAATTGATTGATCACCTCACCCATAGTCAATTCTCCTGTACCAGGATTCAATTCCGGTTCAATCACAACTTCCTGCTCCGTTTTATCGAAAGCTCTGAATTCTGCCAACCAATCGGTATGTTTTTTCTCCTCAACTAAAGCAGTTAAAAGCGGTAAAGTTTCTTTACAATCTCCCCAAACCGGAACATCAGCTTTCACGTTTTTATCAATCTCAGCAGGGTCAATATCTAAGTGAATTACTTTCGCTTGTTTCGCATACTTGTCTAAACGGCCGGTTACACGGTCATCGAAACGCATACCGATGGCAATTAGTACATCACAAGAATTGGTCTGTACATTAGGACCATAGTTACCGTGCATACCCAACATCCCAACATTTAAAGGGTGGTCAGTAGCAATCGCACCAGCACCTAAGATCGTCCATGCCGCAGGAATACCGCTTTTTTCTACGAAAGCTTTAAATTCCTGTTCTGCAAATCCTAAAGAAACTCCCTGACCGAACAAGATGAAAGGTTTTTTAGCGGCATTAATTAATTTAGCAGCCTCCTCAATATATTCTTTACGAACATTTGGTTTTGGACGGTAGCTACGTACGTGATCACAAGGAACATATCCTGCGTAATCGAACATTTGTAACTGCGCGTTTTTAGTGATATCGATCAAAACCGGACCCGGTCTGCCACTACGTGCAATGTAAAAAGCTTTCGCTAATACCGCAGGAATCTCGTTAGCATCCGTAATCTGGTAGTTCCATTTCGTTACCGGAGTGGTAATGTTAATCACATCCGTTTCCTGGAAAGCATCCGTACCTAATAAGTGTGCATACACCTGACCGGTGATACAAACCATCGGCGTGCTGTCGATCTGTGCATCTGCCAAACCTGTTACCAGATTGGTAGCACCCGGACCACTCGTTGCAAATACGACACCCACTTTTCCAGAAGTACGTGCATAACCTTGTCCGGCATGCGTACCGCCTTGCTCATGGCGTACTAAAATATGTTTTAATTTCTCTTTGTAATCGTATAACGCATCATAAATAGGCATGATGGCACCACCTGGATAACCAAAAATGGTATCCGTACCTTCTGCGATTAGTCCTTCCAATAAAGCCACAGAACCAGAAACATTTACTGTTTTCTTAGGTTCCGTTAAGGTGGTTGCTTCCTCTTGTGCTATGTCCATTGTGTTTCTTTTAAGTATGGGGTTTCTTAAATTGATTAGTGAGTGTAGGCATCAGTAACACAGCCTTCGCTGGCGTCACTTACTTGTTTCAGGTATTTGTAAAGCACACCGCCTTTTACCGGTGGTGGCAATTGTTTCCAGACTGCTTTACGGTTTTCCATTTCTTCTTCCGTAATCTGAAGGTGTAAAGTGTTGTTTACAGCATCAATAATGATGATATCATTGTCGTGCACAAAAGCGATATTTCCACCATCCCATGCTTCAGGAGTAATGTGACCTACCACAAAACCATGCGTACCACCAGAGAAACGACCATCAGTAATTAAAGCAACTGACTTTCCTAAACCTGCACCTATAATAGCAGAAGTTGGTTTCAACATTTCAGGCATACCAGGCGCGCCCTTAGGACCAACCTGTCTGATCACCACCACATCACCTTTTTTCACTTTACCACTTTGAATTCCTGCGATTAGTGATTTCTCACCGTCAAATACACGCGCCGGACCTTCAAATCTTTCTCCCTCTTTACCAGAAATCTTTGCTACCGAACCTTTTTCTGCGATGTTACCATATAGCATTTGAAGGTGACCAGTTGCTTTGATCGGGTTAGTTACCGGAAGAATTACTTTTTGAGTATCAAAATTTAAGTCTAAAGCCGCTTCAACGTTTTCAGCAAGCGTTTTCCCAGTTACAGTGATACAGTCGCCATGAATCAATCCTACTTTCAAAAGATATTTTAAAATGGCAGGAACACCACCAATCTCATGAACATCTTCCATTAAATACTGACCACTAGGTTTCAAATCTGCCAATACAGGAGTAGAATTACTGATCGCCTGGAAATCTTCCAGTTTCAAGGTTAATCCTACTGATTTTGCCATCGCGATTAAATGCAATACTGCATTTGTAGAACCGCCCAATACCATCACCGTAACAATCGCATTGTGAAATGCTTTCTCCGTCATGATATCCGAAGGAAGGATGTTTTTCTCTAATAAAACACGGATGGCTTTACCAGCATGTAAACATTCAGCTTTCTTTTCCTCGCTTAATGCAGGGTAAGAAGAGCTATAAGGTAAGCTCATTCCTAAAGCTTCAATAGCCGAAGCCATGGTATTTGCCGTGTACATACCGCCACAAGCACCTGCGCCCGGACAAGTATTGCGAATGATACCCTGGAAATCTTCTTCATCTAAATTTCCTGCTAACTTCTCGCCAAGGGCTTCAAAAGCAGAAACGATGTTTAAAGTCTTTCCTTTATATTTTCCGGAGTGGATACTACCACCATATACCATAATCGCAGGGCGATTTAATCTGCCCATGGCCATGATAGAACCCGGCATGTTTTTATCACAACCTGGTAATGCAATCACGCCATCGTAATATTGTCCACCACAAATGGTTTCAATTGAATCTGCAATCACATCTCTGGAAACCAAAGAATAACGCATTCCATCTGTACCGTTAGACATACCATCGCTTACGCCGATGGTATTGAAGGTTAAACCGACCATTCCGTTATCCCAGACACCATCTTTAACAATTTTGGCTAAATCATTTAGGTGCATGTTGCAGGTGTTTCCATCGTATCCCATACTTGCAATGCCGACCTGGGCTTTGTCCATATCTTCTTTGGTCAAGCCAATTCCGTATAACATGGCCTGTGCAGCAGGTTGGGTTGGGTCCTGCGTGAATACTTTACTGTAGCGGTTTAATTCTGGTGATTGTGACATATTAATATTATATGATTACTTCGTAATTTTGTTTTTCTAACACTAAACATTTGTAAGTGCGTTGTATAGTGGCACCAACACTATCAGTCCATCTCAATGGGAACTGATATTCATCTACTGATGCAATTCCTGCAATCTCTGTAGCGGTTCCACAGAAGAAAGCGCTGTCTGCATGTTTCAAGTCAGTTACCGACAAGTGTTTTTCTATGATTTCGATATCCAGTATGTGGCATAGCTCAATCACAGTAGCACGGGTAATTCCTGCAAGGATATTACCCAGCGGTGGTGTATATAATTTTCCGTTTTTCTCAATGAAGATGTTTGCGCCTGAACCTTCGGCGATGTTGCCATGCATATCTAATAAAAGGGCTTCATCAAATCCATTACGTTTTGCTTCTGTAGTGGCTAGGATGGAATTCACATAGTTGCCACTTACTTTAGCTTCAATAGGAGAGGACTTTGGATTTGGACGTTCATAGCTGGAGATACCAACTTTTAACTGGCCATTACCTAAATAAGCACCCCATTCCCAGGCACAGATCATAATAGAGACTTCTGTAGCTGCAACCAACGACATATTCGGTGCACAGGTAACCAATGGGCGGATATAAGCATCTTTCAGGTTATTCAATTGAAGTAACTTATACGTTTGCTTAATCAAATCATTAACATCCCATGGAAAAGGCATGTTTACCAATTCTGCCGATCTTTTCAATCTTTCGAAATGTTCTCTGGCCTTAAATATTCTGGTTCCGTTATGTGTCTGGTAGGCCCTGATTCCTTCAAATACAGCATAACCATAGTGCAGCGATTGCCCGTAGATATCGGCAGTCGTGTTGGCGGCTTTGTGGAACTTGCCGTCTAAGTATAACACTGTGTTTGAATTAAAGTATTTCATTGGTTTAGGCTCTAGGTATAGTGTTGGTTCTGGTATTGGTTCATTAAAAAAGCGCCACTTGTGGGGGGCGCTTGAGTTTATTTTTGTATTTAAAATATTCTATTGCAGCGCCTTATCCTTCTGAATTACCAGCAGAAGAATCACATTAATAATGACAATAATTAAGGCGGTGATGTTAAAGTTCATTTTAGGTCTTGTATTAATCAGCTTTATTTGTTGTTGCTTTGTAAATCCAATTTAGTCGTTGTGATCTATACTATCAATAGCTATACAAAAATAAATGAAAAAAAATATAATTCTTGTATTCGTTTAATTAAACAAATATAATTTCTGAAAATAAGGTGTTTTAACTTCTTTACGTGGATGCTACTATACCAATTATGATATTGGTATTCGGTATGGGTGTTATGCTTGCATTGTATTCCAGGTCATTTTCTGCCTAAAATCGGAGAATGGTCAAAAAATTTGAAGAAAATACGACTAAAAAATGGGTAGGTGACCAAATAAAAATTGGTGGCTTTCCAGACTAAAATAACCGGATCAAAAAACAGCTATTTTTATAACAGGGGAGAGCCATAGCCCGCAGAAATTGTAAACCCATAAAATCCGCTGCTCAAAAATCAGGGCACAAAAAAAAGGATGTCGTTTCGGACATCCTTTTTTTTATTATGCTTTAAATATTAAGCAACCCCTTCGGCTAGAACAATAATCTTGTTTTTCAAAACCTCTACTACGCCACCTTTAATATTAAAGGTTTGAGTACCTGTATTAGTTTTAACAATTACTGGACCGTCTTCTAAGGTTGAGATAATAGGAGCATGGTCATGCAAAATTTGAAATGAACCCATGGTACCTGGTACAGTAACAGCTGTTACTTCGCCTTCAAAGACTTTTTTATCTGGTGTTAATATTTCTAGTGTCATATTCAAAGTGTATGCGCTTTAATTAAGCGTTTGCTTCAGCTAATAGTTTTTTACCTTTTTCGATTGCATCTTCGATACCACCTACTAAGTTAAATGCAGCCTCTGGATATTCATCAACTTCACCATCCATAATCATGTTAAATGCTTTGATGGTATCTTTAATGTCAACCAACACACCTTTTAAGCCTGTAAATTGCTCAGCTACGTGGAATGGTTGAGATAAGAAACGTTGAACACGACGCGCACGGTGAACGATTAATTTATCCTCTTCAGATAATTCGTCCATACCTAAGATCGCGATGATATCCTGTAACTCTTTGTAACGTTGTAAGATTTCTTTCACTCGTTGTGCAGTGTTATAGTGTTCGTCACCTAATACCGCTGGAGATAAGATTCTTGAAGTTGAATCCAATGGATCCACCGCAGGATAAATACCTAGCTCAGAGATTTTACGAGACAATACTGTAGTTGCATCTAAGTGGGCAAACGTTGTAGCCGGAGCTGGATCCGTTAAATCATCCGCAGGTACATAAACAGCCTGTACAGATGTAATTGATCCACGTTTAGTTGAAGTAATACGTTCCTGCATTAATCCCATCTCTGTTGCCAGAGTTGGTTGGTAACCTACCGCAGAAGGCATACGACCTAAAAGTGCCGATACTTCAGAACCTGCCTGAGTGAAACGGAAGATATTGTCAACGAAGAAAAGAATGTCTTTTCCAGCGCCTTCGCCATCACCATCACGGAAGTATTCTGCAACTGTTAATCCTGATAAAGCTACACGAGCACGAGCACCAGGAGGTTCGTTCATCTGACCGAATACCAATGTTGCTTTAGAGTCTTTTAGTTTTTCAGTGTCAACCTTGCTTAAATCCCATCCGCCTTTTTCCATAGAATGAAGGAACTCTTCACCATAGTTGATTACACCAGATTCGATAAACTCACGTAAAAGGTCATTACCTTCACGTGTACGCTCACCTACACCAGCAAATACTGATAAACCAGCATACGCTTTCGCGATGTTGTTTACCAACTCCATGATCAATACAGTTTTACCAACACCAGCACCACCGAATAAACCAATCTTACCACCTTTAGCGTAAGGCTCTAATAAATCGATTACTTTGATACCAGTAAATAGTACTTCTGATTCAGTTGATAGCTCGTCAAATCTTGGCGGAGCATTGTGGATTGGTCTACCGTTAGTTTTATCAATCGTGTTGATACCATCGATAGCATCACCAACAACATTGAATAGACGACCTTTAATCTGATCACCAACAGGCATTTTGATAGGTGCGCCAGTATCTACTGCTTTCATGCCACGAACCAAACCGTCGGTTGAGTCCATTGCAATTGCACGTACGCGGTCTTCACCAAGATGTTGTTGAACTTCTAAAACGACCTTTTGACCGTTTTCTTTTTCAATCTCTAATGCAGAGAAAATTTGAGGTAAATGAGCATCGTCAGCAAAACTCACGTCAACTACCGGTCCTATAATCTGCGCTATTTTTCCAATGTTAGGCATATATTGTTTTGGGTAAAATTATAAATATCAAAATGTTAAAGGCCGTTTTTAGAGCCCACAATTCGGTTTGCAAAGTTAAGATTTTTCAACATAAATTGCATATATAAATAAAAAGTTTTTCCACAGTTTTTAAATCAATATTTTAGCGGGTATAAATCAAGGTAGAAACAAGCCCTTTTTGACGTTAAAAAGAGAGTTTCTGACTCGGATTATACCTCATCAGGAAATAGCAAAAATTCATGAAAACAATACTAGTAACGGGTAGCAATGGCCTTTTAGGGCAGAAAATCACGGAAAGAGTGCTCGCAACAAAACAATTTAATCTTATTGCGACCGCAAAAGGGGGGAACCGTTACCCAATTAAAGAAGGATATATTTATGCAGAAATGGATATCCTGAATGCCGCAAATGTGGAAGAAATTGTTTCGAAATATAAACCCGATGCCATCATTCATACCGCAGCAATGACCAATGTGGATACTTGCGAAGATCAAAAAGAGCAGGCTTATGCCCTAAATGTGGCAGCAGTGGAAACACTTATTGGCGTTTGTGAAAAGTATGATGTCCAGTTGATACACTTATCCACCGACTTCGTCTTTGATGGTTTAAATGGCCCTTACGATGAAGAAGCGCCTACCTGCCCCCTAAGTTATTACGGACAAACCAAAGTAGAAGCCGAAGAAGCATTAAAACAGTCTAAAATCAAATGGGCAGCTTTAAGAACCATTATTGTATATGGTATCGTGAGCGACATGAGCCGTAGTAATATTATATTGTGGGCTAAAGGTGCTTTAGAAAAAGGACAACCTATTAATGTAGTCAACGATCAATGGCGCATGCCAACACTCGCAGAAGATCTGGCCGATTGCTGCTTACTTGCCGTAGAAAAAAATGCGCAAGGTATATATAATGCCTCAGGGAAAGATATGATGAGTATCTCTGAGCTGGTGGCTAAAGTTGCTGATTTCTGGAACCTTGATAAAGGGCTGATAAAAGAGATTTCTGCCGAAACCTTAAACCAAACCGCTAAACGCCCGGCAAAGACAGGCTTTATCTTAGATAAAACCATCCGTGACCTGGGTTATGCACCACACAGCTTTGAAGAAGGCCTGGAATTATTAAATCAACAATTACTAGCAATAGAAACCGTTTAAACTATAAAACAAATACATTATGGCATTACAAGTTGGCGATCAAGCCCCGGATTTTAAATTATTCAGCTCAGACCTGAAAGAAGTTTCCTTAGCGGATTATAAAGGCAGAAAATTGGTCATCCATTTCTTCCCATTGGCTTTCACAGGTGTATGTACTGCACAGTTATGTACCATGAGAGATAGCTTCGGTTATTATGAAGGTATGAATGCAGATGTAGTTGGTATCTCTGTGGATTCTCCTTTTACTCTGGCTAAATTTAAAGAAGATCAAAGCTACCAGTTCCCTTTACTTTCTGATTTTAACAAGGAAGTATCGCAGGCTTACGGTGCTTTTTACGAAGATTTCGCCTTTAATATGAAAGGAATTTCAAAAAGAGCAGCTTTTGTCATCAATGAAGAAGGAAAAATTATCCATGCAGAAGTATTGGAAGATGCAGGGAATATGCCTGATTTTGACGCAATTAAACGCTCAATTGAAGCCTAATCGCAGTTTTTAAGAAGTAGTGTTTGAAGTTTTTTTTAAATAAAGTTTGTATTTTCAATTTCAAACACTACTTTTGCAGTCCAATAACGAAACAACGTTTAAAGGAAATGCATTTGTAGCTCAATTGGATAGAGCATCTCACTACGGATGAGAAGGTTTGGGGTTCGAATCCCTACAAGTGCACGAAAAACCTTAGAGTAATCTAAGGTTTTTTTTGTTGACTTCTTCGATTACAGGTTGTAAAACCCATATCGATACAACACAAATGACAATTGCATTTGTAGCTCAATTGGATAGAGCATCTCACTACGGATGAGAAGGTTTGGGGTTCGAATCCCTACAAGTGCACAGAACAAAAGCCTCAGAGAAATCTAAGGCTTTTTGCGTTTATAGTATTTGATGTTATCTGCAGTGTTCCTACAGCTGAGATTGGAACATTGGCAGATCTAAATCGAAACCGTTACAAATTGTACAGTTACTCTTCGGCTAACTGATTCACCGCCCAGCCAATTTCCGGTTTCACATTAAACGTAGTTTTATCTTGTTTAATACCCATAAATCCGGCCCAGAATTCCATCTTTAAAGTCTTCTGGATCGTTCCGGTATTATCCTTTATCTCGAAAATAAACGGCACAATGGCTAACTCCCTTGGTAAAACATTGATGCTTTTAATCTCTTTGAAATCCGATCTTCCTAAAGACAAAGCGCCAGGGGGATTAATGTTAATTTCAGTAACATTAAGATTAGGCTGCACAACTCCATGCTTCGCGAAGTAGTCTGCTGGCGCTGAAGAAGGGGAGACCTTATGATAGGGATAAAATTTTAATAGCCAACCATCAATGCCATCATATGAACCATATGCTCCGGCAGTATGGTATTTAACCATATTCATCCAGAATTGCTTATCAAGATTTCCTTTTTTGGTATCAATGATCTTCTGAATAACGGGTTTCAATTCCGATGTCCACCATTTCAGGTCGTATTTAGCCAGGTAATCCAGGCGAGTCAGTATCTTTTCCCAGTCTTTAACACTTCCTTCAACGGTTACTTCAGAAATACCGCAACCCATCATTACGACCTTGTAATTGAAAAACTCCTTCATAGACTCCATGATCGTAATTTGACTTGCCACCAAGGAAGTTGCTGTGGTCGTCGTAAAATCAGCCGACAAGTTCCCGATCAATTCTTTTCCCGTAAAGTCCGAAATCTGCGCGGTAAATTCAGGGAATACGGAGTCCCAGGGGAAATCTGACAGGCTTTTCAATCCTTCTATATTCCGTTGCACTATTAATGTTTTTTTTCCTTTGAACTTGACCAATCGCTTTCTGATTTTCTCCGGATCACTGTTCACATGATTGGCGAATCCCTGACAAATCAATAACCAGGCAATATCCGGACTGATCGTCACCGGATAATGGTTCTGGTAAGATTGTAAATAACCTACCATGACCGGGTGTGTTCCAAAATCCACCAGGTTATCCATGTCCGAAATCTTTATCAGGTTCTTTTTGGTGTTTTTGAACAATAAACTGTTACTGGGAACTGCCCTTAGTAATTTTTCGGCCTTACTCAATTCTTCAATTTTATATGTTTCCGATTGAGCGTATAGCTTACCAACGGCAAGCGTAAGAGTGAGGATCAAAATGTAAACTTTGTTCATTGCAAATATTTGGTGAAGCGTTAATGTTATTTAAACATAAGGATATTTTTTTGCAATAAATACGACTCTCAGCGCTGACCACTTATCTGTTACCATCCACCGCCGCCTCCGCCGCCACCTCCTCCACCAGAAGAACCGCCACCACTGCTTCCAGAGCTCCAGCTTGAACTACCAGAAGATCCGGAAGAAGAACCTGTATCGGGCTTACTATCACTGACCGCGCTGCTAAATGGCACCATAAAACCTTTGGTAATCTGAGGATAATAGAATTTGTCGCCTTCATACCAATCAGGACAATAATCGGCGGCATTGAGCAGTGCTTCAAATTTGGCTCCCCAGGCATTTTCTACATCTAATGCAAGCGCATAAGGCAAGAATTTTTCAAACAATTCCGGGGTATGTTCTGGCGGATTCAATAGGTTTAAGCGATGTTCCTCTGCCGTTTCCAGATACATTTTAAATCCTTTGATCTTACTGATCGCATCGGTTCCAATTGTTGTAGGGGCTTTGATCAGATAAATATATAACACATACATCGTTATGCTGACGCCAATAAATACGAGCGAAACGATGGGCAATTTGCCCAGGTTAGTCAGCAGCATGTACAGCGGAGCACCACCGAAGCCTGCTCCCCAAATGATCAGGAAAATTCCTACAGGTATAGATTCGCGGATCATTTTGAATCCTCCAAAGAAGCAAAATCCTCCGATAAGGATAAATGGAAGGAAAAAAAGCATCATCAAAGGCGTACCAGTTTCTACAAAAACCATGAATACAACAAATGCAGCCAGGGTAATCAGCGTCGATTTGATTAAATGTTTTTTATAACTAATGAAGAAACTTTTTAAGTCAAGCTGTGGCTTCAATCGGTCACTATGTGCATTTTTTGCGGCATTGATGGTCGATCCATTCGATTTATTGATGTATATCCTGTTTCTTTTGTTAAAGAAGCGAACGTAAATGGCATCTTCTTCTTTCGACAGTACATCTGTTGAACCCGTTGATTTTTCAACAGCGTAATCTTCTTTTTTAGGATCCGCCACTCCTTTGCTGATCTTGATGACTTTTTTAACAGCCATATTGATGACTGAGATGGCAAAAGACTTATCATCTATTTTTTTGATGTAAAAATAACGGAGCAGGGCTGGGGACCAATCATTTGGAATATTAAAACTAGGAATGATAACCGGCTCCTGAGGATCACGTCCATAACGCGACCAGCTGATGTAATAGTAAGTTCCAAGACCAACCAGCAGCAGTAGTGTCAGGGTTATTTTCAGGTAGTCCTGGTAAAAAAGTTCGAAATTAGAGGGCCTGTGTATGATTCCTTTGGTAAAAGCGGAGGCCACAGTGAATCCACTTCCTGAGGGCAGACTTTCTGTAGTTTGAAAGCTGATAGAATGGTCGGGATTGATGGTAATGCTGCAGTTTTTGCCCGTTGAACCACCAGTGCCAGTATAACAAGCGGTATTTCCTGGTAGCGCTCCCTCAGGAAGGACAATGGTCGCAGAGGCTTTTTCTATTTCAAAATCCCAGTCATTACCCGTAACATTCCAGTAAATCTCATCATAGTTTCTAAAGAAACCAACCTGTCCTTTAGTCTGGTAATTGATTTCATAAGTATAGATACCTGGATCAAGGATTATATCCTCATCTCCCATATAGATACTGCGGACGCTGCCATCGTTTTTGGTCTTGTAGTTTTCCTTCTTCCCATCTTTTAAAATGCTGGTTATCTTAAAATCTGCAGATTTTCTGTCTCCAAATATATCTTTCCGATAAACCGGGATGCTCCTCACAATACCGCGTTTAATTTGGGAACCAGATACATAAACCTTGATTTTTTCAGACAGGTACATCATGCCTGAGGTGTCAATCCTGATGTCGCTATGAAAAGAAATGATTCTTTCCCTATGGTTTTCCTGCTCGTTTTGTGCGGTAAGTGCTTCCTGCGCTAAAGTTTTGGTGAATAAAGCAGGAAGGAGCAGGAATATCAGTAATACACTAAGCAGCGTAAATAGCGATCTTATTTTCATATTCATGATTTAAAAAGAAACCTTTACCGGTTCGCGTTCTGAAGCATTGTTTATTTCGAAAAATATGCCGTTTTCGAATCCAAAGATGGAGGCAACAAGGTTGGAAGGGAAGGATTGAACCTGTATATTGTTCTCCCTCACTGTGCCGTTGTAATATCTTCTGGAGAGTTCAATTTCAGATGCTATGGTTTCCAGTTGGGTTTGGAGCAGTTGGAAATTGGTGTTTGCTTTCAAATCAGGATAGTTCTCAGCCAGGAGCATCAATCTGCTGATGTTTTCTGAAAGATGGTTCTCTGTATCGATTTTCTCTTGATTTTCCCGGGCCTGAATCGCCTCATTACGCAGGCGAACAAGATCTTGCATCAGTTTTTGTTCATGACTGGCATAAGCTTTAACAGTTTCAACGAGATTAGGAATCAATTCATATCGTTTCTTTAAATACACATCAATCCCGCTCCAGGCTTCTTTCATCCTGTTTTTCTTGTTCACAAGGGTGTTGTAATAAAATATGCAGCCGAATATCAGCAGGCAAATCAGGGCGATTAAGATATATAACATAGGTAAGAGAAAGATAGAAAAAAATCTAATGAAAAATGCAGCTCCTTTTTGTGTTCATGGCATTCCAAACTATTATCGTATTTTTGCAGGGTAATAGCAATTCCATTTTGAAAACAGATCTTTTCCTTGTCACCCCTCCATTTACCCAGCTGAATACCCCGTATCCTGCAACTGCCTATATCAAAGGTTTTTTGAATACTAAAAATATCTCTTCCACTCAGGCAGATTTAGGTATTGAAGTGATTTTAGCTTTGTTTTCCAGGAAGGGTTTGGAAGAACTGTTTGCTCATGCGGAGAAAAAAAATATTCCACAGAAAAGCCCGAATGCAAAGCGGATTCATGCTTTAAAAGAGGAATACATCAAAACCATTGATGCGGTGATTGCTTTCCTGCAAGGGAAAAATCCAACTTTGGCTTTGCAGATTTGTCAGGAGGATTATTTACCGGAAGCTTCAAGGTTTGAACAACTGGATGAGCTGGATTGGGCATTTGGAAGTATGGGAACTCAGGATAAAGGAAAGCATTTAGCCACCCTATACCTGGAAGATATCTCAGATTTTATCATCGAATGTATTGACCGGAATTTTGGGTTTAGCCGTTATGCGGAAAGATTAGGAAGGAGCGCCAACTCATTTGATGAGCTGTACGAAGCCTTAAATCAGGAATATACCTATATGGATAAACTCCTGATGGATATTCTGGAAGCAAAACTGGCGCTGATTCAACCTAAAATGTTCTTGATTTCTGTTCCTTTTCCGGGAAATCTATATGCCGCATTCCGATGCGCGCAGTATGTGAAAAGAAACTATCCGGAGATTAAAATCTCTATGGGCGGCGGCTTCCCAAACACAGAATTACGTTCCCTTTCTGATGCAAGAGTATTTGAGTTTTTCGATTATATCTCATTGGATGATGGCGAATTACCGATTGAACTGATCTACAATGCGGTCATCAAACCCGGAGAATTCCACCTGTATAAAAGAACCTTTCTCTTAGAAAACGGAGCGGTAGCATATAGAAATGATGCCTTAAGAAGCGATTATAAACAAGCAGATGTAGGCACGCCAGATTATAGTGACTTACAATTAGACCAATACATTTCAGTCATCGAAATTGTAAATCCAATGCACCGGATGTGGAGTGATGGACGCTGGAATAAGCTCACGATGGCGCATGGTTGTTACTGGGGGAAATGTACATTTTGCGACATCTCCTTAGATTATATCAAAGTCTATGAACCTGTGGCTGCTAAACTGATCGTAGACAGGATAGAAGAACTCAGCGAAAAAACAGGTCAGAATGGCTTTCACTTTGTGGATGAGGCCGCACCACCAGCTTTAATGCGGGAAGTTGCCCTGGAGATTCTAAGAAGAAAAATCTCTGTCACCTGGTGGACAAACATTCGCTTCGAGAAAAGCTTTACCAGAGATTTGTGTATCCTGCTGAAAGCATCTGGCTGTATCGCCGTTTCCGGTGGTTTAGAAGTAGCATCAGACAGGTTATTGAAACTAATCGACAAAGGTGTAACCGTTGAACAAGTAGCCCGTGTAACCCGTAATCTGACGGAAGCAGGGATATTAGTCCACGCTTATCTAATGTATGGCTATCCAACACAAACGATTCAGGAAACCGTAGATAGTTTGGAAATGGTCAGACAATTGTTCGAAGCAGGTGTTTTACAATCTGGCTTCTGGCACCAGTTTGCCATGACCGCACATAGTCCCGTTGGCCTGTATCCAGAGAAATTTGGCGTAGTCAAAGAAACGGAAGCCATCGGTACCTTTGCCAACAACGACATCAATTACATCGATAAAACAGGAATAGACCATAATAAGTTCAGTTTCGGCTTAAAGAAATCACTGTTCAACTTCATGCACGGCATTTGTTTCGAGTATAAACTGCAAGAATGGTTTGATTTCAAGATCCCAAAAACAGAGATCCCGGCAGACTTTATTGAACAAGCGATAAAAGAAGAAAGTAAGTTGAATACTAAACCAACGGCCAAAGTGATTTGGTTAGGAGGGAAGCCCGATACAGAAATCTTCACAAAATATAAAAAGAATAAGCCTTTGGAGACGATGGTGCTCACTTTTCATGATAAAAAAGAAAGCTTCACCATACAGACTAATAAAAATGAAGGGGAATGGCTGACGTCTATTTTACAGAAAATATCGGCCTCCAATACCCAGGTTTATACCTTCCAGGAAATCAAAGCAGATTATGAAAAGTCAATGGAGCTTTTTGAGCTGTTCTGGTACTCAGAACCGATTTATAATTTAAGAGATTCCGGACTGTTGGTTTTATAACGATTTTATCGGTAAGTGTGCAACCGGATGCCCTTCCATATTCTCCCGAACCAGGTAAGCCATAAACTTTGCGAAAGCACTGATATCCTGTGTCACACTGGCAATTTCCAATGATTTCATGTACTCTTCCCGTTTTTCTACAGGAATAACCGTCCATGGGTAACCTCCCGAAGCCAACATTGTATTCATCAAAAACCGGCCAATTCTCCCAGCACCGCCCTTACAGACGCTTCCTTTTCCTGTTGTAATAAGTCAAACAGCTCCGGCATGGCATCGCGCATAGCTTCCACAGTGAGCGGAACGTGTTTGGAAGAGCTGATATACACCTGGTGACTCCTGTAACCGGCCAGATCCGAAGGCTTTAAAATCCCTGCCTGTACACTAGGATCAAATAACTCCCTATACCATTTCTGGTGGTCTTTATCAGCTTGCAGGCCTGCATTTGCTCCCTGTAAGATCTTCTCTAAAGTACTTTTTACCTCCTGAAAGGCCTGGAAATACCCCCTTGCAGCCATTGCATCCTTCTGTTTCCGGTCTGCTTCGGAACTATCTTTATCCCATGCTCCACTACTCACTTTGGCAATAAGTTCCGGTGTAACGCGGTAACGTTCTATGGAAAGCGAATGGTAAGCATCAGTCAGGTAAAGCTCTTCCACATCTTTCAGATAGGCTTCTTGATGGGCAGGAATACCAGGTGCTTTAGGGAACTCTGCTACAATAACGGCCGACATCTGCTGCCACATCAAACGGATGCGGTTCACAAATGGAGAACGTTCCCTCGGACTTAGCGTTAATGCTGGTTTTTCCAGAAATGGATCTTCTTCTCTGGCATCATAGCCCGCCTGTCTCATGGTTCTATAAGCTGATCGGCAATTTTATCCCTTCCAATGTTTCGGAATGCACCAGCCAACTAAGTCGGACTTTTTCTATTGAACGTTGTCGGACTTTTTCTATTGAATGCTGCAAATGTATGATTATTATTTGGTTATCTCTATTTTTGGTCCCAAATCTTAGCACCTGAACGAAATTTAAAGCCAAAATAAAAGCCCCTTATCCTAAGAAAAGGGGCTTTTATCAACTACCTAAAACCTGTTTTATTTAACAAACTGATCAAATTTCGCTACATAAAAAGTGTCAATGCAATTCTTTTGGGGGAGAAATGCAGAGCGATACTTTACTTCCGTACCAGGTTTATAGTCGGAAATCATCGATGCAGCAGCTTCATGGTCAGAAAATTTAGTCTTTTTACTTTCATTGGAAGTAGAAGTATAGCTGATTTCGGTGAACAACATCGTCGGATCTGCTTCCAGCCAATTCATGGTCAGCACACCTGTTGCCGCATCGAAAACACTGGAAACGAGCCCTCTGTTGATGATGCCGGAAGTATAATTTGTGCCGTACACATTTCCATTCGCGTAAACCGGAACAGACCTGTTTCCGTTTTTATCAAAAGTTCTGATTTCAAAATTCATCCCGCCTTCAGGTAAACCGTTGATCATCTCTTTTACCGTATCTATTCCCTGCGTTCTTGTAATGGCTCTTTCCAAAGAATCATTCCTGCCATTCCAAAAGATCTGGTACTTCACAATCTTGGGATCAGAGGTGAACAGGCCGGTCAACATCACTCGTTTGTCTCCCGGTAGTACCTTTACTGAATCTAAAATCCCCGGGTAGGAGATTTCCTTATCACCCTGGAACCGGCTCTTATAATCATCCATTTTTGCGCAGGAGCTGATCATTATGAGGAGGAGCAGCAGCGCCCCTCCATATAAAATATGACTGTTTTTCATGTCTTTTCTTAAATTAAGTACTTAATTGCTTCCATAAACCTCGATCTGGGTGATCATCATGAAATTGGCATTTTGCCAGTTTTTCAAACACTTCAAACGGATATACCGATAGGGTGGTTGTCCGGGCTCGAATTCCATTTCCCAGCCTTTTTTTGCATAAGCGGCATCTTCTCCGGTCTCCGTTCCAGAAGGAAGTCCGGAAGGCTTAACGATTGATTTTGTGCCCAGAAGCGTCCAGCTGTCGTAACTTCCATTAGCGGTTGGATTATTTGTTCCCCAGACTTCATAATCTTTAACATTACCTCTAACATAAAACCGGGTTCCATCTTCCGTTCTTGGAATAATGATAAACCTGCTCAATGCTTTGGTTGTGCCTAGATCAACCGTAATCGTTTGGGGTTCAGCCACACTTTCCGAGGTATAGGTACAAGGCCACCTGGCCTGGTCATAATTTCCATCCCATAGCTGTGATACTAAGGTTCCATAGGCTAAAGGGACATCTCCCGGTAAGGGCAAATGACTGAATTTGCTGCGGTCTAACCTCACTTCACTATAGGGCGTAATCTCCTTAATCAGGGTGTCAGTAACGTTTTGGAAGCGATCCATCACCATAAAACCGAATTTCGTTGCTTTAGATTTAAGCCCTCTTAGGGTTAAATTACCAGCCGGACTTTGCGTGTATATTTTGTCCAGACTTACCCAGTTTCCATTATTTAAAGTGTCCATCAGGGGAACAATGATCACGGCGGCCTTTGGATCATTCACAAACTTAATATTCGGACCACCGAAGCCAGGAATAATCTTTAAACTTTCATAAACCAATTCAACCGGTGGTTTTGTAGGGTTTACTTTTACAATCAGCGGTTCAGAGGCCACTTCACTGCGGTTAACACAATATAATTTTACCTCGGTTTCTCCTGCAAAGCCAAAGCCATCTGCCGTGAGCTTATTATTGTAATAAGAAGAGACCACTTCACGTTTTACCCCCGGTCTGATCTCATAAACAGCCTTTACATACAACAAATCTTCATCATTGGGTAAGGCATACGTTAAGACCACCTGGCCGCTTTCGTTTTTAACACTGACCTTAGAAAGTACACCAGGCTTTCCGGTGTTTTTTTCAATGGGTGCATTGATTACGTCTTGCTTACATCCGGAAATCATCAGGAGCAGGAAGGCGATTAATCCGGCAGTTTTTATAGTATTATACAGATTTTTCATTTGAATATAATTTAAGAAGGTGTCTACCAACCTGGATTTTGTACCAGATGCTCATTCACTAAAAGGTTGTTTTCCGTAATCGGCCATAGGTAATCTCTTGGGGCTACAAATCGTTGACTAAAAAACGTCAGCTGCCTGTAATACAATGCCGAAGTGGCCTGGTTGATATCCCAGCCCTGTACATTCCCATTCAATTCCAGACCGGCTGTTTTCCACCTCCGTAAATCCCAAAACCTACTGCCTTCCATACTCAGTTCAATCGCTCTTTCCTGACGGATAATCGCTCTTAAACCTTCTTTTGATCTGTACTTCCCGGGGTTGTTCGAAAAGTTTGTCCAGGATTCTTCAATCGTTTTCAATCCGGCGCGCTTTCTGATGCGGTTGAGGTATTCATAAACGTCATTTCCAGGACCCGAAAACTCGTTTAAAGACTCCGCATACAGCAAGTAAAGATCCGACAGACGGAAATTTGGCCAGGGATACCGTTCCGTAGTCACGACATTGTTTTCCGACCAGGTGTATTTCCAGTTGATCAGCTTTTTCGCAAAATATCCCGTCACCGGTAAAGGTGTTCCGGTACTCAATCCGCCTTGTCTCGACTGGATATTGTAGGTGTCCTCATCTGTTGTAGACGGACTGCTCTGTTGATACCATATCCCGCCATCAAATGATAATGAAGCATAGAATCGATTCTCTCTGTCGAAATTTAATCTCGAGCTGATATAACCTTCCAGGTTATTAAAACGCTCCTCATAAACACCAGTTCTTCTTTCTGTCCGGTTAGAAAAATTGAAAATCTTATCTTCATTCGTCGGTACCCCGTTGGAAGTATAAAACATATCTACCAGTTTCATCGTAGGGCCAACATCTGCAATTGCACCATTACTACCACCATAACGGCCATCAAAATGTCCTACCGTCACCGATTGCAGGCTATTTGTACTGGAATTGGACAGTCCCCAGATTAATTCAGAATTCCATTTGTCCGTCACCGCATTGCGGATACTCATCTGTATTTTTGTAGTATCACTTAATTGAAAGGTAGTTCCAGGGAAAACGTATAGCCGGATTCCTGCCGCTTCACAAGCGGTAATCGCTTCTTTACAGGCATCTGCCGCGCGTTTCCATTTATCGGGATCTACAGTGGTACTGATCAGTTGTACCCCGCTTTTGTCCTTAAAGGAAGCATAATCCGAATTTCCATTGAATAAAGGACTTGCCGAAAGCACCAAAACACGGGCCTTCATACTCAGGGCAATTGGCCTGGTAATTCTTCCCAATTCGTTGACCGTATTCTGTATAGTAGCCGGTAAATTTAAACTCGCTTTATCTAATAAGGCAACCACGTAATTGACCACACTATCTACCGGTTTTCTGCGCACTTTGAGCTCCGATATCGGCACATCAATATTCTGACTCTTGTCTATAATTGGAATTGGCCCATAAGCTCTTAGTAAGATGAAATGATAATAGGCCTTTAAAAATTCTGCCTCGGCAATCCATTTATTTCTTTCGTCAGCTGAAATGTCAGGAACTTTAGAAAGGTTACTCATGTTCTCTATAAAAACATTACAGTCTCTGATTCCTTTAAACATCGCAGGGCTTTCGTCGTTGCCGTCCCAATAGTTGTAGTAAGGCTTAACAATGTTTTGATTCCCGCGAGGTAAATTTGCCGCAGTGCTATTAGAGCGGCTAACCAGTGGGGTAGCCAGCTCGTCGCCACCCAAAAATGCTGGATTATTTAGCGTATTCCCATCATCTGGAATATAGGAATAACAAGTAAATAAGTATTTTTCTGCCTCATTACGTAAATTGAACGCATTATCCACGGTAGGGATATTGTCTGGAATCACATCCAGAAAATCCCTTTTACAGGATACCATAAGGAGCACAGTCAGTGCAAGGATCTGAATTATTTTTCCTTGAAAATGAGGTTTAACGGAATTGCTTTTTAAATTGAAATAACGATCCATTTAAATATAATTAGTTTTAAAACTGTTCTGTTGAGATAATTAATGCCAATGAAGTGCTACAAGCTCACTCTTAACCCGATGTTATATACTTTTTGTATCGGATAGCCTAAACCATTGCCAGCCATCTCCACATCCCAAAGTTTGAAATCACTAAGAGTGAAAATGTTCAGCGCACTGACGTAGATTCTTACATTGGAAAGCTGGAGTTTTTTAGCCAGTTTATCGCTGAAATTGTAGCCGATGTCTATCTGTTTAAGACGGAGAAAATCGCCGCTTCTTAGCCACCAGGTGGAAGGTTGAACGTTATTGTTCAAAACGTTACTGCTCAGTCTTGGCCAGAAAGCATAACTATTTCTATTGTCCTCAGACCAGTGGTCTTTCGCAATCACATCCAATAACCCGGACTGGCTGCCACCATTGGTTACAAAAGGAGCAATCCCCTGGACGTTACCATTGTCGCGCCCGGAACCCGGATTAATTAAGAATGACGACCTGGCAGAACCCTGGAAGAAGAAACTGAAATCAAATTGCTTTATACCAAATGATCCACCAAAGCCATAAATGATTTCCGGATTACTCGGTAAGCCAATAGGAACAACATCCAGATTACTGATGATACCATCCCCATTGATGTCCCTGTATTTAATATCTCCACCCCGGTACTCCCCAAAACTCTGAACAGGGGAGTTTCTCACCTCTGTATCATCCGTAAACAATCGTTCTGCGATCAGCCCATATAACTGCCCGGTAGGGTTCCCTACTTTAGACAGGTAACTTAAACCCGGAGCATAATTAGGTTCCTCATTAAATAGTACTTTGTTGGTGGCATAAGTCATTGTAGAACGGGCCTGTATCCAAAAGTCCTTGTTAAAGGTCTTGTTGTAGTTTAAGGCAAAGTCTACTCCCTGACTCTGAGCTTTTCCAATATTAGCCTGTGCAGCTGCCTGCAAGCCAAAAGTATTTGGAATATTACTTCTGATCAGTAAAATACTGCTCCTGATCTGGCGGTAAGCATCAACCGTAATATTGATGTCTTTCAGTAAAGTCAGATCCAGTCCTAAATTGGTTTGTTTAGACTTTTCCCAGGAAATCTCGCTATTGCCATAACGGGAAGTAGAAACACCGGGTCTGCTGTATCCGTAATTCTCTCCAAAGACATAACCATTTTCATTATTGTTGAGATTCACTTCTGATAAATAGAAGAAACGATCCTCATCTTTTCCAATGGCATCATTACCTACCATACCGAAGGTTGCGCGTAACTTTAAACTACTGATCACCTTGGTTAATGGTTCAAAAAACTTTTCATTAGAGACTACCCAGCCTGCGCCGAGAGAGGGGAAGAAACCATACCTTTTTCCAGCAGAAAAACGCTCTGATCCATTGTAACCAAAGTTGAATTCCATTAAATACCTGTTGTCATAGCCATAAGTAGCACGACCACTCAAACTGATATTCCGCTTAGGTAAGGAAAGTTGTAAGGTATTGGCATTGCCTGATAACTGAGACCTGATGGTGCTGATCAATTGCCCGCCTACAGAATGTTTATCATTAAACAGGCGTAAATAATTTACGATCGCTTCTCCGAAAATAACGGTACTGACCTTGTTCTCGCCACGTTCATAAGTCAGGTATTCGGTTGGGGGATCACCAATCTGACCAATCCCGGGGATATTGGTGTTTAACAAAACCAGGTCTGTTACTCCATCACGGGTAAAACTGGTGTAATAGAAAGGACTGTACCTACGCGTCACATCAAAACTGGCATCTCTGGTGGTATAACCCATCACCCTCGCGGTAAGACCTTTTGTTAAGCCATTCAGATCCTGGTTAATGGTGATTTGAGGCGTGAGTACAGATCTGTCACTTTCCTGATATCCGGAAACAGACTGTGCAAATGGGTTGGTGTAAAGCGTACGTCCGGCATTACTCACAAATGCACTACCAAATAAGGGGTGTTTGGCATGAGGAAGATAACTTTGCGGGTAAAGCGCAGGAAATGCAACCGGGTTACTGGTCGATACCGCAGTGAAAATGCTGGCACCACCACCAACAGGGGTGTTATTCCCGTCAAATAAACCGCGTACACTAATCAACGCATCGGTAGACTTCGTTAATTTTATGCTGATATTAGATAAAATGGAATAGGTTCTTAACTTAACATTACTGTTAAAGTTGTTCATCTTAGCCACATTAAGCAGACCATTATTCTCATCATAGGTTAATCCAACATAAAATTTTGCTTTCTCGTTACCCCCGCTTAAATCTAAATTCGTCGAAATATTATTAGTGTAATTCTTAATTAAGAGCTTCATCCAATCGTTATTGGGATAGAGGATCGGATCCATACCTGCCAGCGTATTGTCGATTTTATTGGGACTATAAGGAGCTACACCTAAAGGATCACGGGTCGTTACTGCTTCGTTTGCCAACCTCATATACGTGATGTTATCGGCAAGCTTATAGTTTTTAGTATTGGTTGATAATCGGTTTTCTACCCGCACATTGAGCCTGGTTTCACCGCTTACACCTATTTTTGTTTTCACTAAAATCACTCCGTTTGCTCCTCTGGCACCATATAGCGCCGCTGCGGAGGCATCTTTCAGGAGTGAAAAACTTTCGATATTGTCCGGCTGAAGTCTGGCAAGATCGGTAGGGGTACTCTCAATACCGTCAATGTAAATGAGGGGGTCTTGCTTCCCCGCTCCAAATGTGCCTACACCACGGATAAAGAAGTTCGCATTGTCCTGCCCCGGTTCTCCACTCCGTTGATAAGCAATAATTCCGGGCATCCGGCCGGCAAGTGTAGTGGTCAGGTTGCTCGTTGGCCCTTTAAGTTCTTTGGCGCTAATGGATGTAACTGAGCCAACCATGGTCGCTTTCTTCTGACTTCCAAAGGCAACCACCACCAATTCATCCATGGTATTGTCGTCCGGTTGTAAATGAATGTTCAAAACCAGGGAATCTTTGAGGGCTACTTCCTGTGTTTTATAGCCCACAAAGCTAAATCGCAGTTTAGCGTTGGAAGGATTGTTGACTTCAATAGAAAAACGACCACGCTCATCGGTAGTGCCGGACCTGCTTTGTCCGACAACCCCAATGCTGACGCCAGCTAATTTTTCCTGATCATTGTTGCTAACCGTTCCTGTGATGATTTTTTTCGTCTGGGAGCTAGCCAGCAACGAAAAAAAAGAAAGAACGAATAATAGTACTGTTTTCTTCATGCGGTTTGGTTTGGTTTAATGAAATAGGGTTTTCCTGTGAGTTTTTACCGGAATTTCTTAGGTTTTATAACCGAACGGTACTTTAATCCAATCGAATCTGTTGATCAGGCAGATGTTTCATGTTTTAAATGGTGGGTATCGAGCGTTAGTTGGAACTTAAAGACTTTCAGTCTTTTACAGGTTTTCCTTTTTTGAAG
This sequence comes from Pedobacter gandavensis, assembly GCF_032677645.1. Taxonomy (GTDB): domain Bacteria; phylum Bacteroidota; class Bacteroidia; order Sphingobacteriales; family Sphingobacteriaceae; genus Pedobacter; species Pedobacter gandavensis_A. Next base: position 103,615 of record NZ_JAVTSB010000009.1, on the reverse strand, counting down.
ATAGCGGGGAGCTGCTCTTGTTTTCTAAAAGTAAGATGGCTAATACTTAAAGTATTTTACCAGGTTAGGTTTGTTTAGAGCCATAACGTCTGTCCATAGGAGCACATGGCTCCTAAAGTTTAAAACTGCCTGGTCTAAATTGAGGAGGTAACAGGATATTTCAGGGAAAATGAATAGGAAGGAGGGGCTTTATAAACTATTGTCGAACTGTACCTCTTTCTTTTTCTTCGGCACACTGCCGAAATTATAGCTCAATCCAAGAAAAACCATGCTGGAATTGCTGCTGGTTTTAACATGCTGATTCAGGTATGGCCCTTGCAGATCAACTTCCTGCCTTTGCGTTTTAAGAATATCAGAACCGGCCAGATAAACAGATCCTTTCTTCGCAAAAATATCTTTTCTCAACGCGGCATTCATCACAAAACTGGGTAAGAATTTTCCTTGTGGCGTCAATCTGGAGGATTTATAAATAGAATTCAGCTGGAAACTCAGTGTATTGGAAATCAGATAACCCGCATTGAAATTTGCAGACCAGGTGATGGTCGATTTCTTAGTGCTGTAACCCAGATTTGCTGCATCAATCTGATTATAGAAAATGTTAGGGCTCAGACTTAAGTTCAGCTTGCTGTTAATATTTCCAGAGAAAACAACATCTGCACCCATGGCCTTGTCGTTGGCCAGGTTCTCTTGTTTAGTCACCAACACAGAATCGTTCAAAGGGCTGGTGATCGCTGTAAAACGGTTGTAAGTGTACCTGTAATAAATACCAGGTAAAATGCTCAGACCGTTTTTTCGCCATAAGTACCCTGCTTCAATGGAATGGATGATTTCCGGCAATAGATAAGGATTGCCGACCCTAATATTTGTTGGGTCTGCATACTCAGCAAATGGGTTTAAATCATCGCCTTCCGGCCTTCTCACCCTTCTGCTGTAATTCAATTGCAACTCTTGATGGTCATTCAGCTTATAGCTAAAATGTAGGGTAGGGTAAACCTTAAAATAATGGTTTGGGATGGAGGTCCCAGCGCTTACCAGCGCGGATTTAAGGTCGGTGTATTCAGCCCTTAGTCCAACCATTACCGAAATTTTGTCTTGCTCATGAGAAAATGTACTGTATAAAGCATGAATGCGCTCCCGGTAGATGAAACGATTCGTTTTTTGCGCATCCGTTATAAATTCTCCTTGTTCCGGTTCAAAAACGGCCCCATAGAAATCCAGGTCGTCCTTGTTAAACTGACCATCATAACCAGCTTCCAGTTTGCTGTGTTCAGAAACTGGGTTTTCATAATTTAAGGTCAGGTTTTTCTTATCAGAAGTCTGTTTAATCACCGTGTAATCCCGTTGGTCGGCCTGATCAGGATAACGGAAAGTATTGGTAAAATGGTTGTTTTCTGTCTCCGGAGCATGTGCGATATTAAATTCCATCCTCAGCTTATGATTCTCTTTCGCGAAATTATGCTCAAAATAAAGCAGCGCGCCGGTATTACTTTCCTTTTCTGAATTCGCCCTTTTGCGGTCGTAATCCTGGAGCAAACCAGTTGCATTACTCATCTTTTTAATGGTCAGGTCATTTTTATTCTGGGTTCTCCCATAATAATTGCCCGAAAGGCCGAAACTGTTTTTATCATTTAGGGTATAATCGAATCCCAGGGTCGCAATATTAGAGAAAGGACGTGTTTTAGATTCCAGCTGATCCTGGTAGTAATTTACCGCATCGCTAACCGGATCTCTTTGCGTCCGGTTATTGGTCGTTCTCCTGACCCGGTCGTCCTGACGAACACTGTAACTTCCAAAAAGATTTAGCCGGCCTGGATTATAATTGAAAGTACTGCTGGCATTGTAACGCTCATTATTGCCTGCATTTGCTGTTAAATTGCCATTCCAGCCTCTTTTTGCCGTCTTTTTTAAGACGATGTTGATGATTCCCCCTGTACCGTCTGGCTTATATTTTGCAGAAGGATTGGTGATCACTTCGATCCGCTCAATACTGTTTGCCGGAAGTTGCTGTAACACTGTCGCTGCATTCTTTCCCATTAAAGGCGAAACTTTTCCATTGATTAGTATCGTGGCCGTAGAATTCCGCAGACTCACATTCCCATCCAGATCCACTTGTACCAATGGTACATTTTGAAGCACTTCTGAGGCCGAGCCTGATTTCGCCATCAGATCCATATCCACCTGGTACACTTTGCGGTCAATGGCATTGCTGAAAATTGCTTTTTTCGCAGTCACCTGTACCTCATTTAAAGTCTGCTTCGTATCGTCCAGGAATAAAGGGAAAACTTTAGTCCCTTCCAGATTGAAAACCGACGTTTTTACGTCATCAAAACCTATAAAACTTGCTTGTAAGAAATATTTACCTACCGGAATATTTTTTAGGTTAAAACTTCCTTTTCCGTCCGTAACCTCATGAATAACTACCACACTGTCTTTTGCAGATTTAAGCACAATGTTCACAAATTCCATAGGTAACTTTGAAGATAGTGCAGATACTTTTCCGGATACAGTGCCTTTAGATTGCCCGTAGGTGCTGATACTTCCGCAAAGAAACAGTAACAATAAGCTGAGGTAATAAGTCGGTTTCGACATGTAATTGATTCGGTTTCTACATAATTACCAATCAATTCTGTGTTCTTTCTGGAGTTGAAGTATTCATTTGATATTCGATTGAATATTTATGATTTACTGGTCATAAGAAGGAGGCTGTTTTTCTAATACCAGCCATTATTTAACCGGTATAAAATCTACACTTTTCGAAAATATCTTGAAATGCCAGTAGCCTTTTACCCTTAACAAGCCTTTATTGGTGATAAAAGCATAGGAACTCCATTCTTTCCCGGTAAGTGCATCATAAATAACCCCATCTTCCCAGCTATTGGTTTTCTTGTTAAATTCCAGGAGTTTGAGGATTTCCAGACCAAGTATCTTTCTTTTTCTCAAAGAAGGATCAGGGTTTTGATCATCCCTTCTCATTTCTGCCGGCCTGCTTAAATCATCGGTATCATCAAACCAGACAATTCTTGCCTTATACTTATGGTCATGTCGGTAAACCTCCACAATAAGATTCTTTTTTTCCGTCATCCATTTACCCACGATCCGGTCCGCATCATGCTGGTTTTCCTGTGAAAAAGCAGCTGATCCCGAAAAAATAACCATAACAAAGGCCGTTAAAAAAAGAATTCTGCGCATACATGGATTAATAAGAAGGACAATGAAAAAGGAAATGGCCACCAGTTAATCTAAGGGTAGCAATTTTTAGTCCAGCTTTCGGAGTTATAGGTTCATAGCCCCATTGTCATTTCTGCGGAGGACAGCCTCCCCGCCATTCGCATACTTTTTCAAAAACTTCAGGAAATGACTCAGGTCGTTAAAGCCAAAATCATTACTGATCTCTTTTTTTATCTTTCCACCAGAATTTAACTGCGTCTCAATCAGTTTGTATTTATAATCGTCAATATATTGCTTAATCGAAACCTTTACCTGTCGCTTAAATAAGCTGCTCAGGTAATTCGGCGAGAAGTTGAAATGTAGCGCCAGCACATTCAGCTTTAAAGCCTCCGGCTGATGAATATGTGCATGGATAAATTCAATAATAGAAATGACCAGATCGCCATTGGAAGAAGGAATTGTCATGATATTTCCAATCGCATTTCTTTTGAGAATACTGAACACCGCCCGGATCAAATGAAACATAACCTCATTACCTGCTGCGGAGTTCGCCTCCCATTCCTGAACAATCAATCGCATCAACTGCTCAACCTGATCGATATCCGTCTCAGATTTTAGCAGACAGGTATCATAAGTGGCCGCAATAGCCAGTAAATGATCGACCAGTTTTCTCCAGCTTGCCGGAGCCTTTTCATTTGACACTCCTTCCAGATACAGGTTGTTAAATTTCAATACACTGAATTCTGTGCGCTCCGTAATCTCGAAAATATGAGCATCCTGTGGGGCCAGCAGAAATAAACTTCTTCCCGAATACGCCTGATCCACCTGATTATGCGAATGCACTCCTTTTCCGGAATGAATAAACACCAATTCATAATGGTCATGATTGTGCAAAGGAAAAGGCCATTTTTCCGTTTCAAAATGCCTTACAAACAAGGCTTCATGCTGAATAAATCTTTTCACAGTTGCTTTTTACAAGTATAGGATGAATATCTACCATTTATAGAATTGACCGGGTAATAGCTTTGCAGCATTCATTAAATGATCAATTATGTTAGCCAATCAAAGTACAAAGATACGCGTAGGAGTGATTCCTTTAATGGCAGTTTCCGCAGGTATTATAGTAGCAAACGTGTATTATAACCAACCAATTCTTAAAGAAATTGCGATCACCATGAACGCTTCGGAAAGCGAAATCGGCAAAATATCCATGATTTCACAGCTGGGGTACGGCCTGGGCATGTTTTTTCTGCTGCCACTTGGCGATAAAGTAAACCGGAAAAACCTCATCATTCTACTCGCCTCCTTATTGTGCTTAACGCTGATATTAGTGAGCTTTTCAAATACCCTCATACAAATTTCCGTACTCAGTTTCTTTGTCGGATTATTTTCTACCCCGGCGCAGATTATACTGCCAATGGCCGCCACTTTAGGGAAAGAAAACCGTGGGGCAACAGTAGGGAAGGTGTTTAGCGGAATCCTCGTCGGGATATTAGGGGCAAGGGTAATTGCCGGCCTACTGACCGAATGGTTGGGCTGGCGTTCTGTATTCGGTCTTTCCGCGGTGATGGTGCTGACTATGACTGTGCTACTAAAAATATACCTGCCCGAAGCACCCGCTAAATTCAAGGGGAATTATGGCAGCCTGCTCAAATCCACCTTGTCCTTAATCAAAGAATACCGCGTCCTCCGACAAGCGGCCATCCTTGGTGCCTTCACCTTTGGGGTGTTCTGTTCCTTCTGGACTACGCTGACTTTTCATTTGAGTTCGCCACCCTTAAATTTTCATGCCGGAACCATCGGGTTATTTGGCTTAATTGCCATTGGGGGTGCTTTAGTGGCCCCGTATTTTGGGAAACTGGCAGATAAAGGAAGCGTTTATAAATCTTTATTGATCACCGTTTCTATGATTATTGGTAGCATCATTCTGATCAAATTGTTCCCTTTTTCTATAGCCGTCCTGGTCATCAGCGTATTTTTTCTGGACATCGGCGTACAAGCCACACAAATTACCAACTTCACCAGGATTTACAGTCTGGATGAACAAGCGCACAGCCGACTGAACACCATCTATATGACCACCTATTTTATCGGTGCTGCGGTAGGCACTTATGCCGGTTTACTGGCCTGGAAATTTGGGGGATGGGAGGGAGCCACCTGGCAGATGCTAGCCTGGAGTAGTATGGCCCTGATTATTGTCCTCCTGTCGGCAAAAGTAAAGGTGTTAATACCTGCAAAATCAGCCCCAATTTAAGGATTTTGTAAACTGTTTTTTAAGCCCTGAACACCATAGTGTTATATTTACACGATGTTTACAGCTATTATTAACATAAATAGGAAATTCATGGCTAAGAATTTGTCAAAAATTGACTATACTAAATTAATAATTATATATTTGCAACCTCAAAAGGACTTTACTTGTTTTGAACGCTAAAACAGGTAATTCGAGCTAAAATTACCGTCTTTCTTTAGGAAAGCTGCAATTTTACCCTCGAATCCTCGAGAAATGGTCTCCAAGATGATAGGCTGGTTTTGAAGACTGAAAGTATCAGATGATTAGGAATCTTTTTGTTTGCCGGGTGGATTTACCGGGTAAGAATTTAAGGCTGGGATCATAGGAATAATTACACTAAATAGGAAACTAAAGTCCAAAGCGAAAGCAGCAGACTTTCTAAATTTAAAGACAAACCAAATGCTTAATTTTGTTCTCTTTGGCCCACCGGGTGCAGGCAAAGGCACTCAATCTCAGAAATTGATCGACCAGTATCAATTGATTCACATTTCAACAGGTGACCTTTTTAGGGCTCACATTAAAAATCAATCACCATTAGGGCAGAAAGTAAGTGAGTTGATCGCAGACGGACAATTGGTTCCTGATGAGATTACCATCGCTATGCTGGAAGAAGAAGTGGATAAAAACCCTGGAGCCAAAGGCTTTATTTTTGACGGGTTTCCACGTACTGTTCCTCAGGCAATTGCACTGGACGAATTCTTAGAGAGCAAAGGCAGTAGTATTGCAGGTGTAATCGCTTTAGATGTTGATCAGGAAGAATTAACCAAACGTATCGCGCAACGTCAGTTGGAAAGCGGGCGTGCGGATGATCAGGCAGATAAACTGCAAAAAAGAATCGACGAGTATTTCAGCAAAACTATCCATGTTTTGCCGTACTACGAAGCACAAGGTAAACTAAGTAAAGTAAACGGAATCGGTAATATCGATTCGATCTTTACCGAGTTACGTGCGGTTGTTGATCAGTATTAGTAAAAAAGATGTGCCGGAAAACCGGCATATTTATCATAAATTTGGTGCTGAATTAAATCAGTATCGCAAAAGCCCGACTTTATAAGTCGGCTTTTTTATTTTAAAACAAGAAGGTTATGTCGCAAGGTTCTAATTTTGTAGATTATGTTAAAATATGCTGTCGCTCAGGTAAGGGCGGAGCAGGGTCTTCACACTTGCACCGTGATATACGCACTTCTACGGGTGGTCCTGATGGTGGTGACGGTGGACGCGGTGGACACATCATACTAAGAGGAAACTCACAATTCTGGACTTTACTCCACTTAAAATATCGTAAACACATCATCGCTAAGGATGGTGAGCCAGGATCAAGTGGTACTTCTTCCGGTAAATTCGGTAAGGATGAAATTCTGGATGTACCCCTGGGAACCATCGCTAAAGATGCAGAAACAGGTGAAGTACTTTTCGAAGTCACAAAAGAAGGAGAAACAAAAATTCTTACTTCAGGTGGTCGTGGTGGATTAGGTAACTGGCACTTTAAAACGCCAACCCTGCAAACTCCACGTTTCGCACAACCAGGTGAAGCTGGTAAAGAGCAATGGATGGTATTGGAATTAAAAGTTCTTGCTGATGTAGGTTTAGTAGGTTTCCCTAATGCAGGAAAATCAACATTGTTGTCGGTATTGTCAGCAGCGAAACCAGAAATCGCAGATTATCCATTTACTACTTTAGTTCCAAATCTGGGTATCGTAGCTTACCGTGGTGGCAAGTCATTCGTGATGGCAGATATCCCAGGAATTATCGAAGGTGCCTCAAAAGGTAAAGGATTAGGTTTCCGTTTCCTTCGCCATATCGAAAGAAACTCGGTATTGTTATTCATGGTTCCTGCGGATACGCACCGTACCATTGCGGAAGAATATGAGATTCTTAAAACGGAATTGAGAGATTACAATCCTGAATTGATGCAGAAACCTCATTTATTGGCAATCACTAAATCTGATATGTTGGATGAAGAGCTGATGGCAGAAATGAAAAAGGATATTCCTGCACACGTTCCATCGATATTCATCTCTTCTGTAGCTCAAAAAGGCTTAACAGAATTGAAAGATATGTTATGGGAATCAATTAATGAAGAAGCATAAGTAAACGAATGCAGGTGGATAAATAACGATCCACAACATCGAATATAGAAAAGACCTTTCCTGTGCCTAAACAGCAGAAGAAAGGTTTTTTAGTTTCTTCTCCATACAAATACTCCCGGCCACATTTTTATACTGACCATAATTTGGGATGATGTGATAACCTCTTTTCTGGTACAAAATCACGGCTTCTTTCTGTTTGTCGCTGGTTTCCAGTATACACCTTTCATAACCCATGTCTTTTGCCCAATGTTCCAGATGAACCAGGATTTGTGAGGCGATACCCGTATTTCGAAACTCGGGATGTACAAACATGCGTTTCAGCTCCATGGAAGCCGGATCGTATTGCTTTATGGAGCCGCAACCGATGGCAACACCCTCCATATAAGCAATGATGACATGCTTGATCTCATCCGTCTTATTAAACTGTCTGAAAAACGCCTGCGCTTCAACCCCGTTGTTTTCCTCCAGGTTTTCATCTAAAAGTGCAATCAGCTTCCTGAAATCTAAATGATCAGGATTTGTTCTACTCAAGTGTACCGTGCTATTCATGGCCTGTCATTTCCCCCTATAAATGTGGTATTCGCCATAAACACCTGTGTTTTAGCAACAGGTTAATCCGCCAGGACGAAACCTTAATTAAGATATGGATTTTTCGGAATATTCTGTAATTTATAACCCTCTTTTTTAAGTAGTTGTATTTCTGCTGCCGAAGGGACTTCCTTGAAAACAATGGCTGATAACACCTGTCCGGGGATGATCTTTAACTTCAGTAGCAGGTCAAGGATTGATTTTTTTAAGTAAATAGACCTGAACTTTTTACTCTTTTTATCCGCAGTAATTCCTTCCGCACCGCTGAAATAAAAGTTCGGATTGATGCGCTTAAAAGCCACCAAGGGCAGGTTTAATCCGGCAGCAAACTTCTCAAATTCCCGTTCCGATACCTTATAGACAAAATTCCCTACAGGCTCGTAAGAAAACCGGTTTTTCCAAACTTTAGAACCCAGGTTACTCTTGATCGAATTTAGGGTGTTCACCATAAACAACAACAATGGCATTTTGGAAATCGGATCTTGTGGTTCAATGATCACGATTCCCTTTTTACACACCCGGATCATTTCATATAAAGCAGAATATGGCCTTGGAAAATGATGGTAAGATTCCTTACAAAGTACAAAATCATAACTGTTGTCTTCAAAAGATAGTTTTTCGGCATTTTCCGACCGGTAATCATCCACAATCCCTTCCTGCTGGGCAATGCTCAGAAAATCGGTGTTCAGGTCGGTAGCCGTAGCCTTATTGCCATTGTGGAGGATGTATCTGGCATCAAAACCATAAGCATCACCAACAGTCAGCCATTTTTGTGCTTTATTTTGCAATAGCGGATTCAGGCAATCAAAAAACAAACTTTGTAACCATGAGCCTATGCTGGTCGTATCTTCATACCGGCTTCTTTTAAAATAAGCTGATTTAGCTTCCGGTGTCGGAAACTTCTCATTGTACCACTTTTCATGAAGTTCATAGCTTTCCTTGTGAAACATTTTACTGGTTAGTGTTTAGGTTAGATTAAATCTAGTTGTTTTTTATGCTTAATAATTAAACCTAAGTGTTAAATTGTGTTAATATTTGATTGATAAATAGCTGGTTAGGGTCTGAGTTGCCGCAGAGCAGTCTAGATGAACCAGGATAAGGGGAGAAAAGGCTTGATCTTTGCGTCGGAGACCGGTAAATCTATTCCTTGGAAAAGATAGACGATAAAAAAAATAAGGTGCTGCTCAATAAGCGCCATTACCCTTAAAAAAAAACACCCTAAAAGAATGAAAAAATGCTTGATAATCCTCTTTGTATGCTTTAGCAGTATCGGTTTTGCACAGGATAAATATTGGCAGCAAGCCGTAAGTTACAAAATCGATGTCGCCTTAAATGACCAGGCGAAAACCCTGAAAGGCTCCGAACACCTCGTTTACAAGAACAACTCCCCAACTACCCTCGATTTTATCTGGTTCCACATCTGGCCAAATGCTTATAAGCAGGAATCCACCGCTTTGTTCCAGCAATTGAAAAGTGATACCAGCAGAATGAAGAAAATGGAAAAGTACAGCTTCGGGAGTATCGACGGATTAAATTTCAAGGTGAATGGGAAAACGGCGGTTACCGAAGCACATCCAAATCCACAATACATAGACATCATCAAGGTTAAACTGGCCAGTCCGCTAAAACCGGGTGATTCTGTCAATATCAGTACTGATTTTAACGTAAAACTGCCTTCTTATTTCTCCAGATCAGGCTTTGCCGATGGAGAATTTATGATTTGCCAGTGGTATCCAAAACCGGCAGTATTCGACAAAGACGGCTGGCATGAGTTCCCGTATCTGGATATGGGAGAGTTCTACAGCGATTACGCCTCTTTTAAGGTGAACATTACCTTGCCTGCTGATTACGTAGTAGGAGCCAGCGGAACGCTGCAGAATGCGGAGGAACTGGCGCTTTATAAAAAGCTAGGTGCCCAAAACACGGCCAACAGGACAGGGAAACCGGCACTTTATAAACCAATTGCTAAAGCAGCCACCAAAACCCTGACTTATAAGATCGACAATGTGCCGGATTTCGCCTGGTTTGCCGCAAAGAATTTTGTGATCCAGTACGATACCATACAGCTGGCTTCAGGAAAGGTAATCGATGCTTTTACCTATTACCATGATAAAAAGAAAACACTCTGGGTGAATAGTATAGATTATACAAAAGATGCCGTAAAACATTACAGCAAATGGATTGGCGAATATGAATATCCAGTCGTGCAGGTGGTAGAAGGACCGGTCAATAATTCCAGTGGCGGAATGGAGTATCCAACCATCACTTTAATCACCAGTCCGGATGCCAAAAAAGAAACCTTAGATGGGGTCATTACCCATGAAGTAGGCCACAACTGGTTCATGAGCATGTTGGGTAGCAATGAGCGTAAACATGCCTGGCTGGATGAAGGACTAAACAGTTATTTCCAATTCAGATATGAAGCAGAAAAATACCGCTCCAATAGTCTCTTTGGTGATGCCATTCCTGAAAGCGTAAAGAAAATGCCTGAAAAGGAGTTTTTAATCAGCATCTACAACGCTTTGGGATCTATCCCGATGAAATCCGCTATCGAAACCCCTTCAGATCAATTCAGCAGTTCTGATGAATACAGCATGGCTTCATATGTGAAACCCGCTTTATGGTTGTTTATCCTCGAAAATGAAGTGGGAAGAGAAAAGATGGACAAAGCCTTTCAATATTATTTTAGTCAGTGGAAGAATAAACACCCGCAACCGGAAGACTTGAAAGCGGCCTTTGAAACAGCTTTAGGTGTTAACCTGGATGCTTATTTTAAGCTGATTAACAAAGAAGGGAGCTTTAAATAGTGTTTTATCCACAAGGTTGTTCACATAGTTCTCCACCTGTTATCCACCCTTTATCCACAGGGTTGTTCACATTTAAAGGAAAGACAGCAATCCTGATTGGTTAAAAAAAACTGAAATATTTTTGTAGCCAATGCTATTGAAAAAATGATAATAATATATAAATTCGATGCCTAAATTTTCCAATGAACAAGTATAGATATGAAGAGATCTCTGCGGAGATCGCACTTAACATTACCGAGGGAAGGTTAAAACCAGGACATAAATTGCCTTCGGTTAGGAGCTTAAAACAGCAGTATAGAGCTGGATTAAGTACGATTCAGAAAGCTTACGAGCTTTTAATTATATTGGGTTTGGTAGAAAGTATTCCCAAATCCGGTTATTATGTAGCATTGGCCAAAGGCTGGCATAATGGTTCGCAAATCTCTGTCCCCAGTCAGATTCGCTTAAGGGATGAACTGTTCAGGAACAATTTGCAGGCCATTACCACCAGTCTGGACCCTTTTCAGCGTCACCGGACCAGCGAATTTAATGTGGCTACTCCGGACGATACTTTCATTCCCCAGCGAATGATCCTGAGAAGTATGCAGGAAGTTATCCGGGAAAAGGGAACCAAAATACTCCGGTATTATCCACCAAATGGCTCCGAACCCTTGAAAGACCACATTACAAAACGTGCCGCCTTAAACCACGGGAATTTCGATGCAGATGGTTTGATCATTACCGATGGGGCTTTACAGGCCTTTTATATTGCATTGGTTTCGGTTACCAGTCCAGGGGATGCGGTGGCGATAGAAAGTCCGTGTGTGTTTTCCATGTTGCAGGTGCTGAGAGCTTTGAAACTCAGGATTGTAGAGATTCCGGTCTTAGATCCCGAAGGTTTCGACCTGGATTTTCTGGAGGAAACCATGAAAACCATCCCGATAAAAGCCATTGCCCTGACGCCAAATTTTCATAATCCAACTGGCTTCCTGATGTCTGATGAAAATAAGTTCAGATTACTGCAAATCGCTCTGGCGAAAGATATTCCTATCATTGAAAATGATGTGTACGGAGACCTTAATTTTAATGATCAGCGACCGGGAAATATCAGCTCCATGGACGACAGCGGATTAGTCATGACCTTCTCTTCTTACTCTAAAACACTGGCTTCCGGGATTCGTCTGGGCTGGCTGTTTACCGGTAGATTTTTTAAAGAAGCTGAGCAGATCAAATTTTCCCTTGGCAGTAGCGTATCACCGGTCTATCAGGAAACGATGCTGAAAATCTTAGCGACAACCAGTTATGAGCGTCATATTCGTAATTTCCGCATGAAACTGGCCAGTCAATGCTACCAGACCATGGAACTGATTTCGACTAGTTTTCCTGAAAAAACACTCATTTCCGTTCCGAAAGGGGGATATAGCATCTGGCTGAAAATGGATAAGAGTATCGATATGACTAAGTTTCATGACCATTGTCAGGAAATTGGCGTCCGCTTTACACCAGGCTATACTTTCTCTTTTAGCAATGCCTTTGAACAGTATTTCAGGATCGTTTTTGCCGTTAAATATACCCAGCAGAGCGTAGATGTTTTGAAGCAGGCTGGCATGCTGGCAGGTAACCTGAAGTAATGGTTTTCATCCCCATCTGTATCCCTTCGATTTTCACATTCTGACACCCTGATGTGCTGCTATAATGTTTAATTTGGCCACCATTATAGATTCATCAGGAGCTGATTCCCTGAGGATCATAAATCAGATATTCATATGGAAAATAAGCTAAAAACGAAGTTCACAATAGCCTCTGAAGAGGGAATAGACTTACTACAAACGCTGGGAACGCAACGCGGAAAGGAAAAATATGCAGGTATCCTGGATAGCAGTCAACTCGAAAATTACCTCTACGAGAAATTCAATACCAACACCATCGTCAGCAATTTAAACACTTTCTCTAATCAATTGATAGTGGTTTATGTAGACGAACAGCCAGCAGGATATGCTTATTTCAGCGGAAACGGAAATGTTCCCGAAGCTTTGACAGATAAGCGTGTGGTTCATTTCGTAGATTTCGAACTGCTCAACCAATATAAAGGTACTGGAGCGCAGGAGTTTCTGATGGAAAAATGCCTGAATGTCTGTAAATCTTATGAAGCATTGAAAATCACGGAAAACACTGCTGCCCCGGAAATGATCCGTTTTTATGAGCAATATGGTTTCCAGCAAGAGGAAACAGCAGAGATCAGCATAGCCGGTGTTACTTTTCCATCGGTTACACTGATCAGAATAAATCCTTAATTATTTTCTATTGATATAAGATTCCTTTTTCATGGTGTTCCTGCAAATCCATAAGCTGATCAGCATAAATACTGCTGCGGCAAGGAAGGGAGCACCTGAAAATTTAAAGGGTGCCTTCGGACTGGTAAACCAGGCGAATAAATTGGTCATCAATAAGGGGCCAACAATAGAAGTGGCACTCATCAGACTGGTTAAAGCGCCTTGAAGCTCCCCCTGCTCGTTCTGTGGGACGTTTTGGGAGATCGTAGCCTGTAAGGCCGGACCAGCAATTCCGCCTAAACAGTAGGGCACCAAAAAGGCAAACATCATCCAGCTCTGGTTGGCAAAAGCAAATAACAGCATACCGAGTACAGAAAAGGCAAGGCCGATGTAAATGCTTTTTTCATTGCCCAACCGCGGACTCGTATACCTGATTAAACCACCCTGTACCAGGGCAACCAATATTCCGGCTGTGGCTAGCGAGATCCCGATCAGAAAAGTATTCCATTGAAAACGTTCGATATTAATGAAGGTCCAGGTGCTCTGTAAAGCCTGACCAGCGATGTAAATAAAGATCAAAGCCACAATTAAGCCGCCCACACCTTTATATTTTTTAAGACAAAGTAAGGAGCCGATAGGGTTGGCTTTCGACCATTCAAAAGGACGTCGGTGGGCTTTATCTAAAGATTCCGGCAAGACAAAATAGCCGTAAATCACATTGATGAAAGTAAGGACAGCCGCGGCAATAAAAGGAACTCTGGGGCCTAATTCGCCCAGTAAGCCACCTAAAGCAGGGCCAACTACAAATCCTAAACCAAATGCTGCACCAATTAAACCGAAGTTTTGTGCCCGGTTTTCCGGCGTACTGATGTCGGCAATGTAAGCAGTAGCGGTAGTCATGCTGGCGCCAAACATCCCCGCAATGATACGTCCAACAAACAACCACCAGATGGTAGGGGCTAATGCCAGAAAAATATAATCAATACCGAAGCCGAACAAAGAAAAGAGTAACACCGGTCTTCTGCCGTATTTATCGCTCAGGTTTCCGATGATCGGGGCACAAATAAACTGCATGATGGCATAAGCAAACATGAGCAAGCCGCTCCATTGGGAAGCCTCGCTAATATTGCCATGAATCAATTGTTCGATCAATTGAGGGAATACCGGAATAATCAGCCCAATGCCAATCACGTCCAATAACATGGTGATGAAAATGAAGCTTAACGCCGCTTTTCTGGATGATGCCATAAAATTTTCAGGATTTGAAGGCGCAAGTTATTGCTTTTAATTTATACATCCTCTTTCCTGATCCTATAATCGCATATCTCTCCCTGTAAGGGCTACCTTTTACGTTTTTTAACAGAGAAATACCGGCTGTTTAGGAATGTTTTTCTTTCCGACAGTATTCTTTTTAACCAGGCTTCCCCGGCGTTTGCCCGAGTTTCTCTTTTAAGACCAGATATTCTTTTCGTAAATGCCGGAAAGCTTTATCATTCATATTTTCGAGACTGTTTTCCTTGATCTGCCCGTAATACAAGTCCGCTACCTGATCAAATCGTTTTTTAACCTGCTCATATTTTTCACGGTTGTTCTTTTCTTCCGGACTTTCTTGTTCACCATTCAGGTTGCCCAGGTAGGCACTGTCTGATATTTTCTCGCCGTCAGCAGAGCGGAAAGCAATATAGGCTTCCACTTGTTGATGGATATCACGCGCTCCTAGTCCGATAAAACAGCGTCCTTCCGACCTTCTGGCTATATTCAGGTACTCATGACCAGAATTGGATTCAGGGTGGCATATCATAATCATGACACTATCATCATAGGATTTATGATTTCTTTCGCAGTCCGGATTCCAGCTGATCTCTATGCCCGTTGCCGTTTTTACCATTTTCAAATCATCCGCCAGAGCAAGAACGCCCTGACTCAGCAACACTTTATTGTAGTCGACTTTAATATTAGGGTATTCGCCTTTTAAAGCATGTTTTTTGTTAAAAGACACCGCCAGATTATGCGCGTTTTGTGGTGTTCCTTTGGCCTGTAAACCATAACCGAGCTTGATGAAATCTTTCATGTTGCCCAATAGTTGAGCGGTTACCGCCATAGCCGAATGATTGGATCGTTGTGCTTTGCTGGGTTTACCAGCCCGTCCGATGCGTCGGACTACCGGAATGCCGTTTAACATATAGAAAACAAGGTTTCCTATTTTTCCATTGAAATGTCCTTGCGGACCGTTTAAAGCGATAGCCATAGTAGAGGGTTAATGGGTTCGTGCTGAATAGGTTGTTTGCTAGGGAAGCTTTGATGAAGGTATCGAAAAGAATCCATGATGCAGTTGGAATGAGCCTATAATTTTTAAATAATTATTAGTAGTTCTCAGGGGAGCCAGGAGTATGTTAACAGGGCTCCAGACCCAGCATGGCCCTAGGAACTACCTCCTAAACTCCCGGCAAAACTTTAAAAACTATAGGATCATATCAGACACAGGTTAGCCTTTACCTCAACTTCGGTAGGGGGAACTAAGGAAGGAAGCACTCAGAAGAGCGGAAGGAAGCGGGAGCCTGCTGCGTTAAACAGGAGGCTACAGGCTGCAGATAGGAGGGGGTATGGACTTTAACTTTTCTTGAGAATACCCTTTTCAATACTTTCGTCAAATAAGTTAGTGGTATGGTCCCATAAAACCTCAGATCCTTCCTTCATTTTACTTGTTTTCTGGATGACTGTATCATATTTTACGTCGAACTCTCTCCAGGTTCCGCCTTCATTTGATACATTTTGGAGCACAGGTTCCAGTCGGTCTATCGTCTTGGCGAACTTCGATTCTGCGGTGATCCCAGCTTCGAATTCTTCCCATAGTGAAATAAATTCTTCTGCCTGTTCATCGGGTAAAAGTCCGAAAATCCGCACTGCAGCCTTCTGCTCCTCGGCAGTATTGTCGTGATTTGCGGTGGTATCATATAAAAAAATATCTCCCGAATCTATCTCCACAATATCATGAATGAGCAACATCTTGACCACTTTCTGAACGTCCACTTTTTCGTTGGCATGTTCGGCCAGAACCATCGCCATCATGGCCAGGTGCCAGCTGTGTTCTGCATCGTTTTCATGACGCATACTGTTGAACAAGCGGGTTTTTCGCTGTATATATTTGAGTTTGTCAATTTCGTGAATGAAGGCCATTTGTTTGGCCAGGGCTGTTAAATTCATAAGGGTAAATCGTGGTTTTTAACCGCCCAAAAGTAAGATTTTATTCCCCCTTTTCTATCATATTTCCGTCAGGTGTATCCCCGGTATTGGGGAGCTAATTCGGGACTTTACTTGGGTTTTAGGGTTGTTTTTCTTACCTTTGTCATGTTTTTAATTTAAACCTCAGCGAATTCATCGTAGTTTGCTAGTCAATTTCTTTAAAAGAAACAGGTGAAAATCTGTTCAAATGTCTAAGGGGATTGCCCCCTGATTTCATTTAATGTTTTATATAAAGCATTTTATTACAAACAGTAATGCAGCTGATTTGTATTAATAACTAATTATGGTAAAACTCACACAGCTCACAGGCTGTTTAATGCTATTTTTTACTGTCCCTTTGACAGCTTTGGCACAGGACCCAATACCGATACTGCCCGACATTGCCTCGCGTTCTTCAGAACCGGATCAGGCGGACAGCACAGGTCGGGGAAACCAGTCGGACTCCAAAAGACAACTCCCCGGACTCAGCCAGGTAAATAGGGCAAGTCCGGAACATAAGACGGATACAGCAGGCCAGGCAAAAAGGGCAGATTCATTAAAACAGGCAGACAAGCCTACACTCAAAATCGGAGGTGCATTAAGGTTCAACTACAACCTTTCCTCCTGGAAAAAAGAACAAGTAAAGAGAGGCGGAGATTTCGGACTGGATATGTTCAGAATCAATGTAGATGCCTCCCACAAAAAACTAGATTTCCACGCAGAATACAGGTTTTATGCTAAAGCCTCCGGCGGATCTTTCTTAAAAGATGGCTATCTAACCTATAACTTCAACGACAGTACCAATATCGCAATTGGACTAGTTCAGAATCCCTTCGGGAACACCACATATAACTCTCACAACTGGTTTTTTAACCTTCCCTACTACCTGGGCTTTGAAGATAAAGCATCCATGGGAATCAGGTTCCATCAACGCAGCAATCGCTGGGTGTATGATCTGGCCTTCTTTAAAAGTGCATTGGAGCTAGATTTTGGGGATAAAACCAGCATCGATCCTTCGCGATATTCTTATGATGTTGCCGGCAGAAATAAAGAACTGAACCAGGGGAATATCAAAACAGAATACTTACTCTCAGAAAATAAACGAATTGGTGTTTCTGGAATGTTGGGCGGTGTTTACAACATCCCTACCGGAAATATGGGCTCCAGATGGGCAGCAGCAGCACATACCGACCTTACTTTTGGTAAGTTCAATGTGAAACTGCAATCGATGTATTATCAATACCATCTGGCAGATTCGGTACAATATAACAACAGCGTAAGTCTGGGTGCCTATGGTTCCACTTACGATGTGGCCACCAAAGCATTCCTGCACACGGCATCCGTTGCTTTTAGTCAACCCGTTAACATCGGACCGATCAGCAAGATCACCTTTTACGAAAACTATTCGTACATGGATAAGACGCAGCAAGGAGCTACCGATACGCAAATGAATGTACTGGGAATGATGCTTACCGCAGGTAATCTGGTTACCTATGTGGATTGGGCAGCAGGGAAAAATCAACCCTGGTTAGGCCCTGAATGGCAAAATGGCCTCGCAGCCGGAAATCCAGACGCCAAATGGCACAGTCGCTTTAACATCAACATCGGTTACTACTTTTAACCGGAGCGATTTTACTTTTAACATCACATCTATCGAAATGTCTAAACTTAAAATAGAAGACCTTACCCTGATTTTTGGTAAGGAAAAAGAAACTGCGCTTGCTTTATTGAAGCAAGGGAAATCTAAAGCAGAGATTCTTAAACAAACCGGTTGTACAGTAGCCGTAAAAAATGCCAGCTTCGCCATTGAAGAAGGTGAGTTTTTTGTCATCATGGGATTATCCGGAAGTGGTAAATCCAGCTTACTGCGCTGCCTGAACAGGTTAATCGAACCCACTTCAGGAAGTGTCATCCTAAATCAAAGAAATATTACCAGTCTGGGCGATATGGAATTACAAGCCGTTCGTCGTAAAGAAATGGCTATGGTATTCCAGAATTTCGGACTCCTGCCTCACCGTACGGTATTGGAAAATGTGGCTTTCGGACTGGAGTTACAAGATATTCCGAAAGAAGAAAGAGAAGAAAAAGCGAAAGCTGTGATTGATCTGGTGAGTCTTCGTGGTTACGAAAATCAACATACCGGCGAGCTTTCCGGTGGGATGCAACAACGTGTTGGTCTGGCCAGAGCTTTAGCCAATGATCCGGAGATTCTGCTGATGGATGAGGCTTTCTCAGCACTGGATCCGCTGATCCGTACCCAAATGCAGGACGAGCTGATCGACCTCCAGGAAAAAATGCACCGGACGATTGTTTTTATCACCCATGATCTGGATGAAGCCATTCGTTTGGGAGACCGTATTGCCATCATGAAAGATGGAGAAATTATACAAATCGGGACACCGGAAGATATTTTGACAAATCCGGCAACAGATTACGTGGCTTCCTTTGTAGAAAAGGTAGATCGTAAATCGATCATCACCGCTGCAAGTCTGCTGTTTGAGAAACCTACCGTTGCAATTTTCAAAAAGGATGGGGTAGAAGGAAGTTTACGTAAAATGCGTATCTCCGGATTAACCACTTTACCGGCAGTATCCATTGATAAACATTTCCTCGGTTTTGTTTACCTGAAAGATCTTTTAGACCTGAAAGCTCAGAAAGAAACCTCTATTGAAAAAGCAATTATCAGGGATATTCCCGTTGCTTATCCGGAGACTACTGTAGAACAAATGCTGCCATTTATCGCAGAAAACGGTAGGGCAGTACCTGTAGTGGATGAAAAAACAAATAAACTGATCGGAATCGTTGCCCAAACCTCCCTGCTGATTGAAACCACAGGGGCAACCTGGGAAAACGTAACCGGAAATACAATTGATAACCTTCAAAAAGAAATTATTTAATGATACATATAGGGACATATATAGAACAATTTATAAACTGGCTGACACTCAACTTCGGTGCATTTTTTAACCTGATTAAGATCGTGGTAGAATCCGTGGTTAATTCCGTGGAATGGGTACTGATGTTTCCACCCTTTTACATCGTGATTGCTTTAATCGCATTTTTAGCCTGGAAACGTACCGGTTGGGGTTTAACCGTTTTCAGTGTCCTCGGACTAGGTTTAATCTGGGGAATGGGGTATTGGGACCAGACGATGGCTACCCTCGCCCTGATTTTATCAGCGGCTTTTATCGCCTTACTGATGGGCGTTCCATTGGGAATATGGGCAGCTAAAAATAAAACGGCCGGAAAAGTGATCCGTCCGATACTGGATTTAATGCAAACCATGCCTGCATTCGTTTACCTGATCCCTGCGGTGCTGTTCTTTGGCCTGGGTAAAGTTCCCGGAGCTTTTGCAACGGTCATCTTTGCGATGCCGCCAGCAGTGAGGTTAACCACTTTAGGGATCAGCCAGGTGCCGGCATCTATCGTAGAAGCCACGCGCTCCTTCGGTGCGACGCCTCGTCAACTGCTTTTTAAAGTAGAATTGCCTTTGGCATTGCCAACAATTCTGGCAGGTGTAAATCAAACGATCATGATGGCGCTTTCTATGGTGGTAGTTTCCGCAATGATTGCCGCCGGTGGTTTAGGTGAAGTGGTACTGAAAGGTATTACCCAGTTAAAAATCGGTTTAGGTTTTGAAGGTGGGATTGCCGTAGTGATTTTAGCCGTTATCCTGGACCGGATTACCCAGTCGTTTGGAGCCAAAAAACTCGCTAAGGTTTAAGCTTTTAAATGAAGGCTGTTTCCTGAATTTAACATATGATGATCATCCTTAAAATGATCTGGAATTTAGCATAGCAAATTAGTACATATTATATAAAAGAATACAACATGAAAAAGATAGTAGGTAGTATATTAACCGCATTGGTTATTGGTGTAATCGCATCCTGTGGACCAGCAAAAGAAGAGAAAAAAGTAACAATTGCTTATGTAAACTGGGCAGAAGGGGTAGCGATGACGCAACTTTCTAAAGCTTTGTTAGAAAAAGAAGGATATACGGTATCGTTGAAAAACGCAGATGTAGCCCCTGTTTTTGCAGCCGTAGCCGGTGGTGATGCCGATGTT
Source organism: Pedobacter gandavensis (assembly GCF_032677645.1). Classification (GTDB taxonomy): domain Bacteria; phylum Bacteroidota; class Bacteroidia; order Sphingobacteriales; family Sphingobacteriaceae; genus Pedobacter; species Pedobacter gandavensis_A. The sequence continues at coordinate 83,130 of NZ_JAVTSB010000009.1, read as the reverse complement.
TTTCTGGATACCTGGATGCCGGTAACGCATAAAGAATACCTGGAGAAATTTGGCCCGAACCTGGAGGTTTTAGGAACCAATTTCAAAAACGCAAGAATCGGGTTTGTAGTTCCGGATTATGTAAAGATCAACAGTATTGAAGATCTAAACGCAAATGCAGCTTTGTTCGACGGTAAGATTGTTGGGATTGATGCAGGTGCCGGAATTATGAGCAAAGCAGAGGAGGCGATTAAAGATTACGGGTTGAAACTGGAATTGCAATCGGCAAGTGAAGCAGCCATGTTAGCTGTATTGAAGAAAAGTATCGATGCGAAAAAACCGGTAGTGATTACAGGCTGGTCACCACATTATATTTTTAGCACATATAAATTGAAGTTCCTGAATGACCCGAAAGCAGTTTTTGGTGCAGTAGAGACAATACAGACTGTTGCTAATAAAAAATTCGTTGCCGCACAACCAAAGGTGGCCGAGTTTTTTAGAAACTTCCAGTTGGATGAAGATGAGTTAGGTTCCTTAATGGCCGCTTTGGAAAATAATCCGAATGAGAAATTAGCAGTAGTAGAATGGTTAGGTAAACACCAGGAATTAGAAATGCAATTGCGTTCTTTTATCAAATCAGATAAGGAATAATTTACACTTAATTATAGTAAAGGGGGCCGCGTCATTTATAGGATACGGCCCCTTTGGTTTTATGCGGATAGGAGCTTTTGATTCCTATGAGTATCTTTTCCTCCAGATTTGCATCATATAGACGTTTATTTCCCATTGATTGGCAACCGGAACATTGGTGTAAGGAAGCGTAGGCATATAACCTGAGGGACCAAACTCCGTTAACATCGTCAGGATTTTTCCTTGTTGTTTTTTCATCGCTACTACTTTGTCCCACCAGGCAAAATGTGCGGCTACCGCATTTTTCCATTCCGGTGCACGCGGGTCGCTCACTTGTGGCCCTTCTTCATGGCCAACCCGGGAGTGAATATGGTCTGTACGGGAAAGGGCAAGGTCTACGGTCTCGTTTTGGTCTCCCAGCATACTTTCACTTACATTACACCAGTGGGAGATGTCAAGCGTTAGCCTCAGATCCTGATTTTCTTCCAGATACCGTAAAGATGCCGGCGCCGAATAAAGCATCCTGGATCTGTGTGTTTCATGGTAAATTGGAACTCCTGTTTCTTTGGCATATTTAACCGTAAAATCTATAAATTTTTTGTTGTCCTCATATTTAAAGAAGTCCTTTCCGGAATGCACATTGATGTACAGCGGTTTCATGTATTTATTCTCTGCGGCCTCTTTCAGTACCTTTTTAAAAGTCGCCAGATTGGCTGCGGGCAGCGGTTCATCCCCCCGACAAAGAAAGCCGACGCTTAACTGATACTGTTTTAAGGCGCTAAACAACTCTTGTGCGCTATCCGGAGACCATAGGATTTCTACGCCGTCATAGCCCTCTTGTTTTGCTTTTTTACAGAACGCTGTCACGGAGCCGGGGAAACCCCAGAAAGGTGCCATAATCTGCAATGAAAAGCCTTCTGCGGCTTTATTCGGACTGACTCCCGGGGAGTCAAATGCTTTCATGGATGTCAAAAGGGTAGCAGTAGTTGCAAGCGCAGTAGCCCCTAAAAAGTCTCTTCGATTGTATTTCATAATGATCTATACCTGGAAAAATCAAAATACAGATTATTAGTTAATTCGCATTAAATAATTAAAAATCAATGTGTGTCACCAATGCAGCCCCGGGCTAGTTTCTGCCTCTTTTCAATAAGTCAATCGCGAAAAAAAAGTGCTGGTAACACCTTACTGATTTGTTCTGCCACCTGTCCGTGTCCATAACAAGACCAATGTCCATCATTGGCGTTTAAAGCCCAATCTGTTCCGTCCTGCGCTGAACTTAATACAATATTCTTAAACCCATATTTATCTGCCAGGTCTATGATGATCTGTTCCGTTTCCGGACGAAATACCAGGACTACTTTTTTCATATCGTAATGATTCCGACAATAGTTAAACAATCTCTCCGTATCACTTCCATCGAATTTAGGTTTTGCATTAACCAGTTTGATGTTACCCGGTTTCTCCGTTTCCTCCATATGTTTCTCTTTGTCTTTCTGCTCTACAAACAAGGGAAACCTCAGGTACAAATAATACAGCAGTTTCATATTGTAAAGTACTTTCTTTATCCCCGGACTTTTTAGCTGCCCGTTTAAAATGGTATTGGTATTTAGATCTATCTGTAGCCGATCCGGATAACGATGACTGATTGCCGAGCTTTCCGGAATATCTCCGGTGCTTAAGTAGATCAGGTGAAATTTTGGCTGAATAGTAGTATCTAATAACCGGCTAATTTGCATGGCTTCGATAAAGGTGACACCAGATCTTCCGGCTTCGAAGAAGCTGTAATCTTTAAACCTGGATTTAAGTAAGCTTCCTTGATTGCAAGACTGAGGATTCATGATGTTTTCAATATAGGAATCCCCTATAATAGAGATAACGGTGTCGCTACTGGTATCATCAGTGCCAAGCCAACCATATTTATTAACCAGCCATTTCGTCTTTGCCTTGGTATAATATCCGGTTTGCCCGGGAACATACCGCTGTATTCCTGTTTTATCAACGTACAATCTTGGGATATCCGGGACAAGTTTGTACCTTCTGATGATGATTTCGCCGGCAATGCCAATCACAAAAGTAAATACGAACAGTCTGATCAGAAACTTTTTCATAATTAAGAGTTTTTAAGGTGATGAAGCGATCTTGTTTATTGCCTTGAAGGCATGCTATAATGATTTTGTCTAGAATTGAAAATATATAAAGGTTTGAGCTTCTCCCTGATAAATAAACAGGAGCAGTATCAGGCAGAAATAGAACGGCCATCTAATGGTAACAGGGAGTTTAACGAGGTTACTCAGGGAGAAATTACCTTCCCTACCGATCCATTCCACCAATAGAAATCCGAAAACAAGCAGCGCAACAACCAGGGTAGATTCCGGGACATCCGGCATGACAAACAAGGAGGAAGAAAAGATTCCCTTTACATAAGCTATCGCATCAGAAACGCTTTTAGCTCTAAAAAATATCCAGGCAAATACCGTCAGGCTAAAGGTGAGTACGATTTTCATAAAATCGCGGAGACCTGGCAGGTATTTCCCTTCGGCAACAATGTTTAAATTGTCCCTGTTGGTATTGAATAGAATTGATGGCATGATAAACAAGGCATTTAAAGCGCCCCAGATGATGAATGTCCAGTTGGCACCATGCCAAAAGCCACTAACGAGAAAAATGATAAAGGTATTTCTGACTTTCATCCAGAGCCCACCTTTACTACCTCCTAAAGGAATATAGAGGTAGTCGCGGAACCAGGTGGATAAGGAGATGTGCCAGCGCCTCCAGAATTCAGCAATGTCGCGGGAAAAATAAGGGAAAGAAAAGTTCTTTAACAGCTCTATTCCAAAAAGCCGGGCTGTCCCTAAAGCGATGTCAGAATAGCCGGAAAAGTCGCCATAGATCTGAAAAGCAAAGAATACAGCTCCTAAAAGTAACATGCTGCCGGGTTGGCCGGCAGGATTGTCGAATATCTTGTTGGCGATATCCGCACAGTTATCGGCAATGACTATTTTCTTAAAAAGACCCCATAAAATTTGCCGTAGGCCGTCCACTGCCTTCGTGTAATCAAACTGCCTGTACCGCTTAATTTGCGGTAAAAGATGGGTTGCCCTTTCTATTGGACCGGCAACCAGTAGCGGAAAGAAGCTCACAAATACCGCATAGTCTGTGAAGTTTCGTTCCGGATTGATTCTACCTTTATAAATATCAATTACATAGGATAAACCATGAAAAGTGTAAAAGGAGATTCCTACAGGAAGGATGACGCTTAAGGTGGATGGATTTACTTGCAGGCCTAAATTTGCTAAGGCATCTGCGAAGGAGCTGGCGAAGAAATTGTAATACTTAAAGACCCCCAGGAATCCAAGGTTAATGGAGATGCTTAGCCAGAACCAAAACCGCTTCATTTTTTTGCTATTGGATTCGAACATCTTTATTCCCGTGAAATAATCTAATAAAGTAGAAAAGATTAAAAGAAAAAGGAAGCGCCAATCCCAGCAGGCGTAAAAAAAGTAACTGCTGTAAAGCAGTAGTAAATTCTGGAATTTCAAATTCTTATTGGCGACAAACCAATACAAGAAAAAGATTACAGGTAAGAATAGGGCGAAGTTAACTGAGTTGAAGAGCATAGGCTTTAAATTATAAGAATTCAAGACTCTTTTCAGGATAATGATTCGGTAATAAATGAAATTTAGCTTAAATCTAAAGTAAAATTTCATGATTAATGACGACTGTGAATCATTATGTATAGACCTTTACGTTTAATTCACAGTTATTTTTTTACAGTTTTCACAGTTTTATTAAGCGATGTTGATCGCCCGGATCGATAAGGGAAGGTTTGGGTCAATCAAGGATGGCGACCAGCTTTCCCGATATTAAACATGACATAATTTTTAAGATTCTAGTACGGAATTATCACCGTTCTACTCAGAATATAGGTACTTTTGCCTCCTGAATCCGATGATCACCGCTTTTCGCTGATCTGGAAAATTCAAACAGGAAGAAGGGGAGGTAAAACTCCATAAATGACCGGAATACTGTAAGCGAAATAACCAAAGAAATAGACAAGAAATATACCCTAATGAAAATAGCAATTAATGGTTTTGGTAGGATTGGCCGTATCTTTTTACGTACTGCAATCGAGAAAAACATCAATGTTGTGGCCATCAATGACCTCGGAGATCCTGCAACACTGGCGCATTTGTTTAAATATGATACCGTTCACCGCGGATTTAAGGGGACGGTTAGCTTTGAATCTGATGCTTTAATTGTTAACGGAAAGAAAATTCAGGTCTATGCGAAATCTAACCCGGCAGAATTGCCATGGGCAGCGCTAGAGATTGATCTGGTCCTGGAATCTACTGGTAAATTTACGAGCAGAGCAGGGGCAAGTCAGCATTTACAGGCAGGCGCTAAACAAGTGTTAATTTCGGCACCGGCTGCGGATAAAGACATTCCGATGGTAGTATTGGGCGTTAATGAAACAGAAATCGATTTGAAATCGGAGATCTTGTCTAACGCTTCCTGTACCACGAACAACGTGGCACCTATGGTGAAAATCCTGGACGACAACTGGGGTGTTTTAGAAGGTTACATTACCACGATCCACTCCATGACCGGGGATCAGAACCTCCATGACGGACCACATAAAGATTTAAGAAGGGCCAGAGCGGCTTCGGCTTCCATCATTCCCACCAGTACCGGTGCGGCAAAAGCGATCACCAATATTTTCCCTCATCTGGAAGGAAAATTAGGGGGTGCCGGGATCAGGGTTCCCGTGTTAAACGGCTCCTTAACCGATTTTACCTGTCTCCTGAAATCAACCACAACCATCGAAGAAATCAATGCGGCTTTCAAAAAAGCATCAGAAAATGAATTAAAAGGGCTGCTGGAATATACCGAAGACCCTATAGTTTCCGTTGATATTCTAGACAACCCGCATTCCTGCATCTTTGACGCGCAGCTGACCTCTATCGTTGGCGACATGGTGAAAGTGGTGGGTTGGTATGATAATGAGTCTGGTTATTCTGCCCGTTTGGTAGATCTGGTTCAAAAAATTGCAGCGATAAATGATTAAAAAAATAACGGCGGCAGAGACCCTGCCTTTAAGAAGTTTAGTGTTGAGAAATGGGATGCCCTATGCACAGTGTATCTTCCCTCAGGACGCGCAGGAAGGTGTTTTTCACCTGGGTTGTTTTGAAGGAACGCAGCTGGTTACGGTAGCTACTTTCTTCCCCGAAGATCGATTGGAGCAAGGTGCAGGAGGTTTTCGCTTGCGCGGTATGGCTTCTGATCCTGCCTTTGCAGGGAAAGGATACGGTGCAAAGCTGATAAAATTTGCAATTGATGAACTGACATCAGCGAATGCTGCTTATATTTGGTGCAACGCACGTAGTACAGCCGCTCCTTTTTATGAGAAGCTGGGCTTTGTGCTGATTTCTGAAGAGTTTCAGATTCCGGGCGTAGGTCCGCATTTTGATATGCTCAGGAAACTATAAATGAACACCATTCAAAACCAATAATTCTAAACAATAACAATAATGAGAACAATAGACCAGTGTAATTTCAAAGATAAGAAAGCTTTAGTAAGGGTAGATTTTAATGTGCCTTTGGATGCTGAATTCAACATTACAGACGATAAAAGAATGCGTGCGGCTTTGCCTACCATTACTAAAATTCTGAATGATGGTGGTTCGGTTATCCTGATGTCGCATTTAGGTCGTCCAAAAAACGGTCCTGAAGACAAATTTTCTTTGAAACACATCTTAGGTGACCTTTCCAGAATGTTAGACCTGGAAGTGAAGTTTGCAAATGATTGTATTGGAGAAGAAGCCGTAGATAAAGCGAGAAACCTGGAGCCAGGACAAGTTTTACTATTGGAAAACCTTCGTTTCTACAAAGAAGAAGAAAAGGGAGATCAAGATTTTGCAGAGAAATTATCGAAATTAGGTGATGTGTATGTGAATGATGCTTTTGGTACTGCACACCGTGCGCATGCCTCTACAGCAATCATCGCTGAGTTCTTTCCTGAGGCTAAATACTTCGGTTATTTAATGGCTGAAGAGCTTAAAAATGCGGAGAAAGTGACTGAATACCCAGTGAGACCTTTCACGGCAATCATGGGTGGTGCGAAAGTATCTGATAAAATTTTATTAATCGAAAGCCTGTTGGATAAAGTAGATAACCTGATCATCGGTGGTGGTATGGCTTATACTTTTGCAAAGGCTCAGGGTGGCGAAATCGGTACTTCTCTTTTAGAGGAAGACAGAATGGCACTTTGCCTGGAATTGCTGGATAAAGCGAAAGCTAAAGGCGTAAATATCTACCTTCCTTTGGATACCGTAATTGCGGATAAATTCTCCAATGAAGCAGAAAAGAAAAACGTGGATACGGGTTGTATTCCTGCGGACTGGATGGGTCTGGACATAGGTCCAAAAACTATCGCTTTATTTTCTGAAGTAATCAAAGCTTCGAAAACTTTGCTTTGGAATGGCCCGATGGGTGTTTTCGAAATGGCAAACTTCGAACAGGGAACACGTGCAATTGCTAATGCGGTTGTCGCTGCTACTCAGGATAATGGCGCGTTTTCACTGATTGGTGGTGGCGATTCTGCTGCGGCCATCGCGAAATTCAATTTAGAGGATAAAGTGAGCTATGTTTCTACCGGTGGTGGTGCATTATTGGAGTACATGGAAGGTAAAGAATTACCTGGTGTAAAGGCCATCAATAGCTAATTATATTGACTGATAAACAGGACAGGCGTTTCGCTATTTTGCGATGCGCCAGTTTTTTTTACCACCTCATTTACTGTGTTTTCGGTGACGCCAGGGCACAAAAAAAGTGGTATGAATTATGTTGATAATTTTTTGTGGTAGAATGTGGTAAAAAGTGGTAGAAATATCTATTTTTACACTACATTATAAAGACCACATAAAGAAATGGTTCAACTGTTAGGAGAGTTTGATTGTAAATTGGATGCGAAAGGCCGCTTGATGGTTCCTTCGTCTCTGAAAAAACAATTGCCTGATGTTGAGGTAGAGGGACTTGTGATCAATAGAGGTTTTGAAAAACACCTCGTGATCTACCCGAAAAAAGTATGGGAAGGAATAGTGGAAGAGTTGAGTAAGTTGAATCCATACGAACAAAAAAACAGAGAATTTATTCGATACTTCACGCGTGGCGCAACGGAATTGACGTTGGATGCAGCAGGAAGGGTTAATTTACCTAAATCTTTATTGGAGTCTGTAGGCATTGAAATCAACACCGAGTTGGTTTTAGCCTGTCAGTTTGATAAGATCGAGGTATGGTCGAAAAAAGGATATGATGCTTTGTTTGATCAGGAGCCGGCTGACTTTTCAAAACTTGCAGAAGAAGTAATGGGTAATAAAAATAGGAGGAGCGATGGAGAATAGTTACCACATTCCTGTCATGTTGAAAGAATGTATCGAAGGTTTGAATATCAAACCCGATGGCGTATATGTGGACGTTACCTTTGGTGGTGGCGGACATTCAAGAGAAATCCTGAAACATTTAGGAAAAGACGGGGTGTTGATCGCCTTTGATCAGGATCCTGATGCACAAAGGAACAAAATTGATGACCCACGTTTCATTTTTGTAGATCAGAATTTTGCCTTCATCAAAAATAACCTGCGCTTGCTGGGTTATAGAGCGGTAGATGGTATTCTGGCGGATTTAGGCGTTTCCTCACATCAGTTTGATGTTCCGGAACGTGGCTTCTCTACCAGATTTGAATCTGACCTGGATATGCGTATGGACAAACAAGGCGCTTTAACAGCTGCCGATGTATTGAATACCTATGCAGAAGATAAACTACACAAGATTTTCGGAATTTATGGGGAAGTGAAAAATGCAAAGTCACTGGCCCGTGCCGTTGTGACTGGTCGTGTGGAACAACCGATTAAAACCCTTGCGGATTTTAAAAGAGCTGCTGGTGCCCATATCCCTAAAGGGAAGGAAAACAAGTATATGGCTCAGGTTTTTCAGGCTTTACGCATTGAAGTGAACAAAGAAATTGAAGTATTGGAGAACTTTTTAGAGCAAACAGCTGATATCCTGAAACCAGGTGGCCGTTTGGTCGTGATGTCTTACCATTCGCTGGAAGACAGACCGGTAAAAAGTTTCATACAGAAGGGTAAATTCAGAGGTGAAGTAGAGAAAGATTTTTATGGTAATGAACAAAAACCATATAAAATCATTACCAGAAAAGCGGTGATTGCTAACGATGAAGAGTTGGAACGCAACAGTCGCGCAAGGAGTGCGAAACTCAGAATTGGAGAAAAACTATGAATAACCAGTTCAGGCAAAATATAGAAGAGGAAGATCCGGAGGCTGAAGAAATTCAGATTAAGAAACCCCGGAAGAAGCAGAGGGAGCCTGAGAGTGGTAAAGCGTTCTTTAAAAAGTTATTTACCGAAGGGGTAGTGACTAAGGAAGCGGCAACAGATATGTTACCGTTTTTACTGTTTTTGTCAGTTTTGTGTATGCTTTACATCGCAAACAGCCACATGGCAGTGAAGAACATCAGAAGTATTGATAAGTTAAATAAAGAAGTAAAAGAGTTAAGCTGGGAATTTAAATCGCTGAAAGCAGATTTAATGTTCAAAAGTAAGCTGACTGAAGTTGCTAAAAAAGTAGATACGCTAGGGATTAAAGAATTAACTGAACCCCCTAAAAAAATTGTGATACCCGCTAATGAACATTAGAGCAAACATATTACTACGTGTTTATCTGTCATTTGGACTGATTGTACTGCTTGCCGTAGCAGTATTGGTCAGACTATGCGATGTACAATTTGTAGAGGGGCATAAGTGGCGCGCCATGGCCGATAGCCTCTCTACTAAGTATATCAATGTGGAAGCTGCACGTGGAAATATTTATTCCTCAGATGGCAGTCTGCTGGCTACTTCTATCCCTGAATATGAATTGAGGATGGATTTGTATGCCGGTGGGATTGATGATAATAAGGTGTTCTATGCTAAAGTAGACTCTTTAGCGATGAAATTATCGGAGTTCTTTAAGGATAAAAGCCCTAAAGAATATTCGCGTTACCTGCGTTCTGCCAGACAGGATAGTGTGCGTTACCTGTTGATCAAACGTAAAGTAGGCTATCAGGAATTGAAAACAATCAGAACCTTTCCTTTATACAATATTGGTAAGTATTCTGGGGGCTTAATCGCGGTACAACAAAATAAAAGAATTAAACCATTCAAATTTCTGGCTTCCAGAACGATTGGTTATAAAAATGAAAACGTGGCCAATGGTGTAGGTCTGGAAGGTGCTTTCGGCAATTACATCAACGGTGAAAGCGGAAAAAGACTGGTACAACGTATCGCCGGTGGCGTATGGATGCCGGTAAATGATGAAGCAGAGGTTGCCCCTAAAGAAGGAGCAGATATCATCTCTACCATCGATATCAACATGCAGGATTTAGCACAGACCGCTTTGGAAAGACAGCTGAAACTGAGTGATGCAGACCATGGTACGGTGATTCTGATGGAAGTAAATACAGGTGAGGTGAGAGCCGTAGCCAATTACACCAGGGTATCTGAAGGGGTTTACGAAGAGAAATTTAACTATGCGATTGGCGGTAGTCAGGATCCGGGTTCTACCTTTAAGCTGGCTTCTTACATGGCTTTGCTGGAAGATAAAAAGGTAGATACGAATACTTTAGTAGATACGGGAGATGGTTTTTACCGTGTTCCGGGACATACGATTAAGGATTCACACGGTGGTATTGGGGTCGTAACGGTAATGAAAGCTTTTGAGCAGTCGGCAAATACAGCGATTGCTAAACTGGTAAATACGCATTATAAGGATAACCCTTCGCAGTTTACGGATCATTTGTATGACATTCATATGAACGAGAAAATGGGTTTACAGATTCCTGGTGAAGCGCAACCCGTGATCAAAAACCCTTCTAACAGAAGCTGGAATAAGAACCTGACTCTGGCTCAGATGGCCTATGGTTATGAAATGCTGATTACCCCTTTACAGATGCTGGCATTTTATAATGCAGTAGCTAATGATGGGAAATACATTGCACCAATTTTTGTAAGCGAAATCAGAAGATTGGGTAACCCGATTGAGCAGTTTCATGCCAAGGTGATTTCGGAACAGATTTGTTCTGATAAAACCGTAAAGAAATTACAAGCCATGCTGGAAGCAGTGGTGACCAAAGGAACCGGTAAACTGATGGCTTCTCCGTTTTATCGCGTTGCAGGAAAAACAGGGACCGCACAGGTAGCCGATGGTAATAAAGGATATAAAGCGAAAAGAAGTTATCAGGCTTCATTTTGCGGATACTTCCCTGCTGATAAACCGAAATACTCAATTATGGTTTCTATCAATGGCCCTAAGAACGGTTATTATGGGGCAACAGTAGCTGGGCCGGTATTTAAAGAAATTGCAGATCGTATTTACGCAAGTGATATCGAAATGTATAACAATGTTCAGGATCATTTAGTGGGCAATACTAAGAATCCTGAAGCGAAGTCGGGTCAGAGTAAAGCGGTTAAGAAAGTGTACAGCGCTTTCGGAATCAAGGCTTTATATGCCGCAAAGTCGGATTATTTCAATAGCATTGATACCAATAATGGTGTCGTGTACGAAGCGTATAGCGCCGTTAAAGGGGTTATGCCTAATGTAAATGGAATGGGCCTGAAAGATGCTTTATATCTTTTAGGAAATGCGGGTTTAAAAACAAGAGTTGTAGGTAGTGGAAAGGTCTTTAGTCAGTCGATCCCTTCCGGCAGCAAAATAGGTAGAGGATTGGGTGTAGATTTAGAATTAAGATAATATGCAATTACAAGACGTTTTATATGGAATCGCAATAACAAACCTGGTGGGTTCTACCAACAGGGAGATTACTGCGCTTGTTTTTGATTCCCGTCAGGTGGTTAAAGATTCGGTGTTCTTTGCAATAAAAGGAACACTTTCAGATGGACATAAATATATTGACAATACGATACAGGCAGGTGCTTCGGTCATCGTGTGTGAGCAGATCCCTGCGCAGACCGTTCCGGGAGTAGTTTATATACAGGTAGACAATAGTTCGGTAGCCTTAGGAGAAATGGCAGCCAATTATTATGGCAATCCTTCTTCAAAGCTGAAATTGGTGGGTATTACCGGTACGAATGGTAAAACGACGATCGCAACGATCTTGTTTAAGCTTTTCCGTACCCTGGGTTATCATGTAGGATTGATTTCTACGGTACAGAATCACATCGATGATTTAGTGATTCCGGCTACGCATACTACACCTAATCCATTGGCTTTAAATCAATTGTTGCAACAAATGGTGGATGCAGGTTGTGAGTATTGCTTCATGGAAGTGAGTTCTCATGCCGTTGTACAACACCGTATTGAAGGTTTACATTTTGTAGGTGGCGTGTTTTCGAACATCAGTCATGATCATCTGGACTTCCATAAAACGTTCGACAATTACATTAAAGCGAAGAAAGCGTTTTTTGATGGTTTGCCATCGGATGCTTTTGCACTGACCAATCTGGACGATAGAAACGGTATGGTGATGTTGCAGAATACCAAAGCAACGAAAATGACTTATGCCTTAAAGCAACTGGCTAATTTTAAAGCGAAGGTTGTAGAAAATAGTTTCAATGGTCTACACCTGGATATTGATCAGGCAGATGTATTCTTTAAACTGGTTGGTTCTTTCAATGCCTATAACCTGCTCGCTGTTTACGGTACGGCAGTTTTATTAGGCGAAGATAAACTGGAGGTGTTAACTGCTTTGAGTAACCTTACGGGGGCTGAAGGCAGGTTTGATTACATTACTTCCGGTAATCAGATCATCGGGATTGTGGATTATGCACATACACCGGATGCGGTGCAGAATGTATTGAGCACAATTGCTGACATTAGAAAAGGCACAGAGCAGGTGATTACGATCATCGGTTGTGGTGGCGACAGAGACAAAACGAAACGCCCGATCATGGCACAGGTGGCCTGCGATTGGAGCGATAAGGTGATCCTGACTTCGGATAACCCGAGATCAGAGAATCCACAAACGATAGTAGAGGAAATGGAAAAGGGTGTTTCGCCCACAAATAAAAGGAAGACGTTGAGCATAGTAGATAGAAGAGAAGCGATTAAAACGGCTTGCCATTTAGCAAAACCAGGAGATATCATCCTGCTTGCTGGTAAAGGGCATGAAAAGTATCAGGAAATCAATGGCGTAAGGTATCATTTCGATGATAAGGAAATATTAATGGAACAGTTAAACTTGATCAGCTAATGTTATATTATTTATTCGAGTACCTAAACGCAAATTACGATTTCCCTGGATTGAGGTTGTTTCAATACATCACTTTCCGTACTTCTTTAGCGATCATCATTTCTCTAATCATTACCACCGTTTTTGGTCGTAGCATCATCAACTATCTGCAAAAAATGCAGGTGGGTGAAACCGTTAGAAACCTGGGTCTGGAAGGACAAATGCAAAAAGCAGGTACGCCTACGATGGGTGGAATCATGATCCTGCTGGGTATTTTGGTGCCAACACTTTTACTGGCTAACCTTTCTAATATCTATGTATTACTGATGATCATCACCACCGTTTGGATGGGGATTATCGGCTTTGTAGATGATTATATCAAGGTTTTCAGGAAGAATAAAGAAGGTTTAGCAGGTAGGTTTAAAATTGTAGGTCAGGTTGGTCTGGCTTTGATTATTGGCTGGACAATGTATTTCAATCCTAATATTGTAGTGAGACAAACAGTAGATGAGTCTACGGTTTCTAAAGCTTCGACTACGCCAATGGTATTGAGACAAAAAGGAGAGAGCTTTTACTATACGCAGGATGTGAAATCTACGCTGACTAACGTTCCTTTCTATAAAAATAATGAGTTTGATTACGCCAAAGTCCTGAAGTTTTTAGGCGATGGCTATGAGAAATATTCGGTGTTTGTGTTCTTGTTTTTCGTGGTCATCATTGTGACAGCGGTTTCCAACGGGGCAAATATCACGGATGGGATTGACGGGCTGGCCACGGGAACCTCCGCCATTATCGGGATTACACTTGGTTTATTGGCCTATGTATCGGGTAATACCGTGATTGCTGATTACCTGAACATCATGTACATTCCGAATTCGGGGGAGCTGATGATTTTCGCAGGTGCCTTTGTTGGGGCTTGTGTGGGCTTTTTATGGTATAACTCTTACCCTGCACAGGTGTTTATGGGTGATACCGGAAGTCTGGCGATTGGTGGTATCATTGCCGCTTTCGCGATCATGATCCGTAAGGAGTTGTTGATTCCGGTTTTATGTGGGGTATTCCTGATAGAAAACTTATCGGTTATCATCCAGGTGAGCTATTTTAAATATACAAAAAAGCGGTTTGGAGAGGGAAAAAGGGTATTTTTGATGTCCCCTTTACACCACCACTATCAGAAAAAAGGATATCATGAAGCCAAAATCGTAACGCGGTTCTGGATTATTGGAATTTTATTGGCCATCATTACGATCATTACTTTAAAACTTCGATAATGGAAAAGCAAAGGATAGTCGTTTTAGGAGCCGGTGAAAGCGGTGTAGGTGCAGCAATGTTAGCGCAGAAACAAGGATTTGAAGTTTTTGTATCTGATTTTGGTACCATCCCTTCGCAGTATAAAGAACGTTTGCAGGAACTGAATATCGCGTTTGAAGAGCAGCAGCATACCGCTGATCTGATTCTGAATGCGGTAGAGGTGGTCAAGAGCCCGGGTATTCCGGAAACGGCTCCAATGATCAAAGCGCTGAAAGCTAAAGGCATTTCAGTGATCTCGGAGATTGAGTTTGCGAAAAGATATACCAAGGCGAAAACAATCTGTATCACCGGGTCTAATGGTAAAACAACGACTTCCATGTTGACGTACCACATTTTGAAAAATGCGGGATTGAACGTTGCATTGGCAGGAAATATTGGAAATAGCTTTGCCGCTTTAGTCGCAACGGCTGATTTTGACTATTACGTATTGGAAATTTCCAGTTTTATGCTGGATGATATGTATGATTTCAGAGCCGATATCTCCATCTTATTGAACATTACGCCGGATCATTTGGACCGGTACGATTATAAACTGAGTAATTATGCAGCCTCGAAATTGCGGATTACTCAAAATCAGCAGAGTGATGATGTTTTCATTTATTGTGCTGATGACGACGAGACTTTGAAAGCGATGAAGTCAGTCAAAATCAACTCAAAAATGGTTGCTTTTTCTATCCGTAAGGAGATTGAAAACGGCGCCTACCTTGAGGGCAATAACTTACACATCAATCTAAACTTAAAAGAGGAATTAACCATGTCGATCACAGAATTAGCCTTGCAAGGCAAGCATAATGTTTATAATTCTATGGCTGCGGGCATAGTTGCGAAAATATTGGATATCAAAAATTCCGTGATTCGTGAGAGCATGAGTGATTTCAAAAACATTGAGCATCGTTTAGAAAATGTAGGTAAAATCTCCGGTGTGGAGTATATCAACGATTCTAAAGCGACCAATGTAAACTCTACCTGGTATGCGCTGGAAAGTGTAAATCCTGGCGTGATCCTGATTATGGGTGGGGTAGACAAAGGCAATGACTATAGTATGCTGAAAGACCTGGTTCGTGAGAAAGTAAGGGCGATCGTATGCCTGGGGCGTGATAATAAGAGAATCCATGAGGCCTTTGAGGATGATGTGGAAGTGATTGTGAATACGTTTTCTGCAAATGAAGCGGTTCAGGTGGCTTACCATCTGGCAAATAAAGGGAATACGGTGCTGTTATCGCCGGCCTGCGCAAGTTTTGACCTGTTCAAAAATTACGAAGACCGTGGTAATCAGTTTAAAATGGCTGTGAAGGAACTATAAGTTATGATCGCAATTAATCAGATTTTAGACAAGACAAAAGGAGATCGCTGGATATGGCTGATCATTATCCTGTTGTCGCTGATCTCTATACTTACCGTGTATAGTGCTACGGGTACGTATGCCTATAAAGTGAATAAAACCGTTGAAAAGGTCTTATTGACAAAACACCTGATCTTCGTGATCATGGGTATAGGGATGATTTATATTGCGCATTTACTGGATTATAAATATTATGCAGGGATCTCCAAGGTCCTGATGATCATCACCATCCCATTGCTGTTCTATACAGCGGTATTTGGAGCGAACATCAATGAGGCTTCCCGTTGGGTGAAGATTCCTGTGATTGGCTTGACTTTCCAGACTTCCGATTTAGCAAAACTGGCCTTGATTACCTTTCTGGCGAGGATGCTAACGAAGAAGCAAGAAAATATTAAGGATGTAAAAGAAGCTTTTGTCCCGATTATGGGTTCGGTTTGTGTGGTTTTTGCACTGATTGCCTGGGCGAATTTATCGACCGCAATTATGTTGTTTGGCGTAAGTATCTTATTGCTGATCATCGGCAGGATTTCCATCAAACAGATTTCTATCGTATGTGCCGGTGGTGCTGTATTGCTGTTGTTCATCGTGTTTTTAGGACCGAGAGCAGGAACGTATAAATCAAGGGTAAACTCCTTTTTGCATCCGGAGATGCAGAATTCTGATAAAACTTATCAGGCGGATCAATCTAAAATCGCCCTGGCAACAGGTGGTGTTTTTGGAAAAGGCCCGGGAAATAGTACGCAAAGGAACTTTTTACCTCACCCGTACTCAGATTTTATCTTCGCGATTATCGTGGAGGAATATGGTTTAGTAGGAGCAATGACGGTGATTGTGCTGTACCTGGTACTGCTCTATCGATGCGTCCGGATTGTGACGCAGAGTCCCAAGGCCTTCGGGGCTTTACTCGCTGCGGGTTTAAGTTTTAGTCTGACGATACAGGCTTTTGCGAATATGGCCGTAGCGGTAGGTTTAGGTCCGGTTACCGGGGTGCCTTTACCCTTGGTAAGCATGGGAGGTACCTCGATGATTTTTACCAGTATCGCCTTTGGAATTATCCTGAGTGTGAGCAGGGATGTAGAAGAGAATAGTAATAAAAAAGTAGTTGTAGGTGAAATACCTGCAGTGGATTAGAGCAGATGAATAGAGCAACGAGAGTAATTATTTCAGGTGGTGGTACTGGCGGACATATTTTTCCGGCCATATCAATAGCTAATGCTTTAAAACGCATGGAGCCGGGCTGTGAGATTTTATTTGTTGGTGCAACAGGCAGAATGGAAATGGAAAAAGTTCCTGCTGCCGGATATAAAATTATTGGCTTAAACATTAGCGGCTTCCAGCGGGGATCAATCGTTAAGAATTTAAGTCTGCCATTTAAAATGTTTGGCAGCATGCGTAAGGCTTTGCAGTTAATTGCAGATTTTAAACCTGATGTAGTGGTTGGTGTGGGTGGCTATGCTTCCGGACCGATCTTATTTGCTGCTTCCTTAAAAAAGATTCCTTACCTGATTCAGGAGCAAAATTCCTATGCAGGGGTAACCAATAAATGGTTGGGAAAAAACGCAGCGAAAGTATGTGTGGCTTTTGACGAAATGGATCAGTTTTTCCCTGCCGAAAATATCCTGAAAACAGGAAACCCGGTCAGGAAAGATGTGGTGGATATCGCCAGGAAACAACATGCAGGTGCAGAATTATTGAAGCTTGACCCTTTAAAGAAAACCATTCTGGTGACAGGTGGGAGTCTGGGTGCCGGGACTTTAAACAAGAGTATTGAAAAGCATTTACAAGATTTAATTGCTCAGGATGTTCAGGTGATCTGGCAGACGGGTAAATATTATTACAAAGGGATTGTGGAGCGCTTAGGTTTGGAGTACCATCCAAATGTGTGTATTCTGGAATTTCTGAATAAAATGGACATGGCTTATGCTGCTGCCGATCTGATCATTTCCAGAGCAGGTGCAGGCACGATTGCAGAGCTTTGTCTGATTAAAAAACCGGTGATCCTGGTGCCTTCGCCAAATGTGGCTGAAGACCACCAGACAAAAAATGCGATGGCCCTGGTGAAAAACCATGCGGCACTTTTAATCGCCGATCGTTCTGCGGAAGATACCCTGGTATCGGAAGCTTTAAAATTGTTAAATGATAAGGAACGCTGTAAAGTGCTTTCTGAAAATATAGGGAAAATGGCTTTGCCTGATGCGGATAACATCATTGCAGAAGAGGTGTTAATTTTAGCAGGAAAAGGAGGTCTAAGTGAAGTTAGATAAGATTAGAAGAATTTATTTTGTGGGCATCGGTGGGATTGGTATGAGTGCCCTGGCCCGTTACTTCAAAAGCAGAGGTTGCGAGGTTTGTGGTTACGATAAAACCAGTACGAACCTGACAAAGGCTTTAGAAGCCGAAGGGATTGTGATCTCTTACGTAGATGAAGTGTTTACATTGCCGGTAGAATTCCTGACGAAGGATGAATATACTTTAGTGGTATATACGCCTGCGATTCCTAAACACAGTGCTTTGCTTCACTATTTCCAGGAGCAGGAGTTTGTGATGAAGAAACGTTCGGAGGTTTTGGGTATCATTAGCGAAGGGCAGTTTTGTATTGCTGTTGCGGGTACGCATGGAAAAACAACCACTTCTTCGATCATTGCCCATGTGCTAACGGATACTGGTTTTGGTTGTACAGCCTTTTTAGGTGGTATTGCGACGAATTATGATAGTAATTTTATTCTGGGTACTAACCATGTAGTGGTGGTAGAAGCGGATGAGTACGACCGTTCTTTCCTAACCTTACACCCGGATGTATCGGTGATCACTTCTATGGATGCGGATCATTTGGATATCTATGGTGATGCGAGTCAGCTGGAAGAGTCTTTCCGCTTGTTTGCCGGACAATTAAAGCCGGAAGGCAGCTTGTTTGTAAAGGCTGGTTTGCCTTTGGAAGGCGGTCTGAATTACAGCGCCGGGATGTCATCTGAGATCAGAGGAGAAAATATCAGAGTTGTGGGTTCGAAGTTCGTTTTTGATTATGTAGATGCGCAGGTTAAAATAACCGATGTAGAGCTGATGTTACCTGGTACTCATAACGTTGAAAATGCAGTTGCGGCAATCGCAGTGGCCTTAAAGCTGGGCATTGATGCGGATAAAATAAAGGGCGCTATTGCCGGTTTTAAAGGAGTAAAGAGAAGATTTGAATATATAGTTAATACGGATAATCACATTTATATTGACGATTATGCACATCATCCGGAGGAGCTAAAAGCATGTTTTCATGCGGTTAGACAGTTGTATCCGGATAAGAAAATGACGGTGATTTTTCAGCCGCATTTGTTTAGTCGCACACGCGATTTTGCGGCTGGGTTTGCCGAGGTTTTAAGTACGGTAGATGACCTGATTTTACTGGAAATTTACCCGGCTAGAGAGCTGCCGATTGAAGGTGTTGACTCCGCATTTTTGCTGGATAAAATCACCCTGAATAATAAAGAAATTATTGCGAAAGACCTTGTGTTGGAGCGCATTAAAACAAAGAATCCTGAGCTGCTGATTACCGTTGGCGCAGGAGATATTGATACCTTAATACAACCGTTAAAAACTAATTTCACTAATGTTTAAAGACATCAACTGGAAATTTGTATTCAGATGCTTTGCATGGGTTTTTTGCCTGTGTGGGGTGGTTGTGCTCATGAGTTTCATCGGCATGAAGAAGGATACAGTGACCATTACGAATGTCAAAATATTGATTCCCGGTGCGGATAATTTTATCGAGCGGGAAGAGATAGATGCGGTTTTAAAGCAGAGCCAGGGCTCTTTAATCGGTCGCAAGCTGGAAGATATTAACCTTCATGCGATAGAGAAAAAGATCATTTCCAATCCATATATTGCCTCTGCGGTGGTGTATGCGGACATGGATGGGGTGATTCACATTGAAATTAAGCAGCGTCAGCCTATTTTAAGGGTGATTAATGCTGGTGGACAGGACTATTACATTGACCGTGATGGTTTAAAAATGCCGGTGTCTCCGAACTTTACCGCCAATGTTCTGGTGGCTAATGGAAACATTATGGAACGTTTTACTGGCCGGGTGGACACTTTAATCACCAAATTGGCAGCAGATTTGTATGAGACGGCTTTGTTCATCAAGCGCGATACTTTGTGGGATGCACAAATTGAGCAGTTGTATGTTGATGACAAAATGGATATTGAGTTGATCCCAAGAGTAGGTAACCAGCGCATCGTACTGGGTTCTGCTGATTCTTTGCAGGTGAAAATGAGAAATCTTCTGGCGTTTTATAAGCAGGCCATGCCAAAAGTGGGATGGGATACCTATAAAACGATCAATATAAAATATACGAATCAGGTGGTTTGTGAAAAGAGCAAGCCTGACTCGATTATAGTGAATGGGGTGAAGCGGCCTAAGTACACGGAAACGGCCAAAGTAAATAAGGGAGCCATCAATCCATTGGTGTTGCAAGAGATTGCAAAGGAAATGAAAAACGATGCGAACGACCCGGATGTACCGGATGGAGCGGTAGCTGTAGTGCCAGTTAAGCCTCCGACGGAAAAGCCGGCCGTTAAGTTAGCTCCGCCAAAGAAAGCTACGGTAAAACCTCCGGTTAAAAAGACGGAGCCTAAACCGAAGCCCAAAGCGGTAGTTAGCAAGGCAAAAAAGACGGGTACAGTAACTCCGGTAAAAAAGCCGGCTGCAACGAAAGTGGCAGCAAACAAAACAGCAACAACAACTGCTAAGAAACCGGTAACGGCAGCAGAAAAGAGATAAGAATACAGATACCACAAAACAACAAGAATATAACTCAGCAAATCGATATAGTTATGGGCAAAGAAAAATCTATCGTGCAGTCTCCAATCGTAGTAGGATTGGATATTGGTACTACAAAAATTTGCGTGATCGTTGGTCGGCGCACTCAGCATAAAAAAATAGAGGTATTGGGCATTGGAAAAGCGGAATCAGCAGGGGTAACCCGTGGCGTGGTTTCCAACATCCAGAAAACAGTTCAGGGGATCGCACAGGCAGTGGAAGTTGCCAGTGGTCAGTCGAATGTAGAAATCCGCGTGGTGAACGTTGGTATCGCTGGTCAGCATATCAAAAGTTTGCAACACCGTGGGATTTTGACCAGGAGAGAGCTGCACAATGAAATTGGTAAGAAGGATATAGACAAATTAATTGATGACATGTTCAAACTGGTTATGCCCCCGGGAGAAGAAATCATCCATGTCTTGCCTCAGGAATTTACTATCGATAATGAGCCCGGGGTAAAAGACCCGATCGGAATGGCAGGAGTGCGTTTAGAAGCGAACTTCCACATCATTTCCGGACAGGTAACTGCGGTTAAAAATATCATGAGGTGCGTAACCAATGCCGGGTTGCAAACTCAGGAATTAATATTAGAGCCTCTTGCTTCTTCAGAGTCGGTGTTGAGCGACGAAGAGAAGGAAGCTGGTATTGCTTTAGTGGATATTGGTGGTGGTACGACTGATATTGCTATTTTTCATGAAGGTATCATCCGCCATACTGCGGTTATCCCGTTTGGTGGTAACAGCGTAACGGAAGATATTCGTGAGGGATGTTCTGTAATGAGAAACCAGGCTGAATTGTTGAAGACCCGTTTCGGTTCTGCCCTGGCTGAAGAGAACAAAGAAAATGAGATCATTTGCGTTCCCGGACTTCGTGGAAGAGAGCCAAAAGAGATTTCTGTGAAAAACTTAGCTTATGTGATCCAGGCCCGTATGGAAGAAATCATTGAGCATGTTTATTATGAGATTAAGTCTTCAGGTTATGAGAAAAAATTAATCGGTGGTGTAGTGATTACCGGTGGTGGTGCTTTGCTGAAACACCTTTCTCAACTGGTAGAATATGTAACTGGTTTAGATTGCCGCGTTGGTTATCCAAATGAGCATTTGTCGAAATATGAAGACATGCCGAAAACTATTTACGATGATTTGAAAAGCCCGATGTATGCAACCAGTGTTGGTTTGCTGATCAAAGGAATTCAAAAAGCAGAGGAGTTGATTGAAGAAATGAAACAACCAGGGGTTTATGTTGAAAAGCCAAAAGAGGCTAAAGACAAAAACAAAAATTCTGGTGGTGGTCTCTTTGATAAGCTGCTGGCTAAGGCAAAAGACTTTGTTAAAGACGATATGAACGTTAGTGACGAAGATTATATCAAATCCTAAATACTTATCCACAATTGACGATTTTTCCACATTCCAAACAGATATATAAAAGCCCTGTTAAAAAATGGTATTATTACGTTGGTAGATGAACAGGAAAAACGAATTTTTAAACAACTGATTCATAAAGATATGCAGTTCGAAATGTTAAAAGATAAGTCATCAATCATCAAGGTTATTGGTGTTGGTGGCGGTGGTGGTAATGCGGTAAACCATATGTACCGTCAGGGAATTACTGGTGTAGACTTTATTATTTGTAATACAGATGCACAGGCATTGGAGTTTAGTCCGATCCCTAACAAGGTACAATTGGGTGCGAGCTTAACAGAAGGAATGGGCGCAGGCTCTATTCCCGAGGTAGGAAAGAATTCTGCTATAGAGAATATAGATGACATCAAACAAATGCTGGGAAGCACCACAAAGATGTTGTTTATCACTGCCGGAATGGGTGGTGGTACCGGAACAGGTGCAAGCCCGATTATTGCTAAAGCAGCAAAAGAATTAGATATTTTGACAGTTGCTATCGTGACTACGCCATTTGCCTTTGAAGGTAAAAGACGTAAGATGCAAGCCAATGATGGTTTGGATGAGCTGAAGAAATATGTAGACTCTTACCTGGTTATCTCGAACGACAGGTTAAGGGAGATTTTCGGTAACCTGACTTTAGGTTCCGCATTTGCGCAGGCAGATGATATCTTAACTACCGCAGCTAAAGGAATTGCAGAGATCATCACAGTACCTGGTTATATCAACGTGGATTTTAAGGATGTGCGTACGGTAATGAAGGACAGTGGGGTTTCGATCATGGGTAGTTTTGCCTGTGATGGTGAGAATAGAGCATTAAATGCAGTGGAAGGCGCTTTGGCTTCTCCATTGTTAAAAGATAACGAGATTGAAGGCGCCAGATATATTTTATTAAATATCAGTTCAGGATTACGTGAAGTAACGATGGATGAGGTGACGATTATCACGGACTATATTCAGGATAAAGCAGGTCTTTCTGCAGACCTGATCTGGGGTAACTGTATTGATGAGAACCTGGAGGATAAATTATCGGTAACGATTATTGCCACAGGTTTCCAGACGACGGAACAACGTGATGAAGAAAAGAAAAACGTAAGAAAAGTTTCTTTGCTTACGCCTGAGGAGGCACCATTAGTGAAACCGGTAGAAGCTGTTAATTCTTTTATCGCGCCAAGACCGGAAGCTTATTCTAATGAGCCGGTTATGAAAACTAAAGAAGAGATCAAACAGTCTGATCTTTTTGGTGATTTATACGGGAACAATAAAAGAGGTTATCAGGAACCAGACAGCAATGGTATCGTCAGACATACTTTAGTAGAAGAAGAGGCACCGGTTGCAGAAGAGCAGGATCCTTCTTTTGAGTTTGAGATCAAAGTTGCAGAAACTGATTTTACCTTTGAAAAACCAGAATCTGTTTTCCATAACAATGTGGAGCCTCAACACCAGGAAATGGCGGAAGCAGGTGCAGATGATGATAAAAATGATGATTCTATCGAAGATCAATTGAAAAAATCTAAAGAGCGTATCTTGAGATTAAAAGATCTGAGCATGAAACTGAGAACCAGCAATGGTTTACAGGAACTGGAAAACGAGCCGGCTTATAAACGTAAGCAAATGCAGTTGGAACAGGTTCAGCACTCTTCAGAGTCTCAGGTTTCGAGATTTACGTTGAGTAATGATGAGGAAGGATCTACAGAGATCAGACCTAATAACTCATTTTTACACGATAACGTTGATTAGTCAGTCGGTTTAAATATTTTAAAAAGCCTTAGCAATTCTGTTGTTAAGGCTTTTTTGGCATAATAATCGTTAGGGAGCTGTTAAGCGGCTTAAAAGCGCTACCAGGTAAAATTGCTATTGAAGCAGATTAACCTTAAATTTGCAAAAAAATAAGATACATAACATTTAAATAAATACACATTGGATATTTTTGATAAAGTAGCAAAACGCATGGGACCGATTGGTCAGCACCAGAAATGGTCACATGGATATTTCTCTTTTCCTAAATTAGAGGGGGAAATCGCACCTCACATGACTTTTCGTGGCAAAGAACATTTAGTTTGGAGTTTAAACAACTATTTAGGATTAGCAAACCACCCTGAAGTTAGGGAAGCGGATAAGCAGGGTGCGACGGATTTTGGTATGGCCTACCCGATGGGTGCAAGAATGATGTCTGGTAATTCTAAGTACCATGAGCAAATGGAGCAGGAATTAGCCGAATTTGTTGGTAAAGAAGATGCGTTCTTATTGAACTTTGGTTACCAGGGTATGGTTTCGATCATCGATTGTTTAGTAGACAGAAATGACGTCATCGTTTACGATGCGGAATCTCATGCCTGCATTATCGATGGTTTACGTTTGCACATGGGTAAGCGTTTCGTTTACCAGCACAATGATATTGAAAGTGCCCGCAAGCAATTAGAACGTGCTACTAAACTGACTGAACAGTCGGGTGGTGGTATTCTTTTGATTACAGAAGGTGTTTTCGGTATGTCAGGTGCTCAGGGAAAACTGAAGGAACTGATTGAATTGAAGAAAGATTTCGATTTCCGTTTGTTAATCGACGATGCACATGGTTTTGGTACGATGGGCCCAACTGGTGCGGGTACGCATGAGGAGCAAGGCTGTATTGAAGGTGTAGATGTGTACTTCGGTACTTTCGCAAAATCAATGGCAGGTATTGGTGCTTTCGTTGCTTCTACTCAGGAATTAACTAACTATTTCCGTTACAATATGCGTTCGCAGACTTTTGCGAAGGCTTTACCAATGCCGATGGTTATTGGTTTATTGAAAAGATTAGAGTTGCTTAAAAATAACCCGGAATTAAGAGAACGTCTTTGGTTGATCGCAACTACGCTTCAAAAAGGTTTAAGAGAACGTGGTTTTGATTTAGGTATTACCGATACGATGGTAACTCCGGTGTTCTTAAAAGGCGAATTGTTAGAAGCTACGGCATTAACCATGGACTTACGTGAGAACTATGGTATCTTCTGTTCGATTGTGGTTTATCCGGTGATCCCTAAGGGGCTTATTGAGCTGAGGTTGATTCCGACCGCTGTTCATACATTGGAAGACGTACAGCGTACGCTAGATGCTTTTAGCGAAGTGTCTGAGAAGTTGAAAACTGGTTATTATAAGGAACATCAGTTCTCTATGGCTTAGTCCGTTTGATAAGATTAAAGGAAAGACTGCTTTTTTAGGCAGTCTTTTTTTTTGCCTGAAGAATTACTTCTGAAAATATAGTTTTCAAAAGGCCTTTATTTATTGTCTGAAAATCTTTTTTTTATAGAATAAACACCTTACTTTAGTAATAGAGTATCAATCAAACCATTAAAAACTAAAAAGGAGTAAATTAACGATGAAAAAATTTAATGAAGCAAAAGAACTTGTTGCTGCTTTAGAAGCAGATGCAGACAAATTCTACAACAAAGCAAATAGCGCCGCAGGAACACGTGTTCGTAAAGGTATGCAGGATCTTAAAAACTTAGCTCAGGCGATTCGTCTGGAAGTTCAGGAAACTAAAAACAAAGACGCTAAATAAGCTTTTTGATTCAAAAAAAAAGCGTCCAGGCAACCGGGACGCTTTTTTTATGGAATAAGGTTTTTACAGCTTCGCTGTTTTTAACCTGTTTGTTATGCTGTAATTCTGATTGTTTCCGCGATAATCGCTTTGCGAAGTTCCTCAGTTGCCTGTACCAATGGTAAACGTACATAATCATCACATACACCTAATTGTTTCAGGGCCGCTTTTACGCCCCCAGGGTTTCCTTCTGCGAAGATTAATCTGGTGAATTCAATTAAGTCCAGGTGTAAAGGTGTTGCTGCTTTGAAATCGCCGTTTAAACATAATCTGATCATGTCAGACAATTGCTTAGGCAAGGCGTTTCCTACTACAGAGATCACCCCAACTGCACCCAATGCCATCATAGGCAAGGCAATAGGATCATCACCAGAGATCAACATAAAATCAGCTGGCTTATCGCGCAGGATCTGGTTGAACTGGTCGAAACTTCCGGATGCTTCTTTAGTCCCAATGATGTTTTTGAAATCATGCGCTAAACGGCAGGTCGTTTCAGGGCTTACATTGCTGCCCGTACGACCTGGTACATTGTAAAGGAATACAGGTAATGCACTTGCTTCCGATACTGCCTTATAGTGTTGGTAAATGCCTTCCTGAGTTGGCTTATTATAATATGGGCTGGCTGATAAAATGGCATCATAACCAGTCACTTCAAATTCTTTTATACTTTGCGCAAGTTCGGCTGTATCATTTCCTCCGATACCAGCTACCAGTGGTAGACGGCCATTGTTAATTTCAGTAGTAAATTCCCAGATCTTCTTCTTGTCGCTCTTATTCAGTGTTGATGCTTCTCCTGTTGTACCTAAAGATACCAGGTATTCTACTTTTCCTTCAACAAGGTGATTGATGAGGTTTTTAAGGCCTGCATAATCCACTGTTCCGTCTGCATTAAATGGGGTGACCAATGCCACACCCGTTCCGTGAAATTTGTTCATCATTTTTATTTACTTCAATAACGCTAATAGGTCATCCTGTGAAATCAGGGGGACATTCAATTTATTTGCCTTTTCCAATTTGGAAGGTCCCATGTTATCACCCGCGACAAGGTAGTTGAGCTTTGCGGAAATTCCGCTCAGGATCTTACCACCATTGCTTTCTATTATCTCTTTGAGCTCTTCTCTACTGTAATTTTCAAAAACTCCCGAAATTACGAATGTTTTTCCAGTTAACTTGTCACTTTGGAGGGTAATT
This sequence comes from Pedobacter gandavensis, assembly GCF_032677645.1. Lineage (GTDB taxonomy): Bacteria > Bacteroidota > Bacteroidia > Sphingobacteriales > Sphingobacteriaceae > Pedobacter > Pedobacter gandavensis_A. Next base: position 56,649 of record NZ_JAVTSB010000009.1, on the reverse strand, counting down.
TCTTTTTCTACCACTTCAAATTGGAGTCCGTACGACTTTAACAGCTCAATTTGATGAATATGTTCCGGTTTTGCGAAGTATTCCAGGATGCTTTCTGCGATTCTTTGCCCGATTTCATCTATTGAAGTGAGTTCTTCCAGGGTTGCGGTCATTAATTTGTCGATATTTTTGGTTCCCATCGCTAATTTACGCGCTACGGTTTCGCCAACATATCGGATGCCTAATCCGAAAAGCACCTTTTCAAATGGCATTTGCTTAGAGTCTTCAATTCCTTTCAGCATATTCTCAATAGAACGTTCTCCGAAGCGCTCTATTGTTTTCAGGTCTTCAGATCTTTCTTTCAGCGTATACAGGTCGCTGATGTGAGCAATCAGGCCGCGCTGGTAAAAGGTTTCGATGGTTTCATCGCCTAATCCGTCGATATTCATCGCCTTGCGGCCGATAAAATGCTGGATTTTACCTACAATTTGTGGCGGACAAGCTTCGTCATTAGGGCAGTAAAAGGCTACTTCGCCTTCTTTTCTGACCAATGGGGTGTTGCATTCCGGACATTCGGTGAGGTAATGTATTTTTAGCGCCCCTGGTTTGCGTTTCTCCAGGTTTACATTGATGATTTTAGGAATGATCTCGCCACCTTTTTCTACAAATACGGTATCTCCTTCATGAAGATCCAGTCTTTCGATTTCATTGGCATTGTGTAGGGTAGCTCTTTTAACGGTTGTTCCGGCCAGTTGAACTGGTTTTAAATTGGCTACAGGGGTAACAGCACCGGTTCTTCCCACCTGGTAACTTACTTTTTCCAGGATGGTTTCTACTTCCTGTGCTTTGTATTTATAAGAGATTGCCCAACGTGGAGATTTGGCGGTAAAACCCAGTTCCTGCTGTTGTGCATAGCTGTTTACTTTGATGACGATCCCGTCGATGTCATAAGAAAGGTTGAAACGTTGTTCTTCCCATTTATGGACAAAGGCAAGGACATCGTCGATGCTGCTGCTCAGTTCGGTATGTTCACAAACATTGAATCCCCATTCTTTTAAGCTTTGCAGGCTTTCCCAATGGGTTTTGAAGTAGTTTTTGTCAGTATTCATGGAATACAGGAAGCAGTCTAAGGGGCGTCTGGCAACTTCTTTAGAATCCTGCATTTTAACGGTTCCTGCGGCAAAGTTTCTCGGGTTGGCATATTGTACCTCCCCAAGTTCTTCGCGTTCTCTGTTGAGGCGGTCGAAGGCTGCACGGTGCATAAATATCTCTCCTCTGATTTCAAACAGGGGAGGAATGCTTTCGTCTTTTAACTGATGGGGGATATTGCTGATGGTTTTGATGTTGGCCGTCACCACATCGCCTTTAGTGCCATCGCCACGGGTAACCGCGCGAACGAGTTTGTTGTTTTCGTAAGTTAAACTGATGGATAGTCCGTCGAATTTAAGTTCACAAACATACTCAAACTGATCTCCGATTGTTTTCCTGACACGTTCGTCGAAGTCGCGCAGGTCTTGTTCGTTATAGGTATTCCCTAAAGAAAGCATTGGCCATCTGTGGGCTACGGTCTTGAAAGATTTGGTGATATCTCCGCCCACTTTTTGTGTAGGGGAGTTGGGGTCAGCGAATTCCGGATGTGCTTTTTCAAGTTGCTCCAGCTCTGCTAATTTCTTGTCGAACTCGTAATCTGCAATGGTAGGCATCGCCAGTACATAATAATTGTAACTATGTTGGTTAAGCTCCTTAACCAAGGCTTCCATTTTGTCTTTAATCTCCATAAGTGGCATAGGACAAAGATAGAAAATCTCAGATTATAAAGGGGGCAGAATACTTTCTATGCGCTTAAAAATGTCGAGGTATTCCGGTTCTACAGCATCGCGGTAGATGATGAGCTTTTCGGTGAGGAGTTCGGTCTGTGCTTCTGTGAAAGGATTTGGCCAGATGCGCATACAGATTCTGTTGAGCGCATAAGAAATGTTTTCAATCTTCTGGTAGCTGAACAGGTAGCGGCTGCTGATGAAGTTCTCCAGGAATTTAAGGAATACGCTGGTATCTGCTACGCCGCAGTTGCTAAGGAAGGTTTCAACGGCTTTCTTATCAGATTTGATGAGTTGCTCGTAAAAGGTATTGATGTTGACGATGCCTTTTGTGGTCAGAATATGGTCCAACACAAGTTCAATCCCAATATGTGCGAGGAAAAATGGTTTCACGGGACTGTTTTCACAAAGGGGTAAGATCAGTTGTTTCAGCGCTGCGGTTTGCACTTTAAAGAAGTCTGAATTATGGAATACACGGTCTACTTCGAGGTGTCTTTCCCAGCCTTTTAACAGCGAAGCCTGATTTGGATCTTTTAAAAAAAGGTGTTTTTCTTTTAGGGGGTAGAGGTTACTTTCTTTCTGTGCATTTTTGATCAGATCGGGCAATATGACACCTAAGACGATGTTTTCGTCAGTGTTGTTTCGTTCAAAATAATAGTGGGAAAGAAAGTTCATCGGTTTAAAAGTAGCGATTTTTGTTCAGTTTCGCTGTTTCTGAGGGGGATTGAATTCCGGGAAGGCCATAGCTTGTTCCATATTTGTCTTATATTTGCGACAAACTAAGGAGATACATAATGACCAATTTCGTTGAAGAATTACGCTGGAGAGGCATGTTGCAGGATATAATGCCTGGTACTGAAGAAAAATTAAATGAAGGCATGACATCGGGGTACATCGGCTTTGATCCAACAGCAGATTCACTGCATGTGGGTCACCTGACTCAGATCATGACTTTAATTCATTTTCAACGTGCCGGACATAAGCCTTATGCTTTGGTAGGTGGTGCAACCGGAATGGTTGGTGATCCTTCGGGGAAATCTGATGAGCGTAATTTGCAGACAGAGGATATGGTAGAACATAACCTTGCAGGCATGAAAAAGCAGCTTATGAAGTTTTTGAACTTTGAAGATGCTGGAAATGGTGCGGTAATGGTGAACAATAATGACTGGTTTAAGGATATGAATCTTTTTACTTTTATCAGAGATGTTGGTAAGCACATTACAGTGAATTATATGATGGCAAAAGATAGTGTAAAGAGACGTCTTGAAGGTGATTCAGGTTTGTCATTTACAGAGTTTTGCTACCAGTTGATTCAGGGTTTCGACTTTTACTACTTGTGGAAACACCACAACTGTTTAATTCAGATGGGTGGTTCAGATCAATGGGGAAATATCGTGACCGGTACGGAATTGATCAGACGTAAGGATGCAGGTACTGCTTTTGCGGTAACGACAAAGTTGATTAAGAAAGCTGACGGTACTAAATTCGGTAAAACGGAAAGCGGTGCGGTTTGGTTGGCTCCGGAGAAAACTTCTCCTTACAAATTCTACCAGTTCTGGTTGAATGCTTCTGATGATGATACTAAAAAATGGATCAGAATCTTCACTTTGAAATCTCAGGAAGAAATCGAAGATTTAGAGGTAGAGCATGATGCAGCACCTCATTTACGCATCTTGCAGAAAGCTTTAGCGGAAGATATTACCGTGAGAACACATTCTGCGGAAGCTTTGGAAACTGCTGTTAAAACTTCTGAATTTTTATTCGGTAATGGTTCTTTAGAGTTTTTCAAGACTTTAAATGAAACTCAGGTATTGGAGATTTTTGAGGGTATTCCTCAGTTTGAGATTTCTAAAGAAGAGTTGATGTTGGGTATTGATGCAGCGACTTTATTAGCGGAGAAATCGACAGTATTTGCTTCTAAAGGAGAAGCGAAGAAATTGATTCAAGGCGGTGGTGTTTCTGTAAACAGAGAGAAACTGAAAGATGCAGGAGAAGTTATTGGTTCGGAACACCTTTTAAATGATCAGTTTATCATTGTACAAAAAGGAAAGAAAAATTATTTCTTATTGAGCGTTAAATAGTAGGTTGAGCTTTTAAAGCCGGCTTTTGATGATATATTCAGGAGACAAGTTTTGTCTCTTATGAAAAATCCCGGTCTGATTAGAACCGGGATTTTTTATGCTATAAATTAAGGGTATTTAGTTTTTTATTGAACGAGCAGGTTGCAACCTCTGATGTCTGCATTATCGAACCTGCCTAGTACTTCAAATGAGCCGTCAGGGAATAAGCGTCCTAAATCCTGAGTAGCGATAAAAGCGCAGGAATTGAGGTTGGAAAGGTCGATGACATTGATGCCACCACTGCTTTTACTGTTGTTACCGATGATGAGGCTTAAAGGATCATTGACGTCGCGGAGGTAGATTTTCATCCATGGCGGACAGTTGAAAATGCCAACTCCCCGGGAGTAAGCCTGGCCCAGAAGTTCAGTCATGCCATATTCGCTATGGATACTGGTTACGCCAAATCCCTCTTGAAGGAGTTGATGTAATTCTTCTCTTACCATCTCTTTTCTTTTTCCTTTCATGCCACCAGTTTCCATAACCACCAGTTCAGGGAAATTTAGCTGATACTTTTCGATAAAGTCGAGCAGGGCATAGGTTACACCGATCAGGATGGTCTTTTGTCCGCTGGCTTGTAGTTGTGTTAACTTTTGGTGTAGCTCTTCATGGTTATGCAGGAAATAACCACTATCCGGATGTTTGCTGTCTCTGATCAGGGCATCTACCATGTAGATTAAGGAAGAACCGTCGCGTTCCAGGTAGGAAGGCAACAGGGCTAGAAAACAGGTGTTTTCTATGCTGCCATAAAACTGTTCAAAAGCCAGGTTAAAGCTTTGGTCGTAGATAGAAAGATCTGTCACCAGATGTTTACTTTGGGACATTCCGGTGGTTCCGGAGCTGCTGAAAGTAATTTCTACCGGGTGGGTGCTGCTCAATACTTCATGAGTTTTGAAAAAGCCGATGGGTAGAAATGGGATCTCTTTTGAAGATGTTATCTCCTCTGGCTTCACTTTAAGGTGAGACATCCAGGCTTTATATACGCTACAGTTTTCTGCCTGGTGTTTAAACACCTTGAGGCAGATTTCTTCAAACTGATCGTTATTGGAGATAGAAAATATTTGCTTGATTAAGTCCTTCACCCTGCAAAAATACACAAGATTGCTTTAGTTGGCGAACTGATTTTTATTTAGCAATGCTTTTCTGAACTGGTAGCCACAGAAACCGCTTACTCCAGCTACAAAAGCACCGATAATTGAGGTTAATGCGAGTACAAGGTACCAGCTTTTTACACCGATCATTTCGGCCACACGGGTAGCAAGGATATGATCATTTGGAATGCTTTTGAAAAGTGCCATTCCGGTCCAGAGCAATAATATGGCAAAGAAAGGGGCCCATAAAGATATTTTAGCGGTCTTGCCGATTAATCCGCAGGTAGCGAAAGCAATCACAATGATGATCCACCAGGGAAGTACCATTTGAAGGAGGAATGATGCGATTAGGATAACTATAAAAACCATATCTTATTTTTTGGTTATTTTTAACTTAGAAATTATTTTGGCAGCAGGATCATCCGGAGATTGCATGAAATAAAGATCGTACAATTTGCCGCTGGCCCAGGTATCAATCATGTTGTCATAAAAGCGACTTCCGGGATTTCCTGATTGTCCGCCGGGAAATACCCCATGCCCTTTAGGGTTTTTACCGAGTTCGATGACCATTCTCCAGGAAGGGCCATTGGTTTCGCTGAGGGCATTGATGGTCATTTTTCCACCGCCTGTCATCAATACTTTAGAACCGAAACCGGGGATTTTAGCGAGGTGAGGTACATTGCTGTGTTTCACATTTGCCCAGGCCCAGTCCATATTAATGGGCCCATATTTTCTTTCCAGGCTGTCGCAGGCATATTTGAAGGCTTCATTGACGGCATCGCTGAGTGTTTCTTTTGAAGGCGTATTGATGTTGTCAAACCATTTGGAATCGGGTTCTTTTTGGATCAATTGAACGGTACGGTCTCTGGAAGGGAAGCGCATGGGCACAGCATCCACTGTAAATTCATCGTTCCAGATGTTATACATCATCCTTTTAGTCCAAAGGTCGAATATGCTGGCTCCAACGGATTGGGCGCCATAATACTTGTTCCATCCGGAAGTGATCCGGAAGGCTTCCTGTTGGGTGGCATTGAGCTCCAGTTTGGTGACTAAGGGCAGGATATAGGGTAGGATGTTTTGAGCATAAATGCTGTAGGAATCCGTTTGCATGAGGCGGATACTATCAGCAGTGGCCTTTGTCATGGCGGTTAGGCGGTCGTTGATCCTTTTACCACGTTCATAAGGACTGAATTCCCAATTGATATAATAGGGATAAGTCTGGTCGGTGGAGGATTGATTGGCAGAGCTGACAAAGTTTCTCGGCGGGTTTTTTACAGTTGGATTTTGCGAAGCAGGAATCCAGCCTTGCCAGTCACTTTTAGGGTCTGTACCATCCAGGATAAATTTCCCCTGGTCTTTCCATTTGAGTGGGAATTTACCGTTTGCGGTGATGGAAATGTCGTTATCCGCGGAAGCGAACACGAAGTTCTGCGCTGGTGCAGTGTAAAAAGTGAGGGCATTGCGGTAATCGTTGTAGTTTTTACCCCGGTTTAAAAGGTAGAAGGTCCGGAGTTCGTTAGATTTCTCATGAGCGATCCAGCGAAGGGCATTTCCAACGGGTACGTTTGCCGCTTTAGAGAAGTCTTTAGGCTTTTGCAGGTACACTACCGGGCCATGGTGGGTATAGAATACGGTATCGACTTCCGTCTTTTCGCCGAGTATCTTAATCTTTTCCAATCGGGTACTGGTATTGTTCCATTTGTTGTTGTACCAATAGCTTTTATGGGTGTTGTCTTTGAATTTGATCTGATAGAAATCGAGCACATCTGCGGCCACATTGGTTACACCCCAGGCAATGTTCTGGTTGAAGCCGATTACGATACCCGGTGCGCCGGGCAGGGATACGCCATAGGCATTTAAGCCAGGGGCATGCATTTGAATCTGGTACCAGATGGAAGGCAGGGTAAGGTCGAGGTGGGGATCATTGGCAAGAATTGGAGATCCGGAAAGCGTTTTTGCACCGGATAGTGCCCAGTTGTTACTGCCGATGCCTTCAATTTTCTCCTGCGTTTTGATGTTTGCGGTATTCATTTCGGTAAATACAGCAGGAGGTGTAGGGATTGGAAGCTGTGTAAAGTCCCATTTGGTACCTACAGGGATGATTGGATCTTCTTTGAAAGGGTAATCCGGGAAGAGGTCTTTGACTACATCGTTTCCAAACTTCTTCCTGATATTGGTCATGTAAAATTCGTCGGAACCCATGGCCAACACTGCCGACATTTGTTTTAACAGTAACGCACATTTCAAGGGTGTCCAGTCTTCTGGTTTAAAGTCCAGTATTTTGTACTCTAATGGCAGTGTTGCGGCGTTTAGACTGTGGATATAATCGTTGATTCCGGCAGTATAGGCCAGGACCATTTCTTTAGATTTCGGGTCGGCCATCATGCCTTCCATAGACTTTTCTGCACCATATACCATGCCCATGCGGCGTTGGTAGCGGTCTAGTTCTATGGCTTTTTTGCCCACCACTTCCGATAATCGCCCTGCGGCATAACGGGTCTGGAAATCCATTTGCCATAAACGGTGCATGGCAGTCACGTAACCTTGTGCATAATACACATCATGGTCGTTTTGAGCGAATATATGGGGGATCATGCGGTCATCAAAGGCGATGTCTACATTTTGAAGGGTTCCTTTTAAGTCCAGGCTTGTTTTGGAGGGAATCGTGTTTTTCTCGGCATTTTGCCAGAAACCGGTAAAAGGATTCAGGAATTTGAGTAATGGCGGGGTATTTCCAAACTTGGTATTCAAGGCATATGCGAGTAGGATGGGAATGATCACGCAAACCAAGGCTTTTACTTTATTCATCATGGTTGAATTAAATGTACGGCTTTATCTTGTCAATAGAAGGAATTGATTTTGTGCTTTTGCAATTTAACATAAAACTTAATTCATTTGAAATGAAAAATAGATTTCGTCCATTTATTTGTCATCAAAATTCAGTTTGGATAATTAAAAAATTGTATTAATTTTAAGATAAATTAACCAACTATAAATTCTCGACAGTATGAGCAAAAATTTTACAAAAACGATCCTCGCGTTTTTATTGCTGTGTATGACTGCCACCTTTGCACAGGCACAAAATGTGATCATTAGCGGAACAATTACGGATAAGCTCAGTAAGGCGCCCATACCAGGTGTTGGGATAACCGTTAAAGGCACCACTTCAGGCACTGCAACAGACATTAATGGAAAGTACAATTTCAGTACTTCACAAAAAGCCCCTTTTATTCTCGTGATTTCTTATGTGGGCTATGCGCCTGTGGAGAAGCAGATTACAGGAAATGCATCTAGTCTGGATGCGGAATTGGAACAAGTAGGTATTTTGGGACAAGAGGTTGTAATATCTGCGTCGAGAACACCAGAACGGATTTTGGAATCTCCGGTTTCTATTGAACGGATGGGCGCTACTGCAATTAAAGAAGTAGCTGCACCTTCATTTTATGATGCCCTGGCGAATCTGAAAGGTGTGGAAATGAGTACACAGAGTTTAACATTTAAATCTATCAATACCAGAGGTTTTAACTCTAACGGAAATACCCGTTTCAACCAGTATGTGGATGGAATGGACAATCAGGCTCCTGGTCTGAATTTCTCTGTGGGTAATATTGTTGGGATCAATGATCTTGATGTAGACAATGTAGAACTTTTGCCGGGTGCTTCTTCCGCATTATACGGTGCAGGTGGTATCAGTGGTACGATGTTGATCACTTCAAAAAACCCTTACGATTATCAGGGGGCTAGTTTTCAGTTTAAAACCGGGATCAACCATGTGGATGATGCTAGTTCAAAAGTGCAGCCTTTCAATCAGCTGGACGTTCGTGTAGCTAAAGCCTTTAACAACAAGTTTGCATTCAAAGGAAGTTTCTCTTTCCTGCAGGCAGAGGATTGGCATGCGAACAATTACAGTGATTTTGATCGCGCAGCGCGAAAATTTAAAGAAGGGACCAGAGAAACAGATCCTAACTATGACGGGATTAACGTTTATGGGGATGAGGTGAATCAGAATATGAGAAACGTGGCTCAGGCGGCGGTAAATGCAGGAACTTCGGCGTTTGTACAAGGGGCTCTGGGTTTACCAGCTCCACCTACTGCTGCTCAGATCGCAGGATTTAAATCTAATCCGAATGGATTAGCTGCTTTAAACAATTTCCTGGGTACTGATCCAAGGTTCAGACCTTTTACACTCGGACTGGCCAATAAGGCTTTGCTTCCGGATGAGGCGGTTTCCAGAACGGGTTACGAAGAGTTGAACCTGGTAGATTATAAAACACAATCTCTGAAAGGTTCAGGTGCGCTTCATTATCGTTTTTCGCCAACCATCGAAGCGATTGCACAGGCAAACTGGGGCTCAGGAACATCGGTATATACCGGTTCTGACCGCTATTCGCTACGTAATTTCAGCATCGGACAGTATAAATTAGAATTAAAAGGTCAGGATTTCTTCTTAAAAGGATACACTACTCAGGAGCGTTCCGGAGATTCTTATATTTCTTCTATTTTGGGGAGTTACATCAATGAAACTTCTAAAAGTTCTACGGCATGGTTTCCTGAATATGTAGGGAATTATGTGGGTGCAAAAGCAACGGGAGTTACGGATGCACAAGCGCATGCGGCAGCAAGAGCAGCAGCAGATAAAGGCAGATTTCAACCGGGGTCCCCTGAATTTGAAGCTGCAAAAGAGAAGATCATGAATACAACCATCTCCGGCACTGATTTCAAAAAAGGGATATATGGTGCTAAGTTTGATGATAAAACCAATCTATACCATTATGAGGGCATGTACAATTTCACGAATGCCTTGAAAAATGTAGTAGAATTACAGGTTGGGACTTCTTACCGTTTGTATCAATTGAGATCTGGTGGTACTATCTTTGACGATTTCGATAAAGGAATTGATATTAATGAATATGGTGCTTTTGCACAGATTGGAAAGAAATTTTTTAATGAGAAGCTAAAGTTAACATTTTCAGGTCGTTACGATAAAAGCTCTAATTTCGACGGCAGGTTTACACCAAGGATAACAGGTGTATATACTGTAGCACCAAACAACAATATCCGCGTTTCTTATCAAACCGGTTACCGCAATCCAACTACTCAGAATCAGTACATAGATTTATCTGTTGGTGGTGGTACACAGCGTCTTATCGGTGGTTTGCCGGCTAGCTTAAACAAGTATGAGTTGTTAACGACCAAGCCTTATACGGATGTAAGTTACCGTGCTTATTTAGCTTCTGCTTCGGCAGGTACGCCAGATCCATCTTTGTTGAAGACATATGATTTTGACACCAAAGGTGTGCGTCCGGAAAGTGTTCAGTCGTATGAGGTAGGTTATAAAGGTTTATTAGGTCCTAAAGTTCTGATAGATGCTTATGCTTACTACAGTGTTTATAAGGATTTCATTACTGCGGTTGATGTTTATCAGAGTAAAGGTGGCGCGATCACTAAGTTTGGTGTTCCGGTAAATGCTACCGGAAAAGTGACGACTTATGGTGGTGCTATCGGTCTGGATTATTTAATCGGCAAATACAACCTGAGTGGTAACGTGTCTTACAACAAGCTTCAGGATCTTCCTCAGGATTATATCAATGATTTCAATACACCTGAGTTCCGTTATAACCTTGGATTCGGGAATAGAGAAATCATCAAAAACGTAGGTTTTAATGTGAACTGGCGCTGGCAAGGTGAATTCTACTGGAACTCTTCATTTGCTTCCGGAGATGTACCTGCTTTCAGCACACTTGATGCACAGGTTAACCTGAAAATACCTTCAGTAAACTCTATGATTAAAATTGGTGGATCAAATGTGTTAAACAAATACTATTTCACGTCTTATGGTAATCCTTCTGTTGGAGCACTGTATTACGTTTCTTATGTATTCAATCCATAGTCTCTCATTTTAGTTTAAATTTGGAGAACCCCGGCAGAAATGTCGGGGTTTTTTATGCGCTAAACTTTTAGGTACCAATCTGAAAGCCGCAAAAAATCCTTTGGTTTTCCTGTAAATTTTAACAACCTTAGTTGTATAAAATACACCATCTATTTATCTGCTACTTTTAATAACCGATTTTCATGGAAGAACAACACGAACAAGGGAAAGAAATAAAAGAGGAGGGTAAAATTCCCGAAATTGTTGAAGAGACTGTTCAACATTTAAACAACCCGGTTACCGATATAAAACCAATTGTAAAGAAATATTTGTCTGCGGTGCAGAAGGTAGAGAAGGCAGGAAATAAGTTCTTCTTCTCTGATGGCGATGCGAGTGTGGAAGTGAGGGTCGTGAGCGATGAGATCATTAGAGTCAGATTGGCGCCACATGGTGTTTTTCTGGATGATTTCTCTTATGCCGTACCGGTGGTGGACCAGAAAGTGACCACTTTTAAAATGACAGAGCAGGAAGACCACTATGCGATTTCCACAAATACGATTACCTGTAAAGTGGCGAAAGCTGATTTTCAGGTCTCTTTTGTGGAGAATCTGAGTCAGATGGTGATGAGTGAAGACGATTCTCCGATGCATTGGGAGGAAAATGTGGAGTTCGGGGGCTATTACGTATATGCCACGAAGAAATGCCATTCGGAAGAAAACTTCTTTGGTTTAGGCGATAAATCGGGCAATATGAACCTGAGAGGGCGTCATTTCCAGAATTGGAACACCGATGCTTATTCTTTTGGCTGGGATCAGGATCCGCTATACCGGACGATTCCTTTCTATGTTGGGGTACATCAGCAATCGGCTTACGGCATTTTCTTCGACAATACTTTCCGTTCTTACTTTGATTTTGGGAAGGAAGATCAGCAGAAAACCAGTTTCTGGGCTGATGGAGGTGAATTACAATACTATTATATCCATGGTCCGCACATGATGGACGTGGTTAAAAGATATCAGACTTTAACGGGTACGCATCCGATGCCTCCTAAATGGGCGTTGGGCTACCACCAATGTCGCTGGAGTTATTATCCGGAAAAGAAGGTGAAAGAAATCGCCGATGGCTTCCGTTCCAGGAATATTCCTTGCGATGCGATCTATCTGGATATTGATTATATGGATGGCTATCGCTGTTTTACCTGGAATAAGAACTATTTTCCGGACCCTAAACGGATGATCAGGGAGTTGGCAAATGACGGTTTTAAAACGGTCGTCATGATTGATCCCGGGATTAAAGTGGACGATAATTACTGGGTTTTTAAAGAAGGTAAAGAACATAATTATTTCTGTAGAAGGAGCGACGATTATTTCATGGAAGGTCATGTTTGGCCGGGAAGGTGCCAGTTTCCGGACTTTACCAATCCTGCGGTAAGGGAATGGTGGGGTAATTTATACAAGGAACTCGTCGATATTGGCGTAGCTGGTGTCTGGAACGATATGAATGAACCTGCCGTTTTTGGTGCAGGTACTTTTCCGAATGATGTGAGGCATAATTTTGATGGCTATAGAGGTTCACATCGCAAAGCACACAATGTGTATGGGATGCAGATGGTGCGCTCTACTTATGACGGCCTAAAGAAATTGATGCGTAATAAACGCCCTTTTACCATTACCAGAGCCGGTTATTCCGGAATGCAAAGGTATGGTTGTGTATGGACGGGCGACAATGTAGCAACCTGGGAGCACCTGAAAATGGGCAATATCCAGTGTCAGCGGATGTCGGTTTCCGGCGTTCCTTTTTGTGGTACCGATATCGGTGGATTTAGTGGCGAACCGGATGCTGAATTGTTTACCCGCTGGATTCAGCTGGGTACTTTTTCTCCTTTTATGCGCGCACATTCGGCCGGTGATACTGCCGAAAGAGAGCCCTGGAGCTTCGGAGAACCCTATACCAGCATCAACCGGACTTTTATTGAGCTGCGGTATCGTTTAATGCCTTACCTGTATTCGGTTTTCTGGGAACATCACCGTTATGGTTTCCCTATTTTGAGGCCGCTAGTGATGTTGGAGCAGGAAAATGTAGGCAATCATTACCGTCAGGATGAGTTTACTTTTGGGGATAAAATATTGGTTTGTCCAGTGTTAGAGCAGGGTGCAACGTCCAGAATGGTTTATCTCCCGAAAGGAAAATGGTATAATTACTGGACGCATGAGATCCTGACCGGCGAAAGTGAGCACCTGATTCAGGCTGCTTTAGACCATATGCCACTATTTGTACGCGCAGGTTCCGTAATTCCTGAATATCCGGTGATGCAATATGTTGGGGAGAAAAATATCGATGAGGTATTGCTTAATATTTATTATTCCGATTATGAGGTGAATTCTTTCTTCTTTGAGGATCATGGAGACACTTTTGCCTATGAGCAGGATATTTATTCGGAGAAGAAGTTTAGTGTAAAAGGAGATCAGAAAAAGTTGGTGATTGAGCAAAGCGTAACCGGACTTTATACACCGAATTATGAGTTGTACGACTATACGGTGGTTGGAATTCCATTTAAAGTGAAGAAAATCACAGTAGATGAAAAAGATATAAAAGATTATTATATGGACGAACGTAATTGCTTACGATTTAAGTCCAACAAGAATTTTATGGCGGTAAAGATATATGGTGAGTAGGGAAAACAATTAAAATCATGATCATGAATGTACCAGTTAAGAGCAGTTCCGTTAAAGTATTAGATGATAAAATAGTGCAGCAAGAAAGCAGCGTTTGGGTGCATAGTTTATTTACTGATTTTGATGTTTCTCTATTTGTCAGCGGTAAACATTTCCGCCTGTATGAAAAAATGGGGGTCCATTTATTGCGCGTTGATGGGCGTGATGGCGCTTATTTCGCGGTTTGGGCACCAAATGCACAATCGTTAAGCGTGGTTGGTAATTTTAACCAATGGGATTCCCATTCCCATCCTTTGAACAAAAGGTGGGATGAGTCTGGAATTTGGGAGGGGTTTATACCCGATCTGAAAAATGGGGAAGTTTATAAATACGCGATCAAAGGTTTTGATGGCCAGGATATCCAGAAAGGTGATCCTTTTGCGCGTCATTGGGAACATCCGCCAAGAACAGCTTCCGTAATTTGGGAAGTCGATTATCGCTGGAAAGATAAGCCATGGTTGAAAAAAAGACCAAAGGTTAATGCCTTAAATCAGCCTTTATCTGTGTATGAATTGCATTTGGGCTCTTGGCAAAGGGATCCTTCGGAACCTCTGCGGGTGCTAACTTATAAAGAGATTGCCACCAGTCTGGTGCCTTATATTCTGGATATGGGTTTCACGCATGTGGAGCTGATGCCGATCATGGAATATCCGTATTTCCCTTCCTGGGGCTATCAGATTACCGGTTATTTTGCGGCAAGTTCCCGACATGGGACGCCGGAAGAGCTGATGTATCTGGTAGATGAACTCCATAAAAATGATATCGGGGTGATCCTGGATTGGGTGCCATCCCATTTTCCTGGTGATGCTCATGGTCTTTTTAAGTTTGATGGCACACATTTGTATGAGCATGCAGATATGAGGAAAGGTTTTCATCCGGATTGGAAATCGTACATTTTTAATTACGATAGAAATGAGGTGCGGTCTTTTCTGATCAGCAATGCGATGTTTTGGATGGATAAATTCCATGCCGACGGACTGCGGGTAGATGCTGTGGCTTCTATGCTGTATTATAATTTCTCCAGAAAGGCTGAGGACGCGGCAACAAATGAGTTTGGCGGACCGGAAAATCTGGGAGCTATACAGTTTTTGCAAGACCTGAATGAAGCAGTTTACGGCAATTTTGAGGGGGTGCATACCATCGCAGAAGAAAGCAGTACTTATCCAGGGGTGACGCATCCGGTAAAAGATGGCGGTCTGGGTTTTGGGATGAAATGGATGATGGGTTGGATGAATGATACTTTGAAGTATTTCAAAAATGATCCGCTTAACCGGAGTTATCATCACCATCAGCTCAGTTTTAGCATCACTTACGCCTTTACGGAGCGTTTTATGTTGCCTTTTTCTCATGATGAAGTGGTTCACGGGAAATCGTCTATGATTTATAAGATGCCAGGAGATGAGTGGCAGAAGTTTGCCAATCTCCGTCTTTTATACGCGTATATGTTTACGCAACCAGGTACTAAGCTGTTGTTTATGGGTAATGAGTTTGCGCAAACGCATGAATGGGACTTCAAGAGTTCCCTGGATTGGCATTTGTTGCAACATGCGCCACACCTTGGGATGCAGAAAACGGTTAGGGCGCTCAATAATTTGTACCGTAACGAGCCTGCGCTTTATGAGCATAGTTTTTCTGCGGAAGGATTTGAGTGGATCAACGCTGATGATGCTGATCATTCTGTTTACGTTTATCAGCGGAAAGGGCTAAAAGCTAAAGATACGTTGATTGTGATTTTAAATATGACACCTGTACTTCGGGAAAATTACCGGATCGGACTTCCTTTTAAAGCAAAATGGACAGAGATTTTTAATACGGATGCTGCGGAGTTTTTTGGCAGCGGGAAAGGAAATGAAGGCTTGTTGTTATCGCCTGAACCTTTAGGCTGTCATGGGCGCGAGTATTCTATTCAATTGCAGTTGCCTCCTTTGGGGGCTATTGTATTGAAACAAGTGAAGTAAAGGTTTTTTTAGGCCTGAAAATAGCTCCGTATAAAAACAGCTTAAAACAGAAATAGCCTTCATTATTGAAGGCTATTTCTGTTTTAAATCAGGAATCGTATTGATTCTAATCTTGTGACTGCAACTTAATCCTATGATAGAAAGTTAATCTTGTGATTGAAAGTTGTAAATCACCTGAGATGTTAATCTCTTTTTGTCTTTTAATCGTTGCAGATTGTCATGTAAAGCGCTTTTGTCTTCTATGCCGGTACTGTTTAACAGTGCTTGTTTGTAAAATTCATTAGCTGCTTCCCATCTTTTGTCTTGTTCTGCATAAATTCCCATTTGTTCATAGATACAGCATTTGCAAACGCCTTTAGTGGCGAGGGCTTGTGCGAAAATCTGGTCGGCTAGTCTGGGCATTTCTAGTGTGCTCAACAAACGCAGGTAAGGCAGGTAGGTATCCGGAAATTCCGGCTCTAACTCGATACATTTCTTGTAATAATATCCAGCAGTCTGATAGTTTTTAAGTTTATCCTGATAGATATTCCCTAAACTGCAATATGCTCTCGCATATTCCGGGTCTGTCTGAATAATTGCATTTAGTAAATGAAGTGCTTTTGGCGGCTCTCCGAAGTTTAATTCTTCAAGAGCTTCCAAATACTTTTCTTCGGTGGTATATAAAATGTCCATAAGGAATCGTTTCGTTGTTAATCCGATAAGAAAAATTCGGGCTGGTGTTAAATCTTGATTTTGGTACTGGCTGATTATCAGCGGGGGATGATTTTATATCCCGGATAAAAAAGGATATTCCATGCTTACCCGATGCAGGAAAGCCATAGGGCTGCTGCTTGTAAATGGGATATGTGGATACTTTAGCATGTTCTTTTTTTACAAAGATAAGGATATGTAGCTAAATATCAAAACGTTTGGCTTTTGCCGCTCCTGGTTATTGTTTATCGGGCATAAAAGATAAATTTCTTAGATTTAGGGACACAAATTTGAAACCAAACCTATATTTAAATGAATCTGAACAGTACGATGCCCGGACAAAGCAACCGGATCCATGTAGTGGATGCTTTTAGAGGATTTGCCGTGATGGCAATCTTTTTAGTACATAACATTGAGCACTTTATTTCAGGAATTTATCCTGATGCAGCCTCCCAACCTGGTTGGCTTAATAATCTTGATAAAGGCGTTTTTACGGTTGTTTTTTCTCTTTTTGCAGGAAAATCTTATGCTATATTCGCCCTTCTTTTTGGCTTCACTTTCTCTATTTTATTTGCGAAACAGCAGTCGCTGGGTAAAGATTTTGGCTACCGTTTTTTATGGCGCCTATTGTTACTTACGGTTTTTGCGTCGTTGAATGCCCTGTTTTTTCCTGGTGGTGATGTTTTGTTGCTGTATAGTATTGCAGGGCTTGTCTTGTTTTTTGTAAGAAAGTTTGACAATAAAACGCTGCTGGTATTAGCTGTGCTATGTTTGTTACAGCCGATAGAATGGTATCATTATCTGAGAAGCCTATTGGATCCCGGCTTCACTTTACCGTTGAAACAAGCAGGCGCACTTTATGGAGAAATCGGGAAAGTTGTGGCCAGTGGAGATATCTGGGAGTTCTTTAAAGTAAATGTAACCACCGGACAGAAAGCCAGTTTATTATGGGCTATTGAGGGTGGAAGGTTCATGCAAACCATGGGTTTATTTATGTGTGGCTTATGGATCGGAAGAAAACAACTGTTCCTGGATTCGAAAGAAAGCAGGGGCTTTTGGTTGAGTGCTTTAATTGCTTCCGCAATATTATTTGCGCCGCTATATGAGTTGAAAGTGATCTTGATGGATAATAACACAGATGTAGTTAGTAAATCTACCGTGGGTGTGGCCATGGATATGTGGTCTAAGTTTTCCTTCACAGTAGTTCTTACGGCCTCTTTTATGCTCCTTTATCAAAAACTTAAGTTTAGAAATCTAACGGCTTCACTAATTCCTTACGGAAGGATGAGTCTGACCAATTACGTGAGTCAATCGATATTGGGGGCTTTAATTTACTTCCCTTTCGGACTTTCTCTGGCGAAATCTTGTGGGATGACCATGAGTTTACTGATTGGTATTGTGGTGTTCCTGGCTCAGGTACAGTTTTGTAAATGGTGGCTGAGTAAACATAAACAAGGTCCGCTGGAAGGTTTATGGGCGCGTGCAACCTGGTTTAAATAACCGGGTAACAATTCCATGGTATAAAATTACCATGGAATTGTTACATTAGAAATAGATTTCAACCAACAAACCATTCAATGACCACCACCATTAAAGAAAAAAGTGCCTGGGCTTATCTGCTCAGTGCACCCGTAATTGTAGCCTCTCTCGGCTATTTTGTAGACATCTATGATTTACTTTTATTTGGCATTGTCCGGATTCCCAGCTTAACCGAACTGGGCCTTGATGAAGCAGCGCGTTCTGTAGAAGGGGCGAGTATTCTCAATTGGCAGATGACGGGATTGTTGCTGGGTGGTATCTTATGGGGTGTTTTGGGCGATAAAAAAGGTCGGTTATCTGTTCTTTTTGGCTCCATTATCACTTATTCTATTGCAAATTTTGCCTGTGGATTTGTGCAGGATGTTTTTGTTTACAAGATTCTGCGTTTCATCGCAGGAATAGGTTTAGCAGGAGAGCTTGGCGCTGGTATCACACTGGTTTCTGAGAGTTTGCCAAAAAAACTCAGGGCATTGGGAACATCTCTGGTTGCGGGGGTAGGGCTTCTCGGTGCTGTAGTAGGCTATTTCACCGTAGAATTATTTAGCTGGAGAAATGCTTATTTCATTGGTGGCGGAATGGGAATTATGTTGTTATTCCTCCGGATCGGGGTTTTTGAATCCGGAATGTTCCATACGATGAAAGCGAAACAGCAATTGAGCAAGGGCAATTTTCTATCTTTTTTCACTAAGAAAAGCAGGTTGATCTTGTATCTGAAGTGTATTGGCGTTGGTTTACCTACCTGGTTTGTAATTGGGATTCTGGCAACGTTTAGTAATGAAATCGGGAAAGCGTTACAGATTACGGAGGCTATAAAACCAGGATTAGCAGTGATGTGGTGTTATGTAGGCCTGGCTGCGGGAGATTTAGTGAGTGGAGTGATCAGTTACTGGCTGGAATCGCGTCGTAAGGCCGTAGCTTACCTGATGATATTTGCAGCAATCGGTTCGCTAATCTTCCTTTACGGCGGTATCTCCACCACAAAAGGGCTATATGCCATGTGTTTATGGGTCGGTTTTGGGATCGGCTACTGGGCGATGTTCGTCACCATTGGTGCCGAACAATTCGGTACAAATGTACGTGCAACAGCAGCCACCACTATTCCAAACATGGTGCGTGGAACAGTGGTACTGATGACAACCGGTTATACTTTCTTAAAACCACACGTGATGGAGTTAAATGCCGCGGCGATTATTGGTGTCATTTGCTTTGGAATAGGTTTTTATTCTATTAAAACCATTCCTGAAACACATCATAAAGACCTGGATTTCGTAGAAGATTAGGTTATCTGATGGGTTGAAGGATCACAGATTTCAATTTGAACAGTTCTTTGGTATTGTTTTCCGGCTTTAAAATCAGGGTGTATAGGCCTGGTTTTTCTACGGTAACCGTAGCCACAGGATGTTTAATGAATAATAATGGCTTCCCGGAACTGTATTTGGAGGTTCTTAGAGTCTGGAATTTGTACGTTTTATGGTTAAACTCCATCAGCCCTTCCTGTTTTGCACTTTCCTCCGGACAAGCATATTCCAGCTGGATTTTATAATCACCAGGTTCTGTCAGGTTAAATTCGAAGCTCACCTGATCTTCTGGTTTTACCATCCCTGTGATGCAGGTAGTATGCTTCCAGTCGCCAAAATAATGACTGTAAGTTAAAGTCTGAATTTTTGCGGAACCACTGGTTTTTGAATGAATGACTTCCAGCATATTGTTGTCGTAGGCAGCAGAAACAGTTGGAACTGAGTTTAAATAGCCATCATTTAAGGGGCCATCAAAGCTAACCGTGATTACGGCATGGTAAGGCGCGGTGTTGGCGGGAAGTTCCAGGTATAATATCTGGTCTTTAATTTCATATTTCAATTTGGTCTTGCTGTTGAGAGCGGCAACATTAATCACTTTTGCATTGATTCCCGGAACTCTGATTTTTCCGTCTTTAGGTGGCGTAAGGATATGCAGGTATAGTTTTCCCGGCTTAGAGGTAGTTACACCCCAGGGTTGCGCCGGAACAAGTCCATAAGTGCTGCCATAAATACTTTCTCCGTTTTTCTTTAACCATTTACCGGTTTCCCTAAGGTACTTTGCTGAGTAATGAGGAATATTTCCTTCTCCGTCTGGCCCTACATTGAGCATCAGATTTCCTCCTTTGGAGGCCACATTGGCTAATAATTGAGTAATTTCTTCTGGTGTTTTGAAATTCATATCGTGACTGATATAACCCCAGGAGTCGTTATGGGTATAAATCGATTCCCAGGCACCTTTTATCGGCGTTGCCGGAACTTCCGAATCTCCGAAAGTACGGTAATCTCCAAGTCCTTGTCCCACGCGGCTACTGAAAAGGCTTTTAGGCTGTAGCGCATGCATTTCATCAACCAGCGACTGTGTTTGTGCTTTAGTTAATCCCCCTGGCATGTCGAACCAGACAATACCTAAGTTGCCATAATTGGTTAGTAATTCTTTGAGTTGAGGGATGGATTTCTCTTTATAATATTTTAAATAGTCTTTGTCGGCTTCTTTAAAGTCCCATTTGTTACCACCACCATTGGGTTCATGCCAATCCAGAAACTGAGAATAATAGAAACCAAATTGAATACCTTTTTTCCGGGTGGCATTGGCTAATTCTTTCATTGGATCTTTACCATAAGGGGAGGCTTTTACGATATTAAAATCACTGACTTTAGAATCGTACATGGCAAAGCCCTCATGGTGTTTTGCGGTGATGACCATATATTTGATACCTGCATCATTTGCCAGCTCTGCCCATTCTTCGGCATTGAATTTTTGAGGATTAAAGCTTGCTGCAACTTTCTCATAGGCTTTTGCAGGGATTTTTGCCTGGTGCATCAGCCATTCTCCGCTGCCATAATAATCTTTATCCTCCCATACACCTGCAAGTTTGGAGTATAATCCCCAGTGGATAAACATTCCGAATTTAGCATCCTGAAACCATTGGGTATTCGGGTTTTCTTTTCCGACCGCATTTTTATCCCATCTTTCGATGTCTTGAGCATCTGAAGCATAGATTGTGGAAAAAAATAATAAAAGGAAAATACTGGTTTTTCTGAGCTGGTTCATAATTTGGATATGACTTGATGGTTAGTCGTTTACTAAGATAAGTCCTCTGTTTTTTTATAGTTATCCGTTTATAGCCAATGATTAAACGCTTTTGGCAATATCTACCAGTTTACAGGCAAAGCTTGATACTTTGCGTTAATTGGTTTAGGTTTATCCTCCCAAAGTAGGATTAGAATATAGTAAAATTAGGATATGGAAGACCAATTAAGAACGGAGCAGGCGATATTGAAGAAGAAAATTAACTGGCTGGATTTACTGAAAGTGATTGCTGTGTTTATGGTCATTGTGGCACATGCCAATGACTGTATTATTTTAAATCAGGATGGTAATTTTAATTTCGAATGGGGGACTTATATCGGTTCTTTGTACCGTTTTTCGGTTCCTTTATTTGTGCTGATTTCCGGAGTTTTACTGTTACCTACCAAGCTCAATACTATTGAATTTTATAAAAAGAGGCTATGGCGGATTCTGCCGGCTTTACTCTTCTGGGGTGTAGCTTATGTGATTTTTGACGGCATGGTGCTGAATCATAAATCCTGGGACAAAATGTGGCTTGACATTGTCAGGTTGCCATTAAGTTTTGGTGATGCTTCTCCACATTTGTGGTATTTATATATGTTGGTTGGACTGTACCTGATCATTCCTGTCATTTCTCCATGGGTTGCTAAAGCCACAAAAAGAGAGCTGGAATTGGTATTGGCCATCTTTATTTTCTCCACTTTCATCCCTTACCTCAAGTTTTTAACAGGCCTGGCTTTCGGGGTATGCGATTGGAATGAATTTCATTCTTTTTATTACTTATCGGGCTTTATAGGGTACCTGCTGATGGGGTACTATCTTTATACTTACCTGCCAGGCTGGAGTACACTCAGCAAAAGATGTACCGGTGCTATTTTATTTCTGACGGGTTATGGAATCACTTATTACCTGACAATCAGTGTTCCTTTTTCCATTCCAAATATTGAAATGGTCTGGTATTATTGCTCACCCAACGTGCTTTTAGAAGCCGTAGGTGTATTTTTATTGGTTGAAGGTTTGGAGCTTAAAAATGGTGTATTTACACGGATCATTCAAACAA
This sequence comes from Pedobacter gandavensis, assembly GCF_032677645.1. Lineage (GTDB taxonomy): Bacteria > Bacteroidota > Bacteroidia > Sphingobacteriales > Sphingobacteriaceae > Pedobacter > Pedobacter gandavensis_A. The sequence goes on along the minus strand of NZ_JAVTSB010000009.1, from coordinate 34,728 downwards.
TTGCTAAGTATTCATTTGGTATATTTCTAATTCATTACTTCTTTATAGGGGTTATTTTCAGATATCTTGCGGCTACGTTTGACCTTCATCCGGGTTTAAATGTATTACTGTCATGTTTGATCACACTGCTTGTTTCCTTTGCAACGGTCTGGTTACTCACAAGGATTAAAGGCATGAGAAAACTATTGATGTAATCTTTTCAGCGACGTCATAGCGTCTTCGATAGTGTCTATTCTTTGCTATCGAAGATGCGCTAATCAGATAATTGTTTAAAGAAGTGTTTTATTTATTCTTTTTTTCATTTTTCAGTAGTCTTTTAACCAGCTCGATGACTAATCCCATGTCAGTATTGTTTTCGAAGTCGTCCTGGACATTACTATTTTGCTGAACAAGGTCAGGGTCAGGTTTTTTTAATAGACTGATTTTTACATCCATAATTTTCGCGATTTTGAGGAGTAATTCATCTCCTATGGTGTTTTTTTGTTCCATTTTTGAAACGGCTTGCTGGCTAATACCCAGCGCTTTGGCTAATGTGGCTTGTTTCATTCCGTAATAGAGACGAATGCGGCTCAGGTTTCTTCCTAAATGGGGTTTCTTCATCATTTTGTTACTTGTAAAGTTATTAAAATTTCCTCTTTTTCTGGTGAGTTAATTAATTGTAAAATACAACCATTTTGAGGTTAATTACAACCTTATTTTTTCCTCATTTTTATCGGGTTGTTTTTACTTTTGATTAACTAAAACAGAAGCGATGATGACTATTGATAAAAAGAAAGAAAAGGGACTGAAAACCACCTATTTAAATTATGATTTAATTTATTTTATACAAATAAAAAGGATTGCTGCACGGTTTTCTCAGGAAGAGCTTTCCTTTTTAATGGGAAGAAAAACAGGGTTTATTGCAGATCGGGAAGCATTTAAACAGCATAAAGAATTATGGCTGGGAGATGTGACTGTATTGGCCAAAATATTTGATTGTCATACCGTTGACTTTTTCAGAAGTCTCGATGGCAATCCTAAGGAAATCGGGTTATGGGCGGTACAATCGCAGGAACGGGACTATATTCATTATAAAGTCTACCAATTGCAGGAAGATCGTCCTAAGGAGTTGTTATATATGCTGAATGAAATGGATCCAGCCAGGCGGTATCATGAAAATGAGGAAGCCGCTTTTCTATACCATGCTAGAATAGAACTCAGTCATTTGATCATGGAAGGCTTTTTTGATGCCGGGCCAAAAACTCCGCTGGAAATCTTTAAAATTTGTAGAATCCGTGCAGGGCATTTCATTAAGGCGGGGTTCCTGGAGCAGGCATTAGGCGAATATCTGGACGTTGATGGACAAGCGTTAAAAAGGTACAAGCATAAAGAAATGGGATTTGTTTATGAGGCTATGTGATTTACTTTGGATAAAAGGAAAGAAAAATCCGGAGGGAATGGAGATTATTTTGATATTTTAGTAAGGCCTTATCCTTAAGAGTTATACCATGTGATTTATATCGTATGTAATGGATATTTTATTAGGTTTTCTGCCATGGATAAGGCTAAATGATAACCGCAAAAACAGGCGGTAAAGAAGCTAAACCAAATACTTAAACCAAATAACACTATGAACCTAAAAATTGGCCTTATTCTCCTCAGCTCAGCCTTGATTCCCGGATTGAGCCTGATCAATACCACTAATAAACACTCAGAAGTACTGAATATTCAGGGAACCTGGCAGTTGGTATCGGGAGTAACCATTGCAAAGGGGAAGTCTACGTTTACTGATTACAAAAAGGACATGAAACAGATCAAAATCATTAACGGTACCCATTTTGCTTTTTTTAACCATGACCTGAAAGGAGGAAAGGATTTAAAGCCAGTTTTTGTAGCTGGAGGGGGTAAATATACTTTAACGGGGAATGACTACACGGAGCATCTGGAGTATTGCAATTACAGAGAATGGGAGGATAAAACTTTCAAATTTAAACTGAGCATAAAAGGGGATACTTTGATTCAGCGGGGATTGGAAAAGGATGAGGAAATTGGGGTTGATCAGGAGATCATCGAGAAATACGTTCGGTTGAGAATGTAATTTATGAATTTGCAGGATATTTCAAATGTCAGGTTGAAGACCCAAAGGATTGACCCCCGGGCTGGTGTTGCTGAGGCCCAAGATATTGTGGCCTGGATGGGAGCTATCCAGGCCCAGGATTACGCTATGGCCTGTTGGGCAATAGGGCTTCGTGGGCAAGGTTTAACAGAAAGGTCTATTCAGAATGCCATTGATCAGGGAGAGATCCTGAGAACGCATGTATTGAGGCCAACCTGGCATTTTGTGGCAGCCAGCGATATTTGGTGGATGCTGGAATTGTCGGCCCCACAATTAGTACCCCAAATGAAATCCAGGCTTAAACAGTTTGGTATTATTCTGGAGGATTACCTGAGGATTAATCAGGTCATGGAAAAGGCCTTTTTGAAAGCGCCTCATCTGGATAGAGCGGCCTTGCTCTTTGCACTGAAAGATGCCGGGATTTGTTCTGATCGCGAGTATCTGTCACATTTCCTGCTTTGGGCAGAAGTAGCCGGGATCATTTGTAGTGGGGCGCATCAAAATAACAAAGCTACTTATGCTTTGCTGGAAGAGCGGGTGCCCAGGCCTGCCCCTTTAAAAAGAGAAGAGGCATTGGCTAAACTGGCACACCGTTATTTTACGAGTCATGGTCCGGCTACGCTTTTAGATTTTAAGTGGTGGTCTGGTTTATCCTTAACGGATTCGAAAAAAGGATTGGAAATGATCAAATCTGATTTTGTTGTGGAAGAGATAGGCTCAGGGGTATATTGGATTCCTGAATCATTTTGTCAGGAATCATTTTACCCGGAATCATCTGGCGCGAAACGATTAACCAGGGATTACGATCAACCGGCTGTATATTTATTGCCAGCTTTTGATGAATTTTTGATCAGTTATAAAGATAGAACTGCTTCATTTCCTTTGGAACATCATGCCCATGCTTTTACCAATAATGGAATTTTCTATCCGGTGGTACTTGTAAATGGCCAGGTTAAAGGTGTTTGGAAAAGAACTTTAAAAGGAAGTAAATTCCGGTTTGAAGCGCGTTTTTTTAGTTCGGTGAATCCGGAGGTTTTAGAGTTAACGGAAATAGCAGCGGTTAACTTCGGGATATTCCTGGACAAGGAAATAGAGGTCATCAAGATTGGCTAAAATCCGCGGTAATGCTCATATCCGGATAAATTAATCCCTTGATGGTCAGAATCTGGTCAAAGGGGAGGGGAATATCCGGATAAACACTAGTATATTTTTTATATCCAGGCATTAGGGCTACCTTTGGTATAATGGATCCCATCAGGCATATCAATCACTTCCGCTATAACCAGCTCGCAACACAATTGCGAAGGGTATCGGCTGTGTCTTGCCATTTTTTATCTCTACAATATCGTTTGGGGGATTCTTTTCTTAAAAGTAGCAAGGACTTTATTAAGTAAGCCCCGACCTTTCTGAAGGTTTGGGGATTTTACCTTAATTCTTTTTTCCTTTTATCTTTTTCTTTCTTATCATGAAAAAATCAGGCATCATATCCTTTTTAAGGATTGTTCTTGTATTACTTTCTCTATTAAACCTTTGTGTTTTACTGATCTCCATTTTGATGGTTAAACCATTATGGATTGGCCTTTCTGTCTCTTTTTTTGCGATGATGGCGGCTTTTCAAGATTATAATCAATTTAGGGTGCGGGAGAATCACTTGGTTTTAGGGAAAGAAAAAAATAATGTTTACTAAGATGGGGATATTGGTTAGGAGGAGCAGGGATTTTGATGGTTTAGCCTCAGTTGAGTATTAGACTGGGGCAAGGGAATACCACAATAATTAATGCACTATTTTATCATTTAATCTACAAAAACAAACATCATGACTACAAATTCATTAAAAATAGACGAGACCCCTATCATTTTATCAACTGGAATTTTTGACTTGTTAAAAGATCATTTAAGGAGAAGAAAGCTAAGTAAGTTCAATGAAGAAAAATTAAAACTGGAGCTTCGTTTTGCCAGACAAGTGTTGAACAGGGAATTACCTGAAGATGTGGTTACTGTAGACAGAGCTGTACGGGTAAGAGAAATGGAATCAGGTAATGAATTTACTTATAAATTAGTTGCACCATCAAGAGCAAGAGATAAGCATAAAACCCTTTCTATTTTATCGCCAATTGGCGTAGCGATGGTAGGATATGTTAAAGGCGCGCAATTGCAATGGGAAATGGCTGATGGTATTAAGGTTTACCGTATTGAAGAGGTGAGTAAAATCGCTTAGATCAGCATTATTTGAGTGTTATATTGTTTACAACAAAAGGCCGTATCAAATTTTTTGATGCGGCTTTTTGTTGTCGGTTTTTACGATCGCGCTGATGATAAAGGTTATTGTTAAATCTTTAGGATTCCTGATTTTTATGCTACTACAACTTTAGCACTGTTTCTATATTTCACCAGGTTGATGAGTAGCACACTTCCTAAAATGACAAACAGTCCAATAATTTGAATAAATGTGATCTTTTCATTGGTAAAACCCAGACTAAGTAGGATGGCTACCACCGGATTAACATAAGCATAAGTGCTCACCTGTGTGGCAGATCTGACCTTTAACAACCATACATAAGCACTAAAAGCCGCGATAGAGCCAAAAATGATCAGGTAACCAATAGAAAGCCAGGCATCCAAAGGAACCTGCGACCATTGAAAAGTTTTGTATTCGGAACTGAAAACGCTGCCGGGGATAAATAACAATCCCGCTGCAATCATCTGCCATGCCGTATTTACGGTTACAGAACTGTCCGGATCGGTTTTATATTTAGCATATAACGATCCTCCGGCCCAGGCAATAGGACCAACAACCAGCAAACTCATTCCAATAATCTGTTTGGTACTTTGGTGACTGTTAAAGGAATGGATCATTTGTTCGCCAAAGAGCAAAATCACACCGATAAAACCGATAATCAGTCCGGCCAGGGTAGATTGGCTTTTAAAATTCTCTCTCCATTTGGGTTTATCCAGAATCACAAACCAAATTGCTGCGGAAGCAACCATGATGGCTACCAATCCGCTGGGAATAAACTGTTCTACCCAAATTACGATGCCATTTCCTAAACCCAGCATTAATATCCCGCCAATTGCGGCGATTTTAATGTTTCTCCTGTTAAAAATCTGCTCTCCTTTCAAGGCGCACCAGGACATGAGCAGTCCTCCGGCAACCAGGAAGCGGAAGGTGCCCAGTATAAAGGGTGGAAATCCGGCAAGGGCTTTTTGAATAAAAAAGTAGGTAGAGCCCCAAACAATATAAACGATGGCAAAAGCCAGATATACCATCATTGGGGAAGCGGTTTTAGCAGGAGGTATCATAGGTTCAGGTTATTTTTCAGGGATGACCAATTGTATTTCTTCTTTTACAGTTTCGAGTACAATTGTGGTTCGTATAGATTGTATAGTCGTTATTTTGCTAAAGGAATCTCTCATTAATGCCATTAAGGAGGCCGAATCTGCGGTTCTTACCTTGACCAGGTAACAGTCGTCTCCCGCAATAATATGTACTTCCTGTACTTCCTTAATTTTTGCGAGTTCAGTTGCGGTGGTGGTACAACCGATACTGTGAGATGCTTTCATCGAAATAAAGGCGAGTAACTTCAAGTCCACAGCGGCGGGGTTGATTCTCGCGGTGTATTGTGTAATCACATTTTTCTGTTCCAATTTCTTCACGCGTTCTAACACAGCAGAAGGAGCCATTTCCAATTCTTTAGCCATGTGAACATTGGAGATCCGTGAATTCTCCTGCATCAACCTTAAAATGGCAAGGTCGATCTTATCTAAACTGATGTTGTTTTCGATTATCATTCTATAAATATATATAAATTCAGAATAATATTCAGTAATAATTTATAATAGTGATTATAATTCTTTTTGTAAGGCTTTGTTGGTTATTTTTCCCTTGGGAGTATGCTTTAACTGAATTACACTATATTTCCGGAACTACCGGGAAACCTCATTGGAATGACAAAAAAACATTAAATCAACTATGAAAAATCTGAAAGCTGTACTATTTGATCTTGATGGAACATTGATCGACTCTGAGTATTTTCATTTCGAATGCTGGAATGAAATATTGGCCGACTATGGTGTTCAGCTGGATTACCCGGATTGGTTAAAGAACTATGCAGGGATTCAGCTTCCGCAGAATGCGAAAAACCTGTTGTCAACGTACGCCATAAACGCTTCTTTAAAGGATGTAGTGAAAAGGAGGGAGGCACTTACCCTGGAAAGGTTGAAAACGAAGGATGTGGAATTGATGCCTTATGCTTTAGAGTTATTGGAATTTCTGCAGGAACGCGGGTTGTTACTGGCGATTGTGACCTCCAGTCCCCGGGAAGACGTAACTGCAATTTTCGAAAGAAACGGATTAGGTAAATATTTTACACTGATGCTCACCAGAACAGATGTGATTCAGAATAAACCTGATCCCGAAGGTTATTTGAAATGTTGTGCAATGCTTGGCTTAAAACAGGAAGAATGTATCGTATATGAAGATACGATTAATGGTATAAAAGCGGCAAAAGCAGCGGGGATCAGGTGTATTGCGGTACAAAGCAATCTGGAAGTTCATCCGTCATTGAGCATAGCGGATGAATTATTCCTGGATTTAAAGGCTGCTAAAACAGCATTACTGGAAGCGGGTTTATTTTAAGCTAAAAAAGTAACAGTAGTTAACTAACTATTTGTTACGAAATAAGAGTAAACAATTAAATATCAGTATCAATAATTTTGTGTTTAAAAGCAAATACCACCAGTCCGGCTACATTTTTTGCTCCGGTTTTCACCAGTAAATTATTCCGGTGACCATCCACGGTGCGTAAGCTAATCGACAGTTTATCGGCAATTTCGGCGGTAGTGAGTTCTTCACAGATCAGCCCTAGTATTTCTTTTTCGCGTTGGGTGAGCGAAGATCCGGCATCAAAGCCCCTCAGGTTGTTTTTGTTGAGTAGTTTCCCCGATTGCAGAGTTTTCAAGACCATTTCATTGAAATAGAAGCCATTATTATACGTCGTTTCTATGGCGTTTTTCAATTCAGAAAGTTCGGAATTTTTGGCGATATAGCCATTTACTCCTTGTTGAATCATCCTCGATACATGTTTCTCCTCTCCATGTACGGAAAGTACGATCACCCGCACATCCGGATAGGCTATTTTCAATTTTTTGGTGGCCTCCATACCGTTCATTTCCGGCATATTCAGATCCATCAGGACGATGTCTGGTTTTATATCGCCACATTTTTCCATAGCATTTAGTAGTTCGAGACCATTTCCGGCTTCAAACATAACGTCCATGTTTCCAAAGCTTTTAATGTTATTCACCAGGCACTCTCTAAACATCACCTGATCATCCGTGACTGCAATTCTTATCAATTTATTCATGTTATTTAGTTATTGCAGGAAAATAGATGGAGACGCCAAAACCGGAAGTGCCGGTATGGTGGGTAAGTTGTCCGCCGTTCATTTCTACCCTGCTGGTGATGTTTTGTATGCCTAATCCTCTGCGAACCAAATCTTTGTCGAAGCCAATTCCATCGTCTTTATATTGATAAATCACTTCCATTTCTGAGCAGTTCAGTTGTATTTCCACGTGTTTTGCCTGCGCATGTTTCACCGTGTTACTGATCAGTTCCTGAGTAATCCGGTAAAGGGCAAGTTCTATTTCTGCAGCGGCACATTTATCAAGACCTTCGCTTTCAAAGCTGACATCCAGTCCATCAGAACCTTCTATCTGGAAACATAATTCTTCAATTGCTGCGGCAATTCCGAACATTTCCAACTCATTTGGGATCATATTGTGAGAAATACGCCTCACACTCATCACCCCTTTATCCACCAGTAATTTGGTTTCTTTGATGAAGTCCATGCCACCGACAGCTATGCCCGGGCCATTATTCTTCTTCTCGAACTGTATGATTTTTATGCCAATTGTAGAAAAAATGCTACCTATTTCATCGTGTAAATCTTTTGCAACCCTACGTCTTTCTTCCTCTATTTTTTCGATGTTATTGTGCAGTAGTTTTTGCTGGTATTCTGCTTCTTTTTCTCTGAGATTTACCTGTTGATGGAAGAATTTTTTCTGATAGACGAAGAAAAGCACCACAACGGCAGCGCTCAGGATAAACATCACAATCATTCCTGTAAAGAGAAAGAAGTAAACATCTATGTTTTCTTGTGTTGCCATAAGCCAATAAAGATTAGGATATTGTTGACAATAGAAAGGAAGGCATGGAATTGCCAAACCATCATATTGAATTTAAAGCTATATGGCAGGATATAATTGCTGATGGTAAACAATAAGAAACTTCCCGAAAAGTAAATGAAGAAACCGGTATTGATCCAGAATACAGGGCTTTTTTCAATTTGTGTATATAAAGTCTGACGGGTGATTTTATAGTAATAATATAAAGAGGCACTGATGACCAGGATGCTTTCCAGGGTACGTGGATAAGTATTGAATATTTTCCAATCCTGGATACACGTGGCATTAAGCAGGCAGAAGGCGAGGAACACGGCGATGAGCAGCACAAACCATTTCTTTGCAATATAAATCTTGAAGATCACCTGATAAAACAGCATGATGGCGGTAAATTCTACCATCGTATAAACATGTAATACCGGGAGATTATTTTTGTTTTGTGCCCATAACCAGGCACTATAAGCACCAATCGATGCGATACATACCAAATATAAGGTGATCACTTTTAGTCCTTTCGGGTAAGATTTAACGTTGATCAACGCCAAAATCAATGGGCAAATGATGATGCCCATTGAAAAGTATAAGTAAATTTTTTCGAGTGTTGAAGCCATTATTTAAATTAAAGACCTGGTGTAGGTGAGCAGGTTGGTGGACAAGGCATCGTGAAATCAAAGATATTACTTTCTTCTTCTGAGTTTTCAGTTTTAGCTCCTTCAGGGATCAGATCACTTCCGTATTTATCCGTAGGAACCATAATCATTCTTTGTTGTCTTCCTTCTTCCATCTGATCATCCCATCCAAAATACATCCTTACATAGCTAACGCCTTCCTGATCCACCATGTCTCTCAATTCCTGGGCATCAACCAGGTAGCCTTTGATAAAATGACCTTGCTTATCCCAGGCAGTAGTGATTTTTTTAGCTTTAGCATAAGAAATTTCAAAAATGCTTTTGTCGTGTTTAGGCGCTTCTTCTTTCATGTTTTTTGAATAATTTTTTGGTTTGTTTAGAGAAGTTTGTTTCAAATTCTTAATCTAAAATAAAACATTCCTTTTTAAGCTTACAGATTATTTACAGTTAATTCAAATTTCTTACGATTCTGTTATTTAGATGGGTATAAATACCTGTTTATTCATTCAGGTATTCCAGCGTATTTATAGGTTCCATGCTTTGTTGATCTTTATCTGTTATTGAACCAGTATATTTAACGTCCATTTTATCTATGAAAGCCCCGGATCCTCTGTTTATTGCCTACTGGTTAGGTTATGCGAATCAAAAAATGATTATTGAAGAATTACCCGATGGGATTGATGTGATTAATTTATTTCTCCTTAATCTGGATCCTGATAAAACATTACAACATTTATACCTCACGAGTAATGGGATAAGCTGGGAGAATATTCTGCGGGGAGTTCGTATTCAACAACATCGGGGTGTTAAAGTGATGGCTTCAATTGCGACTGCTGTTCATCCAAAAATCTCCTGGAATACGATTGCTGATCCAGTGGATTTTGCAGCCAAAGTTTATGAACTGGTGGTCAATATCTGGGGGCTGGATGGGATAGATGTAGATCCTGAAATGGGGGGGGATGCTCCTGATGATACGTTTATCAATGTCATCATGGAGCTGTCTAAATACTTTGGACCCAAATCTTCAACAGGGAAAACGATGAGTTATGTGACCTATCAGTATTATGCGGATGAACAATTGTTGAAACGTTGCAATGCTTGTTTTGATTACGTTGCATTGGCAGGATACCTTTGGGATATGGAAACGATGATCAATCAGTTTGAATTGTACAGCGGTCTGGTAGGGAGTAAAAAACTATTGTTTGGCGTACAACCGGGACGGCATCAGCCAACGTCCCTGGCTGAAGCGATTCAGCTTTCACAATGGCAGCCGGATAACGGCTTAAAAGGTGGAATGATGCTTTTTAACATCAATCTGGATAAGGATTTTCATTATACCAATAGCCTCATTAAAGCACTTAAACCGATAACAAATAAAATCTAAAAGATACAGGAGCTCTCAAATCTCTTCTCGCGGAAGCAGTTCTCAGGAATTGTTTCCGCTTTTTTTTAAGCTTATAATTTTTGAATTGATTTCCCGAAATACCAGCAGATCCAGCTAAAGAATGGAGCAGCAATCACATCAGCTGTATAGTGTACATGCTGAACCAGCAGCAATACGCCAATAATTGCAGCAGCAGTAAAAGCGATTACTTTTTCTTTTCTGTTTTCAAGACACAAAGCGCCTAAAAAGATCGTTGCAGTATGACCAGAAAAGAAAAGATCTTTAGTGATCACGTTTCCACCGTAAAAAAGAACAGAACAAGGATCTATTAAATCAATGATATCTTTTGGGGGATGAAGGGGAACAATAGTAATGGTAATGATCCTTGCGGTGCAGAGAAATATGTACGACCACAGGGCGGTGAGGCAAATGGAGGTGTTTCTCGACATGCGTATGATGAAGAATAAAGCCATCCCGTAGAGAATGCCAAAAATCCACCAGGATACATCAACTGCAGGGATTTGTTCCAGCAACCAGTCGTTTAGTGTAAATCCTTTCTCTCTGTTTTCCACAAAAGCGAAAAAATGAGGGATAAAAAGCAGAATCAGGGCAAGAATAGAGATCCCCAGGATAAATTTAAGTCTGAATGGCGGGTAATCCCAGGCAATTTGCCAGGAGAATTGTTTAAACTGCATTAATGTGTGCTGTAGTTGGTTTTTAAACTAAACAAAACAAATAACGGAATTAATCTATTATAAATGAATAGCCAAGCCCATAAATAGCGTTTATTTCTCTAAATAAATAAGATGTTTAAACAGATAATTAGTATTTTTTTAGCCTAAAAAAGGCGGAGTTGTTGTTCTTGTCTGGGTTTAGTATCCCCAAACACCGTTTTTCCGCCATATTTCCAGGAATCTCTCCTTTCTTTTTCAATCAATGCCTCAAAATTATCATTTGGAATAAAATCCTTCTCAACATTTCGCGCAATAGTACTCAATTGATGAATGGCTTTTTGCTTATCAGATTGCCCTATTTTTGCCTGTTGAATCGCTTTACTGAGTACCTCAATCGTTTCATCGTAGATCTGTACAGGAACTGGAAAGGGGTGACCATCTTTTCCGCCATGGGCAAAAGAAAAACGTGCGGGGTCTGTAAAACGGGAAGGTGTTCCATAGATGACTTCGCTCACCAGGGCCAGTGATTGTAAGGTTCTTGGCCCCATACCCTGCAATAACAGCAGTTCCTCAAAATCTGCCGGTTGTTTTTCCTGAGTTAACCAGAGCATGGCACCCAGGCGTTTCAGGTCTACATCTTTGGCTTTTACGTCATGGTGGTTGGGCATGATCAGCTTTTTTGCTTCCTTCATCATGCGGTCCGGATGTTCCATCGTCATGGCCAGCATAGACTTTTGAGCGGGGGCAGCTGCTTTTGCAACGAGGTTTATAATTTCTCCCTGATGGATTCCGCAAACACCGGTATGGGGTTCTTCCACAAAAGACCGGATTGCTGCGGCATGCCAGTGATACCTTCTCGCTGTTCCGTTATGCGCATGCATTCCTTGCTGGACAACCGTCCAAACGCCTTCTTTATTGAGGATGAAGTTATGCGCATAAAGCTGAAATCCGTCTTGAATCGCGGTATTATCCACTTTTGCGCTCAGTTTACTACAGCGTACCAGGTGGTTTCCGTCTAAGCCTGTCTGATTGGCAATCTTTAAGAGTTCTTCCGGAGTTTGTTTGGATCTTTTTCCTTTGCCACCGCAAATGTAAATGCCCAGTTCCTTACTGTAAGGATTGATGGCAGCTTTCAATGCACCCATCACAGAAGTGGTGATGCCGGAAGAGTGCCAGTCCATCCCCATAACGGCTCCGAGGCTCTGAAACCAAAAGGGGTCGCTTAAGCGGCGTAATACTTCGGCAGTACCATACTCGGCAATGATAGACTCCGTAATGGCTAAACCGAGGCGGGTCATCCGTTCCGTTAGCCAACCTGGTAAATGACCATAATGCAAAGGTAAATCTGCTGTTCCTGATAATCTCATTACTAACAAATTTAGTAAAAATAACCGGAATTTAAGCGTAATATTGTGGAGGATTAAAATCGTTCACCGGTAATTTTCCGCTATTCGTCGGTTTTTTCATTGGGTTGAACTGCCGGTACTTTTCTATAAGCCCTGGAAGTTACATTTTTAGGGAAATTTATTCCTAAACATTAAACCGAAACACCATGAATATTATGATTTTTAAAACATCGGTACAGGATTCCAAAGATTTAACGGAAATCAGACCGGTGATGGACACTTTATTTGGAGATAAAAACTGGTCCTTTGCTTTTGAAGATGTCGATAAAATTTTAAGGGTAGTAAGTTCTATTCCGGCTGTTGCTGTGGTGAAGCATATCCTTCTGAACAACGGCTTCTTTTGTGAGGAACTTCCTTACTCCCTGGATGATTTTGGCGTATAAACCTATTTTTTAAAATCGCTGATGTCGACAATTTTGTCGTTATCATTCTTTTTCAAAAAGGAAACACCTTGTTTGTTTGTCTGAAAACTATAGTTGTTTTGAACGTCGTTATACACCACGGCTAAGGTAGCAGGCTGATCTCCCGGTAAAGGTAGTGTTGAAGTTTCATCAGCAATATAATTTACCTGGTATAAGGCTTTTGGAGCGGCGAAAACAATCGTGTTTCTGTCTGGCGATAGCAATAAGAATTTACCATCAATTCGTTGTTCCGGATCTTGTCTTTTCAGAACATAAGCTTTTCCCGTTACGCCTCTGATAAAATAATCATTGTTTACCAGGTGACCTGTACGGCCCAATCTACTTAGACCCATACCGGCTTTTTCTCCCGGACCAGGTTTTGTTTCGCGGTCTAAACTCACCACTTCCAGTCCCACACCGTCTTTTAAGGAGATGATAAAGGAAGGAGCAGCCAATCCGTTTTCATCTGCAATCTGAACCAATAAAGCTGTTTTCTGGCTATTGATATATTCTGCAAAAGAAAAGCGATTGCTGGCCTTTTTAGGATCAGCTTGTATGCTTATGGAGCTGTCTCTGAATTTTATAATCATCAATCCTCCTTCTTTCGGATCAACTGATTGGTATAGCGTGATCGAATCGCCCTTTTTTTCAGGATAGTGATTAAAGGATTCGTTTTTAGTTAAAACTCTCGGGCTGTAAACTTTTGTTTTTTCTTCGTCTTTACTACAGCCAAACATCAGGATGATCAGGGAGAGTGCAAGCAGGGATTTTTTCATAATTAAGCGGAAAGAAATTAATTCTGTTTCCTTACAAATATAAAAAAGAATGGGAATAAGCTGTTATGGTTTTCAGGTGGAATTGAAGCTTTTTTGGGCTGTTGTTGCGGCTATGCTGGGGCTGGAAGCCGGGCAAGGCCGGAGCTAAAGAGGGTAAAGGCCCTGACAAGGCCCCAGAAACTAAAGGCTCTATGAAAAAACTATCACCTTTTTCCGGAATACGAAGCTAAGATTTGTTGCTTTGGAGGCTGGGATTGACAGCAATTCATCTTGTTTTACAGATTTGTACTCCGTAGTTGTTTTTTTATTGGAATTTATAATTAGATAATTAGATTTGGATACCTAACCACGACTACCTCAATGGCTATAGCACCTCTTTCTAATGAAGCGGAACTGATTTTAAAAATCCACCAAGGGGACAAACGTGCCTTTACGATCCTTTTTGAATGGTATTATAAATCATTGGCTGCTTATATTTTTAAGCTTACAGAATCGATAGAAATTACCGAAGAAATTGTACAGGATGTTTTTATTAAGGTATGGCTTAAGCGGGAAACCCTGCCCGGGATCAGCAGTTTTAGCAATTATTTGTTCATCCTGTCCAGGAATAAAACTTTAAACCAGCTGCGTAAGCAAGCCAGATATAGCAGCCATTTTCAATCGCTCGAAAAGGAACTGGAAACAGATCTGCGTGTGGAAGAGGAAAATGATGTTTATGAAGATTTCCGTTTGCTGATTGATCAGGCCATTGAAGGGTTACCACCACAGCAAAAACGAATCTTTCAATTGAGCAGATTTGAAAGGTTAAAATATGAGGAAATTGCGCAACAACTCAACCTGAGTTCGGAAACGGTAAAAAAACATATGTATCTGGCCACTAAAACCATTAAGGAGTACGTACATAGCCATATGGATGAAGTGGTGATTTCCATATTGTTGTGTGGAATCTTTTTTTAAAAAAAGTTAAAACCCATTACCACCTTTTTTTAGTTTAGGTGTCTTTAGTATAAAGCAGCCTGTTGCGGCTTTAAAATCCTAACCAGATGTCCTATTCCAGATTAGATTATTTGTTCGGCAAATATTTTGATAAAACCGCTACTCCTGAAGAGCGTGCAGAATTTATGCGCCTTGTTGCCGAATTGAAATCTGATGAGCCATTGGTTAAACTCATGGAAACTAGCTACCAGACTGATCAGTCCATTCTGGAATTTACTCCGGAAATAAAAGAAAAGATACTTAACAATGTATACCAGCCTGCAGATACGGAAGTACCTGTTCGTAAGTTATGGAAGTTTAGCAGCAACTGGACGAAGTATGCGGCAGTTTTAATGCTGGGTATACTCGGACTGGGATTTTTCTTCTATAAAAAAGAACAACATAATTTATTGGCATTGCAAACACAGGACATTGCTCCCGGAGGGAATAGAGCGATTTTGACTCTGAGTAATGGTCAGAAAATCGACCTTGATACCACTGCAAATGGCGTACTGGTTGAACAGGGTAATATTTCAATTTCAAAAACATCAGATGGCCAATTAGTCTATCATGTGATGGGGGAAGAAAATGGGCCAGCTACGATAAACACCATCGAAACACCAAATGGCGGGCAATTCCAGATTTATCTGTCAGACGGAACAAAGGTTTGGCTCAATGCAGGTACACAAATAAAATTTCCAACCCAATTTGTGGGAAAGGAAAGGAATGTGGAGTTAACCGGAGAAGCTTATTTTGAAGTCGCTAAAAATGCAAAGAAACCATTTAAAGTTAAAATGAGTAACCAGACGGAGGTCGTTGTACTTGGAACACATTTTAACATCAGTGCTTATCAGGAGGAAACTGAAATTAATACTACGCTGCTGGAAGGCGCTGTTGTGCTGAAAGTTGAGGATAAGATAGCGAAAATCTTACCCGGACAACAGGCCATCTTAAACAAGGCCGATAAAAATATTAATCTGGTAAATGAGGTCAATGTAAACCAGGTGATCGCCTGGAAAAATGGTTTTTTCAGTACGGAAGGGATTAGTTTACCTGAATTGATGAAACAGGTTGAAAAATGGTACAATGTACGTGTAGTATATAAAGATAATGTTCAGGCCGATTTTACGGCCAGATTACCCAGAAATATTAGTTTGGCTGAGCTGATTAGCTTACTCGAACTAACTAAACAGGTCCATTTTAAATTAGATTATAAAACACTGACAGTTATGAAATAGCGCAAACCTAAACCATGGCCTCAAAAAAAACCGATCTGCTGGCAGGCAAATCGGCAAAAGTATAAGGCTCAATAATTGTTTCCCACGAAGGAAAATTTCTTACCCTAACTAACCAAATCTATGCGATTAAATGCTAAAAACAAAAAAACATTGGATTTTTTTGGAGCAATCAACCGATCAAAAACCTGGATCGTCATGAAAATTACTGTAATATTACTGTTTTCATTTGCCACAATTGTCTCGGCTAAAAGCTATTCACAAAAAATCAATCTTCAACTAAAAAACGCTAAAATAGAAGCTGTTTTTTCCAGGATTGAAAAAATGAGCGGCTATAGTTTTATCTACGAAAAGAAGACGATAAAAAAAATAGGCTCCATTGATGTCTCCCTTCAAAACAGTACGGTGACAGAAGCGATGAGTGCGATTTTGAAAAATCAGCCGCTCGAATTTGTCATCAGGAACAACTACATTGTCATTTCGCCAAAAGAAGACTTGGTCAAACTGCTATTCTCCTCCATCAATGGTTATCAGTACAAAAAGATTACCGGAACCGTTAAGGATACTGCAGGTTTAGCAATTCCTGGTGTTTCGGTGCTCAATAAACAGCGCAATAAGGCGGCTTTAACCGACGCTTCGGGTGCTTTTTCTATAGAGGCCGATGCCGGAGATGTGCTTGTTTTTTCCTCAGTAGGTTACTTAAAGAAAGAACTTAAAGTTGGTTCCCAAACCAAAATTGAGGTGGTGCTGACCGAAGAGAAAAATGAACTGGACCAGGTGGTGATTACCGCACTGGGGCTAAAAAAATCAGTCAGGTCATTAACATATAATGTCCAGGAATTAAAAGGGGATGAACTAACCCGTAATAAGGACGCCAATTTTGTAAATGCACTTGCAGGTAAGGTGGCTGGGGTAACGATTAACCCAAGTTCATCCGGTATTGGCGGTGCCAGCAGAGTGGTGATGCGTGGTGTAAAATCTATCTCCGGAAACAACAATGTATTGTATGTAGTAGATGGTATTCCCATTCCGAATAGCAGCGGAGGAGTCGTAGGAGGCCCTTTTGCAGGTGTGGTCAGTGGAGAAGGTATTTCCAGCATTAACCCGGAAGATATAGAAAGTATATCGGCGCTTACAGGCCCTTCGGCCACGGCATTGTATGGTAATCAGGGGGCAAACGGTGTCATCGTGGTGACGACAAAAAAGGGTAGCATCGGGAAAATGAAAATCAACTTAAGCAATAGCACTGATTTCTTTTCTCCATTTGTGATGCCTCGTTTTCAGAACACGTATGGTCAGGCCAATGATGCACAGATGACCAGCTGGGGGGCGAAATTAGAAACACCTTCTAGTTACAAACCTAAAGATTTCTTTCAGACCGGTTCCAATGTGTTTAACGCGATGAGTTTATCCGGAGGAACGGAAAAAAGTCAGACTTTCTTTTCCGCAGGTATGAACAATGCGAATGGAATTATCCGTGAAAATGAATACAACAGGTATAATTTTTACCTGAGACATACGGCTAATTTAACGGATCGGCTGACGATTGATTTCGGGGTGATGTATGCCAAAACTGACGATCAGAATATGATTGCTCAGGGGCAATATCACAATCCCTTAATCCCGATTTATTTATTCCCTCCGGGTGATGATATCAGAAAGTATCAGGTGTATTCCAGATATGATCCCAACCGCAAAATTTCAACGCAGTTCTGGCCTTTTGGAAACCAGGGATTGAGCATTCAAAATCCTTATTGGATTACTGATGCAGAATCAAATGTCAACAAGACCGATCGTTATATGCTAAGTGCAACGGCCAAATACAAGGTGTTGGATTGGCTGGATATTGTGGGAAGGGTGCGTATTGATAACAGCGACGTACAAAGCGAAGTAAAACGTCCTGCCGGAACAGATGGAATTTTTGCATCGGAGTTTGGTTTTTATACCAGTGGTAAGAATCTATTGAAAAACTCTTATATCGATTTAATCGCTTCCATAAACCGGAATATTACACCTGAGCTGAGCTTTAATGCCAATGTAGGAGGGAGTTATCAGGATGATAAAGCGGACGGACTTTTGGGTGGTGGAAAGCTGGCCAGGCTAGCTAATTTTTACTCTGTTCAGGAAAATACAGTCAATGTACCTTCACAGACTTATTTGCATAAACAATTGCAATCGGGATTTGCTACTGCGGAGTTTGACTATAAAAAAATGATATTTTTAAATGCGACAGGTCGGTACGAATGGCCTTCACAGTTGTCAATCGCCAATAAAAAATCTTACTTCTATCCTTCAGTAGGGATTTCCAGTGTGATCAGCGATGCATTTAAGATACCGGCTTCAGTGCTTTCATTTGCGAAAGTGAGGTTCTCTTATGCCGAAGTAGGTAATCCACCTAATTTAAGTTTCCCTACCTTTTCGCTGGTAGATCCGAGCGCGGACCGACCTGCTCCTTTTCCGGATTTCCAACCTGAACGTACGAAATCTTATGAAGCAGGTTTAGAATTGAAATTTTTAAAGAATAAACTGAGTTTAAATGCAACTGTCTATAAGTCGAACACTACTAATCAATTACTTTCACAACCATTAACCGGAAATATCTATTCTGTATTCTATTATAATGCAGGAAATATTCAAAATCAGGGTATTGAAGCCACTTTAGGTTATAGTACCAGTTTAAAAGATTTTAACTGGACAACATCCGCAATTTTCACGCTTAACCGGAACAAAATAAAACGTCTTTCTGAAGGATATAAAAATCCGGTGACGCAAGAAGTTTTTGGCCGCGACAGTACCAACATGGGAGGTATCGGAGATTTACAAAACTTACTAGCGGTGGGAGGATCAACAGCCGATTTGTATATTTCTCAAGCTTTGCGTGAAGATAATCAGGGGAACCTTTGGGTGAATCCAGGGAATGGTAACATCGAAAAAATAACCATTCCAAGACGTTTTATTGGTCGTTCTACACCTGATTATAATATTGGATGGAGAAACAATTTTACCTATAAAAACTTTAGCCTTTCATTTTTGGTTGATGCCCGTATCGGGGGAGTTGGCGTTTCTTACACCCAGTCTATCATGGATGCTTACGGCGTATCTCAAAAGTCGGCGGAAGACAGAGATCGTGGCGCTGTGACAATATATGGTAAGCAATATGCCGATGTAGAGAAATTTTACAATTTACTGGGGGCTGCTTCAGGCGCTACAGTCGGAATGAGCGGTTATTATGTATATAGTGCTACCAATGTAAGGTTGAGAGAAGCTGCATTTGGTTATACCATCCCGGCGAAATTTTTAGGTGGTAAAATAGATCATATCAAAGTTTCCGCAACTGGACGTAACCTGTTCATGTTTTACAACAAATCACCCTTCGATCCTGAATCAACATCTTCTACAGGAACTTATGATCAAGGTATTGACTATTTCCGTCAGCCCAGTTACAGAAGCATTGGTTTCAGTGTAACTGCACAGTTTTAGTTTGAACAAAATATTTAAAAGAACATGAAAAGGATACAAATATTATTGTTGTGGCTGGTAGTCCTATCGTCTGCCTGTACAAAAAAATATGAAGAATTTAATACAAATCCATATCTGTCTACCTTAGCACAACAGGAAGCTGATAATTATGCTTCCGGTAAAAACTTCCCAGCCATGATCAATGCGGTCTTACCGGCGGGAGATGCTGCGGGCAGAACCGATTTTGTAAACAGTTATCAGGTAGGCTATAATTTAGCGGGAGATTCTTTTTCGGGCTATATGGGGCAAGCTGGTGATTGGGGTGGGAATTCGAACAACCTGACCTATGCTTTTAACCTGAGTTGGGTGAATGAGCAGTTTACACTGAGCGGCAAGTTGATGGCTGCCTGGAAAAACATCAAAGACCTGAGCGCACTATCAGGAGACTCTTTACAGTTTTCGGTCGCGCAGATCATTAAAGTAACGGGATTGATCAAGGCGACAGATAGCTACGGGCCAATTCCTGCGAGTTCATTAGCTTCAGGATCTTTTACTCCGGCTTATGAAAGTCAGGAAAGTGTTTATTTATCGGCTTTTGGCGACTTGATTAAAGCAAGAAATATGTTGTTTAAGCTTGGTGCTGGTGCCGGAACACCTTTAAAATCTTACGACCTGATCTATGCTGGTGATTATTTAAAATGGGCCAGATTTGCAAATTCCTTAATCTTAAGACTTGCCATTCGAATTGCTTATGTCGCTCCTGATAAAGCAAAATCATATGCGGAGGAAGCGCTGACTAACCCTGCGGGTATGATTACGACGGCTGCAGATAATGCCTTACAAGGTCTTAAACCAGGAAACGGCGCACTTAATTATTCTAATCCCCTACGTACACTCACGCAGGATTATAAAGAAGCCAGGATGGGGGCCTCTATGCAATCTATTTTAACAGGTTATAATGACCCAAGAATAGCTGTTTGGTTTAAAACAGCCACTTTAACAGCGCATACTTCAGAATTTTTAGGTATCCGTAGCGGGATCAATGTAACCAGAGCTTCTTATCAGCCATTTTCTGAATTAAATGTAACCGATCAGACCCCGATGCCCTGGATGCAGGCTTCTGAGGTGTGTTTTTTAAAGGCTGAAGGCGTATTACGCGGTTGGAATGTTGGCGGAACGGTAAAACAATGGTATGAAACAGGTATTACTACGGCTTTCTCGGAAGCCGGGGTGGCTATGCCGGCAGGGTATCTTGCAGACAATACAGCAAAGCCTAAAGACTATACTGATTTTGCAAGTGGAGGGAGCTCAAATAGTCGTGCTGCATTATCTTCAATTACCATAAAATGGGATGATGCCGCCGTGTTAGATGTCAAATTAGAGCGAATTATTACTCAAAAATGGTTGGCTCTGTATCCAAATGGACAGGAAGCCTGGAGCGAATTCAGAAGAACAGGATTTCCTAAAATTTTCCCGATCAGTTTGAATAGGGGGAATATAGATGTAGTGAAGCAGGTTCGCAGATTACCTTATCCTTTGGCTCAGTATCAGCAAAATGGAGCAGAGATTAGCAAGGGAATAACCTTGTTAGGTGGCGCGGATAATGGTGGAACACGCTTGTGGTGGGATAAAAAACCGTAGTATTTAAAGACAATAATATCATGATTATGAAAAAATATAACATTTTATATCAAATTATACCTGCTTTGATCCTGGTACTATTTTTCGCCTGTAAGAAAAATGACGTAGAAACCAGGGGGCTGTTTATTACAAATGCAGCCGAATCTGTTCAGGGCTTTGTTTCCGTTGATGATATGGGTGGTTCAATTACTTTGACCTCTAGTTCTTCGGCGATAACACCAGAAAATATTGACATTTCTTACGTTTCTGATACCAATGTGGTGGCGGATTTTAATAGGAAGCACAATACAAAGTACAAAGCGCTACCTGAAAAGTTCTATTCTTTGTCGGCCAATACGGCTGTTATTCCTGCGGGGGCAAGTGTTTCGAATGCGATAAAAATAACGGTTTCTCCTTTGGATGCGACCATAAAAGATGGCGACTTGTATATGATCCCAATTGCGATTAAAAATGCTTCATCGGGTATCCCGGTTATAGATGCCTCAAAGGTTTTTTACATTGTGATCAATCGGGTGCTCATCAATTCGGCATTGGATGCCGGTTCTACGGGAGTGACGTTTACGCTACCTGATCCGATCAAGGATTTGACTCAGTTTACCGTAGAAATGAGGGTTAGGGTGACTTCAGCTTTTAAGAATAATATGGCTTTGTTTTATGCCGGTTCTTCTGAAATCTATTCCCGTTTTGGTGATGTGGTCATTAAACCAAATCAGTTGCAGGTAAAATATGGGGGGATACAACCTTCCTCAACTACCGAGTTTTTAACCAATAAATGGTATCATATTGCTTATGTTTTTGATGGTGCGGCAAATAGTTTTAAAATCTATGTAGATGGAAAACTAGACGGTACAACATCGGCCCCGGCCAATACTAAGTTCAATCTGGAAACCATGGGTTTTGGAGGTTCAGCGCAGGTACAGGAACTTAGGTTCTGGACAAAAACACTGACTCAGGCAGAAATAAGCAGTGGAATGTGTGCTGTAAATCCGGGTTCTAATGGACTGTATGGCTATTGGAAATTTAATGAAGGTAAAGGGATTACCGTTGCCGATGCAACCGGACATGGACATACCGGAACGATAGGTGGGACTGTGAAATGGGTTCCGGTTGTAAGGTGTCCTGATTAACATTTGATAAAATTAAAAACGTAACATAAAGCAATCGTTATGAGTATGAATAAGTTATTAATAATGGCCGGTATGCTGGTCATCAGCCTATCCTTCTTTTCGTGTTCGAAAGAAAATACGCCTGAAAATATACCTATGAAACAGGTGCTTCAAAGATCTGATGATTATTTTGCCAATTTAAGGGCCTATAAAAAAACGGATCATCAAGTGTTTTTTGGTTGGTTTGGAGCAACTGGTGGTGAGGGAAATCCAAATGTACCAGGTGTAATGGATCAGATCCCTGATAGTGTTGATATTGTGAGCTTATGGGGAGGATGCCCTCCGGTAGGCTCCTATAATCACAATGTGCTGAAAAAAACACAGGAAATTAAAGGAACAAGATTCGTACTGGTTCGTGGTGCGGATCATATCTCCTCAGCGCTGCTGGCAAAATATCCGAAGCTTCCGATTCTGGTTGCTTTAGATAGCATAGCCAGAGATCTTGATGCTGAAGTGAAGTTGAATGGGGTGGATGGTTTTGATATTGATTATGAACCACATTTCGGACAAGGCGGGATTTTTACAAGTGGTAAGGATGGAATAAGCGGTGCCAACCTCACAACAGCTTTATATAAGTCGTTGTCCAAATATCTTGGTCCGCTTTCAGGTACTGGTAAACTATTGATTATTGATGGGGAAAGTACGCCTGAGCTTGCGCCATATATCGATTATCTCGTTCAACAGGCTTATGCGGCTAATTCTCCGACAAACCTTCAAAACAGGTTTGTTCAATATGGTTTCGGAACGCTTCCAATCAGGAAGTTTATAGTAGCGGAAAATTTTGAGAGTTACTGGGAAAAAGGAGGGGTAAACTTTACTGATCCGGTACGTGGCGTAATCCCTTCACTATTAGGAATGGCTTACTGGCAACCTACGCAAGGACGTAAAGGTGGAACGGGTGTTTATCTGGCCCAATATGAATATCCGCTCAATCCCGACTTTAAATTTACCAGACAGGCCATTCAAATTATGAATCCTGCTGTTCGTTAATTCATTGACCTAAAATATTAAAATATGAAAGCAAGATATAAGTTCTGGTATGCAACCATTTTCAGCATACTAATTTTAAATGCCTGCAAAAAAGATGGAGTTCTGGATTCTAAAGAGCTTTCGGCTTTTATCAAAACTGATGGAGGGGATGTGCATGTTGCTAATCTGGCATTTATAAGAACGCCTTTGACGGTATCAGGTGATTCTATCGCTAAATTCCCTGCTTATTTAACACGGGGAATTAGTACCGATGTGCAGGTAAATATAAGTACGGATGAAAGTCTGGTCGGTAATTATAACAGTACAAATAAAACAAACTATGTATTGCTGCCTGCCGCAAACTATAAAATTGTAGGCAGTTCTGCGCTTACCATTCCCGCTGGTAGCATGGTCTCCACAGATTCGTTGAGAATCCAGCTGCTGAACAGGTTGCAATTAAATGATGTCAACGGCTATCTCCTGCCAGTTTCAATAAGGGATATTTCGGGTAAGGACAAAGGGGCAAAAGCCAGTGATAACTATAGAACGGTTTATGTGGTTGTAAAAAGCACCTATACGAATGTTAGTGATGCGCAACTCCCATTAACCGGAACATTTATCTCCAGAACAGGATGGGTGCCGACTGTAGGTAGTACCACTGCCGGATCTTTAGGACCTGCCATGCTGGATGGAGTTAATACCACAGCCTGGAGGTCGAGCAGTACCTCTTCTTTTGCCGCTAAATGGCTGAGCATAGATATGGGTGCCGCTCAGCAGATTAAAGGTTTTGTAATGGTACCCAATTATGTAGCGACCACGGAAAATGCAACTGGAATAACTGTTTCGACCAGCATGGATAATTTAATCTGGACCGTACAAGGTGCCTGGAAGGGTACAGGGCCTGCTGCAACATCGTCGGCGACGAACCCGGATCTGAAGAATATCAATTTTATTATTCCGGTACAGGCCAGATATTTTAGGTTTGACGCTACTTCTTCGAGTGGTGGTACCAGAGTGGGGATTGCCGAATTAAATGTAGTTCAGTAGAATCTTTTTTACAGTATAAAATACTGGTTCTAAAGGGGTTTTAAAGGTTGGGAAACCTTTTGAAGCCCCTTTGTTTTTTTAGGGGTTCTATCAGGTTGTCTGATGTTTTAGGTATACGGGCAAAGTATTCAACAAATAATGATGGATGGAGTAGCAAGTAGATTGGGGAAGAATCGGATCATAACATATTCCCAAGGACTACTTTCTGCTAACCATGTAATCAAATCCAATATTCAGGACAAAGCAATTCATAGATCAGTTATTATAAAAATATCAAAGCCAGATGAATGGTCAGAAAACAAGAAAGGGATGTTCCATCCAGACACATCCCTTTTCTAACCAAATATAAACCTGTATGAACGGGTTTTACTTTACGTTTCCGTAGTACTCTACGAATTTAGCTAATGCATTAGAATAGCCCCATTCGTTATCATACCAAGAAACTACTTTCACGAAGTTGTCGTTTAATGCGATACCTGCATTTGCATCGAAAATTGACGCACGATCATCTCCTATAAAGTCAGAAGAAACAACTTCATCTTCTGTATATCCTAGAACACCTTTCAAGTAACCTTCTGAGGCTTCTTTCATGGCTGCTTTAATTTGCTCATAAGTTGCTGGTTTTTCCAGACGAACTGTTAAATCTACTACAGATACATCAGCTACCGGTACACGGAAAGCCATACCTGTTAATTTTCCTTTTAGTGCAGGAATCACTTTTGCTACTGCTTTAGCAGCACCAGTTCCAGAAGGGATAATGTTAGAGAAACCTCCACGTCCACCTCTCCAGTCCTTAGCTGAAGGACCATCTACTGTTTTTTGTGTTGCAGTAACTGCGTGCACAGTGCTCATTAAGCCTTCAACGATACCGAAGTTGTCGTTTAATACTTTAGCGATTGGCGCTAAACAGTTAGTAGTACAAGATGCGTTAGAAACTACAGTTTGATCAGCAGTTAATAACTCATGATTTACACCCATTACGTAAGTAGGGATAGAATCATCTTTTGCAGGAGCAGAAAGAACTACTCTTTTAGCACCAGCCTGAATGTGTTTCTCAGCATCAGCCTGAGTTAAGAATAAACCTGTAGATTCAATTACAGTTTCTACACCTACTTCATTCCATTTTAAGTTTGCTGGATCTCTTTCCGCAGTGATACGGATCGTTTTTCCATTTACTACAAGGTGTCCGTTTACTACTTCAATAGTACCATCAAAACGACCGTGTGTAGTGTCATATTTTAACATATAAGCCATGTAATCCGGCTCAACTAAATCATTGATTGCAACAATATCTAATCCTCTTTTTAAAGCAGCTCTAAAAACCAGTCTGCCGATACGGCCAAAGCCGTTTATTCCAATTTTGCTCATTTTGTTAATTTGAATAGTAGTTTAGTAAATTATATATCGGTTCTTTAGTAATCGATGTTATTTCCAGTCCGTGCCTTTTTGCAGTTGCCCGCAGCTCTTCCTGGAAGTTTCCGGCCACAAGTCCTACAAAATGTATTTCTTTACCGGGGTGTAATTTCAATGTGGGTAATAAATAAGTGTTAAAATAATTCTCAAACCCTTTCTCTATAATCCCTAACAAAAATTTATCGTTTCTGTTTTCAATAAAAAAATCAAAGAAAGAACTTAGAAACTGTTGAGCCAGAGGTCTTTTGTATACACGTTCCAGGATTTGCGGCCTGTCCAGATTATACTTCAGTTCAAACTTTTTATGTAAGTCCTTTGGCAGTTTATCCTGAACAAAACACTTCAATAGTGTTTTTCCAAGGTAATTTGCCGAACCTTCATCTCCGAGGATATACCCCAGTCCAAAGTTGTTCTTCTCCGGTTTCTTTCCGTCGTAATAAGCGCAATTTGCTCCGCTACCCAATAAACCTACAATTCCAGGGTTATTATAACAGGCAGAGAGTGCTGCACCATACAGGTCGTCTTTAACCGTTATTTTACTATATCTAAAGAACATTCCAAGCGTTTCCGCCAGTTCATTTCTTCTTTCTTCTGAGGAAGCACCAGCAGCAAAAACATAAATTTTCTTAATGCTTTCTGCGTGATTCACCAGAATCGATTTCTTGTTTAAGAATTGAAGTATAGACTTCTGGTCATTAAAACAGGGATTAATACCTGGCATATTGCATTCAGCGATGGTTTTTCCATCTTGTGCAATTTTCCAGTATGCTGTTTTAGACCCACTGTAAACTACCGCTATCATATTAAATGGATAAAACCTTAGTCATCTCCAATAAGTCACTTTCCAATTTGAAAGTATGTCTGGTTAGCGCTTCGTCTATACTTGTTGTCTTAATATCATTGCCACGTAAGCCAACCATTTGCATGGTACTGCCTTTTAGCAATTCATTTACGGCTGCAAAGCCCAATCGACTGCCTAAAATACGGTCGAAACTACTTGGGCTACCTCCACGTTGCAGGTGGCCTAATATCGTTACTTTCGTGTCATAGTGGTTAAAACGTTCTTTAACTGCTTTTGCAACATCGTAAGCACCGCCGGCTTTATGGCCTTCAGATACGATTACAATGCTGGAAGACTTCTTTGTAGAAGCTCCGATGGCCAATTGTGCAACTAGCTCGTCCAGACTGGTTTCTTTTTCCGGTAGGAGTACCGCTTCTGCGCCACTGGCAATTGCACTTCTCAGGGCGATACATCCTGAATCTCTTCCCATCACTTCAATAAAGAATAAACGGTCATGTGAATCGGCAGTATCTCTGATTTTATCTATTGCTTCAATAACGGTATTTATAGCCGTATCGTATCCTAAAGTAAAATCAGACCCGTATAAATCATTGTCAATTGTTCCTGGAATCCCGATCACGCGAATTCCGAACTTCTTTCCAAAAAGTTGTGCGCCTGTAAATGTTCCATCACCACCAATTACTACTAAGCCGTCAATATCGCGGGCTTTTAAGTTTTCAAAAGCAGTCTGCATTCCTTCTTCAGTTTTAAACTCAAGACAACGTGCTGTTTTTAGAATGGTGCCACCTAAGTGTATGATGTTACTAACGGATCTTGCGTCCATTGGCTTGATGTTATTGCTGATCAAGCCCTGGTATCCCTGCAAAACCCCAAACATGTTGATTCCATTGTATATACCGGTACGAACTACTGCTCTGATGCAGGCGTTCATCCCTGGAGCGTCTCCTCCAGATGTCAATACGGCGATATTTTTAATATTTGGTTTCATGATTTGTGATTACGAATATAGCGTGTATTTTTTACACTAAGTAATTTATTTTGTATTTTCCTATGTAATTAGGATGCACATGCATTTTATTGCTTCAATGTTTAAAAATTTAATTTTTTAGTATAGATTCGTCAAAATCTGTTCGTTGCTTTAATGATTTAGCCTTTTTGAATAAAAAGGAAGTATTAAGGTGTTCCGCGCGACAAAAAACAAGATTTAAAATCAATAAACCTGATTCAATATCCCTGCATCCGCAGGATTTGCGGATGCAATATAGAAAACACGACTGAAAAATCCGATTCAGTACCTCAATTCCCTTAAGATTCTTTTGCAACATTATTTTTATAATTATACTTTTCATTTTGTTTTTAACTTAAATCCTGTTAATCTTGTTAAAACAGGATATTATTTAAGAACTTTATAGATTAAACCCGGTTGGGAAGGGGAGAAGAATAGGAAGCGGGTTAAGCGAAAAGAATAGAAAAATAAATAATCTACCATAAATTAACGCCTTAAATAGAATTCAAGGCAGATTGAAAAATAAGTTTGATAAATAAAATTTGATATTTTGAAAGAAGTCTTACCAAAGTTTAATTCCACTTTCTCGATTGATTGTGTGCTGTTCGGATTTGATGAAGGAGAATTGAAAATTCTTTTGATAGAAAGGAACGAGGAACCCTTTAAGGACTGGTGGGCATTGCCAGGAAATATAGTGGGAGAAGATGAGAGTTTAGATCAGTCGGCTTCCCGTATTTTGCATGAACTAACCGGACTGGGTGATGTATATATGGAACAATATTACACTTTTGGGGATGTGAACCGACATCCACAGGGAAGGGTAGTTAGTATTGCCTATTATGCATTATTGCGTTTAGGAGGCGATAAAGCCTTAAAACCCTTAAGTAATTATGCGAAACAAGCCCATTGGATCAATGTAAAAAGCCTGCCGAAACTGGCATTCGATCATCAGCAGATTTTCGATAAAGGGCTGGAGAAAATTAAAAGAAGGATCAAACATCAGCCTATTGCTTTTGAGCTTTTGCCGGAAAAATTTACCCTGACGCAATTGCAAAATGTGTATGAAATCATTCTGAACAAAAAACTAGACAAAAGAAACTTTAGAAAGAAGATGTTGAGCTTCGGTGTGTTGAAAGACCTGGAAGAAAAACAAAAAGGGGTTTCCTTTAGAGCCGCAACCCTGTATAAATTTGATAAGCGTAAATACGCCAAATTGTTCAGCAAAGAGATCTCTTTTTAACTAAGAAAAACCAATACCTAAAATGTAAAAAGGCCACAGCATGTTAAATGCTGTGGCCTTTTTAAGTATAGAAACCAGCTGCTTATTTATTTACAGTAGTCATGTGGTATTCCACTAAATCATCTATAGGAGAACGGATTACTTTGCCAACGCCCATCTCATATCTGTCTGCAACAACGCTTAAAATATCTCTGAAGCTATAACCTACAGATCCTACACAGTTTAAAGAGTAGTCTTTGTAATTTGGGTAATGAATCACCAAATTCTCGAAGAAAGCCGTAAACGCGTAATCTACTGTAGAGAAGGTGTAATCTTCGTAATTGTCTTTGTAGTCGTATAAGAACTTGCTGAAACCAGCGCAAAAACGATTTGGAAGCGGTTTGTTATAAATCTGGTCGAAAATGTCCTCATTAGTTAAGGCAAAGTTATCATAGAAACTTTCTCTTAATCCTTTAGGCATATAACCTTTCATATAATCACTAAGAATTCTTTTTCCAATAAAGCATCCACTACCTTCATCTCCAAGGAAATAACCCAGAGAATCAATATTTTGTGTAATGTCTTTACCGTCATACAAACAAGAGTTTGTACCTGTGCCTAATATCGCTGCAAAACCAGGCTCATCACCTAGTAAAGCACGGCATGATGCCAATAAATCGTGTCCTATGTTGATCTTTGCATTAGGAAAAACCTGTTGCATAGCATCTGCTACAATTTTGCGCTTGGCATCTGTTGAACAACCTGCACCATAGTAATTTACTTCGGTAAGTTTATCAGTTTCTAAATGATCCGGAAGAGACTTTCTTAACGAACCAACAATATATGCGGTATCTGAAAAGTATGGATTGTATCCCTCGGTATTAAATAGAATTTTTCTGCCTGCTTCATTAATTAAACACCAATTGGTTTTGGTTGAACCACCATCTGCAATAACTATCATCTTAATTTGTTTTTTTCGGGATAAAAGTAAATAATCCTAACACTTTTGTAGGGTTTTTTTTCATAATTTTAATTCTTTGGTTAAAGTTTTTAAATAATTTTCCGCCTCTATTGTACTAATAAGGGCGTTTTTGCTCGTTTTATTTATTGATTTAAAGTTACCATATTGTTAAAAAAACACTAAGCCTAAAATACACTTGTTATTTTGAAATCCAAATTTAAAATCAGGCATTTACCAGAAATGGCATTTTAATTCTGGAAAAACGTCTTTTCATAGATTTAAAAAACCCGCATAGGGGAGTTAATAAACGTTTTACTAGCCTTAAACGGTGTTTTTAAAGAAAATAATAGTATTTCTTTAATTCGTGTAATTATCTCGTTAGCTCTGTCGATTTTGTACTACACCTCTTTTTAACGACATTTAAAAAGTTAATATTTGTAGACACGCTATAATACAATATGATGGCAATAAAGATTGATTTGAGAAGCGATACCGTGACCAAACCAACGGCAGGAATGCTGGCTGCAATGATGGCTGCGAAGGTTGGCGATGATGTTTTCGGAGAAGATGAAACCGTTCATGAACTGGAAACAAAGCTTGCAGGGATATTTCATATGGAAGCCGGACTATTTTGCCCTTCTGGAACAATGACCAATCAGATCGCAATTAAATGCTTTACCCAGCCAATGGATGAGGTTATTTGCGACCAGACCGCTCATGTATATCGATATGAGGGGGGCGGAATTGCTTACCATTCCATGGCCTCCGTAAGGTTGTTAAACGGCCCGCGTGGCATCATTAGTCCGGAATTAATAGAGCCGGAAATCAATGAAGATAATATTCATTACCCAAATTCAAGCCTGGTAGTCCTGGAAAACACTGTCAATAAAGGCGGTGGCGCTTGTTATCAATTGTCGCAAATTGAGCCCATCCATACCTTATGTAATATAAAAGGACTCAAGTTACACCTGGACGGTGCCCGGATTTTTAATGCTTTGGTGGCTACCGGAGATTCTGCTAAACATTACGGTCAATATTTCGACGGGATTTCAGTGTGCTTATCTAAAGGATTAGGCGCTCCCGTAGGTTCCGTTTTATTGGGAAGCAAAGAAACCATCAAAAAAGCAGTTAAGATTCGTAAGGCATTTGGCGGTGGAATGAGACAATCGGGATTTCTGGCTGCGGCCGGAATTTACGCTTTGGATCACCATGTGCAAAGAATGTCTGTTGACCATGATCATGCGAAAGCCTTAGCAGCGGCCTTAAATCAGGTAACTTATGTGGCTTCTGTGATGCCTGTAGAGACCAATATTGTGATTTTTGAGGTTGCAACCGGCTTTAACACGGAAAATATTATACACTTACTGGCAGAAAAAGGAATTGTCTGTAGTACTATGGGGCTTAAAAAGATACGCTTCGTGACCCATCTCGATGTTTCTCCGGAAATGATCGATTATACCATTGAACAGATTTTACATTTACATCCTTCCCTCCATAAATAACCTTTACATGAAGAAAATTTTGATAGCCAACAGGGGCGAGATTGCATTGCGTATTATGCGCTCTGCACGTGAAATGGGGATTAAAACGGTAGCCGTTTATTCGGAGGCCGATAGAACAGCACTCCATGTGCGGTATGCCGATGAGGCCATTTGTATTGGCCCGGCAGCATCTAATCAAAGTTATTTACTGGGGGATAAAATTATTGAAGCCTGTAAAATTACCGGCGCTGACGCGATTCACCCTGGCTATGGTTTCTTGTCAGAAAATGCTGCTTTTGCCAGATTAGTGAAAGCTTCCGGTCTGATTTTGATCGGTCCAACACCAGAAGCAATGGAAATCATGGGCAATAAATTGTCTGCAAAAGCAGCGGCATTGAAATACCAGATTCCTATGGTTCCGGGAACGGAGGAGGCGATTACTGATATCGAAGAGGCTAAATCCAGAGCGGTAGAAGTCGGTTTTCCCATCCTGATTAAAGCCGCTGCCGGTGGTGGTGGCAAAGGGATGCGTGTGGTAGAAAAGGTAAGTGATTTTGAAGAGCAAATGCAGCTGGCAGTTTCTGAGGCAACTTCCGCTTTTGGCGATGGTGCTGTATTTATTGAACGTTACGTTTCTTCTCCCAGACATATAGAAATACAAGTCCTTGGGGATAGCCATGGCAATATTGTCCACCTTTTTGAACGCGAATGTTCGGTACAACGCAGGCATCAAAAGGTGATTGAAGAAGCGCCTTCTAGTGTGCTTACTCCGGAAATCAGGGAGAAAATGGGCAAGTGTGCCGTAGATGTTGCCCGTTCTGTCAATTATGAAGGTGCCGGTACAGTAGAGTTTATCCTGGACGAGAACCTTGATTTCTTCTTTTTAGAGATGAATACCAGGCTTCAGGTGGAGCATCCGGTAACGGAATTGATTACCGGTTTAGACCTGGTGAAAGAGCAGATCAAAATTGCCAGGGGAGAAGCACTTTCCTATACACAGGAAGACCTGAAAATTAATGGACATGCGATTGAACTACGGGTGTATGCGGAAGATCCGGAAAACAATTTCCTGCCTGATATAGGTACATTGGAAGTTTATCAAACCCCAAAAGGGAATGGAGTGCGTGTAGATGATGGTTTTGAGCAAGGCATGGAAATCCCAATCTATTATGATCCGATGATTGCCAAACTGATTACTTACGGTCAGACCAGGGAAGAAGCGATTGAAAGAATGGTGAGGGCAATCGACGAATATCACATTACAGGGATAAAAACTACCCTGGGTTTTGGTAAATTTGTCATGCAGCATGAGGCTTTTAAATCAGGTGATTTTAACACCCATTTCGTCAGCAGGTATTTTAATCCGGAAAGGGTAAAACCTGCAGATGAAAATGAAGCGCTGATGGCAGCAGTCATGGCGGCAATAACTTATAAAAAGAAATCTGTTGCAGTGCTTGCGGATTCTTCGGAACAACAAGTTAGCAATTGGAAAAGAAACCGTACAAAATATAATTAGCAGATGTTTACAGGGATTATTGAAACCTTAGCAGAAATAACAGCGATCAGGGAAGAAGGAACTAATCTTCATTTTACCGTTAAATCAACATTGAGTAATGAGTTGAAAATCGACCAGAGCGTGGCCCATAACGGGGTCTGCTTAACGGTAGTGGCTTTAACAGAAGATGCTTACACGGTAACAGCGATTCAGGAAACCTTAGAAAAGACCAATTTGGATCATTTAAAGGTGGGTAGCAAAGTGAATCTGGAGCGTTGTATGCAGATGAATGGACGCCTGGACGGACATATTGTACAGGGGCATGTAGATCAAACTGCTGTTTGTGTCAAAAGAGAAGAATTAGACGGAAGCTGGGAATACCGATTTCAATATGATTCGAAAAACGGCAATGTGACCGTAGAAAAAGGTTCTGTTTGTGTAAACGGTATCAGTTTAACCGTGGTAGGGTCAGAAAACGATGAGTTTTCTGTTTTTATCATTCCCTACACTTTTGAGCATACCAACCTCCATCAGGTGAATGTTGGCGATACGGTAAACCTTGAATTTGATATTATTGGTAAATATGTGGCCCGTTTGATGGGTCGTCCATAATTACCTTTTTAGTTCTTCAATCTTATTTTTGATAAAAACGACCAGTTTAGCCTGTTCTTCAGGCTTTACTGTTTTCAGGTATTGTTGGTAATAGCTGATAGCATTTTTCTTATCATTGAACTTGGTTTCATAGACTAAGGCGATGTTATAATATAAACTGCCATTGTTTTCAAACAACAGACCTCGTTTATAAGCGGCATTTGCCAGGTCGTTTTTATCAATATTTTCATAAGAATCGCCTAAAAGACCATAATAGCTGGATGTTTTCCTGGAAATGGCCTCCTTGATGGTGCGTTCTAAAAAGACCGCTGCGTTTTTATAGTCCTTAATCCCGCGGTAACTCAGGGCGATATTGTATAAAAGCCCCTCATTTTCATCTTTTTCAACATTTGCTTTTAAGAAGTAATCCAGTGCTTTTTGATAATCCAGCAGTATGAAATAGGTTTTTGCCATATTGGTCAATACAAATGTAGAGCTGTCTCCGTAACTCATTATTTTTTCTCCGGTTTTGAGGGCTATTTTATATTCTTTGGATCCGATGCTTGCCGGCATTTGCATTTTAAGGAGTTGTATATTGCTACTGTCGGCCGCTAAAGCAGGTTCCAGTACTTTTAAAGACAGACGGAAGTTGTTCATCTTGAAGTAAAGCTCACTCATTTCATAAGCGACATCAGCATCTGTAGGGTTTAATGAATTGGCCCTTTTGAAATTCTTGAACATCTGTACAATATCTCCCTTATCTCTTTCTATAAAACCAATTTGCTTATAGGCATTGAAATTATTACTGTCCAGCGCAACCACTTTGATCAGGTATTCCTTCGCTTTAACATTGTTTCCTCTTCTTGAGTTGATGTTCGACAGGTTAAATAAGCCCGCAATATCGTCAGGTTTTGCTTCATGAAGTTTTAAGTAGTTCTTTTCTGCTTCCGGTAGTTTTCCGGCCATCATATAGGCATAAGCCATTTGTGAAATTTCCTTTGGATCCTGAGTGTCCTCCGTGTAAACGCTTTGCAGGTATTGTGCGGCCTCCAGGTAACGCTGCGTTTGGAAAAAGTCCAGTAGTTTTTCTTTATCTATAACGGTAGTCGTTTGAGCGTTTACAGCATAGCTGCTGATCAGAATTACAAAAGAAAGCAGGATTTTTTTCATGCGCTAAAATATTTTGGTGAAAGATAAGCTAATTGGGCCGTTTAGATAAACTAAGTTATTAGTTTGATTTCAGTATTCCAAATTTGAAAGCCATAATCTGGTCTGGATGGAGAAAAAGAAAACATTCTGGCAGGGTAATTGGTTCTATTACCATATCAATAGAGTGTTAATTTAAATCGAAAAATAGTATGGATACGTTAAAAAAGTTCGAATTAATGGAGAAGATAGTCAGAGAGTTGGAGGATTTACAACATTCACAACAAGCGATTATCCAGAAGATAGGTAAGATTGAAGTAGATAATATTGAATTGGGGGATAAAAGATTAGATAAAGACCTGCCGGATATGCACCAACGTGTTTCAGACAACCTGGAAACGATTGTAGGCATACTGGAATACTTTGCCGATAAAACTCAGAATTTTGGAAATAAAAACAATGTAGAAGCTTTAAAAGAGAAGCAAATCATTAACGAAGCAACCGGTCATTAAACCGATTACCTCAGATTTTACCAATTGATAATTTTATAAGTTTACAAAAAAGCTGGTAGCCCTTT
>NZ_JAVTSB010000008.1:0-363383 GCF_032677645.1 Pedobacter gandavensis | reverse complement strand
TTCTGGTGATTAAACCGCCAAAACAACCTCTGACATCCTTCTACTGCAATCTTTCAAATCTTCTTTAGTGTGTTTTTTATACTAAACCCTTCCTCCGAAGCGGGATGCAAAAGTAACAAAAATAACCCGCCCTGCAAACAATATTACCTTTATAATTGTATCCTATCCTTAACTGCATGAGCAGCAGTCCGTAAATCTTAGTTCAGACTTAGTTTGCAATATCTAAAGCGCCTTAT
Source organism: Pedobacter gandavensis (assembly GCF_032677645.1). GTDB lineage: Bacteria > Bacteroidota > Bacteroidia > Sphingobacteriales > Sphingobacteriaceae > Pedobacter > Pedobacter gandavensis_A. The sequence goes on along the minus strand of NZ_JAVTSB010000008.1, from coordinate 363,147 downwards.
CCAGCCTTTCCATTAGCAATCAGACTACGAAAGACCTCCTCCAAATTCATTCCCAAAGCTACCAGCGCGGGAGAAATCCAGTCGGGCAGCAGTCCCCGATGCTGTCTTTAGCTATACTATATATGTACAGGTCCCCTAAAATATTCCAGTTCCTATAAAATTACCCTGCTCTTCCTACAGAGAATCCGCTTCATTCTATCAAATATGATCTCCATCATTTCACAGCAGGCGGTCAAAGTAGAAATTTGGACTTTATTCATTTGAGATGATCATATATAAAACCTTCAGTTTTGATTCGGCACATTACTTACCAAATGTACCCGCTGGCCATAAATGCGGTGGTATGCATGGCCACACTTACAGCCTTAAAGTTTTCCTGACTGGTAGTCCGGGCATAGAAAGCGGCTGGATTTTAGATTACACCGATTTAAAAAACGGCATTCGTCCGGTTATCGACTTACTAGACCATAAATTACTGAATGAAATCCCCGGATTGGAAAACCCGACGGCCGAAATGCTCAGTTTATGGCTATGGGAGAAAATCAAGCCTATCTTTCCGGGCTTATGTAAAATAGAACTCAATGAAACGCCAGGGACGGGAGTGATTTATGAAGGATAGGTCCAATCGTACCATTGCCATCTGGCTATATTTCGGTGCATTTTGTATTATGGTTCAGATTTTATTGGGAGGAATCACCAGATTGAGTGGATCTGGTCTTTCTATTACCGAGTGGAAGCCGCTTATGGGTTTTCTTCCGCCATTAAATGAGCAGGAATGGCAGCATAGCTTTGCTAAATACCAAAAGATTGCCCAATTTCAACTGGTTAATGCGCATTTTTCGCTGGAAGATTATAAATCGATATTTTTCTGGGAGTGGCTTCATAGGAATTGGGCACGTTTTATCGGTCTTGCCTTTCTACTTCCATTTTTATATTTCCTGGTCAAAAGAAAAATAGCGCGGAAACTGATCTTACCTATTTTCTTTCTTTTCTTATTGGGCTTACTCCAGGCGGTGATTGGCTGGCTCATGGTGAAAAGCGGATTGAACGACACCGATATTAGTGTCAATCACCTCAGACTGGCCGTCCATTTTATTTCTGCCCTCCTATTATTAGCTTATACGCTATGGCTGGCCTTCAAATTGAGTTTAAATAATTTAAAAATGAGGCATCGGCTTCAGTTTTCGAGATTAAACACCAGTATATTGTTATTACTTTTTGTACAACTGATTTATGGCGCCTTCATGGCAGGGACACATGCTGCGCTTGCGGCTCCTACCTGGCCGGATATGAACGGATTAATTGCGCCGCCCAATATATCCGCACAACTTTTATCCCTACATCAGCTCACAGAAAACCTGTTGACCATCCAGTTTGTGCATCGTTTTCTGGCTTATACGATTTGCGTACTGATTATACTCCTTTATATCCGGACTTCTTCCTGGAAAATCAATCCGTATCTATCTTATATTCGCGTCATACCGATGCTATTGGTTCTGCTACAAATCATAACCGGTGTTACGGCAGTACTTCATAGTGTAAACGGAGATTATAAAACCTATGCTTTAATTCATCAGTTTATAGGCATGTTGTTAACCGTATCCCTATTACTCCTGCTCTTCCTCAATCAAAAGAAAACATAAGGTTTCAAAAAGCCTGACGCATCAGAAATTTCAAAAGATAAAATAAGAGCAGGCCACAAATGACAGGGACTAACCAAAGAGATTAACAAGTGCCTGGAATAAAAGGCCAAAAACAACCGTGATGACCAAATCATCCTCAAGGGCTAAAATCGCAACTGGAATTCTCTTTTGAAAATAACTGATCAAAAAAGAGAGAAAGAAAAGAGAGGAAGAAAGAAGGGCGGAGAGAAGCAAGAGAGAAAAACGGAAAGAAAGAAAAAAAGATAGCGAGAAAAAAAAAGAGCAGGAGAGAAAAACCAGCATCAAATAACGCCTGATTCTAAAAAACCGGATATAAAAAAATAGGGTGCCTTTTGGACACCCTATTTTTTTTATGATTAAAGAAGGATTAAGCTCCTAATTGTACACGTTTGAAAGCAACAACGGTTAGACCGGCAGCAGTATCATTTAAGAATTTACGAACGTCTTTAGAAGAATCTTTAACGAATTCCTGGTTTAATAAAGTACTGTCTTTGTAGAATTTGTTCAATTTACCAGCAGCAATTTTTTCTACCATTTCTTCAGGTTTACCTTCAGCACGGATTTGTTCTTTAGCAATTTCAGTTTCGCGTTCGATAGTAGTTGAATCAACATCAGCTTTATCTAAAGCAACCGGGTTCATTGCAGCGATTTGCATAGCTACATCTTTACCAGCTTCATCAGCACCATCAAATGCCTGGTTTAAAGCAACCAATACACCTAAACGGTAGTTACCGTGGATATAAGGAATAACTTTTTCACCTGAAACAGTTTCGAATTTAGAGATACCGATTTTTTCACCGATTTTACCAGTGCTTTCGATGATGATATCAGAAACTTTCTGACCATCGATTTCCAGAGATAAAAGTTCTTCTAAAGAAGCAGGGTTTTTATCAATAGCAAGGTCAGTGAATTTGTTAGCTAAAGCTACGAAATCAGCATTTTTAGCAACGAAGTCAGTTTCGCAGTTTAATTCAACAACAACACCACGTTTACCGTCTGCTGTAGCTTTTGCGATAACAACACCTTCATTAGAATCACGGTCCTGACGAGAAGCTGCTACTTTAGCACCTTTTTTACGTAAGTAATCAACCGCTGCTTCGAAATCACCGTTAGTTTCGATCAATGCTTTTTTGCAATCCATCATACCAGAACCGGTTTGTTGGCGTAATTTATTTACGTCTGCTGCAGAAATTTGTACTGTAGACATCTTATTTCTTTTTAAGTTTTTATTTAAAAAATTATGGGTTGTACGATGTATGTTGTAAGGAAAAACCTGCAACGTACAACATACAACCCATATTATATTATTTAAGCTTCTTCGCTAGTACCTTCTTCTTCAGTATCAGCATTAACTTTTTTTCTTCTTGCGCCAGGAGCAGCAGCTTCCGGAGCATCAGCAGCAGCTTTAGCAGCTACAGCTTCTTTTTCAGTTTCTTCGTCTTTTTCGCGTTTGCGCTCGTCTAAACCTTCTTCGATTGCTTTGATGATAACATCAGTAATTAAAGAGATAGATTTAGTAGCATCATCATTCGCTGGGATTGGGAAATCGATGTTAGAAGGATCAGAGTTAGTATCAACCATTGCGAAAGTTGGAATGTTCAATTTCAACGCTTCGCTTACAGCGATATGTTCTTTTTTAACGTCAATTAAGAAGATAGCAGCTGGTAAACGGTTTAGATCCGCGATACCACCTAATAAGCTTTCTAATTTAATACGCTCACGTTGGATCATTAAACGTTCTTTCTTAGAAAGGATCGAGTAAGTTCCGTCTTTAGTCATCTTGTCGATGTTAGACATCTTTTTGATCGACTTGCGAACAGTAGCAAAGTTGGTTAACATACCACCTAACCAACGTTCAGTTACGAAAGGCATGTTTACTTTTTTTGCTTGATCAGCAACGATTTCTTTAGCCTGTTTCTTAGTAGCTACGAAAAGAATCTTACGACCAGATTTAACGATCTGTTTGATTGCTGAAGCAGCTTCTTCAGTTTTGGTTAAAGTTTTATTTAAATCTATAATGTGGATTCCATTGCGCTCCATGAAAATGTAAGGCGCCATTTTTGGGTTCCATTTACGGGTAAGGTGACCGAAGTGTACACCTGCATCCAATAAGTCTTGATATGTAGTTCTTGCCATTGTGTTTGTCTCCTTAAGATTAACGTTTACTGAATTGGAATTTCTTACGTGCTTTCTTACGTCCTGGTTTCTTACGTTCAACCATACGTCTATCACGGGTCATTAACCCTTTAGCGCGTAATGCTGGTTTTTTCTCAGCATCCAATTCCACAATAGCCTTAGCGATAGCTAAACGAACTGCTTCTGCCTGACCTTTGATACCACCACCAGCTACATTCACTTTAACATCATATGCGCCAGTCAATTCAGTAACTTCGAATGATTGGTTGATGATGTATTGTAAAGGTAATGTTGGGAAATATTCTTTATGGTCTTTACCGTTTACGGTAATTGTGCCGTTGCCTTCTTTTAAATAGATGCGCGCAACAGCAGTTTTTCTTCTTCCTGAAGTATTAGTAACTGACATTTCTTTCTTCCTTTAATTAAAGTGTAATGGTTTTTGGTGATTGTGCTGCATGAGGATGTTCTGCACCTGCATAAACAAAAAGGTTGGTGTATAATTTTGCACCAAGTTTTGTTTTAGGTAACATACCACGTACTGCTTTCTCGATAACACGCTTAGGGTGTTTCGCCATTAACTCCTTCGGAGAGATGAAACGCTGACCACCTGGGTAACCAGTGTAAGAAATATAGCGTTTGTCGCTGAATTTATTTCCTGTCAATTTAACCTTTTCCGCATTGATAACGATAACGTTATCTCCGCAGTCTACGTGTGGGGTATACTCAGGCTTGTTTTTACCACGGATGATCATAGCGATCTTCGATGACAAGCGCCCCAAAATCTCGCCTTGTGCGTCAACAACAACCCACTGTTTGTTAACAGTTTTTGCATTGGCAGAGACAGTTTTGTAACTTAACGTATTCACTTGCTTGTATTTAATTTGTTAAACAATTATTTATTCTCCCTAAGATTTAGGGACTGCAAAGATAGACAGAATTATTTAAATACCAAACAGTTGGGGAAAGATAGTTTGTTTATTTAATCCGGCCGGAAAAACATAACCGCAGCAAAGTAAGAGATACCTAGCCCGGGGCCATTAGAAACGGCCTGATCCCCTTCAAAAATAAATATCAACAAAAATAAATACCGGGCATTTGATCATGAAGCGATTTATGGTTGATGAAAATGCACAGTGGTTTGGCGGTAGTCGGAAAGAGCGTTTATTTGCGAGAGGGTTGACTAAACTATTGGAAAGGGTCTGGATAGTAAAAGGTATACCAAACTATGAGCAACCTATGCTGACCCCTTTCCATACCCTATCTGAAGATGCCACTCTTCCCGACCACTACCCGACCACAACCAGCCCTTTTTATACCTTTTTTACAAAATTTTTAGCTTTATAATATTTCAGACAGCAAATCAGTTGCAGCAGGATGCAGAGCGAAAAGAAAGCGGTTGGCAACAGATAGCCCCAGACATTGGCAAAATATTGATGTTCTATCGCAGATTGTACGATATGTAGACAACCCAGTGTCAGGTATGCCCAAAAACCAAGACAGCAAAGTCCTAAACCGGCATGAATTAAATTAAATCGCCCTTCTTCCTGTATCTTTTTGATCACAAAAGCATTAAAAATCACCAGGATAAGGACTCCTGCAATGAACAGCAAATTATCTCCGGTTACGTAGAGCAACAGGTAGACCATGGCCAGGAAAATATTTAAATAAGACAGGCGCTTCAACATTTACACTAAAATACAACATCTCTTTTCAAAATCCAGCCCTTCCCTGCTCAAAATTGCCCACCTTCCTCCTCAAAAACCGCAGCGTTCCGGCTCCAACCTGAAGAAGAAACAAACTATTCGGCACCGTCTTTGTTAACTATCTGACGAAAATAAACAATTAAAGAACACATTGATTGTACCCTATCCGTGAGGAGAAGCGATACGACCAGTGGATCACAAATCAAAAACTACATTTATGAAAAAGGAAACTAAAATAATTGCAGGAATACTAGCTGGAGCTGCGCTTGGTGCTGCCATCGCGTTAATTATTTCATCAGATAAAGATGGAGAAATGAAAGACAAAGTATCAGACTGGTTTTGTGACCTGTTAGATTCATCAAAAGAAAAACTGGTAGATGCAGCTGGTCAGGTAAAAGACACCATTGCTAAAGTTAGAGCTTAAGGAAATTAATGAAAATCGCATTTCATGGGGCGGCACGTACCGTTACAGGCAGTAAACATCTGGTTACTTTAAAGAATAACACTCAAATTTTATTGGACTGCGGACTATTTCAGGGCCTTGGTGATCTGACGGAAGGATTCAATGAATCTTTTGGTTTCGACCCGGCACGGGTTAGCTATCTCGTCTTGTCTCATGCCCATATTGACCATTGCGGTTTATTGCCACGATTGGTTTCGGAGGGATTCCGGGGAAACATTTACTGTACCCCTGCAACCAAAGACCTCTGTCGGATTTTGTTACTGGACTCTGCAAAGATTCAGACACAGGATGCGGAATATGCGAATAAGAAACGGAAGGAAGGTGAGCCTGCTGAAATGCCATTATATACCGAAAAAGATGTGCTGCAAACCCTGGAACAGTTTAAAGTAGTTCCTTACAATCAGGATTTTCAAATTGATCCCAATGTGACCTTAAACTTTACAGATGCAGGTCATATTGTGGGCAGTGCCGCGATACATTTGAAAATCAATGAAGATGGAAAAGCGACAAACCTGACCTTCAGTGGTGATGTGGGTAGGTATGGGGATTTGTTATTGAAAAGCCCTCAGTCCTTCCCACAGGCAGATTATGTCATTATTGAATCTACTTACGGCGACTCCCTTCATCAGGATGTTGCGCCAATGGAAGATACTTTAAGAGAAATTATTGAGCAGACTTGTCTGGTTAGAAAGGGAAAAGTGATTATTCCTGCCTTTAGTGTTGGCCGTACCCAGGAATTACTTTACGCACTAAACACGATGGAGCTGAAAGGGCAATTGCCTGATGTGCAATATTACGTAGACAGTCCACTGTCGTTACAGGCTACAGAAGTACTGAGAAATCACCCTGAAGTCTATAATAACGGTGTCAAAGAAGTGATGAAAGTAGACCGTGACATCTTCGGATTTAAAGGTTTAAAATTCATTGAAAGCGTGGAAGAGTCGAAGGCCCTGAATGGAGATTCGCGTCCTTGTGTGATCATTTCGTCTTCCGGCATGGCCGAGGGAGGCCGCGTAAGACACCATATCCGCAATAACATCAGTGATCAGAAGAACACGATTTTGATGGTTGGTTATGCGGAACCAAGATCTTTAGCCGGCAAATTATTGGCTGGACAAAAGCAGGTTTGGTTGTTTGGTCAGGATTATGAGGTTGTTGCCGACATCCGTTCTATCAAATCGATGAGTGCGCATGGCGATTATGAAGATTTGCTGCAATTTTTATCCGGACAGAACCCTGCTTTAGTAAAACAGGTTTTTCTGGTTCATGGAGAATACAAAGTGCAACAGGTATTTGCGCAGCATTTGAAAGATAAAGGCTTCCAAAATGTGCTTATTCCGGAACAGCATCAGCAATTTGAGGTCTAACCCTTAAAGGTTTTTTTATCTTTGCAGGATGGACGTTTTTGGTGAAGCCTTAAAAGATCAGTTTAGAAAACCACCTGCAGAAACCCTGTGGGTACATAATTCTTACGATGAGCCGGAAGAGATGCCGGTTGATATTTATTTTAGAGATGAAGCAGAAATGCCTGAGCTTGAACTTAAAGCGATGGAACTCTGCAAAGGGAAAGTATTGGATGTTGGTGCAGGAGTAGGCAGTCATGCCCTGGTGCTTCAAAACCGCGGCTTCGATATCACTGGTATGGACATCTCCGCCCCTGCGGTAGAGATCATGAAAGAACGTGGATTAAAGCAGGCCATTGAAGGAAATATCCTGACTTATAAAGACCAAAAATACGACACCCTGCTTTTCATGATGAACGGAATTGGCCTTACCGGTTCGATTTCCGGATTGAAATCATTTTTAAAACAGGTTAAAAACTTATTGAATCCCGGCGGACAATTGATCTTCGATAGTTCCGACCTATCCTACCTTTATCAGGAAATTCCTTTTCCTAGTCATGGGTACTTTGGAGAAGTGAGTTTCAGGTACGAATACAAAGGATTAAAAGGAAATTGGTTCAAATGGGTGTATGTAGATCAAAAAACACTGATCGAAATTGCCAAAGCCAGCGGATGGGAACCAGAAATTATTTTCGAAGACGGACAGGATCAGTACCTGGCCAGACTTTCGCTAAAAGCATAACAACACAGCATTTATAAAAAAGGGGCGTATCATGATCAACATGATACGCCCCTTTTTAGTTTATCTGGCCGATTAGGCTTTTTCTTCCCAGATCGCAGCGATATTAATAATTGTTTCTACTGCTTTTTCCATATCCTGAACCGAAGCCCATTCTTGTTTACCATGGAATGCGTGTTCGCCGGCAAATATATTAGGACAAGGTAAGCCCATAAAAGAAAGACGTGAACCATCTGTTCCACCTCTGATGCTTTGTCTTTTTGGTTTGATACCTGCTCTTTCAATCGCTTCAACTCCATAAGCGATTACCTGAGGATACTCATCCAACACCTTTTTCATATTGCGGTATTGTTCTGTGATTTTCAACTCATAAGTAGAGTTTGGAAAATCTTCGATGATATTTCTTACGGTTGCATCCAGCATTTCGCCATTTGCTTCCAGTTGCTCATCATCAAAAGCGCGTAAGATAAAACGTGCTTCCGCTTGTTCTACATTTCCGCTGATGGTTACCGGGTGAATAAACCCTTCTTTTCCTTCGGTAGATTCCGGAGAAAGACAGTCTGAAGGCAATGAGCTGATCACATCTGCTAAGATTTTGATGGCACTTTCCATCTTATCTTTTGCAAAACCAGGGTGCGTACTTACCCCTTTGATGGTCAATACTGCGCCATCTGCGGAGAAAGTCTCATCTTCGATAGAACCTAAAGTTTCTCCATCTACAGTATAAGCAAAGTCAGCGCCTAATTTTTTCAGGTCAGCATGATCTACGCCTCTGCCGATTTCCTCATCAGGTGTAAATAAAATCTTTATCGTACCGTGTTTGTAGGTTGGATTTTGCATTAAGAAAGCTGCTGCTTCCATAATTTCCGCCAAACCGGCTTTATTATCAGCACCAAGCAAAGTTGTTCCGCTGGCGGTGAAGATGTCATTACCAATCTGGTGTTTCAGATCCGGGTGTTCCGACATTTTCAATACGATGCTATGGTCATCAGGAAGGACAAGGTCCTCGCCCTGGTAATTGGCATGAATAATTGGCTTAACATTCGTTCCGCTACAGTCCGGAGAAGTGTCCATATGTGAGCAAAAACAGATCACAGGCACCGTCTTCTCTGTATTAGAATGGATGGTTGCATATACATATCCGAAATCATCAAGATGGGCATCAGTGATTCCCATTTCTAATAATTCCTCCACAAGAACCTTCCCTAAGTTCTTTTGCTTCTCTGTAGAAGGCACCGTGGTTGACGTTGGGTCAGATTGCGTATCGATTTGCACGTATTTAGCAAATCGGTTTTGAAGGGAATTGTTTTTATTTTGATAATTTAGCATAGTCTTAAAAAAAACAAAGCTAAATAATTTGAAAGCAATTATCACTGGATGCCTGTCACTTCTATCTTTTATTCATGCGAAATCTCAGTCCAATTTCTATAAAATCAGTGCCGGTGGTGGTTTTGGGGTTACCCAATCTTTTACTGATGTCAAAAAACATGACTTTGGTCTGGCAGGGCATGGCGTGCTGGATTACTATTTCACCCCTTTTATCAGTGTCGGACTAGAGGGCCAGATGGGGGAAATCAATGGTGGAGACGCGAGAAATGATCCTTATGGCCGACAGTTTATCAATTCTTATAAAGCGATTAACCTGAATACAAAATTCGCCTTGGGATCAATGATTGATTATAACCCGGGAAGTTTTGCCAATAGCATCAAGGGATTGTACTTCGGTACCGGCCTTGGCGTAGTAATGAACTCGGTTAGCAATGTGCGCAAAAGCACGCTGGAACAGGAGAAACCATTTCCCGGCAAAAATGAATCGAAAGATATGCTCGTTCCTATCAACCTGGGGATTAACTTTTATTTCGCAGACCGCTCCGGTTATACACGATACCTACTCAACTTCAATTACCAGACTAACCTTACGATGGGAGAAGGCCTGGATGGCTACGACGACTCTTCTATAAAATTCAAAACCGGTAATCCTGATATTTATACTCATTTCTCTGTTGGCTTACGGTACCAGTTTGGAAGTATCGGACTTACCGATAAAACTATATTTTAACCTTCCTGTAAATGAAACCTTTCCTCCCTGCGCTATTTCTTTGTACTGCACTGAATGGCTTTGCGCAACAAACTCCCTACGAAAAAAGTGGGAAGACTGCCACGGCTACTTATGCGGAAGCCATCCAACATTATCAGACTTTGTCGGAAAACTATCCGCAAGCCAGATTGCTGGATTATGGACTGACCGATTTTGGCAAACCTTTACAGCTACTGGTACTATCAAAAGATAAAGTGTTTGATCCTGTTACCCTCCGGAAAAGCAACAAAAGAATATTACTCATCAATAATGGCATCCATCCGGGAGAACCCGAAGGCATTGATGCGAGTATGATGCTGGCCAGAGACCTCCTTCAAAAGAAACAATTGCCGGAAAATGTAGTCATTTGCATCATTCCGATTTATAATATAGACGGTTCCTTTAACCGCAGCGGAACGTCCAGAGCAAATCAGGATGGCCCTGTGGCTTATGGATTCAGGGGCAATAGCAAGAATTACGACCTGAACCGTGATTTCATCAAAACAGATTCCCGCAACTCCGCAGCTTTTCAACAGATTTTCAATATCTGGCAACCGGAGATCTTTGTGGACACCCATACCAGTAATGGTGCCGACTATTCCTATACCATGACGCTTATTCCTACGCATAAGGATAAACTGCAACCTGGCTTGTCGGCTTATATGACCGGGCAAATGATTCCGGCCCTATATGATCAGATGAAAAGTAAGGGCTATGAAATGACACCTTATGTGAATGCGGTCGCAGAAACACCAGATCAGGGCATCACCGGTTTTCTGGAATCCCCGCGTTATTCTACGGGATACACCGCCTTGCACAATACCATCGGCTTTATGCCGGAAACACATATGCTCAAAGCTTACGATAAAAGAGTAGATGCCACTTATAAATTATTGCAGACCTATATTGAGCTGGTTCAAAAAGATGCACAGCTCATTGGGGAAAATAAGAAAAAGGCAGATGCGGCCGTTTCCCTGCAACAGGAATTTCCGCTGATCTGGACATTAGACCAAACAAAGGAAAGTCCGATTGTGTTTAAAGGCTATACTGCCAAATACAAACCCAGTGAAGTAAGCGGCTTACCCAGATTATACTATGACAGAACAGCCCCTTATACCAAAGAAATCAAATACTGGAATACATTTGCCCCTTCTTTAACCGTGCAAAAGCCAATTGCTTATATCATTCCTCAGGCCTGGACTAAAGTGATCGACTTGTTAAAGCTGAACCAGGTGAAAGTACAGCAACTGGCAGAAGACACCACTATTCCGGTAGAAATGTATCAGATTGGCGATTATAAAACCGCAACCCGTCCTTATGAAGGTCATTATATCCACAGTGCGGTGCAGGTAAATCCGATACCGCAAAAACTGCTTTTCTACAAAGGTGATTATGTGGTGTATGTGAACCAGCCCGTGAACCGTTATATTGTGGAAACCCTGGAACCGCAAGCCATGGATTCATTTTTCAACTGGAATTTCTTTGACTCCATCCTTGGGATGAAAGAACATTTTTCTGCCTATGTATTTGAAGATACCGCAGCAGAATTATTGAAAAAAGACCCGGCCTTGAAAGCGAAGCTGGCACAGGAAATTGCGGCAAAACCCGAATTATCAAAAAATGCGGAGGCACAACTCGACTTTATCTATAAAAATTCCGTTTATTACGAGAAAACTCATCTGCGATACCCTATCGGGCGATTGCGGGAAGCACAACAATTAAATTTAAACTAATAATGGACTACCTTACCCAGACCCCCGTTGCCTCGATCATCTTTCTTTTCACGATCGTTACCAGTATTTATGCTTTTAATGATCCCGGACTGTTTGGGAAGTTCATGTTACACCCTTACAGTGTATCCAGAAAACAGAAAATTTATACGCTAATTACCAGTGGCCTGATCCATGCGGATTGGATGCACCTGATTTTTAACATGATGACTTTTTACTTCTTTGCCTTCCGACTGGAAGCCATGATTGGTTCCTGGCAATTTGGTTTACTGTACTTTTTAGGATTGATATTGAGTGATATCCCTTCGGTGATTAAGCACAAAGACGATATGTGGTACAATAGCCTTGGTGCTTCGGGTGCCATTAGTGCGGTACTATTCAGCTTTATCTTATTTGATCCGATGTCTAAGATGATCATCTTCCCACTGCCAATTCCAATCTGGGCCTGGTTGTTTGGCTTGTTATATTTAGCGTATTGCTGGCAGATGTCTAAAAGATCACAGGATAACATCAACCATGATGCCCACCTTTACGGTGCATTAACAGGAATGATCGTTACCGTTCTTTTAGTTCCGGGGATCATTCCTCATTTTATCAGCCGCCTTATTGCGTAACAGGCAAGCAAGCCGGTTCGAAATAACTCATCGGCTTAGTTGGGTCTTTAATAATTTCAAATAACGTATGTCCCCATGGCTTCCAGAACTCCTGTAAGACCTGGGCATACGTTTTATGTTGCCAATGATCAAATAAAGCTTTATTTATCGTTCCTCTTAGTGGCATCGCATCAATATAAACCGTTCCTTCTACCGGCATAATGGTATATTCTGGCAATCTGTTGAACAGGTATGCAGAATAATAGAAACGCGCAGAAAGTTCTTCAAATTGTTCAGCAGAAAGAGGTTTAGTGCCAATTTGCGTTAAAATCTCCTCATGATACATCTTGTTTGTTCCATTGTCTTGCAGGCAGGCAATGATCCCGAAATCTTTCAGTTTTAAAGAGAAAGTTAAGGTATTGATCTCATCTCTAAAGCTGAAATTGGTTTCTTTATCTTCCAAAGGCACCACTACAATAGACCATGGGGTAAAATTCTCATACACCATAGGTCTGTAAATGCTTTGTAGCATGGTATTCAGGTTACCGAATTTGTGCATCAGTCCCTGCGACATATTTATCCCGTCGGCACTGATCTGTTGTAAACCTACGGCAGCATTCATTTCAATATAAATAAAGCCATACATAAACTTCCCGATCCATTGGAACAGTTCTTCTTCTGATAAAGCGGAAACTCCGGCATATCCTTCAGCGAAAGCCGCAGCGATTTTATCTTCCAGTGGCTGGATAAATTGGGTATTTACTTCGGTACTACAAGGCACCTTTAAGGTATTGTATGCACGTATACTCTCATCTAAAAGCTTAATTTGCTCTTCTCCGGTCAGGTTGCCAGCTTTTAACAGCCAATCCGGTAATATATTGATTTCCTCCACCGGAGCATCAAAATTGTCACCACTCAGGAAGCAGTTTTTAAACTTAAAATCGAAGTTTTTGAAGGGCTGATATATCGTGCTTTTCATACTAGCTGCAATATTAGGTATATTATTTTTACATTCGTAACCGTGCTGATTTTTTAACTTTGATATTACTATAAACACCGATTTATGTCCATTCAGGCCGCCTATACCTCCTACCAGCTGGAATTAAAGCATGCATTTACCATTGCTAAATTTTCGAGAACCAGCACTCCGCTGATCCTTCTGAAACTGCGTTATGAAAATGAAGAAGGTTATGGAGAAGCCTCTATGGTTCCTTATCTGGGAGAAAGTGTCGCTACAGCAACCGCCTTTCTGGCCAGGGTAGATTGGAATCGCTTTGTATTCCCCTTCAATTTTGAGGAAGTGATTGCTTATCTGGATCACCTTGATCCGGGTAATACGGCTATAAAAGCGGCTATAGATATTGCCTTGAATGATTTAAACGGGAAGCTTTTACAAAAAGCCTGTTATGAAATTTATGGTGCTGATCCTTCAAAAATGCCCCTTGCTTCTTATACCATTGGCATTGATACACCGGAGGTGATTAAAGAAAAAGTATTGGACGCTAAAGATTTTAGTATTCTGAAGGTGAAGTTGGGTCGCGACAATGATAAGGCGCTGATTGAAACCATCAGAACGCTGACAGATGTACCCTTATATATCGATGCTAATCAGGGCTGGAACGATAAAAAACAGGCCATTGACATGATTTACTGGTTGCATGATCAAGGTGCGGTATTGATTGAGCAGCCGATGGACAAAGCAGACCTGGAGGGCAATGCCTGGTTAACCGGGCGCAGTCCGATTCCCATTCTCGCGGATGAAGCGGTACAGCGATTAAGCGATATGGATGGATTGCGGGGAGCTTACCATGGCATCAACATCAAGCTGATGAAAAGTGCGGGTATGTACGAAGCTTCTTTGATGATCAAAAAGGCGCGTTCTTTTGGTATGAAAGTATTGATTGGTTGTATGAGTGAGACTTCTTGTGCTACTCAGGCGGGAATGGCATTAGCCCCACTGTGTGATTGGGCTGATTTGGATGGTCCCTGGCTAACCAGGAACAATCCTTTTGATGCCCCGCAAATCGTTGCGGGGAGATATCAGTTAAAAAATCTACCTGGATTGGGATTAGAAGGAATTAACCCTTCAATTCTGCTTCCTTTTTCTTCAATGTAGCACGCATCTCTTTCATCAGTTGCAGCTTTACATATAAGAAGAAGATACCAGTGGCTGCAAAAAGCGCCATGGCAAGGTATTGTTTGTTATTGAAACCCCAGGTTCCACCGAAGATGGAGATGATCAGACCCAGGTTATAAAATACGTTTAATGCTATTTTTTTTCCCATGATTTAGTAAACAGGCATATTAGGATCGAAAGCCTCTTTCCAGGCAACGATACCACCTTTAAGGTTGTATAAATTAGTTAATCCATTCATTGCTTCTAATTGCATTACTGCAGCAGCACTTCTTTTACCACTTCTGCATTGAATGATTACAGGTTTATCTGTAGCAATCTGATCTACTTCAATTAAGATGCCACCTAAAGGGATGTTCAAACCACCAAGATTCGAAGTTTCGTATTCGAAAGTTTCCCTTACATCAATCAGTTGGAAGTCTTCTTTATTGTCGATCTTTTCTTTTAGTTCCTGAACGGTAATTTCCTTTATCATATTTTTAGCTTTTTTCAAAGATAAGCAATGCTCAAAATATTCAGGTTAAAAAAACCACAAAATCACATTCAAATGAATATAATGAGATCATTGACAGTAAATTACTGTAACAACCAGGTTAGTCGGGCGTTTAATACACAGTCTTTACTAACTTTGGATTTTATATCATGAATTCTATATCTCGTTTCTTCTGGTTTTGCTCGGGGGCGCATCTTTCCACACTCGAGAAACACCCAACTGAGCACAACAAATACCTGGGAATTGGGGCTACCATTTTCTTTACCGGTTTGTTTGCCGCCCTCTCTGGTGGTTATGCCATGTACTTCGTTTTTAAAGGTGATACTGCTGCTGTACTTTTCGCTATATTTTTTGGACTGATCTGGGGATTGGCCATCTTTAATATGGACCGTTATATTGTGGGGAGTATCAACAAAAACGGCAGTACCAGCAAGCAATTTTTACAGGCTACACCGCGGATTTTACTGGCCATTATGATTGGTATGGTGATCTCCCGTCCACTGGAATTGAAAATATTTGATAAAGAGATTAAAGAAAGGCTGAAAGTCAGTTACCTGAACAACCAGCGTTCTAAGATCGATACCCTAAATGCTTCCTTTGGGAATAAGTATAAGATTGAAATCGGCAAGCTTAATGAAGCCAAAGCGGAGCGTGATTCCTTATCCAGCGCGATTAAGGAAGATCGTCAGAAGTTAAACTTCGAGATCTTCGGTAATAAGACTTTAGAAACTTCCGGCGTAATGGGCTATGGCCCCTATGCGAAACGTAAAGAAGCGGAGCTGAAACAACGGGAGCAAAATCTGGATACGCTAACCGCGGATGTCAGGGCCCTGGAGAAATTTGTAGACGGAAGAAAACAATTTGATGGCATGATGACCGAGAAGCTCTATACCAGCAAAGAGTTGGACAGCCTTAGTAATCTTGCCGGTTTTGCCGATAGAAACTGGGCTTTAGGGCAATTGAGTTTTAATACGGATGGAACCCGGGATGTGAATACCTCCCTTGCAGTTACTTTCATTGGCCTTCTTTTTATCTTCTTTGAGTGTTTACCGGTATTTGTGAAACTGATGAGCGATAGCGGTCCGTATGACCACGCGATAAAGAACCTGGAAGAGACGCAGATTCATGAGTCCGACATGGATAAAGCCTACGAGATTGCCGTTATCGATGGCATTCAGGAAACGCGTATTGAGACAGAAATTGAACGTAGAAAGCGACAGCTGACCCATCCTCCGCGAGCGCTAAATGATCCCCCCGTCCAAGGACACCATTAGTCCGGCAGCTAACCTAATGAACCCATAAAAAAACAATTATATTCTGATGAAAAAAACACTTTACACCCTATTAGTAGTATTCCTCGCGCAGCAAGCTTTTGCCCAGGACATAGATAAAATCATTACCAGACCTTATGTAGAGCGCCTGATTAAAACACTGAGCAGCGACGAGATGGAAGGCCGGGCTACTTACTCTCCCGGTATTGATAAAGCGGCAAACTTTATTGCTGCTGAATTCAAAAGTATTGGCTTGAAACCCCTTGAAGGGACAGGTTTCCGACAAACATTTACCAAGCAGAAGTTAAAACCGCTGAGTACCAAGGTAAGTATTGATGGTAAAGAGATCCCTGCGGAAAACATTCTTGTTTTTGGTAACACTGCCGAAAATCAGGTATTCGACCAAAGTAACAGCGCTGGCTGGATCAAATTTAATCCGGAAAAACCTTTCAATACCCAGCTTAGGGCCTTAAGCAAAGAACATAAAAAGCAATTGGTTTTAGTAGATCCGAAATTTGCTGATGCTTTCAAAAGAATCCGCGAGTATTTATCGGCCGGTGCAGATCTTGATGCGAAGAATGCCGATAACGGCAGTACTGCTTACGTATTGGTACTGGGTGTTGATACGGTAGTCTCTGATTTTAAAGTTGATTTGAAGAACAAGCTGGAAACCCTGACTTTGTTTAATGTGGCAGGTATGATCCCTGGAAAATCAAAAGCCAAAGAACTGGTGGTGTTTTCCGGTCATTACGACCATTTAGGAATTATCAAATCCGGAGATACCGATAGCATTGCCAATGGTGCGGATGATGATGCTTCGGGAACTACTGCGGTCATCGCCCTTGCGAAATATTACAAAAAACTAAATAACAACGAGCGTACCTTGATATTTGTGGCCTTTACTGCGGAAGAGATTGGTGGTTTCGGCGCGAAACATTTCTCAGAAAAACTAAATCCTGATGAGGTGGTTGCGATGTTCAACATTGAGATGATTGGTAAAGACAGCAAGTTTGGTAAGAACACTGCTTTTATCACCGGGTTCGACAAATCAGACTTTGGCAAGATCTTACAGAAAAACCTGGAGGGTACAGAATTTAAGTTCCATCCGGACCCATATCCACAACAAAACCTGTTTTACAGAAGCGACAATGCGACACTAGCGGCATTGGGCGTTCCTGCACATACCATCAGTACCGACCAGATCGACAGTGATAAATTTTACCATACGGTAAAAGATGAATTTGAGACCCTGGATGTGGACAATATTTTATCGACTATTAAAGGGATTGCCAAAAGTGCGAACAGCATTATTAAAGGCACAGATACCCCTACCAGAATCCCCAAATTGAGTAATTAACAATAGATCTTTTTTATGACCTTCCTCAAACCTAACAAACTATCCTTTCTAGCCGCTGCTGCATTATCGGTCACGATGACCCTTGGATTAACCTTCCCTGCACATGCGCAAAAACCAGAAACCCTTTTAATCCGCAGTCCGGCAGCAAGTGCCAATAATTTAGCCTTCGTTTATGGTGGCGACATCTGGATTTCCGACAAAAACGGTGGCAATCCAAGACGCCTGACGGTAAATCCGGCAGTGGAGCAAAATCCGATGTTTTCTCCGGATGGGAAACAGATTGCCTTTACCGGAAATTATGATGGCAACACGGATGTGTATGTGATCCCAATTGAAGGTGGCGACCCGAAGCGGGTTACTTTTCACCCATCGGCAGATGTGCTGAGGGGCTGGCTGGGCAATAATCAGTTGTATTTTACTTCTACCAGAGACTTTCAGTTTGCTTTAAGTCCGAGGTTACACCAGATCAATCTTGATGGCAGCGGAGAAAAAGCCTTAGCTATGCCGGAAGCCGTTCAGGGAAGTCCTTCTGCTGATCAAAGATATTGGGCTTATATTAAAAACACAGACCCTACGGAGCGTTCCAATGTAGCGTTTAAGCGTTACCGTGGTGGTGGTATGCCGCAAATCTGGATTTTTGATACCCAGACTAAAAATATCGAAGTGATTCCAGGTGTAGGTTCCAACAATGTGAAGCCACAATGGATGGGCGATAAAGTATATTTCTTATCCGACAGGGATCTGACGATGAATTTATTCAGCTATGATGTGAAGAATAAGAAAACGGAGAAGCTGACGAATTTCAAGGATTACGATATTAAAACGCTGACTGTTGGTCCGGGCGTTGTTGTTTTTGAACAGGCTGGTAAAGCACATATCTTAGAAACCGCAAATAATAAAGAGCGCAGTGTGGCGATCAGTATTCAGGCAGATGCGCCTTACAAAAGGCCGCATTATGTGGATATGGCTGCTGACATCCGCAATTCGGAGATCTCCCCTACCGGAGTCAGGGCTTTATTTGAAAGTCGCGGGGAAATCTATTCTGTCCCTAAAGAAAAAGGCGATGCGAGAAACTTATCGAACTCACCAGGCAGCTATGAGAAATTCCCGGCATGGTCGCCGGATGGGAAATATATCTCTTACCTGTCGGATAAGAACGGTAGTTACCAATTGGTACTTCTGAATCAGGCGACAAAAGAGGCTCCGATTTATATCCCACTAGGGAAAACAGCATTTTACTACCAGCCGGTATGGTCGCCGGATAGTAAGAAACTTTACTATGGCGATGCCCACTTAAATTTATTTTATATCGACATCAATACCCGCAAGCCAATATTGGTGAAAGCGGATACCCAGAGTTCTTCAGCTGGCCGGTCATTTAGTGCGCTACAGCCTACCTGGTCTCCGGATTCTAAATGGATTTCTTATGTGGCTACTTTACCAAATGCGGTAAGTGCAGCCTATTTATACAATCTGGATACGGAAAGCCATACCCAGGTAACTGATGGCATGAGCGATGTTAATGGTCCGAGTTTCAGTAGAGATGGGAAATATTTATTCTTCCTGGCGAGTACTGATGTCGGTTTAACCAATAGCGGATTACACATGTCTGCTTACCAGCGTCCGGTAAATTACAATGCTTATGCCTTGATTCTTTCTAAGAAAACACCTTCCCTATATAAAACGGAAAGTGATGAAGAGGTGATTAAAGCTGAGGATAGTCCGAAGAAAAAAGAAGAAGCCTCTAAAAAAGAGGATTCAAAAAAGGACAAAAAAGATAAGAAAGGAAAAGAAGAAGAAAAGCCAGCTACTCCTGCGGCAAAGAAAACCATTGAGGTTGATCTTGCTGATTTGAGCGGCCGTATTATTTCGCTTCCTATTCCTGCCGGCGGACTTCAAGGTATTGATGGTAGCGTAGATGGACAGGTGCTTTATTTTAGAAATGGCGAACTAGGTTCCCTGGATTTAAAGAAAATGGAGACCAGCACTTTGATTACCGGTCTTTCCAGTATGAGTGTGAGTGCAGATGGAAAATCTATGCTTTACGGTTCCAGAGGAAATTATTATATCGTTGATGCGGGTAAAAAACCAGGTAGCTCAGAAAGTGGCAAGCTGAAACTGGAGGGCATCAAAGTATTGGTAGACCCTACCGCAGAGTGGAAGCAGATGTTTGATGAGGTCTGGAGCATGGAGAAAGACTTTTTCTATGTAGAAAACATGCATGGTGCGGATTGGCCAGCCATGAAAGTGAAGTATGAGAAATTCCTTCCTTATGTAAACCACCGTTCTGATCTTTCTTATGTTTTCAATGAAATGATGGGCGAGATGGTTGTTGGACACAACTACATTTCCCCTGGTGATGAGCCGGGTAGTCCTTCGGTTTCTGTTGGGATGTTGGGTGCAGATTATGAAATCAACAATGGTTTATATCAGATCAAAAAGATTTTCACGCGTTTAGATTGGAATCCAAGCTTTAAGGCACCATTGGCAGAACCTGGATTAAACATCAAAGAAGGTGATTACATTGTAGCTGTGGACGGTGTTCCGTTGACCTCAAAAACTTCTATTTACAGCCTTTTTGATTTCAAGGTAGGTAAGCAGGTTGCGATAAAAGTGAACAGCAAACCGAGTTTAGATGGCGCCAGAGAAGTGGTAGTGGTTCCGGTTGGTGTTGGACCAGAGTTCGAATTGAGAAAGATGGACTGGGTAGAAAACAACCGTAAGCGCGTTGATAAGTTAAGTGATGGCAAAATCGCTTATGTGTATATGCCGAATACAGGCCCTGATGGCTATTCTTATTTCAACAGGTATTATTTCTCCCAGATGGATAAAAAAGCTTTGTTGCTGGACGAAAGAAACAATGGCGGTGGATGGGTTGCAGATTATGTGATCGATTTATTGAGTCGTGAGTTGATGAGTTACTGGGGCATCAGAGATGGGAAAAGTTTCACTACGCCAGGCAACGGTATTTTTGGTCCGAAAGCCATGTTGATGAATGAGAACGCAGGTTCTGGTGGTGATATGATGCCTTATATGTTTAAGAAAAAAGGTCTGGGTAAATTAGTTGGTCGTACTACGATGGGAATCCTCGTCGGGATCAGCGGTTATCCAAGGTTGCTGGATGGTGGAAGCATCACCTCCCCTAACTTCGGTGTGTATGATACTGATGGGAAGTGGATCATCGAGAATGAAGGTGTGGCACCGGATATTTTCGTAGAGCAGACGCCTAAAGATTTACTGGAAGGCAGAGATCCGCAGCTGGATCGCACGATTAAAGTGTTACAAGACGAAATGAAGACTTATAAATATCCGAATGTAGCGAAACCTAAAGACCCGATACGCGGTCAGTAAGGTTGTAAAATACAACAGCTCCTGAGCTGGAAATTCAATGCCCCCAAATATTTGGGGGCATTTTTTTTTATTATAACTTTTCGCTGATGAACAGCCAGGCGTTATTGAAATCAAAGGTGACAAAGCCATCATTGATCACTACAAAATCTCCGTTTTCTTCTTGTTTCAGGTTACTGGTTTCGAAGTAAGAAAGCACTTCAATGTGGAAGACACTTCCTTTTGGTTTCCATACCGAGAATCCTGATTTTATCGCATACGCTTTTTCCGTTGCGGTGAATACCACGATATTGATTTCATCGATATAACTTCCCAGTTCTCTGAGGGCAGTTTTGGTATCGATCACATTGACTGCCGAATATTTCTCTTTGATCAGGTAATCGAGTACTGCATCCAGTGGTTCTCCTTTTGCAGGAATCACTTTCGTGTTTTCCTGAGAAAACTCCTGGTCCACAGGATTCACTACGATGTCTACTTTTAACCCAAGGCTAATCATTTTCTCATAAAGCGCCGCATTGACGATTAATGTAGGGCTCCACTCCAATAGCTGGCCCAGATATTCCTCATTAAACTCACCCAGATCATGAATATATAATGCTGGTTCTTGTTTTTCTCTAACGATGTGATGTGATGACATAAAGCAAATATATTGTAAATACCCATAAAACAAAGGAAGGCCGGTAAATACCGGCCTTCCTTAATTATTTAATACGATTGTTGTGACTATTCCGGGTTTTGAACCAGTTTAGGGTTAACCGTTAATTCATTCTGAGGAATGTAATAAATCACACGTGGAGAAGTGTAAGGAATCTCCTGAGTAATTTGTCCAGAAGGTAAGTGTGTACCTGGATAGTCTCTAACCATGGTACGTTTGTTTCTGAACACATCGAATTTACGTTGTGCTTCGAAAGCAAATTCTAATCTTCTTTCGTCTAGTACTACATCTAATACATTGGTATATCCCATCATGTTTGAAGCAGAAAACAATTCATTATTTTCTAATCCCGCACGTTCTCTGATGATGTTTACATCATCTAAAGCGGCACCGATGTTACCTCTTACAGCAGAAACTTCAGCTCTGATCAGGTACATTTCTGCAAGACGCAAAATCACTGGAGAACTTAAGGTTTCTACCTTATCCTGGTAAGAATACTTCATCACATAGTAAATCGGATATCCGTTACGGTTGGCTACAATCGGATTACCATTAGCATCGTACTTTATGTTTCCATTTTTATCTTTTTCGTAATTGACACGAACAAAAGCACGACGCAAATCGTTAGGGAATTTATTCAGCAGTTTTCTATAGCTTTCAGAAGCATACATCTCGCCGTAACCCATACCACCAGAAGTAAAGTACATTGATCCGATAGAATCATCGCCACGGTCATCCTTCAATTCATGTTTAATGGCAAAAATTGTTTCCTGAGATGTCTCCGGAGCTGCCCTATAGTAACCTTCAAGGTTTGCGGAACCAACCAAAGCATATCTTTTTGATTTAATCACTTCATCTGCGTATTTATAAGCGTTGTCATAATCGCCCATGTACAGGTATACTCTACTTAAAAGCGCCATTGCCACTTCTTTTGAGGCGAAGATATTAGATTTAGTACTACCCATTAAGTCAATCGATCTTAACAAATCTGAAACGACTAAAGCATAAACGTCTTTCACTTTTGAACGTGCACTCAACTGCTTCACATCGCTGTTTGTTTTGATCACGATCCCTAAAGATTCGCCATTATCGTCTGTATACGGGCGACCGAAGAACTTCACCAAATCAAAATGGATCATTCCTCTCAGGAAATAGTTTTCACCAAGCAATTGATTCATGGTTTTGTTATCACTTTCAGTAACTCTTTCAATCACCACATTGGCACCATAAATTGCCTGGTAGCCTTTGCGCCAAATCTGCTCTGTATTGCCCTGGTTTTTCAGGTGACGGTAATTGTAGGCATAGAATAAGGCATCCGTAGTGGTACCACTTAAGGATACGTTATCACTGGCATACTCAGAAAGCATGTGTAAATTACGTGTGTAATAAGAGTCTTTGATATAGTTATAAGTACCGATAGTTGCTGCCGATAGCCCTTCTTCCGTATTTACAATCTGCTCCGTGGTTAAAGCATTATAGGGCTTTAAATCCAGGTCATCTTTGCAGGATGAAGCAGTCAGTGTCAATAATACTGCTACAGCCAATTTATATTTTTTAATCATCATTGTTCTGTTTAAAATAATTATTAGAAAGTAACATTTACACCAAATAACACCTTCTTACTGATCGGGTATTTAGTACCACTTACACCAACAGAATTACTACCTTCTGAAACCAATGAAACTTCAGGATCCATTCCAGAGAATTTGGTTAGGGTCAATAAGTTGTCACCACTCACAAAGAAGCGAACGTTAGACATCTTTAATTTTTCTGTCAGTTTATCAGATAGCGTATACCCTAAGGTTACGTTACGTAATCTGATGTAAGAACCATCTTCCAGGTATCTTGAACTTGGTTTATTGGAGTTTCTATTTCCATTTGCTACTGCTTTTGGGTGTGTAGCGATATCACCTGGTTGCTCCCAACGGCTCCATCCACTTTTCAGGATCATGCTGTTGTATTGCGGATATGCACCATCAGCATCAAAAAGCTCACGTGCAGAATTATACACAGTACCTCCTGAAACAAAGTTGAAGAAAGCATTCAGCGTAAAGTTTTTGTAAGAGAACTCATTCCCGATACCACCGATAAAATCAGGTGTTGAAGCGCCTACATATTGTCTGTCTGCGTTATCGAAATTGTTTGTCGTTACTCTGGATTCTACCCCATTAGCATCTGTCTTGGTCATGTACCATAGTGGATCTCCATTCTTTGGATCTACACCGGCCCACTCTTCCATATACCATGAATTCAGGTCGCGGCCAACATCTACCCTTTGGTATCCTCTATCGATAGACTGATCTTTGTAAAGGCTCAATACTTTGTTTTTGTTGATACCGATATTGAATGAGGTACTCCATTTGAATTCACCAGTAAGGTTTTTAGTATTCAATTCAATGTCAATACCTCTGTTTCTTACGGATCCGATATTCTCTGTAGAATAGTAGAAACCAGATTCTGAAGCCAATGGCACATCAAGAATTAAGTCTTTATTGGTACGTTGGTAAGCATCAATACTCAAGTCGATTCTGTTGAATAAACCGATATCAATACCTGCATTGATCGTTGTAGGCGTTTCCCAGGTTAAGTTAGGGTTTGGCAAACTACGCGGGAAAGCTCCCGGAACACCACCGTATTGTACGTTGGCCAGGTAAAGATCCAAATGGGCATAATCGCCACCTGGTGTATTTCCTGTTACCCCATAACTACCACGTAATTTTAAGGTATTGATGATTTTAGATTCGAAGAAACTTTCATTAGCAATGTTCCATCCAGCTCCAAAAGAGTAGAATAAACCATATCTGCTATTGGCACCGAATTTTGAAGATCCATCATTTCTCATGGATACGGTTGCAAAATAACGGTTATCATAGTTATAGTCTCCCATGAATAACTCCGAAACGAATCTGCTCATTGATCTGTTACCTGAAAGGCCTTTTGCAATTGCAGTAGCATCCATTGAGCTTAGATCAGGAAGGATTCCTGTTCCGGTACCTGTAAGGCCATCCACATAGTTCTGCTGAAATTCAAATCCGGCAATACCCGATAGGTTATGTTTACCGAATGAATGTGCCGCATTGAACAAGTTAGAGGTAATGAAAGAGTTGGTATAACCGTAACCATTGTACAATTCACCTCTATTTCCTTTTCCTGCTGGTGTACGTGGATCAATTAATCTTTCTGCACGTGAATTGGTTACTGTATAACGGTTAGAGGTTGCAAAATTCAACCAATCCGTGATTTTGTATTCCAGTTTAACATCTGCCGTCAGGTTTTGTCCGCGGGAGTTATCTCTGTTATATTCACTTACATACAAGAAATTGCTTTTATCTCTACCATACCATTGAGAATTGGCATCCACATATTTTGGGGTACCATCAGCATTATATGGGTTATCCCATGGCATGTTGGTATAAGACTGATCTAAAGCACCACTTGGATCATTGTTTGTTTTCGTGAAACCAGCGTTAAGTCTGGCCGTTACTTTAAAACGATCGTTGATTTTATGCTCCAGATTGGTACGGAAGTTAAAGCTTTTATAGTCTGTATTTACTAAAGTACCTTGCTCATCATAATAGTTGGCTCCAACATAAAACTTCGTTTTTTCGTCACCACCAGAAATACTTAATGCCTGATTGTTGGTAATTCCTTGTCTGAAAGCTAAATCTCTCCAGTCTGTATTACCTGGTTCTACCGGCATAAAGCGTCCTAAATAACCAGGAACGTTTAATGGCAGATCCTTTTCTGTCAGGAAGTCATCAATCTGTTGTGGCGTTGGATTAGGAATCGTTTTCTGCAATTCTTTGATGAATGCTGCACGTTTCCCGGTATAGTCATTGGTATACATGTACGCACTATAATCGCGTAACTGTTGTCCGTCCATCACTTTAAAGTTTCCTTCTGAAGCCGTGTTCAGGCCAAAAGCGCCACTATAATCGATTTTCGTTTTACCCGCTTTACCTTGTTTGGTCGTGATTACGATGACACCATTTGCTGCTCTTGAACCATAAAGTCCTGTTGCTGCCGCATCTTTAAGGATACTTACCGATTCGATATCACGAGGATTTGCAGTTCCACCAATCACACCATCTACTACCATTAAAGGTTCAGATCCTGAGCTTAATGTACCTGTACCACGAATACGAATACTTGATGATGCACCAGGTTGTCCGGAAGGAACACTTACGTTTACGCCGGAAGCTTTACCCTGTAACATTGCAGAAGTACTATTGCTGGTTACATCCAATAATTTCTTTGCAGAAACTGTGGACACAGAACTCACCAATTGTGATTTGTTTTTGGTTACATAACCAACTACAACCACTTCATCCATTAAGTTTTGGGTTGGTTTCATGCTGATTTTGAATGGACCTTTTCCTGCAGCGCTGATCTCCTGAGGATCGTAACCCAGGTAAGAGAACTGAAGAATGCCATTGTCATCCACTTTGACACTGAATTTACCATCATTATCTGTCATCGTACCACCGCTGGTGTTTTTGATTTTTACAGATACACCTGGTAAAGGCAGTCCGGTTTCGTCAACCACCGTTCCGGTTTTGACGCTGGTCGTCTGACTCATCCCTGTAAACACAGATAGTGCCACCAGGATTAAAGTCATTACAGATTTCCTGAAGTAAGGAATCCAATTAAATAAGTTGTAATTCTTGGTCATGAATTATTCTGATTAAATGAGTTAGTTGTCTGATTTGCCCAACTTTGACGGCAGGCATTTTTGAGAGTCGAAAGTTAGAGACTAAAAAGACCATGCCTCCGACAGAAAGCTCATTAAATTCACGCAAACGTTTGATATTTACTTAGGAATGGTTTTTATTTGGGAAGTGATTTTCAAATATTTAAAACAAAAATTTGCCTTTATCTTAAAAAGGCGCAATTAAGTGTTTCTATTCCCTGGAAAAACAGCGCAAATTCGCTTAATACCTCCAATTAACTGGAAAATATCAAACGTTTGCGTAATGTTTAAATGGAATAAAGCGGGTTTTTGAGCTTTAGAGAACGTTTATAGAAAATTCGGCTCCTGTGGTCTCATTATCAGTCAGATAAAAAGGGAACTCATGTTTGAGGAGCACATCTTTGATTAAAGTGAGCCCTATGCCCTGTCCGTCCCCTTTTGTACTAAAAAACGGGCTGAATAGGAAGGGAGCGGCTTCTTTAGAGATTCCTTTACCATTGTCGATCACACGGAGTCTTTTCGGCTGGCTCTCTGTATGGAAAGTAATGACTCCCTGCGGCTTGTCTCCAATTGCTTCTATGGCATTTTTAACGATATTGATCAATACCTGCTCCATTTGCAACTGGTCTGCGAAGATGATCAAGGGCATTTGAGCCAGCTTAAATTCGAAGCTTATATTTTTCTCTTTCCTGGTTTCCGACCATAAGGTGGCTACAGAGAAAATCAATTCATGGAGATCCAGGTATTTTTTATCCGGTTCCGGGATCCGAACCAGGTCTGCCAGGTTGCGCATAAAGATATTCAGGTTGTAGTTCCGGTCTATCGCTACCTGCAATGCATTGCCCATGCTGCTGTCTGGTTTCCGTTCCTTTTCCATCCCCAGGGCCGAGTCGAGGATGGAGTTTACCGGTCCGATGGTATTGTTCACCTCATGGGCCATCATGCGGATCACCTTGCCGTAGCTCTGCTTTTCTGCGAGGAGCAGTTCGGTGGTGAGCTCCTGAATGATCACAAAGTTTCTGGAAAAGCCCTGGTCTATAAATTCGGAGACCTGGATTTTATAGGATTCCGCTCCCCCTTTGAGGGTAACCGCTCGTTTTCGTTCCTTTAACAGGATTCTTACTTCATCTATAATGGGATGTGTGATGTCTTTTAGCAGCCAGCCTTCCATCGGAAGGCTATGCATTATTTTTTTAGCCACCGGATTCACCATCTGAATTCTTTGGTCGTGATCCAGGATGATGATGCCTACCGGAGAATGGTCTATGAGCTTATCTAAAAAGAAGTGTTGCTGTTGCTGTAATGTTCTTTCTGTTCTCAATTGATCGATCATCTGGTTGTACACTTCAATCAGCTGATCCATTTCATAGGTGCCGGACTTGACAAACTTGATGGTAAAATCCCTGTCTTTAATCGCATCGGCACCTTGCACCAATAAGTTTAAAGGCCGGATCATTTGATTGTATAATTGCCAGGAGATGAACGCTGAAATGAGAATAACCACCTCTGCCAGGAGGAAATATAACTTATTCTTTTCGAACACAAAATAGCTTAAAAACAGGGCTGTCGCATGTAAAATACAGACGAACAAAAGGTATTTAGTCCGAAGTCTCATCGTAGGGAATGTTAAATTTTTCCAGTCGGCGGTATAAGGCGCTTCTGGTGATCCCCAAAGCCAGTGCGGCTTTAGAAATACGGTTCTGGTGGAATTGTAAAGCGCGTTTGATCATCAATATCTCCGTTTCTTCCAGGGTCATTGCCCCCACATCGGGTAATTTGCTCGCTTGCAGCAAGGGTGTTTTTTCCAGCTGCGCACTAAAATCAGCGATCTCCAGCTGGTTTGTTCTGCTCATCAGGACAGCTCTTTCGATCATGTTTTTCAGCTGGCGGATATTTCCCGGCAAAGGCAGTTGTTTCAGCCACTTGGTTGCCTCAGGACTCAGTTGTAAATCCGGACGGTTATACAGCTGCCTTAAATTGTCCATCATAAAGTCTAACAGCAAGGGAATATCTTTGGTTCTTTCCCTTAATGGCGGAAGTTTCAGGCTGATCAGGTTGATGCGGTATAACAGGTCTTCGCGGAATAATCCTTTTTCTACCATTTCTGCCAGGTTCTTGTTGGTGGCGCAAATCACCCGCACATCTACTGTTTTGGTGCGACTGTTTCCCAGCACTTCATAACTCCGGTCTTGCAATACCCGCAGCAGTTTTACCTGACTACCGGCATCGAGGTCACCGATCTCATCCAGAAATATCGTTCCCTTATTGGCCATTTCGAACCTGCCGATTCTGTCGTTCCTCGCATCGGTAAAGGCTCCTCTGACATGCCCGAACATTTCGCTTTCAAACAGCGAGGTAGAGATTCCGCCAAGATTTACCTTGACAAAAGGCCTGTTTTTACGCAGGCTGTTTTGATGGAGGGCTTCCGCGATCAGTTCTTTCCCTGTACCACTTTCTCCGGTAATCAATACCGAAGCGTCAGTTTTGGCTACTCTGCCGGCAATTTCCAGGAGTTCCAGCATCTGCGGATCTCCGGCTATGATGGACTGAAAATCGTATTCCTTATCGAGTTGCTTTCTACTGAACGGCTTTAGGTGCTCCTGATCCTTTTGATCTTTTAAACTGATCAGCGTTTTTATCGATTGTAAGAGGTGGTCGTTACTCCATGGTTTATTGATGAAGTCATTTGCACCGAGTTTCATGCCCTGAACGGCAAGATCGATGCTTGCCCAGCCGGTGATCAATACCACCGGCAAAGCGGGCTCCAACACCTTTATTTCTTTCAACAAAGCCATTCCTTCCTTACCGGAAGTATCAATTGAAAAGTTAAGATCCAGAATGATCAAAGAAATAGCTTCTTTTTTCAGCATGGCGATACCATCCGCAGCATTGGAGACGGCAGTGACCGGATAATCTTTCTGCTCCAGTAACAGCATCAGCGAAGTACGAACGGCTATATCATCATCAATTATCAGGATCATCGGCTAAATATTTATAAGGCAAATCAAAAATATCTTTATTCTTCATGTAAAGCAACAGCCGGGTAGATAGATGCCGCTTGTTTGCCTGGATATAAAGCACAGATCACCACCAGCAGGTAAATAAACAGGATGGCCAGAAACTGTGCCTGGAGATAAACGGAGGCCGGTAAATCGAAAACTTTCAGTAGCGGGAATTGCACTGCGAAGAAAGATCCGATGATTAAAGAAAAAGTGGCAATCACCAATGCTTCTCCCACCAGCTGTATGGAAACAGACCTTGCCGTTGCACCAATAGCTCTTCTCAATCCAATTTCGGCCCTTCTTTTATTGATGTTGTACCAAAGCACACCAAAAATTCCGAGCGCTACATTGATAATCAGAAAGCCTGCGACAATGAAAAAAATGATCATGGGAATCGTACTTTCCTTATTTTTATCCGCCTTCATGTCCACCAGGTGTTTGATTTCCAGATTTGTGCTTTTTATCGTGGAGGCAATCAGCTTGTACATTTTACCTTCAAAGGCAGCATCCATTCCCGGCGCTAACCGCACCAGCATTTGAGACATCCCCCTGATCCTTCCGGTATCTATTCTTTGATAAACTCCTGCGGTGGCCACTTTAAAATCACTTTGACCCTTTATATTTTCAACCACACCAATCACCTTCATCTTATCATCAAACTGGGTAATCACTTTTCCAATTGCATTTCCAGAACCAAACAACTGTTGTTTAGCCTCCTCATTAATAATGATGGTTGATTTTTCCCGGCCATTGTCTTCCGGAGAAAACCACCTTCCCGAAACTAAGGTTAACCGAAGTACGTCTTTATAACTATCCTCTACACTATAGACATCCGGGTATATATCCTTCTTGTTATAAGTCAGGCCCATGCTAATATAATTATCTGCAAAAGGAACATTCCCATTGGAAAAACTAATGCTTTTTACCTGATGCAGGTCTTTCATGACATTCCTTAAATTCTCATGAACTACGCTTGCCGAATCTTTATGCTTGCTGATATTCATGACGCCCAGGTCAACAGACCATACATCTTCGGCATCAAAACCTGCCGGCAGTTTATAGTTCTGATAATTATAGACCAATAAAGTAAAAACAGCGAAAATGACCATAAAGGAGATCAGGATCTCAGAAATGAGCAGGAAATTTTCCTTCTTTTTATTCCAGATCAGTTTAAATAAGTGCTTTAACATATCTTTTATATTTTAATTATTGGCTTTTAAAGCGGTCACTACGTTTAGTTTCGACATCCTCCAGGCGGGATACACACCTGATATAAAACCGAAAACCAAACAAGCCAACAGGCTATAGCACAATACAGTGAAGTTAATTTTTAGGTCCAGATTGGAGATGACCTCACTGGAGTTGAGGATACTGATGATGGCCAGGGCCATTACCAAACCGATGAATCCACCAATTACCGTCAGGATCAGATTTTCTACCAAAAACTGGCCGACGAGCGTCCTGCTCGATGCCCCAAAGGCTTTCCTGACGCCAATTTCTGAGGATCTTTCCATGATTCGGCTCACATTAATATTCATCAGATTTACGGTTGGCAGTAAGAGAAAAATGAAGATCACCGCAGCCATGACCAGAAAAAACCGATCTCTTCCAGAGCTACCAGACTTGCCAAATACATCACGGGTAAAGCTTTCCAGATAGGTATCTGCATAGCTAGTCAATATATCATGATACTTCTCAGGATGCGGAACTTTTTTCAGCAGCTGCTGATATTCTGCCTGAATTGCGGGAAAATCAGCCGAAGAACGGGCAAGTAAGGTCACTACGTAACCTCCCGTTAACGAGGTTCCCTTCAAAGTATTAGCGGCCAGGGTATAAGGAAGGTAGATGTCCGAATGGACGTAAAATAATGTGGAGGGAACCGTTTTAACCACACCAATCACCCTGTATTTTAAATTATTGACTTCCACCTCTTTTCCAAGAGCAGAGACACCTTCTCCGAAGTATTTATACACCATATCCTCAGAGATCACCACCACCTGTTCCGCATTTTTCAATTGCTGTGCATTAAAAGGTTTGCCTTCCAAAAACTTAAACTGATAAACTTCCCAAAAAGCCAGATCGGAGTACATGAGGTCTACGGATAATTTCCGATCATTCGGATAAGCATTGGTGGTACTTCTGCTGGAATGCATAGTCAACTTTTCCGGAGTTTTCATTTTAGACACAAAATTGTTCACAAAATAGAAGCTTGCCCTACCCTTCATCATGTAACTCCCGTCTTTATTGGTTAGCTCCACAGAATTGATAATCAATTCCCTGTTACGGTTTACATCCGGATAGGTCGGACTCAACAAGACCTCCATAAAGGCAGTCAACACGATCAGGATGGTTAGCGTAAAGCTGATGCCAAATAAACTGATGAAGGTGAAAAACTTCCTTCTTTTCAGGACTGCAATAGCGATTTTAAAGTAATTCTTAAACATAGCTATCCCCCTATTGAACTTGTGAACCATCAAATAAACGCAATAAGCGATGCGTGCGCTCAGCCATATTCGGATCGTGGGTAACCATGACGATGGTGGTTCCTTCTACCCGATTCAACTCTAAGAGGATGTTCATGATTTCATTACCCATGGCACTGTCCAGGTTTCCGGTAGGTTCATCGGCAAGAATGATCTCCGGCCGGCCCACAATGGCTCTGGCAATGGCCACCCGTTGTTTTTGTCCGCCGGAAAGTTGTGTTGGAAAATGATGGATTCTGTTGCTCAGTCCTACTTTTTCCAATGCCTCCGTGGCCAGCATCCTTCTTTCTTTAGCTGATGAATTCCGGTACAACAAAGGCAATTCTACATTATCGACCACCTGCAAATCATTGATCAAATGATAACTCTGGAAAATAAAACCAATCTTACTGTTCCTGAAATTCGCCAGCTTGCGGTCGTTCAGGGATAAGGTTTGCTGTTCATCAATCAGGATATCTCCTTTGGAAGGGGCATCCAGCAAGCCCATGATATTCAGTAAAGTGCTTTTCCCACAACCTGAGGGGCCCATAATGGATAAAAACTCACCTTTAGCCACCCGAAGGTTGATGTTATTTAATGCCTGCGTTTCTACAGTGTCGGTTCTGTACACTTTTTCAATATTTGTTAATTGTATCATAGCTATATTAGGTTATAGTTTTATTTTCTCATTCTTCTCAAAATCGAAAAGTGATAAGTAACGCAACTGGTAATAGGCGCCCCAAAAATCACGTAAAGAATTGATATAATCCCGCTTTGCCTGATCGTTTTCCTGGAAAGCGATACTCAGGTCTGTAATGCTCAAATCCCCAAGGACGTAGCGCTCTTTAGCGATCTGATATTTCTCGGAGGCAATTTGCTCTGCCCTTGCGTTTAACAGCAATTGCCCTTTCATCATTTCAAATAAGTTGACTTCCGTAATGATTTTCTGTGTGAAGTTCTGTTTGTCCTGCGCCACTGCATATTGGGTAAACTGCTGATTGGCCATGGCCGTTTTTCTTCTTGATTTTTGTCGGCCCCAATCCAGGATGGGAATTTCTATGGCCAGTTCTAACAGCTGCTGATCCTTAGGGCTTTGGTACACGCTGCGGATACTGGTGCCACTTTTAGCAAAACCAAGGTTTGCATTTAAGGTGGCATTGATGCCGTTATCCCCTTTTGCTTTGGCCACATCGCGTTTGGCTTCTTCCAATTTCCGGTTGAAGGCAATGGCATCAGAGCGATTTTGAAAAGCTTCTGTCAGGGCTTTTTCTATGACAACCTTCATCGCTACCGTAGATTTAGGGAGGGATAGCTTGATCTTATCGGTGTTTTGTAAACCAGTATAAGCTTTTAGGTTATAGGTAGCCACTTCCATATCGCGCTTGGCGATACCCACCGCTTTCTCCGCTTTTAAGGCTTCGAGTTGCAGTTGGAGGATCTCGTTTTTGGAGACTTTCCCCATTTCGAATTTAGTATCTGCAATTTTCTGGATGGCATTGGTGTTGTTAAGGTTGGTTTCCGCAATTTGCAAGTCTACCTGAGCAAGCAGTAAATCGAAGAAATAAGTGCTGGCATTGATGGAAATCTGCTCCATAGCTTCAATATAAGCCTGCTGACTTTCGGTATATTTTAGTGGCTCTATTCTGCGGTCCCACTTTAGAGCATTAAACTGAAATAGCGGCTGAACTAAGCCTACCCCATAGGGAACGCCATTATAAAGCGTGTTGTTCCGGTCAAAATCATCAAAGCGTTGCAAAGAAGTACTACCATAAATGGTACCTCCGGTTTGTGAAATCCGCTGACTAAAAGAAAGGTCCAGCGAAGAGTTGTTGTTGTGAACCGAACGAAAATCTATCGTACCGTCTGGTTGCTGAACCGAGATCGAAGATTTACTGTATCCCGGCAGGATTCCTTTTAAAGAAAGCTGCGGCTGGTAGTTGGATTTATAAGTCATCCATTCCCAGTAACGGGTTTCTTTTAAGGTTGCCGCCTGTTTTGAAGCAATAGATTGCTCTTTTGCCATGGCCACAACTTCTTTTAATTCTAAACGGAGGGTATCAGCCGGAGCCGGGGGTTGCACCGACTGTACCAATCCCGGGGCTTGTAGATCTTTTGCAAAAGCCTTCTCAAATGAAAACAATGCTGCGATGCAAAATGCAGCAATAAAGAAAGGTTTATTATTCATCGCGCTTATTTCTTTATGGTGATTTGATCACTATTTTTGAAAGCACGCATATCGGAAGTAATGACTACATCTCCTTCTTTTACCTGATCTTTCAGCTCTACAAAATCGAAGTTGCTCAAGCCGATCTGTACGTTCTTTTTGCTGGCCACACCGTTCTTCAGCACATAGATAAACTGAGCAGGTGTGCCCAGAAAAGCAGGGCCATTACTTACCCTCAGTACTTGTTGCTGCTCATCGGTAACCAGGAAAACGTCTGCTTTTAAATTAGGTCTGAAAAGTTTATGGTGACTGCTATCGGGTTTGATATCAAAAGATACGGTTGCGTTTTGCACTGCCGGATAAATGTTAACCACTTTACCCCGCACCTGATGGTCGCCTATGCGGATGATGGCGATCATCCCGTTTTTCAAAAGATCAATATTCTGATCAGAAATTACTCCTTTTACTTTAAAACTGGAAAGGTCTGCGATTCTGGCGAGCACTTCTCCCGGTTGCACGGTTGCCCCTATGTTTTTATTAACCCAGGTCACTACCCCGTTTCTGCTGGCAATAATATCTGCCTGTTGCAATTTCTTTTGTAAAACATCCAGGTCATTTTGCTGAATGCTTGCCGCCAGTTCCACTTCTTTCATTTGCAGGCGCATACTTTGCTGCTTGCTATTGATTTCATTTTCCAGCTGCTGCTTTTCCAACTGCGCCACTTTCAGGTTCAATTCTGCCTGTTCCACATCTTCGCGGGTGCCACCTCCTGCTTTTAACAGGCGTTTTGCATTGTCTACCGAAGCTTTAAGGCTGTTGATGCGCAATTGTTTGATGTCATTGTTCGACTTGATATCGTAAAAACTCTTATCCAGATCCAGCTTAATTTTGCGAATGTCATTCTTTTTGGATTCCAGCTGGAACTTCAGTTTTTCGAAATCCATTTGTGCCGCAGATTTATCTAAGGTCAGGATCGACTGACCGGCAAGGATTTTACTTCCCCCATCTAATAAAACTTTCTGAATAGAGGCTGCAATCGGACTACTGATCACCTCTTCAAATTCCGGCAACACTTCTCCGGAGGCATTGATGGTGTTTTCTATGTTGCCACGGTCTACAATTGAAGTGGTAATTTCCGAAGCGTAAAGGCTGGTATGGAATAAGCTCCGCAAAGCAAAAATCCCTGCGATCAGCAGCAAAATTCCTATCAGCAGGTACCACAAAAGCTTTTTTTTCTTACCCGATAAAACCGCCTGTTCGATATTTCTGTCCATTTAATCTATTTTCAACTGCTTATCCAAAGGATATGCCACAGTTAATCAGCTAAAATTCAGCGAATTAAAGATTTTGTTGAAATAAAAAACGTTCGATATCGGACAAGCTGTTCTATATCAGACAAATCTGGCCCATTAATCTTGTTTGCTTAGGTTTTCCAGCTGGTGCATACTGTCTTGCAGTGCCGGATAAAGCTGCTGGTAAATGCCAAACAGCTGCTTATAGATTTTATGATGACCAGCATTGGGTTTAATAGACTCCTTTTCCCCCGCAGCGCCCGGATATTCCGCAGCCAGGCCTATTGCTTTAACCGCCAGATAAGCCGCGCCAATTGCAGAAGCATCTTCGGTTTGTACCAAAACAACCTCTTTTCCGGTAATATCAGCCAGGATTTCCATCCAGATCTTTGCATTTACAAAGCCTCCACTCACATGGAGCCCTAAAATCTCATCTGTATGTGGCTCAAGCGCAGCTAATACCTCATTTAAAGCATAACAAATCCCTTCTAACACCGCTCTCGATACATGATGCTGATCATGATGAAGTTTAAGTCCGAAAAATGTGCCGCAGCTTTCAGAATCCCATATGGGTGCGCGCTCCCCGCTGAGGTAAGGCAGAAAAATCAAGCCATTACTGCCGGCTATTGTTTTCTTTATATTCTCAAATAAAGCGGTATAATCTGCTGATGATAATTCCGTTTTACCCAGTACATTTTTTAATAACCATTGCAGGGCGATGCCTCCATTATTTACGGGACCGCCGCAAATAAAAGTTTCTTCATCTAAAATATAGCTGAAAGTCATGGCCTGGAGATTGAAAATTGGCTTCGGACTGGAGATCCGCACTGCGCCACTCGTTCCAATCGTTAATGCCGCAATTCCTTTTTCATTGGCATCGCTACCCAGATTTGCTAAACAACCATCACTAGCCCCTATGACAAAAATGACCCCTTCAGAATCTTCATTTTGATAACTGGTATGGACAGGATCCGATAAATGTGCATTAGTAATTCCGCTGAGCGATAACGCTTCTTTACTCCAGGTTAAACTTTTCCAATCAAACAAACCGGTGCAGGAGGCAATGGAATGATCAATTTTAAACTCTTTAAACAATCGGAACCAGAGGTATTCTTTAATAGAGATGAATTTATGAGTCTCGTTGAACAGCTCTTCCTCGTTTTCCCGCAGCCAGATCAGTTTACATAAAGGAGACATCGCATGAATCGGGGTTCCGGTTTGCTGGTAGAGCGCCATTCCGGAAGCAGATTCAAAGATGCGTTTCGCAATGTCCGAACTTCTGGAATCCGCCCAGGTCATCATCGGAGCTAAGGAATTACCCGCCTCATCCACACAAATCAGACTGTGCATTGCGCTACTCAAGCCTATGGCTACTGCTGATCCGCCCATGCGCTCCTTCATTTCTGAAATACATTGACTGAAAGCCTCCCAGATCAGTAAAGGATCCTGTTCACTATATCCTGGTTCCGAAGAAAACAAAGGGTAATGCCGCTGAACCGAATCTACAGGTTCATAATTAAGGTTTAGCGCCACCGCTTTAGTACTTCCCGTTCCAATGTCTATTCCCAGAATATATTTCATGCCTCTAATTTATTTAAATTGAATCTGCTAAAAACACCTGCTTTTCTTGATCAGGCAGGATCCGAAAAAACAAAATAGAAAGAATAATTTACAAGCTGTCCTTCTCTGGGTAAATCAGCAATCTCCCTAAACTATTTGGATCAATTATAAATAACTCTATATTTGCAGGCATTCGCATTTTATTTTGTCAGAATCAGCCACAGACCATTCCAACGACTCCATTACAATTGATGAAAATACTTTTTTTCAGTTGTATGAATGCTATTGGAAAAAGTTATACCAGATTGCCTTAAAATATCTTGGAGATCGCTTTGAGGCAGAGGAGGTGGTTCAGGAATTATTCACTTCTTTATGGCAACGCAAAGATACTTTGGTTTTGCAACGGGCAACCGTAGAAAACTACCTGGTACGGTCTGTACGCTTTAAAATTGCGCGGATGTACAAAGATGAAATCCGGAAAACCGGAAAGATCAACGAAATCAAAGAGCAGCAGGTTTCCTTCAATAACCACACGGAAAAACAGGTCTTATATCATTTTTTAAAGCAGGATATTGAGAAGCTGGTGGTTTTACTCCCCGACCGATGTAAGGACATTTATAATTTAAGTCGCGAGAGCGGACTTAACAACAAGGAAATCGCTTTAGGCCTTTCCATTTCAGAAAAAACAGTAGAAAATCAATTGACAAAAGCATTATCATTTCTGCGCAATGGGCTTAAAAAATACCCGAGAACATAACATGCATAGGGGAAAATCAGTTCATTTGATAATATATATAAAACCACGCCATGAATCCTGACCTGTTAAAAAAGTGTTTATCTGGCCAGGCATCCGATGCAGAATGGGAATCTTACCAAAGCTGGATCAACGGAGATGCCGAAGAAAATGACCTGGAAAACCTGGATCAGGAAGCTGAACAGGTAAAAAACAGTATTCTAGCCAGTATCCTGCATAAAAAAGAGCAACAGCATAGCTATAGCGAACGAAAAAGATCATTCGCCATTGCGGTTGGTATTGCGGCCAGTTTATTCTGTGTCCTTTACCTTTCATTTTTGTTTCATAGCGGACCGGAATTACAACAGGCACAGGTCTACAAATACGATGATCAGTCTGCCCATTTAGAGAACAACTTTAACGGCATCATTGTGCAATTGGCAAAAAACAGTCAGGCCAGTTTAAACCAGCAAAGTAGCGCCAACATCAACCTCCACTTTTTAGGATCAGTGATGTTGAGCAACCGTTCTTCAGAAGATCAGCACCTGACCGTTCAAAATCACAAGGATGAGTTTAAAAAAATATGTCTGCGTAAAGGACATTCCTATTTTTTGAGCTACTTAAACTTTAATTTTGAGGAGATCATCATGGTTGATAAACAGAGCATGAATGAGATCCCTCCTGCAATGGCCATGAATATGATACAACAATTCGACCTTTAATTAAAAATACTGTGAATTTCAATCCCTCAAAAAAGCAACATTTAAAAATTTCCTTCCCCTGGTTAGGGCTGCTATTTTTAGGACTGCTATTTTTGTCGGCTTGTCAGCAGCACCCAAAAGAAAGCAGTTATAAATACGGGCTGCTCAGTTACGACAGTCTGGAAAACAAGGTTCATCTAACCCGGGTAAATTCTTTGATGGAGCCGCAGAAAAGTAACCGCGGACCAGAAATCGGCTACAACGGCTTTATTCTGGCGCAAAAAGATTCCAGATATTACATGATGGACCCCGAAAACCAGGCTTTTATCTGCTACCAGGCGGATGAAACAGGGTTTAAAAAGATCAACGAACTTTCTATGAAAGGGACGCCCTGGGAACCTTATATGTCCTGGGTAAACTGGGTTAATCCGCATACGATCCTGATTGGAACCGTGAACGACCATAAATTCAACTACATCGAGATTGACCTGGACGAGATGAAAATCAAGCGCAAAGGTTTATTGAATGTTCCGGAAACTGCTATCGAAAACAACTATGTAGGTGTTTCCGGCCAACTGGTTAAAGACAAACTGTTCGTCAGCTATACTTTTCAAAAAGGGATGATGAGAGAGCATATTGTGCCTTGCGAGGAGACCATGTATGTGGCACAATTCGACTATCCGGAGTTAAAACTACAAAGTACTACTCAAGACCGGCGGACTACCTGGCCGGGATCCTACGCGATTCTAGCGCCAAATTCCCTGATTTACCAGGATAATATTTATGTATTAGGACAACCCGGAGGAAGAACCGGCAACCGTAAAGGGACACCATCTTCCATCTTGAAAATAGATACGGAAACTAACAAATTCGACCCTTCGTATAATTTTCAAATCGCCGATGGCTTAAAAGAAGAAGCTTATATGCTACAGGATATTGGCGGTGGCATGGCCATCAGCAGTGTTGTACAGCTGAACAAAGTCCATAGTTTCGAAAATTACATGGTCAACAGGGTCGCAAATTATGTGCTCTTAGACTTAAGACATCAAAAGAAAACAGAACTCAACCTTCCGGATGTTCAACTGGATTGGATCTTTAATACAACATGGGACGAGGATTTCGCCTATATCTCCGTCTACCAAAATGACGGCAACAGCCAGATCTGGCAATATAACCGCAAAGACTTTACGCTTAAAAAAGGAGCCCTCCTTAAAGGCGCCATCCTGCGTATCGACCGGTTAAAAAACTAAACATAAAAAGCTTATTTAAAAATATTCTAAATAGCATAGGGGAAAAGTCCGGGTTATGCTAATTAGTATATAGAGGGCCATGCAGTTCGTACCTGCATGGCCCAAACCCTACGAAAGGGTTACTCTTAAAAATCGAAACATCTAAAAGTAATGCAAATTAAGAAAATCTTGCTAATGGGCATATTATGCGCCAGCGTATTTTATGTGCAAGGACAAACATTAAATAAAAGTAGTATCAAAGGACAGGTGTCTGATGATCAAAAAGAGGGCATTCCGACCGCCACCATCCGGTTGCTTCCCATCAACAGAACTCAGGCTACCGATCATAATGGAAGATATGACCTAACAGGTCTTCCTGCCGGGAACTATACCATCGAAATCTCTGCTATTGGTTTTAAAAAGATCGCACAAAAGATCAGCCTGCTTGCCAACCAGGATCTCCGCCAGAACTTCTCCATGAAAGAAGCTCAAAATGAACTAAACGACGTTTCGATCAGTGGCAAAACAGAATCCCGTAAGGCTAAAGAAGCAGGTTTCGCCGTCAACTCTATCGACCTGAAGCCATACGCCAATACCACCAACGACCTGAATCAGATCCTGAATCGCTCTGCGGGGGTTAAAGTAAGAGAACAAGGCGGATTAGGCTCAGACTTCGAATTCTCTATCAACGGTTTATCCGGCGGACATATCAAATTCTTTATAGATGGCATCCCTATGGAATCTTATGGAAGCGGCATGACGTTGAATAACTTCCCGGTAAACCTTGCTGAACGCGTAGAAGTCTATAAAGGTGTGGTTCCTGCCTACCTGGGATCAGATGCTTTGGGTGGTGCAGTCAACATCATCACCAAAAAGAACAAAGGAAAATCGCTTGACCTCAGCTATAGCGCCGGTTCCTTCAATACCCACCGAGCCGGATTAACCGGAAGTTTTACCGATCAAAAAACAGGAATCACCACCAATATCAGTTCCTACTATAATTATTCGGACAATAATTATTACATGTATAACAATCCGGCTGCGAATGCGCTGGTTAAGGTTCCCTACAATGGAAAATTCAAAGAAATAGATAAAGCCCGTCGTTTTCATGACGATTACGAATCCTTTATGGGGCAGATTGAAGCCGGTGTTTCCAATAAAAAATGGGCAGATGTATTTGTTGCAGGGATTACCTATACCTCTAATTACAAGCAACGACAAACCGGTGCCACACAGGAAAAAGTGATTGGAAACATGACCAGCGATGGCCATAACCTGATTCCTTCCATCCGTTACCGCAAAGATAACCTGTTCATCAAAGGCTTATCGGCAAGTGTTTTCGCCAATTATTCGTCCAATAAAAATACCCTGACGGATACCAGTGCCAGAGAATTCTTTTGGGATGGCACCTCGCAACCCAGAACCATTGGAAATATCGGAAGCGAGCTATCAGGCGAGAAAAAATCTATAGCCCATTTCACCGGTCATAGTGTATTGGCGCAACTAAACCTTGGTTATACGATCTCGGAAAACCACATGTTCAACCTGAACAACAACTACAACAGCACTTACAGGGAAAGTTATAATGAGATTGATCCTTACAACCATTCTTACGACAAGTCCAACCGCCTAAATAAAAACATTACCGGCCTCAGCTACCAGCAACAGGTATTTAATGGTAAAATGACCAATAACATTTTCGGAAAGATGTATGGCTTAAGCGGAGAAACTTTTGATAAAGATGGAAAAGGAACCAGCAACAGCAAACAATACTATGGTTACGGTATCGCTTCCAGCTATAAATTAACACCTGTTTTAGGTATCAAAGGTTCTTATGAACATGCTTACAGATTACCTGGTCTGGTAGAGTTATTCGGAGACCGCGAAGTGGTGCGGGCAAATCCGAATCTGAAACCGGAGAGCAGTAATAACTATAACCTTGGCTTGTTTTTCGACAAGAGATTAGGCAAAGGAAAGATCTGGGCAGAGGCTTCAGGGTACTATCGTGATGCCAATGATTACATCTCTACCGGACAATCTGCCGCAACTAGTGATGGTAGCTATGCGCAATACAGCAATTCTGACGGGATTATCATCAGGGGATTTGAAACAGAAATCCGCTACGATTATAACAACCTGTTTTCGGTGCTGGTTAA
This sequence comes from Pedobacter gandavensis, assembly GCF_032677645.1. Lineage (GTDB taxonomy): Bacteria > Bacteroidota > Bacteroidia > Sphingobacteriales > Sphingobacteriaceae > Pedobacter > Pedobacter gandavensis_A. The sequence goes on along the minus strand of NZ_JAVTSB010000008.1, from coordinate 321,452 downwards.
CATGACTTATCAAAGTGCAATCAACAGACAGCAATTTGAAAAAGGATCGGTTCGTAAAAACGTGAACTACCTGAGCAGAGTTCCAAATGAGCCTTGGTTGTATGGAAATGCAGATTTCAGCATTGGTAAAGACAACCTGATCGGTAAAGATACCCGCGTTCAGTTCAACTGGTTTACGCAATTCATCAACGACTACTCTGTCACCTGGTCTAAACTAGGCGACAAAACCACCAAATCCTATATCCCACGCCAGTTTATACACAATGCGACCCTGACTTATTCGATGCATAAAGGCCGGTACAATGTATCGCTGGAAAGCAGAAACCTAACCAACGTGATCGCTTACGATAAGTTTAAGCTGCAAAAACCAGGAACCTCTTTCTTCGTCAAGTTCCGTTATGCCATTTCTCAATTCAATTAAAATAAATAAAATCTATGAACATGTTTACTACATTAAAAACAAGACTGCTGGTGTTGGCCACGGCTCTGGTCTTTATTACCGGCCTCCATTCCTGCAAAAAAGACAATAAAAACTCCGGTGGCGAAACAGAAAATGGCGAATATGCTGTGATGTATTCTGTCGGCGACAATAATTACCTGTTAAACATCAAGTCACTAACTGAAGGTAAAGTAAGCCCGATAGGTAGCGGAATCGATGTTTCTACCATCTTCACCTGGGGAGAAAATGTAATCCAAAAAGGCAGACATTTCTATTTCTTAAACCCTACCGGAAGATTTAGCAAGCATTTATACCAGGATGGTAAACTGACCATGGTAGACGAAATCCCGTTTGGCTCCTTTCCAAGCCCTTATGTAGGCTGGTCTTTATGGTTAGATAATAACCAGGTGATGTTTGGCCCAAGAGGAAGTAACCTTTACGCCATCATCAATGTTGCCAATATGAGCATCGTGAAAAGCGGTGAATTTGATCTTCCAAGTGTTCCTGCAGACCACAGCAGAAGGGTATATTCTGCTTTTACCAGCGGTAATAAATTAATGATCAGTTACGGTATTTACAATGAAATCACCAAACTGACGACTGATGAATCTTACCTGGCTTCTATGGATCTACCTTCTTTAGGCAACTTTAAAGTAACCAGCAAAGACGGTCGCTCTGCCCCTGCTGGTCCGCTAAGAAATGGTTATTTCAGTCATTTTACAGACAATGGCAACGATTACCTGTTAACACACCCAATGCCGTTCTTAGGTGGTAACAAACCGAATATGCCGACTGGTTTCTTCAAAATCAAAGCCGGTACGGATACTTTTGATTCGAGCTATTTCTTCAATATTTCTGCGTTAACCAATGGTGATAACCAATTAGGTGTATGTTATGTAGGAAATGGAAAAGCGATCCTTGCCAATGCAAAAGATGCTAAAAACAGGGTAAAAGTAAAAGACGACTGGTGGTATGCCGATATGTGGGAATACCTTGTGGTTGATGTGAACACGCAGAAAGTGATTAGAAAATTAGACTTTCCGCCTTTATTGAACTCCCGCTCTGCAATTGTACTAGATGGCAAAGCTTATATCGCAGTAAACGACCCTAAAGCTGATGCGATCTACGTTTATGAATATGATCCGATTGCTGATACGCTTAAAAAAGGTTTAAGAATCGAAGGTGGATCAGACAATACCCCAATCCTTTATAAATTAAATTAATAGCGTTCTCCGCTAATGTTGATATAACCCCCGGAGCTTTCCTCTAATTGCTCCGGGGATTTATCCGGCCTATTACCATTAAAACTTTATGTTCAACAAAATAAACGCATGGCTACACCTTTGGCTGGGACTAGCCTCAGGAATTGTAGTGGTTATTCTAAGCATCACCGGATGTGTGCTGGTTTTTGAGCAGGAAATCAAAAGCCTTACCTCCCCATGGCTGCATGCCGAACAACCTGCAAACGCAAAAATATTGGCTCCTTCTATATTACACCGTGCCGTGGAGCAGGCATTACCAGGCCAACATATCGAATCCGTATGGTATCATGGTGCCGGCAGAACCGCACATTTTAATGTCCATGATTCGGATTCTGCGGTCTATGTGAACCCTTATACTGCCGAGGTGGTGGCTATGGTAGATCAGGAAGATTTCTTTCATTTTATGGACGAAGGACACCGACACCTTTGGATCCCCGGCAAGTTAGGTCGCCAGATTGTTGGCTGGTCTACCTTCATTTTCTTCTTACTCACCATCAGTGGCATCGTATTATGGTGGCCAAAAAAATGGAATAAAAGAAGTCGTGATCAAAGTTTCAAAATCAAGTGGAAAGCACGATTTAAGCGTGTCAACTACGACCTACATAATGTGCTGGGATTTTACTCCCTGTTACTCGCCATATTGATGGCCGTTACCGGTTTAGTGATGAGCTTCTCCTGGTTCGGTCAGGGTGTTTACTGGTTAACCGGTGGAGAAAATAAACCCAGACAAAAAAGACAAAAGGTAGAAGTTTCAGGGCCTTCGGTGAATACTTCCCTACAAAATGCCGATCTGATCTGGTATAAGGTGGTCAATGAAATTGCCAGGTATAACAAAGATCAGGTCATTATTCATTTCGCAGAAGAGCCGGATGAGGCGATTTATGCCTGTACCGATATGACCAAAGGTTTTTGGCGAGACCTGAATTTTGATCCCTTAACGCTGGAACTTCTGCCAAACTCAACCAAACGTCTGGAAGACCTTAAGTTTCCTGATCAGGTAAGAAAACTGAATTATGCACTCCATGTAGGTGCTATCGGTGGATTAACCACCAAAATATTGTACTTCCTGGCCAGCTTAATTTGTGCCAGCTTACCCATCACCGGTTTCTATATCTGGTGGGGGAAAAAGAAAAAAACTAAAAAACCAGCAGTAAAAAAGCCTGAGCAAGTTCTAAGCACTACTTAACATGATGAAAACATATATCGTTGCCCTTCTTTGTACGCTTTCCATTTCTATCACTGCCATGGCGCAGAAAAACATCTATGGTAAATTACTGGATGAAAAAGCACAGCAGATTCCTTTCGCCTCTGTCAGCGTATTACGCGCTGTAGATTCGGTAAAAGCCTATGCCGTGATGACGGATACCGCCGGAAACTTCGCGCTATCGGGTGTTAAACATGGCAAATACCTGGTGAAAATCAGCTATATCGGTTATGAGGATTATTATTCTCCTTTGATAGAACTTACGGCATTGAAAAGTTTACACCATCTGGGCGCTATCCGTCTAAATACTGACAGCAGGCTTTTAAACACGGTAAACATCAGCGGTCAGCGCCCACTAATTGAGCAGACCATTGATAAAACGGTGATGAATATTGAAAAAAGCATCTTCGCAGAGGGTAATACTGCCCTGGAATTGCTGAACAAAGCACCTGGTGTAACGGTAACAGAAAACGGAGAAGTGTCGCTAAAGGGAAGGTCGGGAACGGCAGTTATGATCAACGGAAAGCCAACTTACCTTTCTGGTGATCAGCTGGCCAATTTATTGAGAGGAACGAACTCTGCTTCTATCTCCAGAATTGAAATCATGGCTAACCCGGGCGCACAATTTGACGCTTCGGGCAGCGGTGGAATTGTAAACATCATCATCAAAAAGAACCTGCTTATCGGATTTAACGGCAGCATCAACGGAAATATTGGTGCTGGTAAAGACATCAGACACGGTGAAGGCTTTGCATTAAGTTACCAATCGGCCCTGCTGAATACCTATGGAAGCTATAATGCCAACAATCAGAATCTGGAAAGTAATAGCAAAGCCAGCCGCCTGTTCTATGATGATTCCCGGGGTTTATTGCAAAGTATCCAGCAGGAAAATCAGGAAAAAGCAAAATTGCGCTCTCATAATTTTAGAGTCGGGATAGACTTCAATCTGGGCGAAAAGAATACTTTAGGTTTTCTAATGAATGGTGCGATCGGGAAATATCCGACGCAACAACCCAGCAGCAGCATTTTGAGGAATGCCAATGGCGAAACAATATGGACTGCCTTAACGCAAACCAATAATCAGGAAAACTGGAAGGACCTGCTCTACAACGCAAATTATGTACATAAGTTCAATAAAGACGGACATGAACTGAAAGCCGATGTAGATTATGTGTACCATTATTCGAAAATGAATCAACAGTTAGATACACGATATCTGCTCCCTGATGGTGGAGCGAACAGGCCGTCTTCTGGTCGCAGGGGGAACATCCCTTCTAACGATGATGTGTATGCAGCAAAAATAGATTACAGTCTGCCTTTAAGTAAAAAATCGAAGCTGGAAGCAGGCTGGAAAGGTAGCAATGTGCGCACAGAAAACAACCTGCAATATGATACGTTGCAAAATAATTCTTACCTGCCGGATGCCAGTACCAGCAATCATTTTGTGTATAAAGAACAGATCCAGGCCGCTTATATTAACCTGAATACCGCCTGGTCCGAATACCAGTTGCAAGCAGGTTTACGTGCCGAATACACGAATACCAAAGGGGAACAGCTTACTTCCAATATGGTCTTTAAAAAAGATTACCTCGGACTATTCCCAAGCTTGTTTATCACCAGAAATTTTCAGGAAAAGCACCAATTAAAAACCGGATACAGCAGACGAATTAAGCGCCCGGGTTACTGGGATCTGAATCCTTTCCGCGTATACGACGATCCTTTTGCTTTTTATGAAGGAAATCCACACTTAAAACCGGCAATCGTAAACGCTGTTGAGTTAGGCTATGGCTATCAATCGCGCTATTTTGCCACCTTAAGTTATAACCATACCGGTAATGTGATCGCAGAGCAGGTCGGCCGACTGAATGATGGGACGACTACTTTTCAACGGCCGGAAAACATCGGATCATTTGATAACTTCGGATTGAGCATCACTGCTTCTACACAGATTTTCAAATGGTGGACGGGAAGTCAGTTCCTGAATGTCTACCACAACAGGTACAAGATCAATGGCAATACCGGAAGGACTATAAACAGTGGAAATACGCTGAGTCTGAACTCCCAAAACACGTTTAACCTGGGTAAAGGATGGAAAACCGAATTAAGCGCCTTCTTTATTTCTGAAGAAGTATCAGGCATCACCACCACCCGACCTTACAGCATCATCTCTTCGGGTATCCAGAAGGAAGTTCTCAAAGGAAAAGGTAGCTTGAAATTTATGGTCAATGATATTTTCGAAGGATACCGGATCAAAAGAAAAATGGCCTATGAATCGGTGGTGTTTTTAAGTCGCCATAATTCCGACAGCAGGTATGGATTGCTGTCTTTCAGCTACCGCTTTGGCGCAAAAGCTACGCCATCAAATGAAAGAAGTACCAGTAGTGAGGATTTAAAAGAAAGGATGTAGAAAGGATGAAGGCGCCGCAAGGGATTTCCGGAATCAGTAAAATCATCCTACAATATCTGGAAGAGAACGAAGATGGCCTGGATGCAGAAGCCTTATGGCTCGAACTCCGGAAACAAGGGCACCAGATGTGCGTTTGCTCCGTTTACCTGAATCTGAAGAAACTGGCGAAACTCAACCGGTTACAAAAAACACAAACCGCAGCGCGGAAATATGTGTATGCTTTAAACACCAAATGAGCTTGTCCTATTTAGCATGCCTCGTCATTATACTTTTTTGTCCCTTATCCAGGGACAAAAAAGTATAATGCTAATTTTTAAGATTTGAACAAATCTTTCATTGTTATTTCATTTTGAACCAGTCCGGTTTTATATATATTATCCTTAGTACCATAAGTGGTGACCATCGTCAGGAAAAGTGTCTTCTTTGTTTTCGTCTGCTCTTTAAAAATATTCAGCCTATCCTTAAGTTCTGTTGCATAGGACTTATCGATAGAGAACTCCTTATTAGAAAATTTCATCTCACATACATTAATACACACATCATGCCTATCCAGCAACAAATCTATCTGAGCCCCCTTACCACTTTTCCCGGGCGCAAATCTCCAGGCAGATTCTTCGGTATAAACCCCTGAAATACCTAGTGTATACTTAATCTGATTCGTATGCTTTAAGCAGATGCTTTCAAAGGCTGTACCGCTCCAGCTTTTCCATGACTGAGAGGTTGCCAATTTTAGCCATGTCCCCTGACCTGTAGCCCTGGAGTGTTCAATGAATTTAAGGTAAAACAAACTGTATTCATCGGACAGTTTATAAATTGCCTCCTTAACATTTTTCTGAAATGGGAAATAAAGACTGACAAAACCGGATTCAATCAATTCTTCCATCAGCCTCGTAGTACCACCACCGCTTTGCAGCTTACATTCCTCAATGATCTCCTTACGGGTTAAACCCGAAGGTTTTGCGGCCAATGCCCTAACCACACTAATATGTCTATCGGCCATTTCGAAGAGAGATTCATACAAATTCTTGAATTCATGAGCCAACAGTCCATCTTTTAAGAAGCAAAGCCGGTCAATGACTTGTGTTGCACTTTCTCCCGTATTGATATCTTTCAAATAATGAGGGATACCCCCCATAGCCATATAAACTTGTAAAATCTGATATTGATCCAGGTTTACGGATTTACTTTTCAGGAATGCCTCTGTTTCATAAAGCGTAAATGGCAGCAGACGTAGTCTTTTAGTGATCCTGTTGTGTAATCCTCCTCTATTGTTTACTATTTTTTGAATCATCCATGAGGCCGCAGAACCACATATGGTAACAATCAAATTAGATTGCTTTGATCCCCATGAATTCCAGAAGTACTCAAATGCAGCCAGGAACCCCGACTTATGCGAACTCAACCAGGGAAGCTCGTCAAAAAAAATGACCGCTTTCTTATTTAGCAAAGGCGTGGAGAATTTAATTAGTAGCATAAACGCTTCTGTCCAGCTTTTTGGAATTTCCGGCAGTATAGCTGAGTCCATTGCTAAAGCAATTGCATTTCTGAAGTTTTCAAGTTGCTTCTGAGTGGAAGCATGATGTACCCCTGAAAATTCACAAATTAGATTTTGTTGATAAACCTGCCTGATCAGAAATGTTTTACCAACCCTTCTTCTTCCATATACCGCAACCAGCTCTGCTTCCGTCGATACAAGGGCCTGTTGCAATGTTTTTTTTTCGCTTTTTCTACCTATTAACTTCTCCATTCAGACTACAAATTAGTTACGCCGTAATACAAATATAATAGATTTGGCGTCGGATACAAATCTATCCAACGCCAAATCTATATAAAATTAGTCGCATTTGGCGTTGGATATATTTGTATCCGACGCCAAATGTTACGTTTTAGCGCCGTTTTGGCGCGATATAAAAATCTATATCGCGCCAAAACCAATATGGAAAAAAGCAAGGTTCAGTAATTAACAAAAAAAGCCTTCAGATTTTCATCTAAAGGCTTTTAATTAATTCCCCTTGTTATTCCCATGGTGGGAAAAATCTTGTGGTCCCGACGAGAATCGAACTCATATCTAAAGTTTAGGAAACTTCTATTCTATCCGTTGAACTACGGGACCCGGACTTACCTGATCACACTACCATTACCATGGTTTGCGACAGGAGCCACAAAAGTAAGTTTTCCATCTGAATTTTCAGACATTAAAATCATTCCTTGTGACATAATTCCTTTTATTTCTCTTGGTGCAAGATTTACCACCAAACTCACCTGCTGACCAACGATATCTTCCGGTTTAAAAAACTCAGCGATACCTGATACCACCGTACGTTGATCAATCCCTGTATCTACTGTTAATTTCAGCAGTTTCTTAGTTTTCTCTACTTTCTCTGCAGCGATGATGGTTGCTACGCGAATATCGATTGCCCCAAACTGCTCGAACTGAATGTCGTCCTTTGCAGGAGCTACTTCCACAACAGCATTTAATAAGTTATCAGATTTACTCTTATTTAACTTATCAATCTGCGCCTGAACCTCTTCATCTTCAATTTTTGCAAACAACAATTCTGGTTCATTCAACTGGTGACCGCGGTGCAATAAATTAACCTTACCGGCATCTTCCCACTGGTGACCGCCATAATTCAGCATCTTCATCAGTTTATCCGCTGTAAACGGCAGGAATGGCTCAATCAGAATCTCAATATTAGCTGCAATCTGCAAACTGATAAATAAGATTGTACGCACCCTGTCTTCGTCTGTTTTGATTACTTTCCATGGCTCAGTTTCTGCCAGGTACTTATTACCTAAACGCGCAACATTCATCACCTCCATTAAAGCCTCTCTAAAGCGATAGTTTTCAATTGAAGCGCTGATCTTCGCCGGATAAGCCGCAAGCTCATCAATCACAGCCTGATCAACCGGAGTGATCTCCATACACATTGGCACCTTACCCGCAAAATACTTATGCGTCAGTACGGTTACCCTGTTGATGAAATTACCAAGAATCGCAACCAGTTCATTGTTATTTCTTGCCTGAAAATCTTTCCAGGTAAAATCATTATCCTTCGTTTCCGGAGCTGTTGCCGTCAATACATAACGCAACACATCCTGTTTATCTTTAAACTCTTCCAGATATTCGTTCAGCCAGACTGCCCAGTTTTTAGAAGTCGAGATTTTCTCCCCTTCTAAATTCAGGAACTCATTTGCCGGCACGTTATCCGCTAAAGTATAACCTCCATGCGCCATTAACATCGCAGGAAAAATCACACAATGGAACACAATATTGTCTTTACCGATGAAGTGAACTAATTTCGTCTCTTCATCCTTCCAATAATCTTCCCAGTTGCCTTTAGTTAAGTTATTTTTATTGATATAATATTCTTCTGCTTTAGGGTTCCATACATCCAGGCGGGCATATTCGAACAACTCTTTGGTGGCAGAAATATAGCCGATAGGCGCATCAAACCATACGTAAAGTACTTTTCCTGCTGCATCTTTAACCGGAACTTTTACACCCCAGTCTAAATCTCTGGTCATGGCACGTGGCTGTAAACCGGCGTTTAACCAGGACTGACATTGTCCGGAAACATTCGGTTTCCATTCCTTATGACTCTCAATATAAGTTCTCAATTGATCCTCATATTTATCCAGTGGCAGGAACCAGTTTTTAGTCTCTTTTCTAACCGGTTTCTCACCAGAAAGTGTAGACTTAGGATTGATCAGGTCAGTTGCATTTAAAGTACTGCCACAGCTCTCACATTGATCGCCATAAGCATTCTCATTGCCACATTTCGGACAAGTACCGGTGATATATCTATCCGCCAGAAAAGTCTGTGCCTTCTCATCATAATATTGCTCCGTCACCTCTTCGGTAAAAACCCCTTTTTCATAAAGGTTCTCAAAAAATTCTGAAGCAGTTTTATGGTGCATCAAAGAAGAAGTACGGTGATAAATGTCAAAAGAAACACCGAAATCCCTGAAGGAATCTCCAATGATTTTATGGTATTTATCAACGATCACCTGAGGACTAACCCCTTCCCTTTTAGCTTTAAGGGTAATAGGCACACCATTCTCATCCGATCCACAAATAAACTTCACATCTCTCTTATTCGAACGCAAATACCTTACATAGGTATCCGCAGGCAAATAAACACCCGCTAAGTGTCCAATATGCACTGGCCCATTTGTATAAGGCAAAGCGGCCGTAACCGTATATCTCTTTATTTTACTATTATCCAAAACTATTTTTATTATTTTGTCAAATATAAGTGTTTTACCTATGATTAAGCAGCCGCCATATTTAAAAAAAGGAGACAAAATTGCAATCGTCTCCCCTGCCAAGAAATTAACCTCAGACCTGAGCAAAGCGATCGGCGTTTTAGCACACTGGGGACTGGAAATCGTGATGGGGGAACATGTTTATGCAGCGCATGATCAATTTGCCGGCACCGATGAACAAAGGCGCAATGACCTGCAAAAAGCCTTAGATGATCCGGAGATTAAAGCCATTTTTGCTTCCAGAGGTGGTTATGGAACGATCAGAATCATAGATGAATTAGACCTTAGCAAATTTCAGGAACAACCAAAATGGATCATTGGCTTTAGCGATATCACCATCTTATTGTCGCATGTTTTAGCAAAAACCAATACCCAAAGCATCCACGGACAAATGCCGAAAACCTTTGAAACCGGCACAGCAGAATCACTGGAATCTTTAAGAAAAGCACTGTTCGGAGAAACACAAACTTATACCTGCGAAAGCAAATTCGAAAACCGCGAAGGAAAGGCAGAAGGCATCCTGATCGGTGGCAACTTAACCCTTTTAATCGCAGCAGAAGGTTCGGATTCCGCATTCGATTATACAGATAAGATTCTGTTTATAGAAGATGTTGGAGAACATGAATATGCCATAGACCGGATGATGCGGACGCTCAAAAGGAGTGGTAAACTGGCTAAATTAAAAGGACTGATTGTAGGCGCTTTTAATGGCTATGAAGTAGAAGAATTACCCTTCGGACAAAGTCCGGAGCAAATCATACAAGAGCTCGTCAAAGCGTACGATTACCCGGTAGCCTATAATTTTCCGGTAGGCCATATTGATGACAACAGGGCCATGATTGTCGGAAAATCAGTAACGATATCAGTTAATAAAAGCAAGGTTTCTCTAAGCCTGTAGTTAATAAAAAAAGCATTCGAACCCATTCCGCCTCCCTGATTCCTTTAGAGATAGGCGCTAAGAGCCCGGTATTAGTTTCATGACAATGAATTGTAGTATTTAACGACCTCGGCAAAATCATTATCTGATTTAAAATTCAATTTATTTTTAGCAATAAATTCATTGATTTCTTTCTTATAGTCTCCCATATACTTCAGCAGTTCTTTAGGACTGCGCTTAATGCGGAAGAGCCTTTTATTCATCACAAGATAGTAATAAACCCGATCTTCTATCAGCTTCTCAGCAACAGCAGAGCTATAAACTTTTCTTTCATAAATCACCTTTTTTAATCTCTTAACAAATTCTATCTTAGAAGAAGCCCCGGGATCAAATACCTGATAGTAAGATTTATCTGTACCACCATCAATAGCTGGAAATCCATTCACAAAGCTTTGCACTGTCTTATTCCCTTCCAAATCGAAAACAATGATATCAAAGGCCTTGATAGGCATGGCAAAAGTCATCGGTTTCCCTTCTTCTAACTTAAAATTCAGTTGGTCATTTAACTGATCGTATTTTAGTTGTACATTATTATAATTTTTCCCGTTCTCTAGCTTAATCACCCCGTTATGCCAATCATTGAATAAAAAGATGGAGCCGATTACTTCGGTATAAGTAGGTGCTCTGTCAAAACCAGTCCCGTTCCAAATATAAGTCTGCTCAGGTTTTTCCTGAGATTTTGAATCCAGCGAGGAACCTACCAGTAACGCAAAAGCACAGTATACAAAACAAACTTTATTCATGATTTTTTTAAATTAATAATGCGGAATAGAACTAAAAAGCAACCTTAGTAAATATATAAATTAAGCCCAACAAAAACATAATTAATTTCCATATAAAGAGAATTAAAATACCTGATCAGGATGAAGATATAAGCCGTTTTTAACTTTCAGTTTTTGATAGACATAAAAAAAGGGGTTAGAAAACACTTCTAACCCCTTTTCAAAAATTAATAACTAGTATCCTTTATTCTGAATCAGATTTTTGTTAATCTGAGTTTCACGGAAAGGAATTGGGAAAGGAATATAATCCGATCCGTAAGCCTGTTCTTTTACCGTAGCATGAGCTGGGATATTGCGTCCTGTACGAACAAAGTCAAACTCGCCCTGACCTTCAAAAGCTAATTCAATCCTTCTTTCCACAAGAATTTTAGCGATTAAATCATTTTTGTCAGTTGCAACAATAGGAGCTGCTAACGATCTTGTTCTAACTTCGTTTACTAAAGCTAATGCCGTTGGATCTACACCAGTAGCAATATTTGCTAATGCTTCCGCTTTAGTTAACAATATTTCAGAATATCTGAATACCGGAACCCAATCAACGATATTAGTGAACTTTGTTGTCCAGTAACTTCCACCCTGGAGAATAATCAGATTTTTAAATCTTAAATCCGTAGTCTGGTCCATTAGGGCAAGGTAGTTTGCCGCTACAGTAATGTCACCACGTTTAGATGGCGAATAATGCTGGCCTAAAGCGTTATTTGTATTTGGGTTATCACCACCATTCATAGCCACAGAGAAAATGCTCTCATTAGTGTTGTAGATACGGAATGCTGTTGATGGGTCAGTATTTAACTTATATTTAACGCCAATCAGTTTATTTGAATAAGTCAAAGCATTTGGAAAATCACCTTTATACAAATAAAGTCTTGCTAATAAAGCCTGAGCAGCACCTTTAGTACTACGCGCAACATTTTGCAATGCTGGATCTCCGTAATCAACCGGAAGGTTAACTTCAGCGTCTTTCAAATCTGTCTCGATTTGATTGTAAACCTCAGCAACAGTAGACCTCGGAATCATGGTGCTTTCTGAAAAAGGATCGTCCGCACTCTTCAATATTAGTGGAACTCCTAAATGAGTTGCACCTGCAGTAAATTTATAAGGCTGAGCATATAAGTTTACCAGGTAAAAATAACACAAAGAACGGATAAATTTAGCTTCAGCAGTATATTGCGTTACCTTATTGGCAGGCACAATACTACCGGCTTTTTCCATATTCTTTAAGAATAGGTTGACCTCACCGATCGTTCTATAAGCACCTTGATAAGCTCCAGCCGCATAAGTGTTGTTCGCTGTTACCGGAGTAAATAATGCAATATCACCAAAGAAAGTAGCAGGATTTGTATCCGCCCCACGTTGATCAACATAGATAAGGATCCTACCTCCAAAAAAGTCAAGATTCTGCAATTGATCATACATACCTATTGCTGCTTTTTCTACACGTTCCGGAGAATTGAATGCCTGCTCTGGGGAAAGGTTTTCGAAAGGCTCCTCAAAGAGAGACTTTTTGCAAGAACCCATTGTCAAAATCATGACAAGCGCTAATGCAATATTGATTGTTTTATGTCTATTAAAAATTTTCATAAGATCTTCTAATTAAAATGATGCATTTAAAGCTAAAGTAAATGTTCTCGGCTGAGGAATTGCACGGTTATCATATCCAGTTGCAATATTTGAATTGTTTCTATTAGAATTCACCTCTGGGTCAATACCACTGTAACCTGTGATTACGAAAGCATTATATACTTGTGCAGAAAGTCTCAAGTTAGATAATCCTGCTTTTGCAGCCCAAACAGGCTTCAGGTTATAACCTAAAGAGATCGCTCTCATTCTTAAGAAATCACCCTTTTCAAGGAATCTAGTTGAAGCCTGGTTCGTAACATTGTCATTGCTTGATAAACGAGGAATATCTGTAGTCTGACCTGGAGTAGTCCAACGGTCCATGATACGCACCTCATTGTTCTGGAAAGAGTTAGTTAACAATCCAGAAAGTGTAGCATTGTAAAGGTAGTTACCTCCCTGGTAAACGAGAGAGAAATTAAAATCAAAATCCTTGTATCTGAAAGTATTGTCCATTCCACCATAGAAAGTAGGAGTTCCGGTTTTACCTTCCTGATATTGTTGATCTGTAGCAGTAAGTGCAGGAGCAGGTGTTCCGTCCGCATTCACATATCTTAACGCCACCTGATCCCAGGTTCTGGTTGTTCCATCAGCAGCATACCACATTGCATAACCCGTTTTTGGATCTACACCAGCCGAATTGTATAATTTGTAAGTTCCTAAAGCACGACCAACACTAGCTACTGCCGAATTAGCAAGAATATCAGCATTATTGTTGGTAGAAACTAAGGTAAGCACCTTGTTTTTAACATGAGTATAGTTGAATGAAGTACTCCATGAGAAGTCATCATTTTTAATGTTGACCGTATTTAAAGTAAGCTCAATACCTCTGTTTCTCATTGATCCAATGTTCGTAGTAATGGTTGATCCCGGTACTCCTGTAGAATATAAAACCGGAGCAGCTAAGATCAGATCAGTTACTTTCGTGTTGAAATAATCAACAACTAAACCAATTCTTTTGTCAAGGAAGTTAATGTCAAATCCAACATTGAATTTTTTAGAAGCCTCCCATTTTAAGTTTGGATTTCCGATCTGAGAACTAGAGAAACCATTTAAGCTGGTATAAGAACCACCACTATAAAGTGTTCTTGCAGCATACGAACCTACACCTCTTGAGTTACCTACTAAACCGTAACTACCTCTTATTTTTAAGTAATCCACAACCTTATTGTCTTTAAGGAATGACTCTTGTGAAGCCACCCATCCTGCAGACACACTTGGGAATTTACCCCATTGGTTGTTAATACCAAAGCCAGAATAAGCATCTGCTCTGAATGCACCTTCAATAAAATATTTATCATCGAATGTATAACCTGCACGGCCGAAATAAGACTCGAGACCATTACTGATCATCCTTCCACCTGAGGAAAGGTTAACGTCTGTTGTTCCTGGAATAATACCAGTAAAAGTTCCGTCAAGAATAGCCGTGAAGAATGGATCTGCAAAGTTATTACCACTCGCAAAAAGTTCCGTTCTTTTGGTGTATTGATATTCCGCACCAGCAATTAAACTAATTCTATGTTTCTCAGCAATCGTTTTATCATAGCTGGCGAAATTCTGCCAAACCCATAGATTGTTGTTTAAAATGTTATTCTGAACCAATCCAGCGAAAGACTGACCTAATCCTGCAATTAGCGGAGTAGAGTACTGATCTTCAAAATTGGAAAGGTAATCAATACCGAATTTTGAAGTTACTTTCAATCCCGGGATTGGAGAGGCCTCCATATAAACATTACCTACGATGTGTTGAGGCGTATTTTGATTTCTCTGTAAATCAATAGTAGCAATTGGATTATAGATTCTGTTACCAATTAAACTAGTGTTGTTAACAACCGTGATGTTATTTCCCAGTCCCAGGTAACCCGCAAGAGCTCCAGTGGTTAAGTTATATCCTTTTGGACCATTAGGGTTAAACACCGGTACAGTAGGAAATGCATTGTAACCAGCAATAGCGGTACCTGCTAAGTAATTATCTGTTAATAAACCGTAGTTCTTTGTTTTGGTAAATGACAATTCTATTCCTGAACGCAACCATGTCTTAGGTTTAACATCCAAGTTAAGACGTGCCGACCCGGTTTTTAAACGGTTTCCATAAAGGATACCTTTTTGATCAATATATCTTGCTGATGCATAATAAGTAGCTTTTTCACTTCCACCTGATAAGGAAAGGTTATTGTCATAAGAAGTTCCAGTCTGGAAAATTTCGTTCATCCAGTTTGTTCTATCTGGTACACCATCTCCATTAATGTCACTTTCTACGGCTACAACAGGAGCTGTAGCACCAAATTTGTTTCTAACCTTCTCATTATTGATGGTCATAAAATCCTCAGCACCTAATACATTTGGCTTAGATGCAGCATTTGAAATGCTCAGTTTTGAACTTACTGTGATTTTTGAAGTTCCTTGCTTTCCTTTTTTGGTTGTTACCAAAATTACCCCGTTAGCAGCGCGTGAACCATATAGTACAGCAGCACCCGCATCTTTCAATACCTCAATAGATTCGATATCGTTAGGATTGATTAAGGCCAATGGATCAAAACGTGTTCCATTACCACCATTGAACACACTTACGTTCTCAATAGTACTGGTTGGAATACCATCGATCACTATTAATGGCAATGAACTTGTCGAAATTGAGTTTACACCCCTGATTCTAATAGAAACTCCATCTCCAAGTGTACCACCTGCACTCGAGATCTGAACACCAGCAGCCTTACCAGAAAGTGCTTTATCAAAACTCTCCACCGGCTGGTCAGCAATATCGCTTCCCTTAATAGTAGACTGAGCTCCATTTACTTCTTTCAGACTTTTAGTTCCATAACCCACAACAACAACTTCGGTTAAGGCTTTTGAATCTGAAGCTAATGCTACATTAATCACATCACCAGCACCTACTGGTCTGGATTGTGATAGATATCCCAAATATGCAAATTCGATTGAGGTAGTACCATCTGGTAAAGTCAGGCTATACTTTCCATTTCCAGAAGTTTGGGTACCTACTTTGGTCCCTTTAATTCTTACGGTTACTCCAGGTAGCGGCTTACCATCTTCCTGATCCGTAACTGTACCAGTAATTGTCCGATTCTGAGCCATCGCAGATCCTGCGATAAACATCAAAATGAACAAACTTTGTAAAAGTTTTTTCATAAAAAATAAATTTAGGTTAGTTAATAAAGCTGAATATAGGCCATTTAGCCGCGCTACAAACAATAGAATTTAGCATAAAACAACAAATGACAGTAAAATGACACAGCAAAATGCAATAAACGGCAATAAATTGCAGACAAAAAACCTGCTTAAATGGCAATTAAAGGAGGTTTAAGAACAGATATTCCCAACACTGCTAATAAAAAACAGAATTGTGAACAGATTTA
The DNA here is from genome assembly GCF_032677645.1 of Pedobacter gandavensis. Classification (GTDB taxonomy): domain Bacteria; phylum Bacteroidota; class Bacteroidia; order Sphingobacteriales; family Sphingobacteriaceae; genus Pedobacter; species Pedobacter gandavensis_A. The sequence goes on along the minus strand of NZ_JAVTSB010000008.1, from coordinate 305,161 downwards.
ACATTTTTTAACTTTTCAGCCAAAGTCCCCATTTCCGGGGATTTTTATATGAACTAAAATATTAACTCATCCTAAACAGATTTATGTTTTTACGCTAAAGGAAAGATCGGAAACCTGGTATTCAAGCGCCCGGATCCGGGGATAAAAGCTATCAAAAGAAATCCGATAAACGCAAAACAGCCAGGCCCCTGACTCAGGAAACCTGGCTGTTAAATTCCGGATCATAACAACCCGGATATTGCTTTTCTTTACTATTAAATCTGCTTAATGGTCATCCTCAGGGAATTTAGTCCGGTGATAACCAGAAAGTTGGTAAATCACCCCCGGTGCATCTGAAAATTCCACTTCCAGTGAAATCCCATCGGATACCGCTTTAGACTTCGGCCCTACATAGGCGTTTTTCGTGACTTTACCTTTGGTTACATTGAAGGTCATTGTTGGATCGTAATAGGGTCCGGCATTCTTCGCTTTATCCGCGGAAAAGGACAGATCGCCCACATTTGTGTTAACTTTTGCAAAGACCATTTCATTTTTCGCCGGATTGGCCCAGATCGAACTCACATCAAGCCACATTTGCGTGGCCGAATTCTCCGAAGTATTATACGTGATCACCTTGTAGTAATCCTCTCCATAATTGGAATCAAATTCACCACCCACCTTTAATTGCACCCACCATTCTCCGGAAAGTGCCTCAACAGCAGTCCCTCCAACGGCTTCCTCCTTCTTACAGGCAGAAAGGCTGATCACAAAAAGCGAGAGTATATATATGTATTTTTTCATGTTACGCTGTTTTAATTACTGTTTTACAAAAAACCTTAATGAGTCGCCATAGCCTGCATTTATCACTACCCAGGAATAAGTGTTTGTCGACAGGTCATAATTCTCATTCAATGAACTCCAGCTTCCCGAGTCCGCATTCTGTTGCGGGATAGAAATGACAGATCCAGTAGGATTGACGGCGACTACAAGGATGCCATCGGCACCAACTGCACCTCCAGGGTTGGCTACCAGATATACTCCGGGGCCAATTTTCTTCCAGGTTGAGGCTACGCTATTTGTATTACGCAGGTATTTACCTGAGAGATCTCTGGCTGCAGCATCAGCTTTTGTATCGTACACGATCACCTGTCTGGTTACTGTAGCAGAAAAACCATCTGCATTTACTGCCGAATAGGTTACCCCGTATATTCCGGCTACTGCAGTGTTTACCGCTCCGGAAGCCACTACCGGCGCATCATCAGATCCTGCTTTTGCTGTTGCTCCGGGATCCGTAAAAGCCGTGCCCTTTGCGACAAGAAAGTACTTTTCCCCCTTCATGGTGATGATCGGGAAAAAGGTGACCTTAGAAATCCCCACCATTCCTGGTGGATAATCAAAGGATTCCTTCTTACATGACCATACCGTCATGGCGAGAATCCCTATTACTATGATACTTAAATATTTTTTCATGACTCTGGTTTAAATTTAAAATCAAACACTTATTTGCCCCACCATACTTTAACATAGATTGGAACTTCGGTAGGAACATTAACGTTTCTATCCCTTGAAGAAGCAGGCCACACCAATCGTTTAGGGAATCTACCAGCACCGGTAACCCCATTTCTCGCATACACCCACTGTCCGGGAATATAACCAGCTACCGTAGAATAAATTGGAGATGTTACCGGATACCCAGTCCTTTGTTGCTCAAAAAATGCTTCTAAAGCGTGTGATCCTGGCAATGAAGCCCATTTTTGCGTAATGATAGCCTCTAGTTTGGTCTCAAAATTACCAGCTACGGGATAAGCATAAAGTCCGGTTGTGCCTACGAAACCATCAGAAGATGCTCCCGATGCAGTAAACGATGCCTGAACGCCTTTGTCGTACAACGCCTCAGCACCTGCACCTCCGAAATAACGCTCTAAAGCTTCCGCCTGCATAAAGAAAGATTCCGAATCAGAGATAAACCAAACCGGGTCTGTCGCCTTTTGAGCAGCAACACTTGCATTTGCATAAGTTGGTTGCTCCTGTTGTGTAGCGGCAAAATCACCCTGGTTTTGTCCGATTGGACTTGCTGAACCAAAATATGCACTGGCTCTTGGATCCTCATTATCGATCAACCAGCTGGTAAAAGTATAACTCGCTCTTAAATTAGTCGTGGTATTTAAGCGCCTCACATTCATCTCATACATTGGATTACTATTGTTCGGACTATCTTCAAATTTAGCGATACCAGCACCAACGGATAAGAACTTAGCACCGGCAGTATACAGCCCTCTGATTCCGGCTTCGGCTTCTGCAGGTTTCGCATTCACCATTCGCAAATACATTTTTAATTTTAAGGTATTGGCAAACTGTACCCATAAATCCATATCTCCATTGAAAAGGAAATCTCCTTTTTTCTGACTTGAGGTTAAAGGGACAGTGGTGAAATCTTTGGCTAATGCCGCATTAATTTCAGTCAGTAACGCCTGGTAAATGAAATAGCCATCGTCATATTTAGGTTGCAGATTTGCTGATCCCTGAAAGGCTTCCGTATAAGGAAGTTTATCATACACATCTACCAACACCTGATAAGTATAGGCCTTCATCACGGTCGCCATTAAGTTGTAACGCCAATCGCCAGAGGCTTGTGCCTTAGAAATTGCCAGCTGATAATCGGCAAGTGCACCAGCATAAAGCTGATCATAAGCCCCGGTAAAATCGGTTCTGGTTAAGTTATAGGCATCAATGGTCTTGTACTGATTGGAAGCGAAAGCTTGTGTCCAGTACTGGGACCAGATCCCACCTAAAATTGCGAGGTCACCACCTACCCGACCAGCGGTAGACATAATCGCAGATGGCAACAGTACTTCCGGGGAAGCCGTTTCAATAGGCGGGTTATTTGGATCAACATTGATATCCAGGGTCTTCTTACACCCAAAGGTCAGGAAGAATAAACCGGACAGGATCAATGGCCTTATGTAATTAGTTATATTTTTCATCGCTCAAATAATTAAAATGAAACTTTTAATGATGCCCCAAAGAATCTAACTGGTGGTGCGGTTCTAAACTCACCAAATTCACCTGCAAGGTCATTTCCCTGATTGGAAACCTCCGGATCTATCGTGCCGTTAGATTTAGGCAACCAGGTAATCAGGTTTCTTCCAAACACGGAAACAGTTGCCCTTTTTGCAAGAATCTTACCTGCAATATTCTCAGGCAAACTGTAACTCAAGGTTACTTCTCTTAGCTTAAGGAAGGTTTTATCCAGAATACGATTGCTATAAACCAACGCTTTATTGGTAGTTGGATAATAATAATCATCAATTTTTCCTTCCAGAATAGGCGTTACATTTTCTTCATATCTGATTAAGTTTCCATTTGCATCAGTCACTTTTTGTACCGAGTTAGGCACAATAAATGGTTTACGATCATTGTAAAGCGTTTTCTTATCCGCACCAACGAAATTTAACAAATCTGCTGTTCCAGAGTAGAAAACACCGCCTTTTTGATAATCAAAAGTAAAACCAAGACCAAAACGTTTGTAAGAAAGCATATTCGTTAATCCCATGGCAAAATCGCGCTGAATACTACCGTATTTTTTATTCTCAGCAGCCACTACCGGGAAACCAGTAGCATCCACTACGATACGTCCATCTGGCGCATATTCCGGACCCGGAGCTTCCAATACCCCTAGAGGTTGTCCTTTTTCTGCAATTAAATTAGCTTCATAAGCACCGTTAATGATTACTTTATCTAATCCTGCTGGTAATTCCAGTACGGTATTACGCGCTCTGGAGAAGGTGTAAGTCATGTTCCAGTTGAAATCTTTACTCACTACTGGTTTCAGATTTAAAGCCATCTCAATACCGCGGATTCTTACTTTACCAAAGTTTAATATTTTGAACTGGTAACCTGATGCCGGGTCAATTGGAACCGGAAGAATCTGGTCATTTCTGTTTCTATTGAAATAAGTAACATCTAAACCAATTCTCTCTTCCAGGAACCTGATGTCCATACCGAATTCATACTCTTTAACTCTTTCTGGTTTCAGATCTTTATTGTTTAAAGTATTCGCGATGCTAAATCCTGCTACACCAAAGATTGGGAAACCAATACTTCCAAATCCAAGCGGAACATTTGTTGGGTTTAACACATCATAAATACGGTAAGGTTGTGTATCACTACCTGTTTCACCATAACTGGCTCTTAATTTTAAGAAGCTGATCGGTGTTTTTTTCAAGTCAAAAGCATCTGATACCACATAGGCTAAACTCACCGCTGGATAGAAATAACTGTTATTTCCCGGTGCCAGGGTAGAAGTCCAGTCGTTTCTGCCGGTTACCGTCAGGAACAGATTGTTTTTGTAACCTAAGGTTGCCGTCGCATAAGCACCAAATAACCTGCGGTGGGATTCTATCTCCGTACTTGTTGGTTTATTGGCACTATTACTCAAATTGAAAAACCCTGGAATGGCCAGATTTTCCACTTGGGTGGTTAAGAATCTTGAACCCCTGTCGTTGTAATTCACTCCGACTAATCCATCTAACTCAAAATCCGAGAAGGTCTTTTTGAAGATCGCATTAAACTTAGAGTCATACTCGAAAGTCTTAATCGATTCTTCTACTACACGACCTACATCGGCAGCTCTGCTTTGTCCTTCCACGTTTCCACCGGCATTATAACTACCAATGGAAGGTGCATTTTTATTGTGCCATTGCTTATCTCCTGCATTGTCCACATCCGCTCCCTGTTGGAATTGTAGCGACAACCAATCGTTCACTTTGTAACCCATATTTACGTTTCCATAGATACGGTCGTTTTTGTAACGGCTACCATTCTCATAAATAGAGTAATAAGGGTTCTCCGCGTATGGCGTGAAATAATTGTCTACGTTAAAGAACTTGTTCTTATAATTCTGCAAATCTCTGATTGGAATATCTCCCGGAATTTGTAGAATATCCTCATAAAATGAAGAACCAACACCAGATATCCCTTGTCCCTGTGCCACAAATCTTTGTGTTTTGGTCACATAGTTCATCGTCGCATCAATTGAAAAAGCACCCAGTTTAGTTGATCCTTTTAACGTTACGTTGTTCCTTTTATAAGAATCTGCATCGGTTGGTAAATAACCATTACTGTAAACATTTCCATAAGAAAAGTAAAACGTACTCAGGTCATTACCACCACTAATGGCGATGTTACTGTTCAGTTCCAAACCATTATCCAAAGCATCTCTCACGTTGTTTTTAATGTAAGAGAAAGGTTTTAACAGTTGAGAGTTATCCACGATAGCTCCCCATGGACGTACTATACCATCATATTTAGGACCCCAGTTACCATTCTCCGAAGGGATAAAAGTACCATCCCAACCTTGTCCGAATACATCCTGAACCTTAAATATCGTAGCCACCTGAGTAATTGTACTGGCATGAGAAAACTCGACCACTGTTTTTCCTGCTGCACCTTTTTTAGTGGTGATCAGGATTACACCATTCGACCCTCTTGAACCATACAATGCGGTAGCCGCTGATCCTTTCAGGATACTCATGCTCTCAATTGAATTCGGGTTAATGTCATTCGCATTGTTTCCAAAATCATAATTGCTGTCGGAACCAATACTTGAGTTATCCAAAGGAACCCCATCAATTACATAAAGCGGCTGATTGCTTCCACCAATGGAAGTAAAGCCCCTCAGGATAACTTTTGTGGAACCACCCGGAGCACCGGAAGAATTGGAAATCGTTACACCGGCTACTTTACCTTGTAAACCACCAAGCATACTCACCGGAGCTGCTCTGTTGATTTCTTCAGACTTGACCGTTGTTTCCGCATAACCAATGGTTTTCTTTGACTTGTTGATTCCGAGTGCAGTTACCACCACCTCATTCAAGGCTTTGGAATCAGAAGCTAAAGCTGCGTTTACTACATTTCCAGCGGAAATGGGTTTTACCTGAGTGATATAACCCAGATAAGAGAATTCGAGTTCCGTTGCACCAGTTGGCGCTTGTATAGCATACTTACCATCGCCACCACTTTGCGTACCAATTTTAGTGCCCTTTACTCTGACAGTTACTCCGGGAAGTGGCTTGCCATCCTCCTTGTCGGTAACTACACCAGTAATTGTTCGATTTTGAGCCATCGCAGTTCCTGCGATAAAAATCAAAATGAGCAAACTTTGTACAAGTTTTTTCATAAGTTGATTAAATTTAGGTTGTTAAATCATTACTTGAATTTAAGTATAGTTATGCCCAAGGAGTTCAAAGAAAATTGAGGCTAAACATAAATTACAATCAAATGACATAACTTTTTGATTACAATAGCCATTTTGTCAAAAAAACAGTTTGCCATTTCCACAAACAACATAAAGCCGATATTTTATACATTTACCCGAACAGTTTTAATCCATTTAGGAATGTTTTCTAACTAAAACTGAATAATGAGCCATTTACCTTTCCTTTTCAAATGCTATAAAAACCTATCAAAACAGATAAAAACGAGTATTTTTCTCTAAAATCAGGACGAAAAGGTTTAAAAAACACGGCCATAAAAGGAGCTCCAGCCTAAAAATAAGTCGTTAATTATTGCTTAATTATTTATCAAAACTTTGTGATTTTGAAAGAAAATAAGAGCCTGAGTTATAGCTTAGAAAATAGAAGAGGTATCAGATTTATTCTTTCCAGGCCTTTTTTTTCCGGCAAACAAAATAGGAGTAACCAAATTACCTGGAGAAGAAAAACCACAAGTGCGTTACAAAAAAACCGGCAAATAAGAATTTTTTATACTTAAAAGAAACCGCGATAAAACCCAATCAGAAGGGCATCAAAAATCAGATCCGGCCACAATAAGTACGATCTGGACGCAAAACTGGCAATTTAGTCGGCCAAAAACAGCGCATTTAGGAAGAGTTGCTTCCCGTTTTCCCAGAAAGATCGGAATAACACATTCGTTCCGATATAAATTATAGTCCCCTTTCCCAAAGATTGCACGCCCAATGTCATTCCGGAACTTAAGGTTTTAACCACCTTTTTCCCTGCCACACCAGCCATATAACTGTCTGATTTAAATAAACCTACATTCCAGCCTCTGCTTAAAGGCGCATAAATATGGTCGTCGGTTTTTAAGGCGTAATAATAGCGTCCTAAACTGGTAGCAAGCGGGTGGCCTGCATCTAAATGGACTTTAAAGATTGCTCCGGGGATGGCATCAGACAGGTCGATACTGTTCCGGTTCGCATAGAGTGCCGGATTGATCGACACTTCCTCTTCTTTAACTTCTTCCTTCTTTTTTACCTCAAAAAGTTTGGAATCGGTTACACTTTGAACGGCATCTTCCATCAGGATCACTTTCCCTCCTATTTTGATCCAATCCTCCAGTTTTTCCAACGTTTCCTGCGGATAAGCACCGTCAGGTAGGATCAACACGTTTATTTTGTCCAGATTCAGGTTTTCGATACTCCTCAAAGGAATCAGGCTTACAGGATAATTTAACTCTTGCTCCATATAATGCCAGATTTCTCCTACACTCTGCGAGGAGCTTTCCGGACCGGCTACCATAGCCACTTTCGGCATTTTCAAAATCCGGTAGCTGGAAGAACCGAAATCCTTTCCACGGTCTACAAAGCCACTTGCTGCAGGATAAAAGGCCTTTTTCGTCTTCTTTTCTATCGCGCTCATTTTTGCAGTTAAGGTTGGAATCAGCCGCTCGTTTTCTGTACGGTAAACTAATAAAGTCCCAATTCCGAACTTGCGCCCGGCAATGGTAAAAGGCTCTTCGGTAATCCTGACCTTGATATTTTCCTTTTGCAGCTCCATTAATAGCTGCGCATCTGGTAATCCCGCCCAGGAGAAAATCCAGGCATAAGGTTTCTGTACCACAGGAAAAACTTCCTTATTTTCTTCGGGTTCCGCAAAGCGTCCTTTAATGGGCTCCAGGCTTGCAAAAGCCGGTAAACCGTAAGCATAAGGCAATGCCCAGGCCGTAATGTCGTAAGTATTAGAGTCGCTCACGGTGGTTTGAGGCTCCATGAGCACATTTGCCAATACGCCTCTGGGCTGGTTTAAATTGATGATCAGGTCGTTCCGCTCCACTTTAAAACGCTCCGTTTTACGGCTCTCATAATTATAACCCGTCAGCTCTTTATCTAAGCCATAAGCGAACTGGATGTTGTTTTTCTTCAAAAGACCCGCCAGTTTTTGGAGTCTATAAGGATTTTGTGCCTTGATCACGAAGCTTTTATAAGTGCCCGGAGGATTCAGTACTGCCTTTTCAAAATACTTTCCAAACTCATCCAACAGTTCGTCTGCATGATTGGAAACCGTTTCTAAGGTGGCCATTCCCGTCGTAAAATGATGCGCGATTCTGTCTTTTAAGGTCAGCGTATCCCCGTCAATCGTGGCCACGGACAATCCGGCACCAATGCCGCCCTGCTCATAAGTCATCCCGATAGCCCCGTTATATAAAGGATAGGTATCGCCATAAGAAGGATAGAGTAAATCAAACTGTTCTTTCGTAAAATATTGCCAGCCGTTCTGGTCAAAATACTTCGCATTGTTCTTCCCCACTGTAATCTGAAAGTTCCGCTGCCAGGGGGTAATATCCTGATGAATCGGCTCGGCCGCAGGTGCAAAATAATAAGGATCGTTATAGCTTTGTTCATGGAAATCGACATGCACTTCCGGCATCCAGTCCTGGTATAAATCCAGTCGCTGCTGCGTTTCTATTTGCGATTGCCAGGCCCAGTCTCTGTTTAAATCGAAATAATAATGGTTAGATCGTCCACCTGGCCAGGGTTCTATATGCTCTCTCGACAATGGATTTGGGTTAGGCTGAATGCCCACCGTGGAGCCAAAAAAGTTCAGATAGCGCTCCCTACCATCCGGATTGAGGCATGGATCAATGATCACGACCGTATTCTTTAACCAGTTCTGAATGTTCGGTGATTTTGCCTCAGCCAAGGTAAACAGCATTTTTAAAGCGGTTTCTGTAGAACTCGCCTCATTGCCATGTACATTATAACTCAGCCATAAAATGACCGGTTGTTTCCCTTTAAAGCTGGTTTTCTCTGTGTTTTGGTTTTGTTTTTCGGTGTTCTGAACCAGTTTATCTGCATTACTCAGACTTAGATTTTGCTTCCTGATTCCCTCCAGATTGTCCATATTCTCCTTTGCGGAGACCATAGCCACTAAAAGCTCCCTGCCTTCATAGGTCTTCCCGTATTTCTGAATTTTGATGTTTTTATTGGCATTTCCCAGGTATTTGAAATATTCGAGCACTTTATAATGAGGGGTAAATTTGCTGCCCAATGGGTATCCCAAAAACTCTTCAGGCGACTTTAACTGCGCTTCCGCAGGCTTTAGTCCAATCAGCAACAGCAGAAATGAGAGCAAATAATACTTCATAGCAGGGATTTATTCTCCAAAATACTAAAGAATATTTTTAGTTTCTCTTTCATAGTGTAATTTTACCATATCATTTAGATTTAAGCACATGTCAGCCAGCAATTCCCTGTATCAACATTTTTTAAACCATCCTACGGTATGCACCGATACAAGGAGCATTGCCAAAGACTGTCTGTTTTTTGCTCTTAAAGGGGAAAATTTTGACGCCAACTCTTTTGCCGCTAAAGCTTTAGAACTTGGTGCTGCTTATGTCATCATCGACAACCCTGACTTTTCAATTGATCAGCGCTGTATTTTAGTGCCGGATGTGCTGACCGCCTTACAGGAGTTAGCCAAATACCACCGTGAACAATTAAACATTCCGGTGATTGGCTTAACCGGTAGCAATGGAAAAACCACTACCAAAGAGCTGATCAACGCGGTTCTTTCTGAAAAATACAAAACTTTTGCCACCAAAGGCAACCTCAATAACCACATTGGCGTACCACTATCCCTGCTTTCTTTAACTGCGGAGACAGAAATTGCAGTCATAGAAATGGGTGCAAATCACCAAAAAGAGATCGAATTTTTATGCGAACTCGCACAGCCTACTCATGGTCTGATTACCAATATCGGTATGGCTCATCTGGATGGTTTTGGTGGTTTTGAAGGCGTTAAAAAAGGTAAAGCAGAGCTATTTACCTACCTGAAAAAGCACGATGGCACCGCTTTCATCAACCGAAACAACGACTATATATTGGAAATGACAGCGGCAGCTGGTTTAACGAAAACCGTCTATTATGGTACGGAAACCAACAACACCATCTCCGGAACGCTGTTAAAAACAGATCCTTTTCTGGAACTTTCCTGGAGCGATCAACAGGAAAACTACAAGGTTCATACCCAGCTAACCGGTGCTTACAACTTCGAAAACATCCTTGCGGCTATTGTGATCAGTCATTTCTTCGGATTGACGCCAGCACAGATTAATGCCGGTTTATCCGGATATCAACCCAAAAACAACCGCTCACAACTGAGTAAAACGGATAAAAACACCGTGATCTGTGATTTTTACAATGCCAATCCAAGCAGCATGATCGCTGCATTAGCCAATATCGCCTCCCTTGCTGCGGATAAAAAAGTAGTCATCATCGGAGATATGTTTGAGCTGGGCAATGAAGCTGCGGAACAACACCAACTGATCATCGCTGAAGCCGAAAAAGCGCAGGTAAACACGCTTATCTTCATCGGAAAGCACTTTTATGAGGTAAAAGGACAGCATATCGGTCATTTCTTCGAAAGTCCGGCAGAAGCCAAAGAATTCCTCGAAAAAGAAGGGATTACTGATAGCCTGGTGTTATTGAAAGGTTCCAGAGGGATGGCATTAGAACAGTTGCTTCCACTCTTGTAAAATCTTTTTTTCTGTTTTTCAGGAAATTTTGAAAATAAAAAAATGCTAAGAAAGGCTGCCTGTATTGGTTGTCCTTTGGCCGGTGCTGCTGCGCTTTTAGTAGGGTGCTGGTAGGGCCCTGTAGGGCCAAATCCCCCTGCAATGGCTGCGGCAACAATCCTTTAATTGCAGTGTTTTATTCTGCTAACCACACCCAGTATACGATTTCTATTTCGAATACAGCAAGATTATCAAATAATTAATTTGTTTCTTTAGCTATTGTTAAACAAATAAATTTATTTAAAAATCATGGCTACACTAACAAACACTCCGCTCGGAACTCCCCGCGGAAAAATCGACGGCTACGTCTATTACAACTCAAAAGGAAAGACCATTTTCAGGAGATCCGGAAAATCCGGACCACAAACCCCCTTGCAAAAAGCAAATTGTCAGGCCATGGCGGTCACCATGAAACTACTCAAGCCAATGCTCAAATACATCAATCTGGGCTATGGGTATCAGGCCAAAGGAACCGATAAAAACCCACACAATCTTGCAACGGCTTACCACAAGAAACATGCTTTAAAAGGGGAATACCCCAACATTCAGGTAGATTACTCCAAAGTAATACTTAGTGTAGGCGACTTATCAAAAATCAGGGATATGCAGTTACAGAAAGTGGCCACAGGTCTTCAATTTACCTGGGACCCAAAGTTGAACTATAAACCTGAAGAATACGATGACCTGGTGATGATCCAGCTGTATTATACCTGTACAAAAAAAGCGGATCATTTTTTAAATGCCGCAAAGAGATGCGATGGGACCTATTTTATCGAAATGGATGAAGAATATCTCCAGGCAGAAATAGCGGTCTATACCAGCGTTAAATCTGCCGATGGCTGCAGGATTTCAGACAGTAGCTTTCTTGGAATGATCAACGAGAAAGCCGAAATTCCGGAAATGACCGTAAAAGCCCTGGAAATCAAGACAAAAAAAGAAGAAAAAAAGAAAGCGAAAAAGGAACTCAGCGATTTAAAAATCAAGCTTGCAGTGGTAACGACCAGCTATATACAACAACTGACAGAGATCAATGCAGGAACAAGAACTGAAGACAAGGCTTTTATAACCCTGGAAGCGGAATTTTTAACCCTCAAATGTAAAATGCAGGGGATGCCTAAAGCGGTAAAACCCGACAACTAAATTTGATGTTATGGCGCTATTGAAGATACTTTTATACCCGCATCACTGATTCCTTTCAGGGGATTATCGCGCATATTCTGCTCCAGTTCCAACTCATATTTTCCCGGCGAAGGGAATTTATAATTGGTTAATAAAGGCAAAGTATAGGTGTAAAGGTTGCCTGAACCGGCGCCATTCCATTGACCATCAGGTTGTGCCAAACGGTATTCATAACGTCTGCTTTGCTTTTTTTCGCCTTGCTTGCGCAGGTGCATTAACACAAAGATGTTGGAATAGCCATAATCAGCGGTATGGCGAAGCTTGAAATAGATATTATAGGGCTTGCTGCTATCGGTAATGTCGATTACCGCTTTTACATTATGGTCGTAACTCCAGTTTCTGGAGGGCATAGAAACATTATTGTCAATCACATTATTGGTATCACAACCGCTCAAAAGAGTGGTTATGATACCCGTAATCAGCATTAAAACTGCTTTAAAATTATTCATCTGCAGGCTTATCCGTTGGTTTTTTTCTGCGGTTATTATTTCTGTTCCTGTTGTTACGACTTGGCTTTGCAGCAGGCGTAGTTCCATCTGCTGCCGGTGCTGAAGCATCCGTAGCTGGTGTTTCTCCTGTGTTTGCTGCTGAACTGGCTGTATTTGATACATTTCCAGCTGCTTTTGGCTGTGTCGGCGCTTTAGGTTGACCTGGTGCTTTTGGCTGTCCCGGAGCCTTAGGTTGCCCTGGCGCTTTCGGTTGACCCGGCGTTTTTGGCTGTCCTTGTGGCCTTGGTTGTCCAGCTGCTTTCGGTTGCGCGGCATTACCCGGTGTTCCTGCAGTTTTATCACCAGGAGTTCCTGCAACTTTCGCCGGGCCCCTGTTTTGACCTTTCGGCTGACCAGCATTACCTGCCGACTGACCTTGACCCTGACCTACATTTGTACGTCCTTGTTGTGCTTTCGCAGGAGCTGTACTTGCCTCTCCTTCTGTCGCAGGAGCGTTTTTATTACCTTCCGGACGTGGTCTTGCCGGTTGTCCGGGTCTCGCCTGTTTCTCCGGTCTGGCCGTTTTATCGTTCCTGTTAGGATTGTTATTTGTTCTCGGCTCGCCAGTACGTGGCGCGCTGTTTCTGTTATTATTATTGTTGTTGTTGCGTGTGCCTTTATTTCTAGGCTTATCATCCAGACGCGTTAAGCTGTCCTGGCCAACCACATTTTCGTAATCCGGGATCTTCTCTACCAGCGTATTCGAAACCAGTTCTACCGCTTCTTCTTTCAGATTATTCGGTTTCAAACCTTTCTTATTCATGGCCATGATCTCTTTCACACGGTCCACTTTTAAAGGAATCCAGTCTTCCATATTCGGATAGCTGAACCACATCAGTTTCTTAAAGATATCTGTCTTCTGGTGACGGGCAACGCCAACCTCCGTTTGCAGGTTCTCGATACGATCCGGAATGTCTTTTAAAGCGTCCAGGTAAGTATCCAGCTCATAGTTTAAGCAACATTTCAACTTTCCGCATTGTCCGGCAAGCTTCAACGTGTTTAACGATAGGTTCTGATACCTTGCTGCGGCAGTAGATACCGTTTTAAAGTTCGTTAACCAGGTAGAACAGCACAATTCACGACCACATGAGCCAATTCCGCCCAATCTGCCCGCTTCCTGTCTCATTCCAATCTGGCGCATTTCGATCCTGATTCTGAACGTTTCCGCCATTTTCTTGATCAATTCCCTGAAATCTACACGCCCTTCAGCAGTATAAAAGAAAGTAGCCTTGGTTTTATCACCCTGGTAATCTACATCGGAGATTTTCATCGACAAACGTAGGTCTAAAGCCAGCGTACGGGCCTTATGCATGGTTTCCCATTCCAGGCCTTTTGCCAGTTTCCACTTGTCTACATCTGCTTCTGTTGCTTTTCTGTAAATCTTTCTGGTAATCTGATCAAGCGGGGTCTTACGACGTTTCATTTGAGCACGTACTAATTCTCCGGTAAGAGAAATGTGCCCAATGTCGTAACCTCCTGTAGCGCCTTCTACGGCCACTAATTCACCGATTTCAAGATAGATGTTGTCGTTGTTCAGGAAAAACTCTTTCCTCGCACCTTTAAATTTAACTTCTATTACTTGAAACGGTATATAATTTGAGGGCATGTCTAAATTCGACAGCCAATCGTAAACTTCTAATTTCTGACATCCTCCGGTAAGGCATGAGCCATTACTTTTGCAGCCTGAGGGGGCGCAACCGCCACCTGTAGAACAACTTCCACATCCCATAGTTAATTGTATATATAGTGAGTCCCTTTCGGGAGCGTTTTAAACTTAATTATTTTTACCAATTGTAAAGATACATCTAAAAACAGAATTTTAGGATTTGCGTTCCTTTCAATATGGTAATGAGCACGTTCCAACTCCTGGATAATGGCCTCCGCCATCGGTAAATCCAGCACCTTTTCACTGAGCTTTTTTGCAGTTTCTAAGGTTCTTGCGGGCAGTTTTACCAGCACTTCTGCATCACTCAGCAGCAAGCTACATTCCCGCAGAAAATTAATCCCGTATTTTAAAAAATTCTTTTGATTTTCTCTTCCCCAACCTGCGGCCTGATCCACAAAAGTGGTCAGTTCTAACACCCGGTTGCCATAGCCCATCCTCAGCCATTCCGCAAACTTATCGGCATTGCCATTCTGGGTATTCGCTAATAATAGTTTCGCTTCAATCAGATTTCCATCCGCCAGGAAACTATATTCTGCAGCCTGCTCTTCCGGCATGCCATGTTTTTCGGTCAGATAATTTTCAATCGTCTCATGTGATAACTTCGGAATTTTCACAATCTGCGTACGCGACAACAGGGTGGATAAAATCTGCTCCTGATTATTCGCCACCAACAGGAATAAGGTGTTTGCAGGCGGTTCTTCAATGATTTTCAGCAAAGAGTTGCCTTCTCTATCCAGATATTCGGGCAACCACATGATCAAAACCTTCGTCTCCGCCTCAAAAGCTTTATAACTCAGCTTTTTTATAATGTCATGACATTCGGCAATGTTGATGTTGGCCTGTTTATTCTCCGCGTTTAATTTAGAACGCCAGATTTCCATGTCGAAATACGGATCTTCCAGCAGCATACTGCGCCACTCATCAATCACATCAACGGCAATTCTGGCATCTTTAGAAGCGAAAAAAGGATAGGAAAAATGCAGATCGGGATGGATATAACGCTCGTACTTCCGGCAGGAAGAACAAGCCCCACAGCTATCATCATCCTGCTTATCAAGACAATTGATGTACTGCGCATAAGCGATAGCCAACGGCAAAGCACCACTCCCCTCAGCAGACAAAAATAACTGGGCATGACTCACCCTGTTTTCAGCAACGGTTTGCACCAACTGCGCCTTAATCTGTTCCTGTCCGATGATGTCTTTAAATTGCATTTGGTGCAAAATAACAAATTTTTAGATTATTGATTTGCATATTTGCATTTATGCCTAGAATTCTAGCTTTTGATTACGGAACAAAACGGATCGGAATTGCCGTTACAGACCCCCTGCAAATTATTGCAACCGGCCTGGATACCATTCATCCGAAGGATATTATCGAATACCTGAAAAAATATATGCTCACAGAAGCAGTGGAAGCCTTTGTTCTGGGTGATCCCATCCAAATGGACGGCACACCTTCGGAATCGAAACAACATGTCAAAGGTTTTTCGAAAATCCTGAAAAGAACATTCCCCGATATCCCACAATTCTGGATTGATGAACGGTTTACCTCTAAATTAGCCCATCAAACCATTATGCAAAGCGGACTTAAAAAACAAGATCGTAGAGATAAAGATCGCGTGGATACCATTGCTGCGACCATCATCCTGCAATATTTTATGGAATCGCCCCGTTTATAGTGCAATCCAGGTTTACACCACAGATCAAATGATACCAGAAATCTGTGGCCAGAAAGATCAAATGAGAGAAGATCAAATGAGAAGAATAAGAATGCTGAATAAATAAAATATGAGCCTGATTAATGACGATATGCAGCAATTGCTGCTCAATTACTGCGAACCTGAATCAGATTTACTGAAGAAAATAGACCGGGAAACCAACCTTAAAGTATTGATGCCGAGAATGATTTCCGGCCATTATCAAGGTCGCGTATTGAGCTTCTTAAGCAAAATGATCAGTCCGACCAGAATTTTAGAAATTGGTACGTTTACCGGATATGCCACCATCTGCCTGGCAGAAGGACTTCAGGAAGGCGGGATTATTTATACGCTGGACAAGAATGAGGAGCTGGAAGAAATGGTGATCCGCAACCTTGCAGCTGCACCAAATCCGGAAAGAATCCAGTACATTTTAGGAGATGCGACGGAAACGATAAACGACCTGGACGAGACTTTTGACCTGGTATTTATTGATGCGGATAAAAAAAATAACGGCACTTATTACGACCAGATTTTCGACCGTATACGTCCCGGAGGACTGATTATCGTAGATAATGTGCTTTGGAGTGGAAAGGTATTGAACCCGGATCAGGATAAAGGAACTAAAAATATAAGTACATTTAATGATAAAATAGCGGCCGACGACCGCGTAGAAAAACTGATCCTCCCCATTAGGGACGGACTGTTTATCATCAGAAAAAAATAAAATATGGTTAAAAAACTATGGTCGATTTTGCTCAGTATCACGCTTTTTAGTGTTACTGCGCAGGCCCAAAGTACAGAAGATTATATTGCAGAACGCGTAGATCATGCACAAGAGCTGATGCGCGACAATGGGATTCCGGCCAGCGTGATTATTGCAGTTGCCATTCATGAATCGGCAGCCGGACAAAGCAAGATTGCCCGTTATATGAACAACCATTTCGGGATTAAAGGGCCCAACAGCAATACGGAAATCCGCTCCGCTTACCGCGATTATGAATCCGTAGACGCTTCTTATGATCATTTTATTGAGTTTTTGAAAAGCAGGGCCACTTTTAACCCGATGTTCGACAAATACGACCAGTATGATTACCGCGCCTGGGCCAGAGGAATTCAGCGTGGAGGTTATGCCGCCAGTCGCTCCTGGGCCTCCCAAATCGTTGGTCTCATCAAAAAATACGAGCTTTACCAGTATGATGAAAGACCGGAAGATTATGTAGAACCCGCAGTTGTGGTGTCAAAAAGGCCTGCAAAAAAGGCTTCTACAACCTCCGGAAGGCGATATACAGTAAAAAGCGGAGATAATTTGAGTACCATCGCCAAACGTTACCACACCAGTACCAAAGCAATTATGAAAAAGAACGGATTGAAGAGCATACGCCTGAAGCCCGGACAAAAAATAAGAATCTAATGAACAATAATTTTCTAATTAAAAGTAGAATCGTACTTCTTGCACTGATTCTCCCGCTATTCTTTGCCTGTAAAACCAAACAATACAGTCGCAATAACAAGCAAATA
This sequence comes from Pedobacter gandavensis, assembly GCF_032677645.1. Lineage (GTDB taxonomy): Bacteria > Bacteroidota > Bacteroidia > Sphingobacteriales > Sphingobacteriaceae > Pedobacter > Pedobacter gandavensis_A. Next base: position 287,817 of record NZ_JAVTSB010000008.1, on the reverse strand, counting down.
GAGAAAGCAGCCACGAAAGCCAATCCAAATGCCCCTTCTTATACCACTTTAAACTACATTGATTCCTTTAAAGGGGTGGCGATTGAAGAGATGAATGCTTTTGGAATCCCTGCAAGTATTACCCTGGCACAAGGAATCATTGAATCAGGTAGCGGGAATAGTAGTCTGGCCAAATTTGCCAACAACCATTTCGGCATTAAATGTACTTCTGAATGGAAAGGAAAGGCTTATTATAAAGATGACGACAAAGCTGACGATTGCTTTCGCGTGTATAAAGATGCGAGAGAATCCTATAAAGACCATTCACAGTTTCTCAAAAGAAAACGTTACAGTTTTCTTTTTGAACTGGACAAGAATGACTATAAAAACTGGGCTTACGGGCTAAAGCAGGCAGGTTATGCCACCAATCCGAAGTATCCAACCATGTTGATCAATATTATTGAAAAGTATCAATTGAATCAATACGACCAATCGGAGACGGAAAGAGAGAAATTGAAAAGAGAAGACAAGGTGTTTTCAGAAATCAATGCAGGCATCACTCAGGAAAAGAAAAAGTTTACGCCGGTAGCTACTCCGCCCTCTAAACAAGTGATCAAAACGCCATCAGATACCACAGGAACCGTAGTTGCCAGACCAGATTCGGTAGACAATTCGGGCCTTGGCAGAACGTATACCGTACAAAAAGGAGATACCCTTTACAACCTTTCTAAAAGATTCACCATTAGCATTGAGGATATCAAAATGCTGAATAACCTTGCAGAAGAAGGAATAAAAATCGGCCAGAAACTAATCTTAGTTAAATAATGTTAATCTTTAATCCGGAGCGCTGGATATCTTGTAATTTTGTATTTAATGAAGCGGTTAGGTTTATTCTTTATACTTTCTTTTCTAAGTTTTAAAATCTTTGCACAGCAATCTGGTTTTCAGCAATCCGGATTTCAGCGACCTGGTACGCAAAAACCTGGCCTGGCCCCATCAGCTGTTCCACAAGATGGTGTGCGTGGTTTTGTGATTGATAATGACTCGAAATTACGTCTGGCAAAGGTTTATATCTATAATTCCAGTCAGGACGAAGGGATTTACAATAACCCCAAAGGAGAATTTACCATCAAAGCATCCGTTGGGGATACCTTATTCGCTGTTTTACAAGGCTATGCCCTGGACACCATGGTGTATAAAGGCCAGAAAGCCGTTTATTTTCAATTGAAATCTTTGGGAATTAACCTGCGGGAAGTGGCCATTTTAGGGGAGAAATATAATCCTCAGCAGCGCCATGAACAGACTTTAAAAGAATACAAATATGCCCTGGATAAAGGCAAGGCAAAAGACCTGTTGAATCTGGGAACCGGGGGCGTAGGGCTCGGTATTGATGCCATTTACAACCTGTTGAGCCGCGATGGTAAGAACGCCAGACACCTGCAAAAGATCCTTGAAAAAGACTATAAAGAAGCTATTATTGACTATCGGTTTAAGCCGGAATATGTCAAAAGAGTACTCCATATCAGTGATTATGAAGCCGCAGATTTTATGGAACAATACCGGCCGACCTATCAGTTTGCTTTAACGGCATCTGACTATGCGTTTATCGTGTTCCTGAAAAACAGTTATGCCAGTTATAAGCGTAATCCGGCCGCATTCAGACTGAAGCCACTCCCGAAATTAACCGTTGATGAGTTTTGAGGTATTTCTTTGTGATACGGCCCCGGATGTCTGCCAATGCAATGGCCATCTTTCCCTTTATCCTGCTGCAACATAAAAATCAAAAGAACAATGCGGTCTTAATCAATCATGAGCGGATTCACCTGCGTCAGCAACTGGAATTACTGATTCTACCCTTCTATATTTTGTATGGATTGAACTATTTACTGAACCTTTATCGCTTTAAAAATCACTATCTGGCCTACTTTAACATCCGCTTTGAACGCGAAGCCTATGCCAATGAGCGGAATTTGAGCTACTTAAAGCAACGTAAGTTCTGCGCCTGGTGGCCTTATCGTGCCGAAAAACCGTAATTACCTCAGCATCTGCAATTAGTTTGCTATTAAACTTTTAATAAGCCACATTTTTGTTTTTCTTTGTAGGAATGAAGATTTTTTACGCCAGCTTCTTATTGATTTTAGTCGTGTCCCTAAATTCCGCCTTTGCCCAGGAAGTAGATAGTATTCCTATTGACACTAAAGGTTTAGACATCAAACTTAAACGCAGTCCCCTGCCTTCCAGAACGGGGAACCTGAATTTCAAGCCTGTAGCACTCGCTCCGGTTGTAGTAGACGCGAAAGTGAATTACTGGAAAACCAGAACCTCTGTCGGCATCAATTTTAACCAGGCAACCTTTTCGAACAACTGGAAAGGTGGTGGGGTAAACTCTCTGGCTATCGGTGGATTGGTGAATTATAAAGCAGAATACAGCAAAGAAAGCTATAGTTATGTGAGCGAACTGATCCTGGAATACGGAAAAGTGAGAAATAAAGGACAACTTCAGAAAAAGACCAGAGATCGTATTTTCTGGGACAACAAGGCCGCTATCCAGATGTCTAAAAACTGGTACTTCTTTGGTTCCATCAACTTTGAATCTCAATTTGACAAAGGTTTTAAATATTCTACCAATAGTGATGGTGTGGAATCAGAGATCCTGATTTCCAGATTCATGGCTCCGGGGTATCTAACAGAATCCATGGGTTTTGAGTATAAACCGAATAAGTATTTCTCTACGAGGATTGGTACCGGTACCGCCCGTCAGACTTTTGTATTAGACACCACGATTTATAAAAATAACAACAGCAATTACGGTTTGGAAAGAGGCAAGAAGTTCAAGAATGAGCTCGCTTTCCAGGTGGTTGCCAATTTTGAGAAAGAAGTATTTACAAATACCTTCTTAAAATCAAGGTATCAGATGTTTATTCCATACGACAGGCCTTTGGCGCATATCGATCACCGTCTGGATGTAGAGGTAAGATCGAAGCTAAACAGGCTGATGAATGTATCCCTTACCTGCGTAGGACTGTTTGATAAGGATAATGATCCGCGGATTCAAGCCAGTCAGGTCCTCGCCCTCGGCGTGATGTTTGTTTTCCCGAGGTAATACTTTATAAATATTCCCCATTCATTCCGCCAAATTTAATAACTTTGGCTTTCACAAAAAATTGAACACTAAGCATTAAAGAAAATGTTTGAAAATTTACAGGATAAACTAGACCGTGCATTTAAAGTTTTAAAAGGACAAGGCAGTATTACAGAAATCAACGTGGCCGAAACCATGAAGGAAATCCGTAAGGCTTTGTTAGATGCCGACGTAAATTACAAAACAGCCAAGAGCTTCACTGATGAGGTGAAAGAAAAAGCACTGGGCTTAAATGTACTTACAGCTGTTTCTCCAGGTCAGTTGCTGACCAAAGTAATGAACGATGAACTGACTGCCTTAATGGGTGGTGAAGTGACAGAGTTAGATCTTAAAACCAATCCTACCATCATATTGATCGCCGGACTGAATGGTGCAGGTAAAACTACCTTCGCCGGAAAACTGGCCAATCACCTGAAAAGTAAAGGCAAAAAACCTTTATTAGTTGCCGGTGATATGTATCGCCCTGCGGCGGTAGACCAGTTGCAGATCCTTGGGGAGCAGATTGGGGTGCCTGTTTATGCGAATATCGCGTCGAAAGATCCGGTTGCTATCGCCATGGAAGGTATTGCTGAAGGTAAAAAGAACCACAACAATGTAATTATTATTGATACGGCAGGTCGTTTAGCAATAGACGAGGAGATGATGAACGAGATCGCTGCCGTAAAAGAACATACCAAACCTCACGAAATTTTATTCGTGGTGGATGCCATGACCGGTCAGGATGCGGTGAATACGGCAAAAACGTTCAATGAGCGCTTAGACTTTACCGGTGTGGTGTTAACCAAACTGGATGGTGATACGCGTGGTGGTGCGGCATTATCGATTAAATCGGTAGTGAACAAGCCGATTAAATTTATTGGTACCGGTGAGAAAATGGAAGCCCTGGATGTGTTTTATCCGGAAAGAATGGCTTCCCGTATCTTAGGTATGGGTGACGTGGTTTCCCTTGTTGAACGTGCACAAGAGCAGTTTGATGAGAAAGAAGCAGCAGAACTTCAAAAGAAAATCCGTAAGAACAAGTTCGATTTCAACGATTTCTACAGCCAGATTCAGCAGATCAAGAAAATGGGTAACATGAAAGACTTGATGGGCATGATTCCAGGCGTTAGCAAAATGATGAAAAATGTGGAGATCGAAGATGATGCTTTTAAAAATGTAGAAGCCATTATTCAGTCGATGACCAAATTTGAACGCGAAAATCCAGATAGCATCGAACAAAGCAGACGCTCTAGAATTGCGAAAGGTTCCGGAAACAAAGTAGAAGATGTAACAAAACTGATCAAACAGTTTGAAGATATGCGTAAAGTAATGAAGCAGTTCTCTAATCCTGCAGCAGCAGCGAAAATGATGAAGAACATGCCTAAAATGCCAATGGGCAGAATGTAGGTTCAGCGCTTAAAAAGAATATTTTTTGATAAATATGGAAAACCCGGTCCTTCAAGGCCGGGTTTTTTATTTGGAATTTATTTGCCGGATTCTAACCACTGTATCCGTTAGGCGCATAGATTAGACCAGAACCTGATCCTGTTAACTATGCTGGTAAAAACTTATGGAAGCGCCGTTTTTGGCGTCGATGCCCTGACCATTACAATTGAAGTCTGCATTGGCGGAGGCAACAAATACCATATTGTTGGTTTGCCGGATAATACGATCAGAGAAAGTTTAAGAAGGATAGAATCTGCGATCCAGTCGGCCGGGTTAAAGATGCCCCGGCAGAAGATTGTGATCAATCTCGCCCCCGCAGATATCCGTAAAGAAGGTTCTGCATATGACCTGCCTATTGCCATCGCCATTCTCGCTGCCTCCGGGCAAATCGAAGCCACAGAGACCGATCAGTACTTCATTATGGGAGAACTTTCCTTAGACGGCGGATTACAGCCAATCAGGGGTGCCTTGCCGATTGCCATACAGGCCCATGCGGCAGGGTTCAAAGGTTTCATCCTCCCCGGAGACAATTCCAGAGAAGCAGCCATCGTAACCGAATTGCTGGTTTATGGGATGAGGAACCTATTGGAAGTGGTTCAGTTTTTTAAGCATCCTTCGGAAAAACCAGCGCCTACTTTGCCACCTGAAGCATTCTTCCCCGAAACGCTCCCTTTACCAGCAGGATTTGAACATGATTTTTCTGAGGTAAAGGGTCAGGAGCAGATCAAGCGGGCTTTAGAAATCGCTGCGGCTGGTGGTCATAATTTGATTCTGATTGGCCCGCCTGGTGCCGGAAAAACCATGCTGGCGAAGAGGTTACCCAGTATTTTACCCCCCTTAAGTATTCCGGAAGCACTGGAAACAACGAAAATCCATTCCGTTGCCGGAAAGCTGAACGGCCTTGATGCGCTGATGACGAGTAGGCCTTACCGTTGTCCCCACCACACGATTTCGGACGTCGCTTTAGTCGGGGGTGGGGCAAATCCTCAGCCCGGCGAGATTTCTCTGGCCCATAACGGGGTGCTGTTCCTTGATGAACTGCCGGAATTTAAAAGAAGTGTGCTGGAAGTGATGCGTCAGCCATTGGAAGACCGGAACATCACCATTTCCAGAGCGAAATTAAGTGTGAGCTACCCGGCGAGTTTCATGCTGATCGCCTCTATGAACCCCTGTCCCTGCGGATTCTATAACCACCCAACGAAAGAATGTACCTGTGGTTCTGGCCTGGTGCAAAAGTACCTGAGCAAGATTTCCGGCCCTTTACTGGATCGGATAGACCTCCATGTAGAAGTGACACCCGTAAATTTTAAAGAGCTAACCTCTTCCGCTCCTGCCGAAAAAAGTGAGGAGATCAGAGCAAGGGTGATTGCCGCAAGAACGATTCAGGCGGGCAGATTTCAGGGCAGACCAGATCTGCATTGCAATGCACAAATGAATTCGGGAATGGTACGACAAGTTTGTCAGATCGATAAAAAAGGACAGGCCCTGATTAAAAAGGCTATGGAAAATCTGGGTTTATCGGCCAGGGCCTATGATAGGATATTAAAAGTAGCAAGAACAATCGCAGATCTCGCCGGAACAGAAGACATCAGAACGGAACATTTAGCGGAAGCGATTAATTACCGCAGCCTGGACCGGGATAGCTGGGCTTCTTAGAGGCCACAGTAAAAAGATCACAAACAGATCATGATCAAAGTTTGATAAGTTGACTTTAATTATGTAAATTTGGTTTAGACTAAAAATCAAATTTATGCAGAGAAAACCACCATAAAAACAACCTAATGAAAGTAAAAATTCAAGATGAATACCTTAATGTGATCCTCACATGCCAGGAGTTATTTGGCAAACAAGACTTTCCAGTTGAAGTGATAGAGAAATTTAAACAAAGAATTTTTCAGATCACTGAAGCAAAAGACACACGAGATTTAAGGGCCATTAAGTCCTTACATTTTGAAAAACTACGATCAGGCCGGTATAAAGGCCGATACTCCATTAGATTAACATTAGCCTATAGGATGATTTTCACCATCGAAAAAGAAGAAATTCATGTTGAAATCATTGTAGTTGAAGAAATAAACAATCACTATGCTTAAAGACAACCTATTATGAACAATCAAGTATTTGATAATAAAGGAACTGAAATCACCATTCAGGCATTTCATCCTGGGATATTCCTACTAGAGGAAATAGAAGAACGTAAGTTAATGAAAAAGGAATTAGCCAGGGAACTTGGTGTACTTCCAAATAATTTGAGCCAGATATTTACTGGTAAAAGGAACATATCTATCACACTTGCCTTAAAGCTGGAAAAGGTCTTAGGAATCAGTGCAGAATATTGGATTGGTTTACAGACCGCCTATGATTTGCAGGAGGCTCGTAAAGAAGCAATGGCCCATTAAAAAGCTATTTCAAAAGGATCAATAGAAAAAAGAGAATTGACGGACAGTTCTAGTATTAAGGCATGTTCAGTTTATCACCCTGTTCACTATTTAGTGAACAGGGTGATAAACTGAACATGGAAGAACGGATCTATCATATATTGCAGATTTTTCAAGAAAACATTGGTATTACAGCAACATTCGAGCCTAATACAAAGCGAAAAGATGTAAGTGGGTATATTGAGATAACAAACGATGATGAAAGACAGCGTATGCCTGCTGTATTCAAAAAGGATGTAAAGTATCTTCACCTTGTTCAATTCCTTGAACTAAAAGAAGAAATAGGCGACTTTATCATAGTTGCAGAAGTGATTTATCCTGCCACCAGGGAACAATTACGGGCACTGAAGTTGAACTATTTAGACCTTGCCGGGAACTCTTACCTTAGAAAAGAAGACTGGTTCTTTTTTTTGGAAGGATACAAGAATAAAGTCCCTACACCCCCTCAAAAAGCACCTGGATTTACGAAAACGGGATTGATGCTCATCTTTCATTTTTTAAATGACGAGACTTATTTGAACGCCACTTACCGCCAAATGGCGAAGGATTATGGAATTGCTTTAGGGAACATCACAAAAATCATCACCGCCCTTAAAAGACCAGTTTCCTTAAAAAAACAGAAGGTGTAAAACAAGTGTCAGCTATAACCTACACAGCCAAAGACACCAATGATTTTACACCCTCCTCTTTTTAACTATTAACTACGCTTCTTCTTCCTCGTCGTCCTGCCCTTCGCCTTCTTCGTCTTCCTCTTCTACTTCCGGCACATATGCCATAATCTCTCTACCGATATTATTGATTTCTTCATCGAACTCGAATAAAGGAAGCGCTGTTTCTTCATCCAGTTTCAACCATTGAAGGTCAGTATCTTTTTGAATATGTGCATATTCTTTACCTTCTTTAAAAATTACATAGGTATCATTTCCTTCTGGAAAAACCGCGTAACTCACATCCCCTATTTCAATATCAAAAGGCTCTTGCATAATTTTTATTCTAATTTATTGATCTGATAATCGCGACTAGCGCAAGCTGGAGTAGTCATAAAACTGCAACCTTCCTGTACCCGTCACTTCTATTGTTTTTGTTTCTTCTGTTCCATTCGCTGCTTTCAAATTCAGCGTAATGGTGTTTTTTCCTTTTTGCAAAGGGATCCGCGCAAAGTTAATCGTTGCGGGCAAAGATTGCCAGTTTCTGGTATCCGCTTTCTCCGAAAGCAGACTGTACAGCTGAACGCCAAAACCGAGTCCTTCTAACAGGCTGTTGTCCTTTCCGTTCTTTCCGGTTCCTTTGGAGCTTTCCTTCAACACATATTCCGCGCTTTTCTTTACCGCAAGGCGGGTTAAAAGCTTACTCATTTCCTTTACGAAACGCTGTTGTAAGGTTTTATAGGCCAGCTCGTTGATGTTTTCTGCTTGTTCAAAGCCAACCGTCGTGGTTCCATCCGTTAAAGTTGCACTGCTATAAAACGGCGCGCGACTCACATATTTCGGGTAGGTAGCTCTTAAACTCTGGATCGCATTGACGTTAAAATTATCGCCAGTACCATAACCACTGCCGAAAGGAATGATGATCGTTCCCCCAACATTGGTAAAGAACAAATTGCCATCTTCTCCTTTGACCAAAGAAAAGAAGAACTCTTCCTGTGCTTTTACCGGTGCTAATCCATTTTCCCAAAAGAAGACCAGTTCGCCACCTTCAGGTGCTTTTTCCGGGACATACTTCAGTTTAAACAGCTCCTCAAAACGGTATAGTTCTGCGGTAAAGCCCATGGCAGCGGCTGTCCGCAAGACATCCTTTTTCAGCGCTTCCGGCATTGGGGTGCCGTAATACGTCTGGTCTTTGCTGTTCAGGTAAACTTCCGCAGCATTACGATAGGCAATAAAAGCATTGTTCATATCGCCATCATACTCGTAAATCAAGCCTTGAAGCATTAACGAAAAAGCATCTTTTGAATAGCGGTTGTCCTTATTATTGAACTTATCGCCCTGCTCCTGTGCCGTTAATCCGATGCGTCTTGCTTCCACAATAGCATCTTCGGGTTTCCCCAGATAAACATAATTCAGGGCCTTATAATAATGGATCATGAACTTCTCAAAGTCTTCTCCTTTATACACCTGATTCATCGGGTTCACTAGAGTGCCAACTACGGCATCCATGGTGCCACCCAGTCCATCTTCCAACAGCTGATCGGCCTCATTAAAGTAGCGGTTGCTATTTTCATACTCGCCCATCAGGTGCGCAACTTTGCCCTTTTCCATCAGGAACAGCAGTTTATTCCGTGGTTTTTGCAGGAGTTTATTCTTTTCCAGCTCCTTCATTGCCTCGGTATAATTACCGGTAGCCATTTGCTTATAATATGGCGCAATCATCTCATTATAGCTGGAACAGCTAAAAAGAAAGAGCATCATTCCGATTAAGACTGATGCTCTAAAAGTATAATTTCGGATATTAACCATGTTATCTTTAGCCTGTTAAGCCAGACTAATTTTTAACGTATTTCGTGATTTTCTTATCGCCAATCCACACCACTTCATTGGTCTGAATGTTGGTCAGTTCCAGATTTACCTGGTAATAAACTACCTTTTGTCTTTTGTGCGAATCTACAATAGAATTGATAGATCCCTGCAAGATATAATCAGCTCCGTTTTCCAATCCGAATTTCTTCATCGTTGATACGGAAGCATTGTCTTGCTGATCTGCTTTTTCTGCACGCAATTCTTCTCTTTTTTTACCGCCCTGAACCAATCTTACACGGCCACTCTGGATAAAAGCCTGCTCTACATCTTTTACGAAAGTCTCTGCATCAATATGCTCATGGCTTTTGTTAGTCACCATACCCACGATCACCACTGGTTTTTTACCCGCATGTGATTCTAAGAATTCCGGCAACCATTTGCTTCCCAAAATGCTTTGTGTCATTTCCTGGGCAACCAATCTAGAATCTGTATTGTTCCAATTACCGCTGATATCGATCGTTTGATCTGGATTTACGCGGGTAACTTGTCTGGAGCAAGAACTGATCATGATTCCAGAAGCGGCAATCGCCACTAAGGTTATTATCTTTTTGAACTGCATATAATTAAAAAATAAATTTTCTGTTGTTGTGTTTTACCAGCTTCCCCAATGTCTGTTGAAGCCGATGTTAAAGCCTCCATGGCGACCATAATGTCCATACCCTAAACCTAAGGAATAGCCAAAGCGAGGGTAATAATTATTGAAAGAAGGGTAATAATAACCGCCATTATAGTCGTAAGGACTATACCAGTCGCTATTGTTTCTTTCTCTGCGCTGTTGACGACGCTCTTCTCTGGCGGTATACCAATCGTAAGCTTTATAGGTATTTTGAACAGTGCTCCCCTGAGTCTGGTTTAGAGAATCTGCCAGTGCCATATATCTGGCGCGGCTTTCCTGATACCTTGGATTCTGGTCGGGAACAAGCCCTGTTTTTTGCGCATAAGTCGTGGTAGAATAAACAAGACTGCTGAGGCAAGCTAAGATAAATATCAAATTTCGTTTCATCTTTTTATGTTTTTATCTGACTTATAAATTAGGACAACATTTATGCCAATCATTTCGCTATACAAAGGTAAACATGAAGCGCTTTCTAACTGCCATTTCAACGTTAAAAAATGTTAATTTTTAGGGTGTTAGTCGGCTTTTAGCTGTTTGATGAAATCGATAAATTTCTTGTTCGCATAATCCGCAGCGCCAACCTCATGGTAAGAGATCCGGCCATGTTTATCCAGTACTACGGTTGTGGGTAATGATCCCGCAAATAATTGCTGAGGAATGCGACTTGCAACCGCAAAAACCGGCATCTGGTATCCTTTTCTATCCATGTATTTCTTTGCTTTTGGAAAATCGCTATCAGCATCCACCATAATGAAAACTACATCAGGATCCGTTTTGAATTGCTCATATAATTTATTGACCGACGGCATTTCCGCCAGACAAGGAGGACACCAGGTCGCCCAGAAGTTAATGAAGATCACTTTTCCTTTTAAGTCGCCCAGATCCAACTCTTTACCCGCAGCATCTTTAAATTTGATACCTGCCAGACTTGCCGGCTGCTCCGTTTCCATCGCTTTTCTATGTTCAATACTGGTATCCGGTGCAAATAAGCCCACTTTCATCAGCCCCTGAATCATTAATGCTTTTGCCGATGGTACAAATAAAACCACCAGAATCAGCGCGCCCATCAGGACATTTATCACATTACTTTTATTGAACATCTTTCTCATCTCGACAAATCTTTAATTGGGATCACCCCAAATTAAAGAAATTATTCTATTTTGTAGAGAATATGCCCGAACCTTTACTAACTTATGATAAAAAAAACTCTTCCGGGATTACTGTTACTCAGCGTAACTTTGTCCTGTACAAACAAAGCGCAGAAAATGGAACCCTATAAATGGCCAAATGCTACTCCACCGGTAGCGGAAGTTAAACCTCTTATCAGAACGATTCATGGTGATACAGTGGTAGACAATTATTACTGGATGATTGACTACTTTAAAAAAGGTAAAGACAGTGCTGCGGTAGTCGATTACCTGACCGAAGAAAACAAATACCTGGATACGATGATGGCCGGAACGAAACAACTTCAGGCAGATCTTTTCAAAGAGCTGAAAGGTCGTATCAAGGAAAAAGATGAGTCGGTTCCGGTACTTAAAAATGGTTATTTCTATTATACCAGAAGTGAAGAAGGCAAACAATATTATAAATACTGTAGAAAAAAAGGAAGTCTGGAGGCCAAAGAAGAGATTCTTTTAGATGTGGATCAGGAGGCAGAAGGTTTACCCTATTATTCCGCAACAGGCTTTACCATCAGTCCAGACAATAAAATGCTGGCTTTTGGTGTAGATAAAGTATCGAGACGCCAATATGTGATCCATGTGAAAAACCTGGAAACCGGGGAGCTCTTTAACGATGCCATCCCTAATACGGAAGGTGATGCCACCTGGGCTGCCGATAATAAAACCATTTTCTACACGGCAAAAAATCCGGAAACTTTACTGAGTGAAAAGATAAAAAAACACGTGTTGAATACCGATGCTAAACTGGATGAGACCGTCTATGAGGAAAAAGACAAGTCAAATTATATCGGGGTAGGCAAGTCAAAATCTGGTAAATACCTTTTCATTTACTCGCAGGCTACGCAATCAAATGAGATGAGGATTCTGGACGCGGATAAACCGAATGAAGCCTTTAAAGTTTTTCAGCCAAGGGTAAAAGATGTGTTGTATGATGTGATCGCTTTAGAAGATAAATTCTTAATTCTAACCAATTGGGAGGCTAAAAACTTCCGCCTGATGGAATGTCCGCTGGATAAACCTGGCAGGGAAAACTGGAAAGAAGTTATTGCACACCGCAAAGATGTTTTACTGGAAGGTGTAGACGAATTTAAAACCCATATCGTAGTTACGGAACGTAAAAACGGATTGACACAACTGGAGGTTCGCCCGCTAAAAGCTGCGGCTTTCCATATCGCTTTTGAAGAGCCAACTTATATGGCGCAGGTAGGTTCAAATCCGGATTACCAAAGCAAAACGCTGCGTTATATGTATTCCTCGCTAACTACGCCAACGACGACTTTTGATTATAACATAGCTACTAAAACTCAACAGCTGATGAAACAGCAGGAAGTAGTAGGTGGCTATGACAAGCAGGATTATGTTTCGGAGCGCCTATATGCGAAAGCGAAAGATGGGACCTCAGTTCCGATTTCTCTGGTCTATAAAAAAGGATTTAATAAGGATGGTAAAGCACCCTTATTATTATATGCCTACGGTTCTTATGGCGCCAGTATGGATGCAACGTTCAATAGCAGCAGGTTGAGTTTACTGAACAGGGGCTTTGTTTATGCGATTGCACACATCCGTGGAGGTCAGGAAATGGGCCGCCAATGGTATGAGGACGGGAAATTGATGAAAAAGAAGAACACTTTTACTGATTTCATTGATTGCGGACAATACCTGATCGATCAGCAGTTTACCAGTAAAGGTCATTTATATGCGCAGGGCGGTAGTGCCGGTGGCTTATTAATGGGTGCGGTAGTCAATATGGCGCCGGATATGTGGCATGGAATTATTGCCCAGGTTCCTTTTGTGGATGTGATCAATACGATGCTGGATGAAAGCATTCCTTTAACCACCAACGAGTTTGATGAATGGGGAAATCCGAAGGAAAAAGCCGCTTATGATTACATGAAAAGCTATTCTCCCTATGAAAACATTGAGAAAAAAGCGTACCCGAATATGTTGGTCACCACGGGGCTGCATGATAGTCAGGTGCAGTATTTTGAACCCGCTAAATGGGTGGCAAAATTAAGAACCACCAAAACCGATAAAAATGTGTTGTTGCTTAAAACAGATATGGATTTTGGCCATGGCGGCGCATCGGGCAGGTTCGATTATCTGAAAGATATCGCCTTAAATTATTCGTTCTTATTTGCCCTGGAAGGGATTAATAAATAAGGATATTTCAAAAAAAGGCCGTTTCTACTGCTCTTAAAACAGCGGAAACGGCCTTTTTACTTTTTTGGATTCTTACCAAGAGTGGTTTTTACCCGCGCTTATTTCTTTGCTTTCAGCAATTCTTTTAACTCCGCAACGGCCTTTTTCAATTCTTCAACTTCTGATTTCAGGCTTTTCAATTCCCTTTGCTGAACCGCAATTTCCTCATCATGTTCCTGCCATCCTTTCAATAAAGGAACGGTCATCGACTGATAATTTAAGGAAAGGGTTTTCTTTTGATCCGTATCAGCTTTCACTAAAGAGGGAAAGAATTCCTGCACATTTTGTGCGATAAAACCAATCTGGTGAAGGGCTACATCGCGACGGTCGTAAGAGACTGCATGAAGTCTTCTCAGCTGTTCAGAAACCGGAGGAAGTGTTTCAATGTTCTTCTTCAAGCGGATATCGGAGTTCGCAGTCACATCACCGGAAGCTTTAATATCTCCGTTCACAATCACCTGCCCCGTTACCGTCAATTCTGAGTTCACATCAAGGGTGGTAAACTTTCCCTGTGCGGGGCTAGAATTACCAATCAACGTCCCATCGATTGCCCCTTTGGTGATTTCGACCGCATCTTTATTCTGAATGGCGAGTGTGCCCAGTCCGAGGTTAGTTCTTGCTTCCTCCGCAGTTGCAGCACCTGTTCCTCCTTTTTCTAAGGCAAGGATACCTGTCTCACCGCCACCAGCACCGCTGCCCATCTTACTTTCTACCCAGTTGCTGTTCGCAATACCGCCTTTCAGCTGGTAAAATTTCTCTTCCTGGATGGAATAGACCAACATCCCCGGCGACCTTCTGGCAGGTGTAATCTCATCTCTTTCCTTATTGCCGGCCACCGATCTGAAACCTCCTTTTCCATAGATATCGCTATGGGTGGAGTATTTATCCGTCAGGTCATTTGGCTCTAAAGCACCGATCACTTTCACTTGTCCGACAGCCGAAAATGAGGCCAGACACAGGAATACACAAAATGTATAAATCGCTTTCATTGGTATATATTTTTCAAAGTTCTTCATTGTTCTTTCAGATTTAGAATCAGGGGGACTATTGAATGGTAAAAGTTAAAGCCGCTGCGGTATTGTCTTTTTGTACAAAAATCACATAATCGATTACACCGCCTGCTGCATTTCTAAAAGACCTGCTGGTCCTTTCAAAAGCACCGGTAGAGTCCAGAATGCCGACCACAATTTTATTTCCGCCCCATTTCGAAGGATAAGCAATCACCAATTTCTGGCGCCCTGTAGGATTAGCCGTTTTATTAGCAACTGCCGCTCCGCTCCCAAATTCACTATGGGCCAGCCCCAGGATTTGTGCATCGCCGGGTGCAAAACTTTCGCCATCCTCTCCCCCGGTTAAGAAGCCATAATAGCGCTTCCACTGAAAGTTTAAAGCGGCATTGGTAGTCGTTTTTTTATTGTCGGCAGTTTTTACGGTCATGCTGAATGATTTGGACTGATTGTCGCCTCCCGCGACCGCAACCGATACGCTAACCGTTCCGCTCGTACTTGCGCCCGGAGCCGGAGAAGTCCCTAAAACTTCCTGTCCTTCTACATTGACACTGGTGATTTCTGCGGTCTCCATTGCCCTTCCGGCCGTCCAGTTCAGGGTAACGTTCGTATTCCCTGCGGGTCCCATTTCTATCGTACCCGATGGACTACTGGTTAAGTTGGCCGTAGGCCCCAGGGAAGGATAAAATACGGCTTCAATCCATTTGGCAAGGTCGTTGGTTCCTGGATTTACCCCCGCATAAGAGCCCCCTGTAATTGGTCGGCTTCCATTGAAAGGCCCCGGGCTTCCGCCACCACCGCCAAGCGTTGCTTTATCCACCCAGGTTACCGCGCCATCTGCTCGGCTGACCATTACCTGATCTGCGGCATCGGATTTTAAATTCGCTACGGTAATTACTTTTTCTGCAATCGAAGGATTCGGATAGGTTCCTGTTAAAGCGCCTCCGGCAGCACCGGCAGGAGTTCCCTGTACTAATAATGCGGGCCAGGTGGCATCTTCTTTCTTCGGACCAAAAAGCGTTTGATCTGTGGTGTTCACGTAAAAATCTCCGGTTTTTCCTGTTGCAGCAACTGGTATTCCCGCACCGTAAATCAGGTTGTTCCCCGCAGCTCCTGATCCGGCAGCCGCAAACAATACCCAGTTGGTATTATTTTCCAGTTCTACCGGCACATCTGCACAGATCAATTGATAGGTTTTTGTTTTCCCTGTTCCATCATCCATGACGGTACAGAGCATCCCCGGCTGGCGTCTTAGCGGACTCAGCCTATCCCGATCTGCTAGGGTGGCTACCTGATGGTGTCCGCCCTTCGCATCATTGGTATAGATGATCACTGATCCCGGAACCGGAATCAGTGGATTGCCCACAAATTGCGCGGCCCCTTGTTTTGGGGCAAAAAGCACAAAACCCATCGCAACCATCGCACATCTGATCCAATAATCTCTTCGTTTTTGTTTGATTTGCATATCCTTTATTTCTTTACAATTTCTATTAATCCATTTTCATTGATCAGGAAAGCCAGCTCATTTCCATAGGCCAGTCCCGATTTATTTACCGCATAAGCTTTCACATAATACGGGATTCCTGTGCTCAATCCTTCCAGATTGATGACCAGCGCATCCGCTCCGGCAATCACTTTAGCATCCGCCACTGTCGGATTTGGCACCGTACTCCAGCAGATTCCAGATTCAGAAATTGCCGATCCCCCATCATCAATTAAAGCCATGCCCGTTAGCACTGCCGTAATGCTGTTGGCTGTAACCGCCACCGTTTTTAGCAATGGCTTTTTAACCGGAGCATAACCATACCATTCCGTCAGTTTGAAAGGAGGCAACTGATCCTCCAGGTGGCTCTTTGCATTTAAGCCTGCCAGGGAGAAGGGTGCTTTTCTTTCTTTCTCATTTAGTTCTCCGATGGCGAGCATATAATCTGCGACCATCTTCATGCTGATTGCTCCTGACGTTGGCAATGGGTTTAGCTTCCAATCTGCATAAAGCGTAACGCTTTCTGTAATTGGGAGGCCAAAATTAAAAACAGTTTCCATATTCTGGTCACTATACCAGGCATAAAATACAGCCCCGGCCTTAGTACTGATACCCGGATTGATCAAAGTCTGATCTTCTACCACCTGTGCGGCCAGCACAGTACCGCCATTACTGTCCCAGGTAATGGTATGGTATGATCTGGAAATCTCCAGAGATCCGTTCACAAAAGTGAAGGCGTAATTGTCGGCTTGTAAAGTTCCAATACTCAGCACCAACGGATAAATGCCTGGTAAGCTGGCCTGGGTAGCTGTGCTGCTGATTTCTGGTTCCCCGATAAGTTTTGCCGCAGCCCTTAAGCCCTGTTCTGTTTCTCCATATTTGAAGTCTTTCATTTGATACGTAAATGAAGGGTTCTCATGGGCAAAGAAACGTTTCAAAATATCTCCATGAACGCTCAATAAAGCTTTACTGATTACAAATCGTTGTTCAGCTTCTGCTTTTTCATAAAAGGCATTTCCCGCCTGAATCGCTTTAATGACTACTGCTCCCGCGCCTTCAATGGTGGCCAGATCGCCATTCAGGTCAAGATGTCCGTCCAGCAATTCAAAAGTAACCGGCAAACCGGAAGTCGCTGTTGCCTGCAACTGGAAGGCTGCATCGCCATACTGCTTATTTGGAATGGCGCTGAAATTGATAACCTGTGTCCCTTTCTGAATATGAATGGTCGCTAACCCTGTTTGCAGCGTCGTGTTGACCGTATTTGGTGCTAAGGTTAGTTCGCCAACCATTAATAAATCGCCAATTGGAGCCGCGGCATAAGCTGCCTGATCCCAGGTTACGTTCAGTTTTTCTGTAGAACCATCATTATAGGTCACTTCGATCTGAGCCGGTAAGCCCAATCCGGAGAAAGGCGTACCGTAAGCCACCGTTATCGGGCTGATTACCGCTACAGAATCAATGTCCTTTTGCAAGGTAATCTTGATTTTTCCTTTGAGGTCTAAGGTATTTCTGATGTCGTTTGTCAATTGTAGTAAGCCCGTAATCGTTTGCTCTTGCAGCAGGTTATTTTGGTAACCTGCCTCTTCCCAAAGTACCGGTAGCTCGTCTTTAGTCCCGTCGTCGTAAGTTACCTTAACTGCTAAAGGCAATTCTAAAGCGCTAAACAGTTTGCCATAAACATCAACCAGGGCGGTAGATTCTTCGACTGAAACGATGTTTTTCTGATCGATGATTACCTCCACTTTTGCCGTGATTCCTGTTGGGTTTGAAGCCCCATCCGCAGGATCCAACAGACCAATAAAGTTATAGCTGCCTACCTCGTTTTCCATAAAGTCGGCAGATTCCCAGACTACTCCTGCAAGGCCTGATGTGCCTACGGTATACGTTACGGGCAAGGTCGCACCCAATTGCGTCATCACCGCTGCTTTGCTGGTTCCTAAAGGAAAATGAACCGGCGTATTTACCGTCACCGCACTGATTTGCAATAATGGAATTTGTACGGTAATCCGGATTGCTGCTGTTTTATTGTCCTTATTTTCTTCCGGACTATCGGGTAACAATACGCCATTTAACAAATAGCTTCCTGCGGTATTTCCGTCGAAAGTTCCAGCTTCCCAGAGTACCGATAGCGGCTCTACCTGTTGGTTATTGTAAGTCACATTCACGAGTGCCGGCAAGGCCAGATTGCTAAATAAAGTCCCATGAGGAACCGTCATATCTGGTATCGCTGCCACAGAAACTACAAATCTTGGTGCGACTTTAACTTCCATAAAGGCGGTTAAATCATTCGGGTTTTCTGTATTTACCGGCATGATCACCGTTCCAATGAACTCATAAGATCCGGTTTCCAGCCCGTTGTAATCTGCATTATCCCATTTGCTGATGCTTAACAATTCTGTAGAACCATCATCAAAAAGACCGGATACTTTAGCTGGTAAACCCAGGTTATTTAAGGCCGTTCCGTTGGCTACCGACAGCGAATCCGCCGTAATGGTCACCAGGGTTCTGATCTTTTCCGCAACCGTTATACTGATGGCAGGTTGCAGCGATTTAGGGTTTTCAATCTCCGAAGGGATCACCATAATCCCCGGAAGGATATAAGTACCCGCTAACATTTCATTGTAACTTCCTTTTGCCCAATCTACCGACAACACATCTTCCGACTGGTCATTGTAATTCACTTTTACTGATTCGGGTAAGGTTAAAGCATCGAATCCAGTGCCATAAGCCACGTTTAAAGGCTCAATTGGCGCGATCTTTACAATCTCTTTCTTCCCTACTTTAATCCATACCTGAGCCGGTAGATTGTTTGGATTTTGTATCCCTTGTGGCAATGACAATTCTCCTTCAAACAGGTAAGTTCCTGCTTGTGTTTCGTCGTAATCCAGACTTTCAAATGATGGGTTCATCACCGGAATATCCTGATTGGTGCCATCGTCTAATTTCGCATTGCGAGAAGTTGGGAAAACCAGGTCTTTTAATTTTGTACCATAAACTACGACTATCGTATCTGCTTTTAAACTGCGGATTTCTTTGGCCCTTGGCAGTACATTGATTTCTATTTTAGGAATGATTCCTTTAGAATTCTCTATATCATCCGGCAGGATAAACGTACCGGTAACCGCATATTTCCCTTCCAGGTTTCCATTGTAGTTTGTCAGATCCCAGGTTACGCCAAGGTCCTGCATGCCGCCACTTACAAACTCTGCTATCAAGGCATCCGGTAAGATCAGGCTTGCTGCATCTGTTCCAAAAAACACGGTTAGGGGATCCGGACTGAGGTAAGATTTAATGATTCGCTTGCCAATGTTTACTTTTAAATCTGCCTTTACACTATCCGGATTAACGAATCCTTCCGGTGTTTCCAGTTCACCGACCAGCTGGTAAGCGCCTGGTTCATCCGCCAGGTAATCACCTTCCAGCCAGGTTACATTTAAGCTTCCTGAAGTTCCATTGTCGTACGTTACCGCAGCCTTTTTAGGGAACAATGTCTTCGCCACATTAAATGGAGTACTGAAAGGAATGTTCACAGAATCGGCTAAGGCAGTAACTACCTTTAATGGTTTCGGGCCAACTTTTACAATCACCTCTGCATAGCGCAGGTTCGGGTTTTCAATCTGATCATGAATCACAATTTCTCCTTTAAAAGTATAGCTACCTTCCTGTAGACGGTTGTAAGTTTCGGAACTCCAAAGGACTCCTTCTGTTCCTGCCGACTGATCATTATAAGTCACTTTTACTTCATCTGGTAAGCCAATCTGATCCGTTTCCGTGCCATATTTTACGTTAATTAAAGCCGGATTTGTGACCGTTAAGATTTCTTTTTTACCCAGGATAACCGTAATGGTTGTACTGCGCAGATCTTTGTTCGCCACACCTGGAATCAGGATCGGATCACCATCAAAAACGTACCTACCGGATAGCTGCGGATTATATCCTTCGGTATCCCAGGTCATATTTAAACTACCGGTACTGCCATCATCATAAGTTACCGGAACCGCTAACTTTAAGGCTTCAATCGCGTTAATTTTAGTGCCGTAGGCTACATTTACTGAATCTGGTTTACTGATAGACACGATGTTTTTAGGTTTAGGCAGCACGGTTAAGACCAGTTTTGCTTCCAGATTCCCTGTATTGTCTACACTCGCATTGTGCAGTAATTTACCGCTTAGGTTATAGTCGGCGGAAACCATAGGATTGTATTTGCCCGGCCTCCATTCTACGCCTACCGTATCTGTAGTCCCATCATCAAACTTCGCTTTAATCGTTTGCGGCAATTCCACATCATCAAATACCGTCGCATAAGGCGTGCTTACCGGAAGAACCGGAAGGATAGAAACGATGTTTCTACGGATGATGACTTTCTGATTTGCGAATAAATTTTTGGTATTTGAGATCAGTGGTTTCAATTGTAAATCACCTTTTAAATCATATTCCCCACCTTTAGCAGGCAGGTAGATAGATTTATCCCAGATCACCGTCAGGAATCCTGTGGTCTGATCATGGTAAGTTACCCGGATCGAAGACTGTAAAGGCAGGTTCGCTGCGGTAGTATGTAAAGGCACCGTAATGTCTGCTAAAGGCTCTATTTCGATCACTTCATGTTGCGCGTATACATCTACACTGGCTTCAAATCCGGCTGGATTGGCATGAATTTCTTTCAATACCAGATCCGCATATAAGCGGTACACACCCGATTTCAGGTCGTAGGCCCCTTGTTTCCAGATTAAACTGAGCATATCTGTGGTGACGCGGTCATCATAAGTGACGCGAACCTGTTTTGGCAATAATGGTAAGACTTCTGAGAAAGGCGTTCCAGACCGTACATATACCGGAGCCAGCTCTTCGAGGGCAATGATATAAGGAAATACAGGGTCTAAAACGGCAACTTTAGCGGTGGCGGTCAGGTTGTTCCTGTTCATTTCCGGCTTAGGTACGGTAATATTTCCAATCAAGGTATAAACACCTTCTACGTTTCCGTTATAATCTCCCGGCAACCAGACTACAGGGAACTTCGCATGGCTCTGATCGCTCATCACCACTTCCACTTGTGCCACCAGTGTTAACTGATTAAAAGGTGTTCCCGTATCAATTTTAACCGGCAGCGGGTAAGGTTTTAAGACCTCTATAATGTAAGGTTCTCTGGTGTTCACTTTCAGTTTAATTTTCAGGGAACCACATACATTATCACCAGCCACGGCAAGGGTAAATTCGTACTCGCCAGACTCGGTTGCTTCTCCGGAAATCAAGCCTCCCGGACTAAGCGTCATCCCATCAGGCAACAGGCCCTGAGACAAGGTAAAGGTGTAATTTCCGGGCTTGGCTAAAGTCACCTGATGTGTATACGGGCTCCATTGATCGGCTTCCGGAAGTTGCTGTTCTGCATTTTCCAGGTACAATCCCTGGAACTCATAAGCCCCGATATCTACGGTATTGTGTTGAATCCTCGTTGCTCCGGCAAGGTCTAGTCCGACACCCGAAATCTTGCTGTTATCCCCCATATTGATGGCCGGAGAACATGGCGAAAGCGACAACTGATCTCCCTCAGGATTATTAAACTGAGGGTCTTTAATAAAGATCATCGTACCGGTTTTATAGCCATTTTCGACCGTGCTATTGGCCACAACGATTCCGGTAGTCAGCTGATCGGCTACCTGATTGCCACGTTTATTGCCCCATAAAATGGTATTGTAAATATTCAGCGTTCCCGTATAACGATATACTGCGCCACCATATTGATTGGCGGCAGAGGTGTTCGCATAGGCGATACTGTTGTTCGCAATAGACGTATTTATCAGATTGGTAACCCCGTTATAATGGTACAAAGCACCACCATAATAGCCAGCCGTACTCGTTACCCTGTTCCTGCTGAACACCGCAT
The DNA here is from genome assembly GCF_032677645.1 of Pedobacter gandavensis. Classification (GTDB taxonomy): domain Bacteria; phylum Bacteroidota; class Bacteroidia; order Sphingobacteriales; family Sphingobacteriaceae; genus Pedobacter; species Pedobacter gandavensis_A. Next base: position 265,947 of record NZ_JAVTSB010000008.1, on the reverse strand, counting down.
TCGTGATGTTTAACATTCCCGAATACTGGTAGATCGCCCCAGCATGTTGTACTGCCGTATTTCCAATAAACCTGGCATTCGTGATCGTTGGTCTTCCATTGCTGGCATTGTACAGTGCACCTCCGGAAACGGAAGCTGCATTGTCTTTGAAATCCACTTTATCCATCGTAATTGCCGAGCTGATGTTGTATAAACCTGCACCGGTTTTAGATTTATTGCTGAGGAATTTTACGTCTTTAAAAGTCGCCGCACCGGAGTTGTACATTCCACCACCTAAGGCATAACTACCCACAACAGCGGTGTTATTTTCCAGGATGACATTGATAAATTCAGCGGCACCACTATTGAAAACACCACCACCATAAGTATAGGCTACATTGTCTTTGATCCAAAGGTTTCTAAAGATGATTTTCCCCAGGGAGTTGTAAATACCTGCCCCATAATATAGCTCACTGCTGGAATTTGAACCTACTGCGGTCTTTCCTCCTACAATGCTAAATCCATCTACGATGGTTGCATTGGTTAAGGCAAGGCGGTTATAAAGGACATGGTAATTTCTGTTTTCTCCGCTTAAAATCGTCTCATTTGTTGTCGAAATTGTTTCCGCTTTCCGGTCTTCAAACTCATTTTCTGTTCCTGCAAAACCACCGAAGAGCTTCACATTTTCTTTGAGGGTATAGTAGTCGGTTAATTTCGGTCCCGGGTTATATTTTCCTTTCGCTACCCAGACCGTATCCCCGGCCAGGGCAGAAGTCATCCCTTTTTGAAGGTCGAGGTAACCATTGGTCCAGTCGGCACCATTGTCCATTCCGGTAGCTGCCTGATTCACATAAATCCGCACGCCACCGATACCTGGTCTCACCTCTACAGTGTACAATCGGTTTCCACAAAGCGTACCGTCATTTGCCGTCACATTAAAGGTATAAACGCCACTATTGATCGGGCGACCAGTAATTGCTCCTGCAGCATTCATCAACAATCCATCTGGTAATTTACCATAGCTGATGGCGTAGGTATAGGTTCCGCTGCCACCGGTAGCGTTTATTTGTTGGGTGTAACGTTGACCGCGGATACCTTCCGGTAATGCCGCTGGCCCTACCATGATTCTGTTTTGCTGATTTTCATAAGCCCCCAGATCTACGGCATCGGCCATGATTCTCGTTTTACCGGCAATATCTTTGGTTAATCCCGCAGCAAAAACATTATCCCCCATATTGATGGCTGGCGAACAATCTGATAAAGAAAGGTCGTCTGGATTGCTGAGGTTGAACATCGGATTGGCAGTGATCACCGTTTTTCCGGCAAGGTATCCGCCCTGGATCAGGGCATTGCTCACCGTCACATTCAGGTTCAACTCATCCGCTACATTGTTACCTCGTTTGTTGCCCCAAAGGATACTGTTTTTTAAGTTAATCGTTCCCGCATTGCGATAAATACCCCCGCCATATTTGGTTACTGCAGCATTCACATAAGCGATACTGTTGTTGCTAAAAGTAACGTTATTGAGGTTAGACGTTGAAGTATACTGATACAAACCTCCACCGAAATAAGCGCCCGTACCGGTCACTTTATTGCTGCTGAACACCGCATTATTTAAGGTTAATACAGAGACGTACTGGTATAAACCAGCACCATGTTGCGCAGAAGTATTTCCGATAAACTTAGCGCCGTCCATGGTAATCGTGCCGGTATAAGCATAAAAACCACCACCGGTTAAGGCTGCCTTGTTCTCTTTGAACACCACATTAGTTAGATTTAATGCCCCAGATACATGGTACAATCCCCCACCGGAATTTGCGCTGTTGTTCAGGAATTCGACCTGGTTCATTTTGATGGCTGCGGAGTTGTATAATCCACCCCCAAAAGAATAGCTTCCCCTGCTCACCGTATTGTTTTCAAAAGTGATCTTTGTTAATACCGATGCGGCCGATGCATTGTACATCCCGCCTCCGTAATTACTGGAATTGTTGTTTTTAATCCAGAGGTCGTTAAAGATCATCGCCCCGGAAACGTTATAAATACCAGCACCGATATAAGGTTCGCTACCGCTATTTCCAACTACTGAACGTCCGCCGCTGATGGTGAATCCATCCAGAACCGTTGCTTTCGTCAGTGCTTTATTATTAAAAACGACGTGTCTGCTGATATTTTTACCGTCTAAAATTGTTTGATGAAGTGTTCTGGTAGTTAAGGTATCTCTTTCTGAAAGCAAGGTTTCTGTGGCAGCAAAACCACCGTATATTTTAACCCCCTCTTTCAACTGGAAGGTAGAAGTGACGAGTGGCCCCGGACTGTAAGTCCCTTTTGCCACCCAGATTTCATCCCCAGTAATCGATACTTTCAGCGCGTTTTGCAGGTCGAGGTAGGCATTGTCCCAGGTGCTTCCGTTATTTTGTCCGCCAACTGCGGCTTGATTAACCAGGATGCGAACCACACCGCTTCCTGCTATAATTTCCATGTTGTACATCCGGTAGCCGCATAGGTTCCCATCTGTTGCTTTGACCACAAAAGTGTATTTGCCGATCACAAAAGGATTACCGCTGATGAGGCCTGTTGGGGTCATCGAAAGTCCGTCAGGAAGTTTCCCGGAAACGATCTGGTAGGTATAGTTGCCAGCGGTTCCTGTGCCTCCGGATCCATTGCCACCTGTTCCGTTGATTCCTTGTAACTGCACGGTAACAGTCTGCCCGCGATTCCCCAGAGGCATAGCCTCTGGTTTTACTTCAATCACACTGTTCTGGTATTCCAATCCACCCATATCTACCCATTCCGACTGGATTCTTTCCAATCCGGCAAGGTCTTTATTGCCTGCAACAACGAGGCTGTTTTCTCCTGTATTTATCGCTGGCGAACATCCGGTAAAGGACAAATCATCCGCTGCTGCGTTTGCAAACATCGGGTCGGCATCAATGATATTCAGGCCTGTTGGATAGCCTCCCTGAATCAGGGAATTGTTGACTTTAATGTTCAGGTTGAGTTGATCCGGGGTTAAATGCCACCTTGTATTCCCCCAAAGCACACTGTTATTTACCGTCACGGTTCCTGCATTTCTAAAGATAGCCGCGCCATAATTTACGAGCCCTGGTTTAGAATAATTGATGCTGTTATTGCTGAACGTCGTATTTGTGATCACTGCTGTTCCGGAGTAGACAAAAATTGCCCCCCCGTAATTGGCGGCAGAAGAAGTGACGCTGTTCCTGCTAAAAGTACTGTTGTCGAGCTTAAACACACTGTTCGTCCAGATCGCTCCACCATGTAATCCGGCGGTATTATTGGTAAATGAAGTTCTGTTTAAGGTTAGCGTGCCACTGGCATAAATTGCTCCACCGCTTCCTGTGGCCGTATTGTCTTTAAAGCTCACATTGGTAAATACCGGTGTTCCGTTGGCGACAAAAACTGCGCCTCCGGTAGTCGATTTATTGGCGGTAAAACTGGCATTGGTAATGGTTAGTGCTGCTCCGGAAGTACTGTAAATCGCACCTCCTTGTCCGTTGGTGATCGTGTTATTTAAGAATTTAACATCTGTTAATTCCGCCAGTCCGGCACTAAACATGGCCGATCCGTAACCCGGATAACTGGCCGATTCAATGATCTTATTGTTTTCAAAAACTCCTCCTTTAAGCTTAAATCCACCGGCATTGTAAACTGCCGAACCACGGGAATTTTGTCCGGTTGTACGGTTATTGCTGAAGATGATATTGCTATAGCTCGCTGCTCCCAAATGGTATAAACCACCACCATAACTGGCCACATTGTTCTTAATCCATAAGTGGTTAAAAATCGCTGCTCCGGCGGTATTGTAAATCCCTGCACCGTAATAATTGCCATTGTAATAGTAGCTGTTGTAGTTTGTTCCGGCATTTCCACCCTGGATAGAAAAACCATCCAGTACTGTTGCATTGGTTACTGCGGTTGTATTGTAAACCACATGGTAACTTGGTTTGCCCAGACTACCATCAAGGATGGTTTCGTTGACACCGCGAATGGCCGTGCTGTCTCTGTCTGTCAATACCGTTTCTGTTCCGGCAAAGCCCCCGTAAATCTTTACTCCTTCTTTTAAGGTGAAGAAAGATCCAACCAGTAAGCCCGGACTATAAGTCCCTTTGGCCACCCAGATCTCGTCTCCTGCAGAGGTTTGACCTAAGGCAACCTGTAAATCTGTAAAAGCATGTTGCCAGTTACTACCGTTGTTATCCCCTGTTGCGGTTTGGTGTACAAACAGCCTTCCGGTACCGTTTAAGATGTTCACCGTATACTGTCTGTTTCCGCCCATGATGCCATCTGTAGCACCGATTACGAAGGTATAACTGCCCACTACGGTTGGTGTTCCCCTTAGTTTTCCATCCGGCAGGAAGATCAATCCAGTTGGCAATTTACCTCCCTGTAAAGACCAGGTAAGCGGCAAAGTAGTGCCTGTTGCGGTTAACTGAATGTCTACATAGGCCCCTCTTTTCAAAGGAGCAATGGTTACCGGATTTAAGATCAGGCTTTCTCCGCCTTCATTTTCATAAGCCCCAAGGTCTACCAGATCGTTGATGATCCTCGGTTTTCCGCCAAGGTCTTTATCGAATCCCTGCCAGCTGTTTCTTCCGGCATCAATAGCCAGCGATCCGCCTTTAAGTTTCAGGTTATCCGCCGCTGCGTCTTCAAACATCGGATCTCCAAACTTGATATCCTCACCGGTAGCATAGTTGTTCTGGATTAAAGTGCTGCCGGCAATGATGCCTGCATTGAGTTGATCCATTACATTATTACCGCGTTTATTCCCCCATAAGATACTGTTGTGAAGCGTTACTACGCCTGAATTCCGGAACAATGCGCCTCCGTAATTTAAGTTGGCATTGGCGTTGATATAATTGATGCTGTTGTTGCTAAAAGTAACGTTATTGATTAGTGCTTCTCCGGAGTTGACAAACATTGCCCCTCCATAATGCCCTGCTGTTGAACTCACTTTATTGCGACTAAAAATACTGTTGTCGATTCTGATGGGACCACTGGTCCAGATGGCTCCACCATGTTGGCCAGAGGTGTTATCAATAAAAGAAACACGGTTTAATACCGGTGTTCCCGAGGTATACATTGCCCCTCCCATTCCTGTAGCCGCATTACCCTGGAAGGTCACTTCAGTGATTTCCGGGTAGCCATTGGCGATAAACAAAGCACCACCAGTAGTTGCTTTATTTCCGCTGAACTCCGATTTAAAGACCTTAATCCCTGCACCGGAGTTGCTGTAAATCGCGCCACCCTGTCCGTTGGCAATGATGTTGTTTAAGAATTTAACCTCCTCCAGTTCCAGCAAACCTGTGTTAAAGATGGCTGCCCCGTAACCGGTGTAACTGGCCGATTCTGTGATTTTATTGCCTTCAAAAACACCCTTGGTTAAATTAAATCCTCTACCGTTATACACTGCTGCACCACGTGCCGCATAACCTTTTGCGGTGTTGTTTGTAAACCTGATGTTGCTGTATGTTGCGTCTCCGGCATGGTATAAACCTGCGCCATACGTAGCAATGTTATCCTTGATCCATAGGTTTCGGAAGATCACTGTTCCTGCGGTATTGTAAATTCCTCCACCATAATAGTTGGCATTGGAAGAAGAGCCGTAACTCCAGGCTGCTTTTCCGCCCTGAATACTGAAACCATCCAGTACCGTTGCCGAAGTTAAGGCTGCGGTATTGTAGACAATGTGGTAGCTGATCACCGCAGCAGCACCGCCAAGAATTGTTTCATTTGTAGTCGCGATGTTTTCTGATATTCTATCCGTTAACAAGGTTTCCGTTCCTGCAAAACCACCATACATTTTGACGCCTTCTTTTAAAGTGAAGGTGCTGCTGGTTAATAATCCCGGCGAATAAGTCCCTTTTGCTACCCAGATTTCATCGCCTGTTTTGACTTGCGCCATGGCAGCTTGTAAATCAGGGAAGGCATGTTGCCAGTTACTCCCGTTATTGTCGCCGGTTGCTGTTTGGTGGACAAATAACCGGGCTGATCCTTCTTTTATAGTTACTGTATATTGTTTGTTTCCTGCGATTGTTCCGTCTCCGGCACCGATTACAAAGGTGTAGCTGCCGGTTAATGTTGGGGTTCCTCTTAATTTACCATCTGGTAAGAAGACCAGTCCGGTAGGCAGTTTCCCACCCTGGAAGCTCCAGGTAACCGGTGATGTAGTTCCGGTAGGTGTAAACTGAAGGTCCAGATAAGTTCCTCTGATGAGGTCTGGAATAACCGGCGGACTGATCATTAATTGTCCGGCACCATCATGTTCGTAGGCACCCAGATCGACTACGTCATTGACTACCCTTGGATTTCCTGCCAGATCTTTATCAAAAGTCTGCCAGTTGTTGCCGCCCACATTGATGGCTAAAGATCCTCCTTTAAGTTTGAGGTTATCCGCCAATTGATCTACAAACATCGGATCACCGATTTTAATATCGGTTCCGGTAGCATAGTTATTTTGAACAATGGAACTGGCAATTACGATTCCTGCGTTCAGCTGATCGGCTATATTATTACCGCGTTTATTGCCCCAAAAGATACTATTGTGAACGTTTACTGTTCCCGCACTGCGGAAGATTGCGCCCCCATAGCTTGCCGTTGCACCCGGGTTTACATAGCTGATGCTGTTGCCCCCGAAACTCACATTGCTGATATTGGTGGTCCCGGAGCCTACAAATATTGCCCCTCCAAAATAGTTGCCCGTACCCGTCACTTTGTTTCTGCTGAAAACGGTATTGTCGATTTTCATAGCACCGGTAGTCCAGATGGCTCCCCCATGCTGAACCGCCATATTTCCGGCAAACAAGATGCGGTTTAAAGCCATCGTTGCTGCGCTATAAATTGCGCCTCCGGTTGTGGAAGCAGCATTGTCTTTAAATGTTGCTGAACTCAGTTCCAGGCTTCCATTAGCCAGGAATAAAGCGCCACCAATTGTAGCCTTATTTCCGGTAAACGTAGCCTCTTTAATTTTGATCAACGATCCGGAGTTGGAGTAAATTGCCCCCCCTTGTCCGCTGTTAATGGTATTATTGATAAATTTAACGTCAGTCAGTTCTAAAGTTCCGGTGTTGAAAATACCGGCTCCATATCCGGTATAACTGGCCGATTCTGTGATCTTATTGTTTTCAAAAACACCGTTCTGCAATTTAAATCCACTGACATTATAAACGGCAGATCCCCTGGCCGCATAGCCTTTCGTTTCGTTATTGCTGAAGGTGATATTGGTATAGCTGGCCGTTCCCTGGTGGTATAAACCTGCCCCGTAAGTGGCGATGTTATTTTTAATCCAAAGGTTGCGGAATACCACTGATCCGGCAGTATTGTAAATCCCGCCGCCGTAATAATTGGCATTAGAAGAAGAGCCATAACTCCATGCTGATTTTCCACCTTCGATACTAAAACCATCCAATACCGTGGCCGCTGTTAAGGCTGCGGTATTGTAGACCACATGGTAACTTGCGATACCTTTACTTCCATCGAGAATGGTTTCATAAAGCCCGCGGACCGCCGCAGAATCTCTTTCTGCGAGCAAGGATTCAGTCCCTGCAAAACCACCGTATATTTTTACCCCTTCTTTTAGGATGAAGTAAGAACTGGCGGTAAGTCCGGCACTGTAACTTCCTTTTGCTACCCAGATTTCGTCCCCTGCCGAGGTTTGTGCCAATGCAGGTTGTAGATCGATAAAGGCATTTGCCCAGTTGCTGCCGTTATTTCCTCCGCTTGCCGCCTGGTTTACGAATAAGCGGGTGGTCCCTCCGGTTACGGTAACCGTATATTGCTTACTCCCGATCAGCTGTCCATCCGTTGCCGCAGCTACAAAAGTATAGCTCCCGGTTAAAGTCGGATTGCCGGTGATTAAGCCTTCCGGCGTTAAGATTAAACCTACCGGCAAGCTTCCCGATTGTACGATCCAGGTATAGTTTCCTGAACCACCGGTAGCGGTCATTTGAATCAATGGATTGATCCCCCTTAAGAAAGGACTAAAGCTCGCTGGCTGAATTTTCAAGCCTGATCCACCTTGATTTTCGTAAGCACCAAGGTCGATCTGATCATTGACTACCCTTGGATTTCCGGATAGATCTGTGGTACTGTTGTTCTTCGCATTGTCTCCGGCATCAATCCCCGGAGAACCTGCTTTTAGCTGTAGGTTATCGGCCTCTGCCTGTTGAAATAAAGGATCACCGATCAGTACATTTGTTCCGGTAGCATATCCGCCCTGCACCAACGATTGAGTCAATACGATGTTGGCATTGAGCTGATCGATCAGGTCGTTACCGCGTTTATTTCCCCAGAAAATACTGTTGTTCACATTGATGACGCCCGTACTTTTGTACAAGCCTGCACCCCCTAAAGTAGTCGCATGTGTGAAAGCGATTTTGTTATTGCTAAAGGTTACGTTGTTCAGCGTTGCAGCTGCGGCAACAAATAAACCACCACCATAGTAATTGCCTGCGGTGGTTACCTCATTTCTGCTGAACAGCACGTTTTCCAGATTGGCTGTTCCTGCGAGGTGGTACATCCCACCGGCCTGCTGACCGGCAGTGTTATTGATAAATGAACTGTTAACTACGTTTAATACGCCACCATTGTGGGCAAATCCACCGGCATAAAGTTTGGCGGTATTTTGTTTGAAAGTGGCATTGTTTAAGGTAATTCCGATGTTTAAGTTGTACATCCCCCCTCCATAAGCAGAGGCTTCGTTATGCTGGAAGAGCAGTTTCGTAAACACTGCTGGCCCCTGATTGTAGATTCCCGCACCGCGGTCTGCTTTATTATTTAGAATTTGCAGGTTATTAAATACTGCTTTAACGGTTGCATAGTTGTAAATACCCCCACCTCGATGGTTGTCGGTATCGCCATTGGCCAGCGCTTGTCCGCCGCTCACTGTAAATCCATCCAGTACCGTGGCATTGGTTAAAGGCAGGTTGTTAAATACAACGTGTCTGCTGGCTACTCCCTGACTACCATCTAAAGTAGTTTGGTTTTCGCTATGGATGTTATTTGCCTGGCGTTCTTCAAGGGTCTTTTCTGTTCCGGCAAAACCACCGTAAACTTTCACGTTTTCCTTCATGGTAAACCAGTCGGTGACCAATGGCCCCGGACTATATTTCCCTTTCGCCACCCTGATCTGATCTCCGCTGATGGATTTATTCCAGGCGTTTTTCAGGTCTGTGAAACCATGTTCCCAGCTGCTTCCATCATTGTTACCCATAGTTGCAGCGACGTTAGCATACAAGACTGTACTGGCCGGGTTGACCACTAAAGTATATTGCTTGCTACCCAGTAAGGTGCCATCGCTTGTGGCTACCACAAAAATGTAAGCGCCCGCAACCATCGGTCTGCCCGAAAGCTCGCCAGTAGGTTTCAGAACAATCCCTACCGGTAAATTTCCAGAGGTAATTCTCCAGGTTAGCGGTTCTGTAGAACCGGTTACCGTTAAAGGAACTTCCAAAGAATCTCCTCTGTTATATGCCGTCAGACTTACAGGCGAAATGATCAGACTGGCTGTCCCTTGATTTTCATAGGCACCCATATCCACCGTTTCGTTCACTAAACGCGGATTGCCATCCAGATCTTTTGAGGTAGATATTTTAGTATTGTTCCCCATATCTATCGCCGGAGATCCTCCTTTTAGACGCAGGTTATCCAGGTCGGCATTCACAAATAAAGGATTTCCGATCACGATATTTGTTCCGCCGTTATAATTGCCTTGTACAATACTCTGGTCGATGGTTACTACTCCTGAAATCTGATCCGGAAGGTTAGCGCCAAAAGTATTTCCCCAGAAAATGCTGTTGTAAACGCTTACCGTACCACCTCCGCGGAACAAACCTCCGCCGCCTGCCGTAGCTCTGGCCACGCTGTTGTTACTGAAAGTGGCATTGATTAAACTGGTATTGGCGCCAGCATACATTCCCCCGCCATAGTAGTTTCCGGTGCCCGTTACCTTATTCCTGCTAAAGAGCACATTGTCTAATTTGGCAACACCGGAAGAAAATAATCCCCCACCATGTTGTACGGATTCGTTGGCAATAAAAGATACCCGGTCTAATACCGGTGTACCGAGATTGTGCATGCCACCACCCGCTGCGGCGGCCTTATTTCCGGTAAAGACAACATCCCTCAATTCCAGGACCCCGCTGGAAGCATAAAGCGCTCCACCGGCTAGGGCCGTGTTTTCGGTAAAGGTGGTTTTTGATATTTTTGAAGAAGCACCTCCGGCATGGTGATAAGCACCTCCCTGTCCATAAGTAGTGCCCTCGAGTCTGTTGTTTTTAAATGAACTGTTGGTCATGGTTACCGTACCGTTGTTCATCATGGCACCGGCAGTGGTGTAGGAACCCATCGTCACCAGGTTGCTTTCAAAACTGGCACTGTCCAGGTTTACCGTAGTCCCGGAACCTACAAATAAAGCGGATGCCCGACCATAACTTCCGTTCGTGGTATTGCCAATAAACTGCGTATTGTTAATGGTCACTATGCCGCCAAGTACCATCATTCCTCCTCCATAAACGGCATTGTTGCCGGTAATGATCAGGTTACTAAATACTGGATTTCCAAGGCTGGTATAAATCCCTCCCCCATAATGATTCGCATTTAAACTGCTGCTGTTCGTGATTAAAGCTTTTCCTCCGCTGATGGTAAATCCATCTAGTATCGTGGCATTGGTTAGGGCGATGGTATTGGAAACCACATGGTAACTTGCTACGCCCTGACTCCCATCCAGGGTACTTTTATTTAAGGTATTTACTGCTGATATTTTTCTTGCGGCTAAGCTTGCTTCTGTTCCGGCGAAGCCTCCGTATATTTTCACATTCTCTTTTAAATTGAAAGAAGAAGTGACGAGTAAGCCGGGACTATAATTCCCTTTCGCCACCCAGATTTCATCTCCGGAAAGGGACTGGGTTATGGCCGATTGTAAGTCGGTATATCCATTTTCCCAATCGCTGCCATCCTTTTTCCCTGTCGCCTTTTCATTGGTGTATAAATGTGTGCCTGCGGTATTGATGAGGTAAGTGTATTGCTTGCTGCCGATAAACTGGCCGTCGGTTACGGAGAGGACAAAAGTATAACTGCCTGCGACCATCGCTCTGCCGGTTAACCATCCTCCGGCACTTAAAGAAAGTCCTGCCGGGAGATTCCCGGAAGATACTGCCCAGGTTAATTTCCCTTCCCCGCCTGTTGCGGTAAATTGCTGGTTTAAGATTGCGCCACGTGTTCCCGGAGGAAGCGTTGCCGGAAGGATGCTCAGACTTGAGCCACCCTGATTTTCATAAGCCCCCATATCTACCTGACCATTTACCACCCTTTCGTTGATGTCCAGATCTCTGGAAGTTCCGGTCGCAGCATTGTCTCCGGCATCGATTGCTGCCGATCCCGCTTTAACGCGTAGGTTATCCTGCGCTGCATCTATAAAAGAGGGGTTGCCGATAGAGATGTTTGTGCCTGCTACATAACCGCCTTCTACGATAGAGTTGGCGATGGTTAAACCTGTACCGGTTAACTGATCCGCCACTTCTCCGCCACGTTTATTGCCCCAGAAGATACTGTTGTAAATGGCCACCGTTCCTGATGCTACTTTGAAAAAGCCTGCACCGGTTGCTGTTGAAGCATGGGTATAGGCCGTGGTATTGTTGCTGAAAGTGGTGTTGGAAAGCGTTGCTGTTCCGGAAGCATGGTACATTCCGGCCCCATATCCGGTGGTATTTGTATTGGTGGTTTTGTTTCTGCTAAAGATCGCATTATCTAACCTGACGATGGAAGAATTGTAAATTCCGGCACCATATTGTGCACTGCTGTTGGCGATAAAAGAACCGCGGTTTAGCGTAAAAGATCCGGTAGTATGTACTGCTCCACCGGTAGTGCCGGCAGTGTTCCCTTTAAAGGTTAAATCTTCTGCGTCGATGACCCCGGCACTTAATATTGCTCCACCGGTAAGGGCAGAAATATTGCCTTCAAAAATTGCTTTTCTGATGGTCAGCAAGCCTGTTCTATGGTACAAACCAGCACCACCACCAGTACTGGCTTTATTGCCTGTAAAGGTCAGGTCTTCCAGCCTGACGTCGCCAATGTAATTGTACATCCCCGCGCCTTGTGAAGCCTCATTCCCGATGAACGTCAGCTTTCTGAAAGTTGCCAGGGCATTGTTGTTGTATAGTCCGCCGCCCATTCCATTACTGGCTGAAACTATGTTTTTTTCCATCCGGATATTTTCGAATGTTGCCGGCGCATTGTTATAAATCCCCGCAGCTATATAAGCCGAATTGTTGTTTTTAACCCAAAGGTTTCTGAATATCGCGAATCCTGCACTGTTGTAAATTCCCGCAGCATAATAAGCCAGTGAAGTACTTCCAGTCAGGGTTTGTCCACCGGTAATACTGAATCCATCCAGCACTGTTGCTGCTGTTAAGGCCAGGGTATTGCTAACCACATGGTAGCTTTTTCCATTCCCATTCAGTACGGATTCATGAGCAGTATACAGTGTATTTGCATCTGCCTGGCGTTCTGTCAGCGCGTCTTCTGTACCTGCAAAACCACCATACATTTTAACGCCTTCTTTCAGGGAAAAAGTGGAAGCCACCTCCGTTCCCGGCAGGTAATTTCCTTTAGCTACCCAGATCTCATCGCCCGTTCCGGCTTGTGTCAGCGCGAGCTGTAAATCAGTAATCGCATGCTGCCAGTTGATCCCTGTCTTTGCTCCCGTAGCGGCTTCGCGCACATAAATCCGCGTTGCTGCCTGTTGTACTTCTACGGTATATTGTTTTGATCCAACCAGGGTACCATCGGTAACGGCAATGGCGAAAGTATATCCGCCAATGACAGAAACCATGGCACGGCCATGGATTTTACCCTCCGGACTGATAAAAAGTCCGGTAGGAAGATCTCCGGAAAGTAAGCTCCAGGTATAGGTTCCGGTTCCGCCAGTAGCCTGTAACTGGACATTTTGTTCTTCGCCACGTATCATGACGGCCAGACTTGCCGGTGTAATTTTTAGGGAAGCACCGCCCTGATTTTCATAAGCACCCTGGTCTACCAGTGTATTGTAAAAACGCGGATTTCCTTCGATATCTTTTGTGGTACTGGTATAAGAATTGTTTCCTTTATCGATGGCCAGCGAGCCGTTTTTCAGACTAAAATCGTCGGTTGCCGGATTGGTAAATAAAGGGTCACCAACCAGAATTGCCGTTCCGCTGGTATAGCCATCTTCTACCGTACTACTCATCAGCGTGATTCCCGTATTCAATTGGTCGGATAAGCCACCGCCTCTGGTATTACCCCAGAAAATACTGTTGTAAACCTTTACCGTTCCACCATTTCTGAACAAGGCTCCTCCAGCATTAACCGTTGCAACGGCAACACTGTTATTGCTAAAGGTGGCATTGCTGATGTTTAAAGTACCACTATAAAAATATACAGCTCCACCGTTAGCGGTTGGGCCTGTTACTTTATTGCGGCTAAACAACACATTGTTCAGGTTACTCGTGATTGTACTATAATAAGCTCCTCCATTTTGCACTGCGGTATTGCCCAGGAAAGACACCCTGTCCATATCCACAGTACCCGTGTTATTCATTGCTCCGGCATAGGACAGCGCTGTATTTTCCCTGAAGACAACATCGCTTAGGGTTATTGTACCTCCGTTAACTACTGCCCCGGCAAAGGTTTCTGCGCGGTTCCTGTTGAATTCGGTATTACTGATGGTCATGATCCCGGCAATATGCACGATTGCTCCACCGGAAGTGGTCACCACATTGTTTTCAAATACAGAGTTACTGATGGTAACACCAGTTGCGTTGTTGTAAATCCCGGCTGCCTGCGCTCCCTGATTTCCTTTGAAAACCGCCTTATTGATCAGCAAATTGGCTCCGGTATTGTAAATTCCGGCACCGTAACGATTTCCTCCAATAAGTACATTGTCTTCAAAAAGAACATTGTCGATTTTTACTGCGGTTGCCTGATTTAAAAAGGCTGCTCCATGATGATAACCTTTATTATTTTTAAGGATCAGGTTTCTAAAAGTACCGTTCGTTGCGGCTGCAAGGTGGTTAATCCCGCCTCCGGAATGGTTAGAATTTCCATCAGCAATGGTAAAACCATCCAGCAAGGTTTCGGGGTTTATCAAGGTGGCATTGGTGATGACATGGCGGTTATATTCATTTCCGCTTAACAAGGTTTCGTTGGCGGTAAACTTACCATTGGCATCGGCTAAGCGCTGATTTAAACTCGTTTCTGTGGCCACAAATCCACCGTACATTTTTACACCGGAAACCATATAAAATGCAGAATCCAGCTCTGCTACAGGAATATATTTCCCTTTAGCCACCCAGATCTCATCTCCGGCTTTTGCCAGTGTCAATGCACTTTGTAGCTTGATGAATCCGTTGTTCCAATCTACCCCATTATTGATGCCTTTAGCGCCGATATTAACATGTAATCTGGTTGCTCCGGGATTTACAACCATTGTATATTGTTTGGTTCCCGCCAGATTTCCCTGTTGGGCACGAAGTACGAAAGTGTAATTTCCGGCGATCATCGGGATCCCGCTGATGATCCCTGTCTGACTGTTTAAAGTCAGGCCCAAAGGCAATACCCCGGTAAATACCGACCAGGTTGCCGGAGCCGTTCCGGTATTCAATGTAAAGGGAAGTTCAACAGCTGTACCGCGCGGTAATGCGGTTAAAGAACCCGGAAGAATCGCTAAAGAAGCAGACATTCCCAGTGGATTTTCAAAGGCGCCAAGATCGACCAGGCCGTTTACAATTCTGGTTTTTCCGGCCAAATCTGTTGCGGTATATACCTCTTGATTTAAACCGGCATCAATGGCAATAGAGCCGTTTTTTAACCTCAGGTCATGTTGATCCGGGTTTTCAAAATCCGGGTTAGCAATCAGGTTATTTGTTCCGGAAGTATAATTGTTCTGGACGATGTTGTTCGCCATGTTTTTAAGTATCGGTCCTCCAATCTGATCCTCCAGCCCATTCCCTCTTTTATTTCCCCAGAAAATACTGTTGTAAATATTTACCGTATTTGAACCATTCCATAGCCCCGCCCCAATAAAGGTTGGCTCGGGAGCCGTTAAGGCTACCGTATTGTTACTGAAAGTACTATTCTGAATATAAACTGTTCCATTTTCTACGAACATCCCTCCCCCGGAATTTCCTGCCAGCACTCCAGTGACTCTATTTTTACTAAGGATCACATTTCGCAGCGTAATTGCCGCATGAGCATGAATCCCTCCCCCTTTTTGTTCCGCTGTATTTTCTATAAAAGACACACGATCCAGGTTTGCGTTTATGGTACTATACAGACCGCCTCCAGTAGTTTTGGCGGTGTTGTTTTTAAAGATTACATCGGTCAGGCTGATCTCCCCGACATTGGAGATTCCACCACCCATACCATCACTGATATTCCCTTCAAAAGTGCTTTCCGTCAGGCTTACATTTTTCCCCGTTGAGGTATTGTGCATACCACCGCCATTAGCTGCTTTATTATTTCTGAACACCACCTGATTCATACTGGTATTAAGGCCTGTGTTATACAATGCTCCACCAATCCTGGGGGTAGTAGTTACTTCATTACCCTCAAAAAGAACATTATTTAACTTTAAGCCCGAAGCCAGATTATAGATCGCTCCACCATAGGAATTGGCCTTATTATTTTTAAAGATTATGTTATTGAAAACCGCATTCGCAGCCACAGCTGCCTGATATACGGCCCCTCCATTAAGATCTATTCCCGGGCCGGTTGCATTACCATCTGAAATGGTAAAACCATCCATTGTCGTGTTTACAGAAAGGGCTAATGTATTGTTTAGGATGACATGTTTGTTGACCCCATTACCGCTTAAAATAGTTTCATTGGCGGTAAATTTACCCGATTGACCTGCCTGGCGTTCCGTTAAATTCGTCTCTGTCCCCGCAAAACCGCCATAAATTTTAACGCCTGAAACCATAGCAAAAGCAGAGTCTATATGCGGACTATATTTCCCTTTGGACACCCAGATTTCATCTCCGTCTCTGGCAATGGCTAAAGCAGATTGCAATCTGTTAAAACCATTGCGCCAGTCGATTCCGTTATTGTCTCCGGAAGCCGATAAATTGACATGTAACCTTGTTAATCCTGGATTAATAACCACCGTATATTGGCGGGTACCCACCTTATTTCCCTGCAATACGCGCAACACAAAAATGTAAGTACCGGCAACGGTTGGAATCCCTGTTAAGGCCCCTGTTTTCGCATCCAGATTAATTCCGTAAGGTAAACTACCTGTCAGCAATGACCATTCTGCAATACCAGAACCACCGGTCAGGATCAGTTCCTGTACCAGGTTTGCTCCACGAAGCTGTGGCGTAATGGTTAAAGGCATAATGGTTAATGAACCCGGCATACCTAACGGATTTTCCAAAGCACCGATGTCCACTGTTCCATTGATCATTCTGGTATTACCGGCAAAATCCGTTGCCGAAGCCACTTTTAAATTATTACCGGCATCAATGGCAATCGAACCGTTTTTAAGTTGGAGATCATGTTGTTCCGGGTTTTCAAAATCAGGATTACCAATCAGGTTGTTTGTTCCGGAGAGACTGTTGTTCTCGACAATGTTATTGGCCATATCCTTAAGGACGCTACCTCCAAGCTGATCCGCAACCTCATTAGCCCTTTTATTACCCCAAAAAATACTGTTGTGAATACTGACTGTAGCTACCCCGGCCCATAACCCGGCACCGGCAAAAGCTGGTGCAACAGCCGTTGAGGCAACCGTATTGTTACTGAAAGTACTGTTCAGAATGGTCGCTGTTCCATTTTCTATAAACATCCCTCCCCCGGTAGGGCCTGCTATGGTTCCGGTTACACTATTTTTACTGAGGATCACATTACGCAGCGTGATTGCTGCATAGGAATGAATCCCTCCTCCTTTTTGTTCCGCGGTATTTTCTATAAAAGACACCCGATCCAGGTTTGCGTTTATGGTACTATACAGACCGCCACCAGTAGTTTTGGCGGTATTGTTTTTAAAGATTACATCGGTCAGGCTGATCTCCCCGACATTGGAGATTCCACCCCCCGTTCCATCACTGATATTCCCTTCAAAAGTACTTTCCGTCAGGCTTACATTTTTCCCTGCTGCGGTATTGTGAATACCACCACCATTAGCTGCTTTGTTATTCCTGAACACCACCTGATTCATACTGGTATTGAGGCCTGTATTATACAATCCACCACCAAAGCTGGTTGTCGTAGTTACCTCATTACCCTCAAAAAGAACATTGTTTAGCTTTAAGCCCGAAGCCAGATTATAGATCGCTCCACCATAAGTATTGGCTTTGTTATTTTTAAAGATCATATTATTGAAAACCCCATTCGCAGCCACAGCCGCATGATATATGGCCCCACCATTAAGATCTATTCCAGTGCCGGTTGCATTACCTTCTGAAATGGTAAAACCATCCATTAAGGTGTTTACAGATAGGGCTACCGTATTGTTCAATATCACGTGCTTATTGACCCCGTTACCACTTAAAATGGTTTCATTGCTTGTGAATTTTCCGAATTGATCTGCTATTCGTTGGGTTAAAACCGTTTCTGTACCGGTAAAACCGCCATACATTTTAACGCCCGAAATCATGGAAAAAGCAGAGTCTATATGCGGACTATACTTCCCTTTTGACACCCAGATTTCATCTCCGTCTTTGGCAATTGCCAAGGCTGTTTGTAATCTGGTATAGCCATTTGCCCAGTCGATCCCATTGTTCGCTCCTGTTGCCGCCAGGTTAACATGTAATCTGGTTGCGCCGGGACTGATCGCAAAATTGTATTGTCTGCTTCCTGTAACCGAGCCATTGCTTGCTTTTATCCCGATTAAATAATTGCCGGCGATGGTTGGAATACCAGTCAACTGTCCGGTTTTCTGGTTTAAGCTAATTCCCGGAGGTAATGCGCCAAACGAAAGCTCCCAGTTGCTTGCCGAACCTCCTTTGATACTGAGCGGCAGGTTAAAAGGTAATCCACGTTGCTGCACGCTGATTGTTGCCGGCAGAATGTCTAAAGTACCGGTCATTCCGGAAGGATTTTCAATCGCTCCAAGGTCGATTTCCTGACCGATTAACCTGACATTTCCAACGATATCCGTTGTTCCGAATTGTTTGGAATTGTCTCCTGCATCGATTGCGATAGAGCCATTTTTTAGTCTCAGGTCGTCCTGATCCGGATTTACAAAATCAGGGTTTCCGATGATATTGTTGAGTCCATAGGTGTAATTGTTCTGCACCAAACTACTTTCCATGGTGATTTTTAGTCCTCCAATCTGATCTGCGATCTCATTTCCCCTTTTGTTTCCCCAGAAAATACTGTTGTAAATCGTTGAGGCAATGTTGGCATGTACAGCCCCTCCGAAAGTGGTATTAGGATCCGCTGCAACATAGGAAATGGTATTATTGCTGAAGCTACTGTTGATGATGTTCATCGCGGTATTTGTGCCATATATTGCCCCACCGAGATTGGCTACAAGTAAGCCCGTGATCTTATTTCTACTGAATATGGAGTTACGAACGGTTAATCCGGAGGTCGAATAAATTGCGCCTCCTTGTAATCCCCCTGTGTTTTGAATAAAAGTTGCACGGTCCAAAGTCAGGATCAAAGAGCTGGAAGTACCGAGGATACTGGTTAATCCACCACCATTTCCTGTGGAGGTATTGTTTTTAAATAGTACATTTTCCAGGGTGGCTGGAACCGTAATGTAGAGTCCGCCACCTGAACTTGCTCCGGTATTGTTCACAAATGAAACGTCTTTGAACACCGCCGCTCCGGAAGAATACATCCCCGCTCCGAAAGTAGCACTGAAAGTTGAATTATAAAAGCTGTTACTTTCGAGTAGGACATTGCTCAGAGTAGGCGTGCCACTGTTAAAAAATCCTGCGCCATAATTACTGGCGATATTGTCTTTAATCCACAGGTTTTGAAAAACCGCAGATCCGGCTGTATTGTAGATTCCGGCACCTCGGTTTGGTATGCCCCCCACATTCGTGTTTAAGGCTCTGCCGCCACTAATGGTAAATCCATCTAAAACCGTTTCTTTGGAAACCGCGGCTGTGTTAGTCAGCACATGGTTGTTGATATTACTACCGGTTAAAATACTTTGATTGATGGTAAACAGGCCATTCGCCCCGGATACACGCTGTGTCAGCGCGTTTTCTGAACCGGCAAAACCACCGTAAATTTTAACTCCTGTTTTCAGGATAAAGGTATCTCCAGCTCCCGGCCCCGGACTATAAGTTCCTTTAGCCACCCAGATTTCATTTCCGGTAACCGATTTAGTAATGCCATTGAGCAAGTCAGTATAGGCATTTGCCCAATCCACACCGGTGTTTGAACCCGTTGCAGTGGCATTTACATAAATTTTTGTTTGAGCGGAAGTTTGAAGAGCGGTAAAGAAAAAAATAGAAAAAGCAATGGCCTTAAAAAGGGAGGTACGCATAATTTGATGAAGGGATTTCTTCTTGAAAAAATTAAGATTCAATATGTATGGGGCAAAATATTTTGTTCGCTTTCCACCAAAGAAAGAAAATTGTGTTTTAGCAATTATTTTCA
Organism: Pedobacter gandavensis; assembly: GCF_032677645.1. Taxonomy (GTDB): domain Bacteria; phylum Bacteroidota; class Bacteroidia; order Sphingobacteriales; family Sphingobacteriaceae; genus Pedobacter; species Pedobacter gandavensis_A. The sequence continues at coordinate 246,363 of NZ_JAVTSB010000008.1, read as the reverse complement.
GAAAAGCATCCCTATAAATGACTACAAGAAAATTGCTTTATCAATGATTTAAACAACAAAATCAACCCAGTAGCAAAGTTATAAAATAAAGTTTGCCTCACAATAGAATTAGCCCTGCTTATAGTAAAAATTTAGCTAGCTAAATCAATAAGTTAGAATAAGTTAGCTAAAATTAGACCCCAGCTTAATAAATAGAAAATTAAACTGGTCTTAAGTATTGATACACCGGTTTTTGAGAACATAAAAAGCAGGCAAAAAAAATGACCAACATCGTCTTATTCGAAGATGTTGGTCATTTTTTAGAATATTGGCCAGGAATACAGCAGATACCGGGCCCAAAAAATTAAAGCTATGGTTAAAGTGCCTTATCCAGCCCTCTGTCTTTTAGCAGATATTTCATGTTTGGTTCTTTTCCTCTAAAGGCTTTATATAAATCCATTGGCTCTACAGTACCACCTTTTTCCAATACATTTTTACGGAAAGAACTGGCCACTTCCGGATTAAAGATGTTCCCACTTTCCTTAAAAGCAGCAAAAGCATCACTATCTAAAACTGCCGACCAGATATAGCTGTAATAGCCCGCTGAGTATCCGGAAGCAAAGATATGTTGGAAGTAAGTGCTGCGGTAACGAGGTGCAATTTGTTTGATCAATCCGTATTTATTCATTTCCGAACTTTCAAATTCCGTTGCATTCACTGCTTTGCCGGCAGGTACGGTATGGAATCCCATATCCAGTAGAGAAGCCGCAAGGTATTCTACGGTTTCAAAGCCCTGGTTAAATTTCGAAGCATTCTTCATGCGCTCGATTAATTCCTGTGGAACAACCGCTCCTGTTTTGTAATGTTTTGCATAAAACTGAAGTACTTCCGGCTCAAAAGCAAAATGTTCCATCACCTGAGAAGGCAGTTCCACAAAGTCGCGGGGAACAGATGTTCCAGCCAGACTACGGTATTGCACATTAGACAATAAGCCATGTAGGGCATGTCCCATTTCATGGTAATAAGTGGTCACCTCATCTGCGGTAAACAAAGCAGGCTCGTCGCCATTAGGTCCGGAGAAATTACAAACGATAGAAACTACCGGTGCAACGCGTTTTCCTTTCTCATAAGATTGAGTGGCATAAGAGGTCATCCATGCACCGCCACGTTTAGACGCGCGGGTAAAGAAGTCCATATAGATGACACCAATATGAGTTCCATCAGCTTCTTTCACCTGGTAGGCAGCAACGTCTTTATGGTATACCGGAACTTCCGGAAGTAAGGTAAAAGTGATGCCATACAATTTGTTCACCACCTTGAAGAAACCATCTCTTACATTGTCGATCTGGAAATATGGCCGTAATGCTTCCGCATCATAATTGTATCTTTCTTTACGTACTTTATCTGCATAATGTGCCCAATCCCAGGCTTCCAGCTTTTCGCTACGGCCTTCTTTGTCCATCACTTTCTGCATGTCTGCTGCTTCCTGTTTAGCCACCGGTAATGCCGCGTCCCAAAGGCCGTTTAGCAAGTCGTAAGCTTCTTTCGGAGACTTGGCCATACTTTCTTCCAGTACAAAATCTGCGTGACTGTTATAGCCCAATAACGCTGCTTTTTCTGCACGTAAGGCTACAATACGGGAAATGATCTTTTTGTTATCATTTTCATCGTCATGATTGGCGCGATTGATATAAGCGTTGTACATTTTTTCGCGCAGGGCACGATTTTCTGAGTATTGCAGAAAAGGCGTTACACTTGGCGTATGCAGGGTAAATCTCCATTTGCCTTCTTTTCCGGCTTGCTTTGCGGAAGCCGCAGCAACTGCTTTTACCGATTCCGGTAAACCGGCAAGATCAGCAGGATTATCGATGATCAGTTCGTAAGCATTGACTTCAGCCAGCAAGTGCTGTCCAAAGTTTAAGGTCAGCAAAGAAAACTCTTTATTGATGGCTCTCATTTGTTGTTGCTGTGCGTCATTTAAGTTGGCGCCACTTCTCACAAAAGATTTATAGGTTTTCTCTAACAAGCGCTGTTGCTCTGCGCTCAGTTTGGCAGCAGCACGTTTATCATATACCGTTTTTACTCTTTTGAATAATTCGGAGTTCAGGTAGATATCGTCACTATGTTTCGACAATTCCGGAGCCATTTGCTGCGCAATTTTTTCCAGTTCAGGGGAAGTATTTGCAGAACTCAGGTTGAAGAATACGGTACTTACTTTCGACAATAATTTACCGCTTTCTTCTAAAGCCACCACCGTGTTTACAAAAGTTGGAACGGAGCGTTGTTTATAAATTGCGGCAACGGCTTGTTGCTGTTGCTTCATACCTTCCTGAAAAGCCGGCACATAATCCGCATTGGTAATTTTGTTAAATGGAGGCACTCCATAGGGAGTGGTATACGTTTCCATAAATGGATTTGTGCTTTGTCCCATAACTGTTTTATCGGTCACCAGAAGCATACCGCAAACGATAAGCATAGAAGGGATTCCTTTTTTTAAGTTCATTCTCTAATAAGTTTATTAATCAGCCAAAAAGCCCGGTAGCCCGGGCCTTCACAAAGATAATTTTTAAAACGGCTGGTGCTATTTTTAAAAAGTATCATTGTTGCAACAATATATAAAATATAGGTATTTAAACAGCGATAGCGCTGCTTTTATGACTTAGAAATCAAATTTCAACCGCAGCCCTGTTCCAATCAGGTAAAGGTTTTCCTGGGTAAACTCCTTAATCGGGAGTTTCACAAATGGCTCTAAGGAAACGGATTTCCCCCTGGAGATTTGCTGTTTGTAACCCAGCGAGAAGTTATAAAACCCAAGGTAAGGGTCTGTTTTAAGATCGGAGGTTTGCTGCTCCTGCGTCACGGTGGTGCTCAATACATTGGCTTTAAAGGTCATTGAGGCTGAGCTCCCCGGATCAACCGGACCGCTTTGCACCTGACTTTCCAGGAAAGTGTTTTTTTGTTTTTGATTCAGGACGGCAAAGGCCGATACGCCAACATTGGCATATAGATTTTTAGTCAGGCGATACCGGATTTCTAAAGGAATATCTATCCCCCGAAGGTTGGCATCTACCGCTTTCAGTTCTTTGCTGTTGCCAGCCAATCCTTTGGTCGTGGTGGAAGGCATATCCATTTGTCCCCCGCCCGGAGCAGAAGGTGTGGTTCTGGAGGCACCCATTTCATTGTAGGAGATTCCCGAATTGATGGAAATCTTTTTACTTAAGGCATAGCCCATGCTCAGACCGTAGCCCATATTTAATTTCTTGCTGCTCCCAAAAGATGGAGCCACCATCACGCCCATTTCCCATTTGTCGTTATTCATGGCTAATGCGGCAAGATGATCAGGAGTTCTTCGTCCTCTGGCATTGCCGTTCTTAGATTCCTGTGCTAAAAACTCTTCCAGACTTTGTGTTTTCAGGGCTACCGGAGCTTCTGCTACTACTGCTTTCTGCTCCTGGCCTACTACAGCTATTGCAGTATTTTCCGGAATAGCCACCGTGCTGGCATGCTCCAAATTATTTGCCGGATTATTTACCGGACGCTGCTGATCCAAAGTACCAGCTACCGTATTTACTTCTTTTCCTGTTGCCACAAATTTTGGATCAGAGCCGCTAACCTTCACTGTTGCGCTGGTCATTTCCGCAGCTTTTAAATCCGCTGCCCCTTCCTCAGGCTTCATAGCGCCCGCCAATGCAGCGGGCTTTGAAGCATTGTCCGCTCTCTCTTTCGGAAATTCTATTTGTTGATTTGAAGGCTTAGTCCCGGTTAATACTTCCGGCTTTAGTCTTTCTTTTTTGTCATTCATAAAAAATACAGCGAAGCCGATCATGATCAATGCGGCAGCACTACTTAAACTTCCCAGCCAGAAAAACATCCCTCTTTTTTTGGCGGGCTTTTCGGAATTGAAATTTTCCCATGAGCCAGGCGCATAGTCTTCCTCATGAGCCATTAATTGCCCCTTGATATGAGCGATCAGCTCATCATCAGGTAACTTTATATGTTCATTCGGTTTCATCCTTATATTTTTATTTTTGTCAATTCCCCTATTCATCCCCTGTTACTCTTTTCGCTCCCGCCTGTTAGTTTGGTTCAAGATCCGTAACCAATGATCTCGAATACAATATTCTTAGTTTATTCTTTGCTCTGGTCAGGTAAACCCGACTAGAACTTACCGGTATATTTAATAGTTTAGAAATCTCCTCATGAGAGAAGCCTTCCAGTTCATACATATTGAAAATCAGTTTATGCATTTCCGGCAAGTCATTTAATAACTTCATGATGTCTTGTACCTGGAGTTGAGAAATGGCATTTAGCTCGGTGATTGGTTGTGGCGGCTCTTCCATATCATCCACGTATAAAAATGTCTTTTTACTTCGTAAAAAATCAATTGCGGTACGGGAAGAAATTTTGGCCAGCCAACCTTTAAATGCTTTTTGTAACTGTTCCGGATCATTGGGCGCCCCAAACTGCCCTAATCCTTTAAAAACCTTAATAAAGCAGTCATTAATCAGCTCTTCTGCATCATGACGATCATTGACATATCTTAAAATAACGCCCATTAAATACCCGTAAAATGATTTATAGATCACCTCCTTGCATTTATTGTCATTTTTCAAACATCCCGTTAAAACGTCCTCAAACTTGAGCATTCTTCTTTAACACCATTAAGATTTTTAAATTCTTGATTATTGTCCGGAGCAACAGCAAAAGAATGCCCTTTTCTCCGGGCTCATCTAAAACAGGAATACCCTGGACTGCTAATTTACGCATTTCCAAATAAACCGTTTTAGAAGCTGGCCCTTTAAAGAGCCAGCTATTTTATGGTGTTATTGTTTTAACGAAACATTGTAAACTGATGCTTTGAATTTTAGAGAATCAGTCTCTGCTTTACCATTATATCCTTTAGCCCAAACGGTATAGAATTTACCTTTTTCAAGCTTCATTGCCGCTATTGTTGCTTTAACTTCTTTGGTTACGTGGTCTTTTACTTCCAGCGTTACATTTTCACCTGGCTCTACATCGGTAAAGATGCTGTATTGTTTAAATGCTTTATTGGTGGCAATTTCTGTTGCTGAACCTGCGATCGTTAAATCTAAAGTTTGTGTTTCAGGGCTGGTATTGATGAAACGAACTTTCGCTTTTTCATTTACTTTGATACTATCTAACTTATCATTGATGGTTAGGAAGGATCTGAGTTTACCGGTATCGACTAAAAAAGTAGTATAAAACTTTCCTGACTGGTACAATTCATTTTTTGTCAAAAGGAAGTTGTTTTTACCTTGTGGCGTGATGCCGATACTACTGGTTCCAGGGTATAATCCCAGGTAGCCAAATCTGGCACCATATTTAAAAGACTCTTTATTTGCTCTCTGCGTACCGACAATAAAGTCAAGCTCCTGAGTATCCGGGCCAGCATGAACAACAGTTAATGCAGCAAGTTCAATTGGCTCCATATCATCGAATTTCTTTTGACATGCAGAAAAGACTACCGAGACAGCAGCTACTGCGATGAAAGTCTTCGTTATTGTTTTAATTTGGTTTGAAACGCTCATAATTAAATTTTTAATATATAAATGGTTAATTGTTGGCCCTTAGCCTTTTCCTTCTTAAACGGGGCTCCATTTGAAAACGCTACAGGCCCAAATAAATTAAAATGAAAAACCCCGTTACATTGCTGTAACGGGGTTTTCGTATCCTATAAAAAAAGACTAGATCAGATTTACACTTCTACTTACAAAAGCAGTTAGTTCCGCACCTGTTAACATTCCCTGTGCCAATAAAGCAAGGTCTATAGCTTGTTTAGCCAATAATCCCTGTTCTTCTTCATTGTCTGTCAAGAGAATCTTACCAATCAGTTTATGGTTACCATTGATGGCTACTTTATAGCTATCCGGCATACTGCCATATAAGCCCATTCCGCCACCCATTTGTGCCATTTCTTTCATGCGGCGCATAAACTCGTCCATCGTTACCGTTACTGGCAACTCTTCCGGGTTTAAACCAACAACCTCTACCTGCATCCCTGGTTTGGTAATCGCTTTAGTAAAGATATCCGTTACCTTTTTCGCTTGTTCTTCTGTTAAAACAGATTCAATAGCCTCATCAGTTTCGATCAGTTTATCGGCAACGCTGGAATCTACACGTTTCAACAAGGTTTTCTCCAGTTTATTTTCTAAGAAGCTGATAAAGTGATTATCGATTGCTGAGTTCATCAACAAGACATCATAATCTTTTTTATTGGCCGACTGGATAAAGGTATCTTGTTTAGACGGGTCCGTTGAATAGATATATACTACCTGACCATTTTTGTCGGTCTGGAAGTCTTTTACCTTATCATGGTATTCATCTAAAGTATAATTTTCGTTTTTAGTATTGGTTAGCAAGGCAAAATCCTTCGCTTTATCGTAGAATTTCTCTTCGCTTACCAATCCGTATTTCACGAATAAACCGATATCTCCCCATTTCTCTTCATAACCTTTACGGTCTTTATTGAAAAGCTCCTGAAGTTTATCTGCTACTTTCTTCGTGATATAGCTATTGATTTTTTTCACATTGCTGTCTGCCTGAAGGAAACTTCTGGAAACATTCAAAGGAATATCCGGTGAATCAATTACCCCATGTAACAACATTAAGAATTCAGGAACGATGTCTTTTACCTCATCGGTGATGAATACCTGACGAGAGAACAACTTGATTTTGTTGCGTTGCATATCGAAATCATTCTTCACTTTCGGGAAGTACAATACGCCTGTTAAGTTGAAAGGATAATCTACATTCAGGTGAATCCAGAATAAAGGATCTTCTGCGTAAGGGTACAATTGCTTGTAAAACGCAAGATATTCTTCATCTGACAAATCAGCAGGTGCTTTAGTCCAGATTGGGTTGGTGGTATTGATGATATTATCTACCTCAACAGCTACTGTTTTTGGTTTTCCTTCTTCATCTTCACCATCGGCAACGTGCTCAGTTCTGGTACCAAATTTAATCGGCACCGGTAAGAACTTACCATATTTTTCCAGAATCTCTTCCAGTTTATTTTTGCTTAAGAATTCTTCTGATTCTGCATTGATGTGCAGGGTAATTTCAGTACCACGAGTGGTTCTGTTACCGGCAGAAATTTCGAAAGAAGTACTACCATCACAAACCCAACGTACAGGTTCTGCACCTTCCTGGTAAGATAAAGATTGAATTTCTACTAAATCCGATACCATAAAGGCCGAATAAAAGCCTAAACCGAATTTACCTATGATTTCATTCGCATCTTTTGCGTCTTTAAACTTCTCTACAAACTCGCTTGCGCCCGAGAAAGCCACCTGATTGATGTATTTCTTAACCTCCTCAGCAGTCATACCTAAACCATTATCAGTAATGGTAATGGTTTTTTTATCTGCATCAACCGCAACTTCTACCAATGGGTTACCCAGCTCTCCGTTGTATTGTCCTAATGCAGCAAGACGTTTAATCTTTTGTACCGCATCTACTGCATTGGATACCAGCTCGCGCAGGAATATCTCATTGTCTGAATACAGGAATTTTTTGATGATCGGGAAAATGTTCTCCGTGTGAATGGAAATGGTTCCTTTTTCTTCTATGCTCATATGTTAACTCATTTTTAAGTACATAGCCTACCTATCAATGGCCATTCCAATTCAAAAATCTTGTCAAATTGACAGTAAATCAGCGTTTAAGAATGACAAATCATTCCCTTATTTTTATGTATCATTGTATAACATACTAATTTATTTTCGCCTGATGATACCTGATGACCTCTATAAATCACTAAAAGATAACGGCACAATTTCCTCCGAATCTTTTGAAAAGTTAACTGAAAAACGGCAGGTTCCTTTATTTTCTTTGCACTGGGAATTAAAGACCATGTTGTATCTGGGCGTCATGATGTTGAGTACCGGATTAGGCCTCCTGATTTATAAAAATATAGACACGATTGGCCACCAGGCGATATTGGCACTGATTGCGGCCATTTGTGGCGGATGTTTTTACTATTGCTTCCGACATAAAAAACCATTCAGCAAGGAATTGGTCAAAGCACCCGACGTACTTTTCGATTACCTGCTGTTGCTCGGCTGTCTGAGTTTTCTAACCTTTACCGGCTATTTACAGTATCAGTATGAGGTTTTCGGAACGCATTACGGCCTGGCTACCTTTATCCCGATGGTGGTTTTATTTTATGTGGCTTATGAGTTCGACCATTTAGGCATCCTCAGTATCGCTATTGCCAACCTCGCGGTCTGGATGGGTGTATCTGTAACACCAAACCGACTGCTTTCTATGGGTGATTTCGACAATAATACCCTTGTTTATACCTATTTGCTTTTAGGCTTGATGTTGTTAGCTGCCGGTTTCCTTTCTGAGCGTTTTAATTTCAAAAAGCATTTTCGCTTCAATTACCTTCATTTTGGGATTCACCTCAGCTTCATCGCTTTGATTTTCGCTTACTTCAACCATTACGATACCAACCTGGGCTTTTTATGGCTATTGATCTTATTTGCCCTGGCTTTCTTCCTCTACCAGGATGCCTTGCTTCATAAATCTTTTTACTTCATGCTGCTGGTGATTCTTTATAGTTATGCGGCGGTCAGCATACTTATTTTCCGACTATTAGACGGCGTAAACAACATGGGGGGAATGTACCTGCTGTGCTTATATTTCATCGTTTCCGCAGGCGCTTTAATGCTACGCATCATCCGTTTAAACAAACAAATTAAAGCCTCATGATCATTTACAATACCACCTGGCTAAAGCACCTGATCATTCAGGGTCAAATGAAAAAAGCGCATGCTGCAAAACAGCTGAGTACGGAAGAATTACAGGCCGTATTAGAAAAATATCCGGTAGGCTTTTACAGTTCTCACCTGTTTTTACGGATTGGCCTGTTTTTGGTGACCACCACGCTGACTTCTTTTGCCTTTGGCTTTATAAGTCTGGTGTTCAGCAATACCAGATTACTGGAATCTCCGGGCTACTATGCTTTCCTTGGGATCTTATCTTATATCGCGCTGGAAATCGCAGTGCGGATGTTTCATCATTATAAATCCGGGGTAGATGATGCCCTGATGTGGACCTCGGGTATGCTCCTGCTCGTATCACTTTACCTTTTTCTGGACAAAGGAATCCTTACTTTTAAATATTATATTGATGATCTGCTGATTTCCGGACTGGTATTCCTCCTAGCCACTTATTTTACCCTCCGCTTTGCGAATATGCTGATGACAGTGATCAGCTTTTGTGCCTTTCTTGCTTTTGTCTATTTTGCCTGGAATCGATATGGTATTTACCCTTTCCTGAGCATGCCTTTTCTGATGATCATCCTTTCCGCAACGATCTATTTCTTAGCGGTACAACTCGATAAAAAATACTGGATTTATAAAGATTGCCTCAGCATATTACAAGTTGCCACCTTACTGATGGTCTATGCTGCCGGAAATTATTATGTAGTGAGAGAATTTGGCAGCATAGTTCTCGGAGTAGATCAACCGATTTCTTTAACCTGGTTTTTCTGGCTCTGGACGGTTTGCATTCCCTGCTTATATATTGGTATCGGCTTAAAAAGGAAAAATGTGATCCTGCTTCGCGCTGGCTTAATCTTAGTTGCCGCTGCCTGTTTTACAGTTAGAAAGTATTACCATATTGCTTCCATTGAAGTGATCCTTGTGAGTTCCGGAGCGGTATTATTAGGCCTTTCTTACGGATTGATGCGCTACCTGAAAACCCCGAAATACGGCTTTACAGTGGAGGAACTTGAGGATGATCATTTCTTAGACAACCTTAAAGTAGAGTCGCTGATTGTTGGCGGAGTTTATGGGAATGGAGCTACTGCGCCAGAGGGAAGCCGTATGGGTGGTGGTAGCTTTGGAGGAGGAGGTGCGTCCAGCGATTTTTAGTATAAATCCTGGGCCACATAAATTTCTTGAATATTATTTAGAATAATTATAAATAGTTTGTTTCTTTGTAAAAAAGAAACACCATGAAATTCAACCTCAAGACCTTATCTATACTCTCGATTTCCCTTTTCGCTGGCCAGGCGGTTTTCGCGCAGGCGGCAAAAACAGAGAAAAATCTGGATGCCAAATCTAAAACTACCTTTTACAGTCTGACGGAAGGAAAACCGGTGAAAGAAACAGAAAACTGGGATCTGGCCTTCAACAACACCGCGATCAAACTGAACAGCAAGCATAAAGTTGCCGGACAAGTACTCAGCAATACCAGCTTTGACAAAGTGGTTAAAGCAGCGGAAAGCGGCTATAGAGAAGATACGCAAAGCAGCAGCGTTATTCCTAACGGATCAGGCAAAGGCTGGTACAATTACGATATGGCTACCCATGCTTTAACACCAATTGAAGGCAAGATCTTTTTGATCCGCAGCGCAGCAGGAAAACAATATAAATTTCAGGTATTGAGCTATTATTTTGATGAGCTTGATTATAATGATACTGGCTTTTATACCTTCAAATATGCCGCGATAAAATAAGGGTGGCAAACAGGCTTTTTTTTCGCTAAAGCCTTCATCCAGATACAGAAATGACCGGAATGCTACACAATTATTATCCTGCGTACGGTTATTTCTTGCGTATCTTTGTCCCCTGATGGAATACAATGTTCACACTTTGCCAAATGGCATCCGATTACTTCATGTCCCTTCTGCTTCTGCGATTTCTCATGCCTGCATTATTGTAAATAGTGGATCCAGGGATGAAAAGGACGAAAAAGCAGGTTTGGCTCACTTTATTGAGCACTTAATCTTTAAGCGCACCGAAAAAAGAAATACCAACCAGATCTTAAACCGCCTGGAAAGTGTGGGTGCGGATCTAAATGCCTATACCACCAAAGAATATACTTGTATTCATGCCTCTTTTTTAAACCCTTATCTGGATAGAACATTAGAGCTTTTCCATGATATTGTGTTCCATTCTACCTTTCCGGAAGACGAGATGGACAAGGAAAAGAGTGTGATTCTGGATGAGATCAGTTCTTACCTGGATCAACCGGAAGAAGCGATTTACGACGATTTCGAAGACCTTGTTTTTAAAGGCCACCCACTGGGCAGGAATATCCTGGGCAGTCCGGAGACCGTGAACGACATTACGCAGGCAGACATCCATGAGTTCATCGAAGAAAACTACCATACCGACAAAATTATTGTTGCCGTTATCGGCAACTACAGTCTGAATAAACTGGTTAAAACCGGCTCTAAATATTATGCAGAGATTCCGGAAAACCTACATAAAAACACCAGAGTAGCACCTCAAAAAGCTCCTTTGGCGAAGGTGATCATTGAAAAACCGATCATGCAGGCACATGCGATGTTAGGCTCACAGGCTTATTCTTTGCACCATCCTTATAAAACAGGCTTGTTGTTACTGAACAATTTACTTGGCGGTACGGGAATGAGTTCTATCCTGAATTTACAGATCCGCGAGAAATACGGCATTGCTTATACCATCGAAACGGGCTATAGTCCGCTGAGTGATACCGGCATCTTTACCTTATATTTTGGTACGGACAAGGAAAAAGTGGACAAAGCCTGGTCGCTGATCTTCAAGGAATTTAAAAAGATAAAAGACCATCCGCTAACGGAAGTCCAGCTTCAAAAAGCGAAAAATAAGTTCATCGGACAAATTGCTTTAGGCGAAGAAAACAGGATTGGCCTGATTATCTCTATGGCTAAGAGCCTGATAGACTACAATAAAATTGACGATTTACAGACTGTATTTAACAGAATTGAGGCCGTTACGACTACAGATATGGCCAATATTGCCAATGAAATCTTAGATGAAAGTAATCTTAGCGCCTTAACCTTTTACCCTTTAGCCTAATATTTGTATTTTTGCATTATGAAATTACCCATTGTAGCATACGGCGATCCGGTACTTAAGAAAGTTTGCGCTCCTATCGACGAGACTTATCCGGATTTAAAACAATTGATCAGCAACATGTTTCAAACCATGTATAATGCTCATGGAATTGGTTTGGCTGCCCCTCAGATTGGCCTACCGATCAGATTATTTATTGTAGATACGGGAGTTGATGAAGAGGAGAAGCAGGGCTTCAAAAGTGCTTTCATCAATGCAGAAATCCTGGAAGAAACAGGTGAGCCCTGGGCTTTCAACGAAGGCTGTCTAAGCATTCCTGATATCAGAGAAGATGTTTTCCGCAAGCCAAACATCCGCATCAGATATTATGATGAGAACTGGGACTTACAGGAAAAAGAACTTAATGGCATCCTTGCGCGTGTAATTCAACATGAGTATGATCACATTGAGGGCAAGCTATTTACAGAAACTTTGAGTTTATTGCGTAAGAGAATGCTGCAAAGCAAACTAGATGCGATTTCTAAAGGGAATATAAGAGTAGATTATAAAATGCGTTTCCCGCAGCAGACTAGAAAGCGTTAATTTCCTTCGCTTCTGCTTTTATCACCTTTGAATATGGATTGCATCAACTTACCCCATGCGAATGGGTTTAAAAGCGGGTTGGTTTGCACCATATTCTTATTTAAGGCCCTATCGTGATTTAGACGGAAGTTGATTCCGGAGATCTCTGAGGCATCTCTAGGCAGGGTTTGAATACGTTCCGTAATACTTTCCTGAGAAAGATTCCTGATGGCGATTGCAAAATCATCATCAGCAATCTTCATGGCCATAAAATCTCTGGTAAAGTCTTCCACCGTAGCCCATGGGTATACCCGAACTGTTGGCAGATTGACAATCTCCGATTTTAGTTTCACCATTGCTGTATATTTACTGTCGTCGATTTGTGCAGGAATTGCCTGTAGCACATCTCTGTACCCAACCGCAGTATATAGAATGGTATCACCGGGATGTGCGATAAAAGAGAAATACCCTTTAAAATTCGCTGCATACCGCTGGCCTTTATTTGTTAAATTGGTCACCGTTACATAAGGCACCACAGTATTACTGTCTACATCGGTGATAATCCCGCTAAACTGAATCAACTTTTTACTTCCCGTACCTTCTTGTGCGAAGGCCGTAGAAATGAAAAGGAGCAATAATAAGGTGAGTGAATACTTCATATACAAAAATAGCTGTATTAATTAAAACGGCTAGTTAAATAGTGTTAAAACGATTATACTGGTTCTGTAAGGTTGATCGCCTCAACACCAGTGATTTGAGGTACCGCTTTCATGATCGCTTGCTCAATACCCGCTTTCATGGTCATGAAGCTCATTTTACAAGATCCACAGTTACCTAATAATCTCAATTTAACTACATTTTCCGCCGTAATCTCTTCTATAGCCACATCCCCACCATCAGCTTTTAAATACGGTCTGATCGAGTCTAGTGCCTGCTCTACTTGTTGTGTTAAATCCATTTTGTTAAATTATTAAAGTATAAAAATAGTATTTTTTTAGCAATTAACGGTCAGCGCATTGTTAATTGCGACCTGTTGTGCAACCTTTCCTGCAATTTCTGCAAAGACAGTTGACATTTTACTGGACAGGTCTAGTGTAATCGGCGCACCATTATCACCAGCAGCGGTAATGCCCTGAACGATTGGTATTTCGCCTAAGAATGGCACATCAAATGATTTTGCCAGCTCTTTACCGCCATCTTTACCGAAGATATAGTATTTATTTTCCGGCAATTCCTCTGGTGTAAAGTAAGCCATATTTTCGATTACACCTAATACCGGGATATTAATACTTGGCATTTTGAACATCGCCAGTCCTTTTCTCGTATCCGCAAGGGCTACCTGCTGAGGAGTGGTCACAATAACCGCACCTGCAATCGGGAAACTCTGGGTAATGGTGATGTGAATATCGCCTGTGCCCGGAGGTAGGTCAACAATCAGGTAATCCAGCTCGCCCCAATCCGCATCATTAAATAATTGCTTGATTGCATTCGAAGCCATCGGTCCTCTCCATGGTACGGGCTGATCCGGATCTGCGAAAAAGCCTAGTGACAATAGCTTGATGCCATATTTTTCAATAGGAAGAATCAGCGTTTTACCATCTTCAGTTTCTCTGGCACTAGGTTTTGCACCTACCAGACCGAACATCGTTGGCACCGAAGGGCCGTAAATATCAGCATCAATCAATCCTACTTTTGCACCATCAGCAGCCAAAGCCACCGCAAGGTTACTCGCAACCGTAGATTTTCCTACGCCACCTTTTCCGGAAGATACCAGCAAAATATTGCGGATCGCTTTCAGTTGAGTGGTATCCATAGGCTTGGTTACTCTCGAAGTGATGTTGATCTCCACTTCTGCTTCCTTGCTTACAAAATGTTTTACCGCATTTAAACACGCGTTTTTCAGCATATCTTTCATCGGACATGCAGGAGTGGTTAATTCCAAGGTGAAACTTACCTTCTTATCTTCTATTTTCAAATCCTTGATCATGTTCAAAGTCACCAGATCTTTTTTAAGATCAGGGTCTTCAACATTTCTCAGAGCGGCTAGAACTTGTTCTGGACTAATTATCATTAGCCAAAATTAACAAAAGACGGCCACAATTAATTGACTTTAGGCTTTTTAAGTGTAATTTTAACACGAAATAAACATTTGCGTTTAACGTTTAGCAACTATATCTACTTTATCGTATGCAACTTCCCAAAATTAACATCCCCAAAAAATATATAAAAATAGCGGCCTGGGTGTTTGGAGTTTTTCTATTGATCTCTGTTATTCTAGGCGGTATTGCCTATAGTAAAAGGGATGCTTTGTTACAAAAAATGATGGCGAAAGCCGTTGCTAAAGCCGATAAAGACTATGATCTTGACCTCAAAATCGGGAGTTATGGCTTCAGCGGACTGAGCACGGTACACCTGACCGATATCTCTGTGGTGCCAAAAGACCGCGATACACTGGCCACAGTGGATGATTTCACGGTTGGCGTAAAGCTACTCCCACTGATCTTTGGAAATGTTAAGCTTTCCGAAATCATCCTCAATAAAGGAAACTTAAATGTGGTGTTTAAAGATTCGCTGAGTAACCTGGATTTCTTATTGAAACGTAAAAAGAAAGACACCCTGAGTACCAAAAAATCAGACCTTGCCGACCTTGCACATAACCTGCTAAACCAGGTCTTATATAAAATCCCCGACCAGATGGAGGTCAAAGACCTGATGCTTCGGATTAATGACAATGATACCGCAAAGCTGAGTTTTTTAACCACTACCGCCACCATTACCGACGGAGAATTACTTTCCACCATTAAAGTAAACGGCAATTATGCCACCTGGCATGTCAATGGATCTGTGTATCCGGGCAAGAAACAGCTGGATGTGATGCTCTTTGCGGAAAACAAAAAAGTAGATCTTCCTTACCTGGAAAACAGGTTTAAAACGAAATTCAGCTTTGATACCGTAAGAACAGAAATGAAAAGCGCCGATTATAGCGGTGATGATTTCAAGATCAAGGGCTCATGGGCAGTGAAAAACCTGTTGCTCAACCATCCAAAAGTAGCTTCCAATGACATCGTGATTGAAGATGCAAAGATTGATGCGGATATGCGCATCGGTGCAAATTACATCGCACTAGACAGCTCTTCAACCGTATTTGTTAAAAATGCAACGATCCAGCCCTACCTAAAATATACCTTATCACCGAATAAAATTTATGAAGTAAAAATCCAGGCTCCTGAACAGGATGCCCAGGCGATCTTAAACGCGTTCCCACAGGGATTATTTGAGTCGCTGGAGGGTTTAAAGGTAAGTGGCAAGGTGAAATATGCGCTTAACTTTTACCTGGACAGCTCCATGCCTGATAGTGTGAAATTTGACTCCGGCCTTACGCCAATCAATTTCAAAATCCTCAAATGGGGAAAAACAAATCTTCAAAAGATCAATCAGGACTTTGTTTATACGCCATACGAGCGTGGTAAGCCAATGCGCGACATCATGATCGGCCCTTCGAACCCGAACTTTACACCGCTTTCGCAGATATCCAGCAATTTTAAAAATGCGATCCTGACCTCCGAAGATCCTTCCTTCTTTACCCATAAGGGCTTTGTACAGGAGTCTTTCCGCAAGTCTTTAGCCGTGAATTTCAAGGAGAAGAAGTTTGTAAGAGGTGGCAGCACGATCTCGATGCAGCTGGTTAAAAACATATTCCTGAGCAGACAAAAGACGCTGGCAAGAAAAGCTGAAGAGATTCTCATTGTATGGCTGATCGAAAATAACCGCCTGATTAGTAAAAACAGGATGCTGGAAGTGTATTTCAATATCATTGAAATGGGACAAAATGTATACGGTATCGGTGAAGCTACGCGCTATTACTTTGGCAAAAGACCTTCAGACCTGAATATCGGTGAAGGGATATTCCTTGCCAATATCGTTCCGCGTCCGAAAATTGCCTTGTTTAAATTTAAAGGAGATGGTGGACTGAAAGATTACCTGCATCCTTACTTCAAATATATCGGAAATATCATGGCTAATCGTGGTTTAACACCTAGAGATAGCAGTGCCTACGGATTTTATAATGTGCAGTTAAGACCTGCATTGCGACAATATTTATTACCTGATACGACTGCTGTTGATACTTCGGACTTCGATAATGACGACCCACTTCCTGCCATACAAACGCATGATGAGTCTAAAAGCTTGTTCGACCGCCTTTTTGGTGGTGCCAAAAAGGATACCACTTCAAAACCTGTGATCAAAGCGGATAGTGTTCAAAAGACCAAAAAGCAGCTGAGACAGGAAAAAAGAGAACAGAAGAAGAAGGAACAGGAATTAGAAAAACAAATGGAGCAGTCCAAAGGAAACGGCTAAAGCTCCAAAAAGAAAGATATGAATACGATTAAAGTACTAGATAAGGAGTTCGATATCCTACTGGAAAATGACAACATTCTGAAACGTACCCGCCTGATTGGCATACAGATGAATGTTGATTATGAGAACCGCTGTCCCCTGTTTATCGGGGTATTAAACGGCAGTTTTTTGTTTATGGCGGATCTGGTTAAAGAGATTACACTTCCCTGCGAAATGGCCTTTATCCGCGTTTCTTCTTATAAAGACACGGAAAGCACCGGCGAAATTAAAGAGGTATTCGGTTTGCCGGAAAATCTGGAAGGTCGCGATATTATCATTGTCGAGGATATTGTAGATACCGGTTTTACCCTGAGCTATATCCTGAAGGAGATCTATAAACAAGCTCCGGCCACGGTTCGCGTTTGCTCGCTCCTGCTGAAACCAGACGCCCTTAAAGCGCCTATCGATGAGCTGGAATATGTAGGTTTTGAGATCGCCAATGAGTTCGTTGTCGGCTACGGCCTGGATTATAATGGACATGGCAGAAACCTTAACCACATCTACACGGTTAAAACTGTTGCCAGCCCTTTACCTTAATGTTATATTTTTTTATCACTTTTGCAGAAACTAATACTCCCCATCACCAATGACCATACATAAAGAAGGTTACACTACCATTGCCCTATCCTTGCTGTTCATCTTTGTATTGAACGCTTTAATCGATTATAAATTTGCAGACATTACCTGGTTAACCTGGTTAGTATATATATTCTCATTCGCCCTGTTTGTTATTGTTTTACAGTTTTTCAGGAACCCAAGCAGACAGTTTGTAACTGCCGATAACAAAGTGATCTGCCCTGCAGATGGTAAAGTTGTCGTAATCGAAGAGACTGAAGAAGGTGAATATTTCAAAGATAAAAGACTTCAGGTGTCTATTTTTATGTCGCCGGTAAACGTACATATTAACAGAAACCCGATTTCTGGTGTGGTAAAGTTCTTTAAATACCACCCGGGTAAATACCTTGCAGCCTGGAATCCTAAGTCTTCTACCGAAAACGAACGTACAACAGTAGTTGTAGAACATAAGAATGGTACTCCGGTATTGTTCAGACAGATTGCCGGCGCCCTTGCCAGACGTATCGTATGGTATGTGAAAGAAGGTGATCAGGTGAAACAATCTGAAGAGTTTGGCTTTATCAAATTCGGTTCCAGAGTAGATATCTTCTTACCAGTCGGTACGAAGGTTAATCTTAAACTTGACGAAGTTGTAAAAGGTGGAATTACTGTGTTAGCAGAATTGAACTAGTTAGTAGTTATAAGATATTTGTACGGCGTTCTGTTATAGGACGCCGTTTTTTTTGTGGCTGATTTTTTTGGTGTTGAGGCAGGATTCAGGTGTGGTAAGGGCAGGGTTTCAGGTGTAGTAAGAGCAGGGTTTCAGGGAAAATTAAGGGGAGGTCTAAAAATCAGCCATCACTCTTCATCGGCTGAAAGCTTTGCGTTGAAGGAACGCAAAACCTTCTATGCCTCTTCTGAGGATAACTGATTTTTTTTGACTAGTTAAGGTCCGGCTTGATTTCCAGTACAACAAGCGTATTTGCCGCAATGCTAAGCCTGATTGTTGTACCACAAGACTATTCAAGTGCAACAAGCCTATATACGGTATAACAAGACATTTTGCACACCATCCGCAGTTAGCGCCTGATTGCATAGCAGGAGCCGCTAATATATAGTTGGCTAATAAGTGATCCTATTAATTAGCCTATGTTCATCCTTGCTATGGCGTAGGGTTTAAAAAAAAGGAGGGATTGTTCTGTTCAGACATGCGAAGCTTTGCCCTTCAGCAAAGATTCGGGGATGAAAAGAATAGCCCGTCTTTTTTTAATTTAGGAGAATTGCATTTAAGGTTAGCAGCGTACCGGAATTTAAAGGAACAGCGAAAGGAGCGCTTACAGCACATTTATTCAATTGACACTGATAAGTGATCATTTGACCTGATTAAGACTGCTAAACGGAGCTTAAAGCAATTCTGGAGGAAGAGGATAAGGGTAAAGGTTAGCGGAAAGGATTAGAATTGAATATTATCTGAGTCCTTTTGTCTGAAATCAGAACAGATATTGCCTGAAATATACTGGATATATTCAGAATTTCTTAGACACTAAGAGATAGCTGGCCGATCTGAGGGATCCGCTCATTGCATACAGCCAGGAAATGGCCATTAATTACCCCGCATAAGGGGGCCACAAGTCATTGTTTCCCGTAAACGGAATGACCCTATGGGTATTTCATACAAATTTTCGCCGGGGCGTAAACTGTTCTGTCACCGTTTCCGGCAGCATGATCATAGGAAGAATGAGTACCGTTCAGCCTTTGGGCTGAGGTATTTTATCCTTTCCTTCAAAAAGAACTTAAGCTCTTTTCCTGAGGTTAACAGGGGCTTTCCTGATATCGCTGATTGCCGTGTAGCACACTGATCACCTAAAGGTAATGCGGGCGCCCACTATTGCACAGTATGTATTTAAGGAAACAGGGACATAAATGCCACAGATCGCCCTAAAACAAGGTAGATACCGAAAAACACCTCTTTCAAGAAGAGAACAAAAAAACCTCCCCGATTGGGATCGGGAAGGCTATTATGCTTTTTGACTAAAAGAGATTAAACTCTTCTAGATTTGATACGAGCTGCTTTACCAGTTAATTCACGTAGATAGAATAATTTCGCTCTGCGAACCTTACCGTGGCTGTTAACCTCTATTTTAGCGATATTAGGCGAATTGATAGGGAATATACGTTCCACACCAATACCATTAGACATTTTACGAACAGTAAACGTTTCATTAGCACCTACACTATTACGTTGTAATACTACACCTTGGTAAATTTGAATACGTTCTTTATTACCTTCGCGAATTTTATAGTGAACACTCACTGTATCTCCTGATTTGAATGCAGGAAACTCATTTTTTGCGATTACCTGCTCTTCAACAAATTTTACTAAATCCATGATTTTAAGCTATTAAGCCGACTTTTTGTTGTTTAAAATCGGACTGCAATATTAGGAATTATTTTTTATAAATGAAAGCGATTTCTGTTTTTTTCCACATTCTTTGACATTTCCACATTCCATTTTTTGGCATTTCCACAATTAAAGGTGCTGTGAAGGCGTTTTTACCCTAAAAAATATTTTTTAGAGATTTGACTACCAGCAATGTTGGTAAATTAAATTCCCGCATTTTCCGCTTCAACGACCTCTTCCTCAATAAGGGTGGCCAGACTCTTACTTTCTATCGGATAATTGGCGAGCTGACCACGCTCCATCCCAAAAATCCCTTCCAGCAGAATAACTGTTGCATAAGGAATATCAGCCTTCCCATCTAAAGGCAGCTTTCTATAATTGTGAAAGGTGTTAAAAGCAATGTTCAAGTATTTAGGAATTAATCTGCTCGCAGCTTTGTAATTCTTAAGATTCAACTTGTTCATCTCTTCTTCAATTTTGTATTTCCTTAATTCTTCCATTAGTTTTTTGGTTTTGCGGTTTAGCAAGTGGAAATTGATTTTCCATGAAAACAAATACAATTTATTTCCAATTACACAATTATCACGTTGCAATTATATAAATAAGGAGCGACTAAACATAATTTATTTCTATTTAGCGTACTTATTGTCAGCAAAAGAATTCAAAACAGGTATTTTCCTCCGTTTTTAACCTCCGGGACTGGTTATTCCAGACTGATTTTTTAGGCCGGTCAGCAGGAAATCTTTCAAATTATGCACCTCAATCGGCTGCGTTCTTAAGCTTCCTGGTGCCATGCCAAAAAGCTGCTCCATCATCACAACTTTTTCATAAGGAATGTCTTGCGTTTCATTTTCTAAAATATTCCGGTAATTATGGAAAGTATTTAGGGAAATACCCAAAATTTTAGGAAGTGTTTGTATCGCTTTCCTGTAATCTTTTACGGCAAGCTGATGGAGATAATCGTTGATTTTATACTTTCTGGGCGTTTCGATCATATCTTTATAGAAAAAATAATATTTAAAGTGTATAATTGTCAAAATTATGATAGCAAACACATAATTTACTAGAACTAAAATACTTATTATTTTTAGTTAAACCACCAAATATTCCTAATTTTTTATGAAATTAAAAAGTGTAGCAGACGGAATTTTAAAGCAGAAGAAGCGCCCATTCGGCTGGCTGGCTGAGAAAATGGGCCGGACTTTTGACGGCTTAAAACTAAGTCTCACTTCGCAATCCATTAAGTACAGAGATCTCACCTTGCTGGCAGAAATACTGGAAGTATCCCCGATGGTATTTTTTAACGACACTCAGGCGCCCCTCTCCGAACCAACAGAGAAAAGTATAGGCGGCAGCATTAACACGGAACATCAGGAATTAAAGCAGGCTTTAAAGAGCTGCAAAGAATTGAATGCAGCTTTGAGGGATCAATTGAAAGATAAGGATCAGATTATTGCCCTGCTCAGTAAGCACTAGCAGGGGAAGAACCGGAATGAATTAATCAGATAAGAGGTCAGGTCTACGCTGCTGGGTGCGTAAAACGGCTTGTTCATGGCGCCATTCGTTGATCTTTTGTTCATGACCACTCAATAAGATATCCGGAACTTTATGTCCCTCCCATTCCGCAGGGCGGGTATATACCGGAGCATCCAGCAATTCTCCCTGAAAACTATCCGACAAGGCAGAAGTTTCATCATTTAATACGCCGGGGATCAGTCTTACGATCGCATCCACCAGCACAGCCGCAGGCAGCTCACCACCGGATAACACATAATCACCGATAGATATCTCTCTGGTCACATATAAATCTCTTATACGCTGGTCTATGCCTTTATAATGGCCACATAAAATCATGATGTTCTCTTTTCCGGAAAGCTCATTGGCAATCGTCTGGTTAAAAGTAACGCCATCCGGACTCATAAAGATGATCTCATCATACGTTCTTTCCGCTTTCAGGGCCTCGATACAGCGCGCAAAAGGCGGAATAGACATCACCATCCCACTACCACCACCGTAAGGGTAATCGTCTACACTTTTTTGCTTATTCGTGGAATAATCCCTAAGGTTGTGGACTACAATCTCGGCAATCCCTTTAGTTTGCGCACGTTGTAAAATAGAGTGTGCAAAAGGACTGTCCAATAAGGCGGGTAATACAGATATGATGTCAAAACGCATGTGGCAAAGATAATTTAATTTTCCAGGTAAATGTCTAACAAACCGTCAGGGAGGTGTACACGAAGGATACTTTCTTCTTCATCGATCTCTACGATCATGTCGTCATTAAGTGGAAACATGATTTCTTTTTCTTGATAAATTACGGTAGCCACAAACTGTTGTGGGTATTCATTCACTTCTGTAATCTGGCCAAGTTCGCCATGATTTTCATCAGAAACCAGGTAACCTTTCAGGTCATTGTAATGAAATTCATCATTAGAACGGTCTGGCATTTTGGTTAATGGCAAATAGATTTTTTTCTTCAATAAAGGCTGGGCCTTATCGATATGGTCTACATCGTCGAAATAGACATTCGCGGTATTGTTGACCTGCATTTTATAGGTAGAGACAAAATAAGGGACTAATTTCCCATTAAAATCGGCAAAAACGACATCCAGTTCCAGCAAATCAGGTTCATCATATTCAAAAAATAGTTGTACCTCTCCTTTTAATCCTTTTGTCTTGGTGATGTAACCAATGTAAAATGCTTCTTCAATTTTCATAATCGTATCCTTAGTGTTTCCACTTTATCCTTAAAATTGCGCCTTTTTGGGGCAGCCATAAAATATGGCTTAAATGAAAATAGCGAAGAATACATTCCAGAGGAAGATTCTTCGCTATTTTTCAGAATAACAAAAATATTATGCTTGTTCTTCTTTGTTTTCTTCAGTTGCAGGAGCTTCTTCAGTTGCAGGAGTTTCCTCAGCTACTTCTTCAGTTGCTACTTCTTCTTCAACAACTTCTTCTGCTACAGGAGCATTTTTGATTGCTAAAGCAGCAGCACGGTCTGCATTTTTCTTAGTTTCAGCAGCTAAAGCAGTTTTCTTAACTTCATCTTTAGATTTAGTTAAGTTATCTTTTTTACCTTCAATCTGACCATCTTTACCTTCTACCCAAGCAGTAAATTTAGCTTCTGCTTGTTCTTCAGTTAAAGCGCCTTTTTTAACACCACCTTGTAAATGTTTTTTGTATAAAACACCTTTGTAAGAAAGGATAGCACGACAAGTATCCGTAGGCTCAGCACCTTTGTTAACCCAGTCTAAAGTTTTTTCGAAATTGATTTCGATGGTTGCAGGATTGGTGTTTGGGTTGTAAGAACCTAAACGCTCAATGAATTTACCATCTCTTGGTGAACGAGAATCCGCTACCACTACGTGGAAAAAAGGTTTTCCTTTTTTACCGAATCTTTGTAATCTGATTTTAGTCGACATTTCTTATATAGTTTATGTATTCAACATAGTTCCCGGAGCAACGCGCTTGCGGGAGTGCAAAAGTAAGTAAAATCCTATTGATAAGCAAGATGCATTATTTTTAAATTATATTCGCCTTCCTTTGTTCCGTTTACCAGCGGCAGTTCTTGCTGCTCAGTGGGATAGCACAGCAGGATCAGCCCCCTGAAAAATGAAAAAAAGATTGAAGCAAGCCTTCGACATGTCATTTTAGCATTGGGGGCCTTACCGGGGTACTTTTGGGGCCCTGGCAGGGCCCTTGTAGGGCCAGAAGCCTACAAAAGACGAGTAAACACCGCATCAGGTTCTCCGCAGCACAGCAATCGTTAAGACCAGTTCCCGCAAGCCTTCAAAGCGCAGCTATATTTGTAGTCAGAGGAAGCAGAAGAAGCTCCACAGCTTTTGGCGCATAAAAAAACAGCCCTCTTAAAAAGAAGGCTGTTCAAATGATATTGCTATTCCTTTTATAAAGAAAGGATTTCTACCAGTTTTAACCAGGCTGGTGTGATCTCTTTTGCGTCAATGTGTTTAATGGCATGATCGAAAGGTGTAAAGATGATTTCTCTGTTCACTTGTCCAACCATTACGCCAGATTGCCCTGCGATTAATCCTTCTACTGCGGCTACACCCAGGCTGCTGGCCAATACACGGTCCATACAACTCGGCCTGCCACCACGTTGAATGTGTCCAAGCACAGAAACTCTGATGTCATATTGCGGGAAACGTTCTTTCAATACTTCCCCTACATTAAATGCACCACCTACTTCATCGCCTTCGGCAACAATAATAATTTTCGAAGATTTATCTTTTCTACCGGAAGCCAGTCTCGTCACCAAACCTTCTACACCCATATTGGCTTCAGGAATCATGATGGCTTCTGCGCCTACCCCGATTCCACTTCTTAAAGCGATCAGTCCGGAGTCGCGCCCCATCACTTCTACGATAAACAGACGGTCATGAGATTCTGCGGTATCACGAATTTTATCTACGGCATTGACTACGGTATTAATGGCCGTATCGTATCCGATGGTGAAATCCGTTCCTTCCAGGTCATTGTCGATCGTACCAGGTAAGCCGACTACCGGAAAGTTATATTCTGTAGTCAGCAACTGGGCACCTGTAAAAGTACCGTCACCACCGATTACAATCAGCGCATCAATATCATGCGCTTTTAATTGTTTGTATGCTTCGTCTCTACCTTCTTTGGTACGGAAGGCATCGCTTCTGGCAGTTTTTAAAATAGTACCACCACGTTGAATAATATTGGCTACAGATTTACGGTCCATATCGAAGAAATCGCCATGAATCAGACCTTCATAGCCCCGTAAAATACCGGTAACTTTCAAATCATAATAGATTGCCGCTCTCACCACTGCCCTAATGGCAGCATTCATTCCCGGGGCATCGCCACCGGAAGTTAATACTCCTATATTTTTAATTTTATTCATTTGGTTTTTCAGCGTTTTTAAATTTATCTAAACCACTTTGTAAATATGCAGCGTACTCCTTTGCGTCAAAAATTGCGCCCTGAGGTTTTACCAGAGGGTTCAGGTCGTAACCTGCCAACACATAATAAGGCTGTGAATTCGAACCGTATTTAGTGGCTTGAAAATCACCGTTCCATCTACCAAGATCGTCTGTTGTGGTCCTCAGGATCTCCGAATAGTGGACTTTATCTTTAGGCATTTTAATATTTCTTTCATCCACGTAAAGTTGAATCAGCACGTATTCATCTTTGATGATTCTACCTACTTCTTTATCGATCCAGACCTTATCTTCCATCTTACGACAGTTCACACAAGCATGTCCGGTGAAATCGATCAGGATTGGTTTGTTTACTTTTTTCGCATAAGCGACACCCTCATCCAGGTCGAAGAAGGCATTGAATCCTACCGGTGGTTTCAGGGTCTCGTTATATTTTACGGTTGCCGGGAAATAACTGGAAGCTGCTGAGCTGCTGCCGCCGCCATTACCGCTCAGGATAAAGTCCTGGGTGTTCATTGGAGGTGCAATACCGCTTAAAACGTTTACCGGAGCGCCCCATAATCCAGGAACCAGGTATACTGCGAATGATAGGGAACAGATGGCAAAGAATAATCTAGGGACAGAAACGTAAGGTACGTCGCTATCGTGCGAGAATTTGATCTTTCCTAATAAATAAATTCCCATCAGGACAAAGATGACGATCCATAAGGCCAGGAACAACTCACGGTCGAACCATTCCCAATGCCAAACCAGGTCGGCAGCAGAAAGGAATTTCAAGGCCAATGCCAGTTCAAGGAATCCTAAACATACTTTTACGCTATTTAACCAGCCACCGGATTTAGGCATTGAGCTTAAGAATCCAGGGAAGATTGCAGATAAAGTGAAGGGTAATGCCAGTGCCAATGCGAAACCAAACATCCCGATTGCAGGCGCAAGAATGTCTCCTTTAGAGCTTGCCTGAACCAGAATCGTTCCGATAATTGGTCCGGTACAAGAGAAGGAAACCAGCGCCAGTGAAGCCGCCATAA
This sequence comes from Pedobacter gandavensis, assembly GCF_032677645.1. Taxonomy (GTDB): domain Bacteria; phylum Bacteroidota; class Bacteroidia; order Sphingobacteriales; family Sphingobacteriaceae; genus Pedobacter; species Pedobacter gandavensis_A. The sequence goes on along the minus strand of NZ_JAVTSB010000008.1, from coordinate 220,685 downwards.
AGAATATACCGCCTAAACCTTTACTGTTATCTGCTTTCTGGTCGATTTTATTAACCAGAGAACTTGGTAATGTGATCTCGAAAGCGCCAAAGAAAGAGATGGCGAAGACCACGAGTAAGATAAAGAAGAAGAAGTTAAAATAGCCGCTGGAGCTGAGTTCATTGAGTTTTGCCGAGCCGAAAAGCACGGTAATCAATAGTCCTAAAGCGACATAGATGACAATAATTGAAATTCCGTAGATCAGTGCCTGCCCGATTCCACCCTGTTTACTACCTGCTCTTTTGATAAAATAGCTGACGGTAAGGGGCACCATTGGGAAGATACAAGGCATGAGGAAGGCGATAAATCCGCCTAATAACCCCGCGATAAACGTTTCCCAAAGGGTTCTGTCTGCATCCGGAGTGATCGGGGTAGCTGCTGCCTTTTCGGTTTCCAAAGGCGTTACTTTCGCAACTGCCGTGTCTTTTTTTACCGTGTCTTTAACGATGTTATTTGCAATACTATCTTGTGCGGAACCTACTTCAGTGAACACAAGTTCTTCTTCGGTAGCCGTACTATCTGGTGTTTGTGTGGAGGCAAAGCTTTGAGTGCTAAAGGCCGCGGTAAACAGCAGCATTAGACTCAGCATTAAAAATAATCTCTTCATTCTTTTGTGTGTTTTTACTTAAAGGCTCACCATAAATAGGTAAAATCTATTTAAACAGCAATTCTCTTTATGATAAGGGCGTGAAATTAGTTATTATTTTTTATTTAAGGCTTTCATTATGGCTGGATGCGCTATAATTTTACGTTGCCAGGATAACTTGCTGAATGAATGGGCATAAAAAAAGCGATGGGATATTTTTCCATCGCTATATTCCTTGTTCTTGTATCCTGTTTATTTCACAGAAACGCTGAAACTGATCTCTTCCGGAGGCAGACATTTCTCGTCGTTACACACCATAAACTCCACTTTACCTTTTACAATTACGGTTGCTTTATTCAGTTTTATTTTTTGTTGAAAAACTACCTGATTACCAAAATAACTCACGTTCATCTTGAAATTCTCATCAAAATAAGTGGTTGCTTTAGGTTCTGTAGTTTTTCCTACCAGGGTATAATCTTTAGAGGGTGCAAAGCTGAACTTTGTTGGCTGTGGGCCACCTGGTTTCAGGGTTTGCGAATAAATATGCCATCCACTTTCCATGGTTGCTTTGATATAGACTACGGCTTCTGTTTTACTGATTTTTTTGGCAGCATAGGACCAGGTCACCGGTCTTTCTATTTGCGCAGAGGCGCCCATTACCGTGAATAGTACGAATGAGAGGATCAGACTGATTTTTTTCATGTTGTGTGATTTAAAAACTCTATTTCTTTAAAATTGTACTCTTTTATTTCTCCTTTGATCAGGAGAACCAGCATTCCTGCTTCGGTCACTCCTATGATTTTGCCTTCAAGAACCTCGCCATTTTGGCGGTAGCTTGCGGGTGTATCAAATTTATACAGTCCGCTGACATAATCTGTGACCAGTGCCTGGTGGTTTCCCGTCTTCAAACGGAGGTACTGTTTTTCAATATTGCTACAAATTTCCGCTAATACCTCAATTAAATTAACATCCGCTTGTAAAATTCCCTTCATGGAAGTTGCGCGATCCCGGAGTTCCGGGGCAAAAACCGACTGGTTCACATTGAGGCCAATACCGATAATACTGGCTTTATAAGTACTTCCAGCGAGGATATTTTCGATGAGGACACCTCCCATTTTCCGGCCGTTATGGTAGATATCATTGGGCCATTTGATCTTGATTCCCTCTTTAATGAAAAGCTGCAGCGCATTGCGAATACCGATGCTTACGGCCATATTGAGCAGGAATTGCTTAGATATTGGTAAGAAAGATGGCTTCAGATAAAGGCTAAAAGTGAGGTTTAATCCAGGCTCGGTATGCCATACATTGCTTTGTTGCCCTCTTCCTGCAAATTGGTGGTCTGCCATAATAACAGTACCTTCTGTTAATGGCCCGGAATTTGACACCAAGTCTTTTATAAAGTTATTGGTAGAATCAACCTCTAATAATTTGATAAGATTTTGACCAACAAATAATGTTGAAAAAGTGTTATTTTGCAAGTGTTGATTGTATATTTGTTTATCAAAACTAAAAAATTTTAATGGTAAAAAAGAAAAATGTAAACCTTTCTACATTACTCTCAGAGATAGCCGTAAACGGCATGCAGGAAAAAAAAGGAAAAGATATTGTGCGTTTAGACCTACGTGAACTTAATAGTTCTGTTTCTGACTACTTCATCATCTGCCATGCAGATTCAGCTACCCACGTGAAGGCAATTGCGGATAGCGTAGAAGATGAAATTTACAAAAACACGAAGGCAGATCCATGGAAAAAAGAAGGACAGGCTGGTGCCGACTGGATCATTCTGGATTATTTTGATGTGGTAATTCACATATTTAAGACTGACAAGCGCGAATTTTATGGTATAGAAGATCTATGGGGTGATGCCCAATCTACCAGCTATCAAAGCGCTTAATCATTTACACAAAACATTTTTGACTCAAGATGAAAGAGAACCCGAATACAAAACCTAAGTTGATTAAGAAGTTACCGAATATTCCTAAGAAGCCTCAAAAAGGCTCTAAATTCAATATTATTTGGGTTTATGGGGCAATTATTTTAGGTCTGTTTTTACTGCAGTTTTTATTTAGTGCAGATACCATCAAAGACGTTACCTACCGTACTTTCGAAACTCAAATGCTTTTACCTGGCGACGTTGAAAAACTGGTTGCCTATAAACATGAAGACCTCGTTAAGGTTGAAGTGTATATAAAGAAAGACAAATTGAATGAAGCGAAGTACAAAAAGTACATTAGCAAAAATAATTTCGGCACACAAAACGGCCCGTTGGTGTATTTCACCGCTGGATCGATGGATGCGCTGGATGCTCAGTTAAAAGAAGCTCAGAAAAATATCCCTCCGGATCAACAGATTCTTGCGGAAAAAGAGACGAGACAGAGCACATTTAACTCCTGGTTCTTTACGGTAATTATTCCGGTATTGTTATTTATCGGGTTCTGGATTTTCATTATGCGCCGCATGGGCGGTGGCGCTGGTGGTGGCGGCGGTCAGATTTTCAATATCGGGAAATCTAAAGCAACACTATTTGACAAAGAAAGCCAGGTTAATGTAACGTTTAACGACGTTGCCGGACTGGAAGAAGCCAAACAAGAGGTTATGGAGATCGTAGATTTCCTTAAAAACCCTCAGAAATACACAAATTTAGGGGGTAAAATTCCTAAAGGCGCGTTATTAGTAGGTTCTCCGGGTACTGGTAAAACCTTATTGGCCAAAGCCGTAGCCGGTGAAGCTCAGGTTCCTTTCTTCTCTTTATCGGGTTCCGATTTCGTAGAGATGTTTGTAGGAGTTGGTGCTTCAAGGGTACGTGATTTGTTCAAGCAGGCGAAAGATAAAGCACCTTGTATCATCTTTATTGATGAGGTGGATGCGATCGGTCGTGCCAGAGGAAAAAACAGTATGATGGGTGGAAATGATGAGCGTGAAAACACGTTAAATCAGCTATTGGTAGAGATGGATGGTTTTGGTACAGATTCAGGAATTATCATTCTTGCTGCAACTAACCGTCCGGATGTATTGGATTCAGCCTTGCTGAGACCAGGTCGTTTTGACCGTCAGATTTCTATTGACAAGCCGGATTTAGTGGGTCGTGAGCAGATTTTCAAAGTACACTTGAAACCTATTAAAACGGATGAAATTGTAGATGCTAAAAAGCTTTCTGCACAGACTCCGGGATTTGCCGGTGCTGAGATTGCCAATGTTTGTAATGAGGCTGCGTTAATTGCTGCCCGTCGCAATAAGAAATCTGTAGATATGCAGGATTTCCAGGATGCAATTGACCGCGTTATCGGTGGATTAGAGAAGAAAAATAAAATTATATCTCCTGAAGAGAAGAGAATAGTTGCTTACCATGAGGCTGGTCATGCGATTGCAGGATGGTTCCTGGAACACGCCGATCCATTGGTAAAAGTATCTATTGTTCCTCGTGGTGTTGCAGCCCTTGGCTATGCACAATACCTGCCAAAAGAGCAGTTCTTGTATACTACAGAGCAGTTAACTGATGGTATGTGTATGACAATGGGTGGTCGTGTTGCGGAAGATCTTACTTTTGGAAAGATTTCTACCGGTGCACAGAATGACTTAGAACGCATTACTAAATTAGCTTATGCCATGATTACCATTTATGGTATGAACAGCGTAATCGGTAATGTTTCTTTCCATGACCCACAGAATGAATATAACTTCAACAAACCTTACTCAGAGAAAACATCAGAATTAATTGATGTGGAAGTGCGTAAACTGGTTGAAGAGGTTTATGCAAGAACAAAACAACTCTTAATTGACAACAGTGAAGGTCTGGAAAAACTGGCTCAGAAACTGTTAGAAAAAGAGATTTTATTCCAGGCAGATCTGGAAGAGATTTTAGGCAAACGTCCTTTCGATAACCGTACTACTTATGATGAATTCGTAAATGGTACAGGTGATCAAAAGCCGGCTGCTGAGGGTCTATTGCACCAAGGTGTTGGTGAGGCAACCGATGTATCGGCTCCTACCAGCCCTGCTCAAACAGAATCTTAAACACATTTATGAGGAACCGCCAGTACAATCTTGTGCTGGCGGTTTCTCCTTTTTTTTATGCAGGAAAACCGATCTTCTAAAGAATTAATGCTAAAAAAGATAAGGAAGGCGCTTCTGGAAAAGCGTGATAACCCCTATCCTAATCTGGAAGATACCCCATTGTATCCTAAGAGCGATGAGTTTCTGGAAATCATGTTTGCTGAAGAGCTGACTGCCGTTTCCGGTAATTTTATTTATTGCGAAAATGGTATGGATTTCATTGAAAATATGCTGCAACTCGCAGAGAAATTCAACTGGAGAAAAATCTATTGCTGGGAACCTGAATTACAAAACCTTTTATCAGAGTACGAATTCCCCTTTTATCAGACCGATAAGGATTTTGAAATGGCGGAAGTAGGCATTACCCTTTGCGAAGCTTTAATTGCACGCAATGGTTCTGTGATGGTTTCCAATGAAAATGCAGCCGGCAGAAGGCTGAGTATTTTTCCGCATCACCATATTATTATTGCCAGAACCGGTCAGCTGGTACTGGATCTGAAAGATGCTTTTAAGCTCATCAAAAACAAATATGCCGATCAGCTTCCTTCCATGATCAGCACGATTACCGGTCCCAGCAGAACTGCTGATATTGAAAAAACACTGGTACTCGGTGCGCACGGACCTAAGGAATTATTTGTAATTTTAATCGACGATTTTAGCTAATCGTTTCACATTTCAATTAATTAATCCTAATTTTATACTGTACACCAAATCAGTATCCGGTTCAAAATGGGCGAAAAAACAAACATACATTCAGTTATTATAGGTACTGGCAGTTATATTCCAGAAAATATCATCTCAGGTGACGCCTTTTTGAATTCCACATTTTACGACAATGGCGTAAAGCTGGAAAAGGATATTCACGAAATCATACATAAGTTCAGCGAGATCACAGAGATCAAGGAAAGACGCTATGTAGAGGATCATATGGTGAATAGTGATATGGCTACAGTTGCTGCACAACGCGCAATTGACCATGCTTCGATTGATAAAGAAAGCCTGGATCATATTATCTTTTGTCACAATTTTGGCGATGTGAAACCGGGGACTAACCGGATGGACATTTTACCTTCTCTTGCGGCTAAGGTGAAACAAGCGCTGGAGATCAACAATCCTGACTGTGTAGCATATGATCTTATCTTTGGTTGCCCGGGCTGGGTACAGGGCGCTATTCAGGCGAATTACCTGATTCAAAGCGGTGATGCTAAACGGGTATTGGTGATTGGCGCGGAAACGTTATCCAGAATCACTGATCCGCATGACAGGGATTCCATGATTTTTTCTGATGGTGCTGCCGCTGTGGTATTTGAAGGCCAGTCTTCTTCGGAAGATCTGGGTATTATTGCGCATAAAACACAGACTTACGCGGTTAATTTTGGTTCGCTGCTTCAAATGGGCAGAAGTAACAATCCTGAGGAGGACAATGGTAATGCTTACCTGAAAATGAATGGTCGTAAGCTCTATGAGTTTGCGGTAACCAATGTTCCACAGGTGGTGAAAAAGGCAATTGATAAAGCAGGAATTGATATTACTGCGATTAAAATTGTGTTTATTCATCAGGCAAACGGGAAAATGGATCATGCCATCATGAAACGACTTTTCAAATTATATGATATTGATACGGTTCCTGAGAACCTGGTTCCGATGTCTATCTGCTGGCTTGGCAATAGTTCGGTAGCCACTGTCCCTACCCTGCTGGATCTGGTATGGAAAGGTAATGTGGAAGGTTATCAGATCAATAAAGGCGATTATGCAGTCTTTGCTTCGGTTGGCGCAGGTATGCACATCAATGCTTTTGTCTATCGTTTTTAATTTCCTATAAAATTCAGGCTATTTTATCCGGTTTAATCCGGCCTTTGCCTGAGTTTCAATACTGCTTTCGTATTCATGATTTTTCATTTGGATGGCAGTATTGAAACTTTCTTTTGCCTTAGCCTTGTTCTTTTGTTTTTCATAAACCTTCCCCATTTGTAAGGCAGCATTGGCGGCGAAATAGTATTTCAACTGTTTTCCGTTGCTGATGGCGAGCTGATAGTTCGTTAAAGCCGCATCTTCTTTACCCTGGTTATCGTATAAACGACCCAGGCGGTAGTAATACTCCGTACGGTCTCTTCCTGCACTAAAATCTTCCGGTTTTTCCGCTGTTAACACAGCGATCCCTTTGGTATCATATCCCCCATCAAATAATAAACGGGCTTTTAATAAGGTTAAATCAGGTTTCGGGCCATTCGCTTCATTGAGCGCCTGCTTGTCTTTTTCCTGGTATAGATATCCATTGTTTTTCACCTTGGTTATAAACGTAGAATAAGCACCTGTGTCGCCTTTTAATAAAGAAACCCAAGCCAAGTGCAGGTTGGCATCTTTAATGTAATTAACGCCTTTATTTTGCTGTAGAAACTTATTAAAACTCGTGGCAGCAGAAAGATCGAGCTTATTGAGCATACTGGTGCCTAATAATAGGTCCAGGTAAGGAAATGCGGTATAGTAATTTCCGGAAGGACGGTTTTGCAAGATCTGAATGGCTTCGGCATTGTGGCCGGTTTTAGCGCATACCGAGGCTTGCAGATAGGCTTTTAACAAACTGCTGTCGGCAATTCTGGAGGTATATTTCATGGTTTTCTGGTAGGCATCCGGACTGTGCGCAATGTCGTTCAGGACAAAGACATAGTAAAAAACCACTTCTTCATAAAATGGCTCGTAGGTAGATTTAGGTAGGTTTTCGGCCAGGTTATCGAGCATATTCATGCCAGCTTTCAGGTTGCCCTTGATGCCAAAAGTGGCCAGTGTGCTTTTTAACATGCCATCAGGCAGGTTGCCCAGGAAGGCATTGATCACGCCCAGTCCTTTGGAATTGAGGTGAAACCCAGGAAACTTTTTGGTATTTTCCTGTAAGAGGCCATTGGCTTTTTTGATCTCTCTGGCTGCCGTAAAATATTCTCCGTAACGCCCCCTGATTAAGGCCCATTGCAGGTTGATTTCTGCCTGTGCATACAGGTAATATGGCGAGCTTTTATCATCCCCTTCTATCTGATCCAGTCTTTTTGATTTGTTTTCTTTCAGGTTATCAAAATCGGCTTTGCTTTCTGTAGTCAGCAGTTGAAAATAGTCAGCATAGTTTTCCAGTAAGGGGATAATGGAGTTTTTAGGGTTGATCTTTTTTTCATTTGCGATCAGTGCTTTTGCAGTATTAAGTTTCAGTTCGAAGATGTTCTGATAAGCTCTCAAGCAGTTGGCATTGAAGTCAAAGTTGGCAAAAAGAGCCGTTGGTGCGGTTAAAAGGAGTATAAAAAGCGCCAATCTGGCGATATGGTATTTTACTTGAGATATTATGGAATCCATTGTATGATAAAGAATTGAAAAGGATTAACAGCAAGGGGGCAAACAATGTTTCAAAGATAAAAAACCGCTGGAACGAAAAAAGGCCGGAAATGAATTCCGGCCTTTTTATTATTCGATAATTTGTGCTTATACTGGAGCTACTTCTTGTGTTAGGGCTTCATCCACAAGGATTCTTCCACAGTGCTCACACACAATAATTTTTTTACGTTGACGAATGTCAAGCTGACGTTGAGGCGGGATCTGGTTGAAACAACCTGAACATGAATCGCGGTCAATAGTCACTACTGCCAATCCGTTATTTGCATTTCCTCTTAACCTGTTATAAGCGGTTAAAAGTCTTTCCTCGATTAGAGTTTCTGCTTTTTCAGATTTTTTAGCAAGTGATTGCTCTTCTTTTTCCGTTTCAGCAGTAATGGTTTGCAATTCGCCTTTTTTAATTTCAAGATCTTTTTTTCTTGACTCTAAATCAGCTAATGCTTTTTCATAAACCTCATTTTTCGTTGCGATGTCAAATCCGTACTCTCTGATCTTCTTCTCACAAACCTGAATTTCAAGTGTTTGTATTTCTACCTCTTTAGTTAAGGCATCGTACTCACGGTTGTTTTTAACATCTTTTAACTGGGTCTCATATTTCTTGATCAAGTTTTGAGCTTCTTTGATCATGTTTTTACGCGTTACAATGGCATCTTCAGTATCATCCAATTCGCCTTTGAATTTTTGTATACGTGTTTCCAGGCCAGCAACTTCATCTTCTAAATCCGCTACTTCCATTGGTAATTCACCACGGATTTGACGTATTTTATCGATCTTAGTATGCAGGGTTTGTAATTCGTATAAAGCTTTTAGCTTTTGCTCTACAGTTTGTTCCATTAAATGAAATAATTTATGGGGTTTGTGTTATGCTCCGTTAAACGGATTGCAAAGTTAGGAAATTTTTCTTGAATAATATCTATCAACAAATCAGATGTAAATTGTTCACTCTCAAAGTGTCCGATATCTGCGATGACTATTTTTTCATCAGCATCAAAAAACTCATGGTATTTAAAATCAGCGGTTACAAAAGCGTCGGCACCCGCAGCAATTGCTTCTTTCAGCAGAAAGCTTCCGGAACCGCCACATACTGCGACCTTTCTGATTCTTTTTGGCAGTAATTTGGTGTGTCTGATCACTACCGCGTCCATCTTATCTTTTACCAGGTTGAGGAATGCACGGCCTTCCATGCCTTCTTCCAGCCATCCGATCATACCCGCTCCTACGGTATCCAGCTTGTTTTCCAGCTTATAGATGTCGTAAGCAACTTCTTCATAAGGGTGGTTTTCTAAGAGGGCAAGTAGAATTTTACGCTCATTTTGTGCAATAAATACGGTTTCAATCCTGATTTCTGGCTCATGGTGGCGGATACCAGGCGTTCCAACGAAAGGATCTGTGTGCTCATTTCCTTTGAAAGTTCCGGTCCCTTCCGCATTGAAACTACATTCGCTGTAATCGCTGATGTTTCCGGCTCCCGCAGCAAAAAGTGCATCTTTCAGCTCTTCTGCGTGTTCCACAGGGCAAAAAGTAACCAGTTTTTTCAGTAATGATCCTTTTGGACTGAGAATTTTAGCGTTTTTTAGTCCGATTCTTTTCGCGATTACGCCATTGACGCCATATTTTACATGATCCAGGTTGGTATGGATGGCATATAAGGCGATGTTATTCTGAATGGCTTTCAGGACTACCCTTTCCACGTAAGTTTTTCCGGTGATCTTTTTAAGGCCTTTGAAAACTATAGGATGATGGGTAATGATGAGGTTGCAGTTCTGAGCTATTGCTTCATCTACAATGTCTTCCGTACAATCTAAGGCCACTAATGCCCCATGTACGTCCATTTCAGGCTGACCAACCAGCAGTCCTGAGTTGTCATAATCTTCCTGATAATTGAGCGGTGCAAATGCTTCCAGGTGTGCTATTAAAACGGATAATCTCATAAGCTGTAAATTTACGATTTGAACCTCAGAAAATAAACTTAATCATTTTTCGGCTTTCCGGCATTTTATCCAACAAAAAAGCCGGCACAAAAAGTTGTACCGGCTCCAGTATTTTTAAAGTTTTATTGAATACTTCCCATTTTCACCATTTGCAGGCTTTCGAAAACCATGCGTTGGTTGTATTCCATGGCTAAGGTTTTGTGGTTAACCAGGTCGATAATCGTTCCAATGAAACAAAGACCGATTGTAAAGAAGTATAGTACTCCCATTCCGATTTGATTAACCAGAAATCTCGGCAATCCCGGAACAAAAAATCCAAGGATACAGTACAAGACCATATCATCCGGATTTCTTCTTTTACTTCCGTAAATCATTAAAAATCCTCGTAGCTGTTGTTCACTAAATCCTGTAGTTGCAGACTGCAAATAAGAATATTCCTGGGGTGTGATACCCGGCAGCATCATAAATGGTGAATCAAACATATCTCTCCTCCTTGTATTTTAATTTTCTATTGTTATCTATTCTTCTGTTAATCAACTCAATGATACGGTGGACAATGATCATCAGTGCGGGGATTCCAAACCAGTGTTGTGCCAGACTTTCCTTGATATTTCCATGGAAAAGTTGCGTGATTGCTCTTCCAATTCCACATCCCGGACACCAATCTATGCCCATATTTGCCAGCGGACAAAGCGTAAAATGATGAATATGCCCTTTCGCTATCGGTTCTGCAAAAGCGAGCAGTGCCAAAGCCGTTATCCAGAAGATCAATTCAACAGGTATGCGGTGTAGCGTTTTCATCAATGAGCTTTAATCAATCCCCGAAACCAGTTGTCCTGATATCGTTTTTATTTTAGATTGATTAATAGAGACTTTGTTACATTTAAGCTCATCATAAATCTTACCTTTGCATAGTGAACATCCGTGACCTGATCAATACATATAAAACAGACGAACGCATTGTAGCATTGGCAAAAGCCCTCAACGCGGGCAAAGGTAATAAACTTCAACTAAAAGGTTTAGTTGGGTCTGCCGATGCAACAATAGCCATTGCTATTTATTTCCTGTTGCACAAACCCATGTTATTTGTCCTTCCTGATCGGGAAGAGGCTTCTTATTTCATGGCCGACCTGGAAAGTATCCTCGATAAAGAGGTCTTGCTTTTTCCATCATCCTTCCGTAAACCATTCGAATTCACCCAGGTAGATACTGCAAATGTATTAGCAAGGGCAGAAGTGCTCAATGAGCTGAATCACCATTCAGAATATGGAAAGATTGTGGTGACTTACCCCGAGGCTCTGGCCGAAAAGGTGATCAACAGGAGCGTGCTGGAGAAAAATACGCTGGAAATTGCCGTTCAAACGAAACTAGGCATTGATTTTATCAATGAATTCCTGTTTGATTACGATTTTGAACGTACAGAGTTCGTTTATGAACCCGGTCAGTTCTCTATTCGTGGCGGGATTGTCGATATTTTCTCTTTCTCTCATGATCTACCTTACCGGATTGAGTTTTTTGGTGATGTAATTGAAAGTATCCGGACTTTCGAAATTGAAAGTCAGCTTTCTGTGGAGGATGTGAAGAGCTTCACGATTATTCCGAATGTGCAGTCCAAATACCTGACAGAAAGCAACATTAACCTCTTAGATTATATCGAAAAGGACACGCTATTATGGTTTAAAGACGTAGAATTTAGTCTGGACATCATTAAAGGTGGTTATAAGAAGGCTAAAGAGTTATGGCTGGCTTTACCGGCAAAAGAGAAATCGGAAAATCAGGATTGGATTGATCCGAAGTTTGCTTTTACCGATGAGAAAATGATGGCCGATATGGTTCATGATTTCGCTTTGCTGGAATTTGGTAAGCAGTTTTTCTATAAAACGGATCATGTATTTTCTTTTGATACTAAACCGCAGCCTTCCTTCAATAAGGATTTCAACCTGCTCATTCACAATTTGAAAGAGAATGAAAAACAGGGGATTCACAATTATATTTTCAGTTCTTCTCCGAAACAAACCGAGCGTTTGTATGCGATTTTAGAAGACATTGATAAAACCGCAAAATTTACACCGGTCAATATTCCATTAAGGGAGGGTTTCTTAGATCCACAGCAAAATGTGGCTTTCTATACCGACCACCAGATTTTTGACCGTTTCTATAAATACAAGCTTAAAAGGGGCTACCAGCGAAGTCAGGCGATTACTTTGAAAGAATTAAGAGACCTGAAACCGGGAGATTTTGTGACCCATATTGACCATGGAATCGGGAAATATGCCGGTTTGGAAAAGGTTGAAGTGAGTGGCAAAACTCAGGAAATGATTCGCCTGGTGTACGCAGACAACGATTTGCTCTATGTGAATATCAATTCCCTAAACCGGATTGCAAAATATAGTGGCAAGGATGGAACTCCTCCAAAAATGAATAAACTGGGCACAGAGGCCTGGGATAAGCTTAAAAAGAACACTAAAAAAAAAGTTAAAGACATTGCCAGGGACCTGATCAAGCTGTATGCTTTAAGGAAAACCCAGGTAGGTACTGCTTTTGCTCCTGATGGCTATCTGGAAACAGAGCTGGAGGCTTCCTTTATTTATGAGGATACGCCGGATCAGGAGAAGGCAACCATGGATGTTAAAAAAGACATGGAGGCGCCACATCCAATGGATCGTCTGATTTGTGGTGATGTGGGTTTCGGAAAGACCGAAATCGCTATCAGGGCTGCTTTTAAAGCGGTTGCTAATGGTAAACAGGCCGCCATATTGGTTCCAACAACCATTCTTGCACTCCAACATTTCAAAACCTTTTCTGCACGTTTGAAGGATTTCCCTTGTACGGTAGATTATATCAATCGTTTTAAAACGAATAAACAGATCAAAGAAACCCTGGCTAAATTAGCCGAAGGGAAGGTCGATATTGTGATTGGTACCCACAGATTATTGAGTAAGGATGTTAAATTCAAGGATTTAGGCATCATGATCATTGATGAGGAGCAGAAATTTGGAGTTACTTCAAAAGAAAAGTTAAGGGTATTGAGGGCCAATGTAGATACACTAACGCTAACCGCAACGCCGATTCCGAGGACTTTACACTTCTCGCTGATGGGCGCAAGAGATCTTTCGATCATGAGTACGCCGCCACCAAACCGTCAGGCAGTGAATACGGAGCTTCATGTTTTCAATGATAAATTGATTCAGGAAGCCATTCAATTTGAGCTGGACAGGGGTGGACAAGTATTTTTTATCCATAACAGGGTAAATGACCTGCCGCAATTGGGCGGGATGATACAGGGAATGGTTCCTAAAGCACGAATCGGGATTGCACACGGACAGCTGGACGGCGACGCGCTGGAAGATGTAATGCTTGATTTTATTAACGGGGAAAAAGATGTATTGGTAGCCACCACAATTATTGAGGCTGGCCTGGACATTCCAAATGCCAATACGATCATCATAAACCATGCTCACATGTTCGGTTTGAGCGATTTACACCAGATGCGTGGCAGGGTAGGACGCTCCAATAAAAAGGCGTTTTGCTATTTATTGAGTCCGCCGTTATCTACGCTGACTAATGAAGCGCGAAAAAGACTGAGTGCAATAGAGGAGTTTTCTGATCTGGGTAGCGGTTTTAACATCGCCATGCGTGATTTAGACATCCGTGGCAGTGGAAACTTACTGGGAGCAGAGCAAAGTGGCTTTATCGCCGAAATCGGTTTCGAAATGTATCATAAGATCTTAGATGAGGCGATTCAGGAGCTGAAAGGCGATGAATTTAAGGATTTATTTAAAACTGAACCGGCTCGTCCTTTTGTAACTTACACGCAAATTGATACCGATCTGGATATGTTTATTCCGGATGATTATGTGACGAATATTACGGAAAGATATAACCTGTATACGGAGCTTTCCAAGCTGGAAAATGAAACACAGCTGAAAGCTTTTGAAAGTGCATTACAAGACCGTTTTGGTCCTGTTCCAAAGCCTGTAAAAACCATGCTGAATGTGATGCGTTTGCAATGGGTGGCTAAGAAACTGGCTTTTGAGAAACTGAGTTTCAAAAAAGGGGTGTTACGCGGTTATTTCATCGCTGATAAGCAGTCTGCGTTCTTCGATTCGACCATGTTTAACCAGATTCTGCATTTTGCACAGATGCATCCGAGAATATGTAATTTAAAAGAGGTGAAAAATTCTTTACGGATTGCTTTTGAAGGCCTGAAATCGGTAGATGAAGCAGTAGAGATGCTAAATATGGTCGCTAATTAATACGATAAGCTATGAATCCGCAATTATTAAACGATCTCGTAACCATGAAAATGCCTTTTGGCAAATATCAGGGAAGAACCATGTGTGACCTTCCGGAATCTTACCTGATCTGGTTCCACAATAAGGGCTTTCCTCCGGGGAAACTAGGGGAGATGATCGCTACTTTGTATGAGATTAAATTGAATGGTTTAGAATACTTGCTACAGCCTTTGAAAAGAAGATAACAAAAGAATATGTTTTAAGGGAGAAAGTGTCTTAAAAACGCTTATTTCCCATATAAAACGCATAAAAAAAGCAGCTGAGTTGATCAGCTGCTTTTTTTTATTCATTTGATCTGCCCGGGGGTTAACACCAGCAACATCATTTTAATCCATTACTCCGTGTTTTCTTAGAAAGTGATACAAAAGAAACCGATCATACCAACAGACATGACACCGGAGATGGCCAGTTCATAGTTCATTTTTTTATCTTTTTTGAGCAGGGTATACCCTACAATCACGAAGACACACAGCTGGAACATCATCAATGGAATCGTGATCATTTCCACTATTGCCCCAACTACAGGGAAGTTTATCGCGGCAATAACCCCGGTAAACATCAATACAAAATAGGCGACAGCCATAATTTCAGCAATCAGAATCTTTTTATCAGTACTCATCATGGAAAGGTTTTTAATTTTCAAATCCAAGATACATCTTATATTTCATTTATACTATAACCAATTGATAAATAGAAATGTATCTATGATTTATAGCTAAATTCCTGATTTTTCAGGTTCCTTACTTAGTACAGAATAAGATACAGGTAGACATAAACAACAGGTGCAGACATCAGTAAACCGTCGAAACGGTCTAATAGCCCACCATGACCAGGTAATATGTCTCCGGAGTCTTTAACATTCAAACTTCTTTTCAGCATCGATTCTACCAGGTCGCCTAAAGTACCGAAACTGGATATTAAGATGGCCATTCCTCCAAGGGTAAGAAAAGAGAGTTCTGTGAAGTAAATGGAAAGTATATAAGCCACCAGTACGCTGGTAAATACACCGCCAAAGAAGCCTTCCCATGATTTCTTAGGAGAATGGCGTTCAAATAGTCTTGTTTTGCCAAATTTAGAGCCAAATAGGTAAGCACCAGTATCATTTGCCCATAACATCAGCATAAAAGCCAATGGCAAATGAAAACTATAATCGGGGATATGCCCGATGAAACCCAGGGAATAGAAGAAGCAAAAAGGGACTGTTACATACATAAAGCCCACAAAGGTGTAAGAGATATTGGCAAAAGGTATTTTTTCTTTTTTGTAAAGTTCCGAGATAAATACGGAGAAGATCAATGGGACCAACAGGAGTAAAAACTTAGTTTCAAATTGTAAAAAATGATAACCTGCAGTCATGAAAAAGATCAATGTTGCGGCAATCATTGCAATATTCCGGTGTGGCCTGATACCCGCTGTTTTGATCAGTTTAAAAAACTCCCATAAGGCAGCCAGACTCAAAAGTAAATAAAAAACAGAATAGACATAAGGTCCCAAAAACATGGATCCTAACATCACTATAGTAAAAAAGAAAGCAGTTATCGCTCTTGTTTTCATGCGTATACGTGTAATTGTAGTGGTTTAAGCGATCTCGTTGTCTTTGATATAAGCCTGCGCTTTTTCTAAATTTTCCGGATGTACCAGGATGTGAATTACCCCAAAAGTCTTGTAGGAAGAATCCTGCTGGTTCATCACTACTGCGGGAATATCATTTTCTAATAGCCCTTGTTTCAATATTTCTGCTGTAAAGGGATCTTCTGTACTAAATACTTTTGTCCAATTGTTTTCCATCTGTTGTTGATTTATTTTTAAAATATCTGAATATCAGAAAAGTCAAAACTGCACTAATCAGGTAACCATACCATTGAAACCAGGTCGTTTTATCTGATTCTGACAAAGGTATATTGTTTTTTTGCATATACCATGCTGCACTAACGGCATAAGCATTATTTAAAAAGTGGGCAAATATGGAATACCACAGGCTTTTGCTCCAGAAATAAATGTATCCAAAGGCTGCTCCAAGTAGTAATCGCGGTAGAAATCCGTAAAACTGTACATGAATGGCGCTAAAAATAAAGGCGGTAAGCCAGATCACCAGGTGTGGATTCTGGAACATCCTCCCAAAAGAACGCTGAATTGCCCCTCTAAACATGAGTTCTTCCGCAATAGCTGGTAATAGCGCGATTAATGCGATATTCATCAGGTAATCTCCGATATTTTTCATTTTCAGGATTTCCAGCGTAGTAGCCATAGCTTCATCTTCCTTGGCTTTCATCCATTGTTCCATGGGTTTCAAAAACTCAGGGAGCACCATTTGCTGATTCCACTGGGTAATCCACTCCAATACCGGCATAGAGACCACCATCATCAAGACCACCAGTATCAAAAGATCAATTTTTGTACGCTTAAAATCATAAAAAACAGTTGCTTTTGCTTTTTCTCCCCAGGCCAGTAATATAGCCGGCAACAGAAATAAACCCAGTTGCTGCAGAGAAATAAGTGTCCTGGAAACCACAATAAATTTAGGGTCACCAGGGGTTAACCAGTTGGCATCTATCATTTCCCCGTACCATAAATACAATCCGGCAAGTCCAACCACATAGGTCATGATCAGCCCTGCGATGGCATAAAGTCCAAGGGTAAGTAATTGTACATAAGGACTTTTTTCAGGTCTTTCGTTTTCTATAAAATTCATTATTTGTAATATTTGTACCTTTGTCCTTTGATTTTAGGTTTGAAGATAGAGAAATGTCTGTAAAGATAGGAAATATTGATCTGGGAGAGTTCCCACTTTTGCTTGCACCGATGGAAGATGTAAGTGACCCTCCGTTCCGTTTTGTATGTAAACAAAGCGGCGTGGATATGATGTACACCGAGTTTATCTCTTCTGAGGGGCTGATTAGAGACGCCGCAAAGAGTAGGGCTAAACTGGATATTTTCGAATATGAACGTCCGATAGGCATCCAGATTTTTGGTAGCGAAATCGACCATATGCGGGAAGCCACGGAGATCGCAACGCTTGCAGGACCAGACTTGATGGACATCAATTATGGCTGTCCGGTTAAGAATGTGGCTTGTCGCGGAGCAGGATCTGCATTATTACAGGATATTGACAAAATGGTAAAAATGACAGAGGCTGTAGTGAAAGCTACCCATCTGCCGGTTACCGTTAAAACCCGTTTAGGCTGGGATGATACCACGAAAAATGTGGAAGAAGTTGCCGAACGTTTACAAGATATTGGTATTCAAGCACTAACTATTCACGGAAGAACACGCGCACAGTTGTATAAAGGTGCGGCAGACTGGTCTTTAATCCGTGAAATCAAAAGAAATCCGAGGATAAAAATTCCTATTTTCGGAAATGGTGATGTAGACAGCATTCAAAAAGCGGCAGACTGGCGCCTGGAATATGAAGTAGACGGCATTATGATTGGTAGAGCAGCTATTGGATATCCATGGATTTTCAGGGAAATCAGGCACTTTTTCAAAACCGGTGAAACGCTTGCGGGTCCAACGGTAGAAGAACGTGTTAATGTTTGCAGAACCCATTTTGAGAAATCTATTGCCTGGAAAGGCCCTAGAGTAGGTGTTTTCGAAATGAGACGCCATTATGCCAATTACTTTAAAGGTTTACCAGATTTCAAACCTTATAGAATGTTATTGGTAAAAGAAGAAAATATAGATATTATTCACAGTATTTTAGACGAAGTGGCAGATAAATATCATCACATTCTCCCTGATAGGGAAATGGCTTGATTTTTGAAAAACATTTCTTAAATATTATTTTATAATGGTTACAGCAATCACTCAGGGCGTTAAAATTTCAGTAGAAACCATGTACCAGGATGAATTTTCAAATCCTGGTAATGAGCATTTTATGTTTGCTTACCGGATAACTATTGAAAATTTATCTGATTATGCGATTCAATTGATGAGAAGACAATGGTTCATATTTGATTCTAATGGCACAGAAAGAGAAGTAGAAGGGGAAGGCGTAGTAGGTATTCAGCCCGTAATTGAGCCTGGCACCAGCTATAGCTATGTTTCGGGTAGTCATTTGAATACTGATATGGGTTCCATGAAAGGAAATTACCTGATGCACCGTTTGGTGGATCAAACTGATTTTACGGTAGATATTCCTGAATTTAACCTGGTTGTACCTTACCGCCTCAATTAATATTTATTTCTTCCAAACAACATAGAAGCATAGTAGATTAAATTGGCTAATGAACCCAATGCAGCTACTAAATAGGTCATTGCTGCCCAGTAAAGTGCATCTTTGGCCTGTGCATTTTCTTCCGGCGTAATCATCACGCCATGAGTATTTCTAAGCCATACCAGGGCTTTTTTACTGGCATCAACTTCTACGGGCAGTGTGATAATACTAAAAATGGTAAGCAAGGCCAGACCAAGCACACCGATAGTCAGCACAAAAGGATTTCCGGTAAAGCCGATCAATAAAACTCCAAGAATCAAAACCCATTGCAATAAGGTAGAGGAAATGCTCACTAAAGGCACCATACTTGTCCTCAGCTGTAACCAATGGTACGAAGTGGCATGTTGTACTGCGTGTCCACATTCATGCGCTGCAACCGCTGCGGCGGCCACACTTCTTCCATGATACACATCTGTGCTTAGATTCACTGTTTTATCAGCAGGATTGTAATGATCTGTTAACTGTCCATCAGCACTCATTACCCTCACATCGTATATTCCACTGTCGTGAAGCATCTTTTCCGCCACCTCTTTTCCCGAAAATCCCGAACTTAAACGCATCTCAGTGTACTTTGAAAACTTACTTCTAAATTTCCATTGGACGTACATGCTAATCAGTAATATCGGGATTATTAAAAATAAATAAGTTCCCATTTCCGTAGTGTATGTTTTTCAATTATTTATAAATCAAAAAACGAGCCTAAATCCCTGCAGTTTTAAAATAATTTTAAAAGCGCTGCTGCATTATTTAACATTACTACTTGCAGGTTCCTTTTAATTTTTCCATTTTTGATAAAAATATTAGTATGGAAGCAGCAATAATCGGCTTATTGATCATAATTTTAGTAGTTCTGGTGGTATTATTCTTAAAGAAACCGGTTGGTGGAAATCAACATATCGCCCTGCTGGCTTTAAAAGAAGAAGAACATCAAAAATCATTAAACTGGTTAAAAGAAGAGAAATTGAGACTGGAAGACGAGCTGAATGACCTCCGTAGTAATTTCCTTTCCGAACGTAGTAAAGTCATCAAATCCGAAGAAAACCTCCTGGCACAACGCGAGAAACAAGCCGAACAGGAATTATATATCGCTGATTTACAACAGCGTTTCAAATTAGAGTTTGAAAACATTGCCAATAAAGTACTGGAAGAGAAAACCGCCAGATTTACGGAACAGAACCGGACCAATCTGGATATGATCCTCAATCCATTCAAAGAAAACATCAAGGCTTTTGAAGAGAAAGTAGATAAGGTTTATAAATCGGAGTCCGATGAGCGCAATATCCTTAAAGGCGTAATTTCTCAGCTGATGGACCAGAGCAAGCAGATTCAGGAAGATGCGAATAACCTGACTAAAGCCCTCAAAGGAGATTCAAAAAAACAGGGAAACTGGGGAGAAGTGATTCTGGAACGGGTTTTAGAGCGTTCCGGATTGATCAAAGATAGAGAGTACCGGATACAAGCCAACCTAAGCGCCGCAGAAGGCAACAGGATGCAGCCGGATGTAATCATTGACCTTCCGGATGATAAACATGTAGTTGTGGACTCTAAGGTATCCCTGGTGGCTTATGAAAGATTGGTTACCGCAGAGCATGATGTAGAAAGAGAAAGTCATTTGAAACAACATATTATCTCCATTAAAAACCATATTCAAGGCTTATCTGCCAAGAATTACCATGACCTTTACCAGATCAATTCACCGGATTTTGTATTGCTTTTCATCCCCATAGAATCTTCCTTTGGTATTGCTGTACAGCAAGATGCAGAATTATTTAACTATGCCTGGGACAGAAAAGTAGTCCTGGTGAGCCCTTCCACTTTACTCGCTACTTTACGTACCATCGCCAGCATCTGGAAACAGGAAAGACAAAACAGAAATGTATTGGAAATTGCCAGATTAAGCGGCAGTATGTACGATAAATTTGTAGGTTTTTTAACTGATATGGAGAGTATCGGGAGAAACATCAGACAAAGTCAGGATGCTTATGATAAAGCCTTAAACAAACTTTCTACCGGAACAGGAAATCTGGCCAGTACTTCAGAGAAAATCAAAAAATTAGGTGCCAAAGCGACGAAGCAAATTGACACCAGATTTTTAGATCCTTTAGTTGTAGAAGAGGAAAGCTTATAATTTAAAAGCGTTCCATCCCTGTGCTTTCAATTCATGAACCACATTGGACTTGGAAATCATTTTACAACCAGAGTTTTTATCGGTAATATGACCAATCACACTGATGTCTACATCATTTTTTAGCTTGGTATAATCAGCTTGTTTAATGGTAAAAAGCAATTCATAATCTTCACCACCATTTAACGCACAAACCGTTGGATCTAAGCCTAATTCACGTGCAGTTTCATAGGTCATCGGATCAATTGGAATCTTTTCTTCGTACAAAGTACAGCCTTTTTCCGACTGCTGACAGATGTGCATAATCTCCGAAGCAAGGCCATCAGAAACATCAATCATGGACGTTGGAATAATCTCCATTTGAGCCAGTAAATCAACGATATCTCTTCTGCCTTCCGGCTTTAACTGACGTTCAATAATATAGTGTTTTCCTTCCAGATCAGGCTGAATATTAGGGTTTTCCAAAAATATCTGTTTTTCTCTTTCCAGAATTTGAAGACCTACATAAGCACCACCTAAATCTCCGGAAACACATAGTAAATCACCTTCTTGAGCGCCATTTCTGTACACTACATCTTTTTTATCCGCATAGCCGATACTGGTAATGCTGATCACCAATCCCTGCTTGCTGGAAGAGGTATCTCCACCAATCAGGTCAATGTTGAATTTATTACAAGCCAGTTCAATTCCTTTGTAGATTTCTTCTACCGCTTCCAATGGAAATTTACTAGAAATTCCGATGGAAACTGTGATCTGAGTAGCGATACCGTTCATGGCATAAATGTCACTCAAATTCACCTGAACAGCTTTGAAACCTAAGTGCATTAATGGGACATATGCCAGGTCGAAATGGATGCCTTCCAGCAATAAATCTGTAGAAACTAATACTTCTTTATCAGGAAAACTCAACACTGCTGCATCATCCCCAACTCCCTTAATACTGCTTTCATGTCTGATCTTAAAGTTATCAGTCAGGTGTTTTATCAGACCAAATTCTCCAAGTTCTCCAATATCGGTACGCTCTTTATTCTCAAACATATATTTTCTATCTATTGCGTTTTAACTTCTACTACTTATTGATTTTCTTTATAATTACCAGTAATCATTTGAAAAATCCCTTATTTTTAAATTATAAACCCAATGCTGCGGAAATCTCCAGCATTCTTTCAATTGGTTTACGTGCTTGCACGATAATATCCGCAGGAACAGTTACTTCAGGGCTTCCATTTTTTAAGCATAAATAGAGTTTTTCCAAAGTATTTCTTTTCATATAAGGACAATCATTACAGGCACAGTTATTATTTGGTGGCGCCGGAATAAATGTTTTTGTCGGATTAGCCTTCTCCATCTGGTGGATAATGCCGCTTTCCGTGGCTACAATAAATTCCTGAGCATCACTTTTGCTACTATAATTCAATAATCCAGTGGTCGATCCAATGTAATCAGCCATTTCTAACACCGCTTCTTCGCACTCTGGATGCGCAATAAACTTCGCATTCGGGTGACGAGCTTTCAGTTTGGTGATTTTTTCTCTGGAAAAAATCTCGTGGACCATACAGGCTCCGTTCCAAAGCACTAAATCACGGCCTGTTTTCTTAGCCACCCAGGCGCCTAAATTTTTGTCGGGACCAAAAATGATCTTTGTATCCTTCGGAAGGCTTTCCACAATCTGTACCGCATTCGTAGAGGTACAAACAATATCGCTCAAAGCCTTCAATTCTGCCGTACAATTCACGTAGGTGATCACCACATGGTCCGGGTATTTCTCTTTAAATTTTTTAAACAGGTGTGGCGGACAGCTATCAGCCAGCGAGCATCCTGCTTTCAAATCCGGCAACAAAACTGTTTTCTCCGGTGAAAGAATCTTGGCAGTTTCCGCCATAAAATGTACTCCTGCAAACACAATCACCTCAGCATCAGTCCTTGCCGCTTCTTGTGATAGTCCTAAACTGTCCCCAATGTAATCGGCAATATTCTGAATATCAGGCTCTTGATAGTAGTGCGCCAGCACAATTGCATTTTTCTCTTTTTTTAGTTTTTCGATTTCCAGAAAAAGATCAAGTGTTGGATCAATCTTTTCTTCGACAAAACCTTTTCTATTTAATTCCTCAAATGTATCCATTTTCAACAGTTCAATAAATTATAATTATTTAATATAGATAGACTTCTATTGTTTATTAGTGTGTTAATAACGTTTGTAAAATATTTTTTTTTAGGCGAATATTTGAGTTATTAATAAGTTATCCACAAATAAGTTGATTTTTTTAGATAAAATTCCCCTGATTCACAGCATTTTATTTTTCGCCCTCAAAACTTATCCATAGTAATATGTGTATTGTTAGTTTGTGTGTAAAAAGTGGATAACCTCGACAAAGTTGCTCAAAAATAACTGAAAACATTGCGGTAAATTCCCTTTTTAGCTTAGATTTAAACATTCAAATTTATTTGTTCTATATGTTTAGACAAGAAGTTAACATTTATATCAACGTTGTTAACAAAGTAAGGGAAGTAGCTTAATTTCAATGAGAAAAGTAGATTTTTTAGTAATAGGGTCGGGTATAGCGGGGTTAAGCTTTGCATTAAAAGCAGCTCAGCATGGAAAAGTTTTAATTGTTACAAAATCAAATGAGGATGAGTCAAATACAAAATATGCGCAGGGTGGAGTCGCAGTTGTAGTAGATAAGGATGATTCATTTGAAAAACATATTGAAGATACAATCATAGCAGGCGATGGACTGTGTGACAGAGAGATAGTAGAAATTGTGGTCAAAGAAGGGCCTCAAAGAATTCAGGAAATTATCGATTATGGGATTAATTTTGATAAAAATCCAACCGGTGTTTATGATTTAGCAAAAGAAGGTGGACACTCAGAAAATCGTGTTTTACACTACAAAGATGTCACCGGATACGAAATTGAAAGTGTTTTATTAAGACAGATTCATCAGAACAAAAACATAGAGATATTAACACATTACTTTTGTTTGGAGTTAATTACTCAGCATCATCTGGGTGTGCATGTGGATAAGAGTTCAGAAGATATCCACTGTTACGGCATATATGCCTTTAACACAGAGCGTAACGATGTGGAAAAGATACTAGCTAATGTGACTATCTTAGCTTCGGGTGGAGCTGGGCATGTGTATAGCAGCACTACAAATCCGGTAATTGCTACTGGCGACGGAATGGCGATGGTGTACCGTGCAAAAGGAAAAGTGAGGAACATGGAATTTATTCAGTTTCATCCAACCGCTTTATACCATCCCGGAGAATATCCTGCTTTTCTGATTTCTGAAGCAGTTCGTGGTTATGGTGGTGTGCTCAGAAGAAAAAACGGAGAAGAGTTCATGTACGAATACGATCCGAGAGGATCTTTGGCTTCCAGAGATATTGTGGCTCGTGCAATTGATTCTGAAATGAAAAAATCTGGAGAGGACTTTGTCTATCTTGATATCACCAATCGCAAAAAGAGCGATATATTAGCTCATTTCCCGAACATTTATGCGAAGTGTCTATCTATAGGTATAGACATGACCAAGGATTTAATACCGGTTACGCCTGCAGCTCATTATATGTGCGGCGGAATTATGGTAGATGAATACGGTCGTTCTTCTATCAAAAATTTATATGCTTGTGGCGAATGTTCGTCCACAGGACTGCACGGTGCAAACCGCCTGGCCTCAAATTCCTTGTTAGAAGCTCCTGTGTTTGCGCATCGTATCTATCGAGATGCTATAGCTACTTTCCAAAATACGGTGATCCCTGACAACATCCCTGAGTGGAATGATGATGGGGTAAAACAGTCCGACGAAGATATTTTAGTGACTCATAATTTAAGGGAAACACAGAAATTAATGAGCGATTATGTCGGAATTGTACGTTCTGATTTCAGATTAGACCGCGCAATGAGACGCTTATTTTTGCTGCATGAGGAGACCGAAGCCTTTTACAAAGCCAATAAAGTGTCTGTGAAACTTTGCGAATTGCGCAATGTAATCCAGGTCGCTTTCATGATTATCAAGTCGGCAAAAGCCAGAAAAGAGAGTAGGGGTCTTCATTATACAACAGATTATCCGCTGCATTCCGCAGAATTAACCGATACAATTTATTAGATATGCCAGTAATATTACCAGTTAAAGATAAGCACCCGCAATGGGGAGAAAATTGTTTTATTGCGCCAAATGCGACGATTGTTGGCGAAGTAATCATGGGCAGTAACTGTTCTGTCTGGTTTAATGCGGTGATCCGTGGGGATGTTAATCGCATCACTATTGGTAACGACAGTAATATTCAGGATGGAGCTGTGATTCATGCAACCTATTTAAAAGCAGCCACAGTGATCGGAAACCGCGTTTCCGTAGGGCATAATGCCATTGTTCATGGTTGTATCTTAAAAGATCATATCCTGATCGGTATGGGCGCCATTGTGATGGACAATGCAGTAGTAGAAGATTACTGTATTATTGCCGCAGGAGCCGTTGTATTAGAGAATACACAGTGTGAATCCGGCTATATCTATGCCGGTACACCTGCTAAAAAAATAAAGCCCATTACTGAAGAGCAACGGGCTTTATTGAATAAACTGCCAGACAACTATATTATGTATGCCGACTGGTTTAAATAACAGACTTATTTAAAAGCCTATTCTTTTGGAATCTTAATGGTTTCATTTCTTTCCCAGAGGGCTCGGATTGAGAGTTCTTTGGGTTCGTTCCATATTTTTTCCGGTTGTCGGCCATCTGCCACACTTCCCGTATCCCATTTTTTGTTCTTGTTATTGTCGTAGGTAATCCTTGTATAGTATTTACCCGCTTTATAATTGTTAAATCTTACGGTCGTATCATTGGTAATGACCATCGTGTTGACTGCATTTTTATTTTCATCAATAACTTCAACGATATAACTTTTATCCTTTTCAGGAACCACCAATTTAAGAATTAACGTTCCGTAATCATCTTTACTTCCCAATTTGAAATCTTTGTTAAACACCTTATTTTTCGTGTTGAAGATGGCTGTAAATGCAGCTGGTTCAAACTTCATTTCATAAGATTTTTTAACGCGCCATGGATATTTTATATAGTATGATAAAAAGTCGGCGCTATCTTTTTCTAAAGTAAAGTTCGTTCTTTTTACAGAATCCTCCAGCAATTGGATCTTTGCAATATCAGTACTTAAAATTGGAAAATTGAAGGTCAGCTTTAAAGGTCTGTTCGGATTTAGGGTCCGGTCTTCCAGATTATCCGTTGCAGTTAAAACCCTCGTATAAGTTTCCTTTTTCCCCCGGAGTAGGGTGGTCGTCTGCAATAATTTTCCATTTTCATTGATGTTGATTTTGGTAGAGTCGAAACTCATATCCGTCAGCCACATTTTTAAGGAGTCATTATTTTTGCTGAATTTCACATATTTTGTGGCGTTCAATGCTGCGGGCTCTACCACGGTAACCTCTGGTTTTTGGAGCTTTTGGTTGAAGGCAAAACTGATGCTTCCATCGGCATTGATCCGCTTATCTAAAATTCTAAACACGGTAGCGTCTTCTTTGAAAATTTTGATATTTACAGAATCCATCGGTTTACTTAATACCAGCGGATTTTTTATAAAACCAATTTCATCCGTGCTTTGCTGATAGATTTTATCGCCACCTTTTTCTTTAAGTGCATACACTTTGTAACTGCCTTCCCTTAAATTGTTGAGGCTATAGTTACCACTGCTATCGGTAAGCGCATAGATCGAAGGTCTGCCTTTTCCAAGGAGGGTGTCTCTGTCCAGGGGTAGAATAAATGCGACCGCCTCAATTTCCGGTTCGCCGGTGATGGCATTGGTCACCTTACCTTTGATGCTCAGGGAATCGAGTTTCGGACCGGTGGAAAATACATAAGAGAAATTCTTCAGGACGTTGTTTTCGTTGATATCCGCGATCAACTTCCCGAAGTTCAATGTATAGGTAGTGTTTTTTTCCAGACTGTCCTGAAAGGAGATTTCCAGTATTTTTTTCTTGACCTTCAATAGGGGAGAGGATTTCAATTCCGGAGAAATCGAAAATTCTTTCTGCTCATTCTGAAGTTTGAAATACTCATCAAATTCAATGAGGATTTTTTTAGCCTTGAAGTTTGTCGTGTAATTTTTAGGCTCCATGCTCAGGATCTTCGGCGCTTCTGTATCACGAGGCCCGCCCTGAGGCTGTTGTATGCTCGCACAGCTATAGATTAGCGAAGTTAGCATGAGAAGGGATGCAAAAAGCCTGAAGTTCGATATAATGCTATTTTTGGCCATTTATATGCGCTGTGTTAAGTTTATTAGTCTTTTTAATAGATACCATTAAAAAATTTTAAAAGTCGCTTAAAACTCATTTAAATGAGTCAGTTAAAACAGGTGTAAATACCGTTGTAACTGACTCTTTATCAGGTTGTTGTGTTTTACTTGCTCATGTGTACCATCAAAACTGAGATGTCAGAAGGCGAAACACCAGAAATTCTCGAAGCCTGGCCCAATGTGCGGGGTTTGATCTTCAATAATTTTTCTCTGGCCTCTTTTGACAGCGATCCAAGTTGCGAATAATCAAAATCCGGGTTGATGTCTTTGTCTTCCATCTTCTGCATTTTGTTCACGATTTCCTGTTCCTTCTCAAAATAGCTTTCGTACTTAATTTTGATTTCTGCCTGCTCCACCGTCTCTTTATCGAAGGCGCTCAGGTACTCCCTGAATGGCTGACTAATCTCGCGAATGTCTTCAATGCCGACTTGCGGTCTGCCTAGTAAACTCACGATTTTTACATTTTGATTCAGGATGCTCGTTCCTAATTCTTCCAGTTTTTCATTGGCTTCAGCCATGTCAATACTTTGCTTTTTAGCGAAGGCAACAATAGCATCAGAGTTGGCAACTTTCTGTTTAACGATGTCCAGACGCTCGTCACTAATCAAGCCCAACTGATGGCCGATAGGGGAGAGACGGATGTCTGCATTGTCCTGGCGAAGTAACAATCTGTGCTCTGCTCTGGATGTAAACATACGGTAAGGTTCGTCTGTTCCTTTAGTAACTAAATCATCAATTAATACACCGATATAAGACTCAGAACGCTTCATGATCAACTCATGTAAATCGTTCACTTTTTGATGCGCATTGATACCAGCAATAAAGCCCTGACTCGCGGCTTCTTCATAACCTGTAGTTCCGTTAATCTGACCTGCAAAAAACAGATTGCTGATCATTTTAGTTTCTAGAGTTAAAGAAAGTTGGGTAGGTGGGAAATAGTCATATTCGATCGCATAACCAGGACGGAACATTTTAGCGTTTTCAAATCCAGGGATTTTAGTCAGCGCTCTATATTGTACATCTTCCGGTAAGGAAGTAGAGAAACCATTTACATAAATCTCACAAGTATGCAATCCTTCCGGCTCAACAAAAATCTGGTGTCTTTCTCTTTCTGCAAAGCGATTGATCTTGTCTTCGATAGAAGGGCAATATCTTGGGCCTAGTCCTTTAATTCTACCCGTGAACATCGGAGATTTTTCGAAGCCTTCTTTTAAAGTCTCGTGAACTTCCGCATTCGTATAAGTAATCCAGCAGCAGCGTTGTTCTGTTGGGCGCTCAACATTGGTATAAGAAAAACGTCCCGGGTTTTCGTCGCCCCATTGTTCTTCCATTACTGAATAATTCAGAGACCTTCCGTCTACGCGGGGTGGTGTACCAGTCTTCATTCTACCAGCTTCAAAACCAAGTTCTGTCAATTGTTCGGTAAGGCCGGTTGCTGATCTTTCAGCAGTTCTACCTCCACCAAATTTTTTCTCTCCAATGTGGATCAATCCATTTAGGAAAGTTCCGTTTGTTAAGACAACTGATTTTCCTTTGATCTCAATTCCTAAAGAAGTCTTCACTCCGGTAACGGTATTGTTTTTAATGATCAGGCTACTCACCATGTCTTGCCAGAAGTCTACATTAGGCGTACGCTCTAAAGCCAGTCTCCATTCTTCCGCAAATCTCTTTCTGTCATTCTGAGCTCTCGGACTCCACATCGCCGGGCCTTTAGAAAGGTTCAGCATTCTAAATTGTAGTGTGGTCTTATCACTGATGATTCCAGAGTATCCACCCATGGCGTCAATCTCTCTTACGATCTGACCTTTCGCCACGCCACCCATCGCAGGGTTGCAACTCATCTGTGCAATGGTTTCCATATTCATGGTGATCAGCAAGACTGAAGATCCCAGATTGGCAGCAGCGGCGGCGGCTTCACAACCAGCATGTCCGGCACCAACTACTATAACATCGTATTCTTTAAACATTACCTGTTGTTTTTATATCGCTAAAATTTTGTTTCACGTGGAACGTAATAGATGCCCGCTAGCAAGCGAGAATGTTTCACGTGAAACAATAGGTTAAAATTAATCATTTAATAGTGGAGACGTGCTAATTCAGTCTCCTTTTTATTCTTTCTTTTTTCGGCCCTCCTCATTTATCTATTGGAGGAAGAGCGGCCTCCCATGTAATCAGGGAGGGGCTTTTGCTTTTTTAACAGCTAGAAAACACCTGGTATTCAAAGTGCAGCAAGGTTTACCTTAAATCAGGATTCAATTTAAAGCATCACTTTAAATGATGCTTGTTTTGTGTTGCTCATTTTCACGAAGAACACTTTGTTCCACGGTCTGGCTTTAAGGGCCAGGCGGATAGATTCCTGTAAAACCTGAGCAAATTCCAGGTCAGGAAGCAAGCTTCAAACCGGATATTCCAGGGCTTTTGAATCCAGAAATCATCAGGTTTCCAGTTCAAAAATCCAGTTGTTTTGCCCTTTTTAAAACGGCAGATTGATCCTTTTCATAGGGGCTGCTTTAGCTTGCTGTGCCGACTACTTTATCCACTGATTCTGCCAGATGCGGAATGTTTCGTTGTCCCTTTAGTCAGTATTCCCGTCGATATTACTTAACCGCTGTCAGCTGATTCCTCCCCTAATAGTAGCGGAACTGGAAATGAAATACTGCCTTTTTCTATCCTGATGCGGTTCAATCCAAGCTCGAAATCAGGGTTGGAAATTAGTCTTTAGCAGGGCCTTTGCTTTATTTCTGAGGATCGAATCAAGATATTTTAGGTGTTTACTTCTGATCCTTACTGATTACAAGACCTCATTTTCCAGGGTGTATTATGCGGCCGGATCTCTGTTATTCCCTGCCAAATCCTGTTGCGCATAAGCGTGATTTATTCTCTTATGCCTTAACTTAAACTAAAATAGTTCCTTTAAATCTGGGATTAAACAGCATTTAAATTTGGAATTCAACCCTTAGATTTGGGAGGAAAGCAGACCCGTTTTTCTAAATTCAGAAAGGAGGGTCAGTAATTAAGTACTGAATTCAGCGTCCGGATTAGGGGCGTTTTGATGTTTAAATTTCTGGAATTTGCGTTTTTACAAAGAATAATGTGGAATCCTTTTCAGGAAAAATCACCTGCTTTTACAAGTAAATCCGCAGCAGCAAATCAAACATTCAGGCCTATAAAACGATTAAGAAAACCGGTTTTAAAAAAACAGCTTAGGTTTCAAAGCCGCTGAAAGCCGGGTAAACGATAGTTGAAACCGACCTTGCATTCCCGAGAATCATCCTGAATCTCCCCGGAAAATTCCGGGATTTCAACAGAGAAACAAAGCTTTTAAACCTTAATTTCCTGGCACAACTGAGGGCTAAAACCAGCGCTGTTATTTAGCTATTAAAAATGAGAAAGAACATTTTGTTGTTTTTTGAAAGCCTCTGGAGGGAAGAATATGGGTATTAAAACCGGAGATATTTCTGGTTTATAATTCTGATTCGCATGATATCGATGTAGAATTATACCCTGCTGACAGCAGTATTCTGCTCAATTTGTCCCCACCTGAACCGAAGAAACAGGTGGGGATAATTGGTATAGGTTATTGCTCGGATAGCGTTAACCAGCGTTCAGTAACCTGTTCCAGTTCCTGATTTAAACCTTCAATACTTTTGGAAACTTCCTGTATTTTGGTGTAATCTGCATTGTCAATTGTCAGTAGAGAATTGCTCAATTCCTGGATTTTTGCTTCCAGTTCAGCGATCTTTGCTTCCGAATCTTCCAGTTCTTTTTGCTCTTTAAAAGACAGTTTTTTAGCAGGAGTAGCTGCTGTATTCTGAGCAGGTACTTCCTTCGTTTTTACCGGTGCTTTTTCCTTTGGTGTTTCTAAACTGATTCTGTATTCAGAGTAGTTACCATTGTAAATTCCGACCTCGCCATTGCCTTCCATGATGAACAATTGCTCACTCATCTTGTCTAGTAAATACCTATCATGGGATACCAGAATTAACACGCCAGGGAAGTTCTCTAAGAACTCTTCTAACACATTCAGGGTGTCAATATCAAGGTCGTTGGTAGGCTCATCCAGGATCAGGAAATTGGGGTTCTGCATCAACACTTTCATCAGGTGTAAGCGTTTCTTTTCACCACCACTAAGCTTTTCTACCATCCCATGTTGTTTCTTGGGAGGGAAGAGGAATAAGGTTAGTAACTGCGAAGCAGAGATCGTTTGACCATCGGCCATTTTGATGTATTCTGCATCAGATTTCACGATATCAATCACCCTTTCTTTCTCATTGAAAGCCAAACCACCTTGTTTATAGTAACCATAAACGGTAGTCTCACCCGTACTTACTTTTCCTTTTTCAGGCGTTAAGTAACCCGTAATGATGTTCAGTAAAGTAGATTTTCCGGTACCATTTTTACCTGCAAGGCCGATACGGTCTGCGCGTTTAAAAGTATAGCTGAAATCATTGATGATAGGCTTGCCATCAAACGACTGACCGATATGATCCAGTTCAAGGATTTTGTTCCCCTGACGAGCCATTTTAACGTTCAAAGTAACGCTTTGGTTGTCTGATCTTTGTTTGGTTTTGCTTTCCAGGTCATAAAAAGCATCAATACGCGATTGAGACTTAGTGGTACGGGCAGCAGGCATTCTTCTCATCCATTCCAGTTCCTTTTTCAAAAGGTTCTTATTTTTCTGAAAAGTACTCTCATCAGCCATTTCACGCTCAGATTTCTTCTCCAGGAAGTAAGCGTAATTGCCGTTATAATTGTAAATCTTTCCTCGGTCCAGCTCTACGATGGTATTACAAACATTGTCCAGGAAGTACCTATCGTGTGTAACTAATAATATAGTTTTGTTTCCGGAAGTCAGTAATTTCTCCAGCCATTCGATGGTATCAATGTCCAGGTGATTGGTTGGCTCATCTAATACATAGATCTCAGGATCCTCAATCAGGAGCTTTGCAAGCGCAAGACGCTTCTTCTGTCCACCAGATAGGGTTGAGATCTGTTGTTGCAAATGAGTGATCCCCATACGGCTTAAAATCGTTTTAATTTCATGCTCATATTCCCAGGCATTGTGCTCGCTTAATTCTTCATATAAGCGGTTCAATTTCTTTTCATCCGGGTTTGGATCTTCAATCAGTTCCTCATATTCTTTGATCAGTTGCTGCTGTTTGTTGTCCGTCGAGAAGATAAAATCACTGATAGAGTGACCGTCCGGGAAAGTAGGTTCCTGATCCAGAAATCCTATTTTAACAGATTTATTCTTTACGATTTTACCTTCCAAAGGATTGAACCTTTCGGCAAGTAACTTCAGTAGGGTGCTTTTTCCGGCACCGTTTATACCAACCAACGCTACGCGTTGTCCAGGTTGAATCCCCAGGGTTAAATTTTTAAATAGCCATTCATCATGGTAAGCATGGCCTAAGTTTTCGGCTGCAATTAGTGTACTCAAAGTATGTGTTTAACGATATTTTATGTATGAAATTAGTGCAAAAGTAAGCAATAATTCTTAGGTATATGGTTGAGCCTATTGAAGATGTAATGATTTTCCCCATTAAAAATCAACGTATTGGGGCTAAAGTATAGGGGATAAGGTGCAGATTAGCACAAGGCTTTTCGATAACGCTGATCCTAAAGGCGGGTAAAAAAGGAAAGAAATGGCAAGGCTACCGGTTTAAAAAGCAGTCGTTAAGGATTGGTGTAGCTGTAGATTGCTGGCAAACCATGACCAGGAATTTTTTGTTTTTAGCGCTAAAAACGGGAGATAAGGCTTGTTATTTTCTGGTATGGGTTAAAGACACGGCTCTTTCGGCAGGCTTTAATCCGAACTTTGTTCCGGTAAGGATGACGATTGCTACAGCGCCGATCAGTAGTTTTTTAAGGGTAGTTTTCATGGGTTCCTGGTTTTTGTGTTGCGAAAAATCTTTCAGAGATAAGACGCAGGCTCAGGGGAAACGTTTCAAAAAATTGACGTTCATTAGACCATCTGTTCTTAAATTCCGACAAACCGCCGGATATAACCTATCAACGGAAGCTGCTATACTGCAGATTCCATTGCTTTAAACAAGGCAAGAGATTCGTCTTCCTTGGCCGTCATCAGTGTTTTAGCCGCTTTTCCCTTGTCTTTATAGCCCAAAAGGTGCAGCGTTCCATGTGCCATCACGCGGTATAATTCATCCGCTACGGTATGTTTAAACGTCTTTGCATTTTCCTGGATACGTTCCAGGCTGATAAAGATATCCCCAACGATCATTTTAAGCACTTCTGAGTTATCAAAAGTGATCACATCAGTATAAGTGTCATGATCCAGATATTCCTGGTTTATACGCAGTAAATATTCGTCTGAGCACAAAATGAAGTTCAACTCCTGTAAAGTATAACCTTCTTTTTCAATGATCGCCTTAATCCATGCCTTTAACAAGGTTTTCTTTTTAAGGGTATAAGTAAGGTCTTCGGTGAAAAAATGAACTGCTGCTTTTGCCATCTGGATATAGAATTATTGGGCCAAATTTAGCAATTTAAAATATTCCGCAATTTTATTTTTGTAATAGTAGTTCAGGCTGGGCGGTAATTTTTGTATCCATTCGTTCTCATTTTTTTGATTTTTGCGGAACTTTTCCAGCATTTGCTGATAGGATGGAGGCAGATCTTTTCCAGCTTTACTCTCCCTTTTGGAGTCCTGATCCTGCTCTCTTTGCGCATCATTTGCATTCAGAAGTTTGGTCAGGAGGTCTTTCTGGCGGTTTAGCGTCTCTTGCTCCAGGCGCTTATTCACGAGATCCGTTTCCGTAGCCTTCATGTCCTTGATCATTTGATTCAGGTTACCCAATCCGGATTTACCATCTTTATTTTCTTCTCTGTTGATCTTTTGCAAAGCCTCGCGGATCATTTGCTGTTGCTGGGCCATTTTGGCGAATTCTTCAGACATTTGCCCCTTTGGAACCGAGCCTTTGTTTCCTGATTTTTGCAGCTGATCCTTAGCCTTTTGCATGCTGTTATTCAGCTGCTGTTGCATTTGCTGCAGCTGTTTCATGCTTTGTTTTTTTCCTTTACCACTGCCACTGGAGTTTTTCTTCATCTTTTGAAGTTGCTCCAGGGCCTCATTGAGCATTAAGGATAAGTTATTGATGGAAGTCATGGTGTACTGCTGGTTCTTATTGGCAGCAGCGGTATTCCTTTCGCCCAGGTTATCCAGACTCTTATCCAGGTTAAAATTGATCTTTTGGAGCTCCTCATTCACACTGCTTTCAATCTGTGGCACTCTTTTACTTAAAGAGAACAAACTATCCGCAATGGTCTTCATATTGTCCTTAATCTCCCTTTGTTGCTGTACATTGCTGGTATAGAGCGGATCATTACTACTCAGTTTTTTCAGATTCAGCATCACCTTTTCCTGATCAAAAGAGGTTTTCAAAAGATTTTCCAGCAACTGACGAAGCTCCTGAGCATTTAGATTACTCTCCATTTCCGAAGATTCCTGTTGCATCTCGTCCATCTTTTTTGCCATTTTTTCCAGCTGATCAGCGGCTTTATCCTGATTTTCCGCGGCTTTTTTACGGTCGTTCTTCTCTAAATTTTCTTTACTCTCTTTTTGTTGCTGCTGGATGTCTTTACTCTCTTTTTCAGGATTCTGGAAAGGATTAGGGCGTTCCAGCTGCTCATTTTTTTCCTGCAGACTTTTCAGTTCTTTTCTAATGTCTTCAAAAGCCGCACGTTGTTCCTCCTGTTGTTGCTTCAAATCAGCGGCAGGTTTTTTCTGATCTTTACTTTGCTGAGCAAGGGCCTTTTGTGATTTGGCGAGTGCTTTAATCCGATCAATATTGCTTTGCAGGTTCTGTTCAAATTCCAGCTGCTTATACAGCTCCAGGATACGATCCAGCTCATTTTTTACAGATTTATTATCCAGCTGCATTTTGGAAAGCTCTTGCTGTGTCTGGTCTTTGTTGTTCTGATCCATCAGACTTTGCAGCTTTTCCAACAGGGCCTTCGTTTTATCGTCCAGCACATTTTTAAACAATTCATCGATTTGCTTTTGCTTTTCGAGGAGCTCATCTTTTACTGCTGCATTCTCTTCTTTTTCAAAATTACTCTTTTCATTCAGCTGTTTAAGCGATTTAACGGTCTCCTCCAACTGTTTTTGCTTGTCTAGTAACTGCTGAATCTGCTTCTTATCGTCGAAATTAAGGGCTTTCTTGTCCAGCAAAGCTGCGCCCAGTTTTTTACTCTCTTTTTCTACCGCACTGGCGAGTTTAATGGCTTGTTCCATTTTCTGTTTAACTGCCTGACTGCCCTGATTTATTTTCTCCGCAACCTGTTGTACCGAAGGGAGCTCATAGGTTTTTATCGCTGATTTAGTTGATTTTGGGCCATTAACACCATCATTATCGGTTACCTCAAAGTAATATTCCAACTGCTGTCCGGGCTTTAAATCGGCCTTGTTGAGGTCCCAGAAGAAGAAGAAGGAGTTTTCCAGTTGTGTTTTTTTAACCGGAATAGATTGGCTGACCTTGTTTTTCGCTTTACCATTTTCGGTGACGATATAATTGAATTTCAAGCCGCTAAAGCCATGGTCGTCCGAAATATTACCAGAGAAATAGAGGGCCTTAGTGCTTACAGAATCCGGAGATTCAGTGACAGAGATATTCGGAAATTCGTCTTTAATGATTCCAATCTGGTGCACTAAAGAATCTGCAGCAGCTACAAAACCACTGTTTTTTGGGCTCAGACGGTATTCTCCACTTTTGCGAAGGGTGCTTTTAAAGCTAAAAACATTGTTTTCCGAACGGAGCAGCTGTTCCTTTTTGTCTAGTATAAAAACCAGTTCATCACTGTTTGCAGTGCTTAATTTCCAGGTTACTGTGGTTCCCTCAGGCAAGAGTAAATCGCCTGCATTGGCAATGGTTTCGTTCTTTCTGCCCAGATAAGCAGGGTATTGGAGGTCGGTAGTCATGGCCACAATTGCCGGACGGGGCTTCACTTCAATCACATAGGGCAGGGAGTTGAAGCCCCCTGCAGCAAAACGGATCTCTTTGTTCTTTTGAAGGTTTTTGAAAGTATATTGAAAAGACGTCGCGTCCTTTTTCTCCAGTTTATAGGTGTTCAATCCGTCAGAAAGGTAAACCTCCTGAGGGAGCTCATTTCCGCTGATTTTAAGCTTTAAAGTCAAGTCGTCTCCCTGCGCGCAAATCAGTTTTTTATTGAGTAACTCAAAATTGAAGGGCGCTTTCGGTAAAATTTCCCTGTTGTACTGCACAAAACTGCTGGTTCCTTCTTTTAAGATCGCAGGAGCGATAATGGCAATCAGGAGGATGATGCTCAAAGGAAACAGAGAATAGCGTAGGTATTTTTTATTCTCATTTAGTCGGATGGCACTGCTGAAAGGAATTGGTTTCAGGTCATTGATCTTTTGATCAATTCCAGCCATAATGAGTTGATTATGTTCCGGATTTTTATCTGCCAGAGCTTTTAACTGTAATGTATTTAACAGCTTGTCTTTTACATTGAAAAAGTGATCTCCGATGAGTGCTGCCGCCTGTTCTATGCTTAGATTTTTGCGCAGCTTAAAGTAGGAAAGGGCTGGTTTAACGACCCAAAAGCCAATAGCAAGGGCAGAAACGGCGATGGAACTGAAAAACAATAAGGTTTTCATGGAAACGCCAGGCTGGGTATAATAGACCAGCACAAATAACAGCAAATACAAGGCTAAGAGAAAAGTGGCGGCATAAATGCTGCCCCGCAACAGTTTATTCAGGTAAAACTTTTGCGTGAATTCATTAACCTTTGAAATTAAAAGTTCGTAATTGCTCTTCATTAATTAGCTTTATGATGCTTAAGGGTAATTCTTTAGGATGCTTAAAGGTAATTAATGAATGTTGGTTTTGATAAAATTAAAGATATAATAGCCTAAAATTAACGTTAAACTCATTTATTTTGAGGAATTTGCTTTCCATGAGACTGATACACAGCTCTATAATAGTGATATAGCATTCGGTGCGGAAGATATACCATTCAAAACTATAAAGTACAAATTGATAATAAGATGAGCAATTCAATTTATGCCATAGCCATGGCAACGTTATTTACGAGCATATTTCCAGCAGCTGGAATAACCTCTGCTGTGCAGGAAATCCAAAAAAACCCTTTAAAAGCCCTTGTGATGGAAAATACTAACTCCTGGAATAAAAATCAAGTGATTGCGCACCGTGGCGCCTGGAAAAAGAAAGGCTTGCCTGAAAACTCAATTGCTTCTTTAAAAGAAGCGATAAATCTCGGCTGTTACGGATCCGAATTTGATGTGCAAATGACCTCCGACAGCATATTGGTGGTGAACCATGACGCTGATTTCCTTGGAATCCCGATTGCCAGTTCTACTTATGCGCAGTTGCTGGAAAAAAAGCTGAGTAACGGGGAGCAGATTCCAACTTTAGAAGCCTATTTAAAAGCCGGAAAGAAACAAAAAAGAACGAAACTGATCCTGGAGCTAAAGTCGGCAAAGGATAATGGGGAACGAGATCTTCAAATGACCAGAAAAACGGTGGCGATGGTGCAGCAGCTAGGCGCAACTGCCTGGGTAGATTACATCAGCTTTAGTTACCCGATAGGAGAAGAAATTATGGGCCTACAACCGGGAGCGAAGTTCGCTTACCTCAACGGAGATGTGTCTTTAGAAAAGTTAAAAGCATCGGGATTTGATGGTGCCGACTATCATTTTTCCGTCTATAAAAATGGCGATTGGTTTAGCAAATCAAAAGCGCTGGGTCTGAGCTTAAATGCCTGGACGGTTAACACCGTGGAAGACATGAACTGGCTTTTAGATCAGGATATAGAATTCATTACAACCAATGAACCGGAGCGGCTGTTTGAGCTTATTCAGGCACGGAAATAGACAGGAATTACTCCCTTTAAAACCGCCAGAATAAACCCCTTTTAAACAAAAAAGCATCGCGGTTGTCCGCGATGCTGTACAATTATGTTTTTAATAATCTAGATTACTTTAACATTAATCGCATTCAACCCTTTTTTACCGCTTTCAACATCGTATTCAACTTTGTCGTTTTCACGAATTTCATCGATAAGGCCTGTTGAATGTACAAAAATTTCGCTATCTCCGTTAGCTGGAATGATGAATCCGAAACCTTTAGTTACATTAAAAAATTTTACTGTTCCTTCTTGCATTGTATTATTTATTAATAAATTAAGTGTGCAAGATACATATTATTTTTAATAATACACAGGAGGTTCGGTATTTGATAAATGTAACTTTTCGGGTGTTTTATGCCATTATTTCCTCCCGGAAATACTCAGATTTATTTCGCTGGAATGTGGGATCCCGAGAGTCGTTCCTGGTTGCGTTTTTAAGAGGTTTTGCAGGTATATTCTAATGATTGCTTCCAGTGTTTTCTTTCTCGGTTCATAGTTTTCAGGGGTAGAAGTGCGGAACTTGCCCAGGTGCATCTGACCTGTCGCATCTACGACCACGCTGAAATCATAACCGAAGTCTTCATATGCACGGGAAATGGTTATTTTATACTTTGGAAACAGGTAATCATAAGCCTCAGTCTGGCCGTTAATCCGATCCACAACATCGATTTTTCTCACCTTGATCATATCACTCAGCGACTTAAATACGACCGGTTGCCGCGCTCCGAATGCCAGGTCAGGATCTCCGGGCTTTTGATTGCTGCCTGCCGTTAATTTCCGGATAAAAGCGGTATCGGCTTTGGATGGTTTCTGTAAATCCTCAGCGGTGGTTTTGAGGACATTTTGAATATAATCTTCGGAATAATAAGTGATGTTTACATCCGACCGGATATCTTTCATAATCTCTCTGTTGATCACCTGCAAACGTTGCATCAAAACACTATCCTTACTGATCTTCTTGATTCTAAACCACTCTTTCGCGAAATTGTAAACATCGCCATGGTCATGTTGTAAAAAGAAAGTCTGCATTCTCTTTTTTTGCGGACTATAAGCCATGATCGAGTCATTTGATTTGAACTGAATGATCCAGCTTGGTTCCTGTTGAAAACCCAGGCTATCAAATGATAATCCGGTACTGAAACGACGCTTTACCTCATGGTATTTAATGCCTTTTATTGACTCAAAAGTCAATTGACCAGGCTGCAGTTTCTTTTCTTCTTTCTTTTCAGCGGTACAGCTTGCAAAAACACTAAGGGCGGCTAATAAGATATAAATGAGCTTTTTGGACATGCAGGGAAAATAAAGGTAATGGATTAATTTCGTGCACAAAGTTATAAGAATCGGCAGATTTTAGATTCTTTGTTTCAGTTTTATGATCCGAATGAGCAGATCTCCCTTCCTCAACACCGTTATAATGACTGTTTTATGGTTTCCGTCCCTGAAAATCTTGTTTAGATCCGACAGCGTGTAACTTGTGGAAGGAGCGAAGTTGAGGTAAACGATCTCGTCTTCTGCTAGCAATCCGCCTTCTTCTGCCGGAGAACCAGGCTCAATGCGGCCAATAAAATAGCGCTGAAGCTGGGTGTCTTCAGAGTAAACTTCCATTCCGGCCATATCATGTTGAAATGGGCGCTTGAAATTCCCGTTTTTCCGCAGATACATGGCATTATCAGCATAATCGAAAGTAATGTCAAAACGGTTCAGGATATCTGCCCCGAGGTTTCCATTCCGGTCATTCACAAATACTTTTGCTGCAACCTCCTCATATTTCGGATAAGCAGTGAGCACATTTTTCAATTCAAAAGACCCGATTTTGAACAGAGGAATCCTTCCGATATGGCCACTGATGGGGCCGCCGAGTCCGACGCCCAGATTGGCCTGTATGGTAACCGGTGGCAGTGGGAAAGGGTCTTTATTCAGTGTTTCTAATGATATCGCATGACTTGCGCCATTGTCGACCAGCATTTTTAACGTCAAAGTACCAAGTTCCGGAGACTCCACTTGTACTTTCGCATAAGGTTTATCGTTGATCATTTCCAGGGGAATTCGTTCTCCTTTGATTTTCCGGCCATAAGAAGGCACATAAAAAATCATTCTTTTGCTGGAATATTTAAGTTCCACGATGAAACTTTTGAAGAAATGGTAG
Source organism: Pedobacter gandavensis (assembly GCF_032677645.1). GTDB lineage: Bacteria > Bacteroidota > Bacteroidia > Sphingobacteriales > Sphingobacteriaceae > Pedobacter > Pedobacter gandavensis_A. The sequence goes on along the minus strand of NZ_JAVTSB010000008.1, from coordinate 180,708 downwards.
CCTAATATTCCATGGATTGGCATCCCCAGGTAGCTGGACAGGCGGAATAGATCTTCCTTCAAAATGGCGGTTGGGATATGATTCAGCCTTGATTTTCCAATTCGTGCATTGACTGCGCTCGAAACATAGGCTTCAATTTCGTCCCCTTTACCCAGACCGGAAATTTTGATCGTTCGTAAATCTTTAATGTTTAAGCTGTCTGCAATGTGGGGATCGGAAATGATCATCGGACCAACACCGGTGTCTAAAATGAAGTTAAAGGGACCTTTTTCATTGATATAAATAGGAATCACAACCAGATTTTTCAATAGCAGGAAACTAATGGCATCTTTCTTCCGGTCATTTGAAAACTGGAAATCCTGGGCATAACTGTTTTTTATCGTCAAACTGACTATAAGCAGCAGGAGCAGGGTTTTTACCCGTATTGCATTGATCAGGAAGCGAGACCATTTCATAACACTAATTTAATAAATTAGTACGCAGGATTAATGGGTTTAAGTATAAATTATAACTGTTCAAAAGGAATGTCCAGCAGGTCGTAATTCCGCCAGCCCCTGAAGTCGAAATGCCACCATTCATTTGATAACACCCTGAAACCATGGGCTTGCATCACCTGAATCAGCAGGTTCCTGTTTTTTAATGCGGCCGCCGGAAGCTTCAGATAATTTGCCGCTGCCAGGGGAGAAAAACTGTCGTAAGGTGTGGGCATTTCCAGCTCTTTTCCTGTTTTCAGATTCACGAGGGTCAGGTCTATGGCACAAGCTCTGTTGTGCCGGGATCCTACTTTCGGATTGGCCACAAAGTTTTTATTAGCCGCTTTAAGATACAAGGTTTTTGTGGCAGTATAAGGGCGGTAAGCGTCGTAAATTTTCAGGCCATAGCCTTGTTTCGCTAAAACGGCCTGCACTTTTTGAAGTTGCAATACAACCGGTTTCCTTGCAAAAGCACGGGCCTGTTTATATACGGCGATTTTCATGAAATTATTATTGGTCGCATAGCGAATATCCAGCGCGATACCGGGAATTTCTTTTTCAAGCTCCAGCAGCTCCTGGTTTGGGTCCAGGCCATACGCCTTTTCGTAGGCAGCAAAACTGCTGAGCACCTTTAAAGGTTGCTTCTTAGCGACAGCTCCCGGGGTTATGTTAGAGAAGGCTGCTGAATTCTTTTTAGAGCGAACTACCTGATTTTTTCCTGAAGGAGTTCCTGCGGATTTTCCGGAGGCAGCTACCGGGGATTTTCCTGGTGTAGCTCTTTGACTTCCCCCAGGGACATTTCCCGAAGTTTTTGCAGGGATAGTTACGGGATTCTGAAAAAAAAGAGCGGAAATTAAAATCAGGGAAATGGATTGGATCATGGGCTATTGGTTGGAGACTACCAAAAGTTCAATATCCTTAAAAGGGAGATTAAACATGCTGGCAAGGTCTTTATTGGTGAGGTGTCCCTGATATATATATAATGCTTCTCTGATTCCGGGTTTACTCCAGATCACACCGGTTAGGCCACCAAGATCGCCGAGGTCTAGTAAGATGGGCGCAAAAATATTGGTCAGCGCATAAGAGGCTGTTCTTGGCACACGCGAAGCGATATTTGGTACACAGTAATGAATCACGTCATGTTTTCTAAAAGTGGGGTTGCTGTGGTTGGTCACTTCCGAAGTTTCGAAGCAGCCGCCCTGGTCAATACTCACATCGATCACTACGGAATTCGGTTTCATGCGCATCACCATTTCTTCCATGACAATGCAAGGGCTTCTGCCATGTTTTGCACGAATTGCGCCGATCACGACATCGCAAGTGGTAATTGCCTTCCCCAAAACGATGGGTTGCATCACCGAAGTGAAGACCCTGCTCCCTAAGTTATTCTGGAGCCTTCTGAGGCGATAGAGGGAGCTATCGAACACTTTTACTTCCGCACCCAGAGATAATGCCGTACGCGCGGCGTATTCTCCGACCGTTCCGGCCCCTAAAATGACAACTTCGGTTGGAGGGACGCCTGTAAAGCCGCCAAGCATCAATCCTTTGCCTCCGGTAGCGGAGCTCAGATATTCTGCGGCAATAAAAATTGAGGTTGCACCAACAATTTCGCTCATTGCCCTAACTACGCTTAAAATCCCGCCTTCATCACGTAAGTTTTCAAAACAGAGGGCATTGATCTTTTTATTCAATAAAGCTTTCAGGTAACTTTCTTTTAGTCCGCCCATTTGCAAGGCCGAGATCAGCGTTTGCCCTTTGTGCATCATCGCAACCTCTTCCAGCGTTGGTGGCGCGATCTTAACCAGGATATCCGCCTCAAATACACTTTTCTTATGAAAAGAAATGGTGGCACCCTGTTCGCTATAGTCATTGTCGGAAAAATTAGCTCCGGTTCCTGCACCACTTTCAATAATGACACGGTGGCCGTTATTGATCAGCAAGGCAACAGACAATGGGGTCAGCGCGATCCTGTTCTCTTGAAATGAAATCTCTTTTGGAATGCCAATATATAAACTATTGGTTTTTTTGTTGATTTCCGACATGGTCTCTTTGGGCTGTAGCAGTCCTTTCTGAGCAATAGAGGCCATTCCTTCACGTAATCCTGTAGCCATTTTATTTATAGATATTTGATCTCAAAATAAGCAAAATACCTGAAAATAAGTGCATTTAGAATTTAAATTCTGGAAATTGACAGTAATCTTTCCGTTTCAGTTGGTGCTGTGATTTCGATTTTAATATAATGTTCGGGTAATAATTCTTCCACTTTTTCCGGCCATTCGATCAGGCAGATATGCTCAGAATAAAAGTACTCTTCATAGCCAATATCAAAAGCTTCCTGTATGTTTTTGATCCGGTAAAAATCAAAATGATAAATGGTACGGCCATTGGCATCATATTCATTGACAATAGAGAATGTAGGACTGGAGACCACATCGGTAACGCCTAATGCCTTCGCCAGCGCCTTAATGAAAGTCGTTTTTCCAGCACCCATTTCTCCCTCAAAGATGAAAAAACGGTCATTTTGAGCAAATTCAAGTACTTCTTGTGCCGCCTGATCCAGACCGGCTATATTTTTTACTTCAATGTTCATTGGAATAGGATTGGTTTTTATAAGCGTTCAAAATTAGTGAATTTATAGCAACCCTGATCGGAAAGAAAAATGAAAGAAAAGGAATGAGAAGGGAAAGAGGTAGTAAATGGAAAGGAAAGAGAAATGAAGGAAAAAAGAAAGCGGGCGCAAAGAGAAAATTAAGATTTTATGAGGGCACTCGTTTAGTAGTGCTTTCGGAAACCAAAACGTTGTCGCTTCCCTGGCGCTCCTTTGTTGGGCTTCGAGGCCCTACAAGGCCCCGCCAACCCCGCGGTAAAGCCGGGGCAAGGCCCCCATAGCTAAAACTAAAACTTCAAGCCTGCCAGAAAAATTCTGACAAACTTAAAATTTTAAAAAATCAATAAAATCGTGTTATTTAGAGCTGTAAGTAGCTACCGGAATGATCATCTCTTCTAAAGAGATTCCACCATGCTGGAAAGTCTCATTATAGTAGTTTACGAACTGATTGTAATTGTTCTGATAAACGAAATAACGGTCTTCTTTTGCAAAAATATAATTGGAGCTGATGTTGATTTTAGGCAACTGCGCTTCATGTGGATTCTTAATCAAAAACACCTCTTTGGCGTTATAATTCAGGTTTCTACCCTGTTTGTAACGTAGGTTGGTGTTCGTATTACGGTCGCCAATTACTTTACTCGCATGTTTTACGCGGATCGTTCCATGATCTGTAGTGATCACTAATTTCACCTTTTTCTGCGCTAGTTTTTTCAGCAGTTCCATCAAAGGAGAATGCTCAAACCAGGACAGGGTAAGCGAGCGGTAGGCGGCATCATCATTGGCCAGCTCACGGATCATTTGCATATCTGTACGGGCATGAGACAACATGTCTACAAAGTTGTATACAATCGCATTAAAATCGTTCTGAAGCAAATTATTCACCTGCTCATTCAAAGCCTTACCATCATCGTAAGTCAGGATTTTATGGTAGCTATGTTTACAATCCTTTCTATAAGTTCTTTTCAGATTTTCAGTCAGGAATGTGCTCTCATGTAAGTTTTTCCCACCTTCATCATCATCGTTTTGCCAAAGCTGAGGGAAACGTTTTTCCATTTCCAAAGGCATCAGGCCGGAGAAAATCGCATTTCTCGCATATTGCGTTGCTGTTGGCAGAATACTCGAATAGGTATCTTCTTCTTCCAGACGGAAATGTTCGGTAATCAGGGGATTGATAATTTTCCACTGATCATAACGTAAATTATCAATCAGAATGAAAAACACGGGAATATTGTTGTCATTGATCAAAGGAAAAGCTTTCTTTTTCAACAGTTCATTTGACAATAACGGTGCTTTTTCTTTGCCATTCACCCAACCTAAATAATGGTCTTCGATGAACTTGGAAAACTGTGCATTGGCTTCTGATTTTTGCATAGTCAGAATCTCATGCATCTGTGGATCATCCAATTTTTCAAGCTCCAATTCCCAGAATACAAGCTTTTTATAAACTTCTACCCATTCCTCATAACTTAGCCTGTCATTCAGCGTCATACCCAGTCGGCGGAAATCTTGCTGATAAGCCATAGATGTCTTTTCGCTGACTAAACGCTTATTGTCAATGATCTTTTTAATGGTCAATAATACTTGTTTTGGGTTCACCGGCTTAATCAGATAGTCGTCGATTTTAGAACCAATCGCGTCTTCCATTAAGTTTTCTTCTTCACTTTTTGTAATCAATACCACCGGCACATCATTTCTGATATTTTTGATGGCGGTAAGGGTTTCAAGACCGGTTAATCCCGGCATATTTTCATCTAGAAAAACTAAGTCAAAGTGCTCTTTACCAAAGGCTTCCAGCGCGTCATTGCCGTTGGTAAAAGTAGTAACATGGTATCCTTTTTCGTTTAGTAGTAGTATATGTGGTTTTAATAAGTTGATCTCATCGTCGGCCCATAAAATTTTGGTTTCCTGCATTGCTGTACTTATATAAAATAAAATTAAATCTTTCAAAAAAGTATTTCTCTTTCTTAGTATGGATAAAAATAGCAATTTTTGTACCGTATAATTTTATTTGTAAGGATTGAACAAAAAGAAAATCATAAATGACCCCGTATATGGCTTCATAAATATCCCCTCTGAAATCGTGTTTGACTTGATCTCACACCCTTATTTTCAGCGGTTAAGGTATATTAAGCAATTAGGGATGACCCATTTGGTGTACCCGGGAGCCCTGCACACCAGGTTTCATCATGCGCTGGGCGCAATGCATTTAATGAGCCTCGCTTTGGAAATCCTTAAAAGTAAAGGGCAGGCAATCAGCAGGGAAGAAGAAGAAGCGGCCACGATTGCCATTCTGCTTCACGACATTGGCCATGGGCCTTTTTCTCATGCCCTGGAGCATACTTTAGTAAATGGCGTACACCACGAAGCGATTTCTATGTTGATCATGGAGAAGCTAAATGTGGAGTTTAATGGCCGTTTAACGATGGCAATTAACATTTTTAAAGGCGATTATCCTAAGAAATTCCTGCCACAACTGGTATCCGGACAACTAGATCTGGACCGTATGGACTACCTCAACCGGGATAGCTTCTTTACCGGAGTGAGCGAAGGGGTGATCAGTTTCGACCGGATCATCAAGATGTTCAACGTATTAGATGGCGAGCTGGTGATTGAAGAGAAAGGGATTTATTCTATTGAAAACTTCCTGATTGCCAGAAGACTGATGTATTGGCAGGTTTACCTTCATAAAACCGTAGTTGCCGGAGAATATCTGCTGGTTAAAATACTGGAACGTGCGAAGGAACTTTCCGGCAGGGGCGAAACGCTTTTTGCCACGCCAGCTTTGCAGCATTTCCTGAAAAATGATGTCAAAAAAGCAGATTTCTTTCAGGACGACAGCCATTTACTGGCTTTTTTCAAGCTGGATGATCAGGATATTGTCACTTCTGTGAAAGTTTGGCGGGACGATAAAGACCCGATTTTATCCCAATTGTGCCAGATGTTTATCAGCCGTAACCTATATAAGGTAGAGATCAGTTCGGAGGCGCCCGATCCTGTGCGTGTTCAGGAATTGAAGGATAAAGCGGTAAAAGTGCTAAACCTCAACCCAAAAGAAGTTGATTATTTTGTCTTTACAGACCAGATAGAAAACCGCGCCTACAATGCAGGAAGTGGAAATATCAATATTCTGTTGAAAAATAATACCACCATTGACATTGCAAAAGCATCGGATTTATCTAATTTAGAATCTTTGGATAAGACGGTAACCAAACATATACTGTGCTATCCCAGAATGATTTAGCATTTTTTAACAAAATAATTAATTTTTAATCCCGTTTTTAGATTGGGCAAAAATATAACCTAAATAGGTTTATTTGTTCATATCGATTTAACACTTAACTTTGTACGATGCAATTTACTGCCAAGCAGATAAGCGAATTTATAGATGGCACCATTGAAGGCGATGAAAATGCTAAGGTAACAGAACTTTCTAAGATAGAAAATGGAACTGCCGGATCGTTGTGTTTTCTATCAAATCCAAAATATGAAAACTATTTATACTCAACGAAGGCTTCTGTAGTCATCGTAGGGAATGATTTTTCTCCATCTCAGCCAATCGAAAGCACTTTAATTAAAGTGGCTGATCCTTATAGTGCGTTTTCAGTTTTGCTGGAGAAATACAATGAGGTGATGAACCAGATGAATATCCAGTCTGGTATTGAACAACCTTCTTTTATCCATCCTTCTGCTAAAATTGGCAAGAATGTATTTATTGCAGCATTCAGCTATATCAGCGAAAATGTGGTGATTGGTGATGATACCAGGATCCAGTCGCAGGTATATGTAGGTGCTGATACTACCATTGGAACGAACTGCCTGATTTTCCCGGGCGTAAAAATATACAACCGTTCTGTACTCGGAAATAACATTGTGATCCACGCAAATACCGTGATTGGTAGCGATGGTTTTGGCTTCGCGCCACAACCGGATGGCACGTATTCGAAGATTGCACAGATTGGGAATGTCGTGATTGAAGACGATGTCGAAATTGGCGCAAATACTTCGGTAGACCGCGCTACGATGGGTTCTACTTTCATTAGAAAAGGTGTAAAACTTGACAATCTGATTCAGATTGCTCACAATGTTGATGTTGGCGCACATACCGTTGTTGCGGCACAAACCGGTATCTCTGGAAGCACAAAAATCGGCGAAAATTCGGTTATTGGCGGACAAGTAGGTATTGCTGGTCACCTGAGCCTTGCCAAAGGAACTCAGATTGGTGCTCAGGCAGGAATCAACTTCAATACGACTACAGAGTTTAAACAATGGCATGGTAGCCCTGCACAGCCTTTAAGAGACTGGATGAGGGCTTCAGTGATCTTTAAACAACTGCCAACCGTTGAAAAACGCATCATGGCATTAGAAAATACTATCTCAGAACTCAAAGCATTAATTGAACAAAACAGCACAATAGCAAAATAATGAATGTGAAGCAAAAAACCATAAAAGGCGAAGTTTCTGTATCGGGCGTAGGCCTTCATACCGGAGCAAATGTGACGCTTACTTTTTGTCCGGCACCAGAAAATCACGGATTTAAATTTCAAAGAATCGATTTACCGGGAAGCCCGATTGTGGATGCTGATTGTGACAACGTTACGGACACTGCCAGAGGAACTACAATTTCTCAGAACGGTGCCAGTATCAGTACAGTAGAACACGTAATGGCCTCTCTTGTTGGGATGGACCTTGATAACGTGCTGATTAAGCTGGACGGCCCTGAAACGCCAATCATGGATGGTAGCGCAATTATGTTCCTGGAAGCACTGGAAAGTGTTGGTGCCCAGTTACAAAGCGTAGACCGCGAATATTTCTCGATTCCGCATAACATTACGTATACGGAACCGGATAGAAAAGTCGAAATCGTGGCGATGCCATTAGATGATTACAGGTTTACTTGTATGATCGACTATAATTCTCCTGTATTGGGAAGTCAGCATGCCGGTATTTCCAGCATTGCAGAATTTAAAAAAGAAATTGCTTCCTGCAGAACTTTCTGTTTCCTTCACGAATTGGAATACCAGCTTCAAAACAACCTGATTAAAGGTGGAGATTTGAACAATGCCATCGTGATTGTAGATAAAGAAGTGACTAAAGAAGAGTTAGACCACCTGGCAACGATCTTCAACAGAAGCGCGATTGAAGTGGCTCCTCAGGGCATTTTAAATAATATGGAATTGCGCTACCAGAATGAGCCTGCCAGACATAAATTGTTAGATATGATCGGTGATCTTGCCCTGGTAGGGGTTCACTTAAAAGGTCATATCATGGCTGCACGTCCCGGACATGCTGCCAATGTGGCTTTTGCTAAGAAAATCAAAGCAGCCATTAAAAAAGAGAAAAATAAAAAAGTACAGCATATCTATGATCCTTCTGTAAAACCACTATATGATGTGGTTCAGATTATGGAGATTCTGCCACACAGACAGCCATTCCTGTTTATCGATAAGATTCTGGAATTGTCTAAAACACACGTAGTTGGTGTTAAAAATGTAACGATGAATGAGGAGTTCTTTAAAGGACACTTCCCTGGCGCTCCGGTATTTCCGGGTGTAATTCAGATCGAAGCAATGGCACAAACCGGTGGTATTTTAGTATTAAGTACTGTTGAAGACCCAAGAAATTACCTGACTTTGTTTTTGAAAATTGACAATGTACGTTTTAGAGCTCAGGTATCGCCTGGTGATACGATCGTATTCAGATGTGACTTAATGGAACCCATCAGAAGAGGCATCGCGCAAATGAAAGGTGTCGGCATGGTAGGTGGTAAAGTAGTGGTGGAAGCAGAGATGATGGCCCAAATTGTTAAAGTAAAAGAAAGCGAAACCGTATCATGATACAACCCTTAGCGTATATACATCCGCAGGCAAAAATTGCCGATAATGTAGTAATTGAGCCTTTTGCAGTAATACACAAGGATGTAGAAATTGGTGAAGGTACCTGGATCGGGTCAAATGTAGTCATCATGGATGGCGCCAGAATAGGTAAAAATTGCCGTGTATTCCCGGGATCTGTGATCTCTGGCGTACCTCAGGATTTGAAATTTGCAGGGGAAGTAACCACTGCAGAGATCGGCGATAATACCACGATCAGAGAATGTGTAACCATCAACAGAGGTACTAAAGATAAATGGAAAACTGTCATCGGCAGCAACTGTTTGATCCAGGCGTATTCTCACATCGCTCACGATTGTGAGGTTGGTGATCACTGTATTTTCTCAAACAGCACCACACTTGCAGGTCACATCACCATCGGTGATTATGTGGTTCTTGCCGGTTTAGTAGCGATTCACCAGTTTGTGAAAGTTGGTTCTCATGCCTTTGTAACCGGTGGTTCATTGGTGAGAAAAGACGTTCCTCCGTATGTTAAAGCGGCTCGTGAGCCACTTTCTTATGCAGGTATCAATTCTGTTGGTTTGAGAAGAAGAGGTTTTTCTTCGGAACAAATCAATGAAATTCAGGAAATTTACCGTGTGTTATTTGTGAAACATAACAATGTAAGTAAAGCATTGGATATGATTGAAGCAGAATTTGCACCTACAGAAATCAGAGACGAAATCTTAGAATTCATCAGAAACTCGAACAGAGGTGTGATGAAAGGCTTTGGTTCTGGTAGCTAATATTATTTGATGAAAATCAGCTTAGAGAAAGCCGGCAGAAGGTTTAACCAGGAGTGGATTTTTCGTAATGTAGATTACGAATTTAATGCACCCGGTACTTATGCCATCCTTGGGCCTAACGGTTCTGGAAAGTCGACTTTATTGAGCATGATTCTCGGCAATTTATCTCCTTCTGAGGGCCAGATCAGCTATCAGAAGGAGAAAATCGTGCCGGTAGAAAACATTTACCAGCACCTCAGCTTCGCAGCGCCTTACCTCGATCTCATCGAAGAGTTTACGCTGGAAGAGACCATTGATTTCCATTTCAAATTTAAGGGCTTGTACAAAGACATGACTAAAGCAGGAGTGTTGGAGCTGCTGGGACTGGAGAAGTCGCAGGATAAGGCTTTAAAATACTTCTCTTCGGGAATGAAACAGCGCACTAAACTGGTGCTGGCCTTCTGTTCCGATAGTCCGATACTCCTTTTAGATGAGCCAACTTCCAATCTGGATCAGCAGGGAATCGACTGGTATCTGGCCTTAATTGCCAACTTTACCGACCAAAGGTTAGTCATAGTAGGGTCAAATCAGGAGGTCGAGTATTCATTTTGCCAGCACCGCATTCAGGTAACTGACTATAAATAGTGTCATAATTTTATTTTTTATCGCCCTTGAATGCCGTTTAAACGGTGAAAAGACGGTATTTAAATATTTTTTTAAAATACTATTGTGAGATTCAAAAATAGTATTTACCTTTGCAGAACGAAATAAGGGCTGGATGGCCAACGATTATTTCAGATTAAAAATTAAAATAAAGCTCCGCAAGGAGTATATATATAAAGAGTAAAATAAGAATTTTCATAGTTTAGTTTTAGGTTTAGGTTGATTGTGGCTTCGGAGTGGTTCCCGAAGCCATCTTTTTTTACAAGGTTTTTTTTTCTTAGCTTCAACTTTTTCAGCGCTTCGCTTAGAATTCCTGCTGATCAGCAATAGCAAACATGGACAAAACCAGCATCAGAAAACAAATCCTGCCCATCAGAAAGGCACTTTCTCCAGAAAGAGTACAAGAACTTTCTGAAAAATTACTCGCTCAGTTTATCAAACTGGACCTGTCTAAAGTTAAAACCCTCCATATTTTCCTGCCCATTAAATCCCGGAACGAACCGGATACTTTTTTGATCATCAACTGGCTTAAAATACACCATCCGCAGCTAAAGATTGTGGTACCCAGAGCTGATTTTGAAACTTCTTTGATGACACATCATTATTTTGAAGGGATGGATGACCTGGAAATGAATGCCTACCAGATTCTGGAGCCTGTAAAGGCGAAAATTCATAGCGGAGAGATCGAAATGGTGATTGTGCCCTTGATTGCGTTCGACAAGAACGGCTATCGTGTAGGGTACGGAAAAGGCTTTTACGATCGGTTTTTACAAGGGATGGCCACGGAAAAGATCGGTTTGTCGCTGCTGGATGAAATGGTCGTGATTGATAATGTAAACGAGCATGATGTGAGGCTCGATAAATGTATCACACCGGATAAAATTTACGTTTTTCCGGTTTCCTGAGAGATTAAGCCCGTTTTACTTCAAAGCAGATTGCGCTTTTAGGAAATCGCTGATCAGGTAAGCGATGGTTTTTGCCGTAGCAGTACTGGTTCTGCCGTCTGCCATTAACGTAGCGCCTTCACAAACGTGCATATAAGCGAACTTCTTTTTAGATTGGAGGATAATCCTTCTAATGTCGTTAAGCTGGAACCCTGAGGGCGTAAATGCGCTGGAAAGGACGTTTTCTATGCAGTCGAGGTCTATTTCAAGTCCGGTTTCGTTGCTTAAGCCATCCAGTAAAGGTTGTAAAGCCTCCTGATAAGTCCCTGCGGATTTCAACAACTCGTCGAAAAACACGGCATTTATTTTCGGATTTCCCTCGATTTCAGCTAAAATAACCCCGTTGTTATAGTTCTCATGCAAGCCAAAAATCGCGTAATGTTCCAGAAAACCATGTTTTAAAGCATAACTAAAGCCATTTCCACTGTGTCGGCCCCTTGCAGGACGTAAATCTGCATGCGCATCAATATTCAACACATCCATTGCTTTTTGGAAAGCTTTTGAGCCTCCTTTAAGGATCGGATAGGCATTATTATGGCCGCCACCAATCACAATTGGAATTTTTCCGGCTTCGATGATCTTTTGAATCACCGGATAGACCAGTTCGTCAATTGCTGAGACGGTATTTTGCAGGTCCGGGATTGCGGTATATTCAGGATCTTTAATGCTAAAATATCCCAGAATCATTAATTCCCTGCCGTTTAAAAAATCCGTACTTTGTAGGTTTAGCACCGCCTTTAAGGCTGGTTCCCAGGCAGTAGCTGCCCCGGCAATACCCTCATTGGCACGTACACCGATATCTTCCGGAATACCCAGCAGTACAAAAGTAGCCGTACTGTATTTTAGTTCTTCCCAGCTGCTGAAAGCCTGTACTTGCTCTCCAAGTTTGATTTCTCCTAACCGGTGATTCACCAGGGCAGAAATCGCGGCTTTGCTATAGGTGTTTAAGGCTTCCATTATTGGATTTTACCGTTAATAATGATGGTTTTTATTTGCGACTGACCGAAGCTATAGGGTAAAAAGGCCAGGGAAGTCATCGCTCTGGTGATCATCAGATTGGCTTTTTTTCCTCTGGTAACGCTCCCGGTTACGTCGCTGAGTTCCATGGCTGCTGCCCCGTTTAAAGTGCAGGCATTGACCGCTTCTTCGGGCATCATTTTCAGTTTGATACAACCTAAAGACAACACAAAATTCATATTACCGGAAGGAGTAGAGCCCGGGTTATAGTCGCTGGCTAGTGCCACAGGGACGTTTGCCTGGATTAATGCCCTCGCATTGGCAAAAGGAATCCCCAGGTAAAAAGAACAGGAAGGCAAGAGGGTAGCGATCGTATTTCCATTGGCCAGGGCCGCAATGACCGCTTCGTCTGTGGCTTCCAGGTGGTCTACGGAGATGGCCTGATGTTTTAGACCGATTTGTACGCCTCCGGATACGGAAAGCTGGTTGGCATGGATTTTTGGCTGGAGGCCATATTTGGCAGCGGCAGTCAGCAATTGATCGGTTTCCTCCACCGAAAAGAAACCTTGTTCGCAAAATACGTCCATGTAATCTGCCAGGCCTTCGGCTGCAATTTGTGGCAGCATCTGGTCGATAATCAGCGAAATATAGCCCTGATGGTCGTTTTTATAGGCAGTAGGGAAGGCATGAGCGGCTAAAAAGCTGGCTTTTATCGGAATCGGGAAGCTTTCTTTTAGCCTGCGGATCACCCTCAGCATTTTTAATTCGCTGGCTACCGTTAGTCCGTAGCCGCTTTTGATCTCCAGGGCAGCAGTGCCTTGTCTGATCATATCGTTTAAGCGGAGTGCAGCGGCTTCGAAAATTGCATCTTCTGTCGCCAGCTGCATTTTTGCTGCGGAGTTTAAAATACCACCTCCCGCAGCAGCAATTTCTTCATAAGTTTTTCCTGCAATTTTCATCGCGAATTCTTCCTCCCTCGGGGCGGCGAAAACGATATGAGAATGGGAATCACACCAGGAAGGTAAGACATAGCCACCTTCCGCATGTAAGGTTTCCAGGTCATTTGGCAATGATACCGGAAGTGCATCCATGGTTCCAAAATCAGCAATCAGTCCGTCTTCGCAAAGGAGCCAGGCGTTTTCCAGGGTTGGAAGTTGCGCCATTTCTGTTCCTCTGAGCATCAGTAAACCTTCCGGGTGTAAGCCAACAAGGGTTCCGATATGGGTGATGAGTAATGAAGCCATGGTTTAAGCGGGTTATGGGGTTAATTCTAACATCACCGGACAATGATCTGAGTGAATGGCATCAGCTAAAATAGTCACGTTTTTTAATCTTTCCAACATCGGTTTGCTGGCCAGGTGGTAATCGATACGCCAACCCAGGTTCTTTCCTCTCGATCCCGCTCTGAAACTCCACCAGGTATAATGATGTGGGTCTTTGTTGAAATGTCTGAAAGTATCAATAAAACCGTTATTCAAAAACAGCTCCATCCATTCTCTTTCTTCCGGTAAGAATCCCGAAGATTTGGCATTGGATTTCGGATTGTGAATGTCAATGGCGGTATGGCAGATGTTGTAATCTCCGGAAATGATCAGATTTGGATGTTCTTTGCGAACTTCTCCGATATAGTTGTTAAAAAAGTCCATGAATTCGTACTTTTTAACCTGTCTCTCGTCTCCACTGGAACCGGATGGCAAATACACACTCATTAAAGAGAAAGTGTCGAAATCGGCTCTGATGATGCGTCCTTCTTTGTCGATCCATTCTTCGCCACAACCATATTCTACATGATTAGGTTTGATTTTAGTAAAAATCGCCACGCCACTGTATCCTTTTTTCTCTGCCGGAAACCAGTAATGGTGGTAACCCAGCTGCTCGATTAAAGTCAGGATTTCCGGAATCTGGATCGGCAATGCTTTCACTTCCTGCAAGCAAACCATATCTGCATCGGTAGATTGTAACCAGCCAATGAAGTTTTTTGTAGTGGCAGAACGGATGCCGTTGACGTTGTATGAAATGATTTTCATCGGTATGATATGGTTTATGCCCTTAAAGGGGAGTTTTCTTTAAATTTCAATTCTTTCTCTATTTCTTTTTCTAGTTTTTTCGCTTCGCGACGTTTCAAGACCGTCATGGTCATCTTCACATCGGCAGCCGGGCGGTCATTTTTATCTGTCGGAACAGCCGCTACCAGATCAATCAGGTCGATGCCCTGAACCACTTCTCCGTAAACGGTATACTTGCGGTCGAGGTGCGGTACGCCACCAATAGTTTTATAAACTTCGCGTTGGTAGGCAGGGATTTTGGCTTTTAAACGGCTCGTTTCTGTACGATCCAGCTCTTCATCGCTAAACTTACGACCCTGAACCAGGTAAAACTGACTGCCACTGGATGCTTTCTCCGGATTGTCATCGCGGGCAGCTGCCAGAACGCCTTTCTTATGAAACAGGCTATCGCGGAATTCCGCAGGAACGGTGTAACCAACACTTCCTTCGCCCAGCATCTCGCCCGGTTTTGCTTTTTTTGAATCCGGGTCGCCCCCTTGAATCATGAAATCTTTGATCACCCTGTGGAATAAAGTACCGTTATAAATACCTTTCTTCGTCAGTTTCACAAAGTTATCACGGTGGAGTGGCGTTTCGTTATAGAGCATGATCACACATTCTCCCAGGTCAGTTTTTAACCTCACATATTGGTGTTTTGGTTTGGCAGCGAAGGCCGTGCTTAAACAGAAACACAGGATAAGGACGCAGAATTTCTTCATTATATAGTCAAATTTAGGGCTAAGTTAAGGTAAATCTGCTTTATTAAAAGGGGCAGTCGTTTTCTCTGAGTATTATGAGTATTTTTGTTAAAACATGAAGCTGCGACAAAAACTTACCTTAGGCCTATGTGCATTTTACCTGATCACCATGATCGGGGTTGCATTGAATATGCACTTTTGTAGTGGCAAGCTTTCTGAGGTTCGCTGGGTAGAAACTGCAAGTTGCAGCGCCTGCAAAGCATCCACAAAAAAACAGGAATCCGGCGATTGTTGCAAGGACAAATCTATAGAAGCGAAAATTAAGGACAGCCATCAGGTGGGTGCTAAAGTGAAGCTTCCGACGGATTTCAGTCTGGAAATGCTGTTTAGTCCGCTGATTTCGGAAGTTTTCCGTCAGTTGATGCCTACGCTATTCAGCAAGGTAGAAAACAAGGCACCGCCTTTATCAGCCATCCTCTCCCTTCACGCTTACCATTGCGTATTCAGAAATTAGACCAGGAATAATTTATTTTCTCTGCAGCAAGCTTGCTGTGGAGGCTTTGACGCGTCTTTATCTGGCCGTCAACGAGTTCATTTTTAAACATATAAATTATACCCATATCATGAATACTATCAAAAATCTAATCATACTTTCTATCGTTTTAATCGCAGGAAAAGCTTCTGCACAACAAATTACTACTGCTGAGTTACAAGTTACCGGCTTAACCTGTTCGATGTGTTCTCAGGCTACTGAAAAGTCTTTGAGAACCCTGGATTTCGTGGATGCGATTGAACCGGATCTGAATAAAAACCTGTTTGCCATTACTTTTAAAAAGGATAAAGCCGTAAATATCGACCAGATCAGAAAGAAAGTAGAAGATGCAGGTTTCTCTGTAGGGAACTTAACTGCGGTTTTCAATTTCAACAATACTAAGGTAGATGACAAAGGCCTGGCGACTGCCGGAACCAATGTTTACCAGTTTTTAAATCAAAAAAGTCAGACGTTAAACGGTCCGGTAACGGCAACTGTAGTCGACAAAAACTTTATCTCAGGTGCAGAATTCAAAAAAAAAGCAGCAACGCTGAAATCTGAAACCTATACCAGCGGTTCAGGTGTTGTAGATGGTAAAAAAACTCGTATTTATCACTTAAGCATTTAATAGCAGCGCATGAGATTTCTTAAATTTTTACTGGTTCCCATCGCTTTTGCGGTAGGAACCACTGCTCAGGCGCAGGAATTATACGTGTTTTCGGAGCCTGCAAGCAATATGCCGGCAAAATCTGTCGGGTTTAGGTTAACCAATGAAGGCAGGGTAAGTCCTGATTTTAACATCAGAACCACACCAGAGCTGATGTTTGGTTTCAATAAGAACCTGATGGTACATGCACAAGGGTTTTTATCTAACATGGACGGCAGTTTTAAGGCCGAAGGGGGTAGTTTATACGCCAAATACAGGTTCCTTTCTATCGATGAGATGAAGCGCCATTTCCGTGCTGCGGCATTTGGAAGGGTAAGTATGAGCAACAGGCCAACTTATTCAGAAGATATCAATCTGGAAGGCGATAATTCAGGTATTCAGGGTGGATTTGTTTTCACGCAGTTGCTGCATAAATTGGCTTTATCGGCTACAGTGAGCTATTCGAAGGCTTTTGAGCGCGATAGCAAACAGCTGTTGGGGATGCCTCAGCCAAATCACATGCTGGGATACAGCCTTTCTTCGGGTTATCTGGTCTTGCCTTTTGTCTATAAGAACTATAATCAGCCAAATTTCAACCTCTATTTTGAGGTATTGGGTAAAACCAATCCTGAAAACGGAAGGTCTTATGTGGATCTGGCACCAGCTGTTCAAATGATCATCAACAGCAGAACGCGCATCGATCTGGGCTATAGGTTTCAGGCGGCCGGTAATATTGCCAACCGTTACAACAAGAATATGTACATGATCAGGGCGGAATTTAACTTTTACAATGTGTTAAAATAATTCCGTTTCGTTGTTTCTTATCATAGATCAATATTCTGTATTTTTAATCGTTATACATTTGTAAATCATTAAATTATAGAATTATGAAAAAGGTATTTTTATTGTTGGTTGCGCTGTCTGTCAGCGTTGCGTCTTTCGCACAAACGAAATGGACGGTTGATCCGATGCACTCTTTTGTGAATTTCTCTGTAGGTCACATGGGGATTTCATTTGTAGACGGCTCATTTAATAAATTTAATGGCACAATTGAAGCTCCAAAAGCTGATTTTGTAGATGCTAAAGTTAACTTTACAGTAGATGTAAATAGCATTGACAGTAGGGTAGAACCCCGTGATAAACATTTGAAATCGGATGATTTCTTTAATGCAGAGCAATTTCCAACCATGACCTTTGAGAGTACTTCTTTCAAAAAATTGAAAGGAAATGATTACGAATTGACAGGTAAACTGACCATTCGTGACGTTACTAAAGATGTAAAATTTAATGTGGTTTTAGGGGGCACACATACGGATGATAAAGGAACAACGAAAGTTGGTTTCGCAGCAAATACGACCATTAACCGCCTGGATTATAACATCAAGTTTGATCCTTCAGGAATGGGCGTTGCTAAAGACGTTAAAATTTCTCTAAACCTGGAATTTGTAAAAGCTAAATAAGGGCTTGATTTTTCAGGTAGCATAGGATAGACAAGGGTAGGGCGCTACCCTTGTTTTCTTTCTCTCTAATCTTGATTTTTTCTTTTTAATCTCATGACAAACTTATCGCAATTCCGAACTTTTAGTCAGCATTTACCGGTACAGGATTATTTAATGCCCGTTTTGTTTATGGGCCATGGTTCTCCGATGAACGGGATCGAAGACAATGAATTTAGTGCCAAATGGGCGGAAATGGCTCAGGATATTCCTGTTCCAACGGCTGTAATTGTCGTTTCTGCGCATTGGTTTACCAAAGGCACGCATTTAACGGCCATGGATTTCCCTACTACGATTCATGATTTTGGAGGCTTTCCTCAGGCTTTATTTGATGTTGATTATCCCGCTCCGGGAAGTCCGGATCTGGCTATAGCCGCTCAAAAACTGATCACTAGTGTAGAAGTAGGTCTGGACCACGATTGGGGATTAGACCATGGTGCCTGGACGGTATTGAGGCACATGTATCCGCAAGCAAATGTGCCTGTGGTACAACTGAGCATTGATTATACGAAGGATGCGCGTTTCCATTATGAGCTGGCCAAAGAGCTGTATGAATTGCGTAAAAAGGGAGTACTGATCCTGGGTAGCGGTAATATGGTGCATAACCTGAGGATGATGAGCTGGGAAATGATCAATGGCGGTGGTTACGACTGGGCTTTAGAGATCAATGATCAATTTAAACGACTGATTTTAAGCAACGAACACCAGCCCTTACAGGCTTATCAGACACTTGGAAAAGCAGCAATGCTGGCGATTCCGACACCGGAACATTACCTGCCACTCATGTATACGCTGGGGCTAAAAAATGATCGGGAACCGGTCTCGCTTTTCAACGATAAGGCAGTTGCAGGCTCTTTAACTATGACCTCTGTACGAATCGGGTAGCCTACATCAGCTTTTTCAACCATTTTAACACCCATCCTTTTTTCTCATAAGGCGGATAAATCAGGGTGCTCATTTCCAGTTTAGATTGAAAAACAACTGCTCTTTCATGAGAAAAGGTTTTGAAGCCAAATTGTCCGTGGCAGCTGCCCAATCCGCTGCCATTTACCCCACCAAAAGGTAGTTTCGGGTTGCTGATGTGGATCAATACATCATTGACACAGGTTCCTCCGGCACTGGTATTTTTGATCACCTGCTGAATCTTGTTCTTGTCCTCACTAAAAACGTAAAGTGCCAGTGGTTTGTCCATTTTGTTGATCAACGCAATGGCTTCTTCTATCGTTTTAAATGGGATAACGGGCAATACGGGGCCGAAAATCTCTTCCTTCATGATGTTTGCATTTTCCGGTAAGCCCCGCAGAATCGTGGGCATAATGGTTTGCGTAGCTTCCTCTCCTTTGCCGCCATAAGGCATGGTCGCACCTTTCTCTACCGCATCAGAAATCAGCCCCTCAATGCGGTTAAAATGTCTTTTGTTGATGATTTTAGCATAGCTATCCAGATTTAGCGTTCCGGATTCCGTATAGAACATTTTCTGGACTGCCGTTTTATATTTTTCGATAAAAGCTTGTTCCAGGGATTCATGAATTAAGATATAATCGGGCGCAATACAAGTCTGACCGGCATTGGTCAATTTCCCCCAGGCAATTTTTTCGGCTGCGGTGTCCAGATTGGCTGTTTCGTCGATCAGTGTTGGTGATTTTCCACCCAGTTCCAGGGTTAAAGAGGTCAGGTTTTTGGCCGCGGCCTCCATAACGATCTTTCCAACGGCGGTACTTCCTGTAAAAAAGATGTGATCAAAGGGCAGACTGAGTAGGTGTGTAGAGATTTTCGCGTCTCCTTCAAAACAGCAGACTTCCGATTCCTCAAAGCATTTTTCAATGATCCGACAGATGACTGAACTGGTTGCAACACTCAATTCTGAAGGCTTTAATATGGCGCAATTTCCGGCAGCAATGGCCGAAATTAGTGGCGCCATCATCAGCTGAAAGGGGTAATTCCATGGCGAAATAATCAGGCAAACACCCTTTGGTTCGTAATAAATCCTGTTTTTCGCCATCAGCGCAGTAATGGTTTTGCCCACTTTTACCGGGCGCATCCAGCTGCTCAGGTGCTTAATCGCGAAATCGATCTCGCTGTAAATAAAAACGATTTCGGTGATTGCCGATTCAAACTCACTTTTCCTTAAGTCGCTTTTTAAGGCCGCATAAATTTCCTTTTCATAGGCCTCAATGCTACTTTTTAAAGCATTTAATTTATCAATTCGTTGCGTTGCATTGCTGTTTCTAAGTGTATATTTATGCGTCTGCTGTGCTTTAAAAACGGAGTTAATCGTTGGTATCATAAATGCCGGCTAGTTTATGCGAGTTAAAAAGGACCTCCTTTGAGGTTACTAAATATACAAAATGAAATGCGCTTATACTCAAATTGATGTTCCTTCCGGAAAAATTGGTTTACCAGGGCGTTTGATCCTCGATTTGGCCATTACCGTTGGGGGTTTTTCCTGTTGCCATTAAGGCTTTGCCCTATGTGATGAAGCGCAGCGTTTGTCTCTTGTTATTTAGGATTCGTCCTTTGTTATTAAAAGCAGCGTTTGCTCCTTGTTATTTAGGATTTAAACAGTTGCCAGAGGGATCCGGGAAGCCCTTTTAGATGTAAATATTAACCTAATATAAAGTAAATATTGACCCAGCAGGCCGGCCGAAAGCCGAATGCCGGTCTGAATTACCAAAACAAACAAAATGAAAAGATTAATTACCCTGGTGTTATTTGCCGCGACTGCCGCTCAGGCGCAACAAAGCCCAACTTTAAGTGTCGAAAAAATCATGCGCGACCAGAAATGGATCGGTGTTGCCCCAACAAATTTCCGCTGGTCGGCCGATAGTAAAGTAGTTTTTTTTGACTGGAATCCTGAAAATAAAGAGAAATCTGAAGGTTATCAGGTTCAGGCAGCCTCTTTGAAAAGAGAAAAGTCGGAGGAAAAAGCGAAAACCGCAGCCCTGGGCACAAACTATATTTATTCGGAAGACCGTTCGATGGGAATCGTTGAAAAAGCCGGCGATTTATACCTGTATCACCCAAAAACGAAAACTGAGCAACGGTTAACACGTACGATGGAAAGGGAAATTAAACCTGCTTTCCTGAAAGATGGCGGGGTGGTTTTTCAGCGTGGCGACAATCTTTTTGCGCTGAACTTGAAAAGTAATGAAATCAGACAACTGACAAACTTTGTCAAAGGAAAACCTGGAAGTACAGGAGATAAAACAGGGACCGGAACTGATCAAACCGGAAAAATCGCTGATAAAAGCAATGCTGCCATCCAGAATACCTGGCTAAAGGACGATCAGACGAATCTTTTTGATATCATTAAGAAGAGAAATGCAGCAGGAAAACCAACTAAAGGAAGGTTTGGAAACATCAATCCTGAAAAAGCCGAGAAAACATTAAGACCGATTTATCTGGAAGACAAATTTTTGAGCGGATTGGTGGTTAGTCCGGATGCCAGATTTGTGAGTTATAAGCTGGTTAGCCCTGCGGCAGGCGGTGTAAACACGATTGTTCCCAATTATATCACAGCTTCCGGATATACGGAAGACATTGCGGGGAGAACCAAGGTGGGGGAGCCATTGCCAACCTTTAAATTCTATATTTATGACCAGCAGCGGGATACTGTTTATAACGTACATACGGAGCAAATTCCGGGGATAAAAGACCTTCCTGACTATGTGAAGGACTATCCGAAGCAACTGGCCGAGCGTCAAAAGAAGAATGAAGACCGTCAGGTAAACCTGGATGGGCCGTACTGGAATGCGTCTGGAACGGCGGCCATCATGATTGCCGAAGCGCAGGACAATAAGGATCGCTGGATCCTTAAACTGGATGGCGCTACCGGAAATCTGAGCCTAATCGACCGACAAAGAGATGAGGCCTGGATTGGCGGCCCTGGCATTGGTTGGGGAAATGTAGGTTGGGTAGATCAAAACCGCTTCTATTTTCAAAGTGAGGCCTCTGGATACAGTCATTTGTACCTGGCAGATATCGCCACTGGCGTAAAAAAACAACTGACTTCCGGTCATTGGGAAGTACAAAATCTGGAGCTTTCAAAAGACAAGAAAACCTTCTATATCAAGGCAAATAAAGACCACCCTGGAATCACTCATTTCTATAAACTGCCTGTAAATGGCGGTCCATTGGTGCAATTGACCAGTATGAAAGGTGGAAATGAGGTCACACTATCTCCGGATGAAAAGTGGCTGGCCATCAATTATTCCTATATGAATAAACCATGGGAGCTGTATATCCAAGCCAATAAACCAGGTGCAAAGGCGGTTCAGGTAACCAATTCCAATTCCGAAGAGTTCAAAGCTTACAAATGGAGGGAGCCAGATCTGGTTTCGTTTAAAAACCGTTATGGTGCTGATGTTTATGCAAGGGTATACCCGACTAAAAAACCGCATCCAAACCGTCCGGCAGTAGTTTTTGTCCATGGCGCAGGTTATTTGCAGAACGTACATTATTGGTGGAGCCAGTATTCGAGGGAGTATATGTTCCATAATATGCTGGCGGATAACGGTTATACGGTGATCGACATTGATTATACCGCAAGTTCTGGCTATGGCAGAGACCACAGGACGGGTATTTACAGACATATGGGTGGAAAAGATTTAACGGATCAGGTAGATGGCGTCAAAATGCTGGTAGAGAAATATAACGTAGATCCGAAGCATGTGGGCATATATGGAGGTTCGTACGGCGGTTTTATCACCCTAATGGCCTTATTTAACGAACCTGATGTGTTTAGCAGTGGTGCGGCATTAAGGTCGGTTACCGATTGGGCGCATTATAACCATGGCTATACTTCAAATATCTTAAATGAGCCTTTTAATGATGAACTGGCCTATAAACGCAGCTCTCCGATCTATTTTGCGAAGGGTTTAAAGGGTAATTTACTGATGTGTCACGGCATGGTAGATGAGAATGTGCAGTTCCAGGACATCGTCCGACTGTCGCAGCGTTTCATTGAGCTGGGCAAAGACAACTGGGAGTTGGCGGTATATCCTGTTGAAGATCATGGTTTTGTGGAGCCTTCGAGCTGGACCGACGAGTATAAACGCATCTATAAACTGTTCGAAACCACCTTGAAAAAGTAAATAGAAAAAAACTTATATTAAATACTAAAGTATAGATTTTGTCTATATGTGTATCAGTATTAAGTATCTGTTATCTCTTGAATTTGGTTGCAAATCAGGGGATATAGCCTTACCTTTGCGGTACGAAATTTAAAAAATAAAAACTATGATTAATATAGGTCAACAATTCCCGTCATTCTCAAAAACTGCAGTAGTTAGTCTAGAAAAAGGTAAAGAATTCGAAACAATTACTTCAGATTCTTTAATCAACGAAAACAACCAATGGACTTGTATGTTCTGGTGGCCAAAAGATTTTACTTTTGTTTGCCCAACAGAAATCGCAGAATTTAACAACAACTTCAGTGAATTCCGTGACCGTGATACTACCTTAATCGGTGCATCTACGGATTCTGAATTCGTTCACGCTGCATGGAGAACTCACCACGATGATTTACGTGATTTGAAATTCCCAATGTTAGCAGATACTTCTAAATCTTTAGCTGAAGCTTTAGATATTTTAGAGCCAAACGAAAAAATCGCTTACCGTGCTACGTTCATCATCGATCCTCAAGGTATCGTTCGTTGGGCAAGTGTAAATGATTTAAGCGTTGGTCGTAACGTTAAAGAAGTAATCAGAGTACTAGATGCTTTGCAAACTGACGAACTTTGCCCATGTAACTGGGAAAAAGGTCAAGAGACTTTAACTGTATAATTTTACTGTTTTATCCTAAGAATCCCTGTAAAATGCATTTTTGCAGGGATTTCTTTTACCCAAAAATTTATTTATCATGACAGCAGCAACAGAAACTATTCAAGAATTATTAGCCGTAGTAGGTCTTGAACCAGATTACAGAAACGAAAGCCTTACGCTTTTAGAAAAAGGTAATTCAAGATACGTACGTGATTTAAAATTAAACTTTACCAGTACTTTCAGTTCTAATCACATGACTGAAAAAGAATGCGCCTTAATCGCATTGAGTACTGCGGTAAATAACAACAATAAAATCCTAACTGATTTCTTTGAGAAATTGGCTATCGCAAAAGAAGCAACAGCAGAAGAAATCGCTGAAGCAGTAGGTTGCGCCTCTTTATTGGCTTTAAATAATGTGTTTTATCGTTTCCGTCACTTCACTGGAAAAGAGAAATATACTCAGATTCCTGCCCGCGTACGCATGCAGATTATGAGCAGCCCGGTTACCGGTAAAGAATTTTTTGAGTTAATGAGTATTGCCGTTTCTGCCGTTAATGGCTGTGAAATGTGTGTAAATGCACATGAACACTCGATTCTTGCTTTAGGCGCTACAGAAGAAAGAGTATTTGATGCGGTACGTATCGCTTCAATCGTTACTTCTGCAGGTAAAGTAATTTACTAAATCTGGATTGTGCTTCAAGGGGTTTGGTCCTCCTGAAGTATTTTTAAAAAAGAAGCTTGACTATTCATCGGCTGAAACCTTTTGCGCTAAACAGCGCAAAATTTTCAAGGCCGTTTCATAGCAAAGCTTCTTTTTTTATGCAGTAAAGATTTAGAAGGAAGGAATAAGATGATTCCTTGAAATTCGCCCAATTTGTAAAGCGCAATAGGTTGAAACCCGAGTGTGCTGCGAATTTATAAAAGCCGGACTAATGCTTTGAAGACATTCGAATCTTTGCTTTTCAGCAAAGATTCGGGGATGAAAAGTTTAGTCCGGCTTTTTAATGGAGGTTAAGCGAGGTTCCTACCCGCGTTTACAATACCATAAACGGTTCTGATCGCTAGTTTTTCTAAAGCTTGCAATTCTTCCTCATCAAGGTGCTCATTTTGCAACTGTTCCAGGGCATAATGCTGGATCAATACCAAAGGCAGTACAATCTTCTCCCTAACGGAAATAGAACGCTTCTCTACAGGGTAATTTTCCATCAGGCTCTCATGACCAGAAAGTTTCAATAACAATTCCTTAGACAGCTCAAATTCATTGTAAAGCGTAGTCCAGAAAGCGCCATATACCTTGTCATTGGCAAAGTATGCGGTAATCGCGAAATCTGTCTTGCTCATCGACATCATACAATTGTCTACGATGGTTTTAAAATAACCTGATTCCTGATAAGTTTTTACCACTTTATCCCAGTTACCAAGCTCTAACTGGCTTTTAAGGGCTGTTCCGATACCATAGAACCCGGGGATATTCTGTTTCAGCTGACTCCATGCGGTAACAAAGCTGATGGCTCTTAAATCTTCCAGTTTCAACGCTTCTCCGGAATTTCTCTTTACCGGTCTGCTGCTGATGGTGATCTTAGACAAGAGGGTAAGCGGCGAGAATTTCTCCAGGTAGCTTAAGAATAGCGGGTGTTTACGTAGGGAAACGAAGGCGTCAAAGCTTTCTGTGGCCATTTCATCCAATAGATTTTTATGTAAAGGATCTAGCAGGATATTGTGTTTTTCCTTCATCCCGGCAGAAATACCGGCATTGATCAGTTGCTCCATATTGAACTCGGCACTGTCGATAGAACCGTATTGAGAGCTGATACTTTGCCCTTGTACGGTAAGCTGGATGTTCTTATTGGCAATTTCTTTCCCCATAGAGGCATAGAAACGGTGTGTTTTACCACCACCTCTGGAAGGAGGACCACCACGGCCATCAAAGAATGCCAGTTGAATGTTATGTTTATCGGCAGTTTCTGTAAGCGCAACTTTTGCATTAAAGATAGACCAGTTGGCCATCAGGTAACCACCATCTTTAGTACTGTCGGAGAAGCCCAGCATGATGTGCTGTTTGCCGCCTCTATTTTGTAAGTGTTTTTTGTAGAAAGGGTGATTATACAGCGTTTCCATGATGGCTGCGGCATCTGCAAGGTCATGAACCGTTTCGAAAAGCGGCACGAAATCTACCGTCAGCTCATCTTCAGTCCAGCCGTTGTACAGGAACAATTCAATCAGTTGCAACACATCACTCGCCTGCTGGCAATTACTGATAATGAATCTGTGACAAGCCAATGCACCATTGATTTGCTGGATTTGTTTGATCTCTGCGATGGTTTGCAGCGTATCTTCAATTAAAGGATCTGCGGTTTCGGTATAATTTACCTTCGCGCTTTTAAAGATCATGGCATTGATCTTTTCCTGCTCATTTAGTGTCTCATAATTCTCCGGATACAAGGTCGTTAAAGGCTTGCTCTGGCGACAATAAGTATGCACATTTCTCAGTACCCTGCTATCTTGTCTGATGTCTAGTGAGGCAAAATGACTGCCATACAATTCCATTTTACGGATCAGGTCGGAAACCAGGTCAGCAAAAAGGCCGTCATGGTCTTCATCAAGCGTGGTTTTGATCTTGTTCAGACTTTCAATTACGCAGCCTGAAATGTCTTCAGTAGCGATGTTCGGACTAAAAGCCTGTTGATACAGGGTATCCTGAACTTTCGCGATATTCTCTTCTACCCCTCTAAAAGTAATGCGGCGTTTCAGGTTTCTGAAATCCCTGTAATAGCACCTGTAAAGGATCTGGCGCAACATTTTGGACACCTGAATGGTAGAATCGGTATGTACATTTGGATTCCCGTCGCGGTCACCACCAGGCCAGAAGCCCAGTTCGATGATCTTTTTGGATTCCAGGTTATAGTCGTTTAAGCTTTTGTCGACTTCCGACTGGATATTGGCGGCAGCGAAATAAAACACGTTCTCCAGGTACCAGGCCAGACTTAAAGCTTCGTCTACCGGAGTTGGCGATTTCTTATTAAAGAATGGCGTTTTTCCCAGCTGCTGTAGCAATTGGTTAATGGTCGAAATGTCGTTGGTTTTAATCGCGGAGGTCAGGTCGGTAATGATTGAAAGCACACTTCCAGGATAAAACTGGGTAGGGTGGGCAGTCAGGACCAATCTCAGGGAAAAGTCTTCAATTAGTTTTTCAATTTTTTCAGTTAAGGCCGGATTGTCGACCCCCTTCTTCAGATAAACGAGTAAAGCACTGTGTTCTTCATCTGCATTTAGTTTATTGAAGGAGGCATCTTCAACAGCATCAAACAATACAACCTGACGTTCGATGTATTGAATGAAGCGGAAAAGTAGGTCGATAATGTCTTGCTTAGAATTATTTTGGGTATACTTTTCAAAAAATGCATTAATGATTCCTGCTGGCGTTTCGTGGTTCTTGACACCATCTTCGCAATACTTAATGAAGAGCGGAAGCAAAGTTCCGGTGTCTTTTACCCGGTAGAAGGGAAGGGTTAGGAAAAGGCTGTTGTAAAGTTCAAATCTGGAGACAACCTCATTGTTGAATACGGACTCTCTCTGGCCTTTCGCGCGTTGTTTCTGCATCATCTTTATGGTTCATTTTTTCGCGCTTAAGCTACAAAAATCATTTCGAAATGGAGAAAGGGCGCTAAATTAATTTAATTGCAGTTCCGGGAGGAATTGATTAACTTAGATTTATAGAGGTTATACAAATTCCTTTTAAAGAATTGCTGAAACCGGGCGTATGCGCCTGAATGAAGCAGAATTAATTGTTAATTTTTTGGGATTAAACAGCCGTTAAGATAAGTCTTAACGGCTGTTTTTTTTAATGAACATCTACCGGAATGGCAACATTCTTCTTAAATTTCTGAAGATATAGTAAAGGGATCGAACATAAAAGTACCAATCCTGCCACCCAATAGGCGTCACTATAAGTCAGTAATAAACTTTGTTTCGTTACCGCACCTTCAATCGCTTTCAGGGCCAGTGATTTTGCGTCCAGATAATTGTAACCTTTCGCAATGAAACTCTGGATAAAACCATTGAAACGCTCCGTAAATGCAGGATTATGTTCGTTCACATTGACCAGCAAATTGCTGCGGTGGAAGCCCTGACGTACATGAATCAAGGTGGTTAAAGCCGCAATCCCGAAAGATCCGCCCAACTGTCTCATCATATTGTTCAATCCTGATCCCTGTCCGATTTCTGCACCTTTAAGATCCTGAATAGCCAGCGTAGTTAGTGGCACAAATAACAGGGCCATACCCACACCTCTGATGATCAGGGGAAGGAAGAAATCGCTCGTTCCTGATTGCAAAGTTGAGTTGCTCAACATGGTACAGAAAACGAAGAAAAGGAACATCCCTATGGTGGCCATAAACTGTGCAGGTACGTTTTTCTTAAGCATAATCCCCACAAAAGGCATCATGATAATGGTACATAACCCACCCGGAAATAGTAACTCACCCGTTTGCAGCGGGGAGAATCCCAGTAAATTCTGACAAAAGATGGGGAATACGAACACCGAACCATACAAGCCGAAACCTAAGATAAAGGAGGTAAACATCCCGACAGAGAAACTGCGGTGCCTCATAATTTTAAAGTTCACAATCGGGTGATCCGTGCTTAATTCCCTCCAGATGAAGAGTAATAAACCTAAAACGGAAGTCACAGCCAAAGCTATAATGTAAGGTGTTGCGAACCAATCTTCACTTTCTCCTTTTTCCAGTAAAGTCTGTAAACTACCCACAGCAATCACCAATAAGGCCATTCCCCACCAATCTACCGGCATTCCTTTTCCTTCTTTTGGCGTCTCCTTCACAAAGGTGTAGGTACACCAGGCCGCGAGAATTCCGACGGGAATATTTACGTAAAAGATTAAAGGCCATGAGCTGATTTCGAGTAAATAACCACCAATAGTTGGACCAACAGTAGGGCCTACTACAGCCCCCAGTCCGAATAATGCGGTGGCAATCCCGATATCTTCCCTGGGCCAGGTTTCGATTAAGATGGCTTGTGCGGTAGAAATTAATCCCCCACCCGCAAGCCCCTGAAGGATACGGAAGGCGATAAGTTCTTCCAGATTAGTTGCATTTCCACAAAGGAAGGAAGCGATGGTAAAGAGTACTATGGAAAAAAGGAAATAATTCTTGCGTCCGAAACGACTGCCCAGCCAACCTGACATGGGCAGCACGATGACATTCGCCACCGCATAACCGGTAGATAACCAGGCCACATCTTCGAGAGTTGCGCCCAGGTTACCCTGTATCTGAGGGATGGCAACGTTCACAATGGTCGTATCAATCAGCTCCAGTAAGGAGGCTGTGATTACCGTGAACGTGATCACCCACTTTTTTAAACCTTTCTCGGCCATGTTCTTAGTCTTTTGTTGAAACGGAAACTTTTACACTCATACCCGGACGAAGTTTGGCCAGAATATCTTTAGGAGCGTTGGTAATTTTGATCTTTACCGGAATACGTTGTACAACTTTTACGAAATTTCCTGTGGCATTATCCGGAGGAAGAAGTGAACCTTTAGCACCTGTAATCGGCGCGAAATTGTAAACTTCACCTTCTACTTCTGCATTTGGATAAGCATCAACTTCTACTTTAACTTTTAAACCTGGTTTGATGTCTTCTAATTGCGTTTCTTTGAAATTTGCAGTCACATAAATACTGTTGTCGTTCACGATAGAAAACAAGGATTGTCCGGCCTGAACCAACTGACCTTTCTGTACGTTCTTTTTAGAAACGATACCCGTTGCAGGTGCTTTAATGTCCGTATAAGACAGTTGTAATTTCGCGAAATCTACATCCGACTGACGTTGTGTTACCCCATTATGGCTCACTGCCAATTGAGATTGCGTAGTACCTACTTGCTTCACTGCAGCAGCATATTGGTCGTTTGCAGCAGCGAAAGCAGCTTCTGCCGACTCTTTCTGTGCTTTTGCCTGATCGAATTGCTGTTGGGTAATTGAACCGTCTTTTACCAGATTTGCATAACGGGCATAATCTTTTTGTGCTAAGGATAACTTAACCCTTGCCGCTTCGATATTTGCTTTGGCAGTGCTGGTATTTGCTGCGGTAGCGGCAATCTGAGATTCAGAAACACCTACACCTGCGCTTGCACCCTGCTGACCAGCCTGTGCTTGCTCTAACCTTACTTTATAATCGCTGTCGTCTAGTTTTACCAGCACATCACCCTCTTTTACATGGGTGTTTTCTTCAAAAGTGATGTCTTTTACGTAACCGCCAACACGGGCTACTACCGGACTGATATCGCCATCAATCTGCGCATCATCCGTATCTACGTGTTTACTGTAATAGATGAATTCTTTAACGCCAAATATCCCGCCCAGGATGATCAATACTGCCAATATGATCGGGATTACGATGTTCTTTTTTTTCTTTTCAGTTTCCATTGGTACTTGTATAAAATGTTTTTTATTGAGAGATTTTCCCTGTTGATTTTAATAAGGTATAGTAGGCTAGTCCGGCATCCGCCTTCGCTAATTCAAGATTGATCTTTGCCTGGTATAAAAGTGTTTCTGCATCAATTCTATCGATGGCAGAAGCCACATTATTCTTGTATTTTGAAGCCAGTAATTTGTCGTTTTCCGTAGCCTGAGTGATAGAAGTTTCTAAGACTTTAATCTTATTGACCGACAACTGGTAGTTTTGATAGTTTCTGTTGACCTCTGTTTTTACCTGGTCGGTAAACACGTCTTTTTGAAGCTCAATGTCCTTTTGCTGGATTCTGGCGTCGGTTACTTTGTGTTTATTGGTCCAAAGTGTCCCGATATTCCAGGAAACGCTGGCGCCAAGGGTCATCGGGACTAGAAACTGGTGGTTTGGCGGAATAAAAGAACCGCTTGGATTGATATAATACAAATCTGCACCGACACCTACTGTAGGTAGTGTATTGGCTTTCACCGATTTAATGTTCACATCGGCTACTTTGTTCCTGATGTCGAACTGTTTCAGTTCCTGACGGCTTGCAAAAGCAGCATCCATATAACTGGTTAAAGATGGAAGGGCCTGTAGGTTGGCGGTAGGATCTACCGGCAACAGCTCCGTGTCTTCACTGATGCCCAGTAACACGTCCAGGTTGTAGTTTAAAATCTTTCGGTTGTTCTCAATTTCCATGTCCGTTAGCGAGACATTTGCTTGTTGCAACTGGAACCTGAGCACATCATTTTTGGTGACGATACCCTGGCTAAAAAACCTTTCTGCTTGTTTCAGCTGACCTGCGATAGACTCCAGATTTTGCGCAATCACCTTTTTACTCTGGATGATTTTGTAAAGCGAGAAATAAGTGTTGATCACCGCATAGCTGATCTCCTCCTTATCTTTATCCGCATCTAATCTGGCCACTTCCGTCAACAGACGAGTGGATTCTTCCGCATACCTTAGCTTTCCGCCGCCATAGATCAGCTCTTTTACGCTGGCTGTTCCTACAAAAGCATCTGCACGTTTTGGCAGGTTGATGGGATCAGCACCGCCAATGATCAGTTGATTTGTAGGGATTTCCGCATGGTTGTAAAGAAATGAAGCCTCAGCAGTAGGTAAAGCCATGTCTTTGGCGATACTCAGCTGATTGATGGCCGCATCGATTTTGTTTTGCGAACGCTTGAGGTTTTTGCTGTTTTCAATGCCGAGCTGTATGGCCTCCGATAAGCTCAGGTTTTTGGTGTTTTGCGCGTAAAGCATTCCGGGCAGGAGCAATGCGATGACGCTGAACTTGATTCTATTTATCATTATTGGGAGTTAAATACACGGTTAGGAGGTCTTTTAGATGGGCAATCAGACGTTCGATAATCAGCGCTTTGTCTTCCTCGATGTTGATATCGAGGGTAGTACCATAGGTGATTTTTGCCGGGGAAATGGCCACATTACTAATGGTTCCCATCACAGTTGCGATGAGCATGCGGACATCTACAGGGCGGAAATCACCGGCTTCAATGCCTTCATCAATGATATTTTCGATCACGACCAGGTTGTTTGCCATGGAGTTTTTCACTTTTAAAAACATTTCCGGACGTTGGGAAAGCGTGAGCTCCCGGTGCATCATTTTGTGTAGGCCGGGGTTGCATAAAATCCGTGTCGCATAGTTTTCTACTACTTTCAGTAGTTTTTCCATGTGGGAGAGTTTATCCTGACTGATGCTGAGGAGTTGTTCATTGAAACCGAAGATCCTTTTGGACATGATTTCCATAAAAACGCCTTCTTTGGAACCAAAGTAGTAGTTGATCATGGACATGTTGGCTCCTGATTCTTTAGCGATTTGACGGGTAGAAGTGCCTTCGTAACCCAATTCTGTGAACAATCGCTCTGCGGCTTCCAGAATGTCCGCCTTTTTATCTGCTTTTTCCATTTCTAAATTTGACGCATCAAAATTAATCAATCGATTGAATAGTTGTATGGCCGGGGATGGACGCTTGTCTTAATTGACAAATGTCTGACAAATTTTAAGGGGATAAGGGCTGGATACTTCTTCCGATGCTGCTTCCTATTTTGAAATAAATCAATATCTTTGCGGCCTAAGTATATTAAAAATGACTAACGAAGAAAATAACAACAGTTTTGATTGGGTATATTACGTTTTAGGCCTGTTTTTCGGGACTTTAACTGCAGCAATAGTTTCAGGCGCATTCTTATGGTCTGTATTGGGTGGAATTATCGGTTTCATTATATCAGCAATATACCTTAACGGATTAGTTAAAGGTCGCGAATACTAGTATTTTAATATGCTTTATTTCCTATGAAAAGATTCAGCTTAATCGCAATGTTAGCGCTCTACGCTACGTTTTCTCAAGCACAGGAATATAAACTGCCAGCTGTAGATCCCAGTCCGGCGGATATTCTTTACTATCCCTTAAATGTGGCTAAAGCTAAAGATGATTCCAGTCCGGTGGTCAAGGTTGTCTATTCCAGACCCACTAGAAAAGGACGCGATATTTTTGGCGTACTCGAACAGTATGGTAAGGTTTGGCGATTGGGAGCCAATGAGGCTACAGAAATCAAGTTCTTTAAGAACGTGGTAATTGGTGGTAAAAAGATAAAAAAAGGAACTTATAGTTTGTTTGCAATTCCTGAAAAGGACAAATGGACGATGATTCTCAATAAGCAAACAGATCGCTGGGGTGCGTATACCTATAACGAAGCACAAGATGTGGTTCGGGTAGATGTACCGGTTAAAAAGATGGAAAAGCCTGTAGAGACTTTATCTATGACCTTTAGTCCACAGCCGGAAGGTGCTAATCTGATCATCGCCTGGGATAAAGTGGCTGTCGAATTGCCGGTTATATTCAAATAAAACACAAGACATATACAGAAATGCCGGATCATCAATTGATCTGGCATTTTTCATTTCAGGGCATTTCAGTGCTATGGTAAAGTCTGCTTTTCATTTGATCGAAATGCTTTGCACTTAACCCGCATGTTCTGCTCGTTTTCTTCTCAGAAACCTGTCCAGGTAAGCTAAAGCAAGTAACAAGTCTACAAAAAGGAATGCTTTGATAAAGGTTGGGTTTATCATTTTACTGAAGTCCAACGTTCCGGTTGGCAAAAAGTTAACGGATTTGAACCCTTCAAAGTTAAAATTGCTGTTGGCCAGCACATAGCCTATAATCCCCAGCATTGCGCAGATAAAGAACGTGGAGATACCATAGATAATACGGGTATCAACTTTTGTTTTCAAGGATACCGGTGCGGTTTCCAGCTTCACCTGTTCCATTACATTTCTGGTAAATGACATAGAGGGTTCTTCCAGCCCCATGCCACTCATTTGGCTGTTAATATCCAGAAATTCCTCGTATAGGGAACGGTAAACCGGATCTGCGGCCATTTTAGCTTCCACAAGCAAACGCTGTTCAGCATTGCTGTTGCCATCAATATAATCCCAGATTTCTTCTTCGATGCTGATCATAATAACTCCTTTACTTCCTCTTTTAACAAATATTGTAATTTCTCTTTTAACTTGATTCTTGCACGGTGTAATTTTACTTTCACCGCATTGCTTTCCATATTGAGCGTCTTTCCGATCTCCTCCAGGCTTTGTTCGCCTTGATAAAACAGGGTAATGATACTGGCATCATCCGTAGAAAGTAGCGCGATGGCCTGGTTCAGGTACACATAACCGGATTTTTTTTCTACCAGATCTGCATTGAAATCAGAACTGTGGTTTTCCAGTTGGAGGATACTGCCTTCTTCGTCAATAGATTGTACATCCAATCGCTTTTTACGTAAAAAGCTCATAGAAGTGGTATAGGTGATGGTGTATAACCAGGTCGAGAATTTTGACGTCTGTTTAAAGGTACCCAGTGCCTTATATGCTTTTACGAAGCAATCCTGAGCAATCTCTTCTGCATCTTCCCTGCTTTTAGAAAACCGCATGGCCAAAGTAAATACAAAGCGCTGATGACGTTTTACCAGTTCGGCATAAACCGCGGTATTGCCCGACAAGACTTCAGTAATTAAATCGATATCCGATTGCTTATGCTGCATATATTATATAGACGCGCGTCTTTTTTAGAGTTTAAGAGGTAATTAGGTTGGCTGAGCTTAGGTTTAGTCTTTTTGTTTATCCAGCCAGTTTTTCTCCACCGCATAAGAAATAATCAAGCCAAATCCTCCAAACATGCTCAGACAGCCAAAGTATACCGCAGCACCTTCATCATCTCCCAATCCGGCAGCCCTTACCGTAAACATCGCTATTAGTAATCCTAGTCCTAAGCCAACTAATAGCAAGCCGAACTTTAAACTTAGAAAAGGTGTTGGTGCACTTGGTCTTGGTTTGGCCAGGCCAGGCTCCATGCCACGCTCAATCATGGCCATTTTTTCTTTGTTAGACATATACCTCAAGCCAAATACAAGGAGGGTGGTACAAATGAAAAACGTGATAGGTATTAAAATTTCTGGTCCCATTTTATTTAAATTTAGTGTTTAAAAATCTGTTTTGCTGAACTCATGTTCTGTAAGCTATGACTACATGAAAAAGAAACA
Source organism: Pedobacter gandavensis (assembly GCF_032677645.1). Lineage (GTDB taxonomy): Bacteria > Bacteroidota > Bacteroidia > Sphingobacteriales > Sphingobacteriaceae > Pedobacter > Pedobacter gandavensis_A. Next base: position 146,269 of record NZ_JAVTSB010000008.1, on the reverse strand, counting down.
GGTTACAACAAAAATGAAAAAAGCTAAAAAGAAATCAATAGGGTATAAAAAAGCCTCAAAAAGTGTTTAACTTTTTAAGGCTATAATAAGTTTAGCTACCTTTAAGAAAGCTTTTTAGCATTCCGGGTTTATGCCTGAGGTTTTGGAATCACGGCCACTGTTAAGCGGCTAACGCAGTTCATTTTGCCTTTATCATTGTATAATTTGATTTCCCAGACATGGGTTTTCGCACCGATATGTAAGGGTTTACAGATGCCGGTGACCAGGCCGCTTTTAACCGGTCTTAGATGGTTGGCATTGACTTCCAGGCCTACAGCGATATATTTCTCCGGGTCGATACACATATAGGAAGCAATGCTGCCTAAGGTTTCGGCAAGCACCACAGAAGCTCCGCCATGCAGAATCCCCATGGGTTGATGCGTACGCTCATCTACAGGCATGGTTGCCGTTAAAAAATCAGCACCAACTTCAGTAAACTGAATGTCCAGTAAACCACCTAAATGGTTCTTCGGGCGGTCATTTAAGGCCGCTACCGTAAATTCTGAGTACCACATTACAAATACCTTTCTTCGATCACACCAACATGGTGAATCAGGTGTCCTGCAATGACAAATAATAAGGCTCTCACACTGATCTGACGCTCTGAGGCTGTACCACTTCGGTCTAATTCGTGTTCATTTAAGGAGTTGAACAAGTATAGATTGGCTCTTCTCAATAGAGAAAACTCTTCGGAGAGACTCAATAGGCTACGGTCTTTAAAATGGGCATTAGTTACATAATCGTCTTCGTCAAATCCAGCTAAAGCATGTTGTTCTGCACGGGCAAAACAGGTTAAACGATACACCAGAATCCGTTCCGTATCTATAATATGTCCGGCCATTTCTTTGATGGTCCATTTTCCCGGAGCATAAGCATAATCGGCTTTTTCGATCAGGTTATTCAGGAAATCAGGAAATTCAACGGCCTGTTCTGTTAAGATACCCAGGATGTCATCACCTGAAATTTTGCTGATGTAAGTCTCCGCCCATGCGGGATACTCATGTGTTTGAGGTCGGTTCATAGGTTATGCTGCTTTTTAAGATGATGCGGAAGGTGGTTCCTTTTTCCAGCTCTGATTCTTTTACAAAAATTTGTCCGTTATGATAGTTCTCTATAATTCTTTTGGTGAGTGATAATCCAAGTCCCCAGCCGCGTTTACGGGTGGTATAACCCGGTTGGAAAACCGCATCGAATTTCGATCTGGCAATACCTCTTCCGGTATCTGTGACGTCGATAAACACTTCTTCCTTCGCTAAATTTTCAATGATATTGATGGTAATCGTGCCCTCGTTTTCAATCGCATTCGCAGCGTTTTTCAATAAGTTTTCAATCACCCAGTCAAACAGCGGCACATTCAATAAAGCCCGAACCTGATCGTCACCGGTAATTTTGAAAATGATCTTATCAGAGGTCCGTAGTTTAAAATAGGCCACGAAATTATAGATCACTGTATACACCACATGATCCTCTACGATAGGTTTAGAGCCAATTTTGGAGAACCGGTCTGTAATCACTTCTAATCTTTTGATATCATTTTCCATTTCCGCAATCAGCGGATCATCCTCCGCATTGAAGCGGGATTTCATCAGTTCTACCCAGGCCATCAGCGAGGATATCGGAGTGCCCAGCTGGTGCGCCGTTTCTTTGGCCATACCTACCCAAACCTGATCCTGCTCTGCTTTTCTGGCGGAACTAAAGGCCACATAGGCGGTGAGGAGGAACAAGCCGATCACGGCCAATTGTATATAAGGGAAATATCGCAGCTGCGTTAAGGTCGGAGAATCTTTGTAATAAATGTACCAGCGGGTATCGTCGAGGCCGATAATGGGCGTTGGCGGATGCTGTTTTTTCATGATATTGAGCTCCCGAAGGAAATAACCGGGATCATAGGTCTTCCCGTCGTTCTTCTGGAAATCGTAATTCGTTTTCGTAGAATCCAGGCCATTATACGAAAGGATGGTCCCTTCGCTATTGATGATCATGATGGGTAATTTGGTATTGGTTCTGATGATGTCGATCAGGTCAGTGGTATTTTCATCGTCATACATAGCCAGGGCCTTCTCGGTCACCTTTACATAGAGTTGAAATTGCATTCTTTCTTCACGTTCCATCTTTTTAACGAAGAAATCGCTGTATAAGACGGAAGCTGTGCCAATAACGATGGCAAAAAACAGTAAGAAGAATTTCCAGCGGCGCTTTTTTTCGTATGGATTCATAATGATATCCGGGCAAATTACAAAATACGATCCAAAAACTGATGAATAGAAAGGTAACGCTGTAAAAAATATATCTTTGTAATTCGTATGATGGAAAAGAAAGTAAGAGTAAGATTTGCCCCTAGCCCAACAGGCGGGTTGCATCTGGGTGGTGTACGCACCGCTTTGTTTAATTATTTGTTTGCAAAGAAACACAACGGAACCTTCATCCTTAGGATAGAAGACACCGATCAGACACGTTTTGTAGAAGGTGCAGAAGCTTATATCGCTTCCTGCCTGGACTGGTGCGGCATGAAGCCGGATGAAAGTCCGGAGCTTGGTGGCCCATTTGCCCCATACCGCCAGAGCGAACGTAAATCTACTTACAAACAGTATGCAGATCAGTTGATTACTGATGGTTTTGCTTACTATGCTTTCGATACCCCGGAAGAATTAGAGGCCAAACGTAAGGAAATTCCTAATTTCACTTATGGCTTATCTACCCGTAACGACATGAGAAACTCTTTAACCTTATCGGATGAAGAAGTAGCCTTGCTTTTAACGGAAAATACGCCTTATGTAGTGCGTATTAAGATGCCTGCTGATGAAACCGTTTCTTTTACGGATTTAATCAGAGGTCATGTGAGTTTCGATACGAACCTGGTTGATGATAAGGTCTTGTTAAAAGCTGATGGGATGCCTACTTATCATTTGGCTGTAGTGGCGGATGATAAAGCGATGGAAATCAGTCATATTTTCAGAGGGGAAGAATGGTTGCCATCTGCACCAATTCATGTGCTCCTATGGAGATACCTGGGCTGGGGAGATGAAATGCCACATTGGGTACATTTACCATTAATCCTGAAGCCTGATGGCAATGGAAAGTTAAGCAAACGTGACGGAGACCGCTTAGGATTCCCTGTTTACGCGCAAAACTGGACAGATCCTAAAACCGGCGATGTTACTCAGGGATTCAAAGAGCTTGGCTTTATGCCGGAAGCTTTTGTAAATCTACTGGCGATGTTAGGCTGGAATGATGGTACAGAGCAAGAGATTTTCTCTATGGCAGAGCTGATTGAGAAGTTCTCTATTGAACGGATCAGCAAAGCAGGGGCAAAGTTCGATTTTGAAAAAGCGAAATGGTATAACCACGAGTGGATCAAAAATAGTACGTCAGAAAGGTTGATCCCAACCGTTAAACAGGCTTTTGAAGCACAAGGTATTGAAATCAATGATGACGTTTATTTAGCAAAAGTAATTGACCTGATTAAAGATCGTTGTCACCTGCTTACGGATTTCATTCCTCAAAGTGCTTACTTTTTTGTAGCGCCTGTTGAATTTGATCTTCCGGCAGTACAACCTAAATGGTCGGCAGAAAAAGCAGCGTTTTTTAATGCTTATGCTGAAGTCATTGCGGATGGATTAACTGCTCAGGAATTAGAAGAAAAGTTCAAGGAACTTGCTGCAACGCATGGTTTCAAACCTGGAGAGCTGATGTTGCCTTTCCGTATTATGCTGGTAGGCGGTAAATTTGGCCCTGGTGTATTTGACATCGCAGTAGCACTAGGCGCGACAGAAACTATCCAAAGAATACAGAATGCTTTAACTGCTTTCGCATAAAAATAAACTTTTCGTTTAAATTGGTATAACAATTGTCCCTGATTTTTGTAAACCAATTTAAACGGAATTTATATGCAATGGTTCGGTAAAGGAAGTGGGAATATTGAAGACAGGCGTGGAATGAGCGGTGGGGCCATCGGTGGTGGCCTGGGTATCATCGTCGTGATCCTCGGATTGTTCTTCGGACAGGATTTAACAGGCCTGGTGAGTCAGCTACCCCTCGGTGAAATCACTCAGGGAACGGCTAAAACAGGAGATCCCACTGATAAAGAAGCGAAATTCGTGGATGGTGTGCTCGAATCTACCAATCAGGTATGGGAAAAGCAATTCCAGGACATGGGAAAAACCTACGAAGAACCGGTTTTAGTCCTCTTTACCAATAGCGTCCAATCCGCTTGTGGTAGTGCAAGTGCCGCAGTAGGGCCGTTTTACTGCCCCGGCGACCATAAAGTATATATCGACCTGAGTTTCTATCAGGATTTACAAAACAGATTCGGTGCCGGTGGCGATTTCGCCCAGGCCTATGTGATTGCCCATGAAGTAGGACACCACGTCCAAAACCTATTGGGAATCTCTGAAAAAGTACAACGCGCCAGAGCCCAACTCAGCGAAAAAGAATACAATAAGCTTTCCGTGAAACTCGAATTACAGGCAGATTTCTTTGCCGGTTTATGGGCTAATCATGCGCAAAGCTTAAAAGACTTTAAATTAGAAGCAGGTGATCTTGAAGAAGCCATCACCGCTGCAAATGCCATCGGCGACGATAAATTGCAGAAACAAGCCCAGGGAGAAGTTGTTCCCGACGCCTTTACTCATGGTACCTCCGCCCAAAGAATGTATTGGTTTAAAAAAGGTTTTGATACCGGCGATATCCGTCAGGGTGACACCTTTAACTCCACACAGCTCTAAAGTTGCTGTGCAAGTTTTTTGATATAAAGGATGTCTAAACATGTTTTATTCTTCAAACTTACATAAATTAGCAAAAGACTAATTGCACAATTATGCATTGGCCGCTGATCATTCAGGAGCCTTATTTATTTTAATAATGATACTAATTGTAGACGATACACCCGAGAACCTGATCTCACTAAAAAAGGTTCTGGAGAAACATAATTTTGAAGTCGATACCGCATCATCAGGAGAAGAGGCCCTAAAAAAGGTCCTTAAAAACGAATATGTTCTGATTATCCTTGATGTACAAATGCCTGGAATGGATGGTTTCGAGGTTGCTGAGGCTATTTCTGGCTATAGCAAAGCCAAAGAAACCGCAATTATTTTCCTTTCAGCGGCTAACACGGAAAGCAAGTTCATTACTAAAGGATATTCTTCCGGCGGACTGGACTATATCACCAAACCGGTAGATATGGATATCCTCCTGCTGAAAGTGAAAACTTTTTACCGCATTTATGAGCAAAGTAGAAAACTCATAGAAATTCAAAAGGCATTACTGGACGAAATTGAATTCAGAAAGCAGGCAGAGCGTAAAAAGGATGAATTCATTAGTATCGCCAGTCATGAGTTAAAAACCCCGCTAACCAGTGTTAAAGGGTATGTTCAATTGCTCGAAAGGAGCATCGACAAAGGCGATGTACCCACTTTAAAGAAGCATCTGGCCAAAGCGCAGGTGCAGCTGGAAAAACTAAATGAACTGATCACCGACCTCCTCGATATCTCTAAAATTGAAAGCGGGAAACTAAAATTCAATAAACAACCGTTTAGGATAGATGATTTGTTGGATAGTGTCATCGAAATTATTCACCAATCTAACCCTGAGTTTAAACTGGTTAAAACCGGATCGGTAAGCAGGGAGGTTTGTGGCGATGAAATGCGCATCGAACAGGTCATCATTAACTTTTTAACCAATGCGATTAAGTACTCCCCGGGTACTTCTCAGGTGGATATCCATGTAGAAGAACGTGGAGATTACCTATACGTAGGCGTTAGAGATTTTGGAATCGGGATCGATAAAGAACTGCAAAAGAACGTATTTGAAAAGTTCTATAGGGTAGAAGAAACCGCCATTCATTTCCAGGGATTAGGTATCGGACTTTACATCTCCGCAGAGATTATCCGAAGACATGGTGGTGAGGTTGGGGTGAAAAGTATTCCCGGCGAAGGTTCAGAATTTTATTTCAGTATCCCATTTGAAGCGACATCCGAAAAGGATTAACAAGAAAAAAATATATGCAAAATAAGCAACGATCTCTAAGAGGAAAACTGCGTATTGGACTGGGTTTATCCTTGCTGATTCTATTTATCAGTTCCCTCGCTTCCTATAAAAGCATTACCAGCCTGATTACCAGCGCAGAATTGGTACACCATAGTAATGAGGTGATTACCGCATTGGAAGAGGTGATTTCTACGTTAAAAGATGCAGAAACCGGACAACGGGGTTATCTGTTAACGGGCGAAAATATCTTTTTAGACCCTTATGATGGAGCCAAACAACGCGCCATTACTTTGCTGCAAAATGTTGCTTCCCTAACCAGAGATAACCCTTTGCAACAAAAGCAGGCCGTTAAACTGGAGGAAATCATTACCGAACGTCTGAACATTCTTGAAAAGACAATTAACATCAAAAAAAGAGGTGGAAATGCCACTGTTGCCGAGTTACTCAATGGTAAAACACATATGGATATCGCCCGTGCGGTGATTTCCAACATGGAAAAGGAAGAAAAGAGACTATTGGAAGAACGTACTGCGGACATGAACAAATTGTCCAAATTTACCCCAATGCTGATTCTGGTTGCCGCCATCCTGGCCATCCTGATTACCATCTTCTTTTACCGGAAAGTCATCTTTGATTTCAATGAGCGATTGAAACTGGAGGATGAACTGAAATATAAAAATGAAGATATTGACCGTAGAATTGAGGTGGTCCGCGAAATTGCCTCAAAAATATCCAGCGGAGATTATGAGGTCAGAGCAGATGAAGATGGGGAAGATGGCCTGGGTAGTGTAGCCGTATCGCTCAATGCCATGGCAGAGTCGCTTAAATATTCCTTCGCACTCCTCGAAGATAAAGAATGGTCACAATCAGGAATTGCCAGCCTCAATGATCAGATGGTTGGCGAAAAAAGCGTTCCTGAGCTGGCAGATGACATTCTGGAGAGCATCGTTGCCCATACCAATAGTCAGGTGGCGGCATTTTATCTATTGGAAGAAGAGTCGCACCTGGAGCTGATTGCCGGTTATGCGCTGTTGGAAAAAGAGAAAAAACAAACACTTAGGCTGGGTGAAGGTCTTGCCGGACAAGCCTGGAAATCTGGAAAACAGCTTTTAATCAACGATATTCCCGAAGAAGGACTGACCATCAGCTATGCTTCCGGAAATACGAAACCCCGTAATGTGGTAGCGGTTCCGGTGTTCCGTCATGAGGAATTGGTTGGTGTGCTGGAATTGGGCTCTTTAAATACCTTTACGCCTTTAGAACTAGAGTTTTTAAATACCATTTCAACCAATATCGGCATTGCCATTCATGTGTCTCAAAACCGGAAAAAATTACAGGAATTCCTGGAAGAAACACAGGCACAAGCAGAAGAATTACAAGCGCAACATAGCGAACTGGAAGGATTAAACGCCGAACTAGAAGCGCAAACGCAGAAAATACAGACCTCAGAAGAGGAGTTAAGGGTACAACAGGAAGAGCTTTTACAAAGCAACCAGGAACTCGAAGAACGCACCAGTCTGCTGGAAGAGAAAAATCAGCTGATCCAGGAACGTAACCTGGACATTCAGCATAAAGCCGAACAGCTGGAACAGAGCACCAAATACAAATCGGAATTCCTGGCCAATATGTCTCATGAATTGAGAACGCCATTGAATTCTATCCTGCTGCTTTCGAAACTGATGTCCGATAATAAGGAGCTGGATCCGGAGTATATTGAGTATGCAGAGGTGATTCAGAGCTCCGGACAAGGGTTACTGGCATTGATAGACGAAATTCTGGACCTTTCAAAAATTGAGGCCGGAAAAATGAAACTGGAATTTTCAGAGGTCTCCATGACAGAAGTGGCTACCGATATGCGCGCTTTATTTGCCCCGGTTGCTGCGGATAAAAAGCTGGATCTGGAATTAGAGCTTGCAAACGACCTTCCTCTGGTAGAAACGGATAAAATGAGATTGGAGCAAGTCTTGAAAAACCTGCTTTCCAATGCGATTAAATTTACCAGCAAGGGAAAAGTGAGCCTGAATATCAAAAAAGACGATACCGGTAAATTCCTGCTGTTTAAAGTAACGGATACCGGAATCGGGATTCCGGAAAACAAGCAAGGGATGATATTTGAAGCTTTCCAACAAGCCGATGGTTCTACCAGACGCAATTTTGGAGGCACTGGCCTGGGACTTTCTATTAGTCGGGAGCTGGCAAAATTACTGGGTGGAGAAATCCAGTTGAGCAGTCAGGAGCAGGTAGGTAGCGAGTTCACACTCCTGTTACCAATCCGGCAAACCGATGCCATTGTTTCTGGTTTTGGCACCTTCGAGGACAAGCCAGCTGTAAAAGCATTTTATGCAGAAATGCCATTGGATATGCCTGTACCACGCTTTACCGTGCAAAAAATCCCTCAGGAAATTGCAGACGACAGGGAAGATATCCAGCCTGGTGATAAAATCATCCTGATTATTGAGGATGATACCAATTTCGCGAAGACGTTGCTGCAATTTACCCGAAAAAGGGGCTATAAAGGAATTGTGGCAGTAAGAGGAGATGTTGGTATTGAGCTGGCCAACCAATATAAGCCACTGGCAATTTTACTAGACATTCAATTGCCCGTAAAAGACGGCTGGGAGGTGATGGAAGAGCTAAAATCGAATCCGGCAACCAAACCGATCCCTGTACACATCATGTCTTCCCTGGAAGTGAAAAAGGAAAGTCTGCTGAAAGGTGCGGTTGATTTTATCAATAAACCGGTAGCCCTGGAGCATATGAAAGAGATTTTCCAGAAACTGGAAGATGCTTTTAGCCGCTCGCCGAAAAAAGTACTGATTGTAGAAGAAAATAAGCAACACGCAGAAGCATTGAGCTTTTTCCTGAGCAATTACAATATCCAGACGGAAGTAGTCAATAATGTTGGAGAAAGCATTGGTGCGCTACATAAAAAGGAGGTCGATTGTGTCATTCTGGACATGGGTGTGCCCGATAAAAATGCCTATGAGACTTTAGAAACGATCAAAAAAAGCCAGGGATTAGAAAACCTGCCGATCATCATCTTTACCGGTAAAAACTTATCTAAAGGGGAGGAAAGCAGGATTAAACAATATGCCGATTCTATCGTGGTGAAAACCGCGCATTCTTACCAGAGGATTCTGGATGAAGCCGGTTTGTTTCTCCATTTGGTAGAGGAAAAAGAAACCGCAGGAAAACATAAAAAGCCGGCATCTGAAAAGCTTGGCGGACTTTATGAAGTGCTCCACAACAAGACGGTTTTAATTGCTGATGATGATATCCGGAATATTTTTTCGCTTACTAAAGCACTAGAGCAGCATAAAATGAAAGTTTTGGCGGCTACCGACGGAAAAGAGGCGCTACAACTGCTTAAAGACAACCCGACGGTAGATGTTGTCCTGATGGACATGATGATGCCGGAGATGGACGGATATGAGAGTACAAGAGAGATTAGAAAGATACCTGCGTTCAAACAATTGCCTGTATTGGCTGTTACAGCGAAAGCAATGATGGGAGATCGGGAGAAATGTATTGCTGCGGGTGCCTCAGACTATATCTCTAAACCTGTAGACATCGACCAGCTCATCTCTCTGCTGCGGGTTTGGCTCTATGATAAAGCCTAAAAACACCTGGGCATAACTATAATTTTTCAATTGTTTTTGATATATGGCAACGCATAAAATATTAATAGTAGACGACGATAACAGAAACATATTTGCCCTTTCGGCAGTATTGAAATCAAAAGGTTTTCAATGTGTTTCCGCAACAGGCGGAGAAGAAGGCATTGATCTTTTGAAAAAAGAGGAAGGAATAAGAGTGGTATTGATGGACATGATGATGCCCGGAATGGATGGTTATCAGGCCATGGCGCACATGAATGCACATCCGGAGCTTAAAGACATTCCGGTGATTGCCGTAACTGCGCAAGCCATGTTGGGAGATCGGGAGCGCTGCCTCAATGCAGGTGCGGTCGGTTATGTTTCAAAACCCATCAATGTGGATGAATTAACCGATTTATTAAAGCTTTATATCTAACGCTATTTTGGAAATTGCTGCCGTTAACGATGATCAGGTTGAAATTCTGCTTTCAGATTTACTGGAACAATATGGCTATGATTTTACCGGATATTCTAAAGCCTCTTTAAAAAGAAGGATCAACAGGTTATATACCCTGGATAAATCCCTCAGCTTTGCCGAATTCCGCTACAAAGTGAGCAATGATCCGGTTTATTTTAAACGTTTTGTAGAGCAGATTACCGTAAATGTGACGGAAATGTTCCGTGATCCTCAGTTCTTTAAAACACTCAGAGAAGAGGTTTTACCGCAATTGGGTACTTATCCTTTTATCAGAATCTGGCTTGCCGGATGCTCTACCGGAGAAGAGGCCTATTCCATTTCCATTGTATTAAAAGAGCTGAATTTACTGCACAAATCATTGATTTATGCCACAGATTTAAACCCTACTGTACTTGAAAAGGCTGCTCAGGGCATGTTTGCGCTTGCTCAAATGAAACAATACTCGGAGAATTACATTGCCGCCGGTGGAAAACAGGATTTTTCCAGCTACTATACCGCAAATTATTCCCTGGCTAAATTTGATGATGAACTGAAAAGTAAAATCATCTTTTCTACGCATAATCTGGTCTCAGACCACTCTTTTAATGAGTTTCAATTGATACTTTGTCGGAATGTGCTGATTTATTTTGACCGTGATTTACAAAATAAAGTGCTCGAACTTTTTAATGATAGCCTGGAAGAACTGGGTTATCTGGCTTTGGGTACTAAAGAAACCATTGAATTTTCTGATATTCACAGGCATTATAAAAGATTACCGGGAAATAAAATCTGGAGGAAACAACGCTAATGAAAGCATGTCAGGCATTTATCATCGGTGGCTCGGCAGGAAGCCTGGAGGTGCTGCTAAAGGTACTTCCAAAGGTGAGTACGGAGCTTTCTTTTCCGATTATTATTGTCATACACCGAAAACATGGCGCCGATTCCTTACTGCCGGGGCTATTGTCTTCCAGAACAGATATGCCGGTAAAGGAAGCCGATGAGAAGGAAATGATGGTTCCGGGAACCATTTATATTGCCCCTTCAGACTATCATTTGCTCATTGAAATGGATCGCACTTTCTCTTTAGACTATTCGGAGAAAGTGAATTATTCCAGGCCAGCAATCGATGTCACCTTCCAGACCGGAGCAGAAGCGTATCAGGAAGGACTGGTTTGCCTGCTACTTTCCGGCTCCAATGCAGATGGGGTAAAGGGGCTGCTCACGGTTAAACACTGGGGCGGAACCGTGCTAATCCAGGACCCTGAAACGGCACAGGTGGCCTATATGCCCGATCAGGCAAGGAAAAGTATGGAAATAGACCGAATACTGCGCATTGAAGAGATGGCAGATTATATAAATTTACTTAGCAAGAAACAACAATAAAAAATAATGGGGAATTTGAAAAAGGTTTTTGTGTTTGATGATAATGCGGATATTTTAGAATTGTGTACGATTATTCTGCAAGATGCAGGCTATGAGATTAAAACCTCTGCAACTTCTAATCAGATCATCGACCAGGTTCTGGCCTATATGCCGGATATCATTTTTATGGACAATTGGCTGCCGGATGTAGGCGGAATTGATGCCACAAGAGAACTGAAAGGGGATGAACGCTTAAAAAATATCCCTGTGATCTATTTTACTGCCAACAATGATGTGAAATCTTTAGCGGAACAGGCGGGTGCAGACGGCTATCTGTCTAAACCTTTTGATATTCAGGAACTGGAAAACATCATTGTAAGACATTTGAATAAATAACCGGGGTATTAAATCCGGTTTTTAAGCAATAAAAAAGGGCAGCAACCATCATCTGGTTACTGCCCTTTTTGCGGAAAGGAATGTCGCTTATTTTACACCAAGCACATCCACACCCTGTTCAAATATAATGTCTACAGGAATGCCTTTTTGCGTCAGTTTGTCTAAGTCTTTCTGTAACTCAGGACTGATCACGGCATTCTCTTTTTGTACCTTTACTACAGCTGCTTTATCGCCATTACCTTGTAGGGTAAGGATCACTTTACTCAGCTTATTCATGGCAGTTTCAAATTTCGCGAAATCTACTTTATACGTTCCATTCGGGTTTCTGATGAAAGCACCGTTCTCTTTGAAGAAATTGAAACATTGCATATTGGCTTTACCATGTGCACTTGAGGCACCAAACCTTACAGAACGAAGGATTCCGGCCATATAAGTGGTGTAAAAGTTTTTGATATCACCTTCCAATTCGCCTTTTTTAAGCAAGTCAGTCACCATGTAAAGACCTAAAACATCGGCTTTACCTTCTTCTAACCAGGAATATTGCTCCTGTAAAGCTTCTTTAACGAAACCTTTACCCGTTACTGTTTTCTTGATTCCAAGACCGTGAGCCACTTCATGGAACATCACATTGGCGAAGAAAGCATCGAAATTGATGTATTGCTGCTGGTCTTTGTCGATCAGTTCTTTAGAAATCGGAACCAAAATCTTATCAAACTTGGCTTTCATTGCGTTTTTCAATTGAGAACGTCTCGTTCCTTTTTTCTGCTGAATGATCTCGTCATTCGGTAGGTTTACGGCAATTGTTTTTGATCCCGCATTACAATCTCCGGCGTAATAAACCACATCATAAGCGTTTAGCTCAGAGTCGATTCCAGGTTTTTCTTTTTTGTATTTCGCATCAACCGGAAGTCCTTCCTGTAATTGAGGCAACATGGCTACATATTTGGCCAGGCGTTTACTCCAAACCTTATCTTTTACCAATACATAAGACTCATAAGAAGCCCTGGCATTGAATAATTTATCTTCATAGTTTTCAATAGGACCGATAATGATGTCCAGGTTATTCGTTTTCATGTCTAACCAGGCATAATCACTAGCAGTGAAGTCGTCGGAGGTTAAGGCATCAGCACGAAGGTTCAGGTATTTTTTGAAACCGGCATCATCAGTTAATAAAGCCGCTTGTTTTAGTAATGAAGAAGCATTTTGCAATTCCGAAGCGAACAATACATGGTAAGGAATCTCCACTAGTTTTCCGGTACTGTCTTTTCTGATCACAGAATACTGGCTAAATTTATCTTTTAAATCTGATTTTTCCAGTTGTTCTTTCGTCATCCCGGCAGGATAGAACGTTGCACCATCAGGTTTCGCACCTATGCCGGCAATAAATGGTTTATCACCGTTTAAGCGATCCCATGGACCATAATTGATCCATACAAAGGCTTTGGTTTTTTCATCTTTTATAGTGCTTAATAAGCTGTCGCGCTGAGGATAAGCCTGTTTCCAGAACAAATCATCCATAATCTGGGCAGCCTGAATCAATAAAGGCAAGATCTTACGGTCGGTGGCAGATAAATCGTTCAGGTTGGTACTCAATTTTACCTTTTCATAGATGCCAATTCGCTCGTCTACGTAATGTTGTAAGCTGTCTTCACCTGAGCTGATCTCTTTGGCATGGGTATTGGTGGTTCCCTGAGGATTACTACAAGACGAAATCCATGTAGCGACCGCACATCCGGCAATAATAAGCGTTAATTTGCTTAAGTTCTTCATATAGATACTTGTTTTTTTATCGGTGGCAAAGTTACATCAAATGCGGGTATTTCTGTCACGATCCTGCATTGATCTGAGTATAAGATGGCAACTAAATTAGTAAAAAATAGTAATTTTACCAGTTCTATACCCTCCACTATGATACAAACTTCTCCAATTAAAAGCGCTGGACTCTTGATATTCTCCTTGTTTTTTATGGCATCCTGCTCTACAAACAAGTATGCCGCTACCAATAAAATCTATAAAGAACAGGCTACGGGTTTTGCTGAAATTATCAAATCTACCCCACCAATAAAGCAGAGTAAAGAGGCCTTAGATCCAACGATGCAGGATTGGATTGGCTCTATAAACTTCGGAATGCGCCGTCCTAATTTTGTGATTCTACACCATACCGCACAGGATTCGCTGAATCAAACGGTGAAAACCTTTCTCAATAAAAAAGCAGAAGTAAGTGCGCATTATGTGATTGGAAGAGATGGTAAAGTAGTTCAAATGGTCAACGAATACCTGCGCTCTAACCATGCAGGTGTGGGGAAATGGGGTAATGATACCGATCTGAACTCTTCTTCTATAGGAATTGAGCTGGATAATAACGGTAAAGAACCATTTGCCGATGCACAGATCAGAAGTCTGGTGACACTTTTAGGAGCAATTAAGAAAAAGTACAACATTCCTGCAGCCAACTTTATTGGACACTCAGACGTAGCGCCAAGGCGTAAAATAGACCCTTTAAACTTCCCATGGAAGGTTTTAGCGAAAAAAGGATTTGGATTATGGTATGATGACGTATTAAAAATGCCACCGGTAGATTTCAATGCAGAACTGGCGTTGAGAGCAATCGGATACAATGTGAGCAATGTAACCAATGCGATCGTTGCCTTTAAAATACACTTTGTACAAACCGATGTTTCGGCGGTACTGACCCCGGCTGATAAGCTGATTCTATATAATTTGTATACTAAATATTTGTAAGGGAAGCGAAGAAAACTGCGCTATCCATAAAATATACAGCGCAAATGCGCTGATACGAAAAAGGCCAGATTAACGGAATTCCGCTGATCTGGCCTTTACTATTTATAACCCCTTAAAGGGCTTTTCTGATTATTTTTTTGCTTTTGCCCAGGCATCTTTCAATCCAACCGTACGGTTAAAGATCAAATGATCCGGAGTAGAGTCTTTATCTACACAGTAATAACCTTTACGGATGAACTGGTATCTTGAATCCAGGTCTGCATTGGCTAAATAAGGCTCGATATAAGCTTCTTTAATCACGTCAACGCTATCAGGGTTCAGGTAATCTTTGAAATCACCTTCTTCTGAATCCGGAGATTCTACGCTAAATAAGCGATCGTAAGTTCTGATTTCTGCTTTTTTAGCATGTTTTGTACTCACCCAGTGAATCGTTCCTTTAACGTTGATACCGCTGGTATCTTCGCCACTTTTCGATTCAGGGATATATTTACAATGAACTTCAGTTACGTTACCTGCTGCATCTTTTACAAAGTTTTCACACTGTACAATGTACGCGTGTTTCAATCTTACGGTAGCACCAGGGGCAAGTCTGAACCATTTTTTAGCAGGTTCTTCCATGAAATCTTCACGCTCAATCCACAATTCATTGCTGAAAGGAATGGCTCTGATTCCGCCTTTATCTTCTGCTTCAGGGTTATTTTCACCGTTTAAGGTTTCTTCCTGTCCTTCAGGGTAATTGGTAATGATCAGTTTAATCGGATCTAATACCGCCATTACTCTGTTGGCAATTTTATTCAGGTGTTCACGTACACAGAATTCCAGTAAGCTCAGTTCGATCAGGTTTTCTCTTTTGGCAATCCCGATTCTTTCGCAGAATTCGCGGATACTGTCTGGGGTATAACCTCTTCTTCTCAAGCCACTGATGGTAGGCATGCGGGGATCATCCCATCCGGTTACCACGCCTTCATTTACCAGTTGCAACAGTTTTCTTTTGCTCATTACCGTATAAGAAAGGTTTAAACGGGCAAATTCATATTGTTTAGAAGGGAAAATTTCCAGGTGTTCGATGAACCAGTCGTACAGCTCACGGTGCGATACATACTCTAAAGTACAGATCGAATGCGTGATGTGCTCGATGCTATCACTTTGTCCGTGTGCAAAATCGTACATCGGATAGATACACCATTTATTACCGGTACGGTGATGTTCTGCATGTTTGATGCGGTAGATAATCGGATCGCGCATGATCATATTCGGGCTCGACATATCTGCCTTCGCTCTTAAAATACGTGCACCATCAGGGAATTCACCGGCTTTCATACGGGCAAACAAGTCCAGATTTTCCGCAATGCTGCGGGAACGGAACGGGCTGTCTGTACCAGGCTCTGTAGGCGTACCTTTCAGGGCTGCAATTTCTTCGGCGGTACTGTCGTCGATATAAGCCAGGCCTTTTTCGATCAGTTTAACGGCGAAATCGTATAAAGTATCAAAGTAATCTGAAGTATACAATTCATTTTTCCACTCAAAACCAAGCCATTTAATGTCTTCCTGCTGACTATCTACATATTCAGTTTTTTCCGTTACCGGGTTGGTATCATCAAACCTCAGGTTTGTATAGCCACCATATTTCTTGGTCAGACCGAAGTTCAGGCAAATTGCCTTTGCGTGTCCGATGTGTAAATAACCATTCGGTTCAGGTGGAAAACGAGTAATTAAGGTCTCGTATTTACCACTTTTCAAATCGTTTTCAATGATCTCTTCAATAAAGTTCAATGATCTTTCCTCACTCATAAAAACTGTAAATTTAGTCTTCAAAGTTAACATAAAACCGCTAATTTACTTACATTTACAACCTACTATTCGTATATTTTATGAGCAACACATTAAACAGACCCATTCGGGTTTTAGTGGCTAAAGTTGGATTGGATGGGCACGATAGGGGGGCAAAAGTTATTGCTACTTCCTTGCGGGATGCCGGAATGGAAGTGATTTATACCGGCCTCCGACAAACGCCGGAGATGGTGGTTAACACCGCTTTACAGGAAGATGTGGACGCCATTGGTGTCTCGATTTTATCGGGAGCCCACATGACCGTCTTCCCCAAAATAGTAGAAATCATGAAACAGAAGGGCGTTACAGATATCCTGCTGACCGGCGGGGGCATCATTCCGGAAAGCGATATGGACAAGCTAAAGGCCATTGGCGTCGGAGAATTATTTGCGCCGGGGACCACCATGGAAACCATCACCAATTATATCAAAGACTGGGTAACTGAAAACAGAAACTTCTAACCTTTAAAATCTTCAACCGAAATTTATGGCGTATCAAAATCTTCTATCAGAAATCAGAGAATCGGTACTTTATGTGACCATCAACAGGGAGCAAAAGCTGAACGCACTCAATAAAGAGACTTTAGCGGAGCTGGCAGATGTGATTGCTTTTGCCGCAAAGCTTGATGAAATACGTGCCGTTTTGCTTACCGGTGCAGGGCCAAAAGCCTTTGTTGCCGGAGCAGATATCTCCGAGTTTGCGGACTATTCAGGCGTAGAAGGGGAGGAACTAGCCAGAAACGGACAAAATCAGGTCTTTGATGCAATTGAAAATTGCCCGAAACCAGTCATTGCTGCAATCAATGGTTTTGCTTTAGGTGGTGGACTGGAACTGGCCATGGCCTGCCACATTCGCATTGCCTCAGAAACGGCAAAATTAGGCTTACCGGAAGTAACTTTAGGATTAATTCCTGGTTATGGGGGTACACAACGCCTGACGCAGCTGGTTGGAAAAGGAAAAGCGATAGAGATGATCACGACTGCCGATATGATCACTGCGGCGGAAGCCGGAAAAATCGGACTGGTCAATCATGTGGTTCCTGCGGAAGAATTGCTTGCAAAAGCGGAAGAAATTCTGTCAAAGATCAAACTTCGGGCACCACTTGCAGTTGCGAGTGCAATCCGGGCAGTCAATGCCGCCATTCGTTTTGACGAAAACGGCTATGATACCGAGATTAAAGAGTTTGGTAAGTGTTTTGATACAGAAGACTTTAAAGAAGGTACTTCTGCATTTTTAGAAAAAAGAAAAGCAGTGTTTTTAGGGAAATAATTTCGTTTAAACCATATTTGAAGCCCATTTGATCTTTTTCAATGGGCTTTTTTATTTTGTAAAAACCGCCCGGTTTATAGGGCGTCGGATTTAAAACTGTAGAAAATTTTTCCCATACAAAAAAAGTATTTATATTTATCTGGTTATAATGCAGTAAACTATTTAATTTCCCTATGAGAAAAATATTGATTGTTGACGACGAAATAAACATCGGTTTATTACTTTCTAAGTTTTTAACCAGAAATTCATTTAGCGTCTCAACAGCTACAAGTGGTGTTTCAGCGATGGAATATCTGGCAAAGGAAAGCTATGATCTGGTTTTATGTGATTACCGTCTGGAAGATACGGATGGTAAAGAAATGCTCATCAAAATTAAAGAAAGCTATCCGGGAACTGGAGTAATCATTATTACAGGATATTCAGATATTAAACTGGCTGTAGAACTCATTAAGCTGGGCGCCTACGATTATATCACTAAACCTTTATACCCTGATGAGATTCTAAATACGATCAATAAGGCGATTGATACCCAAATGGCTTTGAATGTAAACCGCCTCGAAATTCCGGATGAAGCACCAAAGCAAAAAGGATCAAAACCGGCTAATAACCACACCGATAACTTCGTAAATGGATCAAGTGCGGCTTCTAAGGAACTGTTAAGACAGATTCACCTGGTTGCGCCAACCACTTATAGTGTCATCCTGACTGGCGAAAGCGGTACAGGAAAAGAATCGGTAGCGATGGCGATTCACTTGAATAGTCCCCGTAAAAACCAGCCTTTTGTGGCCATGGACTGCGGATCATTAACAAAAGAATTGGCAGGAAGTGAATTTTTCGGTCACGAAAAAGGATCATTTACCGGCGCACTTTATACTAAAATCGGCCACTTTGAAATGGCTAACGGGGGTACTTTATTCTTAGATGAAGTAGGAAACCTTTCTTATGAAATCCAGGCGGCCTTATTGCGGACCGTACAGGAGCGTAAGATCAAGAGAATCGGTAGCACCAAAGAAATTGAACTGGATGTAAGAATCATCGTGGCCACCAATGAAAACCTGTCTGATGCCATTCAAAAGGGTAGATTCAGGGAAGATTTATACCACAGGTTTAACGAGTTCTCTTTGAGCTTGCCACCATTGAGAATGCGCGGCAGCGACATCATGTTATTTGCACATACGTTCTTAAAAGGAGCAAATCAGGAGCTGAACCGTAAAATCCATGGCTTTTCGGAAGAAGTGGAAGAGTGTATCATGACCTACAACTGGCCGGGAAATGTCAGAGAGCTGAAAAATGTGGTCAGAAGGGCTTCCTTACTGACAGAAACGCAGGAAATTCAATTGAAAGCCCTGCCATTGGAAATCTCTACCTATGCAAAAGCTTCCGCGATGGAAACCTCTATTGCCCGTACTGAGAAACCGAGAGACCTTAAAAACGCGGCTTTAGAAGCAGAATACGACGCGATTTTGAAAGTCCTTAGAGAAGTGAATTTTAACAAAACTAAAGCAGCTAAAATCCTGAATATCGACAGAAAAACGCTTTACAATAAAATGAGAGCGATTAATCTGGAGAACATCTAAAAGCAAAGTATTTCTTTTGTGCCTATATTCTACCCATGCTCACTGTAATTGGCGTAGTTATTGGTATACCCTTATCTGGAATATCAGGTCTGGTCTCCGCTGCCTTGTTATGGTCATACCCTGGTTTTATGGATCAGGATAGATGAAAACAGCGCATTGGTGGCGGAAATATTGGAAAGAATTAAAACAATTTCTGAGGAGGAATCGTTATAATTACTATATTCCAGGATCAACAAAATAAATATTCAACACAAAATGTAAATGTCATGAATGATAATTCAAAAGTATTAATTGGGCTTTTAGCCGGTTTAGCTGCGGGTGCGGCATTGGGATTACTATTTGCTCCGGAAAAAGGCAGTGAAACAAGAGATAAATTGAGCCAGTCGTTAAAAGACCTTGGAGATACCATCAGAGATAGAGCTGCGGACGAAATTAATCAGTTGGCGAGCTTAAAAGATAAAGTTGTAGGCACTGTGAAAGAGAAGCTTCGTAAAGAAGAAGAAGAGTTTGAAGATGATTTAGAACACGCATAAGGAATCGTAAAATCACATTGTAATGCAGGAAAATAAAGAAAAAGATCTGGAGGATTTGGTAGGGGATGCCAAGGAGTATGTAAATACGCGACTGGAATATACCCGTTTATACCTGATTGAGCGTGGCGCTAAAATGTTCGCCGATCTGGTTACCAATGCCGCAGTTGCGATTTGCTTTTTGCTGGCATTCCTGTTTGGTACTTTTACTTTAGCCCTGTTTTTATCAGATGTGCTGGGCAGTTTCACCAGGGGGTTCGGCTGCGTAGCGCTGATTTACCTGCTGCTTGCCCTGGTTGTATTCTTTACGAAAGAAAAATACATTGAAAAGGCCATCATTAATTTTACCATCAGACGCTATTTTACTAAACTAGCGGATAAGGAGGAGGAAGATGAACCGAAAGTATAACATCAATAACATCGAGGATCTACACTTGCAAGTGCGGTTGTTGAAATCTGAGTATACGGCTAAAGGGGAAGCATTGGCAGGAGATTCTAAACAATACCTGCACCAGTTTACCATAAACGGCTTTATTAAGAAATACGCCACGCCATCAGCCTTTCTTAAAATTGATGATAAATTTAACATCAGTAGCAAGGTGCTTTCTATGGCACTGCCTTTAGTGATGAACAGCACCTTTTTTAAAGGCTCTGGCTTAGTAACAAAGGCTTTGGTGAGCCTTGCCTCAGGGAAACTTGGAAAGTCGCTGGACGCGGAGCATTTGTCGGCCATCTTCAATTCAGTAACCGGCTGGTTTAGCAAGTCAAAGAAAATAAAAGAAAAACCACCGCTGGAAGTCGATTACGGCATTCCACCAGATAGTGAAACCTATTAAAATTAGATATTAAAAAAAAAGGAAGCCCTAAAGCTTCCTTTTTTTATGTCCGGACAATAATTAAACTGTCGTTTGGATTTTCAATTCTTTCATTTGTTTCTCATCAATAGTCGAAGGACTATCAATCATCACATCTCTTCCAGAGTTGTTTTTCGGGAAGGCGATCACATCACGGATGCTATCCAGACCTGCGAAAATAGAACACAACCTGTCAAATCCGAAAGCAATACCACCATGTGGAGGCGCACCGAATTCGAAAGCGTCCATCAGGAAGCCAAATTGTTGCTGTGCATCTTCCGGAGAGAAGCCTAAATGCTTGAACATTAATGCTTGTAGTGCTCTATCGTGGATACGGATAGAACCACCACCGATTTCCGTTCCATTCACGACCATATCATAAGCGTTTGCTCTTACATTTCCCGGATCGGTATCTAATAAGGCAATATCTTCTGGTTTTGGAGAAGTAAATGGGTGGTGCATCGCATGGTAACGTTCAGATTCTTCATCCCATTCTAAAAGCGGGAAGTCTAATACCCAAAGGGCACTGAATTTGTTTTTATCACGTAAACCAAGGCGTGTACCCATTTCAAGGCGCAATTCGCTCAGTTGCTTGCGCACTTTATCGGTTAATCCTGACATGATCAACACTAAATCACCCGGTTGGGTATTCATTGCTGCCGACCATTTTTTCAGTTCTTCCTCATTGTAAAACTTATCTACAGAAGATTTTAGAGAACCATCTTCGTTATGACGCATGTAAATCAGGCCTGTTGCCCCGATCTGCTGACGTTTTACAAACTCCGTTAATTCGTCCATTTGCTTTCTGGTATAGCTTGCGCAGCCAGTTGCATTGATACCGATGATCATTTCTGCACTATCAAAAACAGGGAAATCTTTTCCTTTAACCAGGTCTGTCAATTCCACAAATTGCATGTCAAAACGGGTATCTGGTTTATCAGAACCATAGAATTTCATGGCATCTGAATATTGCATTCTCTGAACTTCCGGCAAATCAAAGTCTTTAAGGTCTTTGAATAGGGTACGGATCAGTCCTTCGAACGTATTTAGGATGTCTTCCTGTTCGATGAAAGACATTTCGCAATCGATTTGAGTAAACTCAGGTTGTCTGTCGGCACGTAAATCTTCATCTCTGAAACATTTTACGATCTGGAAATAACGGTCAAATCCAGATACCATTAACAACTGTTTGAAGGTTTGCGGAGATTGAGGAAGGGCATAAAACTGTCCTTCGTTCATTCTGCTTGGCACCACGAAATCTCTTGCACCTTCTGGTGTAGATTTGATCAATACTGGTGTTTCTACTTCAATAAAGTCTAATTTGTCTAAGTAACGACGAACGGCCTGAGCCATTTTATGACGCAATACCATGTTGTTACGAACCGGATTTCTACGTAGATCCAGGTAACGGTATTTCATGCGCAAATCATCTCCACCATCAGTTTCATCTTCGATCATGAAAGGAGGTATTTTTGACGCATTTAGTATTTCTAAGGCAGTGATTTTGATCTCGACTTCCCCGGTTTGGATTTTAAGGTTTTTGTTAGAGCGTTCTACGACAAGGCCGCTTGCTTTAATTACAAATTCCCTGCCCAGGCTACGTGCTGCCTCGCATAATTCCCGGTTGTCGTCCATATTGAAAACAAGTTGGGTAATCCCGTATCTGTCGCGGATGTCAATAAAAGTCATCCCTCCTAAATCTCTGGATTTTTGTACCCAGCCACATAAGATTACATTTTCACCTAAATTCTCAATAGTTAGAGCTCCGCAAGTAGTTGTTCTTAACATTATTAAAAGTATTAAGTCCCAAAAATATTGATTTTGAACCGGATATTTCAACCCTCATTGAATTTAGCTTAGTATATTCAAATTATTTTTGTTGTAGATGCAACGTTTTAAAAAATCATCCGTCCTATAAGCGAATTGGAAAACATTGGAAACTGTATACATCGATAAACACATAACACTCGTTCAGGAGTGCCGGCAAGGAAACCGGAAAGCACAATTTGAGATTTACAAGTTGTATGCTAAGGCTATGTATAACGTGGCACTGAGGATCGTGAATTTTGATGATGAGGCGGAAGATGTCTTGCAGGAGGCCTTTCTGGACGCTTTTACGCGGATAGAAAGCTTTAGAGGGGAAACTACTTTTGGCCTTTGGCTGAAGCAGATTGTGATCAATAAATCGATCAATTACCTGAGAAAACGTAAAGTGGAGTTTGTGAGCATGGATGCGGTTGATATTGCAGAGCCGATAGATCAAATGGAGGAAGAAGATCTGGAATGGCGTGTAGAGGAGGTAAGAACGGCTATTTCGGCCCTGCCCGACCGATATCGTGTGGTGATTAGTTTATATCTTTTTGAAGGTTACGATCATGAGGAGATTGCTCATATTCTGAAAATATCTGAAAGCACTTCGAGAACACAATACATGCGGGCGAAATTGAAATTAAATAGTTTATTAGTAAAGAGAGGGGTATAGCGATGAATAAGCGAAGCATAGAAGAATACATTAAAGAAAACAAAAAAGAGTTTGACTTTAAAACACCATCCGATCAGTTATGGGCAAGAATTGATGCCGGATTGGACAAAGAGAAAGTAAAAAAAAAATCGGGGATGCCATTCTGGTTCGGTATAGCTGCATCGCTGATGCTGATCATGACGGTTACTTTTATATATACTTATCGTAACCGCGATCAGGAATTGCAAATCGCAGACATCAGCCCTGTTTATGGGAAGAAAGAAATGAAATTTGCCAGTCTGATTGAAGAGAAGAAAGACAGCTTGCAGGTCTTTGCGAAGAAAAACCCGGTGTTGTATGCGAAGTTCAGCGCAGATCTGAATCAGCTGGACGGAGATTATGAAAAAATGAAGAAGGATCTGCAAAACAGTCCGAATCAAGAGGTCGTGGTGAGGGCAATGGTGAAAAATCTGGAGCTGCAATTACAGGTGATCAATCAACAATTGTCGATCATCCATCAGGTAAATCAATATAAAGAGGAGAATCAAATATGAAAACGTTAGTTTGGGGCGTATGTGGCCTGCTATTAGCTGCAAATGTGGCCGAGGCACAGTCGGTGGTAATTGAACTGAATAATGCGCCGAAACTTTCGGGTCTGGTCGCTGTATCAACTCATTCTGCTCCCTTAGATTTGGGAAATCAAGATCCTCAGGAAAATTCCGACGAACCGGTAAAGACAAAGAAGGTTTCAAAAACTTTCTCTGTAAATGCAGGGGATAAACTAAACCTGAACAACAAGTTTGGCGGGATTATCATCAAAACCTGGGATAGAAAAGAAGTAAAAGTAGATATCGATATCAAAGCTTTTAGTAATGATGGCGCTGATGCACAGCGTTTGCTGGAAGAAGTGAATATCGAATCGGGTAAAACCGGAGATCAGGTTGCTTTTAAGACGGTTTTCTCGTCTAACGATGGCAATTATGGCAGCGGCACAAAGCGGGGAAAGGTCTGGCGTAGAGAAGTAAAGATCAATTATCTGGTCTATATGCCTGCAAATATGGCTTTAACGGTTAATAATCAATATGGCGGCTTAAATATGGGCGATTTCTCGGGCGCCTTGTATGCAAAAGTTCAATATGGCTCTTTTACCGCAGGGAATCTGGGCAGTACCAATAACTATGTAGATGTGCAGTATGGAAAGGCGGATATTGCAAGCCTGAATAAAGGGGTGATCAAGCAACAATATGGTGCTGGTTTAAACCTCGGTACAGTAGGCACGCTGGAACTCGACGCGCAGTATGTTGGGGTTACAATTAATACAATTAAAGGGGATGCCAGCATTAAACAGCAATACGGAAAGGGCTTGAGCATTGGTTCGGTAAATAACCTGGAATTAAATGCACAATATACCAATGTGAACCTGGGTACGATCAATGGAAATGCGACGATTAAACAACAATATAATAACCTCACGATTGGTTCAGTGAATAAGCTGCAGGTCAATTCGGGATATGTTAATGTGAAGGTGGGGACTTTAAAAGGAGATGGGGCTTTCAGCCTGTCTTATAATAAGCTGTCGGTCGATAATGTGCTTACAGGCTGTAAAAACTTAACGGTAACCGGTAATTATACAGGGGTTACGCTTGGTTTCGCCAGCAATTATAACGCGGATCTTATCGTTAAAAACAGTTATGGGAGCTTTAACACCGGAAATAATGTTCATGCGAAGTTGGCTTCTGAGAATGGAAGCACCAAAAATTACGAAGGTAAGATCGGGAGCGGTGGAAATGGGAACCTGACTATACGCACCAGTTACGGCAATATTTCTCTGAATTAAAACATGTTTAGTTCATAGGATAGCCTATTTAAGCAAAAGCCTGTTGATAAATTCAGCAGGCTTTTTTTATATCTTAGTCGCTTGATTTATTTTATTTCATATGGAAATTTTTAGCAGCCCGGAGGCCTGGATATCACTCATTACCTTAACGATCCTGGAGATTGTGCTGGGGATTGATAACATCGTATTTATCTCAATTTTAGCAGGGAAACTACCTGCTGACCAGCAAAAAAAAGCACGTCAGGTAGGTTTAGGCCTGGCGATGATTACCAGAGTATTGTTGTTATTGTCGCTCACCTGGGTGATGAAACTAACGGCTCCATTGTTTAATGTTGGCGATTGGATCGGCATCAGCAATGCAGAATGGCTGGCAAAACTGGCGATTTCCGGAAGGGACCTGATCCTGATCATCGGAGGATTGTTCCTGATTTATAAAAGTACCCATGAGATTCACCAGAAGCTGGAAGGCGAAGAAGAAGCAGGTATCAAAGGAAAAGTTCACTCTTTTATGGGTATTATCATCCAGATCCTGATTTTAGATGTGGTATTCTCTTTAGATTCTGTGATTACCGCAGTAGGTATGGCAGATCATATTGAGATCATGATTATTGCAGTAGTAATTGCCGTATTGATCATGTTGGTATCGGCATCAGCCATCAGTAATTTCGTGAATAAACACCCTACAGTGAAGATGTTGGCTTTATCATTCTTGTTGTTAATTGGCGTTTCGCTACTGGCAGAAGGATTGGATCAACACATCCCTAAAGGATATATCTATTTTGCTATGGCCTTCTCGGTATTGGTAGAAATGCTGAACCTGAAAATGAAGAAAAGCAATAAACCTGTAGAACTTAGAAATACCCCGCACGAAAACCAGTAATTTTACCGCATGATTTCATTCTTTGAAGCCGCATTGGCCGAATTATCTATACATCGCATTGGAAACAAGGCACAGGACGAGTTTTATGTATTGTCTGAAAAGTCTATCCCTATAAAAGACAATATGTTGAGCAATCTGCTGCAACAGTATTTTCTGGGCCCTTTTGCGAAAGTGAACGAGATTTATCATTTCACACACCCGAATGCCGATTTAAACCTGAATGAGGTGTATCATTTTGCTTCCAAAATTTTTGAGGATGGCACTACATTTCATGAAAACAGTAAGGAAATGGCAAAATACCTGTATGATGTTTCGGGACATCCGAAAATCAAACCAGGGGAGTTGTATGTCGCTTATTTTGAAAATGTGCAGATTGAAGGGGAACTTCATGATGCCATCGGAATCTTTAAATCAGAAACTAAAGAGTCTTTCCTAAAGGTTTATCCGGAAGAAGGTGGCTTTGGTTTGGGCTACGAAGAGGATGCCATTAACATCAATAAGCTGGATAAAGGCTGTCTGATCTTTAATACCGACAAAGCAGAAGGTTTCCGTGTAGCAGTGATCGACCAGACCAATAAAAGTGCAGAAGCAGTGTACTGGAAAGATGAGTTTTTGAAATTGAAAATCAGAAATGACAACTTTAACCAGACTAACAGCGTTCTGGGCGTGGTAAAGAACTTTGTAACCGAAAAACTGGATCAGGAATTTGATATTTCCAAAGCGGATAAGATCGATTTACTGAATAAATCCATGAAATATTTCAAGGAAAAAGAGAGTTTCGACCTGGATGAGTTCTCCAATGAAGTGATTGGTAATGCGGAAGGAATTGAGTCTTTCAAGAACTATAAAAAGAGTTATGAAGAAGAGTTTGACGCTCCGATTGCAGATACTTTCGACATCTCCGGTGCTGCGGTAAAAAAGCAAACCAGAGCCTATAAAAGCGTCTTGAAGCTCGATAAGAATTTCCATATCTATATTCACGGAGATAAAGAGCTGATTGAGAAGGGCTATGATGAAGACAAGTCGATGAACTACTACAAAGTGTATTTCAAAGAAGAAGAATAAAACTTTCTTTTAGTATCAAATTATAATCAAAAGAACCAGATCATTTAGATTCTCTAAAAGATCTGGTTCTTTTTTTGCGAATTCCTTTTGTTGACAATTAATAGTTAAGAATAAATAGTAGCTTTATTTCAGAAGCCAAATTTTCCTTAACGTATGAACCCGGAACTACAGAAGAACAGTATTTTCAAAGTCATCGGTGCCTCTTCTCTGGGGACACTGATCGAATGGTATGATTTTTACATTTTCGGTAGCCTGGCTACAATTATCGGGGCACAGCTCTTTCCTGCGGATGCAGGGGCTTCTGCGCTGATCAATACGCTGGCCATTTTTGCCGCAGGCTTTATCGTGAGGCCCTTTGGCGCCTTGGTATTTGGCCGCCTCGGCGATTTAATAGGCCGTAAATACACGTTCTTGCTGACTTTGGTATTGATGGGTGGTTCCACCTTTTTAATCGGTCTGATCCCTTCTTATTCGAGTATCGGCTATGCTGCACCTATTTTAGTGTTGATCCTGCGTTTGGTGCAAGGCCTTGCATTGGGTGGTGAATATGGCGGTGCCGCTACTTATGTAGCCGAACATGCACCCGCCAATAAACGCGGATTTTTTACCAGCTGGATTCAAACGACTGCTACAGGCGGATTATTCTTATCGCTGGGCGTGATTGTACTCACCAAAAACCTGTTGGGTGCAGATGATTTTGCGGCCTGGGGTTGGAGGATTCCATTTTTACTATCTATCCTCCTGGTAGGGGTATCCATTTATATCCGGATGAAAATGCACGAATCTCCGATGTTTACCAAATTGAAAACAGAAGGAAAAGTTTCGAAAAACCCTTTAAAAGAAAGTTTCAATAATAAAGCGAACTTTAAAATGGTCTTGCTGGCCTTATTTGGCGCTACCATGGGACAAGGCGTGATCTGGTACACCGGACAATTTTATGCGCAATCCTTCATTGAAAACACCTGTAAGGTCGATTTTAATGATTCCAGGTATATTCTGCTTTGGGGAATCGCCTTTGCAACCCCTTTCTTTGTGATCTTTGGCTCCTGGAGCGACCGGGTAGGCAGGAAATGGATTATGCTGACCGGAATGTTGCTGGGGATTATCTTTTACCGGCCAATCTATCAGATCTTTTTAGACGATACGGATTTTAGCAAAGTGACACAGCAGGATATTTCTTCGGTTGCTGACCCTGTGGTTACGCGTACCGCGATTAATGGAACTGCGGATAGCCTGATTACGACCACTGCGCTGGTGACTCTGCTAGACGGCAACAGCTACCATAAAGTACAATCTCATACAAAATTTGCGGCAGCGGATAAACCGCTGGAAATCCATCCGGAACTGCTGAAAGATAAAAAACTATCAACCCCTATATTCTGGAAATTTGTAGCGCTTATTTTCTTTCAAATTCTATTGGTAACCATGGTTTATGGCCCTATAGCGGCGTTTTTAGTGGAATTATTCCCTACAAAAATCAGATACACCTCCATGTCGCTGCCTTACCATGTTGGAAATGGAGTATTTGGTGGTCTGGTGCCCTTTATCGCTACGCTGATCGCCAGTTTCTCCGGTTCCACGCCTTTATCCGGCCTCTGGTATCCGATCGGCATTGCCAGTTTAAGCTTTGTAATTGGCGCAATTTACCTGTCTAATAAAAAACCTGTGGAAGCAGAAATTGAAGATTAACCCTGTAAAAAACAAGATTATGAACGGATTAAGAAAAGGATTAGGACTGTTTTGGATGATATTGGGCCCGGCATCGATCATCTTTTTATTCTTGCAGGCTTATGAAAAAGTAGGACTCGCTGCGGAAGGGGTGCAAAAGACGAATACGGCCCTGCAATGGGGGATTATCTTATTCATTTTTATCCCAATCAGCGCAGGCCTCGTAATATTCGGCTATTATGCGCTGAAAGGGGAATATGATCAATTGTCTGAAGGTTCCAAAGAACCTGCCGACTAAAGTACTCTTAGTAACAAACCTTTCAGGTACTCACCTTCAGGGAATGAAACCCGGATTGGATGGTCTTCTGGTTGGTGAAATTGTTTCAGGATCTGCACTTCTCTTCCTGCGTCTAAAGCAGCCCAGGCAACGATTTGCTTGAATGTTTCCATGTCTACCGCTCCCGAACAAGAGAAAGTAGCTAAGAGGCCGCCTTTTTCAAGACATAGCATACCTAGTCTGTTTAAGTCTTTATAAGCTCTTGCAGCTCTGTCTAATGCAGAACGGGAAGGGGCATATTTAGGTGGATCTAATACGATCACATCGAATTTCTTGCCTTCTTCTTTGAAAGCACGTAATTGTTTGTTCACGTCAGATTGAATGCTTTCCTGACGGGAAGCGTCCATTCCGTTAAGTTCCAGATTATGTTTTAAGGTTTCGATGGCTAATGCAGAGCTGTCTACACTGGTTACATGTGCTGCACCATGTTTTAAGCTGTTTAAGGTGAAACCACCGCTATAGCAGAAGCTGTCCAACACATTTTTATCCTTGGTATAAGCGGCAAGAATATCGCGGTTATCACGTTGATCACAATAGAAACCGGATTTTTGTCCGTCTGCAATATTGATGTGGTAAGCGATTCCGTTTTCTTTAACTTCAATGAATTCCGGTGGCGTTTCGCCCCAGATTAAGCCTTGTGCTGCTTCCATGTTTTCATGTTTACGCGCACTGGCATCACTTTTATCGAAAATTCCTCTTGGGTTTAACTCTTCAATTAAGATTTCAACCAGCAATGGTTTCGCCAGCTCCATTCCTGAACTCAGGATCTGAAGGGAAAGGAAATCTGCATATTTATCTACGATTAATCCAGGAAGAAAATCAGCTTCACTGAATACTAATCTACAGGTATTGGTGTTTTCGTTTAGGACACGCTGTCTCGAAGCAATCGCCTCGCGAATTTTTAACTGGTACCAGGCTTTGTCAATGGTCTTACTTTCGTCCCATTCCATTAACCTCAATGCTACTCTTGATTCCGCATTGTAATACGCATAGGCAAGAAATTCTGCTGCTGCAGAACAAACTTTAACGATTTCACCATTTTCTGGCTTTCCCTTAATTTTCTCCACTGCTCCTGAAAAGATCCAGGGATGGTGAAGCATTGCCGCTTTTTCTTTTCCTTTTTTAAGTATTACATCAATCATGCTGCAAAGTTAGGAAAAACAATGCTCTTTTTAGTTTGAAGGATTTGGTTGAAAAAATAATCAAGGTATAGTTGAAACGGAAATTTTACTGTAAAACGTATAAATGGTACTGTAAAACTGTTGTATTCCAGACTTTTTACTGTAAAACGATTATTTTTGATTGAAAAGCTCCCGGTAAATTTCCTCCATAGCCTGGATTTCTTCGTCCAGCAACTTTTCAAAATCCTTTCTTCTGCGTTTAGGAAAAGCACCTTTATTTTGATGAAGAAAAACGATCATGCTGTTAATCGCTTTGTCGGGCATATCTACAATTTGTTGAATTTCACTTTTAAGTTGATCATAGCGCTGAATAAATAGCAATTCATCTGGCATATCTTCAGTCAATGTAGCCTTTATGGTCTCTGCTAAGAAGGTGCTTTGAGCGGTTAAATCCGGATAACGGAAATAACTTTCTATTTCTTCGGGATTCTCGACTGTAATTTCACCAGCGTCGGTTTTTGTGTATTTGATCATGCGCATCAGCGGTCTGGAGTAATTTTCCAATACGCGATCATACTCCTTAATATGGTTTAGCATGTGTGCAGATATCGGAATAATCAGTCCGTCGGACACCAGTCCATCTCTAACCAGCATATCATGAATTAAAAAGCGATGGAGTCTGCCATTTCCGTCCTCAAAAGGGTGTATGAAGACGAAGCCAAATGCGATTATTGCAGAACGAACCATCGAGGGAGTGCCTTGTGTTTTCGCAGGAAGCGCGCGTAATCCCTGCATCATTGATGCTACATATTGTGGCGGGGGGCAGATATATTGCACCTGTTCGATATACCCCGGAAGGGTCATTTCGATGTAGTTTTGAAAATCACGAAATCCTGGTGCTGCAAACCGGGGATCAACTATGGCATTTTGTAAGACTTTTAGTTTTTCCTCGCTGAGTGTTTCCTCCGGAGCTTCCCTGCCTGCCTGCATCAATAAACTGATGAACCTTTCCATACGTTGCGGAGTAGGCTTTTCTTTTTCTATCTCATAAGAAGATCGGGTCTCCTTATTGTACAAATAGTTCGTTGCTCTATGGAAAATTTCCGGAGAATAAGCTTCTTTCAAATGACTTAGACCAGCTTTTAAGTCAAATTTCAGTAACTCATCTAAATGCTCCGTTCTTTTGATGACCGGACAAAAATCAACAGTCCCCAAAAGGTTGTCATTGATTTTCCAACGTTTATTTTTTATGCTTTCTCCCGTAATGTAATGTTGAGTACTCAGTAAATCGACATAATTTCCGGTTATTTCGATATTTAGGTCCAGCTCTTTTTGAGTCAGAAATTCATACAGGAAACCTATTCTGCGCGCATACCTTCCTGATGGAGCAGCTTCAATATAATTAATCAGTTCCTGCGGATCGGTATGCTGGAATACCTTTTTTAGGAAGAATAGATTCAAATCATCGTATTTCAAAGCAAATTCCAGATGATCCGGAACCATATCATTTGATGGGGCGTACTTTATGCCATAGATCTGGTTGATTTCCCCGGTTTGAGCCAGTTCAATCTTCCCATTACTGCCAATATAGGAGCGGTGTGATATGGAGAATTGTTTTAAACCAAGTTTTTCTTGTAGCCATAGATTTCCGGCAGATCTAAGTTCCATAATGATGATTTTTACTGTAAAACGATTATTTCGTACTGTAATTGTTATAAATATAGCAATTCCTACTGTAAAACAGTTGCGTTTTTCGTTAAGGAACCAGGATGATGATTTGAAATATTATGCTGCGGCGCTCAAACCCATTTTTATCGCCATACCCACTAACACTGCTGCCATTACCCATTTCTGCACCTTTACCCAGGTTGGATTGTTGGCAAAGAACCGGGCAACCTGTGCCGCACTCAACACGATTAAAAAGTTAATTGAAGCACTGATACTGACTTGGGTAAGTCCTAATTGTATGCTTTGTAGAAATACCGAACCATATTCTGGTTTGATGAAATAAGGGAACAACGACAAATAGAACACCGCGACTTTAGGATTAAGCATCGTGGTAATCACGCCAATTTTGAAAAGTCTTGCCGGTGGATCATTGGCTAATGTGGTATTGGCCTCAAATAAAGGCTTCCCATTTGGGTTAACGGACTGGTAGGCCAGATAAAGCAGGTAAATCACCCCTAGAATTTTAATCGCGGTAAAAGCATGAGGAACTGCAAACACGACGGCCGTGAGGCCAAAAGCGACCATGAAAATATGGAAAAGGAATCCGCACATTAATCCGGCTAAAGAAACCAGACCGGCATTGCGGCCCTGTGTGATAGACCGGGAAATCAGGTAAACCATGTTCGGCCCCGGACTCAGAACCAGCATTAAAGCGGCTAAAGCAAAATAAGTAAGTTCTTGAATGGGTACCATGGTGTTCCGGCTGGCTGCAAAATTACTTAAAATAATCAGATTGATTCCAGAACCGCCGGGATTTTGCCAAAATGGAGGGGTTGTGGTCGGGTTGTGGTCGGGAAGAGTGGCATCTTCGGATAGAGTATGGAAAGGGGTCAGGATGAGTTGTTCATAGTTTGATGTACATTTAGGTATCCAGACCCTTTCCTATAGTTTAGGCAACCATAACCAGTATAAACACTGTTCCCGACTACAACTAAACCAGTTCAGGATCTGTTTTTCTGCGCTTCGATTAAAGACCTTGGCGTTTTAGCAATAAGTTGTAATTTTAGCGGATGGAAGAAATAACCTGGAATGATTTTGAAAAAGTCGAACTTCGTGCAGGGACGGTTCTGGAGGTTTTAGAATTTCCGGAGGCCAGAAAGCCCGCTTACAAGCTGAAAGTTGATTTCGGCGACTACGGTATCAGAATGAGCAGTGCGCAGGTGACGAAGCATTATTCAAAAGAAGAGCTTGTGGGTCAGCAAATTGTAGGCGTCGTCAATTTTCCCAAAAAACAGATCGGTAAGTTTATGTCTGAGTTCCTGGTAACGGGTTTTGCAGATGAGCATGGCGATATTGTGTTGACAACGTTAAATGGTACCGTGCCGAATGGCAGTAAAATGTGTTAAATGACTTATTTTAATTTTTCAGAAGAAGAAGATCCTGCTGCTCAGGATGAACATTATATGCGCCTTGCTTTGCAGGAAGCGCAGAAAGCCTATGATGCAGAAGAGATCCCGATCGGGGCGATTATCGTGTGTAAAGGAAGGATTGTGGGCCGTGGATATAACCTCACCGAACAATTGAATGATGTTACTGCGCATGCGGAAATGCAGGCTTTTACTGCCGCAGCACAGACTTTAGGGGGTAAATACCTCAAAGATTGCACTTTATATGTTACGATTGAACCTTGTGTAATGTGTGCCGGTGCAAGCTACTGGACGCAAATCGGACGCCTTGTTTATGGCGCTACAGAGCCTAAACGCGGTTTTAGCTCCAAAAATGCGAACCTGCTTCACCCGAAAACGGAATTGAAGGGTGGCGTACTGGCAGAGCAATGCGGGTCCTTAATGACGCGGTTTTTCGCCAACAAAAGAGGCTAACTTGACAAACTATTGAACAAAAACTAAGCTTTGAATGTTATATTTGTACAAGAAATAATATTTAACCTTAAAATATAATAATATGGCTTTTGAATTACCTGCGTTACCTTACGCAACAGATGCACTAGAACCGAATATTGATAAACTTACTATGGAAATTCACCACGGTAAACATCACCAGGCATACGTTACCAACTTAAACAAAGCTTTAGAAGGTAAGCCAGAAGCGAATCAGAGCATCGAAGAAATCATTAAAAACATCTCTAAGTTTCCTGCAGCAGTAAGAAACAACGGTGGTGGTCACTATAACCACTCTTTATTCTGGGAAATTTTAGGCCCAAACAAAGGTGGCGAACCTAAAGGTGAATTGGCTGAAGCAATCAATGCTGCTTTCGGTTCTTTCGCTGATTTCAAAACTAAATTCGCAGAAGCTGGTGCTACTCGTTTTGGTTCTGGATGGGCTTGGTTAATCGTTACTCCTGAGAAAAAATTAGCAGTATGTTCTACGCCAAATCAAGATAGTCCATTAATGGATATCGCTGAAGTAAAAGGTACTCCACTATTGGGTATGGACGTATGGGAACATGCTTACTACTTAAAATATCAAAACAGACGTCCTGATTATATTGCAGCTTTCTGGAATGTAGTAAACTGGGATGCAGTTGCTGAACGTTTCAAAAAAGCATAGTCAACGAGTTTTCAAAAGAAAAGCCTGTAAGGAACTCCTTACAGGCTTTTTTCATTTATGATCTTTTGCTTTTAGCAGCAATCAATCAGGAGTCAACAGGCGTATTTTCAATAGCCCCTTAAATCCCAACAATATCTTTTCTCTTTTTCTGTTTCATGGCCTTAGGAATCACTGCCAGAATTTCTTCTTTTAAAGCGTTCAGCATGCGTTTCTTAATGAAGTTCTTATGAGTCACCAGACTGATCTCTCTAACCGGTTCTGGGGACTTAAAATGGCGTACTTTGCTGAGTTGTTTACTGCTCAGGTCGGTTAAAGCCAGTTCAGGAAGTAAAGTTGCGCCATTATTCACATCTACCATGCGGATCAGGGTTTCTACACTGCCCGTGTTATAGGTTAATCCGGCCAGGCGATTGTCTTTGGTAGAGCGACAAATATTTAAAACCTGAGATCGCATACAATGCCCTTCATTTAGAAGCCAGATGTTTTCTTCTTCCAGGTCATTGGCATCAATAGTTTTCTTTTTATAAAGCTTGCTGTTCTTGCTGATATAAGTCACAAAGTTTTCATAATACAGCGGAAGCTCATGGATATGGTTGTCGGCAAGGGGGGTGGCCAGAATACCACAATCCAATACCCCCGTTTTCAGGTGGTGAATGATGTCTTCAGTAGTATATTCCCAGATCAGCAGCTTCAAATCAGGAAATTTTTCCATCATTCCGGAGATCACCCTGGGTAGTAAATAAGGGGCCACCGTAGGAATAATCCCTACTTTAAGCTCACCTACAACGTCTTGCTGCTGACTACTAATAATTTCTTTGATCTTTTGGCTTTCCTGTAGCACCAGTCTGGCCTGTTCAATCACCTGGGCGCCGATTTCTGTAGGGACTACCGGTTGTTTGCTGCGGTCAAAGATTTTGACATTCAGCATTTCTTCCAGCTTTTGTACCTGCATGCTTAAGGTTGGCTGTGTCACAAAACACTTTTCTGCGGCGCCAACAAAGCTTCTGTAGGTATCTACGGCAACAATGTATTCCAGTTGAACTAAGGTCATATAGTTAAAATTTATCTAGTTTGGCAAAGATATCAATTTAAACTATATGACCTTGATGTAGGTTTAGTTGTGACCTAAATATGTTTCGCTAAAAAGTCCAGATAAGCCATTTTAATGCCTTCTTCCAGTTCTATAGTGTGTTTCCAGCCTAATTCATGCAGTTTAGAAACATCCATTAATTTACGAGGTGTTCCATCAGGTTTACTGCTGTCTAAAGTCAATTCTCCTTCAAAACCGATCACTTTTTTGATCAGTAAAGCAAGATCTTTGATGCTCAGGTCTACTCCGGTTCCGATATTCACAAAGCCAGCTTCGTTATAATTTTGCATCAGGAAATAACAGGCATCTGCCAGATCATCGGCAAAAAGAAACTCGCGCATTGGAGATCCGGAACCCCAGATGTTGACTTCCGTAACCCCATTTACCTTTGCTTCATGAAACTTACGGATCAAGGCAGGCAGCACATGGGAGTTTTGCGGGTGATAATTGTCGTTATAACCGTATAAATTGGTCGGCATTACCGAGATAAAATTGCAGTTGTATTGCGCTCTGTAAGCTTCACACATTTTGATTCCCGCGATTTTAGCAATGGCATAAGGCTCATTGGTTTCTTCCAGCAGGCCGGTCAGCAGGTATTCTTCTTTCAATGGCTGAGGTGCCAGTTTCGGATAAATACAGCTCGATCCTAAGAACATCAGTTTCGTTGCCCCGGTTTTGTAAGCCTCATGGATCACATTGTTCTGAATGCAAAGATTTTCATATAAAAAGTCTGCTCTGTAGGTGTTATTGGCAATAATGCCACCCACTTTTGCTGCGGCAAGGAAAACATATTCCGGTTTTTCTGCTGCAAAGAAGTCGGCCACATCCTGCTGATTGCGTAAATCCAGTTCCGATGAAGTTCTGGTGATCAGTTGGGTATATCCTTCCTTAACCAGCTTACGATAGATTGCGGAGCCTACCATACCGCGATGGCCGGCTACATATATTTTTGCGTTCTTTTCCAATTAAAATTCGATTATAGGGGCAAAACTACGAAATAGTTCGCATCATCTTTAAGACACTGATTTAATTGTATTTTTGCATAAAAATATTTTAGTAGTGGGTAAAGATAAATTAAGAAAATTTGCAGAGATAGATACTTTTTCCAATGTATATCAGATGGAAGAAGGGAAACCTTTACAGGGTAAATGGGGTTCAGAACATTTCAAAAATGAGCAGCCAATTGTATTGGAACTGGCTTGTGGTAAAGGAGAATACTCGGTAAACATGGCGAAATTCTTTCCGGAGAAAAACTTCATCGGGATCGATTTAAAAGGAAACCGTATCTGGAGAGGCGCAAGAACAGGTGTGGATGAGAACATTGAAAACCTGGCCTTCCTGAGAATTCAGATTGAAGACCTGACGGAATACTTCGCCAAAGGAGAAGTGGATGAGATCTGGATTACTTTCCCTGATCCGCAGCCTCAGGACAGCAGAGAGAAGAAAAGATTAACTTATGATCGCTTCCTGGATATGTACAAAATCCTGCTTAAACCTGGTGGAAGAGTAAATTTGAAAACTGATAATGATGGTTTATACGCATATACCGTTGAAAAAGTAGCGGAATTGGGCTTAATTTGTCATAAGAAAACAGATCATTTATATACTTCGGAATACTATGATGACGTTTTAAAGATTAAAACTCATTACGAGCGTATCTATTTGAAACATGATAAAAATATCAATTATATACAGTTCTCTTTTGAATAGGTAACCTTAAAAAACTGCCATGGAGCAATCATTTTATGACCAGGTTTTTGAATTGGTGAGGCTCATTCCTAAAGGAAGGGTGTCTTCTTATGGTGCAATTGCGAAAAGTTTAGGCGCCGGTGGTTCCGCTCGTATGGTAGGTTATGCCATGAGTACTGCCGGTGCCGCGCATCCGCCTGTTCCCGCCCATCGGGTGGTGAATAGTTCCGGTTTGCTGACCGGGAAGTTCCATTTTAAGACTCCGGAAATGATGCAGGAATTGCTGGAAGCAGAAGGGGTACTGGTGAAAAATGATAAGGTGCAGAATTTTAAAAACCTGCTTTGGAATCCTTTGCTGGAACTTTAAGCGACTTACTTTAGTAGATTATACGATGTCAGAAATTATCAGATGCGGATGGTGTGGTACCGATCCTTTATATGTAAAATACCACGATGAAGAATGGGGTAAGCCGGTTTATGACGACCAGACCTTATTCGAATTTCTAATTCTCGAAGGTGCCCAGGCTGGTCTCAGCTGGATCACCATTCTAAAGCGTAGAGCAGGGTATCAAGCTGCTTTTGCAAATTTCGACGTGCAAAAAGTAGCCGCATTTACGGAAGCCGATGAGGAGCGATTAATGAACGACCCGGGTATCATCAGGAACAAATTAAAGGTAAAAGCAGCGATCACCAATGCGCGTCTTTTTATTGATATCCAAAAAGAATTTGGTTCATTTTCAGATTTTATCTGGGGATTCCTGCCGGATAAAAAGCCCATTGTGAACGTAGTAAAGACTTTAGCAGACGTTCCTGCGCGTACAGAAATATCGGATGCCATCAGTAAAGACATGAAAAAACGGGGCTTTAAGTTCTTCGGGACAACGATTTGCTATGCGCATATGCAGGCCACAGGCATGGTTAACGACCACCTGGATAGTTGTATCTGTAAAGCAAAAAAGTAAATCTTTAATTTTTATGGGCTTCATTGTAAGCCGTCACAAAAGCGATAATTAACTTTGAATCAAAGTTTTCTGTCGCTTTTATTCTTTCTGCCAGATCCGCATCGTCGCCTAGTTGTTCCAATAATACTTTCTTGATCTGCTCGTTTTTCTCCGGTATTCCGGCACCTTCAACAGGCATTTCCATCAATCGGCCAGTGCCTGGCTTCTCTATAAAGAAGGTAGCAGGCATCATTTTCCTTGCCGGCGGATCTTGTCTGCGGCCACCTAAAATGGTGATTCCGGCACCAATTCCTACGCCACTGCCGAAACTACCTGTACCGGCTCCAATGCCAATACTCGGTATAATCCGCGTTTTTTTAGGCTCCGGAGCATCAGCCAACGCATTTCCACCTCTTGAATACAGGTTGATCGGGCCATGTTCGATGATTTTGAAAAACTTGTACTCCTTCTTTTTATTGATCACTACGGGTTTACTCACATACGTTTCCCCATTCCACACAAATTCATGGATGTCTGAAGCTTTGAATTTTACCACAGATTCGTCGTCTTTAGTGAAAATTACGGTCGAATAGTCGGTTCCCTGGATGGTTCCGCGGATGAAATTTCCGGGTTCTATCACTATAATATCCTGCGCCATTGCGCCAATACCTGCAATCATTAGGATAACTAACAGGTTAAGGGTTTTTATCGCTTTCATCATAATCAAATAACGGAAATTATTTGCGCTTGTTATGGATAATGACAAACAATTATTTAAGTATTAGTACCTTTATCCGATGCGGTTAATTCCGGGATGGTGCGAAGCTTCCATACCCATAACCGGGTTATAATAACGTACAAATATAATGGAGGATCAGCAGCTGATGATGACTTCCCAATCCATAAAATAACGACATACTGATGAAAAAACTTTTTCTTCTTGACGGCATGGCGCTCATCTACAGAGCGCATTTTGCATTGAGTAAAAACCCCCGGTTTACGTCCACAGGAATCAATACATCGGCAGTGATGGGTTTTGCAAACACCTTAATGGAGGTGCTGAAAAAGGAAAAACCAAGTCATATTGCCGTAGTTTTTGACACATCGGCTCCTACCGAAAGACATACCGATTATGAGGCTTATAAAGCCCACAGACAGGCCATGCCGGAAGATCTTTCTGCGGCTTTACCATATGTGTTTAAACTGATTGAAGGCTTTAAAATCCCTGTGATTACCAAAGATGGCTTTGAGGCGGATGATATCATCGGAACTATGGCCAAAGAAGGCGAAAAACAAGGGTTTACCGTGTTTTGCATGACGCCCGATAAAGATTTTGCACAACTGGTGTCTGAAAATATTTTCATTTACAAACCTGCACGTATGGGGAATGAAATGGAAATTATGGGCGTAGATGAAGTGAAAGCGAAATGGGAAATTGAAGATGTGAAGCAGGTTATTGATATCCTGGGCCTTTGGGGTGATGCAGTGGATAATATCCCTGGTATCCCCGG
The DNA here is from genome assembly GCF_032677645.1 of Pedobacter gandavensis. Lineage (GTDB taxonomy): Bacteria > Bacteroidota > Bacteroidia > Sphingobacteriales > Sphingobacteriaceae > Pedobacter > Pedobacter gandavensis_A. The sequence goes on along the minus strand of NZ_JAVTSB010000008.1, from coordinate 106,796 downwards.
TATCGGAGAAAAAACGGCGAAATCATTGATTCAGAAATATGGCTCAATGGAAAACATCATTGCGCATTCTCATGAGTTAAAAGGAAAACAACGTGAAAACGTAGAAACCTATGCAGAACAAGGGTTATTGTCTAAAAAACTGGCAACGATCATTCTGAATGTTCCCGTATCATTTAATCCGGAAGAGCTGATTTTAGAATCTCCGAGTAGGGAGTTATTGGAGCCATTATTTGCAGAATTAGAATTCAGAACCATCGGTAAACGTGTTTTTGGAGAAGAATTTAATGTGAATGAGGCAAAAGCGCCTGCCGCTTCTCAACAAATAGACTTATTTGGCAGCCCTGTGGATCAACCAGCAGCGAAGACCGGCACTTTTGTGTCTGCTCCAACCTTCTCCGAAGAAACACAAGCGTCGAAAACCATAGAAAATACGACCCACGATTACCAATTGGTGGATACTCCGGAACTGCGCAAATCATTGATCGCGCACCTGGAAAAACAAGAAAGCATTTGCTTCGATACCGAAACGACAGGAACTGATGCCAACCTTGCTGATTTAGTAGGGATGTCTTTCAGTACCAAACCCGGCGAAGGTTATTATATACCTTTATCGGCAGACCGTGAAGAGGTATTGCCTATTCTGGAAGAATTCAGAGGGCTTCTTGAAAATGAGAACATTGGAAAAATCGGACAGAACATCAAATATGATATTCTGATCATGAAATGGTATGGCATTGAGATCAAAGGAAAACTTTTTGATACGATGCTGGCGCATTACCTGATCGATCCGGATACCAGACATAACATGGACGTTCTGGCGGAAAACTATTTGGGTTATACCCCAATCTCTATTACCAAACTGATTGGCGCGAAAGGGAAAAATCAGGGAAATATGAGAGACGTTCCCGTAGCGGATGTGGTAGATTATGCCGCAGAAGATGCCGATGTGACTTTACAACTGGCTGATATTTTCAGACCGATGTTAAAGGAACTGAATGTAGAAGAACTGGCCAGAGATGTTGAAAATCCTTTGGTATATGTGCTTGCTGCCATTGAAAAAGAAGGGGTGAAAATCGACGTAGACACGCTAAACAACTATTCAAAAGAACTGGAAATCGACATCAGAAAATTTGAACAGAATGTTTTCGAAAAATGTGGCGTTACTTTTAACCTGGCTTCGCCAAAACAACTTGGGGAAGTTCTTTTCGATAAATTACAACTAGATCCTAAGGCTAAAAAAACTAAAACCGGACAGTATCAAACCGGCGAAGACGTGTTATTAGCATTGGCCAATAAAAGTGATATTGTACAGGACATCCTTGATTTTCGCCAGTTACAAAAGCTAAAATCTACTTACGTTGATGCTTTACCGCTATTGGTAAATCCAAAAACCGGACGCGTACATACCAGCTATAATCAGGCTGTAGCGGCTACAGGAAGGTTAAGTTCTAACAATCCAAACCTGCAAAACATCCCTATTCGTAGCGATCGCGGTAAGGAAGTGCGTAGAGCCTTTATCCCAAGAGATGAAAATCATGTGTTGCTTTCTGCGGATTATTCACAAATTGAACTTAGAATCATTGCCGAAATCAGCAAGGAAGAAAATATGCTGGAAGCTTTCAATAATGGAATTGACATTCACACGGCTACCGCAGCCCGTGTTTATGGAATTGCCATTGATGAAGTAACTTCCGATCAACGTCGTAATGCGAAAGCAGTAAACTTTGGGATTATCTACGGCCAGTCTGCCTTTGGATTGTCTCAAAACCTGGGCATTCCAAGGAAAGAAGCAGCGGCCATTATTGAACAATATTTTGAACAATATCCCGGTATTCAGCGCTACATGTCTGATACCATGAATTTCGCCAGAGAAAATGGCTTTGTAGAAACCATATTAGGCAGAAGAAGATACCTGAGAGACATCAACTCCGCCAATCAAACGGTACGTGGTTTTGCAGAGCGAAATGCGATCAATGCCCCAATTCAGGGTTCTGCCGCAGATATGATTAAGGTAGCCATGCTGAACATCTATAAAGACATTCAGGATCAGGGCTTACAATCTAAAATGACCATGCAGGTTCATGATGAGTTGGTCTTTGATGTGTTGAAAACGGAAGTGGAAGCCATGAAAAAGATCATTACACACCGCATGAAAACCGCTATAAAAACCACAGTGCCGATTGAAATAGAAATCGGTGAAGGTAATAACTGGTTAGAAGCGCACTAAAAAAATACTCCGGATTTTGTATACTCAAAATCCGGAGTAGCACGAATAAAAAAAGGAGATATGTCGGGAGATTCCCCGGAAATTTTGCCCTTCTTCAGGGTAAAAGATTCCAGAATCGACGACATGTCTCCTTTTTATTATAGACTTATTTTAGTTTTATACAATCTACTCAGATCGCACTTACAATTCAATCGTCTCGCCAATCGCTGGCAACAACAACACTTTATTTTCTCTGTTAAACTTTGCAACCGCCTCTTCCGTATCAATCTCGATCACCGGAAAAGTATTGTAATGTACCCCAATCACCTTGTCACAGTCGAAATATCTCGTTGCAATCAGTGCATCATCTACATTCATTGTATAATTTCCACCAATCGGTAAAATCGCATAATCTAAATTGTAAAGTTCCGCAAGCAATTTCATTTCTATTGTTAACGAAGTATCACCGGCAAAATAAATGCTCTTTCCGCCAGTTTCCAGTACAAATCCAGCAGGATTTCCACCATAACTGCCATCCGGCATAGAGCTCGAATGCGCTGCCCATACCATTCTTAATTTACCGAACTCAAATTTCTGAGCGCCATAATTCATATCATGCGTATTGGTAACGCCCTGAGCTTTTGCCCAGGCGATGACTTCCGGCATGGCAATTACCTGCGCATTCGTTTGTTTGGCAAGGCTCACCAGGTCGGCCACATGATCACCATGTCCATGACTCACCAGAATATAATCTGCTTCGATCCTGGTGGTGTCAATGTGTTTCGCCAGCCCATTCGGACTAATAAATGGATCAAAAAGAAATTTCTTGCCAGCTGCTTCTAATAAAAAGCAGGATTGACCAAAATAAGTATACTTCATGAGGCTATGAAATTAAGGTTAAAAACGACTATTGTCCGAACATTCCACCAAGGCCACCCATCATAGATTGAGTTGCTGCTTGCATTTCATGTGAACTTACTTGCTCTGCCTGGGCTAAAGCTTTGTTGATCGCAGTTAGTAAAAGCTCTTCTAATTCTTCTTTATCTGCTTGTTTAAAAAATTCTTCATCGATTTCTACAGCAGTAATTGCTTTGTTTGCGGTTGCAGTAATGCGAATGGCACCACCTTCTACTTCACCAAAAACAGAAACGGTGTCTAATCTCTTTTTTATCTCTTCGGCCTGCTGTTGTGCAGCCATTAATTTCTCGAACATAAGCTTGTTTATTTTATTATAACAACGAAATTAAGGGAAATTGGTTTAAAGAAAACATTTTGTGCAAAGATTTCCTGGTGGAGATTTAAAAAAAACAGCCGTACCCTAATGGATACAGCTGCCGTCATAAGTAGATAAAAGAAGGTTACATTCCTAAGCCAAGGGTCATTGCGGTCACTGTTTTCGGGAAATCAGTAACTGAGGTGGCTATCCCGCTGGTTAGGTTAATCGTATATATTTTGTTGATACCGCCAACCGTAAATATGGCGTATGCGGTTCCGGAGGCACTGCCGATGTCGAAGCCATTGGTGCTTTCTACATTGATGCCCAGACTGCCAACCTCGACTAAAGTTCCGTCATTTGGTGGCGTTTGTTTGTACAATTTATCGGTTGCATGGTCGATATCGAAGAGGATGGTTTCTGTGGCTCCGGCAAAGTTATTGGTATAAGCGGCGGCACTTACCGATGGTGTTCCGGGTTTTAATATTCCGTCTATAGCGGCTACAGCCCCTGTTTCAGGGTGTAATCGTAAATTCTGACCGTCATTACCCACCACGCGAATACGATCTACGGTTGGGTTGAAATCAAAGCCATAGCTAGTGCCGGTCAGCAGGGTAGTCAAGACACCTGGACCCACCAGGGTAAAAGCACCTGTTGCGGTATTTACGGTGTAGAGTCTACTGCTGCTCCCTAAAGCATAAATCTGGCCGTTAAGCGGTCTGAAATCAATGCCAAGCACAGTTTCAGCAGCGGCTAAACCGGTGATCGGTTTAGAAACCATTCCTGTCGGATTTGTTGGGTTAAAGATTAAAAAGTTGTTGGCATTGTCTACCGCATAGGCTACCGGATCTGTAGGAATCGCCAGGCCTTCAATTGGTGTAGCTGCTGGAAATTTCCCTGCAAGCGTCGCTTTTCCGCTTTCCAGATTGATGGTATAAAGGCTGGAAGCACCGGAAAGGGTTCCCGCAGCAAGCGCTTTGGTATTGTCAGGGGAAATGTCAAAAGCAGCGCTAGTACCGATTTCTACGCCTAATGCGCCAACTTCTACCAGTTTTCCGTCGTTTGGCGGATCTTGCTTATAGAGTTTTTTGCTCGTCAGGTCGATATCAAAAAGAACAGTAGTTGCAGCTCCGGCTTTACTATTGGTATAGGCTGCACCGGAGATATTTGGATTGGTAACGCCATTGATATTACCGTCTGTGGCCGCTACAGCGCCTGTTTCCGGGTGTAATCTCAGGTTTTGTCCGGTATTGGTAATCAATCTGATGCGGTCTACAGTTGGATTAAAATCCAGGCTAACAGCCGTACCGTTAATTGCAGGGTTAAGGCCAGTGCCAATTGCCCGTGCCGCTCCGTTTAACCGGATCACAAATAATTTATTGGTATTGCTGACACCGTAAAGTTCGCCTGTGGCAGGGCGGAAGTCGATACTCAGGATTTTCTCCGTCCCGGTAAGTCCGGTAATGGCCACAGTAGACATTGCTGTGGTAATGTTTTTCGCATTAAATTTAAGGATGCTGTTGTTGGATAAGGCGTAAAAAACCTGATCGGGCCCGACAACAGGTAGTGTTGGCGGTTCAATAACCAGCGCTTTATCTTTCTTACAGGCGGTTATCGTTGCTGCAAAAAGCAGCAGGAAGAGCAGGGATTTTGCGGGGACTATCCCTTTTAGGTTAAAGTTTTTCATAGGTAGGTGTTTTTAGTAGAAGGTTAGGGTACCTACGGAAAAACACCAGGACTGGTTTTGTGCGTCCTGACCTTAGCTTATTTCATTAACGCAGTGTTGAAATCTACAAACAATTTGAAAAGGTTTTCAAATGCGGTAAACGGTAAAGTCGCGGCTTGATCATTGACATCATGGTAAGCCGCAATCCCACCTAATGTGTAGATGAAAAATGCCGGAACACCCTTTTCTGTGAAAAAGTAATGATCACTATTTGCCGCTTTTCCTCTGGAATTGATTTTAGGTAAATAGCTTTTATCCTGATTGATCTCCTGAAGCATGGCGAATTCTTTGGGGTGTAACGTGGCATTCACTACAGTAATGCCGTTTTCTCCGGTGCCCACCATGTCTACATTGGTCATAAACCTGATTTTGCGAAGGTCAGTTAAAGGGTGTTCTGTAAAATACTTAGAGCCTAACAAGCCGATCTCTTCGCCGGCAAAGCAAATAAAGGCCATGGTATAGGGCTGTGGGCGATTGGCGTAATATTTTGCGAGATTCAGTAATAAGGCAACCCCACTGGCATTGTCATTGGCGCCGGGGAAATAAGTATCCTTCCCTAAGCCTCCTAAATGGTCGTAATGTGCGGTAATTAACACCACTGAATCTGGATTTCGGGTGCCTTTTACCAGCCCACAGATATTGGCGGCCGCAAATTCAGGAAGGAATTTGTTTTCTATATTGATCGCTATGTTTTCAGGAGTACCGGATATCGCTTTAGGGTCTACTTCTATCCCGGTAAAATCCGCTACTGCGGGTGCTACAGACCAGGTGAGTTTGTCTTTTAATTTTAGCAGGATCCGGTGCTCCGGACTGAGGAAGGTGATGCTGTCTTTCTGTGTCAACGTGCCCTCTGCTTGTTGTCCCATGCTTTCCGGACGCACTAAAAATTCTTTCCCCGGAAGTAGCTGTTTTCCATTAATACGCAAAGACATTGTTCCGGGAAAGGTGTTTGCCGGGTAGTTAAAGCGTTGTTTGAAATCTTTGCCATCCATTGGAACCAATCCGTAATCCGCAAAGGTTGCGCTGATAAAGTCGGCTGCTTTGGCCATCCCATCCTGAGTATAACCACGTCCCCACATTTCTTTTGAGGTCAGTGCATCTACCACCTTTCTTGCGCTTTTTAAATCCTGTCCGAAGACTGGTCTGGTAAAAATAAACAGCAGGAGCAGCAGGCACTTTTTCATGGAAAGAGGTGGTTTGAAAACGAATATAAGGGATTTATAGCTGTTGGAGATTAAAACACATCGGTAAAACTATTGTTATTGGCTAAGCTGATGTGATTGTCTGCTTCCAGACCATTTCTGAATACCTGAACCCCTAAACGATGAACATTAGATCAAATGAACCTTTCTGGTTAGTGAAAAATGGATTACTGCATACTTATCCTTCCCTGAAGGAGAATATCATTTGCGAAGTCTTAATTGTTGGAAGCGGGATTACCGGTGCATTAATGGCCCATTCCATGATGAAGCAAGGATATGATACGGTATTGATCGACAAAAGAGAAATCGCCCATGGCAGCAGCTCGGCCACCACTTCCATGCTACAATATGAAATCGATGTGCCACTCTACCAATTAACGGAAATGATTGGGGCACAAGGTGCAATTGCCAGTTATAAAGCTTGCAGGGATGCCATTTACACCCTAAAAGATGTGGTTGCGGAGATTGATTCGCCCTGCGGATTTGAAAGGAAGGATTCGCTTTATTTTGCGGGTAGGCGCAAAGATGTTCCCGGGCTTAAAAAGGAGTTTGAAGCCCGTAAGACCGCTGGTTTTAAGCTGGAATGGTTAGAGAAAAAGGAAATTAATGAGCGCTATGGGCTGCTCGCTGAAGGTGGGATTTTATCAGCAGACGGAGGAAGTGTGGATGCTTTTTGTCTGGCACATGATCTCTTGTTTTTTAATGCGAAAAAAGGGCTGCGGGTGTTTGATAAAACGGCTTTAAAAAAGGTAAAGTACGAAAAAGATCAGGTTTTGGCCGAGCTGGAAACGGGATTGCAGATTAGGGCAGGAAAGATCATTTATTGTACCGGTTATGAAACACAGGCGATGTTACCGGAAAAAATTGTCTCGCTAAAAAGTACTTATGCCATGGTGAGCGAGCAGGATCGAACCTTATCACCGGAAATGGAAAACACCCTGTTTTGGAATACGGACACCCCATATCTGTATATGCGGACTACCGCCGACGGGCGCTTATTGGTTGGTGGGGAAGATGAAAACTTTAAAAATCCGGGATTAAGAGATGCTTTACTCGGCCGTAAAAGAGATAAACTGATCAAGACCTTAAAACAGTATCTGCCAGATAATCAGTTTGTTGATGACTTCTGCTGGTGCGGAACTTTTGGCGAAACCAAGGACGGGCTCCCTTATATCGGAGCGCATCCGAAGTTCCCAAACAGCTATTTTGTATTGGGCTTCGGTGGGAATGGCATCACTTTTTCTGTAGCAGGGATGGACATCATTCCCGAAATGATGAAAGGGACACCAGGCTTGCTTTCTCATTATTTCAGGTTCGGAAGGTAATTTGTTGTTTCTAAGTCATTTATAAGATTCCCTGGTTTGGAGATTTAATGAAAACTTAATGCTTATAGGTGTCATACTTTTATCTATTAGCTTAATTTTGAACGATAAGTTAAAACCAGGATGGGTCATATTTTAGAAAAACCGTTGATGTTATGTCATTTAAATGGACATAAAAATAGAAAGGGAGGACAAAAACAGAAAGCATGAAAAAGGGGCTTGATTATTGATAAAATAGAGCAGCGAAAGGAGAGAAGGGAACTCCGTTTTTAAATCTATCTTTTTTCACCTAAAAGTGTAAAAAAACTAAAAACGTATTGCACAACTCAATATTTATTTAAACCTTTGCGCCTCAACTATTTTAAAGAAGTATCAGACACAAGAAATGATTAAGCAAATTATACATAAACTTTCTATTGTAGAAGCAAAGAACATTGCTTCCAAAAGTCTGTTTATTGTCCGTTTGCGACCCATATTTTCTGTTACCACTAATCGGCAAAATTTCACGCCCCGGATTTGAATCATTTCTGAGTAACCCTCAGTACATTTCCATAGAGGATTGCCTCTTAAAAAACAATTAATCAGAACATTTATTTTTTTCGTTAACCTATTAATGAATACAAACGATTTTATAGTGCAAGTTGCACTTCCTGAACATCGTGTCTTTGCCGAAGAAATTTGCGAAGAAATGGCCGAATCGGCCAAAGCACGTGGTACAGGTATCGCTAAACGCTCTCCGGAGTACGTTGCAGGTAAAATTTCGGATGGAAAATCTGTCATCGCTTTCCATAAAGATGGAAGCTGGGCAGGTTTCTGTTATATCGAAACCTGGAGTCATGGACAATTTGTGGCCAACTCTGGCCTCATCGTAAGTCCTAAATTCCGAAAGGCGGGCCTGGCCCATGCCATCAAAGAAAAAATCTTCGAACTTTCCAGACAGAAATATCCGAAAGCTAAAATTTTCGGCCTCACTACTGGTCTGGCGGTCATGAAGATCAATTCTGACCTTGGCTATGAGCCGGTTACCTACTCCGAACTTACCCAGGATGAAGATTTCTGGAAAGGGTGTCAAAGTTGCGTGAACTTTGAAATCCTGACGATGAAGGAACGTAAGAATTGCATGTGTACCGCAATGCTCTACGATCCTGCAACGCAAAAGCACGATGTGGCAAAGAAATTTGCAGAAGAATTAGCGCGAAAGCCGAAATTGTATGAACGCTTTATGCGCATCAAACAAAGACTGGTCCTGAGACCTAAACCTTCGGGAAAAGGGGGATTAAAAGCCCTTGTATTATTGTTTACCTTTTTATTTAAATAGCGGTTATTTTAAGATGAAGAAAAAAGTTGTTTTAGCTTTTAGCGGAGGTTTAGATACTTCGTTTTGTTGTATTTATTTGGCACAGGATCGTGGAATGGAAGTTCACTCTGTGATTGTTAATACCGGTGGTTTTTCTGAGGAAGAACTTCAGGAAATTGAAAAACGTGCTTATTCCTTAGGTGTAGCTTCTCATGCAGTAGTGGATGAAACCACCAACTATTATGAAGGCTGTGTTAAATATTTAGTGTTCGGTAATGTGTTGAAAAATGCAACTTACCCGCTTTCTGTAAGTGCAGAACGTGTGAGCCAGGCAACTGCCATTGCGAACTATGTGAAAAAAATTGGTGCTGATTATGTTGCTCACGGGAGTACCGGTGCAGGAAATGATCAGGTACGTTTCGATATGATTTTCAATATCATCATCCCGAATGTAGAAATCATCACGCCAATCAGAGATTTAAAATTATCCCGCGAAGCGGAAATAGAATATTTAGCCAATCATGGCGTAGATTATAGTGCTGAAAAAGCAAGATACTCTATCAATAAAGGGTTATGGGGTACTTCTGTAGGAGGAAAAGAAACTTTAACTTCTAATGAAACTTTACCTGAAGAGGCATGGCCAACGCAGGTTTCGGTAACGGAGCCACGTAAATTGGAGCTGACTTTCGAAAAAGGTGAATTAGTAGGTATCGACGGAGAAACTTTAGCTCCGGTTGCTGCCATCCAGAAATTACAAGCGATTGCACAGCCTTATGGCATTGGAAGAGACATTCACGTTGGTGATACCATTATCGGGATCAAAGGTCGTGTAGGTTTTGAAGCTGCGGCTCCAATGGTGATCATCAAAGCACACCATACTTTAGAAAAACATACTTTAACCAAGTGGCAGTTGTCATGGAAAGAGCAATTGGGTTCTTTTTATGGAAACTGGTTGCATGAAGGTCAGTTCCATGATCCGATTATGCGTAATATCGAAGCTTTCTTAGCCGATACGCAGAAAACAGTGAGCGGAAAAGTATTCGTAGAATTGTTGCCTTACCGCTTCCAGATCATCGGTATCGAGTCGGCACATGATTTAATGAGCAATAAATTCGGTAGCTACGGCGAAATGAACAACGCATGGAGTGGTGAAGATGTGAAAGGTTTCTCTAAGATTTTTGGCAACCAGGTGATGATCTGGCACAAAGTGAACAGCGATGAAAGTTAGAGCCGGAATCGTTGGCGGTGCCGGTTATACCGGTGGGGAGATGCTTCGTTTGCTGATCAACCACCCTTCGGTAGACATCGTTTTTGTAAATAGCAAAAGCAACGCCGGAAACCTGATTTCTGACGTACACACGGATCTTTTTGGAGATACCGACCTGCGTTTTACCGGAGCATTGTCTTCGGAAATTGACGTCTTGTTTTTATGTGTAGGTCATGGCGATGCGAAGAAATTTTTGGAAGCTAATCCTGTGGCTGCTGGGATCAAAATCATTGACTTGAGTCAGGATTTTAGATTGAAAGCTGCGGCGGGGGAAGATTGGGTTTATGGTTTACCTGAACTGAATCGCGAACGCATAAAAACAGCAAGTTATATTGCAAATCCAGGTTGTTTTGCCACTTGTATCCAGTTGGGATTATTGCCACTGGCGGCTAAGGGCTTGTTAAAAGGAGAGGTACATGTAAACGCGACGACCGGTTCTACCGGCGCCGGACAAAGTTTATCGGCAACTTCTCATTTTAGCTGGAGAAACAATAACCTGTCGATTTATAAAGCTTTTGATCACCAGCACCTCAATGAAATCGGCGAAAGCCTGTTACAGATGGACCCAAATTTTGATGGTGTCCTGAATTTCATCCCACAACGTGGAGATTTTCCAAGAGGAATTCTGGCTTCCATGTATGTGGAAAGTGATTTGACGGCTGAGGAAGCGCAAACCTTGTATGAGGAATATTATGCGGCACATCCTTTTACGCATGTGAGTAAGAAAAATATAGATTTGAAACAGGTGGTGAACACAAATAAAGCGTTAGTGCATGTAGAAAAACATGGCAATAAGCTGTTTGTGATCAGTATCATCGATAATTTATTAAAAGGGGCGAGCGGACAGGCAGTGCAGAATATGAATTTGATTTTTGGACTGGAAGAGCGGCAGGGTCTGGCGCTTAAAGCAGCAGGGTTTTAATTAAACCCCGCTGTACGGAACGTTGTTCCCAAACCGTTTAATCTTTTGATCACCTATTCAAACCCAAAAAAATGAACTTATTTGACGTATACCCGTTAAACAATATTGAAATCGTAAAAGCCGCAGGTAGCACCGTTTGGGATGCCGATGGCCAGGAATATTTAGACCTTTATGGCGGCCATGCCGTGATTTCTATCGGTCATACGCACCCTCACTATGTGAAAAGACTGACTGATCAGTTGAATAAAGTGGGTTTTTATTCTAATTCCGTGAAAATTCCTTTGCAGGTAGAACTGGCTGAAAAGCTGGGGAAAGTCTCTGGAAAAGTAGATTATCAGCTGTTTTTATGTAATTCAGGCGCTGAAGCGAATGAAAATGCCTTGAAATTAGCCTCTTTCTATAACGGTCGTAAAAAAATTATTGCCTTCAAAGACGCCTTCCACGGAAGAACTTCTTTAGCAGTTTCTGCGACAGATAACCCTAAAATTATTGCTCCGGTAAATGAAACGGAAAACGTTGTTTTCCTTCCTTATAATGATGAAGCCGCTTTAGAAGCAGCTTTCGCTTCCTTCGGAAACGAGGTTTGTGCGGTAATTATCGAAGGTATTCAAGGTGTAGGTGGCATTAAAGAGGCTTCTGTAAGCTTCCTTCAAAAGATCCGTTCCCTTTGCGATCAGTATAATGCGGTTTACATTGCGGATAGTGTGCAATGTGGCTATGGCCGTACAGGAAAATTCTATTCTCATGATTATGCCGGCGTTGATGCTGATGTGTACACGATGGCAAAAGGAATGGGGAATGGCTTCCCGGTAGGTGGTATTTCTATCGCTCCGAAATTTAAACCATGGCATGGGATGTTAGGCACTACTTTCGGTGGTAATCACCTGGCTTGTGCTGCTGCATTATCCGTACTGGAAATCATGGATCAAGATCAACTGATGAAAAATGCGGAAGAAATCGGTGCTTACCTGATCTCGGAACTTCAGAAAATTGAAGGCGTAACAGAGGTTCGTGGTCGTGGTCTGATGATCGGGATCGAACTTCCGGAAAGCTTACCAAACGTAAAGAAAGACCTGCTGTTTAAGCACCATATCTTTACCGGTGAAGCTAAACCGAATGTCATCAGATTATTGCCGGCTTTAAACTTAACAAAAGCACAGGCAGATCAGTTCTTAACCCATTTTAAAATCGCTTTAACAGGATCATAAGATGAAACAATTCACTTCAGTAAATGATGTTGATGACATCAAAGAGTTAGTAGAAGCGGCATTGGCATTGAAAAAAGAGCCTTATGCGCATCAGGAATTAGGAAAGAACAAGACTTTAGGTCTGGTTTTTCTGAATCCGAGCTTGCGCACCCGCTTAAGTACGCAAAAAGCAGCCCTGAATCTGGGTATGAACGTAATGGTGATGAATATGGACAAGGAAGGCTGGGCATTGGAAACACGTGATGGTGTGGTGATGAACGGTACAACTGTAGAACATATCAGGGAAGCTGCCGCTGTAATGGGGCAGTATTGTGATGTATTGGGATTGCGTTCTTTTCCGAAATTAATAAACAGGGAAGAAGATTATAACGAGGAGTTTTTTAATAAATTTATCAGCTTTTGCGGCGTTCCCGTAGTGAGTCTGGAAAGCGCTACCCGTCACCCCCTACAAAGTTTGGCGGATCTGGTAACGATCAAAGAAACCTGGAAAGGCAGCAAAAAGCCGAAGGTAGTTTTAGCCTGGGCTCCACATATCAAGGCTTTACCACAGGCTGTACCGAATTCTTTTTCGGAATGGATGTGTAAAGCACAGGATGAGGGAATGTTGGATTTCACAATTGTGCAACCAGCAGGTTATGAGCTTTCTAAAGATTTTACGCCAGGTGCGAATATCAGTCATAATATAGATGAGGCTTTGAAAGATGCCGATTATATTTATGTGAAAAACTGGTCGAGCTACAACTATTATGGAAAAGTATTGCCTTTTCCAGAGGGTTGGATGATCACCAATGAACGGCTAAAAGGGACAAATGATGCGAAAGTGATGCATTGTCTGCCAGTGCGCCGGGATCTGGAACTGTCCTCAGAAGTGCTGGACGGGCCAAATTCTTTGGTGATACAGGAAGCTGGAAATCGCCTTTGGGCCGCGCAGGCAGTCCTGAAATCAGTTTTAGAAGATTTATAAATGACATAGAGGATGCCGGAATAAATCCGGCATCCTTTTTTTATAGCCCCTGGTTTTTTCCATCGGGCTTGTACCTACTGAACATTGAAAAAATTTGGAATAGAAATGAAGAAACTTAGTGTAATTAAAATCGGCGGAAATGTAATCGACAACTCGGAGAAACTGCATCAGTTCTTACTGGACTTTAAGGCACTTTCCGGAGATAAGATTTTAATTCATGGTGGGGGTAAAATCGCGACTGAACTCGGAGTTTCTCTGGGTGTAGCAGCGAAAATGGTAGAGGGCAGACGCATTACCGACATCGAAACGCTGCGCGTGGTGACGATGGTTTATGCCGGACTGATCAACAAAAATATGGTGGCACAATTGCAGGCGAAAGGTTGCAATGCAATCGGCCTCAGTGGTGCTGATGGAAACATCATTAAGGGCGTTAAGCGTCCTGTAAAAGATATTGACTATGGTTTTGTAGGCGATCTGGATGAACATTCGGTGGCTTCCGGAACCCTGGATAGTCTGATGAAAGCTGGTTTAGTACCCGTTCTATGCGCGATTACGCATGATGGCGAAGGTCAGTTATTAAACACCAATGCGGATACGATTGCCTCTGCGGTAGCCATCGCAATGTCTGATTTATACGATACCGTATTGGTCTATTGTTTTGAAAAAAGAGGCGTGATGCGTGATATTGAGGATGATCACTCTTTAGTTCCTGAGATTAAAATGGAAGAATTTGAAGGATTAAAATCCGAAGGGGTCGTATCCGGTGGAATGATTCCGAAATTACACAATGCTTTTGAAGCGATTAAAAAAGGAGTAGCCGCGGTTTATATCGGCAAGGCCGATGAGCTTCCTCAGTTAAATAAAGCGGGTTTTGGGACCCGGTTAATCATTTAACTACCTTTGAACACCTGCAATCAATCACCAACCAAACATATAAAAGATGAAACAGTTTAACGGCAATATCGCCATTTTAGGAAGCGGAAATATTGGCATTTCTTTGGCCAGGGGACTAGTGAAAGCAAATTATGCAACACCCGGTCAGATTAGTTTAACCAGGAGAAACGTTGACAATTTAGCCCCCTTTGCAGCGCAAGGCTTTATCGTTAGTGGCGATAATGCAGCGGTTGTTGCTCAGGCAAACGTGATTGTGCTGGCGGTTTTGCCCCAGCAGTTAAACCAGTTAATGGATCAGATTCGCCCTGCGGTAGACCTGAAAAAACATCTTTTTATCTCGGTGGCCTCCGGTGTGAGCTGTGCGGATATCAGAGCTAAACTGGGCGAGGAAGCTCAGGTAGTTCGTGCCATGCCAAATACGGCCATCGCCATCGGGCAGTCCATGACTTGCATTGCGACCGATCAGGCTTCTGCCGAATATATGGAAGAGGTGACCCGGATGTTTGAAACTGTAGGTGCGGTAGTGAAAATAAATGAAGACTTAATGACAGCCGCTACAGCGCTTTGTGCCTGTGGCATTGCTTTCTTTTTAAGAGGAATCAGAGCGGCTTCGCAAGGTGGGGTAGAGATTGGTTTCCATGCGGATGAAGCCTTGAAAATGGCGGTTCAAACGGCAAAAGGAGCCGCAGACCTGCTGTTGCAAATGCAGTCGCACCCGGAACAGGAAATAGATAAAGTAACTTCGCCGAAAGGCTGTACCATTGCCGGATTAAATGAGATGGAGCACAACGGCTTTAGCTCCTCTTTGATTAAAGGCATCAAGCTGTCGGCTCAAAAAGCCGGCGCTTTATATACCAAAGAATAAAAATTATGATAGAACAACTGCAAAAAGATAGTTTAGAACTGTTGAAACAATTGATTAGCATCTCTTCCTTTTCTAAAGAAGAAGATCAGACCGCTGATGTAATTGAACAGTTTTTGCAGACGCGCGGGGTAAAAACTCAGCGCAAATTGAATAATGTGTGGGCTTATAACAAGCATTTTGATCCGAAAAAGCCAACCTTGCTTTTAAATTCGCATCATGATACGGTGAAGCCAAATTCGGGCTTTACACGTGATCCATTCGCGCCAACTGTTGAAGACGGTAAATTGTATGGATTGGGGAGTAATGATGCGGGAGGATGCCTGGTTTCGCTTATCGCAACCTTTCTTTACTTCTATGAGCAGGAAGGTTTAAGTTACAACCTGTGTCTGGCAGCTACTGCAGAAGAGGAGATCTCGGGAAATAATGGTCTGGAGTGTATTCTTCCGGAATTAGGGGAACTGGAGTTTGCCATCGTAGGCGAGCCTACTTTAATGAATTTAGCGGTCGCAGAACGCGGTTTGCTGGTTTTAGATTGTGTAACTACCGGAAAAGCCGGTCATGCCGCCCGCGAAGAAGGTGACAACGCGATTTATAAAGCGTTGAAGGATATTGAATGGTTCCGCAATTACCGTTTTTCTAAGGTTTCAGAAATGTTTGGCCCTTTGAAAATGTCGGTAACCATTATCAATGCCGGTTCTCAGCATAATGTGGTGCCTGCAACTTGTACATTTACCGTAGATGTGAGGGTAACGGATGCCTATGCAAATGAAGAGGTTTTGAGAATCATCAGAACGAATGTGGATTGTACGGTAACCCCAAGATCTGTTCGTTTGAAACCTTCTTCAATTGATAAGGATCATCCGATTGTGCTTTCCGGTATTGCGTTGGGTAGAACAACTTATGGTTCTCCTACAACTTCTGACCAGGCGTTATTGAGCATCCCTTCTTTGAAAGTAGGACCTGGTGATTCTGCCCGCTCCCATATGGCAGACGAATATGTGTTTGTAAATGAGGTAGAAGAAGGAATTAAGCTGTATATCGAAATGTTAAAACCAGTAATTAAGGGGAAATAAAAGTACGATCAGGTTTTTATTCAGGTCAGTTTTCCTGAATGGATCTTTTTGAAATAAATGAACATGGCGCAACACCGATTTGGTATTGCGCCATGTTTGTTTTGGACTAAGTATGTTTTTTATTGTTCTTCAGCGTTTTCAAATGCTCTGGCTTCCAGGTGTTTTTCCATGTCAGAACGGTTGATTCCTTTTGCCCACCAATCCGGTGCCGGTTTATCTTTCAACATATAATCGAAATATTCCATCATGCGAACCGCGTAATCTTTTCTGTTTGGCAATTTAGCGATCCCGTGATTCTCTCCGCGGTAAGTGATCATTACCACCGGTTTATTCAGTCTTCTAAGCCCGTTATAGTACTCAATACCTTGTGTATAATCCACTGCGCCGTCTTTGTCGTTGTGTAGTAATAACAATGGGGTTTGTACTTTTTTGATGTGGTATATCGGAGAATTTCTGGTAAAAGCATCCCAGTTGTCCCAATAGC
The DNA here is from genome assembly GCF_032677645.1 of Pedobacter gandavensis. Lineage (GTDB taxonomy): Bacteria > Bacteroidota > Bacteroidia > Sphingobacteriales > Sphingobacteriaceae > Pedobacter > Pedobacter gandavensis_A. The sequence continues at coordinate 90,153 of NZ_JAVTSB010000008.1, read as the reverse complement.
CTGGAGTTAACCTGCCCTGACTTGCTTCAAAAATCGCCTGATTTGTACCACCACTGTTCCAGTAAATCAGACTATACATACTGATCATATTGGTTAATGGAGCACCAGCCGCTGCGGCTTTGAAAATGTTGGTTTGAGTAATCAGGAAGGAAGTTTGATAACCGCCCCAGGAATGTCCATGGATGGCCACATTTTTCTCATCCACAATGCCGGTCGCAATTGCCGCTTTTACCGCTGGAACCACACAGGCAACAGCCGACATACCAGGATCGTTTAATTTATACTTGATATCAGGCATTAAAACCGCATAACCATTGCTGGTATACATGGCTCTGTTGAAACCTCCGCCAGGGAAGCCAGGCATCGCATAACTATTCATTTGATCTGTTAAACGCTCATAGATGTAAGTGATCGTAGGATAGCTTTTTCCTTCCTGATAGTTTGCCGGGAGGTATAAAATTGCCTGCAAAGAATCGCCGTTTGCACTTAAGTAATTGATGAGCTTAACGCCCTTAGACCAGGCATATTTTTCCTGATCAGGTGTGTTTTGAGTAATTTGTTTAGCACCGGCCAGATGAGCAGAAGTAGTTGCATAAACTTCCGCCGATTTTTCATTGTCCTGTTTCGCGTAAATGAAAACATTTCCATCAGTTGCTTTGCTGATTCCGCCGTAAATATGATCATCTAAGAAAAGCGGCTTGATACTGGTTTTACCGGCTTCTAAGATGCCAATTCCTGATTTCTTATTCTGGTTATTGAAAATAGTATAGTATTGGTCTTTGCTCAGGTCTGTCCCTTTCTCTTTCGGGTAGCTAAAAGATCTTCCCTGTACCTGTAGCTTTTTGCTTTTCCAGTTGTCAGAAAGAGCAACCGCAGTTTTTCCATCCGCAGAAATACGCCATAGGTCGTAATTGTCTTTGATCAGTGCATATTTGGAATCGGCAGTCCAGCCGAAATTGGATGTAGCAGGTTTAAGGACATTATGGTCGTCCAATTCATCTACAAAAGAAGCTTTGATGTTTTGAGTCAGGTTGTATTGCTGCCCGCTTTCCAGATTGATGCTGTAAAAGGCGCCATCTTTGCTGAAACTGGCCCATTTTCCGTTTGGAGCCATGCTCAACAAGCCTCTGCCTTCGGTATAGAACTTTTCAAAAATACGCTTTTTAGCCCCTGTTTTTAAGTCGATTACGTAGATGTCGGTATAGCCTTGTCCATCCAGATTACCCATTAATTCATAGTTAGAATCGTCATAACCGATGGCATATAGGTTTTTCGGGCCCATGACCACGGTTTTTAACGTGCTATCTGCCAGCTGACTGAATTTCTGATCTGCAATGCGGTAAGCACTGAGGTAACTGTAGTTTTTATCTCTGGTCTCCTGAGTTTGTTGTGCAGATTGAAGACGTTTATCCTGCCAGTTCCAAATGATCATATCCGGTTTTTCAATATCTTCTTTTGCCAGAGATTTATGGTCCGCTTTGGATTTTATGGTGCTGTCTGCTTTAGCGTTCGCTAGCTTGCCGGCAGTCTTATCTTTTGCCGTGCTATCTGTTTTCTTTTCCTGAGTACTGATCCCAAAAAACAGCGTAGTTTGGTCTTCTGACCAATAAGGAGTACCATTGCCGCTAATTCCCATGGTGTTTGGGAAGTTTTTAGTGCTGAGTCCGCTGAAAGATATCTTGTTGCTCAGTTCTCCGGCAATTTTATTAATCCCGATGACGGTAAAAACGGCTTCTTTATATTTTTCATTCTTGTTGGATTTGAGCAAGGCAAATGCGTCGCCATTCTCATTCCAATTGATGCTTTTATAATTTGCTTTGTCGTTTTCTATGGCGGTGATGAGTCCGGTTTTCATGTCTCTAATGAAAGTTCCGTTTCCATTTTGACCGTTGGCATCAATGATATAAGCCAAAATTGTTCCGCCTTTATTGAAGGAATATTCGGATACATTGCCCAGATTGAAGCTCTTTTTTGTGTTCAATTGATAAAGTAAAAGATCGGTTCCTTTCGGAGCGTCTTTATCTTTTGAAGCGTTCTCTGCTGCGGTAAAATGAATCGCCAGCCATTCCGGATTATCCGCCGAAAAACTGAAAGTCTTTACTTTTTCAAAAGTTGTCTTTTGATTCCCCGGTAAGGAAACCAAAACCAGCTGATCGTACAGTGGTTTCATCGTTTTTTTAACCGCCTTGACTTCCGCTTCTTTCGCTGATACTTTAAACGCTGCGTATTTCGAGTCTTTAGAATAGGCTACACCTGAAGCTGTTGCCCCAATCGGGTAACTGAAATTGCTGGTATCTGAAACTTTTCTAATGACTGTTTGAAGATCGCCTTCCGTAGGCCCTTTTGCCCAGGACAACCATTGTCCGTTGGGGGAGAGGCTATACGTGTTACTTCGGATGAAATTCCATTTGGAAACATCTTTCCAGCTTAATGCCGGTTTCTGCTGTGCCAGGACGCTTGTGCTGAATGGTAGGATCAACAGTAAGAGCGAATACTTGATGCTGTTCATTAGGTTAAAGATTTTCCCTAAATTATTGTTTTAGTTTAACAATATTCTAATGTGACAAGAATATTGTACATGACCCTTTGTAGCGTAATTATTGTATTTTTGCAAAATAACTTTAGCCTTTAAAGAACCTAAACTATAGATTGATAAATGAAGATTTGGCAAAAAAACGTAGACGTAAATAAGGATATTGAAACTTTTACTGTTGGTAAAGACAGAGAACTGGATTTACAAATGGCAGCTTTTGATGTGTTAGGCTCTTTAGCCCATGTGGAAATGCTGGAAAGTATCGGACTATTAACCGCGTCAGAGCTATTAGAAATACAGATTGAACTCAAACATATATACGCAGATATCGCCGCTGGGAAATTCACTATCGATGATACGGTAGAAGATGTACACTCGCAGGTAGAATGGTTGCTGACACAACGCATCGGCGATGCCGGAAAGAAAATCCATAGCGGACGCTCCCGTAATGATCAGGTTCTGGTAGATTTAAAACTTTATTTCAGGAGCTGTATCGAAGAAATGGTGGGTAATACAACTGTACTTTTTGAACAGCTTATTGAACTAAGCAATACCCATAAAGACAAATTATTGCCGGGATATACGCATTTACAGATCGCCATGCCTTCTTCTTTTGGCTTATGGTTTGGCGCTTATGCCGAAAGTCTGGTCGATGATATGGAAATGATGCTGGCCGCCTATAAGATTTGCAACAAGAATCCATTGGGTTCCGCGGCAGGTTACGGCTCTTCTTTTCCTTTAAACAGAACGATGACCACGGAATTACTGGGCTTCGAAAGACTCAATTATAATGTGGTTTACGCACAGATGGGCAGAGGAAAAACGGAACGTGTATTGGCTCAGGCCATGTCTTCGGTAGCGGCTTCACTGGCTAAAATGGCCATGGATGTTTGCTTGTTTATCAACCAAAACTTCGGATTTATCAGCTTCCCTGATGAGTTAACAACCGGTTCGAGCATCATGCCTCATAAAAAGAACCCGGATGTTTTTGAACTGATCCGCTCCAGATGTAATAAAATTCAGGCCCTGCCGAATGAAATCGCATTGATGACCACCAACTTGCCTTCCGGTTACCACCGCGATCTGCAATTGCTGAAAGAAAACCTTTTCCCTGCCATTACTTCTCTGAATGAATGTCTGGAAATGACCACTTATATGCTGCAACATATCCGCATTAAAGATGATATCCTTGCGGATAAGAAATATGCTTACCTATTCAGCGTTGAAGTAGTAAATGAACTGGCTTTAAAAGGAATTCCTTTTAGAGAAGCGTATAAAATTGTTGGAGAAACGATTGAAAATGGCACATTCTCGCCTTCTACACAGGTAAATCATACCCATGAAGGTAGCATTGGGAACCTTTGCAATCCCGAAATTAAAGGCATGATGAATGAAGTGCTCTCCCAGTTTAAATTTGAGAAAACGGATGCCGCAATTGAAAAGTTGCTGGCTTAATTATTCATATATAAATAAAATACAATGAAAGTATCAGTATTAGCTAACACGCTTATCGGTTCGGAAATCATTAAAATTGGAAACGAAGTCAATGAAATGAAGCGAAAGGGGGCAGATATTGCAAACCTGACCATCGGTGATTTCGACCCTTCTATTTTCCCGATTCCCGCTGAACTGAGAGATGAGATTATTGATGCTTATCACCAAAATCAAACCAATTACCCACCCGCAGATGGTATTTTGCCATTACGCGAAACGGTAGTCGGTGTTTTAAAAGACAGGTATGCCTTAAATTATACCACCCAGGATATTCTGGTTGCAGGCGGTTCCCGCCCTTTAATTTATGCAACTTACCTGGCCTTGATCGATCCGGGAGATAAAGTGATTTATCCGGCACCATCATGGAACAACAACCACTATTGTCACCTTTCTTCTGCAAAAGGAGTTGCTGTGGAAACCATAGTAGAAAATAATTTTATGCCTACTGCGGCACAGTTAAAACCTCATTTGAAAGGCGCAACACTATTGGCTTTATGTTCTCCGCTAAATCCTACAGGGACGATGTTTACCAAAGAACAGCTGGAAGAAATTTGTGATGTGGTCATTGCAGAAAACGACAGCAGATCTCCGGATGAAAAGCCATTGTACATCATGTACGACCAGATTTATTCGTTGTTAACTTTTGGTAAGGAACACATCAACCCAGTGAGTTTACGTCCGGAATTGAAAGACTATGTGATTTATATCGATGGAATTTCTAAATGTTTGTCGGCTACCGGAGTACGTGTAGGCTGGGCTTTTGGACCAGAGAATATCATTAGTAAAATGAAATCAATATTGGGGCATATCGGAGCATGGGCGCCTAAAGCAGAACAGGTGGCTGTTGCCAAGTATTTTAAAAATGCAACTTTAGTAGATCAGTACCTGACTTCCTTTAAAAAGCAGGTTCAAAATAGCCTTGATGCACTTTATAACGGTTTTCAGCAATTGAAAACAGCAGGATTTGCGGTTGATGCCGTGATTCCGATGGGTGCCATTTACCTGACGTTAAAAATCGATTATATCGGAAAAACTACGCCGGAAGGTGAGGTGTTGAAAAACAGCGCAGATGTGAATTTCTACCTGATCAAAGAAGCTCAGGTGGCATTGGTTCCTTTCTCCGCGTTTGGAACAGATGAAACGGTAAACTGGTTCCGCGCTTCTGTTGGAGGTTGCTCTTTGAGTGATATTGAAAACATGATTCCAAGAATCAAAACAGCATTGGCTAAATTGAAATAAGATATAGGCCTTTATTTAGCAGGAGGAATAAGTATCCTGAATGAAAACCTGCTGAAAAAAAACGCTTAAAAAAGAAATGCCCCGGAAAAGTTAACTACTTTTTCGGGGCATTTTTTTTGATATTCAGTTCGCTGCGGAATATTTCAGGCGCTTAATTTTAAGGGCCTATTTAAATTCCGAAGTCTTGTGGAATTCAATATCCGGATAATCACGCATGGTCATATTGATCATGAAATCATTATCCGCAAGGAATACTGGATTACCATCCTTATCCTCACCAATATGTTGTTGTTTCCTTTTCAGGAATTCTTCTAATTTTTTCTTGTCTTTAGACGTAACCCAGTTCGAACGGCCATAACTTAAAGTACGGAAATGTGCTTTTGCACCATACTCATGTTCCAGACGGAAAGCGATTACTTCAAACTGTAGCTCACCAACTGCACCAATAATCTTACGGTTACCCGGTTGTGCAGTAAACAATTGTGCTACGCCTTCTTCTGTAAGCTGCTGTATGCCTTTTTCCAGCTGTTTTGTGCGCAATGGATCTTTGTTCTCTACTTCCTTAAATATCTCAGGAGAGAAGCTAGGAATGCCTTTAAACTTCAATTGTTCGCCTTCAGTTAAGGTGTCCCCAATTTTAAAGTTTCCACTGTCGTATAGTCCGACAACGTCTCCCGGCCATGCTTCTTCTACAATACTTTTCTCATTGGCCATGAAATCCATCGGGTTAGAGAATTTCAGTTTTTTGCCCTGACGGGTATGGTAGTAGAATTTATTACGCTCAAACTTGCCCGAACAAACTCTTAAAAAGGCAATACGGTCGCGGTGTTTCGGATCTAAATTGGCGTGTATTTTAAATACAAAACCACTAAAGTTCTTTTCTTCTACTTTCACTTCACGCTCTTCTGCTTCCCTGCTTCTAGGGCTAGGCGCAATCTGAACGAAAGTATCCAGCAATTCTTTAATCCCGAAGTTATTGATCGCACTTCCGAAAAACACAGGGGCAAGTAAGCCTTCCGTGTACATGCTTTTGTCTAGCTGACCATAAACACCTTCTACCAATTCCAGTTCGCTTTTCAGTCCATCCAGTTCTTTTGGTTTCAGGAAATTATTCAGGTTCGGATCATTCAGGTCATTAACCTCAATTACCGACTGACTGATTTTGGTTTTATCCGCCTCAAAAAGATTCAGGTGCTTGTTATATATGCTATACACCCCTTTGAAAGTATGCCCCTGGCCAATTGGCCATGACAAAGGACAAAGACTGATGTTCAATTTATTCTCAATTTCGTCTAGCAAGTCGAAAGCATCTTTACCCTCTCTGTCCATCTTATTGATAAAGATGATTACCGGAGTATTTCGCATGCGGCAAACTGCCATCAACTTTTCAGTCTGCTCTTCCACACCTTTTACACAGTCGACCACCAAAATAACACTATCTACAGCAGATAAAGTACGGTAAGTATCTTCCGCGAAGTCCTTGTGACCCGGCGTATCTAATATATTAATGCGTTTTCCACTATATTCAAAGCCCATTACTGAGGTAGCCACGGAAATTCCACGCTGTTTCTCAATTTCCATAAAATCGGAAGTATTGCTTTGATTGGCCTTGTTGCGTTTAACCGCTCCGGCTGTATTAATTGCACCTCCAAAAAGTAAAAACTTCTCTGTAAGGGTAGTTTTACCGGCATCGGGGTGACTGATAATAGCGAATGTTTTTCGTTTTTCTATTTCTGGGTGAATCATAAAGAATTAAGCCTGTTGTGCTTGATGAGGCTGCAAAGATAAATATAATATATAAAAGAAATCGTATCGCTTCCTGTAGTGCTGCGGATCAGCAAAATCGGACAAAAGAAAACCGGCCATTTCTGACCGGTTTCTAATGATTTTTAGAAATATTTAACCTCTTCCACCTCTGGAAGATCTTCCTCCTTCAGTACGACCTTCCCTGCCGCTACCTTCAGAAGAACGGGGAGGGGCACTTTGACGCTCCTGTCTTTCCATTCTCTGTGGCTGTGCCTGCGGTTGTCTTTGCGGCTCCGGCTGCCTTTGTGGTTCCGGTTGACGCTGTGGCTCTGGCTGGCGTTGCGGCTGTTGTTGAGGCTGTTGCTGTTGCACTGGCCTTTCTCTTCTCTCCGTCCTTTGCGGTTCCGGCTGCCTTTGTGGTTCCGGCTGGCGCTGCGGTTGCTGTTGAGGCTGCTGCTGAGGCATCTGTCTTTCTGGCCTTTGCTCCCGTTGCGGTCTTACCTGAGGCTGTTGAGCCGGTTGTTGAGGCATTGGTTGTTGTTGCGGCACATTTTGCGAAGCATCAGGTACTCTCTGTGTCCTTGACGGACGATTATTATCTCTGCCTGTATTCGTACGGTCCGGCTGCGCGGGATTCATATCAGGATTCCTGTTGGGTAAAGTTGCAGGTCTGTTATTTTCTCTCGAGGGCCTATTGTTGCCGTTGTTCTCCCCGGCAGGCGTATTATTAGGTGATGAGTTCAGATCCCCCCGGTTTCCTCTTCCTATGCGGTCTGTACCAGGATTTCTTGTGCCGGCTGTACCCTCATTTCTGGAAGGACGATCAATAGCATTAGAATTTACCGGCGAAGTACGATCACCTCTGGTTAAGTTCGCATCGCCTTTAATGGCGTTTCTCGGCGCTTCAGCCGTTCCTCTTCCTGTTCTTGAAGATCTCGGGTTGTAGATATTCAATTCATTGCCTCTGATTTCGGATCTTCCTGCTCTGTCGGTTCTGTTCACACGATAAACGGGTACATCGCTTCTGGTTGCACGTCTAACATCGTCTACTCTCGGACCAGTATAATAAGTTCTTCTTCCCCTCACGTACGTATTGTTAATGATGGTGGTATTGTGAATAATTGTCACATTTCTACGGGAATAATATCTTGGAAATCTATCGTAATAAATGTTTGCCTGAGGGATAAATACCCACCAGTTATCAGGGATGCCAATATTGATGTTGATATTGAGGCCTGGACCTAAAGGTGCCCATCCATAATATCCACCACCGCTTCTCCAGGTTACCCAAGCCGGTCCCCATACCGTATCAGGAATCCATAACCACTGTCTGTAGCGGTTGTAAACCCATCTTCCATAGTGAAACGGTGCCCAACCCCAGTCATAATCAGAGACCCAGGTATTCCCGTATTCGGTCATTGCCCATCGGCCATTGCTATAATAAGGTCTAAAATCTTGTTGGTCAACGTCAGGTCTCCAGACATACCCATATTGTGGGTCCTGTATCCAGGTGCCATAAGGGGACAGCTCATCATAAAATGATTGAAGAGATACCTCCTCGTCCTGCGCCATAGCGCGTTGTGTGAAACCGGTCACCAGGAGCAGTAGCCCCAGCACAATTGCCGGTAATTTGATTAACTTTTTCATCTGTGTGTGTGTTTAATTTACCTAACGCTTTTGATATAACAATTTGAGTTCCAAATCATACGCAAAGTTTAAAGCGCAAGAGAAATATTACATTAGGATTAGGAAGATTTGCCTAATAAAATTGGCTTTGTCGAGGTGTTTGCGGATATTTAATTTGTTAACGATGCAATGATTTCCCGGTAAATAAGCAAAAAATATTTTTTATCATCGTTAAAATAAGGTCAGATTGTAATATTAAATCCCCGGTCTTGCTCTTTCCAGGAATATATTTTCTTCTTTTGTAAACAAAACACAACTTATGCAAAAAGGCACTTTATTTTTAATACCTGTACCTCTGGCAGAAAATGCTGCCCAGAAATCTTTTACCCCTTTTCTAGGCGATACCATTAACTCGATCGACACTTATATTGTGGAGAATGAGAAGTCCGCCAGAAAATTTTTGAAAGAGGCTGGATTGAAAATGCCACAGAGTGAGCTGGTGGTTCATGATTATGGCAAACATCAGCGTAATGCCTCCCTTGCGCCTTATTTTAAAGAGCTTGGTGCCGGAAAAGATGTAGGTCTGATGAGTGAAGCCGGATGCCCGGGAGTAGCAGATCCAGGTGCTGAAATCGTTGCCGAAGCACATAGAAGAGGAATTAAAGTAGTTCCTTTGGTAGGACCGAGTTCTATTCTACAAGCATTAATGGCTTCAGGATTTAACGGACAAAGTTTTACTTTCCACGGATACCTGCCTATTGATAAGGTAGAAAGAGCGAAAAGAATTAAAGAAATCGAGTTATTGTCGACTAAAAACAAGCAAACGCAAATTTTTATGGAGACACCTTTCAGAAATAACCATTTGTTTGAAGACGTATTGAAAAATGCTTCTCCACAGGCAATGTTATGTGTAGCTTCTAATATCAATGCAGAAGAAGAGTACATTAAAACACTGTCGGTAACCTTCTGGAAAAAGGAACGTATCGACCTTCATAAAAAGCCAACGATCTTTTTGCTGTATAAACCAGCTTAATTCACAGAAATTGGTTTAGCGGTACATGTTTTTATTGTCCATGAAAGACAAGACATTATCCGGAACAAAATATTGAACATTTCTTCCATCTTTTAACGCTTTGCGAATAAAGGTAGAAGAAATGTCCATTTGTGGGGTATCCGTAATGGTAATTGAAGGGTGGTTTTCCCACTCTTTCACGTCTACACCCGGTCTTGGGTAGACAAAAATCTCATAATTTTTCAGCAGAGTCTCATAGTTCTTCCACTTTTTCAGTGAAGCTAGATTATCTGCGCCCATGATCAGTACAAACTCCCTTCCAGGGTATTTCTCCTGGAGGAAAGCCAACGTATCAATGGTATAAGAAGGTTGGGTAAGGCCAAATTCAATGTCACTTACCTTGATATGATCGGCGGTTTCCGTGGCTAGTTTAGCCATTTCCAGCCGGTCGTACATATTGGTCAGCCCGGTTTTATTTTTCAGGGGATTATGTGGCGAAACCACCAGCCATACCTCTTTAAGCCCGGTAAAACCCGCCATATAATTGGCGATTACCAGGTGTCCGATATGGATGGGATTAAAGGAACCAAAAAATAACCCTGTTTTCATTTATTTTTTATTGATAAAGTCACCAACTAGTTTTTCTGCTTCTTTACAAGCAGTTTCCAGGTCGTAGTTTTTCAAAATCACATCAAATTTATCTGCATAGGCCAACTCTTTTTCCGCCTTGATAAAGCGTTCCTGAAGTTTTTCCTCACTATCAGTACCTCTACCAGTTAAACGTTCTTTTAAAATCTCTAAAGATGGTGGCTGAACAAAAATAGCCAATGCATCCTCTTCATATTTGCGTTTAAGGCGTAAGCCACCTTCTACGTCAATGTCAAAAATTACATGTTTGCCGGTATTCCAGATGCGTTCAATTTCAGATCTCAAGGTGCCATAAAAAGTACCCGTGTAGACTTCTTCGAACTCCACAAATTCCTGGTGTGCTACTTTATGAAGAAAGCTTTCCTGAGAGATAAAATAATAGTCTTTTTCATGCGCTTCATCTCCTCTTGCTGGGCGGGTAGTCGCTGAAATAGAGAAGCTTAACGTAGGGAATTTTTGTAAAAGGTGTTTTACGATAGTGGTTTTGCCTGCGCCTGATGGTGCAGAAAATATAATGAGTTTACCTTGTGTCATGCTTACTTATAAAACGTTTAATAGTTGTTCTTTAATTTTCTCCAGCTCTTCTTTCATCCCTACTACTAACTGTTGTATTTGTGCATCATTTGCTTTAGCACCCATAGTATTGATTTCTCTACCAATTTCCTGGGAGATGAATCCTAATTTTTTACCGTTGGCATCTTTGCTTTTTAAAGTCTCTGTAAAATAGTCACAGTGGCTTTTCAGACGGGTTTTTTCTTCGGTAATGTCTAATTTGTCAATGTAATAGATCAATTCCTGCTCCAAACGATTCTGATCAACGTTGATTTTACCTACGTTTTCTTCTAAAAACTGGTTCAATCTAGATCTGATCTGTGGAATTCTTAGGGGTTCTAATTCTTCTACCTGAGCAAAAAACTGTAAGATATTTTTGATTCTCAGTTCCAGATCCGTCTTTAAAACGTTTCCTTCGGTGTGTCTGAACTGATTAAAGCTGTCTAAAGCTTTGTTGAATGTGCTGTATAAGATATCCCAATCGCCTTCATTGATTTCTTCTTCCTGGTAACTGATTACCTCAGGGAAGCTTAAAACGGCCTGTAAGAGATTAGTTGAGTTTGCGCCCAGATCCACATTAATGGCTTCCAGTTGCTTGTAATATTTGCTCAATAACGCTGCATTGATGGTTGCGCCTTTCAGACTTTCCTCGCCACGGTCGATGTTGATAGAAACACTTACTTTTCCACGCTCAATCTCTTTACTGCAAACATTACGCAATAACAACTCCTTTTCGGAGAAAGCTCTGGGAAGTTTTAAGTTGAGTTCTAAAAACTTACTGTTTAAAGACTTAATCTCTACTGCAAACTTGATGTTTTCATGATCAGTAGAGGCCAGGCCAAAGCCCGTCATTGATTTTATCATGTGCAAAGATATAATTTATTGTTAAAATCATTAAACCTATGTTACTTAATGACGCTGAGATCTCATTGGTAACTAACCTTTTTCCTGTTTATTTGTTAAATATAGCGCAGTTTTTGCTTGTTGTCAATGGTTAAAATAGCGTCATTAAAGGGTATTTTAACTTTTTTTAACGCATTTGGTTGAAAAACAATGGTTAAGTTTACAAAAAAACGATACAAAATGAAGTTTCTACACCTCCTTACGCTGTCATTTGGCGTGTTTTTCTTTACCTCGATGCCATCAGCATTCTCCCAACAGGAGTTTATACTGCGTGGCGTAGTGAAAGAACGGGGAACAAATGTCAGAATCCAGAACGCTCAGGTGATCAATAAACGCAATGGATACACGGTATTTACCACGGATCTGGGGCTTTTTCAATTGAAATCAGCGGTAGGGGATAGCCTTTTAGTGATTAAAAAGGACTATTCTGATGGAGAAGCAGGGGTATTTACCACTGCCGACCTGACTATTTACCTGAATAAAGGGATGAATCTGGAGGAAGTAAAGATTATTGGACAAACAAAAAGGCAGGAACTAACCGATATTAAACGCGAATTTAAAAATAAAGGCTCTTTTTATCAGGGAAAACCACCGCTTTTGGCATATATATTCCAGCCTTTAACGGCAATGTATGAGCTATTTGGGCGTACGCCTAAGAATGCCAGACGATTTGGAAAGTATTACGACAACGAGATTAAGCAAACACAGGTAGATGGTGTTTTTAATGAATCATTAATTCAGAGCCATACCGATCTTAAAGGAAAAGAGCTGGAAGAATTTATGCTCAATTACAGGCCTGACTACGAAAAAACGCAGAATTGGGCGGAATACGATGCCATAAAATACATTCGTGATTCCTATAAGCAGTATAAGGATTCCTTAAATAAGAAACCCTAAATTAGATGGATAGTGCTTCACAGGCTTTTTCGGCTGCAAGCTTTTCTGCATTCTTTTTGTTGTAATCACGACCGATTCCATAACTTTCACCTTCTACAACAGCACTGATGGTAAACAACTTAGGACTGTCTCCTTCCGTATTCTGAACCATGTCAAAAGTAATGTCTTTTCCATGGCGCTGGCACCATTCAATCAACTTGCTTTTGAAATTCGTTTCGGTAAGTTCCAGGGTATGAATGTCAATGTAAGGCTTAATGATTCTTTTTAATAAGAAATCCTTGGTATAATTATATCCTTTATCCAGATAAACTGCCCCAATTAAAGCCTCAAAAGCATCTCCAAGCATGGAATGATGTTTGGTTTGAATGTTTACTGCCTTCTGATCGAAGACCATCAACTGGTCGAAACCCATTTTTCGTGCGAGCTGATTCAGATTAGCCCTGTTCACGATTTTTGAACGCATTTCCGTTAAAAAGCCTTCTTCTTTGTAAGGGTAGGCCTTGAAAAGGACTTCTGCGATAACAGAGCCTAAAATTGCGTCTCCAAGAAACTCAAGACGTTCATTGCTACTTCTGCTTCCGTTCTTCAGAACTTTTGCTACAGACCTGTGCCTGAATGCCATTTTGTATAAAACAGTATTTCCAGGAACAAAGCCTAAAATATTTTTTAGCTTTTTTATAAAGACCTTATCTGGTGACAAATAAAGCTTGTACAGGTCGAAAATCGGCATTAATTATTACAGAAATTAGTGGATCATATTTGTGAATAGTCTCCTGTTACAGAGACTAATTATTATTCTTCGTATTTTTTGAATATCACAGATGCATTATGACCACCGAAGCCAAAAGTGTTGCTTTGTGCAGCACGAATGGTGCGTTTTTGTGCCTTGTTGAACGTGAAGTTTAATTTAGGATCACATTCCGGATCATCAGTAAAGTGATTGATCGTTGGTGGTACTATATCATTCTGGACAGCAAGAATCGCAGCAATTGCCTCAATAGCCCCTGCAGCACCTAGTAAATGGCCTGTCATTGATTTTGTAGAGCTGATGTTTAGTTTGTAAGCATCTTCGCCATATAAATCAACAATTGCCCTGCTTTCGGAGATATCTCCCAGCGGAGTCGAAGTACCATGGACATTGATATAATCAATATCTGCGGTAGTTAAACCAGCATCTTTTAAAGCATTTGACATGACCATTCTCGCGCCAAGTCCCTGAGGATGAGGTGCAGTAATGTGATTCGCATCTGCGCTCATTCCTCCGCCAACTAATTCGGCATAGATCTTCGCACCGCGTTTTTTCGCATGCTCTAACTCTTCAAGGATGATCGTTCCTGCACCTTCACCGGCTACAAATCCATCTCTGTCTTTGTCGAACGGCCTTGAAGCTGTTTTTGGATCATCATTTCTGGTTGATAGTGCATGCATTGCATTGAATCCTCCGATTCCAGCCTCATTAATGATGGCCTCAGAACCTCCGCTAATGATCACGTCACACATATTCAAACGAATATAGTTGTAAGCATCAATCATGGCGTTAGTGGATGAAGCACAGGCAGATACAGTGGCAAAATTCGGTCCGCGTAACCCATATTTTATAGAAATATGGCCGGGAACGATGTCAATAATTACCTTAGGGATAAAGAACGGGTTTATGCGTGGAGTACCATCGCCTAAAAAGAAGTTCTTCATTTCGTCCTGAAATGTTTTAAAACCGCCAATACCTGATCCCCAGATAACGCCGATACGGTTGCAATCTAATTGTGAAAAATCAAAATTACCATCCTTAACTGCCTCATCTGTTGATACTAAAGCGTATTGAACAAATGGATCTAACTTGCGGGCTTCTTTTTTGTCTAAAAAATCTTCAGGATTGAAGTTTTTAAGTTCACATGCAAACTTCGTCTTGAACTTTGATGTGTCAAAACCTGTAATAGGGCCAGCGCCGCTCACGCCATTCAGCAAACCATCCCAGAATTCTGGGATCGTATTGCCAATTGGAGTGAGCGCACCCAACCCTGTAACTACTACTCTTTTTAATTCCATTTATACGGATTATACGGAGACCGTATTTTTACTTAACGTTTTTCTCTAAGTAAGCAATTGCTTGACCAACAGTACCAATAGTTTCAGCCTGATCATCAGGAATCGCTACATTGAATTCTTTTTCGAACTCCATAATAAGCTCTACTGTATCTAAAGAATCAGCACCTAAGTCGTTAGTGAAAGAAGCTTCTGGTGTAACTTCGTTTTCATCTACACCTAATTTTTCAACGATAATAGCCTTAACTCTTGAAGCAATATCAGACATAATGTTTATAATTTAATGGTTAAATAATTCAGTGCAAAGAAAAATAAATAATTACACATTTCAAATGTTTTTATTTCTCTTCCAATTTTAATGTTTTTATTTTGAACATTAATGTAAAATTAGTTTTATAATTTTGTAATTCCCGTAAAAAAGTGTGTTTTGAACAAAACTTATTTAAAACTGTCCTTAGATCTTGATTTTGTTTTAATCGCCATTACTGCTTCATTGAAGGATTATATGCTCTGTCATAAGGTCAATACCAGCCTGAATTTCGACTTCGAAAAGATTGAAGATCACGAAGTTTACTTCAATGTGGATGAAAATCCGCTCGCCTTTTCGAAGTATTATTTTTTTGTAGAACAAGGCGAAATCGAGTACTATATCATCAATAATCGCAACGCCGAGGGATTTTTAATCCCGGAAATGAATAAAGTTGACTTTTTTATGATAATTCATCAGTATATTGACAAAGAAGACCTGAATTTTATTTTAACCGGCCTGAACAAACTAGCTGATATTCAGGTGGCTGCACAGATTGATCCAAAAAAATTGAAGTCCCGGGAAAATTTGGTAATGTAAATTTTATATTGAAGGTGTATTAAATACACTATATTTGATTTTATAAGATTCAGAAATAAAATATTAATAACCAGGCCAACATCGGTTTTAGACATCGAAGCCTTCATTTTGTTGGGCCATATAAATTTAAGTAACCAAAATGAAACCATTTCATTCCAGAACAAAAATCGTAGCGACGCTTGGTCCTGCTTCAGCAAAACCAGAAGTTTTATTTAGCATGTTTAATGCCGGACTTGACGTATGCAGATTGAACTTCTCACACGGTTCTCAGGCAGATCACCAGGAAGTTTTAAATACCATCCGCAGTCTTAATAAAAAACACAATTATAACGTAGGTATTCTGGCAGATTTACAGGGTCCTAAGATTAGAATTGGAATGGTAAAAGACGGTGGTATTCACTTAGTTAACGGTAACAGAACGGTCATCACGACTAAAGAATGTATCGGTAATGAAGAGCGTATCTACATCACTTATAACACTTTCCCTCAAGATGTAAAAGCAGGAGAAATCATCTTGTTAGATGATGGTAAACTTCAAATGAGAGTGATCGAAACTAACCTTGTTGATGAGGTGGTTTGTGAGATCGTTCATGGTGGTATCCTGACTTCAAGAAAAGGGGTAAACCTTCCAAATACTAAAGTTTCTATCCCTTCTCTAACTGTAGAAGATCGTAAGAACTTAGATTTCGTATTGGAGAATGATGTAGAGTGGATCGGACTTTCTTTCGTTCGTAACGCTGCAGACATCGTTGAATTAAAGGAGATTATCAAACAAAGAGGTAAAACTGCACGTGTAATTGCGAAGATTGAAAAACCTGAAGCAATTGCAAATATTGATGAAATCATCGCAGTTTCTGACGGTATCATGGTTGCCCGTGGTGACCTGGGTGTTGAAATGCCGATGGAAGAAGTTCCATTGCTACAAAAAATGATCGTTCAGAAATGTAGAGCCGCTTCAAAACCAGTAATTATCGCAACTCAAATGCTGGAAAGCATGATCACTACACCAAGGCCAACACGTGCAGAGGTGAATGATGTAGCCAACTCAGTATTAGATGGTGCAGATGCAGTAATGCTAAGTGGAGAAACTTCAGTAGGTGAATTCCCGCTGATTGTTATCGAAACCATGCAGAAAATCATTCAGAACATTGAGGTTAACAACTATCCATTCCACCCGGAAAAGTTCCTTAAACCGAAATCTGAGAGCTTCCTGAGCGATGCAATTTGTGATACAGCTTGTTTCTTATCAAAACAAACAAACGCAGTTGGTATCGTTTCTATGACGGTAAGTGGTTATACTGCTTTCGAAATTTCAAGTCACAGACCAAAAGCATTAACTTATATCTTCACCAGCAATGTATCTCTGCTAAATACTTTAAGCTTATTATGGGGCGTTCAAGGCTTCTATTACGATAAGTTTGACAGTACTGACGATACTATTCAGGATGTAAATAACTTGCTTAAAGAATACAAAATGATCAAAAAAGGTGATGTAATCATCAACACAGCGGCTATCCCAATGGAGAAAAAAGGGAAAACCAATATGTTAAAAATCACTGTAATTGATTAATCTCTTGTAGCAATCAAAATTTTTTCTACTTTTGCAATCCGCAAAAAGGAGAGGTGTCCGAGTGGCTGAAGGAGCACGCTTGGAAAGCGTGTGTACCTCCAAAGGGTACCGAGGGTTCGAATCCCTCTCTCTCCGCGAATTACAAAAGTATAAAAGGGTTATTCCATAAGGAGTAACCCTTTTTTTATGTCAACCGGCTTTACCTAATCTGAGAATGTTCAATGAGCTGCATTAATCCCGATGGGTATATCCCAACCGAGAGGATCAATATGGTTAAAAGCGTATACGATGTTGTTTGTTTCTCGTTGATTTTCAGTATATTTAAGAATAAGTATTTCTTTTTTGGATTCCCTTTTATAGCGGTGTGTCGCAATCCTGATTTTAGTTAAAATAACTGTCCTTTTGGTTTTCTTTCGATGTTGATGAACTTATGGCTGAATAAGCTGCAATAGTTATGAAAAATAAGATTTTTTTCTTCCTGGTTTTTCTGTGTTGCTTTCCCTTGTTCCTGGCTGCCCAAAAAGTGGTTGTGGTTAAAATTGATGGGGCAATTAATCCGGTATCGGCTTCTTTTATTCATAAGGAAATTGAAAAGGCGGGGAAGGAAAAGGCGGCTTGTCTGCTGATTCAGCTCAATACGCCGGGAGGTCTATTGCAATCCACCCGTAGCATAGTTAGTGATATTCTGTTGTCACCGGTCCCCGTGGTGGTTTATGTTGCGCCCTCCGGCGCACATGCCGGTTCAGCCGGAGTCTTTATTACCCTTGCCGCTCATATTGCCGCCATGGCACCGGGAACTAATATTGGTGCCGCACATCCTATTAGCCTTGTTGGCCGGGCAGATTCTGTGATGAATATAAAAGCAACGAATGATGCTGCGGCATTTATTCGAAGCATTGCAGAAAAGCGAAACCGGAACCTGAAATGGTCAGAAGATGCAGTTAGAAACAGCTTGTCTATTACGGAAAATGAAGCCCTTAAATTAAAGGTAATTGATACTATCGCAGTAACGGAACGCGCGCTCCTCAACCAGATAGATGGGAGAACGGTGGACCTAAACACAGGGCGCGTAACCCTGCATACCAGGGGCGCAACCATTCAATATGTGGAAATGACTGCTGCCGAAAAGTTTCTTGATTTCATCAGTATTCCTGATGTTGCCTATATTTTACTGATGATGGGTATGATTGGGATCTGCCTTGAGCTGTTTAACCCGGGTGCAATAATGCCGGGCATTGTGGGTGTAATTAGTTTGATCCTTGCATTTTATGCGATGAATACCTTACCCGTTAATTATGCAGGATTATTGCTAATCGGCTTTTCATTGCTGTTGTTCCTGCTGGAAATTAAAATAGTCAGCCATGGCTTTCTGGCAATTGGCGGAGTGGCTGCTCTTTTTCTGGGCTCAATGATGCTGTTCAAATCAAGTTCATCATTGGATATGATCAAAATCTCCACTGGAATTATAGCCTCCGTAACGCTGATTAGTACGGTTTTCTTTCTCGTTGTGATTAGTCTGGGCCTAAAGGCACAAAGGCTAAAAACAGTCACGGGCATTCAGATATTACTGGGAAAAACAGGCGAAACGCTCAGTGCATTAGATCCACAAGGGCAGGTGCAGATCAACGGAGAGTTGTGGATTGCAGAATCTCAGACCGGGAAAATCAGTCAGGATGAAATGGTAAGAGTCGTTAAAATCAGGGGACTTGTTTTGATTGTGGAGCCAATCGGAAAGGTCTGACACATATTTATTTAATAAAAGGAGGTGTTATGTTTTTCAATGTATTTGTGTTTGTACTTGTTTTTTTTGCCATCGTGGTGCTGGGCAGTGCAATTCGTATACTTCGTGAATATGAACGGGGTGTGATTTTTCGCTTGGGGCGTGTACTTGATAAAGGTGCAAAGGGGCCCGGATTGGTTATTCTGATTCCTTTTATTGATAAGATGGTGAGAATCTCCTTGCGTATTGTCGTCATGGATGTACCGCCACAAGATGTGATCACCAGAGATAATGTATCCATAAAGGTCAATGCGGTCATTTATTTCAGGGTAGTAGATCCTCAGCGGGCGGTGGTGGAGGTGGAGAACTTTTTAACGGCTACTTCCCAGTTTTCACAAACCACCCTGCGTAGTGTGCTTGGCCAGTCTGAACTGGACGACCTGCTTTCCCAGCGGGATAAAATCAATCTCCATCTGCAGCAAATCATTGACCTGAAAACGGAACCATGGGGGATAAAAGTAACTGCCGTGGAAGTAAAACAAATAGACCTTCCTCAGGAAATGCAGCGTGCAATGGCTAAACAGGCAGAAGCAGAGCGTGAGCGCCGTTCAAAAGTGATCTCTGCTGAAGGAGAGTACCAGGCCTCACAAAGGCTATCTGATGCGGCGAAAATCCTGAGTGAGCAGCCGAGTGCCCTTACCTTACGTTACCTGCAAACACTCCGTGAAATTGCTACAGAACACAATTCAACTACCATTTTCCCCGTTCCTATCGACCTGTTGAAACCCTTTATGCAACCATCCGTTGAGCTACGACCTAAGGAAGCCGGTCCAGCAGAAGGCACCGAAAAGAAGATTTAGATCTTTTTTTCTCCAATACAGCTTTTTTAATTAGGGCTTTAAACACCTTTAAAACCGCTTTCGAAAAATAAGCAATTTATTAACCGTACATTGCGCTTTTACCTGATTATGAGCGATATTACAAAAGAGTTGCACCAGGGTGCAGATGAGAAGAAGAGACTAGAGTTTGAGGAGAAACTTAAACAAATTGCTCTAAAATATGATCGTTGGTTTAGCGGGCATACCAATAAAGATACAGGAGATAAGCCTGATAAAATTCAGAACTACTTCCGTTACTTCCAAAACCATGAAGGATTAACCCAACTTTATATTAAAGATGGTATGCCAATAGAAGTTGATTTGGACTGTAGAGAAGCCTTTAAAGCGACCTTTAAAGCTTAAAAACTCCCATAAATCGCTTCATTCATACCTTGCTGATTTGTCTGTTCTTCCTTTTTCATCCACTGAAACAGGAAGAAGAGATGAGTCTGTCTGGGTTTTAGCAAGCCTGCTTCCTTACTCGAAAACGAAAAAGGGTCTGAGCAAAGGAAGGCTTTTAAAATCCGCAGGTGCCAAGGCACTTTCTCCCTTTAGTTTCCATAATTTGAGGTTTTTAATAGCCCCGGTACCATTAAAGGCGAATCCAAATTGTCCTTTAGGCTTTACAAAACCATGCTTATCCTGGAAAGAGATCACCGCCTCCTGGTTGATCCAGATGAAAAACTGATTTCCTGATCGTTGTATTTTCCAGTCCTGCCAATCGTGTTGTGTGGTTCTTTTTACTTTGGGTAAAGTGCCGATATGGCCGCTGGTATGGATAAACATGCCTCTGCTGTCTATGTTCCCAAATAAGGAGCGGTCTTCAATAGCCACTTTATTTTCCAGTTGATTGAGTAGAATGCCCAGGAATTTTGAGCCGTTTAAGTTCAGAATCACCTCAAACAGGTATGTTTTCGGATCTGCGATAGCGGAGAAAGTTAAAATATAGTCTTCAGGTAAAGGCTTATTGGCGAGTAAAATTGCCCAGTTGATGTCTTTGCTGGCATGAAGTTCAGCATCCTTGATTTCCCAGTTCCCGTTAACAGGCATCCAGTTTTTTGAAAGCTTATTCTTTTTAAAGCTTTCTTCAAAGATCAGTTTGCTTTGGGCCTTTACAGTAAAAACAGTGCTAAAGGCTAAAAATGAGGATAAAATAAAAACAGGGAACTTCATCATAAGGTAAAATGGGCAGAATCTCGAGGCAAATATAGGAATTACAGACCCGGAATCTTTTGGGAAGATATCACGGGTTTGTAATTCCGGTAAAGGCCTGGCTTATGTTAAAAATTGCCGGAGGATTCTACGTAGTTTTTGAAGTTATCAAGAATGGCCTGCCAGCCACCTTTTTGCATTTCTATCGGATTCGTGTTTTCAGCCTCAAAACTTTCTGTGATTTTCACACCATCTGTGTTCTTTTCAAAAATGATTTTCACTTTCCTTTGATCCCCAAGGGTATAGCTAATCAATTCATGGGGTATAACCTCATCATAAACTCCATCAAAATCAAAGCCGAAACTACCATCTTTAGCTTCCATTCTCGAGCTGAATTTTCCGCCGGGGCGCAAATCATTTTCCGCTTTAGGAGTATGCCATTCATCGGAAGCAGCATTCCATAGCTTAATGTCTGATGGGTTGGTCCATGCCTTCCAAACAGCTTCGATTGGCGCATGTACAGTCGCTGCTACCGTAATTACGGTTTGATCGTGTGTTGTCATAATCGTTTCTTTTAATTGGTTGATGAATTAAAGTTAACGCAATTATTGCTGATTTACTATGGGTAAAAACGACAATTTAACCAATCTTCAGCCATCCGGTAATACTCATTCTTGATTTATTAGTGACCAGCACTTCATGTTCCAGCTCACTACTTTTAAAGAAAACGCTCTTACCGTTCATGGGCGGAATGTTCTGCAGAGTGGCATTGGCATGATGAACACACAATTCACCGCCATCTTCAAGCTGCCAATCGGTGTTCAGGTACATAATCATCGAATACTGTCTGCTGGTATTGCTCCGGAACTGATCCAGGTGTTTTTTATAGAAACTCCCTTCTTCATACATGGTATAGTGGAACTCATAACCAGTAATTCCGGTATAGCAGGTGCTGTTCAGGTGACTCACAAACTGATCCATTAGGTCAAAAAAGGAATTCTCATGGGGGTCATTGTGGGCACGATCGAGCCAGTAAATCCGGTCACTCCGAAATAATTTGTCTTGCACAACAACGGTATCGTTGCCTGTTCCTGCGGATAAAAGTAGGTTTCCCTGGTAGAGCCGTGTTAAATTGTTTTTTAGATGACTGGATAAATTGTCATTTAAAAAGAGGTCTGCTATGCCAACTTTATCTTTTATAAAGCTGTCAATTAGCGTATTAAATATTTCTTCCAATGGAAAAGTACGGCGCGATCAAGGCAGAATTGCCCTTATCCGGTGAAGGTAGTTTTAATTAATGGTAACTGATTGTATGTCAGTGCGATTTACAAAACTATAAAAGTCTATGGGATTAGTAGTTTATTTGTCTACCTTTGAAATATTATAAGATTAAAACCATTCAATACCATGAACATATTTAAGTTTTCCATTTTAGGATTATTGCTGAGTAGCACTGCAATTTATGCACAGGTTGAAAGTAAGGTAACGATTTCCGGAACCGTTACAGAGGCTCCCTCGGGGAAAGTATACCTGCAGAAGTTTGATAACAAAATGTTTAAAACGCTGGATTCTGCGGAAGTTAAAAACGGTAAATTCAAGTTCAGTAAAAGTCTGAAATTACCGGAATTATATGGGTTGACCGTTGATAAAGAGGAAAGTCCGTTGTACGTGTTCCTGGAAAAAGGCGAGGTTAAAGTAGCACTTGATCCGGAAAACTATTATAGAAATTCGGTGGTAACCGGCTCTGTTTCCAATGATCTGTTTACTGATTATAAGAAAGAAAAGGGCGTCAAAATTGAGGAGTTCATCCAAAAGAATCCTAAATCATTAGTGGCTGCTTATGTCCTGTACAGAGATTTCTCTTACAGATTGAGCCCGGAAGAAATCAGCCAAAACCTACAATTACTAGATCCTGCTTTGCAGAATACGCCTTATGTAGCGGTGTTAAAAGACCTGGTGAACGTATTGAATTCAGTAAGTATTGGTAAGAAAGCTCCGGATTTTGAAGGCAATACGCCGGAAGGAAAGACGATAAAACTATCTGATCATTTTGGGAAATATTTATTGCTTGATTTCTGGGCATCCTGGTGTGGACCATGCCGGAGAGAGAATCCAAACCTGGTAAAAGTCTACCAAAAATACCATGATAAAGGATTTGACATCTTCGCGGTGTCTTTAGATAAATCAAAAGAAGCCTGGTTAAAAGGGATTAAAGACGACAACCTGAGCTGGACACATGTTTCTGACCTGACCTTCTGGAACAGCGCAGGAGCGAAGTTATATGGCGTAAGGGCCATCCCTGCAAACGTGCTGATTGACCCGAATGGAGTGATTATCGCCAGAAACCTGAGCGGAGAAGCGCTGGATAAAAAACTCGAAGAGTTATTGGCTACCCCTTTGGCGAAAACAAAATAAAGCCAGTTTCAAAAGCAATAAAGAAATGGGGGGCTTCCCTCAGGATAAGCTTAGACAAGTATAAAAAAGAACAGGGTGTATCATGATACACCCTGTTCTTTTTTGATAGCAAATTTAGGCCTGATGTAAGTATAGGTTAAGTAAGGCAGCAAGCGTAGCGCCAAGTAGCGGACCAAGCACAGGAACCCAGGCATAAGACCAGCCACTATCACCTTTTCCTGAAATTGGCAAAATAGCATGCATAATCCTCGGACCCAAATCTCTTGCCGGATTAATGGCATAACCAGTGGTTCCTCCCAGCGATAATCCAATCACCCAAACCAGAAAAGCAACCGGTATTGCACCGAGTGACCCCAATCCTATGGCTGTTTTTTCGCTGCCTAATACTGCATCTGTAAAGTGAAGAATCGTGAAAATCAGCACAAATGTGCCTATGATTTCAGAGATCAGGTTTGACCATTTGTTTTTAATCGCTGGAGCGGTACAGAAAGTGGCCTGTTTTGCGCCCTGATCTTCCGTCGGTTTATAATGGTCTCTATAGGTTAACCAAACCAGAAATGCGCCTAAAAATGCGCCGATAAACTGGGCGGCTACATACATTGGAACTTTTGCCCAGCTGAATTTTCCGGCAATGGCAAGGCCAACAGAAACGGCAGGGTTGAGGTGCGCACCGCTATATGGCCCGGCAACAACTACGCCTACAAATACAGCCAGCGCCCAGGCTGTAGTGATGACGATCCAGCCGCCATTATTTCCTTTAGTACCGGATAAGACGACATTCGCGACTACCCCATTTCCCAAAAGTATCATTAACATAGTACCGATCACCTCGGCCGAAAATTCCGACATTTCTATAGATTTAAGTTTTTTAATGTACTAAGCGCAATTATACGTAAGTATAAACAAACGACGGGTCTTTTACCCTGGCTATTTAAACTGGCCTGGTATATAAACAGCAGTTTTTAAAAAGAGGTGTAGCTAAGATTAATTGTATCAAATTTGATACAATTATAGGAGATGGAGGAAGGCCCTGTTTCTGCCTCCCCTGATTTTCTTTTCGGAGGGGTAAAACGCTTCAAATGAGTGTTTCAACACCGGTTTTCAAAGTCATCATATCTTTGCCATCACAATTTGGCACATTTCTTTCTAAGGCCCTTGAATAAAAACACACATTATGAAAAAGATCATTATTCTGGCAATTTGCCTATTCACCGCCGGTGCTGTAAATGCACAGAGCCCAATCAGAGTTGGGATCAAGGCCGGACTAAACGTTCCTAATATTATCAAAGGAGACGGAAATAACGACTATAAAACTAAAGTAAACCCAGGATTTAACGCCGGTCTTACCTTAGATATTATGTTGATCAAAGGCCTGGCATTCACTCCTGAGCTTTTGTATTCGACTAAAGGATATAAATTGGAAACACCACTTGGTGAGTTCAAACAAACCACTCATTTCGTAGATATTCCAATTTTAGCGACGATTAATGTAGGTGGTTCAGGATTAAACCTGGTTGTAGGACCTCAGGTTTCCTTCTTAACCTCTACTAAAAACAAGTACTCAAGCAATTTCGGCCCAACTGTAGAAGAAGAATACAATGAAGATTCAGACAGGTTTAAAAAGAGCCTTTTAGGAGGTGTAATTGGTTTTAGATACGATATCAATGACAAAGTTGATCTTCACGGTCGTTATGCACTGGATTTCCAGAAAAATAATGAGCATGGAGGAAACAGAACTCCGGAATACAAAAATCAGGTATTCTCGATTGGTATGGGTGTAAAATTCTAAGCACAGCTAAATTTGAGTTAGCTGTACAAATGAAATTGTCATAAAAAAAAGAATGCTTTAACCGGCATTCCTTTTTTTTTAGCCCTTTCCTGAGCTAACCTTCGCTGCTGCATGAATCCGGTATATGACGTGTGTGTTAAATTCCGGACAATTAACTACAAATGGAACAAAGCAATCGGATTAGCGCTTTCTGACTTTAATATATTGATAGTCAGCGGATTTTTCTGTCCTTAATCGCTCTTTTTCACCCTGATAATTAAGTTTTTGGCATGGTTATTACAATAGCCTGTCCGAATTTTAAAAATAATTAAAATCAATAACTATGAAAAAAGTATTCATTTTAGGGTTAGGTCTAACGATGAGCAGTATAGCCTTCAAAGCGCAGGCACAACAATCACAAAGTGCAGCAAATGATCAGATCAGGTTCGGTATCAGAGCCGGAGCCAATCTGATGAATATGGGTAAGATCTCTATTGGTGATCAAAATTATTCTACAGATTCAAAAGTAGGATTTCAGGCAGGTGTGTACGCAGATCTACCTTTAGGTGGTGGTTTCGCCTTCTTACCGGAGGTAATGTACTCCCAAAAAGGTGCTAAGGTTAAAGAAACTTTTGCTGGAAATACTGCAGAATTTGATGCTAAAGTAGGTTACCTGGATGTACCGATTCTGATTGGTTTCAGACCAACTCCGGAACTGACCATTTTTGCTGGTCCTCAGGCTTCCTTCTTACTTTCTCAGGAATCTTCATTTAAGGTGAATGGCGAACAGGTAGGAGATAGCTTTACCAACAAAAAAGATTATAAAAAATCAATTGCAGGTGGTGTAATCGGTCTTGGATATAACATTACGCCTAATATCAATGTGAATGGTAGATATGCAATGGACTTTCAAAAATCATTTAATGATGATTTAAACCAGGATAAATTGAAAAATAAAGGTTTCGCCTTATCATTAGGTTATACTTTTTAATACCTGATATTAAAGGTTTAGGGAAGACCGTATAATTCGGTAATCTCCAACATTACTTTAATACCGATTAATTACCGAAGCCTGTATCGCCACAAACGATACAGGCTTTTGTGGTTTATATACTTTAGCGGCTACCATTGGCTTGCCGCCACATTCTCCCTGTTTTTTATATATATTTGAGATTTAACCGAATACCAGCTCAATGAAATTTAAGTACCCTATCCTTGCCTTCTTTTGCGCTCTAACCAGCCTTTCTGTAGTTCAGGCGCAACAGTCGCAACCATTAAAACCAGCCGCCTTTCAAGCACAGCAGCAACAAAAAAGCTATATAGAAATGTCGTCTATGCCCAATCCATGGGTCGATTCTGTGTTTAAGAAATTAAACAGGCGCCAGAAAATTGCTCAGTTGTTTTTTGTGCGGGCGCATACGGATATGGGCAAGGTTTTCGAGGATTCTATAGCCAGAGTGGTTAAAAAAGAACGTATCGGCGGACTCGTGTTTTTTCAGGGAGGTCCCGGCCGGCAAGCCATTTTAACCAATAAATATCAGGCCCTGGCCCGTGTACCTTTATTGATTACTTCTGATGGAGAATGGGGATTGGGAATGCGCTTAGACAGCACCATTTCTTACCCTTATCAAATGGCTTTAGGGGCCGTTCAGGACAAACAACTGATCTATAAAATGGGTCAGGAAGTGGCCAAAGACTATAAACGTATCGGAATGCACATGAACCTTGCACCCGATGTAGATGTAAATAATAACCCGAAAAACCCGGTGATCAATTACAGATCATTTGGTGAAAATAAATACAATGTAACCGCTAAAGCTTCCGCTTATATGAAGGGGATGCAGGATGGCGGACTATTGGTCAGCTTAAAACATTTCCCTGGTCATGGCGATACCGATGTAGATTCTCATTACGACCTTCCCAAGGTGCCTTTTTCAAAAGAAAGACTCGATAGTCTGGAGATTTATCCTTTCCGCGAATTGATTAAAGAAGGAGCGGCAGGGGTGATGATCGCGCACATGAATATACCGGCCTTAGACAATACCCCGAATATGCCTTCTACCTTATCCAAACCAATTGTTACCGGGATTTTAAAAGAAGAACTGGGCTTTAAAGGCATTATTATTACTGATGCCATGGGCATGAAAGGAGTTGTAAAATACTTTAAAGACGGCGAGGCCGATGTGATGGGTATCATAGCCGGAAATGACATTCTGGAGCTTTCGGAAAATAGCGAAAGGGCGATTAAGCTGGTTAGAAAAGCGGTGAAATCAGGCCGTATTCCTATGGAACGTATCAATGAGAGTGTAAAGAAAATCCTGACGGCTAAATATTGGGCGGGCTTAAATGTGAAAGACACGGTAAATGAAAACAATGTGTATGCGGAAGTAAACCGACCAGAGAGTAAAGTATTGCTACAACAGCTTGCAGATGCCTCTATGACCTTGTTGAGGGGGAAATCCTACCTGAAAACACTTTCTGCTCAAAAGAGAACTGCAATCATCAGTATTGGAACGGCAGAGGTAACCACTTTCCAGCAGGATTTGGGTAAATATTATAAAAACGCTGTTTTTTATACCCTGGATAAAACGGCAAATGCGAATGACATTGCTAAAGTATTAAGAGGAATGGGGCATTTTGATCAGGTGATTATCGGAATCCATGATACCCGTAACCGCCCCGGAAATGGGATGGTGCTAACTGCAGACCTGAAAATGTTTATTAAAGACATGGCAAATAAAAACGCCATGTTTGCCTTGTTCGCCAATCCTTACAATATTGCCGCCCTACCTGGCCTTGAAAATAGCAAGGTCTTGCTGGTCGCTTATCAAAAGGAAGACTTTATGCAACGTGCAGCATCAGCAGTATTTAAAAATCAATTGATACCTTCTGGTAAATTACCAGTTACGGTAAATGCCAGTTTTAAATACGGAGACGGCGAGTAAAAGATTAAAACCATAAAAAAAATGCCCCGGTAATTTAGAAATTGCCGGGGCATTTTTTTTATGATTTTAAAACCCTGTTATTTGCTGTTGACCAGCTGTTATTTGCTGCTGACCGGCTTCAAAGCTTCAACATTCCAGTTTTTCAGGAATTCTGTGATCTTTTTCACACTGTGACCTTTTCCTTCTTCCAGATAAGCCGAGTTTTGAGTATGTAAAAGTTTTCCATTACTATCAAGAATCAGAAATACCGGAAAGCCGAAACGTCCGGGATTTTGCAATTTCGCCAATACCGCTTCGTTTTTGTTTTCCTTGCTATAGTTGATCAATACCGTTTCATAATTGTCGTTCAGCAACTTTTTAAGCTCCGGAGTATGGTCTACTAAATTGTGAAAAGCGATACACCAGGAACACCAGTTTCCACCTACCTGAACAAATACATGTTTACCTTCTTTTTTAGCTTTGGCTATCGCAGCATTAAGGTCGGCCTGTGCATTTGCAGCCGGATTATAGATTTTAACAGCTTCTTTTGTCTCCTGAGCGAAGGTGCTGGCAGAAATGGTGACAAACGCAAAAAGTAATAATGCTAGTTTCTTCATGGTATTTATTTTTGATACACCTGTATTTATTTTATGCTTAGTATCTGTGTTGATATCTCCTAAAAGATATACTAAATCCAAAAATATAAAACTATTCACAGCTTTTTGTAATCTGAGTATAAAATTAATCCACTAATCTACTAGACTACTATTTTGTGGAAACTTCGCAAGAATCCTTTAGCTTTACCTAATGCCTCAACAGCCGCTAAAAATACTACAAGCTTCCGCCGGATCTGGTAAAACATTCAGTCTTACAGCCCATTATTTGACCCTTTTATTATCCGGAGAAACCAAATACCGGGAAATTCTTGCCGTAACCTTTACCAATAAGGCTACCGAAGAGATGAAAACCAGGATCATGGAGGTGCTGAAAGGCTTTGCGCTGGGCCAGGAAGACGTAGAAAGCTACCGGGTATTGGTCTTAAAAGCACATCCCGACCTCAATAAAGCCCTGCTTCAGGAAAGATCGGAGAAGATATATAAGAGAATCCTGCACGATTACAGTCGCTTTTCGGTGAGTACGATTGATGGCTTCGTCCAAAAGGTGATCAGGGGCTTTGCCTTTGAACTGGGACTCGATTCCGGTTATGCCCTGGAGATGAATTTTGAAAAGGTAAAGAACGAACTTGCCGATAAACTCGACGAGCAAATGGATCACAATCCAAACCTCTTACAGTGGATTATCGACCTCGCTTTAGACCGCATCAGCAACAATGTAAGCTGGAACTATAGAAATGAGCTGACCGACCTTGCCGGTGAGATTTTCAAAGAGCGTTATCAGCCTTTCGACAATGCCATTCAGGACTTAATTGAGCATAACGACCTTAACGTCATGTTTGGGGAGTACAGTAAATCGACCAAAAAGCAAATCAATTTATTTGAAACACAGCTTAAAGAACTCGCTTTACGTGCTACAAATCTATTTGAAGAAGCCAATATTGCCACAGATCAGCTCAAAGGAAAATCGAGGTCGCCATTGCTGGCAATCGCTAAGATTTCCGATGGTGATTTTGAGAAAATTGGAAACATTGCGAAACTAATTAATGAACCCGAAGAGTGGTTTAAACCAGGTGCCGACGATAGTTTGTACTATAGGCTAAATCCTGTTCTCGATCAATTATACCAACATTATATCAATGGCCTGCCGGATTATATCCTTGCGCTGGCCTTTCAGAAAAACTTGTACTACCTGCGTTTAATGCAGGAAATGGCGGTTTTACTGAAAACTTACCGACAGGAAAGTGGCAATCTGCTGATCAGCGATGCGCAAAACTTACTGAAAGGAATTACCGGAGAAGATGATGATAACCCTGCTTTCATCTGGGAAAAAACCGGTAGCCGATACCGACATTTCCTGTTTGACGAGTTCCAGGATACTTCTGCCAACCAATGGGGCAACTTTAAGCCACTATTGAAAAATGCGATGGCAGAAGCCAATGGTAAACTGATTGATCATTTGATCGTTGGCGATGTAAAACAATCCATTTACCGCTGGAGGAACGGGGATTGGAACATCCTCCACCAACAGGCAAAGAAAGATATTGGCGATACCTATGTTGTTGCCGCAAATCTGGAAGAGAATTACCGGAGTACAGAAAACATCATTTCCTTCAACAATACCCTGTTTAAAGCGCTGCCGATTCTCATGCAACGCCGCTTAAATGAAACGATCGGAGAACAAGCTACCAACCAAAAACTAGCGGATTGGTGGGAAGAAAAAGGCTTCAGCCACATCATGACAGACGTATATGCCGAAGTAGAACAAAAGATGACCCCATCAACTGCGGAAGGTGGAGCTATTGATTTCTCGGTGTTAAAAACCGATGCCGATGGTAAAGCGCTGGGCAGACCAGGCTTCAAACCGGAAGCTTTAAGGCGCATGGTAGAAACCTTAAAACGCCTTATTCTGGAAGAAAAGCGCTATAAAGCAGGCGATGCTTGTGTATTGGTGCGCTCCAATTCGGAAGCCATAGCCGTGGTAGACGCTTTAATGGAAAACAACATCAATGTGATCTCCGGTGAAGCCTTATTAATTGAAAATAATACCGCGGTAAAAATCCTGATCAACACCTTAAAAGTGATGGCAGGAATCCCCGGAAACAGCGCTTTATATAAAGCGAATATCATCAGCCTTTATGCGCAGCTCAGGGAAGTAGAAGTGCTTCCGGATCAGCTTTTTAACCTGAAAATTAAAGGTCTGGAGCATTTAACCGACATCCTTCCGCCCGAACTTTGTGAAAACTGGAAGAGCTGGATGCAGCAGCCATTGCCGGAATTGCTGGAAAAACTGATCCATGCTTATGGCTTGAGTCAGGCCATACATGCCACCTATTTACCGTATTTATTTGCCTTAAGAGACCTTGCAGGGAATTTCGCCCGACAAGGAGAAAAGGGCATCACGGCCTTCCTGACTTACTGGGACGAAGAGGGGAAAAGAAAAACTTTACCTTCCTCAGAAAGCACCGATGCGGTACAAGTGATCACCATTCATAAATCCAAAGGACTGGCCTTTAAAGTGGTTATGGTGCCGTTTTGTAACTGGGAAATCAATGGGAAACCCAATGGGGTCTTCTGGGTGCCCACCGCAAATACCCCTTATCACCAGTTGCAAAGTATTCCTTTGAAATACAATAAAGAACTCGGACAATCGGCCGTAGCCATCCCTTATTATGAGGAATTGCTGTACAATAATATGGATGCGCTAAACATGTTATATGTAGCCACCACGCGGACAAAAGAGTACCTGTATATCACTTGTCTGGGCAAAAAAACAGATACCGTAAGCACCATAGGCGATGTTCTGGCGATGACTTTAAAGGATCAGCTGGACGAAGATGGTCGCTTTTTTGTAGATGTGCCGGTGATTAAAAAGAGCAAGTCGAAATCAATAGAAGAAAACGCGCCAACGCTCATCAATCTCCAGGAATACCCAACCTCCGAAAGGCTTTCAGAAGTTTTCAATAACAAGCTCAAAAGAAAAGAACTGGAAATGCTGACCGGCACCAATGCCGGTAGGGAAGGGACGATTTTACATGAAGTCCTTGCCAGATCTTCCGATCTGGAAGAGATGGAAACGGCACTCAGCAGTATGCTCAATGAAGGGTTTTTTAAAGCAGAAGAATTGCCTTCTCTACGCCGGCAAGCGGGTAATGTATTGGCACATACAGAATTACAGGCCCTGCTAAAAACCAGCAAAGAAACCATCAATGAAAAGAGCATTATTGATATCCGCGGAAAAATGTACCGACCGGATAAAGTGCTGATCTCCGGAAATGAGGTCATTGTAATTGACTATAAATTTACGCTTAAAGAGAGCGATTCACATATCAAACAAGTGTACGGATACCGCGACTTGTTATTGGCAATGGGCTACCAGAAGGTAAAAACCTATTTGTTTTATGCACATAGTGCAACCTTAAAATCAGTGTAAAGATGAAGGCGTTTTTAAAAGAAGTTGCAGAAGATTTAGTAAAAAGATTGGGTTCGGATCTGCACCATGCCGCAGTAGTTTTTAACAATAAAAGACCGGTGCCATACCTGCAAAACCATTTGGCAGATAC
Source organism: Pedobacter gandavensis (assembly GCF_032677645.1). GTDB lineage: Bacteria > Bacteroidota > Bacteroidia > Sphingobacteriales > Sphingobacteriaceae > Pedobacter > Pedobacter gandavensis_A. The sequence continues at coordinate 58,009 of NZ_JAVTSB010000008.1, read as the reverse complement.
GCTGAGGAAGCCTTTTTGGGCACCCTCTTTCTTCACCATTCAGGAGTTTTTTGCGCTGTCTACCCATTTGCAGGTGGCGGATGGCTTTACGCAGTTTTTCACCCTGTTAAAAGAATACAATAAGCTAATTATTGAAGAAGGCGGAAAACCGCTGAATCCCGATGTTTTCTACCCGATTGCCAGGATTATTCTGAGTGATTTTTCACAGATAGACAATGATCTTGTCGAGGCAGATCAGCTGTTTCAGGAGTTGGAAGATATTGCGGTGATTGAAAAGGATTTCCAACACCTGACCGAAGAACAGCAGCAGTTTTTAGAGCAGTTCTGGTCGTCATTTTCTTCCGGAAAGCAACAATACCACCAGGAACAGTTTATCCGCATGTGGAGACGGATGCCTAAACTCTACCGCGGATTTCATGCGGCACTAAGGGAAAAAGGCTATACCACGATGGCTTATATCTATCGCCAGCTGGCAGAAGGAAAAGCCGATTTACCGGAATTTACCGATGCTTTTAAAGCCGGAAAAATTGTGCTGGCGGGTTTCAATGCCCTCAGTAATGCGGAAGCGGTAATTTTCAAAAGATGGAATAAAGATGAAAAAGCCTTGTTCTATTTTGATGTCGACAAATACTATATGGATGATGACACTCAGGAAGCCGGTTTATTCCTGAGAAAAAATATTCAGAAACTGGGCTTGCCCAATGCTTTAGGCGCAGCAAAAGACCTGATTAGAGATCAGCAGAAAGAAATAAATGTCTACAAAACGCAGGGACAAACGGCGCAGGCAAAGATTCTTCATCAGGAATTGTTGCAGGATTATCCATTACTGGATGTTGCAGACAATGCAGGTAAAATTGCACTGATTCTTGCGGATGAAAGCTTGTTGTTGCCGGTTTTACAAACCATTCCGACCAAATATCAACATGCTGCTGGCGTCTCCAACATCGAACTGAACGTCACGATGGGCTATCCTTTATTGGCGACTTCCATTTTCGGTCTTGCCGATCTATGGTTAAGCGTACAGGCGCAACTGATTGAAGGTAAAAAAGACACCATCTATTACAGAGAAGTAGAAGCTTTCCTTTCCCATCCTTTAACAGGCGTTTTACCTGCTTTGAGGGATGCCATACAACAGGAAATCCTGGGAGATCAATTGATTGATGTTCCGGTAAAAACGTTGCAAAAAGATCCCTTATCTACCTTGTTTTTCGCGAAAGTGGATAAAGGATTAACGGCTATTGAACACCTGCAACAGGTTTTCAAAATGATACTGGAAAGACAACTGGAAGAACAGACTTTAAAGCAAACGGAAGCTGATTTATTTGGCGCTACTTTAAAAGAACTCAACAGATTACACGATACTTTAGAAGATTATGCGGCACATCTGCCCCTTTCTTTTGTGCTTTCGCTGATGCAAAAAGCGGTGCAGGGCATTGCGGTTCCATTGAGCGGAGAGCCTTTACAAGGGGTACAGGTGATGGGATTACTGGAAAGCAGGAGCCTGGATTTCGAGCATGTTTATGTACTTGGTGTTACGGAAGGCATCCTTCCACAGATTAATGTTTCGCCTAGTTTCATCCCTGATAGTATCCGCAGGGCCTATGGGTTACCGGTTATCGAAAACCAGGACGCGATTTCTGCCTATATGTTTTACCGGTTATTACAGCGTTCCAGAAAGGTAAGTCTGGTGTATAACGGCCAGGCAGATGATAGCAATACCGGCGAACCCAGTCGCTTTTTAAAACAGCTGGAATTTGAAAGTGGCTATACGTTTAAATATTTCGACCAGTCGCAATCTCTGGCTATTGAGCCGAAAGTAGAATTTGATATTAAAAAAGAAGGGGAAGTTTTAAGGCGTTTATATACTTATCTGGACAATCAGGAACAGGATCCGGTTCGGTTATCGGCTACCAGATTAACCACTTACCTCAATTGTCCGGTTCAGTTTTTCTATAAATACATTGCTAAAGTAGAAGAGCCGAAAGAGCTGGCAGAAAACCTCGAAGCCAACAGTATTGGATCTACTTTACACCTTGTGCTGGAGAATTTTTACCAGAAATTAAAGGATGAAAGCCCCTATATCACTAAAGAACGTATTGCCGAAAACAGGAAACAGCTCACAGAAATGTGCAAAGTTGCGTTCTCAAAAGTGATGTTTAATAAGGACGAGCGGATGTCGGAATACAATGGTATGCAGCAGGTCATGCTGGCTATTGTGGCCGAATATGCCAATGTAATTCTGGATCATGACGAGCAGCAGGCACCATTTTCGCTGGTAGAACTGGAAAATGCGGATGATTACGTGATCACCTTCTCGATTAAGGTAAAAGGAGAAGAAAGGAAGCTTACTTTATTTGGCATTATTGATAGGGTAGACCAACGTAACGGGGTCACCAGGATTGTGGATTACAAAACCGGAAGGGATGAAGTTGGTTTCTCTTCTATTGATGAACTGTTTGACAGCGAGAGTGATAAGCAGAATAAAGCCCTGGTGCAAACCTTGTTCTATACCTATGTATATGAGCAGGCGAAAGGTATTTCCGGCGTAGAACCCAACCTTTACATCGTGCGTAAAATGCGGGAAGAGGGCACCTTGTTCTATCTAAAAGAAAACAGAAAGAGAGTGCTTTTACAAGCAGAGCATCTGGAAGAATTAAAAGGCAGTTTTACGACGTTATTACGCGAAAAACTAGAAGAATTATTCAATCCGGAGCTTCCTTTTAAGCATACTACGGTAGCAGAAAATTGCATGTATTGCCCTTATCTCACCCTTTGTGGAAAATAATTAACCTAAAAAACAACGCCTATGTTACGATCAGCGGTTCCTATTCTGGCCTTCTGTAATTCAGCAGAAACCATTGCTTTTTACACCCAAAAATTGGGCTTTACCTTCCATTCTGAATGGGATGGTTACCTGATTTTCAGTCGGGAACAAGTGTTCATTCACCTCTGGTTTACCGAAGATCCGGCCATTCCAAAGCATACAGGCTGTTATATTAATGTAAATAATGTTGCGCAATTGTATCAGGAATACGAGCAACAAGGGATTATCCATCCGAACGGAAAGCTGGCTTTAATGCCCTGGGGAATGCGTCAGTTCTCGATTTTGGACAATAATGGCAACATTATTCATTTCGGTGAACCCTCCGAAAACGAAGACAAATCAGCGGAAAACACAGTGTAATTAAAACACTACTTTATAATTAATTTACAATGGTTATATTTGCCATCAGTTAATATTTGAATATACAATGAGAGAAATTCAATTTAGAGAAGCGTTACGTGAAGCCCTAAGTGAAGAAATGCGTAAAAACGAGAACATTTTTTTGATGGGTGAAGAAGTAGCGCAATACAATGGTGCTTATAAAGTAAGTCAGGGTATGTTAGACGAGTTTGGCGACAAACGCGTGATTGATACTCCTATTGCCGAAATGGGCTTTACCGGTATTGGTATTGGCGCAGCAATGAATGGATTAGTTCCGGTCATAGAATTTATGACTTTCAATTTCTCATTGGTTGCCATTGATCAGATTATTAACGGTGCAGCCAAAATGCTTTCAATGAGTGGGGGTCAATTCTCTATTCCGATCGTATTCCGTGGCCCAACCGGAAATGCAGGTCAGCTAGGTGCACAGCACTCTCAAAACTTTGAGAACTGGTTTGCAAACTGCCCGGGTTTAAAAGTAGTAGTTCCATCTACTCCTTACGAAGCTAAAGGTCTGTTAAAACAAGCTATTATTGATCCGGATCCAGTAATTTTCATGGAATCTGAGGTGATGTATGGTGATAAAGGTGAAGTTCCTGAAGAAGAATATTACCTTCCTATCGGAAAAGCTAATGTGGTAAAACAAGGTACTGATGTAACGATTGTTACTTTCGGTAAAATGTTAACCCGCGTAGTAAACCCGGCTGTTGAAGAGTTGACTAAAGAAGGAATCAGTGTTGAAGTAATCGATTTACGTACGGTACGTCCTATTGATTATGAAACCATCATCGAATCTGTAAAGAAAACCAACCGTTTAGTGGTAGTTGAAGAGGCATGGCCATTGGCTTCTATCTCTTCTGAGATCGCGTTTAATGTTCAAAAGAATGCTTTTGACTTCTTAGATGCTCCGATCTTACGTATCACTTGCGCTGACGTTCCACTTCCATACGCTCCAACACTTATCGCGGCTAGTTTACCTAACGCTGAAAGAGTGATTAAAGCAGTAAAAGAAGTGATGTACGTAGCAAAATAAGTTACACATTACATCGTTAATATAGGATCCCGTTGGTATTTACCAACGGGATTTTTTTTATTTTAGGATACCAATTGTTAGTCTTAATTTTGGCCGCAATTGTACGTTAGCATATCAAAAGATCATTAAATGAGTCATCATTCCAAAATAATCGCTGCCGAGCTTTCGGTAGCTGAAAAACAGGTTGTTGCAACCATCGAATTGTTAGATGCCGGTGCAACTGTACCCTTTATTTCCCGCTATCGGAAGGAAATGACCGGAAGTCTGGATGAAGTTCAGGTAGCGGCAATCCGCGATAGATTTCAACAACTTCGCGAGCTGGATAAGCGTAGAGAAGCGATTCTTAAAGCTTTAAGCGCACTGGATAAACTGAGCCCTGAACTAGAGCGTCAGATCAATGAAGCAACCAATATCACCGCAATCGAAGATATTTACCTTCCTTACAAACCTAAACGCAAAACCAGAGCTTCTGAAGCACGTAAAAAAGGGCTGGAGCCATTGGCGCTTACGCTTTTGGAGCAAGGAAAAGGAAATCCGGATTCGGACGCTAATGCTTTTTTAAATGCGGAACTCGGTGTAAATTCTATCGAAGAAGCCCTTGCAGGTGCAAGAGATATCATTGCGGAAATTGTAAATGAGCATGTGGAAGTGAGAACTTCAATGCGTCAGTATTTTCAGCAGAAATCTTCTTTTAAATCTTCCGTAATGAAAGGAAAAGAAGCAGAGGGGATCAAGTATAAAGATTATTTTGAATGGGAGGAGCCCTTAAAAGTGGCACCATCACACCGTGTGCTGGCCATGAGAAGAGGGGAAAATGAAGCGATTTTGAAGCTGGAAACCATGCCGGAAGAAGAAGGCGCAATTTCCATCATCGAAGGGCAGTTCCTGAAAGGGAATTCTCCGGCGGCGAAACAAGTGAAAATGGCAATTCAGGATTCTTACAAACGTCTTTTAGGACCAGCAATGGAAACCGAAATCCGTTCTTTCTCTAAAGAGAAAGCCGATATCGAAGCCATTCGTGTCTTTGCTGAAAATGCAAGACAGCTGTTATTGGCCGCGCCAATGGGACAGAAAAACGTGTTGGCTATCGACCCTGGATTCCGTACCGGATGTAAGGTGGTTTGTTTAGACCGACAAGGAAAACTATTAGAAAATACAGCGATATACCCACATACCGGACAAGGGAATGTGAAAAACGCAGCAGATAAAATTATTGAGCTTTGCAAAAAGCACCAGATAGAAGCCATTGCTATCGGAAATGGTACGGCCGGAAGAGAAACAGAAGTGTTTGTCCGCGGTTTACAGATTCCGGAAGTCATGATTGTGATGGTAAATGAAAACGGGGCCTCTATTTATTCCGCTTCGGATGTGGCACGTGAAGAGTTTCCTACCCAGGATATTACCGTTCGTGGGGCCGTTTCTATCGGCAGAAGATTGATGGACCCATTAGCGGAACTGGTAAAAATCGACCCTAAATCTATTGGTGTCGGTCAATATCAGCACGATGTGGATCAGAACAAATTGCAACAGTCGCTGGATGATACCGTGATGAGCTGTGTGAATGCGGTAGGGGTAGAGTTAAATACTGCTTCTAAGCAGGTATTGGCTTATGTTTCCGGTCTGGGCCCACAATTGGCGCAGAATATCGTGACCTACAGAGATGAAAATGGCGCGTTTAAAAATAGAGAAAGCCTGAAAAAGGTGCCTCGATTAGGCGGTAAGGCATTTGAGCAGGCTGCGGGTTTCCTGAGAATCAGGGATGCAGCACAGATCCTGGATGCGAGTGGCGTTCACCCGGAGCGTTATGCTTTGGTGAATAAAATGGCCAGAGACCTGAATTGTAGCGTTGCGCAACTGGTAAAAGATGCGGAATTAAGAAAACAAATCAAGCTGCAACAATATGTAACGGAAGAGATCGGTTTGCCGACTTTAAACGACATCATGAACGAATTGGCAAAACCAGGTAGAGATCCAAGGGAGCAATTCGAGGCCTTTAGCTTTACAGATGGGGTTAATGAAATCGCAGATTTAAGGATAGGAATGAAACTTCCTGGCATTGTAACCAATATTACCAACTTTGGCGCATTTGTGGATATAGGTGTTCATCAGGATGGTTTGGTGCATACCAGTCAGCTGGCAGACCGCTTTGTAGCCAATCCTAATGATGTGGTCAAAGTGCATCAGAAGGTTGAAGTAACGGTTGTAGAGGTAGATGCGGCAAGAAAACGTATTTCTTTATCGATGAAATCCGGGGAGGCGAAGCCTAAAACAACTGGAAAACCAGAAGAACGTAGCAAGACTTTCCAGAAACCGGCTAATACAGGTGGTGCCAGACCAAAATCTGCTCATAAACCGGAACAAAAAGGAAAAGCAGCAGCAGAAGGCGATTTACAGGTGAAACTGGAAGCTTTGAAAAATATGTTTAAATAACAATATAGATTGATCTTGCGATTTGAGATCAAATAGAAAGGGTTCGGCGTAATTGCCGGACCTTTTTTGTTGGAGGGGATTTGGCTATTACAGCTTATTAAAAAATGAAATGGTGAATATTACTTCCATTTTTGTTATTTTTGGTGAAAGTATTCACCATTATGAAGTCAAAAAAGATCGTGGTATTTCCCAAACACCAGAAAATTCTGGATTTATTGGGTGAGCATATAAAATTGGCGAGGAAGCGTCGAAAACTAACTGCTGTTCAGCTTGCGGAACGTTCAGGTATAGATAGGGTAACACTTCGGGCTATTGAAAAAGGGAGTCCAAGCGTCGCAATGGGGTCTTATTTTAATGTATTGAGATCGCTCAATCTACATGAAGACTTTCTTAAACTTGCTGCAGACGACGAGCTGGGTAAGAAATTACAGGATCTTGATTTACTGAAATAATGGCAACCGATAAAACAGATATCTGGGTATACGCCCATTGGCAGGGGCTGGAGAGTCCGGAGTGTATTGGTGTTTTATCAGCACACCAAAGTAAAGGTAGAAAGGTGTTTAGCTTTGATTATGATAAAAAATGGCTGACATCTAAGACAAGGTTTCTTTTGGATCCAGATATTCAATGGTACCAGGGCTCCCAATTCCCTGGTGGTAAGGAAAATTTTGGAGTGTTTATGGATTCTATGCCGGATACCTGGGGGAGGAGGCTAATGCAGCGAAGAGCCGCTCAATATGCATTAACTCAAGGGACTCTGGTACCAACGTTGTATGAATTGGATTTCTTACTTGGGGTTCATGACTTTACACGTATGGGAGCATTACGGTTTAAAAAAGATCCTGACGGGGCATTTTTAGATGATAATCTTGAAAATCCTGCACCACCAATAGCCCATATAAATGCATTACAGGAGAGCGCAAGGTTGTATGAGGAAGATGCAGATGGGAAAAAAAGTGATAAATGGATGCAGATGTTGATTGCTCCTGGCTCATCTCTTGGTGGAGCCAGACCAAAAGCGAGCATTCTTGATGCTGATGGTAATTTATTTATTGCAAAGTTTCCTTCAAAAAGTGATACTACAGATAAAGCTGCCTGGGAATACCTTGCCTATAAGTTGGGCTGCAATGCAGGGCTACAGATGCCAAAATGCAGGTTGGTAAAAGTGCAGGGTCCATACAGGACGTTTTTGTCTAAGCGATTTGATCGCGTTGGGGCAGAAAGAATACATTTTGCCTCGGCTATGACTATGACTGGAAACAATGAGGACCTTATTCGGGATTCAACACCAAGTTATCTGGATATTGCAGAATTCTTACAGTATTCCGGAACAACACATATTGAGAAAGACTTGCATCAGCTTTGGAGAAGAATAGTATTTAGTATGGCTATCTCGAACACCGATGATCACCTTCGTAATCATGGTTTTCTTTTAGATCAGGATGGTTGGCGGCTTTCGCCAGCTTACGATATCAATCCTTCAATTGAAAAAGATGGATTAGCCATAAATGTGGATACTCATAATAATAGCCTGGATTTTGAACTTGCAAAGAGCGTTGGCATATATTTTCAATTGAACGAGGAACAAATGAATATAATTATACAGGAGGTTATTTTTGCGGTTAGGGGTTGGAGGTCTATTGCTAATGAAATTGGAATTCCAAGAGCTGAACAGGAATTGATGTCACCTGCATTCTCTTTGAGTATATAATCTCTGCTCTTTTATTAGCCTGCGAAAATCATATACTTAATATATAAATAGAAAAACAGATTGAATTACAATTCAATCTGTCTTCTGATACTTTCTTCCAGTGAGATCAGCGTTTCCGTACGTTGAATACCTTCTACCGCCTGTATTTCTTCATTTAGTACATGTCTCAAATGATTGGTATCTCTACAAATGATTTTGGCGAACATACTATAGGCACCGGTTGTGTAATGTAGTTCTACTACTTCCTTGATTTTACTCAGTTGTGCGACTGCATCTTTATATTGAATTCCTTTTTCCAGGTAGATTCCCAGGAAGGCACAGATATCATATCCTGCTTTTTGCGGATCAATCATCAAATGAGAACCTTTAATAATGCCCATTTCCTGCAATTTTTTCATTCGCACATGGATGGTTCCACCGGAAACGATCAGATCTTTAGCGATTTCCGTATAAGGTTTGGTCGCATCCTGCATCAACTGTTTTAAAATGTCAATATCCAGGTTATCAATTTCTAAATTTTGGCTTTCTTTTTTAAGCATGATTTTGATATTTGTTAACGATATTCAAATATAATTATTAATATGGTAATAATAAAATAAAATGATTAAAATATTTGCAACATAATCGGGTTGTTGTTACATTTGTATCAAGCAAGAAACAAAAAATAATCGTTCTTTTAACATTTGCTTATATCCTGTAGGGTGGTGGAATTGGCAGACGCACCTCCTTGTCTCGGTGGTGGAGAATATGGAAAACCCGTAAGGGCTAACTACTCCTTGAAGGTTCGACTCCTTCCCCTACAGCCATGAGTTTTTGAGTGGTAAGTTTTTCAGATCTAATATAAGGTGCATTGGAAATTTACGACTTAACGCTTAAAACTCAGAAGATTGTACTTTATTTATTTTGTTGGGTGGTGAAATTGGCAGACACGCCTCCTTGTCTCGGTGGTGGGGATTAATGGGATAAACGTAGTTTATGGGTTGACCACAATTGATTTTGAACTATAGCTAACTACCCCTTGAAGGTTCGACTCCTTCCCCAACAGCCAGTTTTTTTATGAATAATAAGTTAGTTAAAAAAAAGTGACCTTGGATGAGGTCACTTTCTTTTTAACGCCTTTCCTATCAAAACTCCTTTTCTTTAAAGCATCATCAAATCCATTTCTTTTAAATTTTCCAATCAATCCTACAAACACGCTTTTAAAAACCTTGTGTTAACGTAGATTTATGCCATTTTTTAGGTAAAGCATGATCATTTCGGCCTCCTGAATCAGATAAATTCAGAATAGTGTTTGTGGTCGGGTTGTGGTCGGGAAGAGTGGCATGTTCGGATAGGGTATGGAAAGGGTTCGGTATAGGTTGCTGGTACTTTGGTATACCTTTTACTATCCAGACCCTTTCCAAAGGGTTAGGCAACCCTCTCGCAACTAAGCGCTCTTTCCGACCAGTCCCAAACCAGTTCCTCCCTATAATTGTTCTGATTAATGAAATAGGTCATCAAGGCTTAACCACCTTGTTTTTCAGACATAAAAAAGCGGCTGTTTTGTGAAAAAACAGCCGCCGGATAAACCGTTTAAAAAATTAAGGTTTCATTTGATACTTTGCACTGAACTTTTTGTCCAGCTGTTTATGGAGGTTATCCAGGTTGATGTCTCTTCCCTGAATAAAAGCCTGTTCCACATGATTGCTCTTCATATCGAGTGCATCGCCGGAAGAGATAAAGAACGTAGCATCTTTGCCAAGCTCCAAACTTCCGGTGGTTTTGTCGATACCCAACACTTTTGCCGTGTTCAAAGTAATCGTTTGTAATGCCTTTTCAGGATCTAAACCCCATGCAGCAACGGTTCCTGCCATAAAAGGAAGGTTGCGCTGTTGCCAGTAGCCATCAATACTGACCACCACATTTACGCCTGCATTGGCCAATACGGCTGCATTTTTATAAGGCATATTCACATCATCATCCACCGAATTTGGCAAAGCATGTGGCTGTTTTACAATCACCGACACGTTATTTTGCTTTAAGAAATCAGTGATCAGATAGGCCTCATCTCCACCGACAATTACCGGAATGACCTGATATTTTTTCGCAAAATTCACTGCTGCAATGATATCTTTCTCCTGATCTACATTGATAAATAAGCGTTGCGTACCCTTAAAAAGGTTCCTCATGGCAGCCAGACGCGCATTCGTCACCGCTGGTTTGGCGGTTTCTGCATAAGCTTTCGATTCTGCAAACAGCTGATCCAGCTCATTAATGGCATTTTGTGCCCTTTCTTTCAGCACATCAGGCGTGATTACCGGACCGCGAAAGCCAAAACCACCTCTACCTTTAGGTACTACCGGCCAGGTGATGTGCATCGCATCGTCTTTTTTAATGGCTGCATCTTCCCAGTTCCAGGCGTCGAGCTGTACAACAGACGAACTTCCGGAAACCATACCGCCTTGTGGCGTAACCTGTGCCATCAAAATACCATTACTTCTTAGCGTTGCCGGAACCTTAGAGTCCGTGTTGTAAGCAATAATAGAGCGGATATGAGGGTTAATGTTGCCAATTTCGGCAAAATCTAAGGTCGCTTTTACCGACTCAAATTCTGTCAGTCCTAAGTTAGTAACCGGCGCAATAAAGCCCGGATATACGTGTTTTCCATTCGCCTGAATCAGGTTTCCTTTGCTCATATCCAGACGAACTACCGTGGCATCACCAATTCCGGTGATCTTTCCCTGATCAAAAATCAGGTAGCCATTTTCAATGACACTGCCATTGCCGAGGTGTAATTTGGCACCCAACACATAAGTAAGCTTGCTTTGTGCCGGAGCCGGAGAAATATTCGCCTGTGCGAAAGCGGAAACCGTTGCCGCTGCGGTAAGGAATACGGTTAAAATATATTTATTCATGAGCATGTGTCCTTTCTGATTCGTTTAATTCCATAGCATAATCTTCTACGGTTTCGCAATGGTACATCCGCGGACTTTCAGCCGTTGGACGCTGTGTTTTTCCACCTTTACCCTTACTTTCCTGCATTTTTTTAATGATTCTTGCGCGTTCAATCTGCTGATCTTTTCTCAGCTGCTCATCGCGATTGAGGTCCCAGTAAGCAACACCATCTACAAAAGTTTTTTCTGCTTTTGCATAAATCGACAAGGGATTTGCCGACCAGATCACTACGTCTGCATCTTTGCCCGCTTTCAAGCTGCCCACTTTGTTGTCAATATGGAGCATTTTAGCAGGGTTTAAGGTCACAAACTTCAAGGCATCTTCTTCTGATACGCCACCATATAAGACCGCTTTACCGGCCTCCTGGTTCAACCTACGCGCCATTTCTGCATCATCAGAATTGAAAGCTGTGGTAATACCCACATTGTGCATGATTTTTCCATTGTAAGGAATCGCTTCAGCAACCTCCATTTTATATGCCCACCAATCGGAGAACGTCGAAGCATTGATGCCACGCGCCTTCATCTTGTCGGCCACTTTATAACCTTCCAGAATATGGGTGAACGTATTGATTTTGAAGCCCAGACTGTCGGCCACGTTCATCAACATATTGATTTCAGACTGTACATAAGAATGACAAGTAATGAAACGCTTATTGTCCAGTATTTCGACAATCGCATCCAGCTCTAAATCTTTGCGAACGTTATTCCCTTTAGCAGCTAATGCCGCTTTATATTCCTTTGCGCGGGTAAACTCGTCTACAAAAGACTGCTCAACACCCATTCTGGTCACCGGAAAACGTGCTCCTGTTCCAAAATTACTTTGCTTCACATTTTCACCAAGGGCGAATTTGATAAAGCCATCTGCCCCTGCAAATTTCAATTCTTCCGGCAGTTTTCCCCAGCGAAGTTTGATCAGCTGCGCTTGTCCGCCAACCGGATTTGCCGAGCCATGCAGGATATGAGAAGTAGTGACCCCACCAGCCAGCTGACGGTAGATATTCACGTCTTCAGAATTGATGATATCCGCAATCCGAACTTCCGCAGAGGAAGATTGTGCGCCTTCATTGATCCCGCCTGTGCCAGCAATATGGGAATGTTCATCGATCATTCCCGGGGTAATGTGTTTCCCTGTCGCATCAATTATTTTCGCATTGCCTGCGCTCAGGTTTTTCCCTACTGCTTTAATTTTGCCGTTTTCCAGCAATACATCCGCATTTTGAAGGATTCCTTCTTTTTCATTCGTCCAGACCGTTGCGTTTTTTAACAACACGCTTTCCTGTCCGATAGGATTCGCTGTGCCGAAAGCCGTAAATGGATAAATCAGTGTACCTGCATTGAGTACTGGTTTTTCCAGGTCTTTTTTAGCTGGTGTTTTCGCTACCGTATCTTTTTCATCCTTTTTTCCGGTGATAAATCTTTTACCCTGTACCCAGTTTTCCAATACGATATTGGTCTTTTTAAAGAGACTATCGGAAGTGATAATGAAATTGGCCAGTTTACCTTTTTCCAGGCTTCCTACTTTGTCGGACACACCGATCATCGCTGCTGGAATCTCTGTAATGGCTAAAAGCGCTTGTTTTTGGGTTAAGCCATTGTCTATTGCTGTGCGGATATTGGCCCAGAAATCAGCGGCTTTATCTAAGCCGTAAGGCGTTAACGAAAATCTGATGCCTGCTTTTTCCAGAATTCCCGGATTGGTAGGGGCCATTTCCCAGCCTTTCATCTGTGCTAAAGTCACGTTTCTCGCATCTGCTGGATCTTCCACATCGTAGGCTTTAACGAAGTTGATGGGAATAATTAAGCTGGCACCAGTTGCTTTTACAGCCTCAATGCGCTGATACTCATCACCATTAGATTTAATGATATACTGTTTGCCAAACTCTTTTCCGATTTTATCAGCACGGAGAATATTTTGCCAGCCATCGGCTTCAAATATCTGAGGGATAGCCTGTTGTTTGTTAAAAGCTTCCAGAGAAATGTTGTATTCTTCCTTTTGTTTGCCATACCAATTTGCATCGTAATAGGTTTGACGCAACAGGGCAATGGAGCCCATTAAGGAAGTTGGGTAGTCATTTTGCGAAGTTCCTTTATTGAAAGAATAATTGGCGGAGGCTTCCGGTTTCAGCATCGTGCTGTTTTCTCTTTCGTCGCTTAAAGTAACCACGGAGGAGGTTCCACGGGAAATCCCGTCTCTGTTGATCACGTTTACGCTACCAAATCCTGCTTTACGCAGTTCATCAGCTTTTTTAGTATCAATTGAAAATATTCCGTTGACTTGTGTTTCCGGTCTGATGGCTTCATTCCAGCCATAAGCTCCTTTTTTTGTAGAGGTAAATATCGATTGACGCGTGCCTCCGGTTAAGGTTCTGCTGCTTTCGGGTACACCATACGTAGAAAAAGCATCCACCAAAGAAGGGTAAATGAATTTCCCTTTGAGGTCGATCACCACATAGCCTTTCGGTACAGCGGTTCCGGATCCTACCGATTGGATAGTTTGTCCTTTAATCAACAGGGTTCCGTTGGGAATCGTCTGACTGGCATTGACCACAATATTTGCATTGGTAAAAGCGTAATTTCCCGGCCTGATGTCGTAAGATCCGTTTACCGGATAGGTTTGCTGTGCAAATACCAGGCTGCCAGAAAAAATCAACGCTACGGAGAGTAGAGTTTTCTTCATAAAAATTTAGTTTTAGTAGCTAAATCTAACCTAAAAAAGTGGGAGGATTTGTTTATAACCTATTTTTTACCAACCAAAGGGAGCGCGGTTGTCCACAATTATGTAAGGTTTTGTCCACAAATGTGTAAAGCTGGTGGGGAATTGTGGATTGTCGGTCGCATCTTATGGAAGATCGCTGTGTAAAACAGTAAGATTTAGTCGGAAATGTGGAAAGCCTACCAGATATTGTGAATTGCAGCCGGGTAAAACTGTCCGGTTAACCACAAAATGTGGATATCCTCTATTCAATTGTGAATTGAAGCTAAAAAGCCGGATTATCCGCCCATTTTCTATAGTTTAAAATGGTTTTAAATATCGATTACTAATTTTCCTTTTTTTTAAACTGTTTTTTATTAGCTAAGTTTGAAAAAAAAACTCGTTATGGATAAGATTTATCATATTTTGAAAAGCGCGCATTCAGGATGGCGTTACCTGGTTTTAATTTTTCTGGTATTGGCCATTATTCAGGCATTGGCTGGATGGTTAGGTAAGAAACCATATACAGAAGGAAATAGAAAATTAAATGTTTTCGCACTAATCGCGGTACACGTCCAAATTTTATTTGGATTAGGCTTATATTTCATGAGTCCACTGGTAGAAGCGGGGATTAGATATTGGAAAATGGAACATATCGGAATGATGATTTTTGCCGCTATTTTAGTGACTGTTGGCAATGCAAGATCGAAACGTATTGAGGATGCAGCAGGTAAACACCGCACTATAGCCCTTTATTTTGGTCTTGGATTGATCGTTATCATTGCTTCTATCATTCAAATGATACAGATTGATCCGACAAGAACATTTTGGGGTGTCTCATAAAATTTCACAATTTAATTTGGTGTTGTAAGATTTATTTATATTTTTGTTGCACATGATTAACAATATACATACTTGGCAATGGCGCAGTAATTCTGAAAAGAGTTTCGTCGTAGCTTCGTGTACATTATAGTTTATCAACCTAAACCAAACCACACTTATAACCCGACGTAACCACACGTCGGGTTTTTTGTTATAAAATTTTTTTAACGACGTTGATGAAACCTGCTGATATGCAAGCTTCATCACAACTGAAAAACAATGATATCCCAATGAAAAACAATTGCACACTGTTGAAAACAAAGATTTAAGATGAAGAATTATATCATTAACACCACTTACAAAAAGCGTCTTGCGGATACCACCACTCCGGTAAGCATTTACCTGAGGCTGAGGGATGTATTTCCGAATACCATTCTATTGGAAAGTTCTGATTACCATAGTCGCGAGAACTCGGTGAGTTATGTGTGTGCCCAGCCGGTGGCCGGGATCGTTTTGAAAAACGGCATCCTTTCTACTTACTTTCCTGATGGAAAAAAAGAAGAAAAAGAGAACTTTGTTCTCCGCGAAGAGATTGATGCATTTAAGCAGCAATTCGAGCCGGGCGTAGTAGAAAATACGCGCTATATCTCTAACGGTTTATTTGGTTATTTCACCTGGAATGCGATCCAGCATTTTGAAGATATTACTTTCGGGGCGACTTCTCCTGAGGGTGAGGAGATCCCGGAAATGCAATACCATATTTATCGCTATATCATTGCCATCGACCACTTTAAGAACGAAGTGACCCTGTTTAAAAATACTTTTAACGGAGATGAGGATGATGATCTTGCGAAAATGGAATACCTGGTTCAGAATAAAAACTTCCCGGAATACAGTTTTAAAACTATTGGCGAAGAAAGTTCTAACCTAACTGATCAGGGTTTCATGGACATTGTTGATAAAATGAAAACACATATTTTAAGAGGTGATGTGTTTCAGATTGTACCTTCAAGAGCATTTAAACAAGGATTTTTAGGCGATGAGTTTAACGTGTACCGTTGCTTACGTTCGATCAATCCTTCTCCATATCTTTTCTATTTCGACTATGGAAACTTCAAGTTATTCGGTTCTTCTCCGGAAGCACAGATCACCATCAACAACAATGTCGCCAATATCTTCCCGATTGCCGGAACCTTTAAACGTACCGGAAATGATGAAGAGGATGCAGAACTGGCCAAAAAACTAGAACAGGATCCTAAGGAAAGCGCAGAACACGTGATGTTGGTTGATCTGGCAAGAAACGACCTGAGCAGACATTGTAGTGGGGTAGCGGTGAAATCATTCAAGGAAGTACAATATTATTCTCATTTGATTCACCTGGTGTCTAAAGTAAGCGGGAACCTGCAAAAAGGGGTTTCTTCTTTTAAAGTAGTGGCGGATACGTATCCGGCAGGAACCTTGAGCGGTGCGCCAAAATACCGCGCCATGCAGCTGATTGACAAGTATGAAGGCTTAGGACGTAATTTTTACGCCGGTGCCATCGGATATATGGGCTTTAACGATACGTTTAACCATGCCATCATGATCCGTACTTTTATGAGTAAAAATAATGAATTGCATTATAGGGCAGGAGCGGGTATTGTGGCCGATTCTATCCCTGAAAATGAAATGCAGGAAGTAAATAATAAAATTGCAGCACTTCGCAGAGCTGTAGAAATGGCCACAGGCATATAACATGACAAACGATAAAGAGATGCAAAAGAAAGTATTGGTAATTGACAATTACGATTCATTCACTTACAATTTGGTCCACCTGGTTAATGAGTTAGGTAGAGAAGTAGAAGTGTGGCGCAATGATAAATTCGAATTGTCGGCAGTAGCGGATTACGATAAAATTATCCTTTCGCCAGGTCCGGGAATTCCGGAAGAAGCAGGTTTGTTATTGGATGTGATTAAAGAATATGCGGCTACGAAGAGTATATTTGGGGTATGCTTAGGGCAACAAGCCATTGCGCAGGCATTTGGTGGAACATTATTGAACCTGGGCAGACCGATGCATGGCATTGCGACCCCGATTCAGGTACTGGATAAAACAGAAATACTTTTCCAGAATTGTCCGGAAGTGATCAATGTTGGCCGTTACCATTCCTGGGTTGTCAATAATGAAGGTTTACCTGATTGCTTAACCATAACTGCAACTGATAAAGATCAGGAGATCATGGCTTTAAGGCATAAAGAATATGATGTTAGAGGTGTTCAGTTTCACCCGGAAAGTGTGTTAACTGAATACGGTAAGGAAATGATGAAAAACTGGTTAGAAGCTTAAAAAGATGAATATTTTAGATAAAATTGTACTTCGCAAGCGCGAAGAAGTGGCCCTGGCCAAAGAACTGGTTTCTACAAAAATGCTGGAATCGGCGATTCATTTCAACCGTAGCCCTTATTCATTTGAAGAATTTTTGCTGGATGAAAAGCGCTCGGGAATTATTGCCGAGTTTAAGCGCCGTTCTCCTTCCAAAGGCATCATTAATGACAAAGTGACTGTAGAAGAGGTGACTACTGCCTATGCTGCGGCAGGTGCTTCTGCACTTTCTGTATTAACGGATGTAGATTTCTTCGGCGGTCATACCAACGACTTATTAGCAGCCAGAGCGGCGAATAATATTCCTATCCTGAGAAAAGATTTCATGATCGATGAATATCAGATCCTGGAAGCCAAAGCATTGGGTGCAGATATTATCCTGCTGATTGCCGCAATTTTAACTCCGGAGGAGATTGAAGACATGGCAGTGTTCGCTAAAAGCTTAGGATTGAATGTGTTATTGGAAGTTCATAACCTGGATGAGTTGCAGCGAAGTGTGATTCCTGAATTAGATGCTATCGGAGTAAACAACCGTAATCTGGCAGATTTCTCGGTGAATATTCAGACTTCTTTTGAGCTGGTAGACGAGATTCCTGATGACTTTTTGAAAATTTCTGAAAGTGCAATTTCTGATCCGATAACCATCAATGAATTAAGAGCAGCCGGATTTGACGGATTCCTGATCGGTGAAAACTTTATGAAAACCCAAAATCCGGGAGCTTCAATGGCCGACTTTGTCAGTCAGCTGATCTCGGTATAACTTTTGTATCTTTGTAGACTACATGGGAAAGCAAAAATATTTTGATACCGCGCTTAAACCTGAACGTGCTGTTCTTGTTGGCGTAATAAGACAAGGTGAAAAACCAGAAGAAACCAAAGAGTATCTTGATGAGCTGGCATTTCTGGTAGATACTGCCGGAGGTGTGGTGACGCACATCTTTACTCAGAAAATGGAGAAACCTGACCGTAGTACATTTGTAGGTACGGGAAAATTAGAAGAAATAGCGGCTTATGTGAAGTCGGAAGAAATAGATTTAGTTGTGTTTGATGATGAATTGTCTCCTTCACAACTTAGAAATATTGAGCGTGAATTGCAGGTAAAAGTACTAGACAGGAGTAACCTGATTCTGGATATTTTTGCTGGCAGGGCACAAACGGCACAAGCAAGAACACAAGTGGAACTTGCCCAGTTGCAATATTTATTACCACGATTAACCCGTTTGTGGACTCACTTAGAGCGCCAAAAAGGGGGTATCGGAATGAGAGGTCCGGGTGAAACTCAGATTGAGAGTGATAGAAGGATGATTCTGGAAAAAATCTCTGTTTTGAAAGAACGCCTGAAACTGATCGACAAGCAAAATGAGACACAAAGAAAAAACCGTACGGATCTGATTCGTGTGGCATTGGTGGGTTATACCAACGTTGGTAAATCAACCATTATGAACATGTTGTCGAAATCGGAAGTTTTCGCGGAGAATAAGTTATTCGCCACCTTAGACACTACCGTGCGTAAAGTGGTGATCGAAAACGTGCCTTTCCTGTTATCGGATACGGTTGGATTTATCCGCAAACTGCCTCACCATTTGATCGAATGTTTCAAATCGACCTTAGATGAGGTGCGCGAAGCAGATATTCTGATTCATGTGGTAGACATTTCTCACCCGAATTTTGAAGATCAGATCAATGTAGTGAATGAAACTTTAAAGGAACTGGGTGCAAGAGACAAGCCAACGATCATGCTATTCAATAAAATTGATGCGTATGTGAGTCCGGAAGTGGATCTGGAAAACGGCGAGAAATCTACGTTGACCATTGAAGAGTTTGAACGCAGCTGGATGGCCAGTAATAATGCCCCTGCGATGTTTATCTCGGCTCTGCTCAAAGAGAATCTGGATGAGTTTAAACAACTATTGTACGATAAAGTCAAAGCATTACACACAGATCGCTATCCTTACGATACCCTGTTATATTAATATTTAAGATTGCAAAAATTATGGAAAGTAAACGTCAGCAGAAATTTGCCGGAGTCCTGCAAGAGGAATTAGCAAGTATATTTCAACGTGAAGGAGCAGAATATTTACCTAATACCCTGGTTACCATTACTAAAGTCCGCGTTTCGCCGGATTTAGCGGTAGCAAAGGTTTATTTAAGCTTTTTAAATACCAACAATACCACTTTATCAGTGGCAGAAGTAAATTCTCATAGCAATGAGATCAGGTATAAATTAGGGGCAAGAATTCGTCACCAGGCAAGGGTAGTACCTACCTTAACGTTCTTCCTGGATGATACAAATGAGTACGTTCAACACATGGATAAGATCTTTGATAAGATCGCAAAAGAACCAAGACAACAAGAAGATACAGAAGAAACTGCGGATTAATTTATCCCGCTAAAAACAAATATGCAAGAAACAGCTCCCGTAAAGTACCAGTTAAATTTAAAAGGCGTAGTCATTAGAAATATAGTAGATTTTGATCCGGTAACAGATCAATTGTGTCCATTTAATTTTACTGCAGACAATACGGAGTTGAATCCGGAAATATTGGCCGATACGGCCGTGTTTAGCGATTGGATTAACAGTCAGTTGGCGAAAACCAATGCCCGTTATGGGATTGGTGGCTATGATGAACACCGGACAATCTATGCCCGGAGTTCTCATTTTGATGCCCATGCTGATGCAGAACCTCGTAGGTTACACCTTGGGGTGGATATCTGGGGCCCGGCTGGTACAAAAGTCTATAACTTTTATACGGCGGTAGTCCACAGTTTTAAAAACAACAACAACTTCGGAGATTACGGCGCAACGATTATCCTGGAATATAACATTAAAGGACAGGTGTTTTACGTGTTATACGGGCATTTGAGTTTAGCTTCTATCGCTGATTTACAAGTTGGACAAAAGATTCCAAAAGGCACAGCATTCGCTACTTTCGGTACTCCGGAAGAGAATGGCAACTGGCCTCCACACCTGCATTTTCAAGTGATTCGTAAATTGTTTGATGCAGTAGGGGATTATCCGGGCGTTTGTCCATTTACGCAGAAGGAACCTTTCCTCCTGAATTCTCCCGATCCTTCCGTAATATTAAAGCATACTTTTAAAGCAGCATTGAGATAATTTCCGTAAATTGGGGTATGTACAGGATCCTGCTTTTATGCTTCCTGCTGCCCGGATTTTCGGCAGTTTCACAACCCCGCTTAAAAGGGGGGCTGGAAAGTTTTGTGATGAAAAACAAAGTGTATCCGCCCTATTCCCTGCAACATTGTATTGAAGGGGTCGTGAACATCGAATTCAAGCTGAATGATCAGGGTAAGGTGTTCTATTCCGCCGTTCGCTCTGGGGTAGGCACCGATTTAGACCAGGAGGCCTTGCGTTTGATCCGCCTCAGTAGCGGGCATTGGGAAGTCCCAAAAGGGCACGACTCTACCGTTGTACTCCTCGCACCCCTGGTTTTTGAACTGAGCGGCTATGGCTGCGAAGGGAAAACTAAAGCCGAAATCAATCTGGCAATCGCCAATTATGTCTCCAATACAGGGCTTACGGAGGTGATCACTAATTTCTATAAAAACAAGGGTACAGCCAATTATAAACCGGAAGATGAAGCCAGGTTTTCCAGGCTAAAAGAAGAACTGGGTTATGATGAAGCGTATTTTGCCGAAAGGGTTAAAATCGGAAAACGTAAGCTGAAACAGCAGGATTTACAAGGTGCCTGTGAAGATTTTATGTTCGTCAAAAATATGGGCTCCAGTCAGGCTGATGAGTTGATTGCCCGGTATTGCAAGTAACAGGTTATTGATTTTCTAAGGCGTGATGATCGTAATCGCGGCCGGTAAAATCGTCGCGTCAACGCGGTTAACTTTCCCCATATACTCCCCGTCTACCTGAAAATGGACTTTATGCCTGGTTTTGATACAAAGGTCTTTGGTATGAAAAAGCTCAATCTTTTCCGGATTAAAAGGTAGTTCAGTAAACCTGACCTTCAATATTTCTACAACCGTATATTTCTTCACCAGAATCACCTCAAAAAGATCATCTGTGAGGTCGCCTTCCGGGTTGATTTTTACACCTGTGCCATAACTGGTCGCATTGGCAATCACCACCATTGCGGCTTGAGTTTTAATCTGCTTCCCTTTAATTTGAATTTCTACCTCCATTTTATGGTGGCTCCACAGTGCTTGCCAGGCGGCTTTTGCATAGCCGATCATGCCACGTTGCGGTAAATTATCGAAACGCTTGATGATATAAGCGTTAAAGCCGATATCGGCCAGGTGGATGCAAAGCTCCCCGTTGACCTTGATGGCATGGATTTTCTTTGGTTTTCCGGTGGCTGCGACCGCTAAGGCGGCTTCCAGCTCCAGGGGAATCCCTAGTTCTTTAGCCATTCCATTAGCAGAACCTGCGGGTATGATCCCAATCGGGATATTTTTGCCCTCTAAACATTCGGCAACCAGCTTTAAAGTACCGTCGCCACCTACGGCGATGACGCGGTCGGCTTTGGATTGCTCAATGGCCTGTTTTATCGTTTCTAAACTACAGTTTTTAGGGAGTTCAAAAATCTCAATTTCTTCTGGTGCTGACTTAAAATGAAGTTGTATGGCTTCGGAATAGTTAATTTGCTGGTTTCCGGAACCCGGGTTAATGATAAAAAGTAATTTTGCGCTCGAATTGCCTGCTCCCATTGATATTGTTTAATACCACAAACAACTTTCGGCTTACTCTGTTTTAATTAGCAATGAATAAATCCTGTAATGTTAAAGTATATCATGGCTACGGACATACCCACAATCTGGTTGTTTATGGTCATGTGTTTACTTTTAAGGCGAAGACAAAACAGATCTACAGCAATAATTTCTTTGTAAATATTGCCCATCTTTTGAAACTGTTTATAGTGAAACCGGCCCCTTTTACCCGGGTGCAGCTCAACTTTAACGGGCAGCTAGTAGAGCAAAAAACTGCTTATGATGGTTTTTTTAAGTTCGAATGGGAGGCGCTGGAAAATGTAGCCGCAGGATGGCATGGCGTCAAGGTGAAAGCTTTTGGTAAGGATGGAACCCAATTGGGGGAGGCTTTAGGGAAGGTTTATGTACCACACATCACGCAATATGGAATTATTTCTGATGTGGATGATACGGTAATGGTTTCTCATTCGGCCACTATCGGGCGTAGGTTAAGGGAGCTATTTATTAAAAACCCGAGGACGCGGAAAACCTTTCCCGGCATTGCCGAATTGTACCGCCAACTCGCGCTATCACATACAACCGCCGATCAGCCCAATCCGTTTTTCTATGTTTCCAGTACAGAATGGAACCTTTACGATTATCTGGTAGAAACTTTTCGCTTTAACCGCTTGCCGGAAGGGGCTTTTTTACTCAATCAATTGAAACGCTGGACCAGCTTAATCAAAACAGGTAAAACCGGACATGAAGGGAAATTGATTCGTTTGAGGAGGATTATGTCTGTATTTCCGAATCAGAAATTTGTGTTCTTTGGGGATAACTCGCAAAAAGATCCTGCTATTTATGCGGCAATTGCAGAGAAGTTCCCGCAAAATGTAGCTGCGGTTTTCATTAGAAATGTCCGGAAAGAGAAGGAAATAGAAAGCTCGAAAACATTGCGGAAAATGGAAGCTGCCGGCATTAGTACCTGTCTGTTTAAAGATAGTCAGGAAGCTTTTGCTTATGCACAGAAAATTGGGTTAATTGAAATTAATTGATTGATTTCCCGAATGGCGTAAAGGCAAGATTCATAAGCTTGAAATGTTGTCTGCCGAAAGGAATTCCGATAATCGTAATACAGAATAGTAAGCCGAAAAGTAAATGGGTTAAGGCAATCCAGAAACCGCCACAAAACAACCAGATGATGTTCATGATGGTGGATAAACAACCGGTATTAGAAGAAGTATCTGTGATTTTTACGCCAAATGGCGCCAATCCTACAAACGCACATTTGAAACATTGCAGGCCAAAAGGAATCCCTATAATGGTGAGGCATAAAATTAGTCCACCAATGATGTACTCGATAAAGATGAAAATGCCGCCAAATACGATCCAGATGATGTTGCCTAATAAGTTCATGCGTTGTTTTTCAATTAAGATACGATAAGGAAGGCTTCGTTACATTAAATTATTGTTTTTATTATTGCACCATGGTTTTTAGACTCGATGAAAAGGAGATTAGCTTTCCGGATCCGGCATTGGCAGACCCGGACGGATTATTAGCAGTAGGAGGAGATTTAAGTGTCAACAGACTGCTTTTAGCCTATCATCACGGGATTTTCCCCTGGTTTAGTGAAGATGACCCCATTTGCTGGTATTCGCCTCATGAGCGCTGCGTAATTTACCCGAATCAGATAAAGATTAGCAAAAGCATGGCAAAAGTCCTAAAAGACGGGGTTTTTAAAATCACCTATAACGAAGCTTTTCCGGAGGTAATCAGAAACTGCGCAAAAGTTGGGCGAAAAGATCAGCCTGGTACCTGGATCACAGAAGAAATGCAGGAAGCTTATATCGCACTGAACCAACATGGTTTTGCAAAAAGTGTAGAAGTATGGAAAGACGGAGAATTGTGTGGGGGCTTGTATGGGCTGGAAATCGGCAATGTTTTTTGCGGGGAAAGCATGTTTAGCCTGGTCAGTAATGCTTCTAAAGCAGCTTTGATCTGGTTGTGCCAGCATAAAAAATTCGAGCTGATCGATTGTCAGCTCCCGAATGATCATTTGATGAGCCTGGGCGCAGTGATGATCAGTCGGGAGGAATATTATACCAGCCTTTAGTTCAGGATTTCCGCAATATCTTCTTTACTCAGTGATTTGAAGAAACTTTCTTCGGTGGTAATCAAGGAACTTGCCAGTCGCTTTTTACGGTTTTGCAGGGCAAGGATTTTTTCTTCTACCGTATCTTTTGCGATAAACTTATAGATGAAAACTTTCTTTTCCTGTCCGATGCGGTGCGTACGGTCAATTGCCTGCTGTTCTACGGCTGGATTCCACCATGGATCAAGGATAAACACATAATCTGCCTGGGTAAGGTTTAAACCTACACCACCAGCTTTAATGGAAATCAAAAATACTTTCAGTTCCGTGTTTTCCTGGAACTCGGCCACAATTTCCCCTCTGTTTTTGGTGGCGCCATCCAGGTAAGAGAAAGGAATCTCTTCCTTTTCAAAATACTTTCTGAAAATATTCAGGTGCTTCACAAACTGAGAGAAGATCAAGACTTTATGGCCACCTTTTAACACATTATCCAGGGTATGGATCACGTTTTCAAATTTGCCGGAATCCGATTCATAACCTTCATCAATCATGACCGGGTGGTTGGCCAGTTGCCTCAATGCGGTTAATCCCTGTAATAACTGCACTTGTTTTTTAGCGTAAGTCCCATCGTCCATACTGCTCAACAAGTCATTTCTATAGGCCGATTTCGTTTTTTCATAACAGGCCGCCTGATCTTCAGACATATCGCAGTAAATCACCTGCTCTGTTTTCGCAGGAAGTTCTGAAGCCACCTGTTCCTTGGTTCTTCGCAGGACAAAAGGTTTGATAATCGCCTGTAATTTTCTGGCTTTTTCCTCATCCTTGCGCTTCTCAATGGCCTGCACATACTCATCGTTGAAGAAAGCCTGTGTGCCCAGTAAGCCTGGATTTAAAAAGGTAAGCTGTGTCCATAAATCGCCTACAGAATTTTCTACCGGCGTACCGCTCAGAATCAGCTTATGTCTGGATTTAAGTGCTTTTACTGCTTTAAACGATTTTGAAGAAGGGTTTTTGATGTTCTGACTCTCATCAAGGATGATGTAGTTGAAATAATAATCCTTCAGTAAATCGATGTCTACCCGGGTAATTCCGTAGGTGGTGATTACGATATCGTACTTCGCAAACTGACTGATGTCTTTGTTTCTGGAGCTTCCGGTATGGGCGTGGATCTTTAATTTTGGGGTAAATTTCTTCGCCTCATTTAGCCAGTTATAGATCAGGGAAGTGGGCATAATGATCAGCGACGTACTTTTCGTCGACTGCTCTTCGTCCTCTTCTTTGATTTTTTGTAGCATGGCCAGGGTCTGAATGGTTTTACCTAAACCCATATCATCCGCCAGGCAGCCCCCAAAATTATACTCCCTTAAAAAGCTGAACCAGTTGTATCCCGCTTTCTGATAGCTGCGGAGTTCCCCTTTAAAATTGACCGGCATTTTGGTATCGGCAATGTTTTCAAAATCGTTCAGTCTTTGCAGCTTGCGACTTAAAGTGACATTGGCAATGCCATCTTCTGCCAGCTCATTGATCAGCCCGATATGGTGTTTTTTAAGTTTCAATTCCTTGCCGCCATCAGAAAGGCTAAACAGGCTTCCATATTGAGTAAACCATTTTTCAGGAATGATCGCGATGGAACCGTCAGGAAGGGTAAATTCCCTCTTTTTATGAAGGATATGCTGTTTTAAGGCAATAAATGGAATGGGATGCGCACCGAAATATACGATGGCATTGATGTCGAACCAGTCATTATCTTCTTTAATTTCAAAATCAATTTTATTGCTGGCAAACTGGAATTTCTTAGCACTCTGGTCTTGTTCAATCTCGAATCCTTCGGCTTTTAATTGCTCAATATGCTCATTCACCCAGTTTAGGACGGCATAACTCTGGTTTTCATCCGCATGTGCAGGCAATTCCAGGTTATGATCTACCGGACTCACCTTCTTGAGTCCGAGGGTGGTTAAAAAGTTAAATTTCTGTTTCTCCCAGGTTGCATCTCTTTTGATACGGGTGAAAATATAATTGTCTTCTTCTTTCTCTATATGTACCGTTACTTTTTTCTCATTTCCCATCGCAAAAGCATGGGTATCATACCTGAAATACAATTGTAGTTGCGAAATTCCGGCATCTACATAAATCACCTTGATGACTGGTGTAGGCTCATGTTTCTCGGTTTTAATGTCGAAACCTTCCGCATAAACATGGTATTTCTCAATCAGCGGGGCTACAAACTTTTCAAAGTAAGCACCTTCAGCAGATTTGGGAATGGTGATGTAACGTTTGTTTAAAAAGGGAAGTAGTTTTTTGCCTTCAATGTCCTGTTCGAAGAAGTATAAAACGTCTGATAACAGCAGCCATGCCGGTTGGTTGCTCACCACCTGCGCTTCTTTAAACATGAAATCGATGCGCATCCCCTGGTATTTGATGGTCGGGAAATACCGTGTTTCCATCGCATTGCGTCTAAAATGAAACAATACAGAAGCAGGTTCTGTGGCGATTTCAATTTTTCGCTCTGCAGGCCAGCCATCACTGTCCATCAGGTATAATGCGCCATCCTTTTTGATCAGCTCTAAAGCTTCTGCCAGTTTCTTCTCAATTTTCGGCCTTACGGTTTCATAAAACTTATCATTGAAAAACTTGCTGAAAAACTCAACAGGGCGGATTGCTTTTTTATGAAACTTCTTAATGATGAAATCCTGCTCCGTCTCATCCAGAATTTTAATCAGCTTGAAATCCTGTTCTGTCAGGTGTGCTGCAAATTCGGTGGCCGTATGTGAAAATATACGCTGATAGGTCAAAGAATAGTCTCCCTGAGGGTTCAGCTGGACAATATGAGGCTCGATCAAATAACCGAAAAACTCGTGTTTGCACAATGAATAAACAATTTTACAGGGCTTAGAACTATCTACTCGTAACATTAGCTAAAGGTTAAAACAAAGGGAGGATAAGCATTTAAAAATCTTTAAACATACAGCAAATTGAACTTCTTTCAAATAAAATAGGAGAATTAGCGAATTTTTTTCCGGGCGTTCGTCGAAAAATATTGACCATTGGTCGGGCTTTCTTTCATAATGGTCTAAAACGGTGAAAATGACTGAAACGTTTCTGAAACGGTTGCGTCTTATCTACAAAACCTTAAGAAATCTTTAAAATCAAAATATTATGAAAACCTCTGTAAAATCACTAATCGCACTAACCCTAACAGCAATCGTTTTATCTACCTCTGCGTTTACCAGCGCATCGATGGCAGCAGTAATCCCAATGTATAATAGTCCTGAAAAACCTTTCAATATGATTGAGGTGTCTGGGAATGTTAGGGTTACCTTGATTCAAAGTAGAATGGAAAAGGTAGAATTAATTAACCAGGAGGCAGCCGAACAGATTTCCTTTACACAGAAAGGATATAAGCTGATCATCAGCTCTACCGCAAAAGAAACTTTAAATGTAGTTGTTTATGTGCAGGACTTACAAAGAATCGAAGCTTCCAATGGTGCAAAAATCTGCACTCAGGGAAAAATGAAACTGAATGTATTGCAGGTGTATCTGAACGATAATGCGACCGCAAATTTAAAAGGAAATATCAAAAGCCTGTACACGGTAAGCAATGGCAATTCAGATTTGAAATTACGTGGAACAGCTGATGAGCATATTTTAGTGAAAAACAACTTATCTAAATTGAATACAGAGGATTTTGCAGCCTTAAAAACAGAAAGCACTTTCCTTGAAAACGGAATTGCTGCAAGCACGAAAACGACTTTGGTGAAATAGAAAGAAAGATTTGCAGAATGATTGAAAAAGCGGCGGGAATTTCCCGTCGCTTTTTTTATTGGATATCATCAGGTGAGAACCTGTGATTTAGTTGAGCTAAACCCGGGACCAGGTTTTATAAATCGAACTTGATTCCCTGTGCCAGTGGTAAAGTATTGGCGTAATTAATGGTATTCGTTTGCCTGCGCATATAGCCTTTCCAGGCGTCAGAACCACTTTCTCTACCACCACCAGTTTCTTTTTCCCCGCCAAAAGCACCACCGATTTCTGCACCTGAGGTGCCGATATTGACGTTGGCGATACCGCAATCAGAGCCGGAAACCGATAAAAACTGTTCTGCTTCCCGTAGGTTTAGCGTCATGATGGCGGATGATAATCCCTGTGGAACACCGTTTTGCAAGGCAATCGCCTGTTCCAGGGTTTTATATTTAATCAGGTAGAGGATCGGGGCAAAAGTTTCTTCCTGTACAATTTCATAATGATTTTCTACTACAGCCACGCAAGGTTTTACGTAACATCCGGAGCGGTAGTTAGGGCCGGTCAGGACGCCACCTTCTACTACAAAATCAGCACCTTCCCGGATGCCTTTTTCGATGGCTTTGCTATACATTTCCACGGCTGCGGTATCGATTAACGGGCCTACATGGTGGTATTGGTCTAAAGGATCGCCAATGCGTAACTGCTCGTAAGCTTTAACCAGCCTGTCTTTAAATTCTTCGTAAATGTCTTCATGAATGATGAGGCGGCGGGTAGAGGTACAGCGTTGTCCGGCAGTACCTACGGCACCAAATACGGCTCCGATGATCGACATGGCCAGATCTGCGTCTTTCGAAATGATGATGGCATTGTTGCCACCCAGTTCCAGGATGCTTCGGCCAAATCTGCTGGCAACGGCGCCGGCAACGGTTCTGCCGATGCGGGTAGATCCGGTAAAAGAAACCAGTGGAATGCGCTTGTCGTTGTTGATCATGTCGCCTACGGAATTGCCAATCAGCAGGTTACTGATTCCTTCCGGCATTTCATTTTGTTCCAGTACTTTAGCGAGAATCCGCTGACAAGCGATCGCGCAAAGTGGTGTTTTTGAAGAAGGTTTCCAGACGCAAACATTACCGCAAACTAAGGCCAGGGCGGTGTTCCAGCTCCATACCGCAACGGGGAAATTGAAGGCTGAAATCACGCCTACGATACCCAGGGGGTGCCATTGCTCATACATCCGGTGATTTGGCCTTTCAGAATGCATGGTTAAACCGTACAACTGGCGGGAAAGTCCGACCGCAAAATCGCAGATGTCGATCATTTCCTGTACTTCTCCAAATCCTTCCTGTAAACTTTTCCCCATTTCATAAGAAACCAGGGTGCCAAGATCTTCTTTGGAAGCCCTTAAAGCATCACCCAACTGACGCACAATGTCGCCACGTTTTGGTGCCGGCAGGTTGCGCCAGAACTGAAAAGCAGTTTCCGCAGTTTTCATAACGGTTTCATAATCTTCGGCTGTTGCCACCTGAATGCTGGCAATCTTTTCGCCATCTACCGGCGAAAAGCTGTCGATGGTACTCGCCTCCGGGTTTGCAGACCATTGCTGGCCGGTGCTGTAGGCAGGGTTGATGTCCTGAATCCCTAAGTTTTTTAAAACGGAACTGATCATTCTTTTCATTCGTTTTACGGTTTATGAACGGTGATATGGCTTCATCCTCAAGGGGATGTTTAACCTTATACAACCGTGTTTTTAATATTTGGTTTCTTTTCTGACCTGAATTTTACAGGTTTTCGTTTAAAGTTATGTTATTTTGTAATATAATTCTGATCATAATCTCTATTGAAAAAAGCAATCAACTCATTTCCCCCGAGCCCTTTGCTAAAATAATACTATCAGTCATTTAGGAAATTCGGGTGTGTAAATGTTGAAAATTAGTTAGTTTATGCAAATATTTAATTTGTAAACTTATATTGTGTTTTTAAAAATTGGTTCTGTTCTTTAATTATTCGCGACATGGAAGAGGAATTTTTATTTGAGTTTAGTGACGATGCACAGCGTTCTGTAGAGCGTTACGAGGAGATGATACGCAATCAAGATCAGTACTTTTTTGATTCACAGGCTTTTGAAAACATTATTGATTACTATATAGAGAAAAGTGACCCTGTTAAGGCACTTCAGGTGACCGATTATGCGGTAAACCAGCACCCTTATGCTGCTGTATTTCTGGTGAAACAAGCACAGCTGTTTTTTGTAACCGATCAGATTGAAAGGGCTTTCCTTTCCTTGCAAAAAGCGGAAATGCTGGAAGCTTCGGAAGCAGAAATTTATATCTTAAGGGGGAATATCTACAATAGTCTGGAACGCTATCAGGAGGCACTGGATAATTTTCAGATTGCCCTGGCTTTTGCCGAATCTACAGACGAAATCCTGTTGCAAATCGCCTATGTATACCAGAATATGCTGGATTATGAACAGGCAATCGTGTATATCAAACGTAGTTTAGAACAAGATATGGAAAACAAAGACGGCTTATATGAGCTGGCATTTTGTTATGATATCCTGGATAAACAAGAGGAAAGTATCAAATTCTATCAGGAATATATCGACAATGATCCCTATTCTTATGCGGCATGGTATAACCTTGCCAATTCTTACCATAAACTAGACCTCTTCGAAAAAGCGATTGATGCCTATGATTATGCGATTTTAATTAAGGATAATTTTGCTTCGGCCTATTATAATAAAGGAAATGCACTGGTGCAGCTAGACCGTTTTGCGGAGGCTATCGAGGTGTATAAGCATACTTTTGAGTACGAACCACCTAATTCAGATACCTATTGTGCCATCGGTGAATGCTATGAAAAGCTGGATCTAATGGACGAGGCACGTGCTTATTACAAGAAATCCGTGAAAATGGATCCTAAAATGGCCGATGCCTGGTTCGGAATCGGGGTAACGCTGAATTTCGAGGAACGCTATTTTGAATCGCTTCATTTTTACCGCAAAGCTTTAGAGCTGGATGATGAAAATCCAGACTTCTGGTTCGCGATGGCGGATGCTTTTTATAAACTCGGTCAGATTGAAGAATCTATCGAAGCGTACTATAAGGTATTGGAGTTTAATCCGGTGGATATTGAGGCCTGGTTAGACTTCTCAACCGTGCTTTATGAGCAGGGAAGGCTGTTAGAAGCCTCGGAAACGATTTTAGACGGGATAAAAAATAACCCCGATGCCGCAGAGTTATATTACCGGATGGTAGCCTACCTTTTTGCACTCGGAGAGAAAAATGATGCCCTCGTTTATCTGGAAACCGCTTTGGTAACCGACCCCGATAAACATTATATTTTATTCGAATATTTGCCGCAATTGCAGGATAATGGCTCAATAATCGAAGTAATAAACCGTTATGTTAAATAATGGTACCTTTTTTTATTAGAAATACCTGATAAAAACTGTCCATTTTTTTTTCACCTTTGTGAGCAATATGAACTACCCATTAAATAATATACCCGAAAGACCAGTAAAGCCAAGAGATAAAGGAATTACAATGGTCATGGATAAAGGACTAAGCTTAAGGCAAACTGAAGATTTTATCGAAGTTGCCGGAGTACATACTGATATCGTAAAATTAGGCTGGGCAACTTCGTTTGTGACTCCTAATCTAAAAGAGAAGCTAGCCATTTACAGAGATGCAGGAATACCTACCTATTTTGGAGGGACATTATTCGAAGCTTTTGTAATCCGTAATCAGTTTGACGACTATTGCAGAGTGTTGGATCAGTTTCAGATGGAATATGCTGAAGTATCTGATGGCTCTATTACCATTGAACACGACCTTAAATGTGAGTTTATCCAGAAATTATCAAAACAGGTAACTGTGATTTCTGAAGTAGGCTCTAAAGATGCTGCCAAGATTTTTGCCCCATACAAATGGATCAAATTGATGAAAGCTGAGATGGAAGCTGGCTCATGGAAAGTTATCGCGGAAGCCAGAGAAGGTGGAAACGTTGGTATTTACAGAGGTTCAGGTGAAGTGAGAGAAGGATTAGTAGATGAAATTCTAACGCAAATCCCTCAGGAATCTATCATCTGGGAAGCACCACAAAAAGAACAACAAGTTTGGTTTATCAAGCTTTTAGGAGCCAATGTAAACCTTGGAAATATCGCTCCTGCGGAGACTATTCCATTGGAAACTATTCGTTTGGGCTTAAGAGGTGATACTTTTGACCATTTTCTAAACCTGGATAATTTGTAATCCTACATTTACCTACATGAAGAAATTTCGCCTGATCGGGTATCCCTTATCACATTCCTTTTCAAAAAAACACTTTACAGAGAAATTTGTAAAGGAGCAGATCGCTGATTGCGCATACGAACTCTATCCGATGGAGCATGTCAATTCCTTCCCGGAACTGATTGCTGATGAGGAAATTGTTGGAATTAATGTAACCATCCCCCATAAAGTGGGTGTGATGGCTTATGTTGATCAGCTGGATGAAGCAGCAGCAGAAATCGGTGCGGTTAATTGTGTCGATATCCGCAGGGAAAACGGCAAAGTAACCCTTAAAGGATATAATACCGATGCCTACGGATTTGAAGCTTCTTTACTTCCTTTTCTAAAAGAACACCATACTAAAGCCCTGGTTTTTGGCGATGGTGGTGCCGCAAAAGCGGTGAAATATGTACTGAATAAACTGGGGATCTCTTTCCTGATTGTGACGAGAAAACCAGCGGAGGGTACGATTTTATACGATGCCGTGGATGCGGAAATGATGGCCGAATATACCTTACTGATCAATACAACGCCTTTGGGAATGTCGCCGAATGTAGACAGTTGTCCGCAGATTCCTTATGAATCGATCACGGAAAAGCACCTGGCTTACGATCTGGTTTACAATCCGGAGGTAACTAAATTCCTGGAACTTAGTGCAGCATCCGGTGCCGCCATTAAAAACGGACTGGAAATGTTGTACCTTCAGGCAGAACGTTCCTGGCACATCTGGAATTCCTGATATGAAGAGATTTTTCCCATTCGGCCTCCTTATTCTGGTGCTGGCTTTTAGCGCCTGTAACCAGAATAATAATTATGCTCCGAAGCCGAGAGGGTATTTTCACATCGATTTTCCTAAAAAAGCCTACCTGACTTTTAACGAAGGTTGCGCTTATTCTTTTGAATATCCGGTGTATGCACAAATGATTCCCGATAGCGGCAGAGATACCCAGCCTTGCTGGTATAACCTGTCTTTTCCGCAGTTTAACGGGCGTTTACACCTCACTTATTACGATGTGTCTTCCAAAAAAGAGTATGAAGGACTGGTAGAAGATGCCAGAACTTTCGCTTTTAAACATACGGTGAAGGCCAATGCGATTGATCAGAAGCTGATCAATTACCCGGAAAAGAAAGTTTATGGCGTGTATTACGCGATAGAAGGGAATACCGCCTCTTCCGTACAATTCTTTCTTACCGACAGTGCAAAACACTATTTCCGTGGGGCTTTATATTTCAATGAGCGCCCGCAATACGATTCTATCCAACCGGTAGTGAATTTTATAAAGAAAGATATTGATCAAATGATCAGTACCTTCAAGTGGAAAAATTAACATCTATTTTAACTCCTATGATTAGTATCCAGCAGTTTGCTTTTAATCCATATCGTGAAAATACTTACGTTTTATTTGATGAATCTTCAGAATGTGTGATCATTGATCCCGGAATGTCTGATGCCACTGAGCAAAACGAACTGGTGCAGTTCATAAAAGAAAATAAGCTGAAACCGGTCTTGTTGTTGAATACACATTGTCATATTGACCATGTATTGGGGAATAAATTTGTGTATGATAACTGGAGCCTGAAACCTCAGTTTCATGCCGGTGAGCTACCTGTTTTACAGTCAATCCCTGGATATGCGCCACAAATGGGCTTCGATTATGAGCTTTCTCCGGAGCCGGAAGTGTTTCTGGGAGAAACCGGAACCGTTAAATTTGGAAACAGTCAGCTGGAACTGATTTTTGCACCAGGCCATTCGCCTGCACACCTTTGTTTCTACGCTGCTGCGGATAACTTTTTGATCGGTGGTGATGTCTTGTTCTATACGAGTATCGGCCGTACCGACCTTCCTGGAGGCAACCACGCGCAATTAATCAATAGCATAAAGAATAACTTGTTTATATTGCCCAATGATTGCAGGGTTTATCCTGGCCACGGGCAGTTTACCACCATTGGTTTCGAGAAGCAACACAATCCATTTTTACAGTCGTAATTTCATAATCATTTGAATACAGCCTTTTACATAGCCCGCAGGTATCTTTTTGCTAAGAAATCTACCAATGCGATCAACATCATTTCTGCGATTTCCGTGCTGGGTGTGTTTGTGGGAAGCGCTGCATTGATTATCATTTTGTCGGCTTTTAATGGCCTTGGTGAAATGGTCTTGAAAATGTTCAATACCATGACCCCTCAGCTGGTCATTATGCCGGTTAAAGGCAAGACTTTTGATCCGCACACGGCTTATTTCAATCAATTGAAAAAGGCAGATGGGATTTATTCCTATGTGGAAGTATTGTCGGAAAATGCCTTGCTGAAATACAACGACAAACAGAGCGTCGGATTGATTAAAGGGGTAAGCCCTGATTATCTAAAGAATAAAAGCCTGGATAGTACCATTATCGACGGACATTTTATACTGGATAATGCGAGTGGTCATTATGCCGTGATTGGCTCTGCATTACAGAACTTTCTGGTGGTTAATACCACAGATCCTTTCAATCCTTTACAGGTATATTCTCCTAAAAAAGGGAAAAGAGCAACTTCCATCAATCCAGGTGATAATTTTACGGTTTTAACCATTCCTGTATCCGGAGTTTTCGAAGTTCAGCAGGATTTTGACAATGTTGCCATCGTTCCATTGGCTTTCGCACGTCAGCTTTTGGCAGAACCTGAGAAAATTTCTTCGATAGAGCTGCTTTTAAATCCGGGTATAGATGACGAAAAGTTTAAAGAAGAAATAGAAGCGAAAATAGGACCGGAATTCGTTGTAAAAGACCGTATTGAGCAAAATTCGGCCTTGCACAGCATCCTTGGAAGTGAAAAATGGGCCGTATATATCATCCTTACTTTTGTCTTAATTATCGCTATCTTTAATATCATCGGATCATTAACTATGCTGGTGATAGACAAATTGAAGGATATTTCCGTTCTAAGTAGTCTGGGGGCAGGGAAAAAACTGATCAAGCGGATCTTTTTGCTGGAAGGAATGATGATTACCATGACAGGCTGTATTCTCGGCTTATTTGTCGGACTAATCTTCTGTCTGGTTCAACAGAAATTTGGCATGATCAAGATGTCGCAAGATAACCCGATGATTTCCAATGCCTATCCGATTGGCCTGAAATGGACAGATTTTTTATTAGTATTTTTAACAGTGACCGTGTTCTCTTTTATGGCATCAGCTTTGTCGTCTAATCTGAGTGTCAAGAAAATTGACCATTTAAATCAAGATCTCTAACATCATGAATATATCAATCAAATCATTACCCTTTTTAATGCTCTGCTCAGTTGTTGTCATGGCCTGTAATACCAAGCCGGTATCTGTTGAAAAGAACAATATCAGGGTGATTAAAGGCTTGTATAGCTATGGTCCGGAGATCAAATCTTTTACGGATTGCGAAGAAGGAAACGAGTACTGGGTAGCCGATAGTGCGAAAACACTGGAGCTGGCCTACAGTAATTTCAACTTCGAAAAACCGTATGAACCCGTGTATATTGAGGTAGAATGTCAGATCATCAAATCTGACAGCTTAATTATAGCCGCAGACTTTGATTCTACGATGGTGGTGACTAAATTATTGAAGATTTCTAAAGAAATTCCTGACGGGCCTTGTAACTAAAAGGCGCTCTTTAGCGGAGCTCAAAGCCGGACTGATATGGATTCCTTAACGATTAAGGAATCAGGTACAAGTCTTTTTTGATGGGTTCAATCAGGCCTTTTTCCTGTGCCATCTGAAATAGTACATCAATCGCTTTGCGGCCTTCTACACCCAGATCAATGGAATATTTGTTGACATACAGGTCGATGTGTTTGTACATCACTTCCTCGCTCATTTCCTGTGCGTATTGTTTGATGAACGCTAAACCGGATTTAGGATTCGCGAAAGCAAATTCCACCGATTTTCGTAATACCCTGTTCACCTTTTCTTTAGTCTCCTGATCTAGTTTTCTATTGATCACAATTCCGCCCAATGGGATGGCACAACCGGTTTGCTGTTCCCAGTAATTCCCCAGGTCCATCACTTTGTGTAAACCCTTGTCCATATACGTAAATCTGTTCTCATGGATGATCAAACCGAGGTCAATCTCTTCTGCCAGCAACGCATTTTCGATGGCTGAGAAAACCATTTCCTGTTTCTGTCTCAAATGGGGGAAGGCAATGCCCAACAGGAAGTTAGCTGTCGTAAACTTTCCGGGGATACCCACACGAAGTTCCGGATTAATATGATCCGGATGATTGGCGAGGTATTCATTTTTGGAGATCAGCAGAGGGCCAACGCCAAAACCTAATGCACTTCCGGCATCTAACAAGGCATACTGTTCATAAACATAGGCAAAAGCATGGAAGCTCAGTTTAGTAATATCCAGTTCCCCTTTCATGGCCTTTTGATTTAAGGTTTCCACATCATCAAATGACACTTTGAAATCCAGTCCTTCCGTATCAATTTTATGGTGAATCAGGGCATCAAAGATAAACGTGTCATTCGGGCAAGGGGAAAATCCAAGGCTTAAGGTCATTGCAGTATAATTTTTTGTTGGTTCAAAGGTAATTAACAAACCAGGGGGAATGGTTAACTATTTGTCAAAAATCCAATGGCCCATTCGTTTAAATTCTTAATGGCAAGGCCGATTTTCCAGCTTTCGCGGTTCCGTGGTTCTACATAATTGGAGATGCTGCGGATTTGCAGACAAGGGATTCCGGCTTCTTCACAACAGTAAAGTACGGCGGCACCTTCCATGCTTTCGGTAACCGGATGCAGGCGGTTTTTAATGGATTCGATGCTCCCGGAACTGCCATGAACGGTGTTTACCGTGATCCCTTTGACTTTTTTTAAGGCAGAGATGGAAGGGTGGAGGAGGTTGTTATAAGCATGATAGCTGCTTTTTCCGAAGCCCAGCTCTTCTATTGGCAGGAATTGCCCCTGATCTTCCGCTCCGAGTTCAGAGAAATCATCCTCCACTACATTTAACACCGTCCCTAAAGGAATGGAGGTGTCAAAAGATCCGGCAATACCCAGGTTGAGCACCAGATTGTACCGGTTGGATAAATGTTTTCCCAGGGAAAAAGCGGTGGCTGTCATTCCAACGCCGGTCACCAGGATGTCGAACTTTTCTGTTTTCATCAATGCTGCTCCGGATAAGCCGAAGTGTTCGGTTAATAAAGAGATTTCCGCATTTGTTGCCGCTACTAAAAGAATCTTCATAAGCCTAAGTTAGAGATTAAACCTTTCTACTTTAAGCTTTCTGCGTATATTTGTCAACAATATAACAGAGAATGATATACATAACCAGAAAAGCATCATTTAACGCTGCGCATAAATTGTCGAGACCGGATTGGTCTGAAGATAAAAACACAGAAGTTTACGGAAAATGTGCCAATCCAAATTGGCATGGACACAACTATCAGTTGTATGTAACTGTTAAAGGGGAGATTAACCCGGAAACAGGCTTTCTTGTAGATCTGAAATGGTTGAAAGACATCACCAACACACAGGTAGTCGATAAAATTGACCATAGAAACCTGAATCTTGACGTGGATTTCATGAAAGGTAAACTGGCTTCAACAGAAAACCTGGCCATCGCTATTTGGGAAGAATTACTTCCTTTTATTAAAGAGTCTGGCGCCGAACTTCATTGCATCAAAATTTACGAAACTGAAAACAACTTTGTCGAGTACTTCGGCTAATCCATCAGATATGAACAATCATACAGATCATTTAGATGAAACTGAAGACGGTTACATCAAAATAGACCGTTACAATGAAGGTAAAATCTCAGCTGTAGCTACTCATTATACAGATATTTTGACCCAGTTGGGTGAAGATCCAACTCGTGAAGGATTGGTAAAAACTCCGGAACGTGTAGCAAAAGCATTGCAATATCTGACTCATGGTTACGACCTGGATCCGGCAGCAATTCTTAAAGGCGCTATGTTCAAAGAAGACTACAGCCAGATGGTGGTTGTGAAAGATATTGAAGTATTTTCGATGTGCGAACACCACATGCTTCCTTTCTTTGGAAAAGCCCATGTGGCCTATATTCCGAACGGTCATATCGTTGGATTGAGCAAAATTCCTAGAATCGTTGATGCTTTTTCCCGTCGTTTGCAGGTTCAGGAGCGTTTAACAAATGAAATCAGAGATTGTATTCAGGAAACGTTAAACCCATTGGGCGTAGCAGTTGTGATTGAATGCAAGCATTTATGTATGGCAATGAGAGGGATTCAGAAGCAAAATTCTGTAACTACTACTTCTGCTTTTACAGGAGAATTCGCAAAAGATACAACAAGGGCAGAGTTTTTGAGGTTAATCACTGCCAACTTACACTAAACATCACACAAAAGCATAAGAATGAAAGCATATATATTTCCAGGACAAGGCGCTCAGTTTTCGGGCATGGGTAAAGAATTGTACGAAAATGAAATCGCTAAAGAACTGTTTGAAAAGGCAAATGAAATTATCGGTTTCCGCATCAGCGACATCATGTTCTCCGGATCTGATGAAGAATTGAAGGAAACGAAGGTAACTCAGCCAGCGATTTTTCTTCACTCAGTGATCTTAGCAAAAACTTTAGGCGCGGATTTCCAGCCTGATATGGTTGCAGGACACTCTTTAGGAGAATTCTCGGCATTGGTAGCGGCAAACGCATTGTCTTTTGAAGATGGTTTAAGATTGGTGATTGCGAGAGCAAATGCCATGCAGAAAGCCTGTGAATTACAACCTTCTACCATGGCCGCTATTTTAGGCCTTGCGGATGAAGTAGTAGAAAAAATCTGTGAAGAAATTGACGAAGTTGTCGTAGCAGCAAATTACAACTGCCCGGGACAAATCGTAATTTCAGGAAGCATTGAAGGCGTAGATATCGCTTGTCAAAAGTTAACTGAAGCAGGTGCTAAACGTGCTTTAAAGCTAAATGTAGGTGGTGCTTTTCACTCTCCGTTAATGGAGCCGGCAAGCGTAGAACTACAGGAAGCAATTGAAAATGTAACGGTTCTTTCTCCGGTATGTCCGATTTATCAAAATGTGGACCCGGTGCCGAATACTGATCCTGCAAAGATCAAAGCAAACTTAATTACACAATTAACCGGTGCCGTAAAATGGACGCAAACACTGGAGCGTATGATCGCTGACGGGGCTACAGAATTTGTAGAAGTAGGTCCGGGTAATGTTTTACAAGGCCTGGTGAAGAAAGTAAATAGAGCTTTCCCAACTAGTTCTGCAACGATCACAGCTAAGGTTTAACGTGAGCATCGCGGGTAAAATCAGATTTTTATTGTTGATACTTGGGGCCTGCTGTATTGGTACGGCCCTATCTTTAAAAAATACGATCAGCAAGAAAGATCTGCTTACCCATGAGGCGGCAACGCTTCAGGAAAACATTTCTGATAAGGAAAGCATTATCTACGATTTCCTTTCCGACCCGACAAGGGTTGAGCAGGCCAAGCAATTTGACCTCAATGAAAAGTTCGCCTTAGATTTCATCAATCTCTATCCGAAACAGGGAATCAACCTGTTGGTCTACGAAAAAAACAACTTAAAATTCTGGAGCTCTTTTAGTGCATTTCCTTCCAGTCTGGAGGGCGTTGCAGAAGGCTCCTCCTTTGTTCAGCTACCGAATGGCTGGTATGAACTGATCCGGAAAACCACCGGAAACTATAGCCTGGTCTTCCTCATTGAGGTGATCAACCAATACAATATCCAGAATCAGTACCTCCGAAACGATCTCTCCCCCTTCTTATTACCCTCCAATTCTTTATCACTCGGCTCCTTTACGGATGCAGATGTATATGGCATCAATAATTTTGATGGGAAGCTGCTGTTTGAAGTGAAGTTGAAACCGGATTATACGGAAAGTATTTATGCGAAAATAGAAGTCTGGCTCTGGGTAATCGGCATGTTCAGTATCTGCCTGTTTATGAACTCTTTATGTGTATGGATGGTTAAAAAGGGGCGCTTGCTCTCTGCAACGGGACTTTTAATCTTATTCTTTGCCCTCTTAAGGGTCAGCGACCTGGAATATGGTTGGTTCAATCAGCAGTTCGATCTGCTGATCTTTAGTCCGACGATATACGCGGAAAGTTTCTTTTTACCCTCTTTAGGGGACTTTCTGCTCAATGTATTTGCCATTACCTGGGTACTCTATTTTATTTATAAACATAGAGATGAATACCACCTGCCTGTCTGGTTAAACCAGAATAAAGTAGCCGGTTGGGCGTTTTACCTGGTCATACTGGCCTTTTTCGGCCTGCTGGCGCTGATTAGTGATGAGGTTTTCTTTGGACTCATCATCAATTCCAAGATCAATTTCGACATTACCAATATCATCAATCTGGGTTGGGTAAGCTGGGTCAGTATTGTCATTTTATGCCTGGTATGGTTTAATATTTATCTGATTATTACAGTATTGCTGGAAATGAGCAAAAGCTTAAA
The DNA here is from genome assembly GCF_032677645.1 of Pedobacter gandavensis. Taxonomy (GTDB): domain Bacteria; phylum Bacteroidota; class Bacteroidia; order Sphingobacteriales; family Sphingobacteriaceae; genus Pedobacter; species Pedobacter gandavensis_A. Next base: position 17,634 of record NZ_JAVTSB010000008.1, on the reverse strand, counting down.
TGTGACCAATAAAGAACGGTTAATCTTGTTTTTACTGGCCTTTTTTAGCTATTTAGGCTATCAGCTGATTACCGGGTTCAGCATATTCTTTGTGGTATATGCGATATTTATCCTCATTGTAGGCTGGAATGTGTTCCTGAGAGACAATAGCTTCTCCATAGGGATATTTACCGCGATGTTTTTCTGTCTGGCCTTCATGTCCTCGATCAAATACCTGAAATTTATCGATATTAAGGAGCGGAATAAAAGGCTTACCATTGCGCAAAAACTGGAATCTACAGACGATCCTAAGATCATTAGTGCCATTGAGAGCCTGGAAGTTGGTATTTACACGGATAGTTTTGTAGCAGATTATTTTAAACAACCGGATTTAAGGCGTTCTGATCTGTTACAAAAACATATTTATAAGCAGTTTTTAGGCGGCTACCTTTCCAAATTTGAATACAATATTTACGAATATGACGGCAGGGACTCTTCTACAAATCAGTTAAAGGTTCCTTTATCTTATTATAAAAAACTGGTGCGATCGGGTTCTGTAAAGGCCTCTGAATCGAATTTCTTTTACCGCCTGAATGATACTTTTGGTTATCAGACTTATTTCGGAATCATTCCTATTTTTGAAGACAATAAGATCCTCGGAACCCTGGTTATTGAGCTTAAATCTCAGCAATACAATTACAATAGTCAGCTGCCGGAGATCCTGATCGACCGTAAGAATAAAAGCGAAGACGATTACAGCAATTACTCTTTTGCCTTCTATAGTTATGGGAAACTGGTCATACAATCCGGCCCATATACCTATAAGTTGTCCGGACAGGATTTTAAAGCGGAGCCAGGAAAGCACCACACGGTCACAGACAGCCTTGGGTATACGCATGTGGTCTATATGCCAATTGCCTCTAAAATGATCGTGGTGAGCAAGGAAAAGGTGTCCTACGTGGCACGTTTAGCTACGCTGTCTTTCTTCTTTTTAGTTTTCATTATTTTTTCAATTACCCTGTATGCTTTGATCTGGATATTGAAGAATATTGATGAGAGCTGGGGAGGCTGGTTTAACATCAACCGGTCTTTGATGATCAATGCCAATAAAATCCTCTATAAAACGCGGATTCAGTTTTCTATTGTCCTTTCTGTAGTAGCTACTTTAGTTATTGTGGGCTGGACTACCTATTTCTACATCCGAGATGAGTATCGCCGCCAACAGGAAGATTACATTCAGGATAAAATAAGAAAAGTTCAGTTCTCTTATGAGAAACGCATATTTTCAACTGGAATACCGGCTTCCAATGAGGAATCTGTCCGCTTTTTCAATGAGTTTGCCGATGTGAATGGCGCTTATCTCAATCTTTTTGATGCCAATGGTAGCCTCTTGTTCACCTCTTTACCGAGGATTTATGATTTCGGGATTATCGGCCGGAAGATGGGCGCAAAGGCTTATGTGTACCTGAATCAGATGCAAAGATCGGAATATATCAATCCGGATGAGCACATTGGCGATTTCAGTTATTCTTCTGCCTATGCACCAATTCGCAATGCGATGAATGAGACTGTTGCGTATATCGGACTGCCTTATTATGGTAATGAAGCCGATTATCAACGTAAAATCGGCCTTTATATCAATACTTTGATTAATATTTATGCCCTGGTATTTGTAGCGATTGGGATTCTGGCAGTGTTTCTCGCCAATCAGATCACCAGTCCGCTGACCTTTATTCAGGAAAGCATCCGGAAAACCAAACTGGGTCAGAAAAATCAACCCATTCAGTGGTCCAGGCATGATGAGATCGGTTCCCTGATCCGTGAATACAATAAAATGATTGCCGCACTGGAAGAAAGTGCCACCAAACTCGCGCGCTCCGAAAGGGAAATTGCCTGGCGGGAAATGGCCAAACAGGTGGCTCATGAGATTAAAAACCCTTTGACCCCATTAAAACTAGGCGTCCAGTTGCTGGAGAAATCATGGAGAGAGAAAGACCCGAATTTTGAGAACAAATTTGAGCGCTTTAACAAGTCATTTATAGAGCAGATCGACAGTCTGGCTTCCATCGCTTCGGAGTTCTCTAACTTCGCGAAAATGCCGGATACGAAACTGGAAAAACTACGCTTATTGCCGATCATTCAACAGGCAAGGGATGTTTTTACGCATACCGAAAACGTAGAAATCTATATTTTCAACCATACCAGTATAGAAGTAGTGATCCTTGGCGACAAAGATCAGCTGCTGCGCACCTTCAATAACCTGCTCAAAAATGCCATCGAAGCCGCCAATGGGGAAGGCCGTTGCGTCATCAAAGTGAATCTGATGAATGATGAGGAAAACGTCTTTGTAGAGGTAGAGGATAATGGGAAGGGGATTGATCCGGAGCAACAGGATAAGATCTTTGTGCCCAATTTCACCACTAAATCATCGGGAACGGGCTTAGGTCTGGCCTTTGTGAAACAAGCGGTAGAGAATGCAGGAGGAACGGTTTCGTTTAAATCGGTAGCGGATGTGGGAACGACATTTTACCTGAGCTTCCCGCTATCCTAGTTACTGGTTAAAGAAGCCTATTTTAATTCAATTGCAGCTTTCCCCATGGTAAAGCCATCTGCATAGAGAATAACCGAATAAGTGCCTTTAATGAAGGGATTAGGGTTGATCCAGTCCATTTTATAAACGGTATTGTCGTCGTTGTAAGAGATGGAAGTAGCGGAAGTATATTGCATTTGCTCGCCATCAGCTTCAAATAGGTTCTCGCCATTGGCAATCAGGTTTCCTGCAGGATCAAACACACGCAAATATATTTTATGGTAGTCTTTTGCTGCCAAAGGATTTGGGGCAATATTAAAGCTCACGGTTAGTTTTTTCGCAGAACCTGCACGGGTAACTTCTATGTTTTTTCCGCTGTTTTTAACCTTGTAAGCCAGAATAGATACGTTTCCGGCTTTTAATGCGGCACCGGTTTTCACCTTTTCCTGAAGCTCAGTATTCTTTTTTTCCAGGTTGTCGACCTTCTGACTGGCAGTATAAGCGAACTCTTTTAAGCTGTCCTTTTGATTCCGTAAATAAGCATTTTCTCTTTCCAGGCGACTGATCTCTTCCTTGTAGCTTTTAACAAATTCACGTAAGTTCTTGACATCGTTCTGGGCAGCAACAAAGGCTTCACTTGACATCACATCACCTTTCAGCTGTAGTTTTAGTTCTGCAATCTTTACTCTGGCCAGGCGCTGTTCCTCCTGTAGCTTGTCTGTTAACTGAACATTGAGCACATTTACTTTATCCAGCTCTGCTTCGACCTTTTCAACTTCCAGTTTTACCCGGGCTATTTCGGAGCCGATACTGATGTAACGCTCGCTTTGATGCCTGTCTTTTAAGTATAGGTAAGCATTGGTGCCTAAAAGGGCTAGAATGACTACAATTAGAAAATATATCTTATTGCGGTCACCCTTATTTACCATCTCATTTTGGTCTGACATTTCTTGAATTCTTCTCTAAAGGTGTTTAAAACGCGAACATAGTATAAAAATATAGGAAATAGTAAAAAAAACAGGCTATTTGTATGAGACTTTAAAAAAAATCGTTTACTTGCTAAGATCTCTGGTTGATAACGTCTACCTGAGTGCACAAATGAAAAGATTTATTAAGTACAAATTACATAAAATGTTTAAAAACACTTGCTATGCGCTATTGTTCCTCCTTGCAATAACCCCACTAATATCTCCCGCACAAAACACAACAAAAATTGCTCCAAAAAGAGAGTTCCGCGGGGTCTGGGTAGCAACAGTCGCCAATATTGACTGGCCTTCTAAACCTGGCTTGAGTATAGACCAGCAAAAGCAGGAATTGATCGGTCTTTTAGAGCTTCACAAAACGAACGGAATGAACGCGATCATGTTACAGGTAAGACCTGCCGCTGACGCTTTTTATGCCAAATCCAGGGAGCCGTGGAGTCAATGGCTGACCGGAAAACAAGGCCTTTCTCCGGGACCTGATTATGATCCTTTGGCTTTCGCAATTAAAGAAGCACATCAGCGTGGAATGGAACTTCATGCCTGGTTTAACCCATACCGCGCCACCACAAGTCCGAATACGGTGGTCAGCGCAGATCACATGACCAGAAAACGCCCCGAATGGTTCTTTACCTATGGTGGTAAGAAACAGTTTGATCCGGGAATTCCGGAAGTAAGAGCGTATATCATTCAGGTGATTCTCGATGTGGTTAAAGGTTATGATGTAGACGGGATTCATTTCGATGATTACTTCTATCCTTATAAAATTGCCGGTCAGACGATTAATGATGCGGCCACATTCAACAAGTATCCAAATGGTTTTACCAATGTGAACGACTGGAGAAGGAACAATGTAGACTTACTGATTGAACAATTAGACGATAGCATTCACTACCATAAAAAGTACGTTAAATTTGGTGTCAGCCCGTTTGGGATCTGGAAAAACGACAATGAAGATGTGCTGGGTTCTGCGACTCGCGGACTGTCAAATTTCCATGAGTTATTTGCCGATTCGAGAAGATGGGTTAAAGAGGGTTGGGTTGATTATATCAATCCACAGATTTATTTCAGCTTTACCCGTAAAGTGGCTCCTTTTGCTACTTTGGTAGATTGGTGGGCTGATAATACCTATGGCCGTCACCTTTATATTGGTCAGGGTGCCTACCTGGTGAATCAAAAGATGGAAGCTGCCTGGAGATTACCGGAGCAGGTGCCGGATCAGATCCGCTACCTCCGTCAGAGTAACCGCGTGCAGGGAAGTGTGTTTTTTAGCTCAAAATCCTTTTCTACGGTCGCCCGTGCAGTTGGTGATTCTTTAAGAAATGACTTGTATAAGTATCCGGCATTGCCACCGCAAATGCCATGGCTGGATGATGTGGTACCTAATGCACCGCAAGGATTAACGGCCGAAGCAAAACAAGATGGCGTACACCTGAAATGGGAAAAACCAACGCTGGCAAGTGATGGTGAAACCGCATCAGGATACGTGATTTACCGTTTCAATGAAGGTACGAAAGTGGATGTCCTGGATGCCAGAAATATCCTTAGAATCAGTTTTGAAAACTATACTTCCTTTATCGATACCAATGTGGAGAAAGGAAAAAGATATACTTACCTGGTTACCGCATTAGACCGCCTTAAGAACGAAGGTGATCCAACCAATCCGGTGGGAATTGAAACCAGTACGCTTTCCAGTGTAGCGCAATAATCAGCTGACCGGATCAGATAAATACGCATAAAAAATGGCCTGATGCTTTTAAACATCAGGCCATTTTTGTTTCTGGTGATACCAGTCTTATTTCCCGCTTACTTTTGTGGAAGCAGTACGAAACGCAGGTAATTGTTTTCGTTCAGGTACTTGTTTGCCGAAGCTTTTGTACTTTCTACGGTTACCTGTTCCATTAATTTTGGTTGTTGTAATACCAGGTCAAGTGGTTCGCCATTTTTAACAGCGCCGGCCAGGTAGCCTAACCAGAAACCATTGTTTCTAAGACTAAGTTCCATCTGACGTTGCTCTTCAGATTTAAACTTCGCAAGGTCATCTGTTGATGCACCGCTTTGTTTGATCTTATTCACCTCATCTAATGACGCTGCAATCAGCTTATCTACATTAGCAGGGGCACAGCTAAATGAAATCGTAAAATAATAGTGCGCTTTAGGGTGTTTGCTGGTGCTTAAACTCACTTTAGGACTATAAACGCCACTTTCTTTCTCTCTTAAACGTTCCAGTATCTTGATTTTAAGGGCTTCATTTAAGGCCTCTAACTGGACATTATTTTCCGGTGTGTAGTCATAATCTCCGTGAATATATAACTCCACGGCCGCTTTATCTTCCAGGCCTTTGTAAACAGTTTTGCTGATTTTTCCTGTCGGAGGATTCACGCCATTGTCTACGAAGTTTTGTGGTTTACCAGCTGCAGGCAGACTGGCAATATAAGTTTCGATTAAAGGCTTGATTTTCTCTACATCAAAAGCACCAACGATCACGAAAGTCTGATCTCCAAGATCTGCGAAACGGTCTTTATAGAAAGCGAAAGCTTTATCTAAGGAGATTTTATCCAGGTCAGTTAAGTTCATCGGCATACCTCGTTCATGGTAATTTGACAATACTGCCTGAACCGTATCTGCAAAAACACTACTCGGATTGGCACCTTTACTACCTAAAATCACCTTGTAATCACCCATGTTTTTATTGAAAATCTCGGCATCTTTTCTAGGTTTGGTTGCATACGCATAAACCAGTTGAAAAGAAGTTTCCAGATCTTTTGGTGAAGCGCCACCGCTGAAACCCTGGTAAAGATCGCTCACATAAGCCGTTGCAGAACCCGTATTACCAGCAAGCAATTTATTCAGGTTGGAAGGGTTAAATTCGCCAACACCACTTTCCGGAATCAGGCTCACCATCTCCGCAGAACGGAAATCGTTGTTACTGGCCAGGGAAGTTCCTCCCTTACCGAATGAACTGAAAACAATTTGATCATTTTTGAAATCTGTAGGCTTCAATAACACCTTAATCCCATTGCTTAAGGTCAATTCGGTGACGCCTACGGCATCAATTTTCTTTTCTGCAACAATCTTTCCGGCAACCGGCTTTTTGTCCAGCAGCGGCTTGTTGATCGAATTGTCTACATAAGGAGTTACACCATTTCCTGCATTTTTCATCACCGCAAGTAATTTTGCTTCCGTAGGTAAAGCCGCTTTGTCTTTTTCAGGTGCCTGAACCAGGATAATCTGATTGTCTTTGGTCAACAGTGTTTTTGCCAGTGCATTTATTTCGGCAAGGCTGATCTCCTCCAGTGTCTTTTTGGTGAGTTCGTAACTATACTCTGTAGAAGGAATGCTAGTACCTTGCAGGAAGTTATTCAGATATTTCTGAACAAAAGCTGCAGAAGCAGTTTTATCTTTTTCTTTCAGGCGTTTTTCATTTCCCGCGTTGATATTTTTCTTTGCAACTTCAAGTTCTGAAGGTAGAAAGCCAAACTTCACCACGCGTTCATTTTCCGCTAAACCAGCGGCAAGGGCTTTTTCAAGGGACTCAGCAGTGCTGGAAACCACTACGGTATGAAAAGCATTCACATTCGGTACTAATCCGCCCTGGAATGGGCCATAGCTAGACTGAGCGACTAAAAACGGCGGCGTTCCTTTTTGAAGAATCTCTTGAAAACGCGCTGAAATCATGCTGTTGATCATAGAATACATTAGACTTTTTTTAAAGTCTTCCGTAGTTTTAACTACACCACCACGTTGTTTGTACATGATTTGTGCAATGTTGTAAGGCTGCTCAGGGTCAGTAATGATCTTTACCAAAGGCTCCTTATTGTCTGGAAGGTCATAAGCCAAACGTGGTCTTGGATTGGCCGGATTAGCCAGTTCCGAAAAGTTTTGTTTGATCAGTTGTTCTACCTCATTCACATCAAAATCACCTACTGCAATCACAGCCTGTAAATTTGGACGGTACCAGTCTTTATAGAAATCACGGATTTTATCGTGTGTAAATGTCTGTAGCAATTCCACTTTACCAATTGGCAAACGGTTTTCATAGCGGGAACCTTTCAAGATCAAAGGCAACATCTGTTTTTGCATCCTTTCCTGCGCATTTTTTCCACGCTGACGATCTTCTTCGATGATTACACCACGTTCTTTATCGATTTCTTCCCCATCCATGGTGATTTTTCCTGCCCAGTTGGCCAGAATTTTAAATCCTGATTTGAATACTGAGGCACTATCCGTAGGAATCGGCAATTGATAAACCGTCTGATTAAAACTGGTATAAGCGTTTAAGTCGGCACCAAAACGAACTCCTGCTTTTTGCAGGTAATTGATCATGTCGTTTTTGGGGAAATCTTTGGAGCCGTTAAAGGCCATATGTTCCGTAAAATGGGCCAGTCCCAGTTGGTCATCATTCTCCATTAAAGAACCGATACTCGTGGCCAGGTACAATTCAGCTCTGTTTTTCGGTTCTGTATTCTTTCTTATATAATAGGTTAATCCGTTTGGAAGCTTCCCGATTTTAACATTTGGGTCATTGGGAATTAACTGACCTGTTGATTTTTTTACTGCGGTTGAGGTGCTGGTCTTTGCGGCGGTTGCCTTTTTCTGGGCATAACCAGGACTATATACCGCCAGTTGGGCGACAAGTCCTATCGCAAGGATATAAATGTTCTTCTTCATGTAGTTTGTTAATAAGTCAGACTAAATTATACTTTTAAAATGAGTTTCTGGTAATACCTCCGCAAAGAATTTAAGGGAAATAAGGGGAGGATGATTTCGCTATGCTGTTGAGGTTCTGAATTATAGCTACAGGAAAAGCTTCCGACAGGCCCCCTTGATGCCAACAACCGCGCTGCAAACCGATTTAACATAAAAAAACCGTTAAGCCAGGAGGCTTAACGGTTTGAAAATATGATCATTTAGGGATTAAAAATACCTAAAATAAATTTCTAGAAATGGTAACGTACAAACGCTTCCATCGCTTCGTATTCTGCTAATCCAAGGTTGTCATAAGCTTCGGCAGTTTCTCTGTTTCTGTCTTCTGCTCTAACCCAGAATTCTCTCGAATCATCACCAGGGAAAACCGCACGGTCTTTTTGTGATTGGTGTTTGAAAATAGCGAATTTCTTTTTCTCTACTTCTTGTGGACTCAACGGCACTGCCATTTCAATCTCATAAGTATCAAACTCTAACCAGGCACCACGGTATAACCATAACCAGCAGTCCTTAACCCAGCTTTCAGTTTTCGCTAGTCTTTGTAAAGCTGATAAAATGATATTGAAACATACGATGTGCGTTCCATGTGGATCTTCAAAATCTCCTGCAGCAAATACTTGCTCTGGTTTGATTTTTTGTAAAAGCTCCATAGTCAACTCGATATCTCTTTCCGTAACCGGATTTTTCTTCGTTTTTCCACTTTCGTAGAAAGGAAGGGCCATGAAATGGATATGGTCATCATCTAAACCACAGAACCTTGCACCAGCAATCGCTTCTCCTTTTCTGATCAATCCTTTTACAGATTGTAATTCAGGAGTATCAACCTGATTAGGTTGTTTAGTTTCGATAAAGCTGCGGATATCCTGGTAGATATCTTTCATTCCTTGCTGCGGCATTCCCATTTTTTCTGAGAAGTCGATGTTGAATTCTACGAAACGTAGGGCATCATCATCCCAGACAGCAGTATTACCTGAAGTTTGGTAAGCCACATGCACATCATGTTTCTGATCAACCAGACGGATGAAAGTACCACCCATAGAGATGACATCATCATCAGGGTGTGGTGAGAAAATTACGACACGTTTGTTAGCTGGTTCCGCGCGCTCTGGTCTTTGAGAATCATCAGCGTTTGGTTTACCACCTGGCCATCCAGTGATGGTGTGTTGTAATTTATTGAAAATATGAATGTTGATATTGTATACCGGACCTTGTTCCACTGCAAGCTGTGCCATGCCGTGGTTGTTATAATCGTCTTCAGTAAGTTTTAAAATTGGCTTATTTAACGTGTTTGCCAACCAGATTACTGCTTTTCTGGTCATAACCTCGTCCCAGATACAATCTTTTACTAACCAAGGGGTATCAAAACGCGTCAATAAAGAAGCTGCATCTTCATCAAGAATAAATTCTACATGGTCAGATAATTGCAGGTAAGTAGCAGGAACTTCACTTGAAATTTCACCTTCTACTGCTTTTTTAATGATCGAAGCTTTCTTTTTATTCCAGGCCATAAGAATGATCTCACGGGCTTTGAAAATAGTACCGATACCCATGGTAATCGCTTTTGTTGGAACAAAAGTTTTACCACCAAAGTCGCGGGCTGCATCTCTTCTTGTCAAATCGTCAAGTGTAACTAAACGAGTTCCTGAGTTTGGCGCAGAACCCGGCTCATTGAAACCAATGTGACCAGTACGACCGATACCCAGAATCTGAATATCTAATCCACCAACTTCAGTGATTTTTTTCTCATAAGCCAGACAGAAAGCAGGAATATCTTCCAGTTTCAAAGTGCCATCAGGAATGTTTATGTTTTCTTTTTCAATGTCAATATGAGCAAATAAATGCTCATTCATGAAAGATACATAGCTCTGTGCAGCAGTTGGCTGCATAGGGTAGTACTCATCAAGGTTGAAAGTGATTACATTTTTGAAGCTCAAACCTTCTTCCTTATGCATTCTAACTAATTCCGCGTACACTGCAATTGGTGTAGCTCCGGTAGCCAGGCCTAAGACAGCCTTGGAATTGTTCTTTTGTTTTTCTTTAATAAGGTCCCCGATGCGGTGAGCAACACTTAAAGATGCTGCTTTAGGATTTTCAAAGACAGAAACGGGCAGTTTTTCAAAACGCGTTTCTTCCAGAAGATTTAATCTTGCCATTTAATTGTTCTTAAATTTTGTACGGAGCAGTAAATATAGGGACTCTACCGACTTAATCCAAATTTTTAACCCCACTGTGTTTTTTGTTTGAAAATGGCAATCAAAACAGGTGTTTATTGTGAAATTGTTAGTTTTTTTAGCAAATCCAGAGGATTTTTTATGAAATCCCTTGAGGCAATTGATTTTAGCCTATTTTAGTAACCAGGAAACAGCCTTATGAATTCAAACTGGAAACAACTCTTCGAAATACTGCATAAACCGGAACGCCTGATTATCGGATTGATGTCTGGCACCTCTTTAGATGGCTTGGATATCGCATTATGTGCGGTAAAAGGGAATGGTGCAGCAACAAACATAAAAGTGTTGGAATTTACTACAGTCCCTTATACTGAGGAGTTTAAGAAAGAAGTAAAGGCGGTTTTTTCCCGGAGGGATGCGGATCTTCAAATGGTCTGTCTGATGAATGAGAAGATTGGCTTACAACATGCAGCCCTGATTTTAGAAACCCTGAAAACCTGGGGAAGAACACCGGCAGAGATTGATGTGATCGCGAGTCATGGCCAAACGATTTTCCATGCCCCAAAGGCCTTACATGGCTTGCCGGATTATCCAAATGCTACGCTTCAAATTGGGGATGGCGACCATATCGCCGTAAAAACCGGCATCATTACCATTGCCGATTTCAGGCAGAAACACCTGGCAGCAGGAGGGGAAGGCGCTCCGTTAGCCGTTTACGGAGATTACCTGCTGTTCTCTAAAAAAGGAGAAGACCGGATTATGCTCAACATCGGAGGGATTGCAAATTTCACCTACCTGCCGGCAGATAATGACGCTGCTAAAGTGTTTTCTACGGATGTTGGTCCGGGGAATACCATGATGGACCAATATGTTCAGCTGCATTATCCCGGCTTGTATTTCGACGAAAATGCAGCGATTGCCAGCAAAGGCGAGGTTAATGAGGCTTTATTAACAGCTTTACTAACAAATGTGTTTATAGACGCTGATTTTCCGAAAACCACCGGACCAGAACTTTTCAACCTGGCCTACTTATCCACAGCACAGGAAAATTCCGGTACACTGGATCTGAAAAAAGAAGATGTGCTGGCCACTTTATGCGCCTGTTCGGCAAAAGTGATTCTGGAAGCAATCCAACGATGTTTTGAAAACACGGTAACACCTTATATATATATGAGTGGAGGCGGGATGCACAATCCGCTGTTAACAGGTATGTTGAAAGCTGGTTTGCCAAAGGCGATATTCAGGACTACGGCAGACCTGGATATCAACCCTGACGCTAAAGAGGCGGTGCTTTTTGCCGTCCTTGCCAATGAGACTTTGACAGGCGAAAAAACCAGTTTCGGGCAGCGGGAAGGTGTCCCTTCCATCCGTATGGGAAAAATCTGTTTGCCAGATTAACCAGAGAATGCGGATTCCAGGTGTACCTCTCATAATTTTTCCTATTTTTGCAGCCAAACTATAATACATTATGGCAAGTTTTACACTTACTCCTGAGACCTGGACAAAGGTTAAAATTAAGTTTCTTAGAAAATACCGTGACCTGGCGAAAGAAAACCTCGCTTTTGTTCCCGGACAAGAAGACCAATTGGTAGAACAACTGATGAGCTTAGTGCATAGAAACCGTGAGTATGTAGAGTTCACCATCAGGAAAGCTTTGGCTGATCCGAATGGTAACAGGCTATAATTCCCAATAGCCTATTGAGTTACAAGCCTTTTTTGTAAATTTACCCTTCAACAGATTGGGTAATATGAAAAAATTAAGACTTGTAGCCGCTTTTTCACTGATTGCTTTTGCTTCTTTAACCTGGTCTTTTAAGGAAGACCTTTTTCAGGTTTCCAAAAATCTGGATATTTTCGCGTCCCTATATAAAGAGATTAACATCAATTATGTAGACGAAACCAATCCCGCCGACCTCATGCGCAATAGCATTGATGCGATGCTCGATGGATTGGACCCCTATACAGAATACATTCCCGAGTCTGAAGTGGAAGACTATAAACTTAAATATGTAAGCACCCAATACGGTGGCATCGGCGCAAGTACGCTTTTTATCGAAGGAAAGCTGTTTGTAAACGAAGTATCCGAAGGTTACCCTGCCGATAAACAAGACCTGAAACCCGGCGATCAGATTGTAAAGATCAATGATGTGGCGGTCAAAGGAAAAGAACGTGCGCAGGTAAGTCAGTTGTTGCGTGGCCCTCGTGGTTCCGCCTTGACTTTATTAATCATCAGAAACGGGGCTGTTATTACCAAGAACCTGAACCGCGATGAGATTAAGCAGCCGAATGTACTTTATTCGGGCATGACCGATGATCATTTTGCTTACATCAGATTGGATAAATTCCTCGAGAATGCGGCGCAGGAAGTGAAAGATGCGGCCATCAACCTGAACAAACAACAACCTAAAGGCATGATTCTGGACCTACGCTATAATGGCGGAGGAATCTTACAGGAAGCCGTTAAGATTGTGAACCTGTTTGTGAATAAAGACATTTTAGTGGTGACCCAAAAGGGGAGAAATCCTCAGAAAACCATTACCTATAAAACCTTAGCAGATCCCTTACTTCCACAGATTCCATTGGTGATTCTGGTGGGTGGTAATTCGGCTTCGGCTTCTGAAATCGTTGCCGGTGCTTTACAAGACTTAGATCGCGCCATCATTGTAGGGCAACGAAGCTATGGAAAGGGCCTGGTTCAGCAAACCTTCCCATTGCCTTATAACAGCCTGGTTAAAGTAACTGTGGCGAAGTATTTCACGCCATCAGGCAGGTGTATCCAGGCTTTGGACTATGCCCATAAAGATCTAAACGGAAAAACGCCTAAAGTAGCGGATTCTGTGATGAACAAATTCAATACCCGTACCGGCAGAAACGTATACGATGGTAACGGGATTTACCCTGATGTACTGGTGGAAACGGCTAAATTAAGTCCGATCACGATTTCTCTTTTGAATAAAAGCTTATTTTTCGATTATGCCAATGCCTATAAAAAGGACCATAAGACCATTGCTGCTGCGGAAAGTTTTCAATTGACAGATCAGGACTATGCGGCATTCCTGACTTCCCTCGATGGAAAGGACTATGCTTATGTTTCCAGAACGGAACGTTTACTAGCTGATTTACGTACAGAGGCCGAAAAGGAAAACAAACTACCGGCAGTGAAAGCAGATCTGGAAGACCTCAAGACTAAAATGTTGGGTGCAAAGAAAACAGACCTGACTACCTTTAAACCGGAGATCAAAAGAGTATTGGAGACACAGATTGTCAGCAGGTATTATTATGAAAAAGGAAAGGTGATACAGTCTTTTCAATACGATAAAGAGCTGACAGCTGCGAAAGCAGTGTTGGGCAATACTTCAAAAATGCTGGCAATATTGAAAGGGGAGGGCGAATATAAAACTATAGGCAGCCCAATCAAGACAATTGCGGCTGCTCCTATAGAAAATTAGTTTTAGTGTAGCTTCACTACCAGTCCGTCCATTGCTGGACTTAACTGTAGCTGACAAGCCAATCTTGAGTTCGGAAGTAAATCTGGTAAGGTATCCAACATGGCGTATTCGTCATCGGTCATCTCATTCAGTTTTTCTTCCCCTTCTAACACGTCTACGCAACAAGTTGCGCAGAGTGCCATTCCACCACAGGTGGCAAGGATATCGTATTCACATGCTTTCAGGTATTCCATCAAGCTCAGGCCCATATCTACAGGCGCTTCTAAAGTTGTTCTGCTGCCGTCCGGATTTTGAACGTGCAGGGTAATGTTATTTTCTTCCATGTTTAGAATTCGGCAACGCCGTTAACAGTAGTATATTTCATGGTGTATTTAATGCCTGGATTCATGTACTGGTAAGCACTATGACTCATTAATGCTGCTTCATGGAAACCGCAAAGGATTAATTTTAACTTGTTGGTGTAAGTATTGATGTCGCCGATAGCGTAGATACCCGGGATATTGGTCGAGTAATCATCAGTATTTACTTCAATTGCACTTTTGTTGATGTTTAAGTTCCATTGCTCAATCGGGCCTAATTTAGGACTCAATCCGAAAAGTGGAATCAAATGATCTGCATGAATCGTGCTTTTCTCCAGACTGCGGTTGTGAACCAGTTCTACCGTCTCTAATTTCCCGTTTCCGTGAACAGAGCTAAGGTTACTATTTAACACTAAGTTGATTTTTCCGCTTTCGGCTAAGGCCATTACCTTATTAACTGAATCCGGTGCACCACGGAAGCTTTCGCTACGGTGAACTAAAGTCAGTTCTTCTACGATATCAGCAAGGAAAATAGTCCAGTCTAAAGCAGAGTCACCACCACCGGCAATAACCATTTTCTGACCACGGTATTTTTCAGGATCAAGAATCATATAATTCACCCCTTTACCGTTTTCAAATTGCTCTAATCCTTCTACTGCTGGTTTACGAGGCTCAAAACAGCCTAATCCACCTGCAATAACCACTACTTTAGCTTCGATGATCGTGCCCATATTAGTGGTCAACACAAAATCTCCTTCACCACGTTTCTCCAGACCTTCAATACGTTCTCCTAAAGTAAAACCAGGATGGAAAGGTTTCCCTTGTTCCATTAGGTTATCAATCAGTTCCTGAGCAAGTACTGTTGGGTAGCCCGGGATATCATAAATAGGTTTCTTAGGATATATTTCAGACAACTGACCACCTACCTGAGGTAAGTAATCGATCAAATGACAACGCATTTTAAGGAGTCCTGCTTCAAAAATTGCAAATAAACCAACGGGTCCGGCGCCAATAATGGCTATATCTGTAGAAATCATGTGTTTAAATTTTGTGCGAATTTACGAACTTTTGTTTTAATATTCGCGGTTGTTTAGATATATTCTACATAATTGGTAGAACTTATGACAAAGTTGCGCTGTTATTTTTACTTATCTTTGTTGATACTGATGACAAAAAACATATATTTTGCTTCTGATTTCCACCTGGGTTCTCCCAGTCATCAGGAAAGTAGAAAGCGCGAAGATCGGATCATTCGCTGGTTAAATGCTATAGAAAGCAGTTGCAGCGAACTTTTTTTGATGGGCGATATCTTTGACTTCTGGTTCGAATACCATGAGGTAGTCCCAAAAGGCTTTGTTCGCCTGCAAGGCAAATTAGCTTCCATGACTGATGCCGGAATTAAGATTTATTTTTTCAAGGGTAACCATGACATGTGGGTCAAAGATTATTTTACCACAGAGATGGGGATTGAAGTGATTAGTGATGAGCTGATCATAGAGCGTAACGGCAAAAGTTTTTACCTGCACCATGGTGATGGACTGGGCCCGGGCGATGAAAAGTATAAGTTATTAAGAAAGGTGTTCAGAAATCCGGTTTGTCAGTGGTTATTTTCTATCGTGCCGCCACGTATTGGTTTAGGAATCGCCAATTGGTGGTCTGGAAGTAGCCGGATAGCCAATAAAACTGAAGAAGCATTTCATGGCGAAGAATTCGAATGGCTGGCGATTTATGCAAAAGAACAATTGCAAAAGAGACACTATGACTATTTCGTTTTCGGACACCGTCACTTGCCATTAGAGATTGATCTGAATGGTAAAAGCAAGTATGTGAACCTCGGCGAATGGATTAATTTTAATTCTTATGCGGTATTTGACGGCAAAGAATTAACACTGAACTATTTCGAAAAGTAATCATCAGGGATAGAAGAATCCGGCAAGCATTAAATTTTTAGTGTCAATTAACTGAAAAAGCCGTATTTTTGCCTTCCAAAATAAATCAATTGCCAGGACAGGATCCGCAGGACGGATCTGAATGGAAAGGGCAACAAGTTTTAATTTTCTGAAAAAAGAATATGTTAGAGAAATTAGAAGCAATTAAGTTACGCTGGGAAGATGTTGAAGAACAGCTGAGTAATCCTGATACGATGCAGGATATGAAGCGTTTCGCGGCTTTAAATAAAGAGTATAAAGATTTAGGCAAGATTGTAGATCAATATAAAATCTACAAGAATGTAATGAGCAATATCGATGCAAATAAGGAAATCCTATCTACGGAGAAAGATGCCGAAATGCGCGAAATGGCTAAAGAAGAACTGGATATGTTGCTGAAGCAGCAGGATGAACTGGAAGAAAAAGTACGTTTGATGCTGATTCCTGTAGATCCTGAAGATGCTAAAAATGCCGTATTCGAGATTCGTGGCGGTACTGGTGGTGATGAAGCAGCTTTATTTGCTGGTGATTTATACCGTATGTACAGTCGTTTCTTTGAACAAAAGGGCTGGAAGGTTGAAACTGTTGATGTAACTGAAGGTACTGCCGGTGGTTATAAAGAGGTGATCCTGAAAGTTAGCGGAGATGATGTTTACGGACAATTGAAATATGAATCAGGTGTACACCGTGTACAACGTGTACCAGATACAGAAACTCAGGGCCGTGTACATACTTCAGCAGCCTCTGTAGCGGTATTACCGGAAGCAGAAGAGATAGATCTATACTTAAACCCTGCCGATATTGATTTACAGACTTCCCGTTCAGGTGGAGCCGGTGGTCAGAATGTAAATAAGGTAGAGACGAAAGTGCAGTTAACCCACAGACCTTCGGGACTGGTAGTGGTTTGTCAGCAGGAACGTTCTCAGCTTGGCAACAGGGTGATCGCAATGGAAATGCTACGTAGTAAACTATATGATATCGAATTGCAGAAGAAAAATGGAGACATTGCTGCAAGACGTAAGACGATGGTATCTACCGGTGACCGCTCTGCAAAGATCAGAACTTACAATTATCCACAAGGAAGAGTAACAGATCACCGCATCGGATTGACACTTTATAACCTAAATCATGTGATGGATGGTGGTGTTCAGGAACTGATCGATGCGTTACAGTTTGCAGAGAACGCTGAAAAGATGAAAGAAGGCTCTGTGGCTTAACCAGTTGCGATTATTTTAAAAAATAGTTTGTAAATATAAATAAAGACTCTATATTTGCAATCCCGAAAGGGAACAACGGACCGGTAGTTCAGCTGGTTAGAATGCCGCCCTGTCACGGCGGAGGTCGCGGGTTCGAGTCCCGTCCGGTCCGCAAAAGTATCTCAGTCGAGAACTTGAAGTTGTTAAGTAGAGGATCTACTATAAAATCCACCCGTAAGGGAAACACGGACCGGTAGTTCAGCTGGTTAGAATGCCGCCCTGTCACGGCGGAGGTCGCGGGTTCGAGTCCCGTCCGGTCCGCAAAAAGCCACTCCAACGAGTGGCTTTTTTGATTTACAAGAATTTCGTTGGCCGGCCGGCCATGACACACAAAG